>NZ_JBXAIG010000001.1:0-1929955 GCF_058795995.1 Variovorax sp. GW823-FHT04F07
CGAAGCGAGTTTGGGCGAGACCCCGCGAAACGCGAGCACCGCAGGTTGCCCGAAGCGAAGCGTAGGGACGCAGACAGCAGGGTCGCCTTTCTTTTGCCTACGTTTCTTTGGCGAAGCAAAGAAAAGTAGGTCGCCCGCCGGGGCGAGACCCGGCCTCGGAACGTCCTACGACCACGCGGCAACTACCGAGGCAGAGCCAACGCAAACGGCAAACTAACCACCCCCAAGATCGTAGACAGCGTCACCAGCCCCGCCACATAAGGCCCGTTGTATCCCATCCGAGCCGCCAACACATAAGCACTCGAAGCAGTCGGCACAGCAGAAAAAGCCATCAACACCGAAGCCTGCGTAGCGTCCAGCTTCAGTGCAAGCGACAACCCCCAAGCCACGAGCGGCAAGAAGAAGTGCCGTATCGCCAGCACAGACACCGCCAACACCTTCCCCCTCCCCAACGTCGCAAACTGCATCCCTGCCCCCGCCGCAAGCAACCCCAACGCCAGCGACGCAGCCCCGATCCGCGTGAGCGTCGGCGTCAACCAGCCAGGCACCGTGAGCCCCAGCACATTGGCCAGCAGCCCCGCCAGCGTCGCCACGATCAGCGGATTGCGCACCAGCTGCCGCACGAAGCCGGTCTGCGCATGCCGCGTCATCGGCCACACGGCCGCGATGTTGAACATCGGCACGCACACGCCGATCAGCACCGCGATCAGCAGCAGGCCTTCGGGCCCGGCCAGCCGCTCGGCCAGCGCCAGGCAGATGAACGAGTTGAAGCGGAACGCGATCTGCGCGCTGGCGGCGTGGTCGTGTCGATCGATGTGCGCGCGCAGGCCCGGCACGAAGGGCAGGGCGTAGGCCATCGCGATGCCGGCCAGCCCGACGCCGACGCCCGCGGTCAGCAGGCTCGAGGTCGCACCGAAGTCGAGCGGGCTGCGCACGATCGAATGGAACAGCAGGACGGGAAATAGAAAGTAATACACCAGGCTCTCGACCTGGTCCCACACGCGGCGGTCGAGCGCGGTGTAGCGGCACAGGAGCCAGCCGATGGCGATGAGGGAGAAATCGGGGAAGAGCAGCTGCGCGTAGTTCACCGCTTCGAGCATAAACCGGCACAACCGTGGGTATTCCACAGCATGACGGAAAGCCCCGACCCGCTAGCATCCGGGCTTCGCTTTTTTCCGGCCGCCCCGGCCGGTCCCGTCAAGTCAAGGAGTTATCGATGCAACGTCGTCAATGGAGCGCGTTCGTGGGCGCTGCCGCGCTGGTCACAGTGGCAGGCCAGAGTTTCGCGCAGGGCTATCCCACCAAGCCGGTCGAACTGAGCGTGCCGTTCGCACCCGGCGGCACGACGGACATCGTGGCGCGCGTGATCGCCGACCCGCTGGGCAAGGTGCTGGGTCAGCCCGTGGTGGTGATCAACCGCGCCGGTGGCGGCGGCATCGTGGGCGCGGCCGAAACCGCGCGCGCACCGGCCGACGGCTACAAGCTGGGCGTGGCCACGGTGTCGAGCACCGCCGCCAACCCGGCCATCAACCCGAAGACGCCGTACGACCCGATCACCGACTTCACGCCGATCATCAACATCGCGGCCACGCCGAACGTGATCGCCGTCAACCCGAGCTTCCCGGCCAAGAACTACGCCGAGTTCGTGGCCGAGCTGAAGAAGAACCCGGGCAAGTATTCGTACGCCTCGTCGGGCACGGGCGGCATCGGCCACCTGCTGATGGAGCTGTACAAGAGCCTGACCACCACCTTCGTCACGCACATCCCGTACCGCGGCGCGGGCCCGGCACTGAACGACGTGGTGGCCGGCCAGGTGCCGATCATCTTCGACAACCTGCCCTCGGCGATGCCCTTCATCCAGAGCGGCCGCCTGGTGCCGATCGTGGTGTCGGCGCCGACGCGCGTGGCCGGCCTGCCGAACGTGCCGACCTTCAAGGAAGTCGGCCTGGAGCCGGTCAACCGCATGGCCTACTACGGCATCCTCGGCCCCAAGGGCCTGCCGAAGGAAGTGGTCGACAAGATCAACGCGGGCGTGAAGAAGGCGGTGGAAGATCCGGCCGTGAAGAAGCGCATCGAAGACACGGGTTCGCTGATCGTGGCCAACTCGCCCGACCAGTTCGCTGCGCAGATCAAGGCCGAGTTCGACGTGTACAAGCAGGTCGTGAAGAAGCAGAACCTCAAGCTCGACTGAGCCTCTTCGCTTCCCCCGAAAGCCGCCCGCGTTCCGGGCGGCTTTTTCTTTTGTTATCTTGCACCGCATGACCGAGGCCGCCGCCGCTCCCCCCACCGCCGACATCGACACCTTCATCGACGCCCTCTGGCTCGAGGACGGGCTGTCGAAGAACACGCTGGCCGCCTACCGCCGCGACCTCGCGCTGTTCGCGCAGTGGCTGCGCGAACAGCGCGACGGCATGGGGCTCGACGCCGCGCGCGAGACCGAACTGCAGGCCTATATGGGCGTGCGCCTGTCCACCAAGGGCAAGGCGACCTCGGCGAACCGCCGACTCACGGTGTTCAAGCGCTACTACCGCTGGGCGCTGCGCGAACGCCGCATCACGGCCGACCCGAGCATCCGCCTCATGCCCGCGCGTCAGATGCCGCGCGCGATCAAGACGCTGTCCGAGAAGCAGGTCGACGACCTGCTGGCCGCACCCGATGTCGAGAGCCCGCTCGGCCTGCGCGACCGCGCGATGCTGGAGCTGATGTACGCGAGCGGCCTGCGCGTGAGCGAACTGGTCGCCCTGAAGGCCATCGACATGAGCCTGAACGACGGCGTGCTGCGCGTGCTCGGCAAGGGCAACAAGGAACGCCTCGTGCCCTTCGGCGGCGAGGCGCGGCGCTGGATCGAGCGCTACCTCGACGAGTCGCGACCCGTGATCCTCGACGGCCAGCAGACGCCCGACCTGTTCGTGACCGCGCGCGGCGCGGGCATGACGCGCGTGATGTTCTGGGTCATCGTGAAGAAGCAAGCCGCGGCTGCCGGCATCCATGTGCCGCTGTCGCCGCACACGCTGCGCCATGCCTTTGCCACGCACCTGTTGAACCACGGCGTCGACTTGCGTGCGGTGCAGTTGCTGCTGGGCCATGCCGACATCTCGACCACCACCATCTACACGCACGTGGCGCGCGAGCGCCTGAAGCAGCTGCACGCGGCGCACCATCCGCGCGGCTGACGCGGCCTTCGTTCTCAGCTCTTGCGCTTGCGCGCCTCGATGGCCGGCACCAGCGTGTCGTAGAAGGCGCTCACCATGCGCATCTCGCGCCGCTCGGCCAGGCACAGCACGTGGGCGTAGGTAAATATTTCGGTGTCGCTGAAGCCGACCATGTGCAGGTTGGGCCCCGGCACGAACTCCACCCCCGACACGGCCGCGATGCCCAGGCCTTGCGCCACGGCTTCGCGGATCACTTCGCGGCTGCTGATCTCCATCACCACGTCGACCTCGACCTTGGCTTTCGCGAGCGCCAGTTCGAGCGCCTTGCGCGTGGTCGACCCTTGCTCGCGCAGGATGAGCCGTTCGCCCTGCAGCTCCGCGAGCCGGATGTTGCGCCGCTTCGCGAAGCGGTGCGTGGAGGGCACGAACATCACGACCGGGTGCTGGCTGAAGGGCACCGACAGAAAGCGATCGTCGCGCACCAGCTGCGCGAGCACGCCGACGTCGGCGCTGTAGTCGAGCAGGCGGTCGAGCACGTCCTGTGAATTGCCGGTGCTCACCGTGACCTTCACGTCGGGGTAGCGCAAGCTGAAGTCGACCAGCATCTTGGTCACGTGGTACGGGCCCACGGCCGCCACGCGCAGGTGGCCGGTGCGCAGCTTGCCGGCGTCGCCGAGCAGCGCCACCGCATCGCCTTCGAGGCTGAAGATCTGCTGCGCCAGCTGCATGAGCTGTTCGCCGATCTCGGTGAGCTGCACGCGCCGGCCGCGCCGGTGAAAGAGCTCGACCTGGTAGGCCTCTTCGAGAAAGCGCACCTGCGTGGTGATGGTGGGCTGGCTCACATGCAGGTGCTCGGCGGCCCGCGTGAAGCTGCCTTCGCGGGCCACGGCATAGAAGGAACGCAGCTGGGTGAGGCGCATCGCGGGAGCCTTTCTGATCTATAGGTTCAGTATATAGATCATCGAAAAAATTTGAATTTGATCGATATGAGTACCAGTGATGTACTCGCGCTCAAGACGGACCAGGCCTCGACAGAAACACGCCGGACGTCCCGAATCCTCGCGTTGTCATGACCATGACACGCACGACTGGAAGACTCGAGACGGGTACTTTTGCCCTTCGAAACGACCTGAGGATTCCATGCAACGCAGACCACTGGAGACAACCATGATGAAGCGTAGAAAGCTGCTGCTCGGCACTGCCGCCGTGACAGCGTCCGCCTTCGTGCCGATGGCACGGGCACAGCAGGTTCTCACTGTCGGGCTGATTCCTTCCGAGGACTCGCGCGCCATGATTGCCAACAGCCAGGCCATGATGGACATGCTGTCCAAGGCCCTCGGTTTTGCGGTCAAGCCCTTCGTGGCGGCCGACTACAACGGCGTGATCGAAGCACTGCGTTCCAAGCGGCTCGACGTGGCCTACCTCGGCCCCTTCTCGTATGTGCTGGGCACCACGGTGGCCGACATCGAGGCCTTCGCGGTGGCCGAGACCAAGAAGGCCGGGCGCACCTCGTACCACAGTCAGATCGTGACCCACAAGGACACCGGCATCAAGACGGTGGCCGACCTCAAGGGCAAGACCTTCGCCTTCGTCGACCCGAGCTCCACTTCGGGCCATCTGTTTCCCAAGGCCGGCCTGCTGAAGGCGGGTTTCAACCCCGACAAGGATTTCGGCCGCGTGATTTTTTCGGGCTCGCACGACTCGAGCGCGATCGCGGTGCAGAACAAGAAGGTCGATGCCGCGGCCATTGCCGACCGCATCCTCGATGCCGCCGTGTCCAAGGGCCTGGTCAAGCGCGAAGACCTGGTCGAGGTCTGGAAGTCGGACCCGATCCCCGAGTCGCCCACCGTGTGGCGCAAGGACCTGCCCGCCGACCTGAAGACGCGCGTGCAGGCCGCCTTCCTGCAGGTGAAGGACATCCCCTGGTCCGACCAGGGCCTGCTCAACGGTTTCCACCCGACCAACGACGCGGCCTACAACATCATCCGCGACACGGCCAAGGTGCTGAACCTCGACCTGAGGAAGATGAAATGATCGAGATCCGCGGGCTGTGCAAGCGCTACGGCGACTTCACCGCGCTCCACCGTGTGGACCTCACGGTGGCCAAGGGCGAGTTCGTCGTCATCCTCGGCGCGTCGGGTGCGGGCAAGTCGACGCTGCTGCGTTGCATCAACCACCTGACCGAGCCGAGCGAAGGCGAGATCCACGTGGACGGCGAGCGCTCGCGCGGCGACCGCGCCGGGCTGCGCAAGGTGCGCCGCGACGTCGCGATGATCTTCCAGCACTACAACGTGGTGCCGCGCCTGTCGGTGCTCAAGAACGTGCTGACGGGGCGGCTGGGTTCCATGCCCGCGCTCCTGTCGTGGTTCCAGGTGTTCCCCGCGAAGGACATCGCCATCGCCCGCGAATGCCTGCGCCGCGTCGAGCTCGACCCCAAGGCCGACCTGCGCACCGACACGCTCTCGGGTGGACAGAAGCAGCGCGTGGGCATTGCCCGTGCGCTGGCGCAAAAGCCCAAGGTGATCCTGGCCGACGAGCCCGTGGCCAGCCTCGATCCGAAGACCTCGCGCAAGGTGCTCAACTACCTGAAGCAGGCCAGCCGGCAGGACGGCATCACGGTGATCTGCAACCTGCACCAGGTCGACTACGCCCGCGAGTTCGCGCAGCGTGTGATCGGCGTGGCGGCCGGACGCATCGTGTTCGAAGGCCGGCCCGACGAACTGACCGACGAGGTGCTGCACCTCATCTATCCGGGCGGCGTGGAAGAGGGCACCGAGGCCGCCGTTGCGGGCGCAGAGCCTGACACCGCAACGCCGAGCGTGCCCGCTGCGGCCCTTCATGCGGCGCCGGTGCGCACCGCCCCGCAACTCGCCATGGAGCAATCATGATCGCCCTCGGACGCTACAACCTGCTGATCGCCAAGAGCGCCGGCAACCCCGGCTGGTGGAAATACGCCGTGGCCGTGCTCGCCGGCATCGGCGTGCTCTGGTGGGCGGCCATCGGCAGCCAGGTGAGCTTCAGCGAACTCGGCAAGGGCATGCCCTGGATCGCCGACTTCCTGGGGCGCATGCTGCCGCCCAACTGGGAGTTCATGGGCAAGCTCGTGAAGCCGGCCATCGAGACCGTGCAGATCGCGCTGTGGGGCACGCTGCTGGCGGTGATCCTCGCGGTGCCGCTGTGCTTCTTCGCGGCGCGCAACATCTCGCCGAACGTCGCCGTGTTCCACGCGATGCGGCAGGTGCTGAACATCACGCGCGGCATCAACGAGATCATCCTGGCGCTGATCTTCGTGGCGGCCGTCGGCCTCGGTCCGTTCCCCGGCGTGCTGGCGCTGGCGCTGCATGGCGCGGGCATGCTCGGCAAGTTCTTCGCCGAGTCGATCGAGGAGATCGACCAGGGCCCGCTCGAGGCGCTGCGCGCCACCGGTGCAGGACCGATCCAGACCATCATCTTCGGCGTCATCCCGCAGGTGGTCACCGCGTGGATCGGCGTGATCGTCTACCGCTTCGAGACCAACCTGCGCCAGGCCACCGTGCTGGGCATGGTGGGCGCGGGCGGCATCGGCTTCGAGCTCGTGGGCAGCATGAAGCTGTTCCAGTACCAGGACACGGCCACCTGCATCCTGGTGATCGTCGTGATGGTCATGACGGCCGACTACCTCTCGACCCGGCTGCGCGGCTGGATCCAGCAGGGCGCGCGCTGATGACTCGATCGCTCTTCGCGTCTCTCCCCGCGGCTTTGGCCGCCTCCTGAAGAAACCTCTCCATGAGCGCCAACTACCACAACCCCGTGCACAGCGTGTACGGGGCAGGGGCCCTGCTGTCCCTGCCGAAGCTGCTCGAAGGACGGCGCGCCGCGCTGGTGACCTTTCCCGAGGCGCGCGCGCTGGGCCTGCTCGACCGGCTGGCGTCGGTGCTCGGCGATGCGCTGGCCTGCACGCTCGACCAGACGCGGCCCAACCCCGACGTGGCGGAACTGGCCGAGACCTACGAATGGTTCTGGCGCACGCACGCCGACGTGGAGGTGATCGTCGCGGTCGGCGGCGGCAGCGCCATCGACACCGCGAAGGCGCTGATGGTGGCCGACGACCACGGGCGCTTCGCGGACCTGGTGGCGGGCCTCGCGGGCGAGCGGCCCTTCGTGGCAACGCGCCACAAGACGCTCATCGCCGTGCCCACCACGGCCGGCACGGGCAGCGAGGTCACGCCCTGGGCCACCATCTGGGACCGCGAGCGCCAGAAGAAATATTCGCTGCACCTGCCGCAGACCTGGCCGACCTATGCCGTCATCGACCCCGAGCTGATGCTGTCGCTGCCCGCGGCGGTCACGCTGCAGAGCGGGCTCGATGCGCTGTCGCACGCGCTCGAAGCGATCTGGAACGTCAACGCCAATCCGCTGTCCGACACCTTCGCCGTGGCGGCCGTGCAGGACACGCTGGAGGTGCTGCCGCAGCTCATGGCCCGGCTCGACGACGTCGAACTGCGCGGGCGCATGGCACTCGCCGCGCTGAAGGCGGGCATGGCGTTCTCCAACACCAAGACCGCGCTCGCGCATTCCATCTCGTACGAGATGACGCTGCGCTACGGCCTGCCGCACGGCATCGCCTGTTCGTTCCCGCTGCCGATGGTGCTGGCGCGCGCCATCGGCCGTCGGCCCGACCGCGATGCGGTGCTGGCGCAGGCGCTGCGCATGCCGCTGGCCGAGGCACCGGCGCAGCTCGCGGCCTTCATCGAATCGCTTGGCGTGAAGACGCGCTTCGCCGACTACGGCGTGGGCGAGGACGAGGCGCGCGAGATGCTGCGCCATGCGCAGGGCGGGGCGCGCGGGCGCAACTTCATCGGCAACGACGTGCAGGTGCAGCAAGCCTGAGTTGCGCAGGGGCCGCACGGCCCCGGGATGTTTCAAAATGGACGCTCCCTTCAAGAGAGATCCAGAGACATCCATGAACCTTCGCAGACTCTGCACCGGCCTCGCACTGGCTACGACCGCCGGCCTTGCCATCGCCCAGGGCTTTCCCACCGCCAAGCCCATCCGCCTGATCGTCGGCTACCCGCCCGGCGGCGGCATCGACTTCGCAGCGCGCACGGTGCAGGTGCCGCTGCAAGAGGCGCTCAAGCAGCAACTGGTGGTCGACTACAAGCCGGGCGCCAGCGGCATGATCGCGGCGACCGAGCTCACGCGCCAGCCGGCCGACGGCTACACGCTGCTGCTGGCCAACACCGGCCCCTTCGCCATCGCGCCGTACCTGCAGAGCAAGCCGCCGTACGACCCGATCAAGCAGTTCACCTACATCGGCCAGATCAGCCAGGGCAGCTACATCGCGGTGACGCGGCCCGACCATCCGGCGAAGAACCTCAAGGAGTTCGTGGCGTGGGCCAAGGGCCAGCCCGGCAAGGTCAACTTCGCCTCGGGCGGCAACGGCACCTCGACGCACCTGAACGGTGAGCTCATGAACCAGGTGACGGGCCTGGACATGACGCACGTGCCGTACAAGGGCAGTGCGCCTGCGGTGCAGGACCTGCTCGGCGGGCAGACGCAGATCCTCATCGACGCGGGCAGCGTGCTGCTGCCGCAGGTGAAGGGCGGCAAGCTCAAGGCGCTGGCCGTGACCGGCCCCGTGCGCGACCCGCAACTGCCCGACGTGCCGACCGTGAAGGAGTTGGGCCTTGCAGGCATGGAGGCGGTCGGCTTCCAGGGCCTGGTCGGTCCTGCCAACATGCCCAAGGAGGTGGTCGATCGCCTGTCGGGTGAACTCGCGAAAGCCTTGGCGACGCCGGAGATCAAAGCCAAGTTCGCGACGGCCGGTGCCGAGGTGCATCCGCTCGGCCCGGCGGCTTTTGCGGCTTTCGTCAAGGCGGACAATGAGAAGTGGTCCAAGCTGATCCGCGAGCGCAAGCTGCAGCTGGACTGACCGATCTTCTATCTCATCGACGCATGCCTTTCATCGACACCATGAACTTCCTCGCCGCCTCCAAGCCTTCGCGCCGGACCACGACCCGGCTGCTCGCCGCCGCGGCGCTGTGCGCGGCCAGCGGCGCGCATGCGCAGGCCGTGCCGCGCACCGTGCGGCTCATCGTGGCCTACCCGGCGGGCGGTGTGAGCGACGTGGTCGCGCGCGCGCTCGGCGACCGGCTCGCCGCGCAGCTGGGCACCACGGTGATCGTCGACAACCGCGCGGGCGCGAGCGGCGCCATCGGCATGGACGCCGTGGCCAAGGCCGCGCCCGACGGTGCCACGCTGGGCTTCTCGGCCATTAGCCCGCTGGTGCTGAGCCCGCACCTGGGCAAGCTGCCGTTCGATCCGCTGAAGGACATCGTGCCGGTGGCCAGCGTGATGTATTCGCCCGTGCTGCTGGTGGCCACGCCCGCCAGCAAGGCGAAAGATTTCCGCGCGCTGATCGCCGAGGCCAAGGCGCAGCCCGGCGCGGTGCGCTGGGCCACGTCGGGGCCGGCCTCGCTCGGGCACATCGTGCTCGAACAGGTGCGCGCAACGGCCGGCGTGGACATCACGCACGTGCCGTACAAGGGCGGCGGCCAGCAGCTCAACGATGCGCTGAGCGGGCAGTTCGAAATTTTGTCGACCAACGCGAGCCCGACGCTGTCGGCGCACATCCAGTCGGGCAAGCTGCGCCCGCTGGCGGCGGGCGCACCCGCGCGACTCGACAGCCTGCCGCAGGTGCCCACGCTGGCCGAACTGGGCTACAGCGCGGCCAACATCCATTCGCTGTTCGGCGTGTTCGCGCCCGCGGGCACGCCGGCGGCGCTGGTCGCGAAGTACAACGCCGAGATCAACAAGGCGCTCGCCAGCCCCGAGCTGCGCGCCAAGCTCACGGCCACCGACAACGTGCCCGCCCCGGGCACGCCGGCCGCCTTCGCCAAGGAGATCGCCAGCGAGTTCGAGAGCAACGGCCGCATCGTGAAGGCCGCGGGCATCAAGGCCGATTGACCCCGGCGCTTGCAGGGTGGCGTCTACCTACCTTATAGTAGGTAGATGCATGACGCTTCAACCCTGGCTCCCGGCGGCACCCGCGATCAGATCCTCGCGGTGGCGCGCGGGCTCATCGAAACCCGTTCGTACCTGGGCTTCAGCTTCCAGGACGTGGCCAACGCGGTGGGCGTGCGCAAGGCCAGCCTCTACCACCACTTTCCCACCAAGGAAGCGCTGGGCATCGCGGTGATCCAGGGCGCCACGCAGGGCTTCAAGGACTGGGTGGCGGCGCGCGCGCGAGAGCCCAAGGACGCGCTCGAATCCTATTTCCGCATGTACCGCAACACGCTGAAGGCGGGCTCGGGCCTGTGCCCGGCGGGCGCGCTGGCGCCGGGCTGGGACTGCATCAACGAAGACCTGCGCCAGGCCGTGCAGGCCCTGCGCAACACGCAGGTGATGTGGCTCACCGGCGTGCTCGGCGCGCTGGTGCCGGCGCAGGCGCAGAAAGACAACCCCGTGGCTTCGCTCGCGGCCTTCGTGTTCTCGTCGTGCCAGGGCGCGCTGCTCGCGTCGCGCATGACGGGGCGCGTCGAAGACTTCGACGACGCCATCGCGCAACTGCGGCGCGCGCTGCCGCTGGACTGACCGATCCGTTTCACCACGGGCACGCCGGACGTGCCTTTTTTTGAACCCTGAAGCCTACCGATTGGAAGGTAGTTTTTCTCCAAGGAGTGTTCCCATGAAAGCCGTGATTTCCGCCTACGCCCGTTCCCCGTTCCACTTCGCCAGGAAGGGCGCGCTGGCCGAAGTGCGCCCCGACACGCTCGCCGCCGGCGTGGTGCAGGGCCTGCTGCAGCGCACCGACCTCGACCCGGCGCTGCTCGAGGACATCATCCTGGGCTGCGCCTACCCCGAGGCGTCGCAGGGCAACAACCTCGCGCGCATCGTCGGGCTGCTGGCGGGCCTGCCGCACGAGGTGGGCGGCATGACGGTGAACCGCTTCTGCGGCTCGTCGATGCAGGCCGTGCACATCGCCGCCGCGCAGATCGAGGCGGGCATGGGCGACGCCTTCCTGTGCGTGGGCGTGGAGTCGATGACGATGGTGCCGCAGGGCGGCTTCAACTTCTCGCCCAGCCCCGAGCTGCTGGCGAACACTGACGCCTACATCTCGATGGGCGAGACCGCCGAGAACGTCGCGCAGCGCTGGCACGTGAGCCGCGCCGACCAGGAGGCGCTGGCCGTCGAGTCGCACCGCAAGGCGACCGAAGCGCGCGCGCAGGGCCGGTTGGCCGGCGAGATCGTGCCGGTGCGCCTGGCCTCCGGCGAGGTGGTCGATGCCGACGGCTGCATCCGCCCCTCGACCTCGGCTGAGGCGCTGGCCAACCTCAAGCCCGCGTTCCGCCCCGACGGCGTGGTCACGGCGGGCACCTCGTCGCCGCTGACCGACGGTGCGGCGGCCGTGCTGGTCACCAGCGACGCCTTCGCCGCCAAGCACGGCCTGAAGCCGCTGGCACGCATCCGTTCGTTCGCGACCGTGGGCGTGGACCCGGCCGTCATGGGCATCGGCCCGATTCCCGCCACGCGCAAGGCGCTCGCACGCGCGGGCCTGGGCGTGGCCGACCTCGACGTGGTCGAGATCAACGAGGCCTTCTCGTCGCAGGCGCTGGCCTGCATCCGCGACCTCGGGCTCGACCCGGCAAAGGTGAACCTAGACGGCGGCGGCCTGGCCATCGGCCACCCGCTGGGTGCGACCGGCGCGCGCATCACGGGCAAGGCGGCTGCGCTGCTCGCGCGCGAGAACGGCCGCTACGCGCTGGCCACGCAATGCATCGGCGGCGGGCAGGGCATCGCCACCATCCTCGAGCGCGTCTGATCGCCCGAGAATGACGGGCAACGCAACAAGGAGACTCCCATGGACAAGCTGTATCTCGAAGACCTGAAGGTCGGCGACCGTTTCCAGAGCGGCGAACACCTGCTCGACGCGGCACAGATCAAGGCCTTCGCACAGCAGTTCGACCCGCAGCCCTTCCACACCGACGAAGAGGCCGCCAAGAACACCTTCTTCGGCGGGCTGGCCGCGAGCGGCTGGCACACGGCGGCGCTCACCATGAAGCTGCTGGTCGACAGCGGCATCCCGCTGGCGGACGGCATCATCGGCTCGGGCGGCGAGCTGCAGTGGCCCAAGCCCACGCGGCCCGGCGACGTGCTGCATGTGGTGAGCGAGGTGGTCGACATCACGCCCTCGCGCTCCAAGCCCGGCCGCGCGATGGTCTCGATGCGCTGCCAGACGCGCAACCAGCGCGGCGAGGTGCTGCAGTACTTCACGCCCAAGCTGGTGGTGCACAGCCGCACCGCGACGTCCTGACTCTCAAACTCAGACGACGCGCAGGCCCAGTTCCTCGACCAGCGCGGCCGCCTGCCGGTGGGAGATGGTCGCGCCCTTGAACGGCGCGGCGTTGGCCAGCCGCAGGCCGCCCAGGTCCACGTCGCGCAGGTCGGCGCCTTCGAAGCGTGCGAGCTTCAGGTGCGCGTTGCGCAGGCTGCCGCCTTCGAACACGGCCTCGCGGAAATCGCAGCCCGAGAGGTCGGCCTCCGAGAGGTCGAGTTGCGCGAGCGTCTGCTTGCGGAACGACAGGCCGCGCAGGTGCGCGTCGACCAGCAGCGAATCCTTGAACACGACGCCCAGCGCCGACACCTCGCCGAAGTGCGCGCCCGTGAGCTTCACGCCCGTGAAGAGCGCCGAGGCCAGCTTGGTGCGCGCCCATTGCGTGTTGTTCAGGTCGCAGTCCTGGAAGCGCGCGTTCGTGAGGTCGGCCAGGCCGAAGTCGGCCTGGCGCGCGCGGCAGCCGACCCATCGCGTGTCCGCCAGCTGCGCGCGCTCGAACGAGGTTTCGGCGAAGCTGCACAGCGTGAACTGTGCGCCGCGCAGATCGAGGCGCGACAGGTCGGCCTCGTCGAAATGGCAGCGTTCGAAATGCGGTGGCGTGTCGCGGCCCTGCAGGCAGGCCTGCAGCTCGGCGCGTGACCAGGTCTGGTCGGAAATCACATCGGTCATCACGAGAATTATTCGGGGCGGGAGTCGGTCAGCGCGCGCAGCTCTGCGGGGCTGAAGCCCGCCCGGCCGCGTGCTTCGAGGTTGAAAGGCGGCTTGTGGCGCGGTGCGTCGTAGCGCGCCACCAGGGCCGGGTAGTTGGCTTCGGCGTCGAGCCCGGCGCGCTCGCACAGCCAGCGGTACCAGTGGTTGCCGATGGCCACGTGGCCCACTTCGTCGCGCAGGATGATGTCGAGGATTTCCACGGCACGCAGCGCGTCGGGCGTGTTCACGCGCTTGAGCTTGGACTGGATCAGCGGCGTGGCGTCGAGCCCGCGCGCTTCGAGCGTGCGCGGCACCAGCGCCATGCGCGCGAGCACGTCGTCCTTCGTCTTTTCGCACATGTTCCACAGGCCGTCATGGCCCGGAAAGTCGCCGTAGCGCCAGCCCATGGCCTGCAGGTGCGTGTGCAGCAGCGTGAAGTGCTGCGCCTCTTCGTCGGCCACGCGCAGCCAGTCGCGGTAGTAGGCCTCGGGCATGCCGTCGTAGCGCCACACGGCGTCCAGCGCGAGGTTGATGGCGTTGAACTCGATGTGGCAGATCGAATGGATCAGCGCGGCGCGGCCTTCGGGCGTGAAGGGCGAGCGCTTTTGCACGGCGGTGGCGGCCACGCGCAGCGGGCGCTCGGGGCGGCCGGGCACACCGTCGTCGTCGCCGGGCGTGCGCAGGGGCTCGATTGCTATGGAAACAGTAGCTGCCTGTGCAGCCGTGGCGCGCGTGGCGGCCACCTTGTCGTCGGGGTCTGTCAGGCGCAGCGCGGCCAGCGCGCTCAATCGGGGGTGCATCCCTACAATTCTAGTTTTGCCCCTCCGGAGACAACCACGATGGCGATTTACGAATTGGATGGCATTGCACCGCACCTTGGCGAAGGCGCATGGGTCGCGGACAGCGCCCAGGTCATGGGCAATGTCGAACTGGCAGAGAACGCGAGCGTCTGGTTCGGCGCCGTGCTGCGCGGCGACACCGAGGTGCTGACCATCGGGCGCAACAGCAACATCCAGGACCTGTCGGTGCTGCACGCCGACATCGGCTGCCCGCTGACCATCGGCGACAACGTGACGGTGGGGCACCAGGTGATGCTGCACGGCTGCACCATCGGCGACAACTCGCTGATCGGCATCCAGGCGGTGGTCTTGAATAACGCGAAGATCGGCCGCAATTCGATCGTTGGCGCCGGCAGCGTCGTGACCGAGGGCAAGGAGTTTCCCGACAACTCCCTCATCATCGGCTCGCCCGCCAAGGTGGTGCGCACGCTCGACGATGCCGCCGCCGCCAAGCTGCGGCAAAGCGCCGAGCATTACGTAGAAAACGCCCATCGCTTTGCGAAGGGCTTGAAAAAAATCGCCTGACCCGCGCAGGCACAGACAGAAAGATTCCGTTTTGAGCGAGCTGCACAAATTCCTGTTCGATGGCCTGCCGGTGCGCGGCATGATCGTGCGCCTGACGGATGCGTGGCAGGAGATCCTTGCGCGGCGCGCCTCCAACACCGCCACCGGCGCCTACCCGCCGCCCGTGGCCGAGCTGCTGGGCGAGATGACGGCCGCGGCCACGCTGATGCAGGCCAACATCAAGTTCAACGGCGCGCTGATCCTGCAGATCTTCGGCGACGGCCCCGTGAAGGTGGCCGTGGCCGAGGCCAAGCCCGACCTGAGCCTGCGCGCCACCGCCAAGGTCATCGGCGACCTGCCGGCCGACGCGCGCCTGCCCGACATGGTCAACGTGAACAACAAGGGCCGCTGCGCCATCACGCTCGACCCGAAAGACAAGCTGCCCGGCACCACGCCGTACCAGGGCGTCGTGCCGCTGTTCGGCGACGACGGCCAGAAGCTGGGCAAGCTCAGCGACGTGCTGCAGCACTACATGCTGCAAAGCGAACAGCTCGACACCACGCTGGTGCTCGCCGCCGACGACAAGGTGGCGGCCGGCCTGCTGATCCAGCGCCTGCCCATCAAGGGCGAGGGCAACCTCGAAGGCTCCTCACAGCAGGTGCACGACGAGGCGCACCAGGACCAGATCGGCCGCAACGAGGAATACAACCGCATCTCGATCCTGGCGTCGAGCCTCACGCGCGACGAGCTGCTCACGCTCGACGTCGAGACCATCCTGCGCCGCCTGTTCTGGGAAGAGAAGCTACTGCGCTTCGAACCGCAGGCCGGCCTGCTGGGCCCGCACTTCGCGTGCACCTGCGGCCGCGAGCGCGTGGCGCAGATGATCCGCGGGCTCGGCGTGGAAGAGGCCGAGGAAATCCTCGCCGAGCGCGGCGACATCGAGGTTGGCTGCGACTTCTGCGGCAAGCAGTACCGCTTCGACGCGGTCGACACCGCGCAGCTGTTCAAGCCGCTGGGCGACCAGCTGCCGGGCAGCCCGGTCGTCCAGTAGGCGCGACGCGGTTCAAGCGGGCTGCGGCGGCTGCCGCAGCACCTTGACCATCGCGGCCAGGCGCTCGTTGCCCAGGCCCGCGCGCATCGCGCGCTCGAACTGACCCATCAGGAAAACCGGAAAGCCCGCATCGAGCTGCGCCTCGCGCGCCTGCTTCACGAACAGCCGGCCCGATCCCGCGCAGGTGGCCATCGAGCTCTCGGGCTCGCCGTACTGGCTGGCGTGGATGGCTTCGCCCTCGGCCTGGATCATTTCGCCGAGCACCGGCGAGATCGCGCCGATCATCTGAGAGAACCCGTCCACCGGCAGCCCTTCGGCTTCGCAGATGCGCACGCCGTGGAAAAAGCCGCTCATCGCGCCGAACATGCACGAGAGCGTGGCCAGGTCCCAGGCGGCCGCGTTGCCGATCGGCTCGCCCATGTGCTGGATGTTGCCGGCGATGGCGTCGAGCAGCGGCCGGCAGGCGGCGAGGGCGCGTGCCTCGCCCGAGATGAAGAGCGGCGTGTCGGGCCGGCCGATCTGCCCCGGCGTGGCGAGCAGGGCGCCGTCGAGATACGCCACGCCGCTGAGCGCGGCCCAGTCGTCGCGTGCGTCCTGCGGCGTGCCGGTGCTCAGCTGCACCAGCACCTTGCCGCGCAGCGCGTCGTGAACGCCGGGCGCGGCGAGGATGGCGCGCGACGCCGGGTAGTCGGCCACGCAGACCAGCACCACGGGGCTGGCCTGCACGGCGGCCAAAGCCGTCGGTGCCAGCACCGTGCCCTGGTTCAGGAGGGGCGTGGCGCGCTCGGCGGTGCGGTTCCACACCGTCAGCGTGAACTTCGACGATTGAAGGGCGCGCGCGAGGGCAACGCCCATGGGGCCGAGGCCGATGAGGGAAACGTCGGTCATGTTGTGAGGTCCTTGGTGAGAGATCGGATCAAGCGGCAGCCGGCGTCAGGCCCTGGCCCAGTCCGCCGTCGACGGTGAGGCGCGCACCCGTCGTGAAGGTCGCCTCGAAGGCGAAGAACAGCACCGCGCGCGCCACTTCGGCGGAGGTGCCGTGGCGCCGCATCGGCGTGATCTGGTCGCCCAGGCGCATGAACTCGGCGCGTTCCTCGGCGCTCGCGTCGGTCACGCCGAGCGTGGGCGTGTCGATGAAGCCGGGGCTCACCACGTTCACGCGGATGCCGCGCGTCACCAGCTCCGCCGCGAAGCCCGAGGCCATCGAGCGCAGTGCGGCCTTGGTGGCGCTGTAGACGCTCATGCCGTGCATGCCGCCTTCATCCGCGATGGACGAGGTGAACACGATCGCGCTGCCCGCCGGCATCAGTGGCGCCAGGCGCTGCACGGTGAAGAACGGGCCCTTGGTGTTGACGGCGAAGGCGCGGTCGTAGCCGGCCTCGGTCACCTGCTCGAAGGGCTCGAGCGACGAGATGCCCGCGTTGATGTGCAGCAGGTCGATGCGGCCGAAGCGCTCGCGCACGGTGGCGGCGAGGGTGTCGATGTCGGCCAGCGAGGCCGTGTCGGATGCCAGCACGTGCGCCCGCGCGCCGAAGGGGCTGAGCACGCGGCGCGCGGTCTCCAGGTTCTGCGGGTTGCGGCCGGTCACGAGCACGTCGGCGCCGCCGTCGAGCAGCGCCTGCGCAGTGGCCAGGCCCATGCCGAGGGTGCCGCCGGTGATGACGGCTTTCTTGCCTGCGTAAGGAGTGTGGGGTGTGGTGTTCATGGCCGTCGATGATCCGGATCGCACGGCTTTCGGTCGCGCACGTTCGGCCATGGGGGAGCACAAACGGCCGACGGCATGCACGCCGCGCGCGGCCCATAATGTTTCGATGAGCGATACCGATCTGGACACCGATCTGCACGGGCACGGTGGTGCGGCGTCCGAGGTGGCGCTGTCGGCCGACAGCTTCGTCGCGCCGCCCGCCACCGACAGCCTGCGCGTCGACGTGCGCCGGACCCCCGGCGGCGTGGTCGGCTACGAGGCGCTGCCCGACCACCGCCTCAAGCTGCACGCGGGCGCGCCGGTGGAGGGCGCCTGCCAGTTCCACCGCTTTCTCTACACACGCGGCGACCTCGACATCCTGCCGGCCGGCAGCACCGACATCTGGCATGAAGAGTCGCCGAGCACCTCGGTCGTGGTGCGCATGGCGCCCGCACTGCTGGTGCGCACGGCCGACGAGATGGGCCTGCCGGCCGAGCGCGCGGTGCTCGGCGAACGCCACCAGTTCCGCGACCCGCAGATCGAGCACATCGCCTGGGCGCTCGACGCCGAACGGCGCGCGGGCTTTCCCAATGGCCGGCTCTACACCGACAGCCTGGGCACCGCACTCGCGGTGCAGCTGATCGCGGCTGGCCCGCAGGTGTCGCCGTCACCCGCGCAGGGGCTGACGCGGCTGCAGCTGAAGCGTGTCACCGAGTTCATCGAGGCGCATCTGGATGGCGACCTGTCGCTGGCCGCACTGGCCGAGGTCGCGGGCCTGAGCGCCTCGCATTTGAAGACGCAGTTCAAGCGCTCGACCGGCCAGGCGGTGCATGCGTATGTGGTGCACCGCCGTGTCGACCGCGCGCGCAGCCTGCTGCTGAACAGCGAGATGCCCGCCAGCCTCGTGGCGCTCGAGAGCGGCTTCTCGCACCAGAGCCACATGGCGCGCTGCATGCGCCGCGTGCTGGGCCTCACGCCCGGCGAGGTGCGGCGCGCGGCGTAGGGTTCAGCGCGCTTCGTCGTCGAAGCCGCCGAATGCGATGTCGGGCGCGCTCGTGTTGTGTTTGGAGGGGAGGCTGCGGCCGAAGCGCACCTGCGTGGCGTTCAGCGTCTTCACCTCGGGCAGCGGCAACGCCTGCTCGGCCGCCTTCGGCGAAGCCTGCCAGCGCACCTCGCTCATGTCGGCGTTGTCGGGTGTCACGTACATCGAGCGCAGCACCGCGAAGGGTTGCTTCGCGCTCGACGTGGGTTGGGAGAGCGTCACGTCGAGCGCGGTGCGGGTGCGGCTGATCTCGGTCACGCGCGCCACGGCGCTGCCGCCGTCGGTGAAGCGCAGGTGGATGGCCAGCGGTTGCGGCACCACGCGGATCGATGCGATGTCCACCACCGGCCGCCCGGCCTGCACGACGGGGCCGAGCAGGAACGACGAGCCGTACACGCCGTCGCCGAAGCGCGCCTCGGGCAGCGGCTTGAGGCGCCAGTAGCCGTCGGAGGGGTAGAGCACGATGGCCTCGAGCGCCTTGCCGTTTTCCTTCTTGAACACCTGCAGCAGATGAAAGCCGCGGTCGTGGCGCGCGCCGACCTGCACCGGCACGCGCGCCGGACGCCAGAAGGTCGGCAGCGTCATGCCGACGATGCGCCACTGCGCGTTGTCGAGCAGCACGACGGTGCGCTTCTTGAAACGGTGCGCCGGGTCGGTGGGGTGGGCGCCGCCGTCGAAGTTGCAGCCCGAGAAGTCGGGCGCGGTGACGTCGTTGCCGATGGTGCCGAGGTAGCTCGGCTGCAGCGCTTCGATGCGCATTTTGCGGATGCCGTCGCCGCGCAGCACCATCGACACGTTGTCTTCCTCGGCGCAGGCCGTGGGGGTGGTGGCGTTCTCGACGGTGGCGGCAACGGGGGCTGCAGAAGTGGCACCGGTGGCCAGCAGCAGGGCGAGGAAGGCGGCGGCGGGAGCGCGCGAGGCAGGGCGCGCAGCAATCGAAACGGGCATCGGGTCTCCGGTGAAAGGGAGAGGGCGCGCGAATGCGCAAGAACCGAAAGGCTCAGGGCGTGTCGCGGCGCGCCATCAGGTCGCTGAAGAGTTTATGTTCGCATTCCGGGTCGGAACACTTCTCGCAAGGCCATGTCCACGAGGCGGGCTTGGCATCGCGGCGGGTGCGCGTGCGGGCGCGGCCTTCGTTGCCGGCGATGGTGTTGATCGCATTCCATGCATTCGCCAGCCGTTCGCCGCCGCTGCCGTGCACCACGGCATACGAGAGCCCGGCGCGCGAGAGCGCGGCGCGCACCAGCGTGTCGGTCGGCTGGCGCGCATGGGGGCCGTCGCGCATGTCGTCGGCCACCCAGGGCAGGTCGAGCGCGGTGAGCAGCGTGATGGCATAGCGCTGTTGCGCGGCCAGGGCGCTGTCGTACAGCGAGGTGTCGGCGAACAGCTGCTCGCTGTAGACCGCCGTCATGAGCGCCGTGGTGTCGGCCACCACCACGCCGGTGGCGGCAGCGGCGTCGATGCGGCGCCTCTGTTCGTCGGCGATGGCCTGCTGCTCGTCGGGGCGGGGCGTGCGGCCCTCGCGCTCGCACCATTCGCGCAGGTACTCGCCGACCAGCGTGACGGGCGTGCCGCGGTCTTGCAGGCGCTGTGCGATGGCGCGCGAGAGTTCGGTCTTGCCCGTGCTCTCGGCGCCCACGAGCGCGATGACGCAGCCGGTCGGCAGGTTCGGTGTCATGCGGGCACCGCCTTCGCTGCGGCCTTCGGCAGGCGTCGCTGCCAAGCCAGGAAGCCGGCCACGCTGAGCACGGCGAACACCGCGTACAGCGCCGTCGTGAGCCACAGGCCCTTGTGGATGAACAGGCCCACGCTGACCACGTTCACGGCCAGCCAGATGACCCAGTTCTCGATGAATTTGCGCCCGAGCAGGAACTGTCCGACCAGGCTCAGGCCGGTGACGAAGCCGTCCCACCAGGGCACGTCGGTGTTGGTGAAGCGACGCAGGAAGAGGGCGACCACGGGCCACGCAATCGCGCAGGCCGCGAGGGCGTACATGGTGCCGCGCGGCGACAGCCGGCTGACCCGCAAGGCGCTGCCGTCGGCGCGAAAGCCGCGCAGCCATTGCGCCCAGCCCCAGAGGGCGACGAAAGCGAAGAAGACTTGAAGCGAGGCGTCGCCGTAGATGCGTGCGTTGGCGAACACCACCACGTAGAGCAGCGAGCTGACGATGGCCAGCGGCCAGCCCCAGTGGATCTCGCGCATGTTGCAGCCGACCATCGCGAGCGCGAGCACGGCGGCGACGAGTTCGAGCCAGGTGACGGGAGAGCCCCACAGCACAAAGGCGGAGGCCGAGAGAAGCTCTGGCATCGAGAAGCGGTGGCGAAGGAAAGGGTCAGTGCGCGATCTGCACGAAGACTTCGTTCGGTTTGACCATGCCGAGTTCCGCGCGGGCGCGTTCCTCGACCATCTCGAGGCCGTCTTTCAGGTCATTGACTTCGGACGCAAGCCGCTCGTTGTTGAGGGCGGCCTTGGCGTTGGCGTCCTTCTGGTCGGCCAGCTGGGTTCTGAGCTGGGCGACCTCGCGCACGCTGCCGCGCCCGTTCCACAGCTGCCACTGCAGGATGACCAGCAGCAGCACCAGGATGAGAGGAGGGACGAAGCGCGCGCGCATGCAGGCTGCGAGGCGCTACTTGAGGTTGTAGAACGCGCCGCGGCCCGGGTAGACGGCGATGTCGCCGAGGTCTTCTTCGATGCGCAGCAGCTGGTTGTACTTGGCGATGCGGTCCGAACGCGACAGCGAGCCGGTCTTGATCTGGCCGGCGTTGGTGCCCACGGCGATGTCGGCGATGGTGCTGTCTTCGGTTTCGCCCGAACGGTGCGAGATGACGGCCGTGTAGCCGGCGCGCTTGGCCATCTCGATGGCGGCGAAGGTTTCGGTCAGCGTGCCGATCTGGTTGATCTTGATCAGGATCGAGTTGGCGATGCCCTTGTCGATGCCTTCTTGCAGGATCTTGGTGTTGGTGACGAACAGGTCGTCGCCCACCAGCTGCACGCGCTTGCCCAGGCGGTCGGTGAGCAGCTTCCAGCCGTCCCAGTCGCCTTCGTGCATGCCGTCTTCGATGCTGATGATCGGGTACTTGTCGACCCAGGTCGCCAGCATGTCGGCCCAGTTGCCGGCCGACAGCGTGAGGTTCTCGCCCGACAGCACGTAGTTGCCGTCCTTGTAGAACTCGCTGGCTGCGCAATCGAGGCCCAGGGCGATCTGTTCGCCGGCAACGTAGCCGGCCTTGTCGATGGCTTCCAGGATCAGCTGGATGGCCGCTTCGTGGCTCTCGACGCTGGGCGCGAAGCCGCCTTCGTCGCCCACGGCCGTGCTGATGCCGCGGTCGCCCAGGATCTTCTTCAGGGCGTGGAACACTTCGGCGCCGTAGCGCACGGCCTCGCGGAAGCTCTTGGCGCCCACGGGGATGATCATGAACTCTTGCAGATCGAGGCTGTTGTTGGCGTGCGCGCCGCCGTTGATGACGTTCATCATCGGCACCGGCAGTTGCATGCCGCCCATGCCGCCGAAGTAGCGGTACAGGGGCAGGCCCGACTCTTCGGCCGCGGCGCGGGCCACGGCCATCGACACGGCGAGCGTGGCGTTGGCGCCCAGGCGGGCCTTGTTGTCGGTGCCGTCCAGGTCGATCATCGTGCGATCGAGGAAGGCCTGTTCGCTGGCGTCCAGGCCCAGCACGGCTTCCGAGATCTCGGTGTTGATGTTCTCGACGGCCTTCAGCACGCCCTTGCCGAGGTAGCGGCTCTTGTCGCCGTCGCGCAGCTCGATGGCCTCGCGCGAACCGGTCGAAGCGCCCGAGGGCACGGCCGCGCGGCCCATGGTGCCCGACTCGAGCAGCACGTCGCACTCGACGGTGGGGTTGCCTCGGCTGTCGAGAATTTCGCGGCCGACGATGTCAACGATTGCACTCATCTCTATCTCTTTCTCTGGGTCTCTTGGTGGAGTGGACTGGCAAAAAACGGAATCAAAGGCCTTCGACCGCGATCATGTTCATGATGGCGGCGCCGGCACGCGCTTCACGCGCCTTCAGGTATTCGGGCGTCTCGTAGAAGGCCTTGGCCTTCTCGAAGCTGGGGAATTTGAGCACGACGACGCGGGTGGGCTTCCAGTCGCCTTCGAGCGGCTGCACCTGGCCGCCGCGCACGCAGACTTCGGCGCCGTGCGCCTGCATCGCGACGCTCGACCACTTCTTGTATTCCTCGTACTGCGTCGGGTTGGTGACTTCGACGTGGGCGATGACGTAACCACTGCTCATGCTTGAAAACTGTCCTCGAGGAATGCGTTTTTCTTGGTGACCCGGTCGAGCGCGACGAGCGTCTCGAGCAGGGCCTTCATGTGCTTGAGCGGCACGGCGTTGGGGCCGTCGCTCAGGGCTTTGTTCGGGTCGGGGTGCGTCTCCATGAAGAGACCGGCCACGCCTACGGCCACGGCCGCACGCGAGAGCACCGGCACCATCTCGCGCTGGCCGCCTGAGCTGGTGCCCTGGCCGCCGGGCAGCTGCACCGAGTGGGTGGCGTCGAACACCACGGGCGCCTTCGTCTCGCGCATGATCGCGAGCGAGCGCATGTCCGACACGAGGTTGTTGTAGCCGAAGCTGGCGCCGCGCTCGCAGGCCATGAAGCTGTCTTCGTTCAGGCCGGCTTCCTTGGCGGCAGCGCGGGCCTTGTCGATCACGTTCTTCATGTCGTGCGGTGCGAGGAACTGGCCCTTCTTGATGTTCACCGGCTTGCCCGACTGCGCCGCGGCATGGATGAAGTCGGTCTGGCGGCACAGGAAGGCAGGCGTCTGCAGCACGTCGACCACCTTGGCGGCCTCGGTGATGTCTTCGTGGGTGTGCACATCGGTCAGCACCGGCAGGCCGAGTTCGCGCTTCACCTTGGCCAGGATCTCGAGGCCCTTGTCGCGGCCCGGGCCGCGAAAGCTCGTGCCCGAGGAGCGGTTGGCCTTGTCGAAGCTGCTCTTGAAGATGAACGGGATGCCCAGCGACGCCGTGATTTCCTTCAACGTGCCGGCCGTGTCCATCTGCAGCTGCTCGGATTCGACCACGCAGGGGCCGGCGATCAGGAAGAAAGGCTGGTCCAGCCCGATGTCGAATCCGCAAAGCTTCATGCCACTGCCTTGAGCGTCTTGTTGGTGCTGCCCGCGCCCTTGTCCTTGTGGTCGAGCGCCGCCTTGATGAAGGCGTTGAACAACGGATGGCCGCCCCACGGCGTTGACTTGAACTCGGGGTGGAACTGCACGCCCATGAACCACGGGTGCACGTTCTGCGGCAGCTCGACGATTTCGGTCAGGTGCTCGCGCTGCGTGAGCGCCGAGATCACGAGGCCGGCATTGCGCAGCTCGTCCAGGTAGTTGACGTTGGCTTCGTAGCGGTGGCGATGGCGCTCGGTGACCACGTCGCCGTAGATGCTGTGCGCCAGCGTGCCGGGCGTCACGTCGGAGCTTTGCGCGCCCAGGCGCATGGTGCCGCCGAGATCGGATTTTTCGTCGCGCGTCTTCACGGTGCCGTCGCGGTCCTTCCACTCGGTGATCAGCGCGATCACGGGGGTGGGCGTTTCCGGGTCGAACTCGGTGCTGTTGGCGTTCTTGAGGCCGGCCACGTGGCGGGCGTACTCGATGGTGGCGACCTGCATGCCCAGGCAGATGCCCAGGTAGGGCACCTTCGATTCGCGGGCGAAGCGGGCGGCCGAGATCTTGCCTTCCACGCCGCGCTGGCCGAAGCCGCCGGGCACCAGGATGGCGTCGTACTTGGCCAGGCGCGACACGTCTTGCGCCGAGATGGTCTCGGAGTCGATGTAGTCGATCTTCACGCGGGCATGGTTCTTCATGCCGGCGTGGCGCAGCGCCTCGTTGAGCGACTTGTAGCTGTCCGACAGGTCGACGTACTTGCCGACCATGGCGATCGACACTTCCTGTTGCGGATGCTCGACCTCGTACACCAGCTCGTCCCAACGCGTGAGCTTGGCCGGCGGGGTGTTGATGCGCAGCTTGTCGCAGATCAGGCCGTCCAGGCCCTGCTCGTGCAGCATGCGGGGCACCTTGTAGATGGTGTCCACGTCCCACATGGAGATCACGCCCCATTCGGGCACGTTCGAGAACAGCGAGATCTTCGCGCGCTCGTCGTCGGGAATCGGGCGGTCGGCGCGGCACAGCAGGGCGTCGGCCTGGATGCCGATGGCGCGCAGTTCCTTGGCGGTGTGCTGCGTGGGCTTGGTCTTGAGCTCGCCGGCGGCGGCGATCCAGGGCACGTAGCTCAGGTGCACGAAGGCCGAGTTGTTCGGGCCCATGCGCAGGCTCATCTGGCGCACGGCTTCCAGGAAGGGCAGCGACTCGATGTCGCCCACGGTGCCGCCGATTTCGACGATGGCCACGTCCACCTCGTGCGCCGTGCCGATGCCGGCGCCGCGCTTGATGTATTCCTGGATTTCGTTGGTGATGTGCGGAATGACCTGGACGGTCTTGCCGAGGTAGTCGCCGCGGCGTTCCTTCTCGAGCACGGTCTTGTAGATCTGGCCGGTCGTGAAGTTGTTGGCCTTGCGCATCCGCGTGTTGATGAAGCGCTCGTAGTGGCCGAGGTCGAGGTCGGTCTCGGCGCCGTCATCGGTGACGAACACCTCGCCATGCTGGAACGGTGACATCGTGCCGGGGTCGACGTTGATGTACGGATCGAGCTTGATGAGGGTGACTTGGAGGCCGCGCGATTCGAGGATCGCGGCGAGCGAGGCGGAGGCGATTCCCTTGCCAAGGGAAGATACGACACCACCGGTGACGAAGACAAATTTGGTCATGCCAGTTCCGGACGCGTGAATCCGGGCAGTGGGAAATTGCGATTATAGGTGTCCCCTTTGTGCCTCCACGGCCGAAGGCCATCCCATTCCTGATCTTGTCGGTATGTGAGCAACAATATGTCCCATGCAAGATCTCGCCGGCAAACACATCGTCCTCGGACTCACAGGGGGCATCGCCTGCTACAAATCGGCCGAGCTGTGCCGCCTGCTCGTGAAGGCGGGCGCCACCGTCCAGGTCGTGATGACCGAGGCGGCCGAGCAGTTCATGACGCCGGTCACCATGCAGGCGCTCTCGGGGCGCACCGTCTACACCTCGCAGTGGGACGCCCGTGAGCCGAACAACATGCCGCACATCAACCTGAGCCGCGAGGCCGATGCGATCGTGCTGGCGCCCTGCAGCGCCGATTTCATTGCGCGGCTGGTGCAGGGCCGCTCCGACGAGCTGCTGAGCCTGCTGTGCCTGGCGCGTCCGACCGACCGCGTGCCGCTGTTGATCGCCCCGGCCATGAACCGCGAGATGTGGGCCCATCCGGCCACGCAGCGCAACCTGATGCAGGTGTCGGCCGACGGCGCGACCGTGCTGGGCGTGGGCAGCGGCTGGCAGGCCTGCGGCGAAACCGGTGACGGGCGCATGCTCGAACCGGCGCAGCTGCTCGAGGACATCACGGCCTTCTTCCAGCCCAAGCTGCTGGCGGGGCAGAAGGTGCTCGTCACGGCCGGCCCGACCTTCGAGGCGCTGGACCCGATTCGCGGCATCACCAACCATTCGTCCGGCAAGATGGGTTTCGCCATCGCCCGCGCGGCGCGCGAGGCCGGTGCCGAGGTCACGCTGGTGGCCGGCCCGGTGCACCTGCCGACGCCACGCGGCGTGAGCCGCATCGACGTGCTGTCGGCGCAGGAGATGCTCGAAGCCACCACCCGCGCTGCGCAGGCAGCTAGCATTTTTGTAGCAACGGCCGCCGTGGCCGACTGGCGCCCCGCCACGCACAGCGACCAGAAGATCAAGAAAGACGGCAGCGGCCAGACGCCGGTGCTGCACTTCGTCGAGAACCCCGACATCCTGCTTACCGTGGCCAAGAGCGAACGCGCGCAGGCCAGGAAGCTGTTCTGCGTGGGCTTCGCGGCCGAGAGCGAGAACCTCGCCGAGCACGCCAAGGCCAAGCGCGAACGCAAGGGCATTCCGCTGCTGGTGGGCAACATCGGCCCGCTGACCTTCGGGCAGGACGACAACGCCTTGCTGCTCGTGGACGCGAAGGGCGTGCGCGAGCTGCCCCGCGCGCCCAAGCTCCGGCTGGCACGCGAGTTGATGACGGAGATTGCCGCGCGACTTCCTGATTGGAGGGCCTGATGAACACCGAATCCAACACACCGCCGAATGGCGACTTCGCCCGCTACGTGGAGCAGTTGTCGGCGCGGGCCGGCCAGTCGGCGCGCGTCCCAGGCAAGGAGTCCGAGCACGGGTTGGACGTCGGCATGACGCCTTCGCCCGGTGCGCAGGGGACCACCGTCGCACGGCGTGAATCGCCGGCTGGCGAGGCCGCGAAGGCGGACGGCACCAAGGCCATCCCCCCGGGCACGCTCAAGGTGCTGGCCGGCATGGGGGCGATGGTGTTCCTGGTGCTGTGGGCCATCGGCGTGCCGCTCTCCGTGCTCGTCCTGGGCGCCGCCGCGGCGGCCTGGTTCGGCAAGCGTTTTCTCAAGGGCCTCAACCTGAGGCCCGGGGTCGCCAAGTGGCAGCAGGTGCTCGAAGAGGCCGCGCGCAGGCAAAAAGAACAGCAACAGAAATAAACAAGGCAGCAAGTCAGTGAAAGTAGACGTCCGAATCCTCGATCCGCGCATGGTGGATCAATTGCCCGCGTATGCCACCCCCGGAAGCGCCGGTCTCGACCTGCGGGCCTGCCTCGATGCCCCGGTCACGCTCGAACCCAATGCCTGGCAACTGGTGGGCACCGGCATCGCGATCCACCTGGCCGATCCGGCCTATGCCGCGCTGATCCTGCCGCGCTCGGGCCTGGGCCACAAGCACGGCATCGTGCTGGGCAACCTCGTCGGCCTGATCGACAGCGACTACCAGGGCGAGCTGAAGGTCAGCGCCTGGAACCGCAGCAACACGCCCTTCGTGCTGCAGCCGATGGAGCGGCTCGCGCAGCTGGTGATCGTGCCGGTGGTGCAGGCGCAGTTTCGCGTGGTCGCCGAGTTCGAGGCCTCGCAACGCGGCGAGGGCGGCTACGGCTCGACCGGCAAGCACTGAGCCTTTGCTCCAGCAAAGCTGAAGGGCACCTGAGTATCCAAGGCGTAAAGAACGGAACCGCCGGCGCGTGGTTCGTCTCGAAGGTTTCAGCGTGTGTCTTTCGTCATCGCGGCTTCGGCTGAAACGTTAGACACAGGCAGGCATGCGGCCCGTCCGGGCGCGTGCTGTTTTCTTCGAGGAGCCTCTTTCATGAACATCTCAATGCGCTTCATTTCCGTCACGGCGTCCGTGCTCGCACTGGCCACGCTCACGGCCTGTGTCGCGCCGGCCCCGGTCTACCAGACCTCGCGCTACCCCTACCAGGCCCCGCCGCGGGCGATCCAATACCAGGAAGCGGCCTACGTCGAGTACGGCCACGTCGCCAACATCGAGGTGCTGCGCAGCGAAACCGCGGGCGTGGGCACCACGGGTGGCGGTGCCATCGCGGGCGGCCTCATCGGCGGCGTCGTGGGCAACCAGTTCGGACGCGGCAACGGCCGTGCCGCAGCCACTGCGCTCGGCCTCGTGGGCGGCGCCTTGCTGGGCAACACCATCGAGGCCCAGCAGAACGGCCCGCGCGCCTACGAGAGCTACCGCGTCTCGGTGCAGACCGACCGCGGCGGCTACCGCGCCTTCGACGTGCAAAACCCGGGCGACCTGCGCATCGGCGACCGCGTGCGCATCGACAACGGGCACATCTCGCGCATGTAAGCGGTCGGCCGCGCGCGCAAAGAAAAAAGCCGGGCACTGCCCGGCTTTTGCTTTGTGAAGTGGCGTGGTCTCAGTGCAGCATCTGGCCGCCCGGCGCCATCGGCGGCACCTTGAAGAAGGCCGTGCCGGCCGAGCCGCGGCCGACTTCTTCTTCGGTGGCTTCGCGCACCGAACGCACCGTGATGTCCAGGCGGATCGCGATGCCCGCCAGCGGGTGGTTGCCGTCGAGCACGAGGTGGTCGGGGTAGATCTCGGCCACGGTGTAGATCGCGTCCTTGGGGATGCCGTCGCTCACGCCCTTGGGCAGGGCGGAGCCGTCGAAGGTCATGCCTTCCTCGGTGCCTTCGGGGAACAGCGAACGCGGCTCCAGGAAGAGCAGCTGGTCGTTGAAGTCGCCGAAGCCCTGCTCGGGCTCGATCTGCAGTTGCACGCGCGCGCCGGGCTCATGGCCCTGCAGGGCGGCCTCGATCACGTCGAAGAGGTCGTCGCCGCCCACCATGAATTCCACCGGCTCGTCGAGCACGTCCAGCACATCGCCGAGCGTGTCTTTCATGGTCCAGGTCAGGCCGACCACGCATTGTTCAGAGATTTCCATTGCAGAATTCTCCCATGGAGATCAATCAACCGCTGCCCTTGCTTGGCGGCCTGAGTCCCGCGCTGTTCATGCGCCGGTACTGGCAAAAGAAACCCCTGCTGATCCGGCAGGCCGTTCCCTCGATGGTGCCACCGATCGACCGCCAAGCGCTCTTCGCGCTGGCGGAGCGCGAGGGGGTCGAGTCGCGCCTGATCCGGCATGGGAAATCCGGCTGGTCGCTGAAGCACGGCCCGCTGCCCCGGCGCGCGCTGCCGCCGCTGAAGCAGCCGGGCTGGACGATGCTGGTGCAGGGCGTCGACCTGCACCACGACGGCGTGCACGACCTGCTGCGGCAGTTCCGCTTCCTGCCCGATGCGCGCCTGGACGACCTGATGATCAGCTACGCGAGCGACACCGGCGGCGTCGGCCCGCATTTCGACAGCTACGACGTGTTCCTGCTGCAGGCGCAGGGGCGGCGCCGCTGGTCCATCGGCAAGCAGTCCGACCTGCGGCTGCAGCCCGACGTGCCGCTCAAGGTGCTCGAGCACTTCGAGCCCGAGCAGACCTTCGTGCTCGAGCCCGGCGACATGCTGTACCTGCCGCCCAAGTACGCCCACGACGGCGTGGCGGTGGGCGACGACTGCATGACGTACTCCATCGGGCTGCGCTCGTCCGCCGTGGGCGAGTTGGGCGCGGACCTGCTGGCGCGCGTGGCGCAGGCCTATGCGGAAGACCTGGAAGACGCGGGCCCGTCCGAGCTCGCGCGTTACCGCGATCCGTCGCAACCTGCCGTCGAGGCCCCGGCCGCGATGCCGGCTGCGCTGCAGGACTTCGCGCGCAAGGCCGTCGAGGCCGCGCTGCGCGACCCCGACGCCATCGACCGCGCGCTGGGCGAATCGCTCACCGAGCCGAAGGCCAACGTCTGGTTCGGCGAAGGCAATGAAGTGCCCGAGGTGCTGCGCGAGGTCGCGCTCGATCGCCGCACGCGCATGCTTTACGACGCGCGGCACGTCTACATCAACGGCGAGAGCTTCCGCGCCGGCGGGGCCGACGCCACGCTGATGCGGCGGCTGGCCGACCAGCGCGCGCTCGGTGCGCGCGAGCTGGCCCGCGCCAGCGAGGGCGCGCGGGCGCTGCTGGGCGAGTGGTGCGAGGCGGGCTGGCTGCATGCCGGGTGAAGGCGCCGTACCGGTCCTGAGCGAAGGCCGTTTCGACGGCCGCGAGGCGTTTGCCGACCTCGTCCGCAACGCCTTGTCTGCTGCTGCGCATCAGGGCTGGAACGAGATCGTCTTCAGCGACCTCGACTTCGCCGACTGGCCGCTGGGCGAGCGCGCCAGCATCGAGGCGCTGCAGGCCTGGTCGGCCAGCGGGCGCCGCCTGTTGCTGCTGGCTGGGCGCTTCGACCTGATCGAGCGCGGTCATGCGCGTTTCGTGACGTGGCGCCGCACCTGGGACCACATCGTCGAATGCCGCGCGGCAGGCCGCTCGGGCACGGCCGAGGAGGTGCCCAGCGCCTTCTGGACGCCCACCTGGTGCCTGCACCGCATCGACCCCGAACGCAGCCGCGGCGTCTGCAGCAGCGAGCCGCGTGCGCGGCGCGACCTGCGCGAAAGTCTCGACGAGCGCTGGCGCCAGGGGCGACCGGCCTTTCCCGCCTCCACGCTCGGCTTGTAAGCCAATGCCGCAAATACACCCCCGCGACATATCCGGGCGGGGTTGGCGGTCTAGAATTTTTTGGTTCCAGACCTTCATTGCCAAAGGAGTCCTCATGAAGAAGTCGTCGTCCGTCCTGATTGCCTCGCTGATCGCCGCTGCCGCCCTGGTGGCCTGCGGAAAGAAAGAGGACGCCGCCCCCGCGGTCGTGACCCCGCCGCCCGCTCCCGTGACCGAACCCGCACCCGCCGCACCGCCGGCCGCCGCGCCTGCATCGGCACCGTCGGCCGCCGCCTCGTCGGCCCTGGACGCCGCCAACGCCGCGACCGAGGCCGCCAAGAAGGGCGAGGCACCGAAGCAGTAATTCCGCTGCCAGGTCCGCACGATGCAAAAAGCCGCCCTCGGGCGGCTTTTTCATTGGGGGAGGGCGATGCCCCGCCTGCTCAGACGTCGAGCCAGGGCGAGCCCTCGGCGGCGGTGGCCGTGAGCATCTCGGCCTCGTCGCCACCCAGCGCTTCGGCCATCAGGCGCCGCACGATCTCGGGCCGGTTGTTCTGCTCGCTCAGGTGCGCCGCGACCACGTGGCGCAGCCCGTCGTGAAGCACGGCACGCGCGATCTCGGCGGCCGCGGTGTTCGACAGGTGGCCGTAGTTGCCGCCCACGCGCTGCTTCAGGAACGACGGGTAGGCCGAGCCGGCGAGCAGGTCGCTGTCGTGGTTGAACTCCAGCAGCAGCGCATGCGCGCCGCGCAGCCGGGCCAGCACGTGGCTGGTGGCGTGGCCCAGGTCGGTCAGCACGCCCAGCGTGCGGTTGCCGTCGGTGCAGCGCAGCTGCAGCGGCTCGCGCGCGTCGTGGGGTACGGTGAAGGGCTGCAGGCAGAGGTCGCCGACGCTGAACTCGGCGTCGTCGCGCGCCAGGTGCAGGCGGCCTTCGTAGTCGCGCCCGCCGGTCGCGAGCCAGGTGCCTTCGCTCATCCAGACCGGGATGCGGTCGCGCAGCGACAGGGCATGGGCGCAACCGATGTGGTCGCCATGCTCGTGGGTGATGAAGACGGCGTCGAGGTCCGCTGCGGCCAGGCCCGCCTGGGCCAGGCGCCGGTCGAGCTGGCGGATGCCGAAGCCGCAGTCGACGAGGAGGCGGGTGGTGCGGCCGGCGCTGGTCGTTGCTTCGACCAGCGCGGCGTTGCCCGTGCTGCCGCTGCCGAGGCTTCGGAAGCGGAGCATGGGGCTTACTTCAGGTCGTCGGCGATGACCTTGACGATGCGCTGCGCGTTGGCCGAGGTTTCGGGCGCGCCGGCGTCGTTCAGGACCGAGACCGTGGTGGCTTCGCCCTGGCTCTTGACCGAGATGCGGAACTTGATCGGCGCTTCGTCCTTCTTGGAGCTGCTGAACAGCTTGCCGAAGAAGCCGTCGTCCTTCTTGTCGGGGTTCGGCGTCACGTAGCGCACGTAGTAGATGCCGGCGCTGCGGTCGCGGTCTTCGACGGTGAAGCCGGTGCGGTCCAGGGCCAGGCCGACGCGGCGCCATGCGCGGTCGAAGCCTTCGCTGATCTGCACGACCGGCTGGTTGCCGACGGTGGCCACGGTGGCGGTCTTGGGCGCTGCGGTGGTCGCGGCGAGGATCTTCGACTGCTCTTGCGAGACGCCGAGCTTGACCATCAGGCGGCGCAGGAATTCGGTCTCGAGCTCAGGATCGCTCGGGCGGGGCTGCCACACGGTCTGGTCCTGGCGGGAGTTGTTGTAGACCTCCTGCATGCCGCGGTGGCTGACGAAGATCTCGGTGCCGTTGGTGCTGCGCTCCAGGCGGGTGCGGAAGCGGTCGAGTTCGCCGGTCGAGTAGACCGAGTCGACCAGCTTGCCCAGCGTGCCGCGGATGATGTCCTGCGGCAGCTTGGCGCGGTTCTCGGCCCAGTCGGTTTCCATGATGCCCAGGTTGCGCTGGTCGGTGGTCAGCAGGAAGCCGCTTTCCTGCCAGAAGTCTTTCACAGGCTCCCAGAGCTGGTCGGGCGTGCGGTTGACGACGATCCAGCGCTGCGTGCCCGAGCGCTCCATGCGCACGTCGCCGATGTTGGCCACGGCGGTGGGAATGCCCGGTGCGTTCGCGATGCCGGCCTGGTAGGCGTTGGCGGTGACGGCGCCGCCCGGCACTGCGTAGCGGTTGTCGCGCGAGAGCTGGGACAGGTCAGGTGGGACTTCGAGCGTCGGGGCCTTGCCAGCGCTCTTGTAGTCGATCTTGTCGCTCTCGAGGACGGAGCAGGCGGCGAGGCTGGCAACGAGGGCCAGCAGTGCAAGTCGCGAAATGTTCTTCAACGTCGTCTTCCTTGGTGGAATGGTTCGGTCAATCGATGGGCCCCAGCGCCCCGCCCTCTCTGAGCACCGTTGCGGCAAAAGGTTGCTTGACCTTGCTGCGAACAGGGGAAAGGGCGGACGGGAGGCGGTGTGATCGGTGGGGAAACCCGGGCTCGGTCAGTCCTTGAGCAGGCCGGTGGCGCGCAGGGCGCCCTCGACCGCCGGGCGGCTCGCTTCGCCGAGTTCCGTGAGCGGCAGCCGCAGGGCGCCGCCGCACAGACCCAGGCGGGCCATGGCCCACTTGAGCGGGATCGGGTTGGGTTCGACGAACAGGTTGCGGTGCAGCGGCATCAGTTCGAACTGCAGCTGCATCGCGCGCTTGACGTCGCCGGCCAGCGCGGCCACGCACAGCTCGTGCATCTTGCGCGGCGCCACGTTGGCCGTGACGCTGATGTTGCCCTGGCCGCCGCACAGCATGAGCGCGACCGCGGTCGGGTCGTCGCCGGAGTAAACGGCAAAGTGCTTCGGCAGGTCGCGGATGAGCCATTGGGCACGTTCGATGTTGCCGGTGGCTTCCTTGATGCCGATGATGCCGGGCACCTGTGCCAGACGCAGCACGGTGTCGTGCGCCATATCGGCGACGGTGCGGCCGGGCACGTTGTACAGCACGACGGGCAGGTCGCCGACGGCTTCGGCGATGGCCTTGAAGTGCTGGTACTGGCCCTCTTGCGTGGGCTTGTTGTAGTAAGGGACGACCTGGAGCTGCGAGTCGGCGCCCACGCCCTTGGCGAACTTGGCGAGCTCGATGGCTTCCTTGGTCGAGTTCGCGCCGCAGCCGGCCATCACGGGCACGCGGCCCCGGGCCTGCTCGACGGATACGCGGATGATTTCGCAGTGCTCTTCCACATCGACCGTCGGCGATTCGCCGGTGGTGCCGACCACGCCAAGGCAGTCGGTGCCTTCGTCAATGTGCCAGTCGATGAGCCGCCGCAGGGCGGGGTAGTCGACACTGCCGTCGTCGTGCATCGGCGTGACGAGCGCGACGATGCTGCCTGTCAGTTGCTCCAAGGGAATCTCTTTGTCGGTGGACGAAAGCGGCCATTCTACTGACTCCGGCCGGGCCGGAGACAGTTGTGTCGGCCAGCTCAGCTGGCCTTCAGGAAGTGGCGCGGCGGGGCGCCCGCGGCCGCTTCGCCGGGTCGCACGGCGGCGATGCGCTGGACGAAGCGCGCCGGCTCCGGCAGGAAGCCGTCTTCATAGGCGATCACCTGCAGGCTGGCGCAAGCCCCGAGCAGCTCGCCCGGCCGCAGCAGGAAATCGGGCCGCGAGGGCTTGCCGACGGTCTCGTTGCCGGCCGCGAAGGTCTCGTACAGCAGCACGCCGCCCGGCGCCACGGCGGCCACGATGTCGGCCATGCGCGGGCGCCAGAGGTAGTTGGTGACGACCACCGCGCCGAAGCGCTGGGCCGCGAAGGGCCAGGGGCCCGACTCGATGTCGGCCGCCACCACGCGACCGAAGGCGCCGGCCGCCTCGACGGCCTCGGGCGACCGGTCGACGCCGGTCGCCGCATGCCCGCGCCCGGCGAACCACTGCATGTGCCGCCCGGACCCGCAGGCCACGTCGAGCACCGTGGCGTTCGGCGCAAGCAGGTGCGACCAGCGCACGATCCATTCGGAGGGCGCCGTGCTCGCATGCACGGGAATTGCTACATCTTTCATAGTGGCCTGGGCCCGGCTTGCGGGCATTTCGGGGCGAAGTCGTTCAGAAACAGGACCACACCTGGTCGACCAGCGTGACCAGGAACGTCGGATGCACGTACAGCGCGAACACGCCGCCCAGCGCCGCCAGCACGGCGGCGAGCCAGGCGGCTTGGGCCAGGTAGTGGTTGCGTGTGCGGGGCGTCATGGCGATGGCTCCTTGCAAACAAGAGACGAAAAGCGCGGGCCGTCAGCCCGCCACGGCGACCGGCCGGACCGCGCGCGCAATGGCGCTTTCCTTGACCGGCAGGTTGATCAGCGCCGCGAACACGCCCAGCGCGATCGAGATGTACCAGACGATGCTGTAGCTGCCCGTCGTGTCGTACAGGAAGCCGCCCAGCCACACGCCCAGGAACGAACCCACCTGGTGGCTCAGGAACACGAAGCCGCTGAGCATAGACAGGTGCGCCACGCCGAAGATGCCCGCGACGATGGCGTTGGTGGCCGGCACGGTCGACAGCCACAGGAAGCCCATGGCCGCCGAGAAGACGTACACGCTGAGCGGCGAGATCGGCGCCAGCAGGAAGAGGGCGATCGACACCGCCCGTGCAAAGTAGATGGCCGCAAGAATCTTGGGCTTGGACAGCTTCTGCCCCAGCAGGCCGACCGTGTAGGTGCCGAACACGTTGAACAGCCCGATCAGCGCCAGCGCGTAGCCCGCCACTTCGGGCGACAGGTTCTTGTCGCGCAGGTAGGTCGGCATGTGGATGCCGATGAAGGCCAGCTGGAAGCCGCAAACGAAGTAGCCCGCCATCAGCAAGCCGAAGCTCGGGTAGCGGAAGGCCTCGCCCACGGCCTGCAGCACCGATTGGTCACGGTGGCCGGCCAGGGCCGCGGTCTTGGGCTCGCGCAGGCCAAAGGCCAGCGGCACGATCACCAGCACCAGCACCGCCACCACGGCCAGCGCCGTCTGCCAGCCGAAGGCGCCGATCAGGCGGCCTTCGATGGGCGCCATCAGGAACTGGCCGAACGAGCCGGCGGCCGCCGCCACGCCCATGGCCCACGAGCGGCGCTCGGCCGGGATCTGCCGGCCGATCACGCCGTAGATCACCGCGTAGGTCGAGCCCGCCTGCGCCGCGCCGATCAGCACGCCCGCGCTCAGGGTGAACAGCAGCGGCGTCGGCGAATGCGCCATGCCGAAGAGGCCCGCCGCGTACAGCAGCGAGCCGCCGATCAGCACGCGGAACGCGCCGAAGCGGTCGGCCAGCATGCCCGCGAACACGCCGAAGATGCCCCACGACAGGTTCTGCACCGCGAGCGCGAACGAGAAGGTCTGCCGGCTCCAGTCCTGCGCCTGCGTGATGGGCTGCAGCCAGAGGCCGAAGCCATGGCGGATGCCCATCGAGAGCGTGACGATCATGGCGCCGCAGAACAGCACCTGCTTGATCGAAAGGGTGGGAGCGGGGGAGGCTTGCATCCTTCGAATGTAGCGAAATGGATGCTGCGGCAGGTGGCGTGGCGGCCAAGGCCATTGATGATTTGTGGGCGCGGTTTCAATGCGCGCACGGCATCAAAGAAAAAAGGCAGGCGCGTGGCCTGCCTTTGGGGTCAGCGCGCCGGTGCCGCCGCCGCGCCGCGCGCGCCAGGAAAACCGTGCTCGCAGGCCCGCCACGCCAGCACCAGCCCCGGCACCAGCAACGCCAGCAGCGACCAGGGCAGGCTGCCCGCGCCGCCGCCCTGCAGCAGCAGGCCGCCCGCCAGTCCGCCGCCCGCGATGGCGAGGTTCCAGGTCGTCACGACCATCGACTGCGCCACGTCCGCCGCGTCGCCGGCGGCCTGGGCCGAGGCGGTCTGGAACAGCGTTGCCGCGCCGCCGAAGGCCAGGCCCCAGACCGCGACAGCGAGGTACACGCCCGCCGCCGACCCGCCCGCCGCGGCGAGCATCAGCGCTGCCAGCGCAAAGGCGGCCGTGCCGGCCAGCACCAGCGTGCGCAGCCAGCGGTCGATCAGCACGCCCGTGAGCCAGATGCCGCCCAGCGAGGCCGCGCCGAACACCAGCAGCACCCGCCCGACCTGCGCCCCGAGCCCGGCATGCGCCAGGAAGGGCGCGATGTAGGTGTAGAGGATGTTGTGCGCCAGCACGAAGGCGAACATCACCACCAGCACCGGCCGCACGCCCGGCAGCAGAAACACGCGGCGCACGCTCTGCTGGCGCCCGGCCTCCTGGCCCGGGAAGTCGGGCACCTGCCAGCGCACCCAGCCGAGCAGCAGCACCGACAGCGCCGACATGATCAGAAAGGCCGGCCGCCAGCCGACGCTCGCGCCCAGCAGCGTGCCCGCCGGAATGCCCAGCGACAGCGCCAGCGGTGCGCCCAGCATCGCCACGGCGATGGCCCGGCCCTGCTGCGACGGCGCCACCATGCGCGCGGCGTGCCCGGCCAGCAGCGCCCACAGCAGGCCCGCGAACACGCCGGCGAAGAAGCGCGCGACCAGCGTCAGCGTGTAGTCGTGCGACAGCGCCGTCACCGTGTTGACCACCGCGAAGCCGCCGATCGCGCCCATCAGCAGCGGCCGGCGACGCCAGCCGCGCGTGAGCGCCACCAGCGGAATGGCCGCCACCAGCGAGCCCAGCGCGTACACGGTGACGAGTTGGCCGACCAGCGCGGGCGCCACGCCCAGGTCGGCACCGATCTGCGGCAGCAGGCCGGCCGGCATCGCCTCGGTGAGGATGGTGATGAAGCCGCCGGCTGCCAGCGCCAGCAGGCCGGACAAGGGCAGGGGGGAGGAAGAGGTCGTGTCACGCATAGACGGCATCCCTCAGTTCGGTGACGAAGCGGCCCGACATGCCTTCATAGAGCGTGTTCGTGAAGGCCACCACGCTGAGCCCGCGCGCCCGGTCGACGAACCAGGCGTGGCCGTAGGCGCCGCCCCAGCGCCAGGTGCCGGGCGATTCGGGCGTCTGCGTGGGCTGCGGGTCGTGCAGCACCGAAAAGCCCAGGCCGAAGCCCCAGCCCGGCGCGTCCGCCGGCCCCCAGGCGCCCGTGTGGTTGCGGCCCATGGCGTCGACGGTGGCGGTGCCCAGCAGCGGTGCGCCGCCGGTGCGCAGCGTTTCGAGCAGGCGCAGGAAGTCGCCCGCGCTGCCGACCATGCCGGCGCCGGCCGAGGGCCAGGCGCTGGCGTCGAAGGCGCGCGCCGGGTCGAAGCGGATGCCGACGGCGCCCTCGAACGGGGTGGCGACGACGGGGCCGTCCATGCGCTGCGGCGGCGTGCCGCTGGGGCCGTTCACGTAGGGCGTGGCCAGCCGCGCGTCGCCGGGGGCGGCGGCGAATCCCGTGTCGTGCATCTGCAGCGGCCCGGTCACCAGTGCGCGCACCGCCTCGGGCAGCGGCAGGCCGCTGGCCGCCTCGACCACCGCGCCGAGCACGTCGATGGCCAGCGAGTAGAGCCAGCCCGTGCCCGGTGGGTACAGCAGCGGCACGCCGGCCAGGCGCTGCAGGTTGGCGGCCAGCGTGAGGCCGTCGTCGCGGTCCATGCCGTCCGACACGCCGGCGCGCGCGTACGGGCCGTCGTCCGTGCTTTCGAGGAAGCGGTAGCCCAGGCCGGCCGTGTGGGTCAGCAGTTGCCGCAGCGTGATGACAGCTTCGCTGCCGCCTTCAGGCAGGCGGGGGCGGAAGTCCGGCAGCCAGCGCGTCACGGGGTCGTCCAGGTCGAGCCGGCCCTGGTCCACGAGCACCATCGCGGCGGTCGAGACGATGGGCTTGGACACCGAGGCCAGTCGGAACAGCGCGTCCTCGCGCATCGGCCGGCCGGCCTCGCGGTCGGCCAGGCCGGCGGCGCGCCGATGGACGAGGCGCCCGTCGTGGCGCACCAGCACCACCGCGCCGACCAGCCGCTCTTCGGCCAGCGCACGGTCGATGGTCGCGTCGATGCGCGACGGGTCCGGGCCCTGCCACGCAGGGGTGACAGGGGTGAAAGTGGGGGAAATGTCGGGAAGAAAGGTCATGCGGCCAACGATAGGAAGAAGCCGACTTCGGATAAAGACGGCTACAGTTCCGCTCAATGCGGATGTTGAAGTCCGCAATGGAGATTCCCCATGGACAGCCTCAGCGGCTTTGCCGTCTTCGTTCAGGTCGCCGAAACCCGCAGCTTCGTGGCGGCCGGGCGCGCGCTCGGCGTGTCGGCCTCGGCCGTGGGCAAGCGCGTGGCGCGGCTCGAGGGGCGGCTGGGCGTGCGCCTGTTCCACCGCAGCACGCGCAGCATCACGCTCACCGCCGAGGGCGCGCTGTTCCTGGCGCGCAGCCGCCGCGTGCTGGCCGAGATCGAGGCCGCCGAGCAGGAGCTGTCGCACGCCGCCGAGGCGCCGCGCGGGCGGCTGCGCGTGAGCCTGCCGCTGGTCAGCTCGCTGGTGCTGCCGGTGCTGGCCGACTTCATGGCCGCCTACCCGGCGATCGAGCTCGACCTCGACTTCAGCGACCGCCTCGTCGACGTCATCGAGGAAGGCTTCGACGCCGTGGTGCGCACCGGCGAGCCGGCGGATTCACGGCTGTCGTCGCGCCAGTTGGGCGAGTTCTCGCAGCTGCTGGTGGCCTCCCCCGCGTACCTGGCGCGCCACGGCACGCCCGCCTCGCCGGACGATCTGGCCCGCCACGCCTGCCTGCACTACCGCTACCCGGCGACCGGCAAGGTCGAGGTCTGGCCGCTCGCGCCCGGGCCCGACGGCAGCGAGGTGCGCCCGCCGGTCTCGATGATCTGCAACAACATCGAGACCCGGCTGTGCTTTGCCCTGCGCGGGCGCGGCATCGCCTGCCTGCCCGACTTCAGCGTGCGCGCCGCGCTGGCCGAGGGCGCGCTGCAACCCGTGCTGGCCGAGCACCTGCGCCGGCCCCGTACCATCGCGTTCCGCGTGCTGTGGCCGTCGGGGCGCCATCCGTCGCCCAAGCTGCGGGCGTTCATCGATTTCCTGAGCGCGCGGATGTTCGGTCCGCCCGCAGAAACTCCCGCCTGATGTGCGAAAAGACCGAAGCCGGTGCCTGTATGGGTATCCAGTCATTTCAACCCAACTGACTACAATCCGCCCCCATGGCGACTTCCCCCAAGACATCTTCAGACTCCGCTTCCGGCTATTCGGAAGGCTCCATCCGCGTGCTCAAGGGCCTCGAGCCCGTGAAGCAGCGCCCGGGCATGTACACCCGGACCGACAACCCCCTGCACATCATCCAGGAAGTGCTCGACAACGCCGCCGACGAAGCGCTGGCGGGCTACGGCAAGAAGATCAAGGTCACGCTGCACACCGACGGCTCGGTCAGCGTCGAGGACGACGGCCGCGGCATTCCCTTCGGCCTGCACCCCGAGGAAAAGGCCCCCGTGATCGAGCTGGTCTACACCCGGCTGCACGCCGGCGGCAAGTTCGACAAGGGTTCGGGCGGCGCCTACAGCTTCTCGGGCGGCCTGCACGGCGTGGGCGTGTCGGTGACCAACGCGCTGTCCAAGCGCCTCGAAGTCAGCTCGCACCGTGAAGGCTCGGTCGCGAAGCTGGCCTTCAGCGCCGGCGACGTGATCGAGGCGCTCGAGATCCGCAAGCTCGAGGCCGGCGAACGCAAGCAGGGCACCACCGTGCGCGCCTGGCCCGATGCCAAGTACTTCGAGACCGCCGCGCTGCCCATGGGCGAGCTCACCCACCTGCTGCGCAGCAAGGCCGTGCTGATGCCCGGCGTGAGCGTCACGCTGGCCGTCGAGAAGACCGGCGAAAGCCAGCAGTGGCTCTACAAGGGCGGCCTGAGCGACTACCTGATGCAGACGCTCAACGGCGACCCGATCATTCCGCTGTTCGAAGGCAGCGGCCATGCCGACAAGAACGCCGACAACTTCGCCGAAGGCGAGGGCGCCGACTGGTGCGTGGCCTTCACCGAAGACGGCCAGCCGGTGCGCGAGAGCTACGTCAACCTGATTCCCACCAGCGCCGGCGGCACGCACGAAAGCGGCCTGCGCGACGGCCTGTTCAATGCGGTGAAGAGCTTCATCGAGCTGCACTCGCTGCTGCCCAAGGGCGTGAAGCTCCTGCCCGAAGACGTGTTCGCGCGCGCCTCGTACGTGCTCAGCGCCAAGGTGCTCGACCCGCAGTTCCAGGGCCAGATCAAGGAGCGCCTGAATTCGCGCGACGCCGTGCGCCTGGTGTCCAGCTTCGTGCGCCCCACGCTCGAGCTGTGGCTCAACCAGCACGTCGACTACGGCAAGAAGCTGGCCGAGCTGGCCATCAAGGCCGCCCAGACGCGTCAGCGCGCCGGCCAGAAGGTCGAGAAGCGCAAGGGCTCCGGCGTGGCCGTGCTGCCCGGCAAGCTGACCGACTGCGAGAGCAAGGACATCAGCCACAACGAAGTCTTCCTGGTCGAGGGCGACTCCGCCGGCGGCAGCGCCAAGATGGGCCGCGACAAGGAAAGCCAGGCCATCCTGCCGCTGCGCGGCAAGGTGCTCAACACCTGGGAAGTCGAGCGCGACCGCCTGTTCGCCAACACCGAAATCCACGACATCTCGGTGGCCGTGGGCGTCGATCCGCACGGCCCCGCCGACACGCCCGACATGAGCGGCCTGCGCTACGGCAAGATCTGCATCCTGTCCGATGCCGACGTGGATGGCTCGCACATCCAGGTGCTGCTGCTCACGCTGTTCTTCCGGCACTTTCCCAAGCTCATCGAAGCCGGCCACGTGTATGTCGCAAAGCCGCCATTGTTCCGGGTCGATGCGCCCGCGCGCGGCAAGAAACCGGCCTCCAAGGTCTATGCGCTGGACGAGGGCGAACTGACCGCCACGCTCGACAAACTGCGTAAAGATGGCGTGCGCGAAGGCGCCTGGAGCATCAGCCGCTTCAAGGGCCTGGGCGAAATGAGCGCGGAACAATTGTGGGAAACCACGCTCAATCCGGACACCCGTCGCCTGATGAAGGTCCAATTGGGGCGGTTCGATTTTTCGTCCACCCAGGGCGAGATCACCAAGCTAATGGGCAAGGGCGAAGCGGCGGCGCGGCGCGAGCTCATGGAATTGCGCGCAGACGACGTCGACATCGACGTCTGACGGTTTCCTTTTTCTTTCCTTCTTCTCACACGCATGTCGGTTTTCAAGCGTTCGCTGTGGTTGGCCCTTCTGCTGTGCATGCAGCAGGGGCTCGCGCACGCGACCGACATCTATGGCTACATCGACAGCAACGGCGTGGCGCACTTCGCGGCCGAGAAGGTCGACGAGCGCTACAAGCTCTTCTTCCAGGGCGGCCAGAGCTTCGACACCGCCAAGGGCCTGTCGCCGATGGGCCGCGGCAGCATCAACCGCCGGCTCGACGGCAGGGTGTCGCCGGCGTCGCAGAACCTGCTCGCCATGTTCGAGGCCTCGCCCGGCTACAAGACCGCCAAGGCGGCGCTGCGCGATGCGTCGAGCAAGCACGCGATCGACTACGAGCTGCTGCAGGCGCTGGTCGCCACCGAGTCGGGCTTCGATGCCAAGGCCGTCTCGCCCAAGGGCGCGATGGGGCTCATGCAGCTCATGCCGGCCACCGCGCAGCGCTACGGCGTGGCGACGGACAAGCGCGGCACGATCGAGAAGAAGCTGTTCGATCCGCACATCAACATCGCCGCCGGCTCGCGCTACCTGCGCGACCTGATCGCGATGTTCCCGGGCCAGATCGAGCTCGCGCTGGCCGCCTACAACGCGGGCGAGGGCGCGGTGCAGCGCGCGGGCAACAAGATCCCGAACTACAAGGAAACGCAGAACTACGTGCAGACCGTGCTGCAGCTGTATGCGTACCTCAAGCCCTCGGCCGTGACCGTGGGCGGCAACCTGCGCAGCGGCAGTGGCAGCAGCGGCGGCAGGACGCCGGGGCGCATCCGCATGGAAATGTCGGTGCCCAAGGGCGGCGCGATCGGGCGCGGCAACATGCCGTCCGAGTCGCCGCGGAACGTGCCGACCATGCCCGATATTCCCGAGCCGTCCGACGTGCCGACCAGCGCGGCGGAGCCGGGCGACGCTTCGCCGCCGTCGCCGCTGTCGTGATCCCGCAGGCTGCCATGCACCCCACTTTCATTTTGGGCTGAGCGCGAACGCACGCCGCCCGTCACTGTTTTTCTTTCTCTCTTCTTCATGGACGACTCTCAACCTCCGCTCGACCTTGCAGGCCCCACCGACGGCGACACCACCCTCACGCTGGCCGACTACGCGCAGACCGCCTACCTCGAATACGCCCTGAGCGTGGTCAAGGGCCGCGCGCTGCCCGACGTGTCCGACGGCCAGAAGCCGGTGCAGCGGCGCATCCTGTACTCGATGTCGCGCATGGGCCTGGGCTTCGGCGGCACCAACGGCACCGTGGGCGCCAAGCCCGTGAAGAGCGCGCGCGTCGTCGGCGACGTGCTCGGCCGCTTCCACCCGCACAGCGACCAGGCCGCGTACGACGCGCTGGTGCGCATGGCGCAAGACTTCTCGCAGCGCTATCCGCTGGTCGACGGCCAGGGCAACTTCGGCAGCCGCGACGGCGACGGCGCCGCGGCCATGCGCTACACCGAAGCGCGCCTGGCGCGCATCACCAGCCTGCTGCTCGACGAGATCGACGAAGGCACGGTCGACTTCATTCCCAACTACGACGGCAGCACCGAAGAGCCGCGCCTCTTGCCCGCGCGGCTGCCGTTCACGCTGCTCAACGGCGCCAGCGGCATCGCCGTGGGCCTGGCCACCGAGATCCCGAGCCACAACCTGCGCGAGATCGCCGACGCCTGCGTGGCGCTGATCAAGTCGAACGGCAAGCTCAGCGAAGAAGAACTCTTCGCCCTCGTGCCCGGCCCCGACTACCCGGGCGGCGCGCAGATCATCAGCAGCGCGAGCGACATCGCCGATGCCTACCGCACCGGCCGCGGCTCGCTCAAGGTGCGCGCGCGCTGGAAGATCGAAGACCTCGCGCGTGGCCAGTGGCAGCTCGTGGTCAACGAACTGCCGCCGGGCGTGAGCACGCAGAAGGTGCTCGAGGAAATCGAGGAAATCACCAACCCGAAGGTCAAGGCCGGCAAGAAGGCGCTCTCGGCCGATCAGACGCAACTGAAGGCCGCGATGCTGTCGGTGCTCGACGTGGTGCGCGACGAATCGAGCAAGGACGCCGCCGTGCGCCTGGTGTTCGAGCCCAAGACCTCGCGCATCAGCCAGGACGAGTTCGTGACCACGCTGCTGGCGCAGACCTCGCTCGAGACCTCGTCGTCGATCAACCTCACGATGGTCGGCATCGACGGCAAGCCCACGCAGAAGTCGCTGCGCCAGATGCTCAACGAGTGGATCGCGTTCCGCGAGATCACCGTCGAGCGGCGCTCGCGCCATCGCCTGGACAAGGTGCAGGACCGCATCCACATCCTCGAAGGCCGGCAGCTGGTGCTGCTGAACATCGACGAGGTGATCGCGATCATCCGCGCGGCGGAAGACCCGAAGGCGGCGCTCATCGCGCGCTTCAACCTCAGCGAACGCCAGGCCGAGGACATCCTTGAAATCCGGCTGCGCCAACTCGCGCGGCTCGAGGCCATCAAGATCGAGCAGGAGCTGGCCGGCCTGCGCGACGAGCAGAAGAAGCTCGAAGACATCCTCTCCAGCCCGGCCACGCTGCGCCGCCTGCTGGTCAAGGAAATCGAGGCCGACGCCAAGACCTTCGAAGACCCGCGCCGCACGCTCATCCAGGCCGAGAAGCGCGCCGTGGCCGAGGTGAAGGTGGTCGACGAGCCCGTCACCGTGATCGTGTCGCAGAAGGGCTGGGTGCGCGCGCAGAAGGGCTGGGCCAGCGAGAAGGCGGCCGGCAACGGGGGCACCGCGCCCGAGTACAGCTTCAAGTCGGGCGACACGCTCTACGGCGCCTTCGAATGCCGCAGCGTCGACACGCTGCTGGTCTTCGGCAGCGCCAAGGACAAGAGCGTGCGCGTCTACACCGTGCCCGTGGCCTCGCTGCCCGGCGCGCGCGGCGACGGCCAGCCCGTCACCACGCTCATCGAGCTCGATGCCGGCACGCACGTCACGCATTTCTTCGCGGGCCCGGTGGGCGCCTGCCTGCTGCTGGCCAACACCGGCGGCTACGGCTTCATGGCCACCATCGAGAACATGATGTCGCGCCAGCGCGGCGGCAAGGCCTTCATCGACGTGGGCGAGGGCGAGCAGCTGTGCCGGCCGTCGCTGGTGGGCGGCGCGAGCGGCGCCGAGCCGATGCCGGCCGCGACGCACGTGGCCTGCGCCTCGAGCGGCAAGCGCATCCTGACCTTCGACATCGCCGAGCTCAAGAGCCTGCCCAAGGGCGGACGCGGCCTGATGCTGATCGACCTGGAGGCCAAGGAATCGCTGGCCGGTGCGGTGGCCTACACGCGCAGCGTGCGGATCGAAGGCGTCGCCCGCGGCGGCAAGGAGCGCGAAGAAACGCTCGAGATCCGCTCGCTCAACAACGCGATGGGTGCCCGCGCGCGCAAGGGCAAGGTGGCAGACCTCGGATTCACGCCGGCGAGCGTGGTGCGGGTGCTCTGATGCTGGGCGGCATCGACATCAGCATCCTCGGCGTGATCCTCGCCGTGGTCACGGGTTTCGGCAGCTACATCCTGGGGCGCCGCATGCGCGAGAAGCGCCAGGGCAAGCGGCGCGCGAAAGACCGCGCCGCCGCGCAGGCCAACGAGACGCGCCAGGTGCGGCGCGCGCGCGAGCGGCGCGAACAGGAAGGCAAGTAAGCAGGCAGGCCGAGGGGCTGGCTCACCAGCCCCCGTAGCCGTCGACGTTCTCGCGCGTCACGAGCTTCGACGGCAGCAGCAGCACGCGCTGCGCCGGGGGCTGGCCCTTCAGGAGCTTCAGCCCGATCTGGGCCGCTCGCTGGCCCATCAACGTGGGCGACTGCGTCGCGCTGCCGACGATCAAGGTGGTCGGGTCCTGCAGCCGCTGCGCCACCTCCGGCGAACCGTCCATCGCCGTGATGACGATGTCGCGCCGGCCCGCGACCTGGGCCGCCAGTTCCGCGCCGATGCCGCACAGGTCGTTGATCGCGAACACGCCCGACAGCTTCGGATGGCGCGCGAGCAGCCGCGTCATCTGTTCGACGCCGCCGTCCTTGGTGGCGCCGCCATTGAGCGCCATCGACACGACGCGCACGCCGGGTGCGGCGTTCAATGCCTCGCGGCAGCCGTTGACGCGGCCCACCGCGGCCGTGTTCGGCGGGCCGTCGATGATCGCCACTTCGCCTTTGCCGCCGAGCGTGCGCACCAGGTGTTCGCAAGAGAGCCTGCCGGCCGCGCGGCTGTCGGTCACCACGGCCGCGTCCGCGCCTTGCACGAGCGCATCGACCGCCACGACCTTGATGCCGGCCGCGCGTGCCTCCGTGACGCGGGCGTGCAGGCTGGTCGAATCGACCGGCGTCACGATCACCAGCTGCACGCGCTGGCGGATCATTTCCTTGAGCTGTTCGTCCTGCCGCTGCGGATCGAACCCGCTCGACACGACCGTGATGTGCGCCGCATTGCGACTGTCTGCGGCCAGCGTGCTTTCCACCGCGCGTGCGATGTAGGCAAAGAAGGGGTTGCGCAGGTCGCTCACGAGCACGCCGACGCGCGGGCCCTTGCCATGGTTGGCATGTGTCGCGAGCGCGCTGCCCACGGGGCCCACGGCGAGGAGGAGGGCCAGCAGCCAGGTGCGCCAGGGACGTTTCATGGGCATGGGTGCGAGGGCCTCGTTGCGAGAGGGGGCCGGTGAAGGGGTGGGGATGATGACATGTTCCGCAGCGCCTCGCATCCGCGATCTGCGGGGGGCAAGCGTGGGGGAATGGACGGATCTGCCGGCCCCGGTCGGTGCCGATGTTGCCGCGGGTCGGCAGCGTGGGCGGCGGCGGTGTCAGACCTGGAGGAAGAAGAGGTTGCCCGGGTCGCTGACGATCAGGCCGATGTGCGGCGCATCGGGGCTGCGACGACCCCTGCGCCTGCGATCGATGCCAGCACGCGCCCCGTGGCGAAACCCCTGGCGATGCGCGCCAGGCGGCGCCTCGGGGCGCGCGTCGAGATGGCGGGAATGCCGCCTCCTTTCTTGCCGGTTCTTCTTGTGATCACCTTGCTCCCTGTGGCTGCTGCCTTGCAGATGACGGTGTCGTCCGCGATCGGCGTCCGGTGAGGGATTCGTCGCGGCGACACGGCGATTGAACCGGCCGCTGGTTAACTGTCTGTAAACCTTCCAAAAGTGGCGCGCAACATTTGAAATACACACCGCCGCGTGGACGGTGCGCTCCTTACTTCAGCCCGGCCCACCAGCGCACGTTGGTGCGCGCCTGGCCCACCGTGAGCACTTCGCCGATCACCGGCGTGGCCAGGTCGATCTTCTTGGCCTGCGCCAGGTCGGCGATGCGGTCCAGCGGGTCGTGCCAGGTGTGGAAGGCCAGGTCGAAGGTGCTGTTGTGCACCGAATAGAGCACCTTGCCGCGCAGGTCTTCGAAGGCCTGCACGCTCTGCTCGGGCGTCATGTGCACGCCGGGCCAGTAGGCGTCGTAGGCGCCGTTCTCCATCAGCGCGAGGTCGAAGCCGCCGAAGCGTTCACCGATCTGCTTGAAGCCCGGGAAGTAGCCCGAGTCGCCGCTGTAGAAGATGCGCTGCTCGCCGCTTTGCACCACCCACGAGGCCCACAGCGTGCGGTCGCGGTCGGTCAGCGTGACCGCGCGGCCCGAGAAATGCTGCGCGGGCGTGGCGGTGAGCTTCACACCCGCATGCTCGCCGCCTTGCCACCAGTCGAGCTCGGTCACGCGCTCGGCGGGCACGCCCATCTCGATGAGCCGGGCGCGCACGCCCAGCGGCACGAAGTAGCGCTGCACGCGCGTGGCGAGGTACTCGATGGTGGCCACGTCGAGGTGGTCGTAGTGGTCGTGCGAGAGGATCACGGCCTCGATCGGCGGCAGCTGCTCCAGCTGGATCGGCGGCTTGTGAAAACGCTTCGGCCCGACCCAGGTGAAGGGCGAGACGCGCTCGCTGAACACGGGGTCGATGAGCCAGTACTTGCCCTTGAGCTTCAGCAGGTGCGACGAGTGGCCCAGGCGCACCACGTGGTTGGCGTCGGCCGCGAGCGCGTCGAGCGCCTGGGGCGTCAGGGCGCGCACCGGAATGGGGTCGACCGGCACGGTGTCGACCTTGCTGCCGACGATGAAGCGCGACCAGATGCGCCAGGTGCTGGCGGCGGGCTGCAGCTCGGGGTTGGGCATGTTCTGGAACACGCCGCCCTTGAACTGCGGCGAGTTGTCGTAGCGCGTTTCCCCGCCGCCGGCGCTGCTGCAGCCGGCGACAAACGCGCAGCCCGCCGTGGCGAGCACCGCGCTGCGGCGCAGCAGCCGGGGTAAATAAGCGCCTTGCGAATCCGATTCGTCAGCCATGGGGAAGCCCTCTGCGTGTGTGTTGGTCTTGAGGCGCGAGACTAGCGGGAGTTGGCTTTTCAATGGTTTCAGCGACAGAAACATTCGGCGAGCGGGGGCAATCCGCGGGGCGGCGGCATACTGCGGCGATCCACGGCTTCAGCCCTTCATCGCCATGAAAACTGCCATCCTCGTCATCGACATGCAGCGCGGCCTTTGCGACGATCCGCCCCGGCCGTACGAGGCCGAAGCGGTCATCGCGCGCATCAACGCGCTCACGGCGCGGGCCCGCGCGGCGGGCGTGCCGGTGGCTTTCGTCCAGCACGAGAACGCGATCGACCTGGAATTCGATTCCGAGCGCTGGCAGCTGGCCGATGCCTTGCAGGTGACGCCGACGGACGCGCGCCTGCGCAAGACCACGCCCGACTCGTTCCTGCGCACGCCGCTCGAAGCGTGGTTGTCGGGGCAGGGCGTTCGGCGCGTGGTGGTCTGTGGCTATTCGTCGGAGTTCTGCGTGGACACCACCGTGCGCCGCGCCGCCGCGCTGGGCTACGAGGTGGTGCTGGCGGCCGACGCCCACACCTCGCACGACAAGCCCCACGCCAAGGGCGCCTTCATCCGCGCGCACCACAACGCGACGCTGTCGGACATCACGAGCTTCGGCGTGCCGATCCGCGCGGTCGACAGCGCGGACATCGCTTTCGGCGATTGATCTGGCGCTAGGGCATGCGCCCGGTGGCCAGTGCGTGGGCCCAGTCCGCACGCCCATTGGCAGCAGCCAGTGCCGCCATGGCCACGTGGTCGTAGGGCACGGTGACCAGCGTGCAGGTCCACTGCCCGTGGTCGTGCCGTTCGACCAGCGCGTAGCGCGCATCGGGTGAGCCGGTCTCCACGTGGTGCGGGTACGGATGCTCGTCGCCATAGGCCTGCAGACCTACGCTGCCGGGGTTGACGACCACGATGCCGCTGGATGCGCGCACCACGCGCGGCAGGTGCGTGTGGCCGCAGGCGACCAGTTCCGTGCCGGCGTCCACTGTGCCGAGACGCGCATCGATCTCTGCTGCAGTGCCCATGCGCAGTTGCGTGGGTTCGACGGTCTCGAGGAAGTAGGTGAGGTCGCTGTCGGGCGTGCCGTGGCACAGCAGCACCTCGGAGCTCAAGCGCAGGCGTGGCGTGAGCGAGGCGATCCATGCGAACTCTGCCTCGCCGAGTCGGGCGTGCGCGAAGGCGTCGGACTCGCCGCGCTGGCCGGAGGTCGGCAACGTGAGCAGTTGCCGTTCGTGATTGCCGGCGAGTTGGACCCAGTCCTGCGCCATCAGGAACTGCGCAGTCTCCAGCGGTATCAGTGGGCCCGAAAGACTGTCGCCGAGGTTGACGATGGCATCCACGTTGTGGCGCGCGATGTCCTCGACGACGGCTTTCAGTGCGGGGAGGTTTCCGTGGATGTCGGAGACGAGGGCGATGCGCATGCGTGGCTTCTTTGTGAGGGCGGTGATCTTAGTTCGGGGTGCGTGCACAGGCCACCGGGTACTTCCCTCCGCGAATGTCCCCCGGCCTTCGGCCTCCTCCTTGATTTCGCTGCGGGAAGCACCCAGTGTCCTGAGCACGGGACACATTGCTGGTGCGCGCCGATCAACAACCGCTCGGCTCGACGATCCCGCCGACGGGTGCCTTGCGCAGCGAAATCAAGGGGGAGGCCGCAGGCCGGAGGACATTCGCGGAGCAAGGTACGCCGTCGGCGGGAGCGTCGCCCCGAGCAAAACTTTCAGTCCGCCCCAGCCCGCCACACCCGCGCCAGCGCCGCCAGCTTGCCCCTGAAACTCAGCCGGTCGTTCGACAGCGCATCGATGAAGTCCGACAGCCGCTGCGACTTCACCATCGTGTAGATCGTGAGCCAGGTGGTGAACACGAACACCACGCCGAACCAGATCGCCTTGCGCCACAGCGGCGCGTCGGCTTCGGCCAGCAGGTTCATGCCGAGGAAGCCGGTGGTGACGGTGCCGATGAGGCCGAACAGCGTGACCACCGTGAGCCGCACCACGGTGCTGGCCTGCCGGCGCAGGCTGTCGGCATCGAGGTAGGTGTTCATGTCGGCGATGCGCGACTTGACCTCGTCGTACAGCGGGTCGAGCCCGAGGTGCGCGGCGCACATGTGCGAGAGCGCGCGCACCTGCGCCTGCTCCGAAATCTCGTGGAACCAATAGCGGTGCGTGAAGCGAAGAAAGCGCTCGAAGCTCGCGCGGATGGCGCGCTTGAACTGCTTCACGCTCGGCGTGCTGCGGATGTCGAGTTTCTTCAGCGCTTCCACCAGCTGGTCCGAGAACATCAGCAGCGAGGCCTTCTGGAAATGCGCGATGAGGAACAGCAGGAAGTGCTGGTGCCTGAACTGCGCGAGCACGCCGCGGTCGCGGCAGCAGAAGAACTCGGAGCGCGCGTCGCCCACCACGACGAGGGCGTGGCCGTTGCACAGGTAGCGCGTGTTGGGCGCCGCGCCCGTGTTCACCCAGAAGCGGTCGTAGCAGTACTTGTGCTCGAAGTCGGCCAGGTGGTGCTCGGCATAGGGCCGGTGGGCGTCGGCGCCGCCCGCGCCGGTGACGAGCGCGAGCCGCACGAAGTCGTCGCGCGTGAGGCGGCGTGGATCGTCCAGCGACAGGTAGGCCATCACCGGCATGCGGTAGTACTCGATCTGGCGGTAGCGCAGCACGCCGGGATCGTCCGAATGGTCGCTCACCAGCGGCTGCATCAGGTAGGCCCAGTGCGCGGCGATGCGCGGCGCGCGGTGCTGGGCCACGTGCGACAGGAAGGCGTCGCGCTGCTGCGCGTCGGAAGCGGCGAGCACGCGGCCATCGGCGTCCAGCCACTCGACGCTGGCCATGCAGTGCAGGGCGGCGCCGTCGGGCTCCCAGCCCGAAGGGTAGGCGCGGCCGAAGCGGTAGAGGATGTCCTGCGCCTGCGCCAGGCTCAGGTGATCGGTGCCGACCTCGAGGTTGAGCAGCACCACGTCGATGTCGAAGAAGAAGTACAGGTCGCAATGAATCACGTCGAGCGTGATGGGCGCCTCGCCGGGGTGCGCCACCAGCCGCACGGCCGCGATGTCGCGGCGGCGGAACACGCGCATCGGCGAGTCGCCGTCGCTGCCTGCGGCGTCGGTGCTGCCGCGCGATCGGCCTTCGCCGTACAGGAAGCGCTGCACGTACGGCAGGAAGCTCACGAACTCGTTGTAGTGGCGCTCGTGGAAGCGGCCGCTCTCGCCGGTGTATTCGTCGACCTCTTCGCGCCAGGGCGAGGCGTCGCCCAGGTCGCGCAGCACGTGCCAGGGGCCGTGGTGCGTGGGCGCCGCGCCGGGCGCCGGCACGAGGCGCAAGGGCCAGAGCAGCGCCTGCCGGAAATGCTGCACGACGGGGCCGGTGGCCGGGGTGCCTGCCGGGGAAGAAGTGGGGTCCGCGTGGGGGGTCGGCATCGCGCCAGTGTAGGCAGGCGGGTAGGGCAAAACGCCCACCTAGGGGAATCCCTAGCTAGGCCTGAAACCGGTTTCATTTAAGCTGCAAGCATTCCTTTCAGGGTCTGCGCACGGCCTGGCCGTGCACGCTCCGCCATGAACTACCAGTTCCAATTCGACGCCGTCTTTGCCGCCTGGCCGCTGCTGCTCAAGGGCACGTGGATCACGGTGCAGCTCTCGCTCACCGCCACCTTGCTGGGGCTGGTGGTGGCCATCTTCTGTGCCTGGGGCAAGACCTCGGGGCCGGGCTGGCTGCGCTTCATCGTCAATGCCTACATCGAGGTGATCCGCAACACGCCGTTCCTCGTGCAGCTGTTTTTCTTCTTCTTCGCGCTGCCGGCCATCGGCCTGCGTTGGTCGCCGCAGACGGCCGCGCTGGTGGCGATGGTGGTGAACCTGGGCGCCTACGCCACGGAGATCATCCGCGCGGGCATCGAGTCGATTCCCAAGGGCCAGATCGAGGCGGGCCGCGCGCTCAACCTCAAGCCCTGGGAGATCTTCCGCTTCGTGATCATCAAGCCCGCGCTGAAGGCCATCTACCCGGCGCTCACGAGCCAGTTCATTTTGCTGATGCTGAGCTCGGCCGTGGTCTCGGTCATCTCGGCCGACGACCTGACCTCGGTGGCCGCCAACCTGCAGTCGCAGACCTTCCGCAGCTTCGAGATCTACATCGTGGTCGCGGCCATCTACCTCGCGCTGGCACTGGCTTTCTCGGCCATGTTCAAGCTGATCTACAAGCGCACGCTCAACTACCCGGACCGCCGGTAACTGACTGACCACGACGGACGGAGCACACACCATGCGCACCTTCGGTTTTCCCGAATTCCTTTTCATCCTCGAAGCCGCCCAGTGGACGCTGGCGCTGTCGGCCATCGCCTTCGTGGGCGGCGCCATCCTGGGGCTGCTCATCGCGCTCATGCGCACGTCGGAATCGACGTGGGCGCGCGCCGTGTCGACCACCTTCATCCAGATCTTCCAGGGCACGCCGCTGCTGCTGCAGCTGTTCCTGGTGTTCTTCGGCGCGCCGGTGCTGGGGCTGGACATCAACCCGTGGGTCGCCGCGGGCGTGGCGCTGGTGCTGAACAGCGCGGCCTTCCTGGGCGAAATCTGGCGCGGCTGCATCCAGGCCATTCCGCGCGGCCAGTGGGAGGCGGCGCAGGCGCTCAACCTGCACTACGTGGCGCGCATGCGCGACGTGGTGCTGCCGCAGGCTTTCAAGATCGCGCTGGCGCCCACGGTGGGCTACCTGGTGCAGATCATCAAGGGCACGTCGCTCGCGGCCATCATCGGTTTCGTCGAGGTCACGCGCGCCGGGCAGATCGTCAACAACGCCACCTTCCAGCCGCTCATCGTGTTCTCGGTGGTGGCCGCCATCTACTTCGTGATCTGCTGGCCGCTGTCGCTGCTCGCGGCGCGCATGGAGCGCAAGCGCGCCCAGGCGCTCGCACGTTGACCCTTTTCGCTTTTCCTTTCTCGTCGCTTCCTTTCTTTATTCAGGAGACACATCCAATGACCGTTACCACCACCCGCCGCGCTGCCATCGCAGCCCTGGGCCTCGGCGCCGCGCTGACCGTGTTCGCTCCCTTCGCTTCGGCGCAAAGCGTGGCCGACATCAAGAAGAAGGGCGAGATCACCATCGGCATGCTGGTCGACTTCCCGCCCTACGGCACCACCGACGCCAAGAACCAGCCCGACGGCTACGACGCCGACGTGGCCAAGCTGCTGGCCAAGGACTGGGGCGTCAAGGCCAACATCGTGCCGGTCACCGGCCCGAACCGCATTCCGTTCCTCTTGACCAACAAGGTCGACCTGCTGGTGGCTTCGCTGGCCGTGACGCCCGAGCGTGCCAAGCAGGTGCAGTTCTCGCAGCCCTATGCCGCTGCGACCATCGTGCTGTACGGCGCGACCAAGACCTCGATCAAGGCGGCAGGCGACCTGAAGGGCCTGCGCGTGGGCGTGGCCCGCGCCTCGACGCAAGACGTGGCCGTGACCAAGGCCGCGCCCGAAGGCACCGAAATCCGCCGCTTCGACGACGACGCCTCGGCCATGCAGGCGCTGATCTCGGGCCAGGTCGATGCGATCGGCTGCTCGGTCACGGTGGCGGCGCAGATCGCCAAGCGCGTGCCGGCCAACACCTTCGAAAACAAGTTCACGCTGGTGCAGCAGTCGATGGGCATCGCGATGCGTCCGGGCCAGGAAGAACTCACCAAGGCCGTGAATGCCTTCGTGCAGAAGAACACCGCCAACGGCGAGCTGAACAAGCTCTATCAAAAGTGGCTGCAGGCCGACCTGCCGAAGATGCAATAAGCGAAAGCGCTTGAAGGGAATCCTGGCATGACGACGGAATCGATCATCCGCATGGAAGCGGTCAACAAGTGGTACGGTGAATTCCAGGTGTTGACCGGCATCGACCTGTCGGTGCGCCAGGGCGAGCGCATCGTGATCTGCGGGCCTTCGGGCTCGGGCAAGTCGACGCTCATCCGCTGCATCAACCGGCTCGAGACGGTGCAAAAAGGCCGCATCGTGGTCGACGGCATCGACCTCACCGCGGGCGGAAAGAACGTGGACGCGGTGCGTGCCGAAGTCGGCATGGTGTTCCAGCAGTTCAACCTGTTCCCGCACCTCACCATCCTGGAGAACTGCACGCTGGCGCCGATGCGCTCGCGCGGCATGACCAAGGCGCAGGCGGAAGAGGTGGCCATGAAGTACCTCACGCGCGTGCGCATTCCCGAGCAGGCGAAGAAGTACCCGAGCCAGCTCTCGGGCGGCCAGCAGCAACGCGTGGCCATTGCGCGCGCGCTGTGCATGTCGCCCAAGATCATGCTGTTCGACGAGCCCACCTCCGCGCTCGACCCCGAGATGGTCAAGGAAGTGCTCGACACCATGATCGGCCTGGCCGAAGACGGCATGACCATGCTGTGCGTGACGCACGAAATGGGCTTTGCCCGCAGCGTGGCCGATCGCGTGATCTTCATGGCCGACGGCAAGATCGTCGAGCAGGCGCCGCCGCAGGAGTTCTTCGGCAACCCCAAGGACGAGCGCACGCGCCAGTTCCTCGGGCAAATTCTCAGCTCGCACCAAGCCCACTGATGGCCTTCGAAGTCCTGATTTCTCTGTCGTCCTTCGGTGCGGCCGAGGTGGGGCGGCACGGCCAGCTCTGGTGCTCGCAACTCTCGCGCGCGGCCGGCGCCGATTCGGTGGAAGTGCGCGGCGAGATGCTGCGCGACGCCGAGGCCGAACTGCCTGCGCTCAACGGCCTGGCATCCGTGTACTCCAGCCCCGAGGGCCTGTGGGCCGAAGGCGGCTGGCTCGACAGCGCCGCGCTGCAACGCGGCATCGCCGCCGCCACGCGCGTGGGCGCGAAGCGGCTCAAGATGGCCATCGGCGATTTCCAGCCCTCGTCGCACGGCTCGCTCTGGGGCCTGAAGGTGGCGCTGGCCGAGACCCGCGTCGAGCTGCTCATCGAAAACGACCAGACCGTGCGCGCCGGCACGCTGGCCGCGCTGCAGACCTTCTTCGACGTGGCCGACCGCGCCGGCGTGCCGCTGGGCATGACCTTCGACATGGGCAACTGGCACTGGCTCGGCGAGTGCCCGCTGCAGGCCGCGCAGGCGCTCGGCCACCGCGTGCGCTACGTGCATTGCAAGGGCGCGCAGCGCCTGCCGCACAAGTGGGTGGCGGTGCCGCTGGGCGACTCGGTCGCGCCGTGGCGCGCGGTGCTGCGCGCACTGCCGGCCGATGTGCCCCACGCCATCGAATACCCTCTGGTGGGCGACGACCTGCTGGCCGTCACCCGCACGCAGATCGACTTCATCCGCGCCGCACGGGCGTAGGAACACACACATGACGCAACCCACCGCCTTCGACGTCGCGCTGTTCGGCGAAGCCATGCTGCTGCTCGTGGCCGACCGGCCCGGCCCGCTGGAAGACGCAGAGGCGTTCCACAAGCGCACCGCCGGTGCCGAGACCAACGTGGCCATCGGCCTGTCGCGCCTGGGCCTGAAGGTCGGCTGGGCCAGCCGCCTGGGCACCGACTCCATGGGCCGCGCACTGCTGGCCGCGATGCGCGCCGAAGGCATCGACTGCTCGCACGTGATCACCGACGCGACGCAGCGCACCGGCTTCCAGTTCAAGGGTCGCGTCACCGACGGCAGCGACCCGCCGATCGAATACCACCGCAAGGGCTCGGCCGCCAGCCACATGGGTCCGGCCGATGTCGACGAAGCCTGGCTGCGCTCGGCGCGCCACCTGCACGCCACCGGCGTGTTCGCCGCCATTTCCGAGACCAGCCTGCAGGCCGCGCTCAAGTCGATGGACGTGATGCGCGCGGCCGGCCGCACCATCTCGTTCGACACCAACCTGCGGCCCACGCTGTGGTCGTCCACCGAGACGATGCGCCACTGGGTGAACGAACTCGCCTCGCGCGCCGACTGGGTGCTGCCCGGCATCGAAGAGGGCCTGCTGCTCACCGGCCATGACAAGCCCGAAGACGTGGCAAAGTTCTACCGCGAGCGCGGCGCGAAGCTGGTCGTCGTCAAGCTCGGCGCGGCCGGCGCCTACTACGACAGCGACGTGGCCGGCACCGGCCATGTCGACGGCTTCCCGGTGAAGGAAGTGATCGACACCGTGGGCGCGGGCGACGGCTTTGCGGCCGGCGTGGTGAGCGCGTTGCTCGAAGGCCGCAGCGTCCCCGACGCGGTGCGCCGCGGCGCCTGGATCGGCGCGCGCGCCGTGCAGGTGCTCGGCGACACCGAAGGCCTGCCGACGCGGGCGCAACTCGAAGAAGCGGGACTGTGATGACCAAGAAGAATGTGCTGGTGTTCCGGGCGCTGCCCGAAGACCAGCTCGCGCGCCTGCAGGCGGTGCACCACGTCACCGTGGCCGATCCGCGCAAGGCGCCCGAGGCCTTTGCCGCTGCGCTTGCCACCGCGAACGGGCTGATCGGTTCGAGCTACAACGTCGACGCCGCGCTGCTCGATGCGGCGCCGCAGCTCGAAGTGATTTCGAGCGTGTCGGTCGGCGTCGACAACTACCCGCTGGCCGAACTGCACAAGCGCCACATCGTGCTGTGCCACACGCCCGACGTGCTCACCGAGACGGTGGCCGACACGGTGTTCGCGATCCTCATGGCCACGCAGCGCCGCGTGGTCGAGCTGTCGAACCTCGTGCGCGAAGGCCGCTGGACGAAGAACATCGGCGAGGAATTCTTCGGCACCGACGTGCATGGCAAGACGCTGGGCATCCTCGGCTTTGGCCGCATCGGCCAGGCCGTGGCGCGCCGTGCCGCGCTGGGCTTCGGCATGCCGGTGCTCTATCACTCGCGTCGCGCGGTCGACCTGGCCACGCAGGCGCCCGAGCTGCAGGGCCGCGCCACGCACACGCCGCTGGACGACCTGCTAGTGCGCGCCGACATCGTGCTCGCGATGCTGCCGCTGACCGACGCCACGCGCGGCATGATCGACGCCGCCTTCTTCGCGCGCATGAAGCCGGGCGCGTCGTTCCTCAACGGCGGCCGTGGCGCCACCGTGAACGAGGCCGCGCTGCTCGACGCGCTGGACCACGGCACCTTGCGCGCCGCCGGCCTCGACGTGTTCGCGAAGGAGCCGCTGCCGGCCGACTCGCCGCTGCGCACGCACCCGCGCGTCACGCCGCTGCCGCACATCGGCTCGGCCACGCACGAGACGCGCCACGCGATGGCCGAGCTGGCCACGACCAACCTGCTGCAGGTGCTGGCCGGCCAGAAACCCACGGCACCCTACGACACCGCCGCCGCCTGACATGAAGCCCACAGGCCGCGCCACCATCGCCGACGTTGCCGAAGCCGCGGGCGTCTCCAAGGCCACCGTCTCGCGCTTCCTGAACCACCGCGAGCGCCTGCTGAGCCCCGACATCGCCGCGCGCGTCGAGGCCGCCATCGCCAAGCTGGCGTACTCGCCCAGCCCGATGGCGCAGGCGCTGAGCCACGGCCGCTCGCGGCTCATCGGCCTGATCGTGGCCGACATCACCAACCCGTACTCGGTGGCCGTGCTGCGCGGCGCCGAGAAGGCCTGCCAGGATGCCGGCTACCTCGTGATGCTGTTCAACCTCGGCAACGAGAGCGAACGCGAGCGCGAGGCCATCAATGCGCTGGCGGGCTACCAGGTCGACGGCTTCATCCTCAACACGCTGGGGCGCGGCAGCAACGTGGTCGACGCGGTCACGCTGCACGGCAAGCCCGCCGTGCTGGTCGACCGCCGGCACACGGGCATGCACACCGATTTCGTCTCACTCGACAACCACGCCGCCATGCGCGACACCTGCGGCCACCTGGTCGAGGGCGGCTACCGCGAATTGCTGTACGTCACCGAGCCGCAGAAGGGCGTGAGCTCGCGGCGCGAGCGCACGGCCGCTTTCGGCGCCTGCGTGGCCGCGCACGAGCCGCGCGTGGCGGGCGAGGTCTTCGAATCGGTCGAGGGCGAGAACGATGCGCTCGACGAGGCCTTGCGCGCACTGCGCCAGCGCGCCAAACGGGGCCGCCGCGCGGCGGTGGTCGCGGGCAATGCCGTGGTCACGCTGCGCGTGGCGCAGGCCATGGCGCGGCTGGACTGGCGCTTCGGCACCGACCTGGGCTTCGTGGGCTTCGACGATCCCGAATGGGCCTCGCTCATCGGGCCGGGCCTGAGCACCGTGGCACAGCCGACCGACGAGATCGGCCGTGCCGCCGCCACCTGCCTCATCGAGCGCCTGCGCGGGCTCGACGCGGCGCCGCGTCAGCTGCTGCTGCCGGGCGAACTCATGGTGCGAGGCTCATCGACGGCACTGCCGTAGCGGATGCCGCGAAGGAGGCCGCCCCGCGCATCCAGCCGGCTGCGCGCTCCGCGATCATGATCGTCGGCGCGTTGGTGTTGCCGCCGATCAGTGTCGGCATCACCGAGGCATCGACCACGCGCAGGCCCGCGATGCCGTGCACGCGCAATTGCGGGTCGACCACCGCCATCGCATCCACGCCCATCTTGCAGGTGCCCACGGGGTGGTAGATGGTGTCGGCGCGCGCGCGGATGTGCTGCTCGAGCTGCGCGTCGGTGTGGGCGTCGGCGGTGTAGACCTCGCGGTGGCGGTATTTTTCGAGCGCGGGCGCGCGCATGATCTCGCGCGTCTTCTTCACGCCCTGCAGCAGCAGCGCCATGTCTTCCGGGTCGGCCAGGAAGCGCGGGTCGATGCGCGGCGCCGAGTCGGGGCTGGCGTCGTTCAGCCGCACGTCGCCCCGGCCCTTGGGGCGCAGCACGCACACATGGCACGAGAAGCCGAAGCCCGCGTGCAGCTTGCGCGCATGGTCGTCGGTGATCGCGATCACGAAGTGCAGCTGCAGGTCGGGCCGGCGCAGCTCGGGCGACGACTTGATGAAGGCGCCGCCTTCCGCGAAGGGCGTGGCGACCAGGCCCGTGCCGTCGCGGCGCCACTGGTTGATGGCCTTCAGCAGGTGCAGCCCGCCGACCGGGCCGATGCCGAACATGTCGGTCTGCTTGGACTTGTAGGCGACGATGAAGTCGCAGTGGTCCTGCAGGTTCTGCCCCACGCCGCGCAGCGCATGCCGCACTTCGATGCCGTGGCGCGCGAGCTCGTCGGGGTCGCCGATGCCCGAGAGCATCAGCAGCTGCGGCGAGTTGAAGGCGCCGCCGCACAGCGCCACCTCGCGGCGCGCGCGAATGGTTTCGACGTTGCCGCCGCGCCGCACCTCGACGCCCACCGCGCGCCGGTCTTCGAGCACCACGCGCAGGGCCTGCGTGCCGGTCATCACCGAGAGGTTGGGGCGCTGGTCCATCACCGGGTGCAGGTAGGCCGCGGCGGCCGAGCAGCGCTCGCCGTTCTTCGCGCCGCCGTGGAACTGCGTCACCTGGTAGAGCCCCGCGCCTTCCTGCTCGGGGCCGTTGAAGTCGTCGTTGCGCGCAATGCCGCACTCGGCGGCGGCGCGCACGAAGGCCTCGGTGATGGCTCGCGGGCTTTGCTGCTCCGACACCTGCAGCGGTCCGTCGGCACCGTGCAGCGCGCTCGCACCGCGCTGGTTGCCTTCGGCGCGCAGGAAGTGCGGCAGCACCTCGTCGAAGCTCCAGCCGGCGCAGCCTGCGCGCGCCCAGTCGTCGTAGTCCTCGCGGTGGCCGCGCACGTAGAGCATGGCGTTGATCGCACTGGAGCCGCCCAGGCAGCGCCCGCGCGGCTGGTAGCCGCGCCGCCCGTTCAGGCCGGGCTGCGGCACGGTCTGGTAGGCGTAGTTGTTGATGCGCGGACGGCCCGGCAGCATCGCCACCACGGCGGCCGGCGCCCGCACGAGGATGCCGCGGCCGTCGCCGCCGGCCTCGATGAGGCAGACCGTCACCGACGGGTCCTCGCTCAGGCGCGAGGCCAGCGTGGCGCCGCCCGAGCCGCCGCCCACGATCACGTAGTCGAATTCCGCCATGGCATCTGGTCCTTCTTGTCGTTGGATGTTGGGGTGCCCATGCGCCGATGCGCGCACCGGCATTGTGGCCAGCGACCCCGGGTTCGGGCCCCACGGGTTTCCCCTGCCGTGGACGCACCTTGGGGGCTTTACCGATGCTTCACCCCGCGGACAAATTGCAACGCGCCGCCCGTGGCCCAATGCGCCTTCGGAGCGGCCGACCCGCTGCCCGCCCTCAACGCTCTGCCCATGCACCTGCTTTCAGACGCGACGATATTCACCGAGGTCCGTTTCTGGGGGCTGGTGCTGTGCTCGCTGGTGCTGCCCGCCGCGATCTTCGTCACGCTGTTCGTGCGGCGCGAGTTCTCCAAGACCACCGTGCTGGCCTTCGGCCTGCTGCTGATCGCGCTGGCGGGCGCGGACATCTTCCTGCTGCGCGCGCTGGCGCGGCTGGCGCAGGCCACGCCCTCGCTGGCGGACGATCTCGTCTTCTCGTCGGAACTGTCGATCGCGCTGTACATCTTTCCGGCGGCGTTCGGCACCCTCGGGCTGAACATGGTGTCGCACGTGCTCATGCACTACCTGAAGCAGAAGGAAGCGCGGTTCGAGGCCCACCGGCAGGCACCGCCGTCGGCACTGCAAGGGCGCCGAGGGGCGCGCGTGCTGCGCCATCGTCGTGCAGCCGCGCGCGTGTCGCTGCGGCCGGGCTTGCGCACGTCCGCGGCGCGCCGTCCGCCTGCCGACCGCTGAGGGCGATACCCGGCGGGTTTCCTCCGGCACCCACGGGGAACCGTGGGGTTCGACGCCGGTTGCCGCCAGAATCGGAAGATGCCCGCCACCATCCTGTTGATCGACGACCACGCGATGTTTCGCGAAGGCCTGTTCCTCGCGCTGCGCGAAGCCGAGCCGACGATGACCGTCGCCACGGCCCGCAACGGCGCCGAAGCGCTCGAGGCGCTCGCCACCTTGCCCCGGCTCGACGCGGTGATGACCGACTACTACCTGCCCGACCTCGGCGGCGCGGCGCTGCTGGCCGAGCTGCACCGGCGGCGCGGCGGCCTGCGCATCCTGGTGCTGTCGGCCTCCGAAGACCCGCAGGACATCGACACCGCGCTCGACGCCGGCGCGCAAGGCTTCGTGCACAAGTCGGCCGACAGCCAGCAGCTCATGGACGCGCTGCGCCGCGTCATGGCGGGCGAGCAGAACGTGGTGCAGGCCTCGCCGGCGGGCGGTGCGTCGCTGCCCGTGCTGTCGACGCCCACCGACGTGCTGAGCACGCTCACGGCGCGGCAGGCCGAGGTGCTGCAGCTGCTGTGCGAAGGGCTGCGCAACGCCGAGATCGCGCTGCGCCTGGCCACCAGCGAGAAGACGATCAAGGCGCACATCTCGGCGATCTTCGGCGCGCTCGGCGTGACCAGCCGCACGCAAGCCGTGATCGCGGCGCGGCGCGCGGGGATGCTCGGTCGCCCGCGCTAAGGCCAACGCATCAGCGCGGCTGCTGCTGCGTCGTGCAGTGGATGCCGCCGCCGCCCGCGGCAATGGCGTCGATGTCGAGCTGCACCACCTCGCGCTTGGGGAAGAGCTCGCGCAGCAGCGCACGCGCGTTGCCGTCGGCGCGCGCGTCGCCGAACTGCGGCGCAATGACGGCGCCGTTGCAGACGTAGAAGTTGATGTAGCCCGCCGCGAACTCGTCCGACTCGTAGGTGCTGCGCACCGATTCCGGGCCGCGCAGCACTTCCACGCGCAGGCGCTGGCCGCGTGCATCGGTGGCCTGGCGCAGGATCTCCAGGTGGCGCCGGGTCACGGCGTGGTCGTAGGAGTCGGGGTCGTCGTCCAGGCCCGCGACCACCACGCCCGGCGCGGCAAAGCGCGCATAGAAATCGGTGTGGCCATCGGTGATGTCACGGCCCGCGATGCCGGGCAGCCAGATGATCTTGCGCAGGCCCAGCAGGCGCTTGAGTTCGGCCTCGCAGGCCTCCTTGCGCAGGCCGGGGTTGCGGTTGGCATTGAGCACGCAGCTTTCGGTGATGATCGCCGTGCCCGCACCGTCGACCTCGATGCCGCCGCCTTCGAGCACGAGCCGCGTGCGCAGGCGCTGCACCTCGGCGGCGTCGGTCACGTACTCGGCCACTTCGGCGTCGCGCGCATGCGACTGCTTGTTGCCCCAGCCGTTGAAGTTGAAGTCGACGCCGGCCCATTCGCCCGCGCCGTTGCGCACGAACACGGGGCCGGTGTCACGCATCCAGAGGTCGTCCACCGGCTGCACCTCGAGCGTCACGCGGTTGCCGCACAGCCGCGCGGCCAGGTCGTGCTCCTGCTCGCGCACCAGCAGGTGCACGGGTTCGAAGGCGGCGATGGTGCGGGCGATCTGCGCCAGGTGCTCGCGCGCCGGCTTCAGCAGGCGCCGCCCCCAGACGCGTTCGCTGGGGCCGAAGGACATCCAGGTGGCGCGGTGCGCGTCGCCCTCGTCGGGCATGTGCCAGGTGTCGGGTGCTGCGGCGGTGGCCGTGGCGACCAGGCCCAACGAGGCCAGGGGCGCCAGGCCCATGCCGTGCAGCAGGCGGCGGCGGGTCAGGGGAAGGTGCATGTCGGTCTCCGGAATCAGGGGCGGGGGCGCGGCATCACGCCGGTTCCTGTTGCGTCGTGCAGTGGATGCCGCCGCCGCCCGCGGCGATGGCGTCGATGTCCAGCTGCACGATCTGATGGCTGGGCAGGTGCGCGGCCAGCGCCGCGCGGGCTGCGCTGTCGGCCACGGCGTCGCCGAACTCGGGCATGAACACCGCCTTGTCGGTGAGGAAGAAGTTGACGTAGCCAGCCGCGAACTCCTTGCGCGCAAAGGTGGGGCGCACCTGGCTCGGCGTCTTCAGCGTGACGATCTGCAGGGGGCGCCCGCGCGCGTCGGTGGCGCCGGTCAGCAGTTCCAGGTGGCGGTGCGTCACGGCGTGGTCGTACGATTTCGGGTCGGTGTCCAGCGCCGCCACGACCACGCCGGGCTTGAGAAAGCGCGCATAGAAGTCGGTATGGCCGTCGGTGATGTCGCGGCCCGCGATGCCCGGCAGCCAGATGATCTTGTCCAGCCCCAGCATGCGCTTGAGCTCGGCCTCCGCGTCGGCCTTGCTGACGCCCGGGTTGCGGTTCTTGTTGAGCACGCAGCTCTCCGTGATGATCGCCGTGCCCTGGCCGTCGACCTCGATGCCGCCGCCTTCCATCACGAGGCTGCTGCGCAGCAGCGGCACGCCCGTGAGTTCGGCCATGCGCGCGGCCACCGTGGCGTCGCGTGCATGGGCCTGCTGGTTGCCCCAGCCGTTGAAGTTGAAGCTCACGGCGGCGCGCTCGCCACGGGCGTTGCGCACGAAGACGCAGCCGGTGTCGCGCATCCAGAGGTCGTCGATGGCGTGTTCGATCAGGTGCACGTTGGAGCCGCACAGTTGGCGGGCCGTGGAAGCATCCGCGGGGTTCACCAGCATCTTGACCGGTTCGTAGACGCTGATGGCATTGGCGATGCGCGCCAGCGCCTGGAACACCGGCTGGCGCATCTCGGCGGTCCAGATGGATTCGCGCGCGGCGAAGGCCATCCACACGGCGCGGTGGGCGTCGCCTTCGTCGGGCATGCGCCAGCCGGACGCGGGCGCCGGGGCGGGAGACGGCGAAGGGGCGGGCATGGGCACGGGGAAGGGCGGCAGCATGCCGCTGCCCCCACCACCGCCGCCGCCGCCACAGGCGGTCACGAGTCCACCGAAAAGGCCCAGGCCGCCCAGGCCCAGGAGAGTGCGTCGCGTTGTCATTGGAATCAGGGTTATTACTAAGTTCTAGGAAGCCCCGGATTCTGTCGACGCCTATCTATCTACACAATTGATGTCTTTTCAACCGATTGATCGATCTGGCTCATATCGAGGGCGTCTTCCTGCGCAAACAGCCGCAGGCTGTCGAACACCTCCCGCACCAGCGGCAGGCGTGAGGGGCCTTCGGCGCACGCGATCCAGAGGGTGCCCAGCGGCAGACTCGGGCTGTCCGGCAACCGCCGCAATTGCCCGGTGCGCAAGGCGTCGTCGGCCAGCAGCCGCGACACCAGCGCGATGCCCCGGCCGCGCAGCGCCGCGTCGAGCACCAGGCGCGGGTCGTCGTAGATCGCGGCCTTGCGCAGGCCGCCGAAATGCGCGCGGATGAAGGGGCCGATGCGGTCGCTCGTGAGGTCTTCTTCGAGGCACAGCAGGCCCTGGTTGGCGTCTTCGTTCTGAGCGGGCGGGCCGACGGCCACGAGTTCGTCGGTGAGCAGCGGCACTTCGAAGACGCCCTCTTGCCGCAGCGGCGCGCGGGTGATGGCGATGTCCACGTCGAGTTCATCGATGAAGCGCGCGCTCTCGTCGACCGAGATGATCGGGCACAGGTCGGGGTGCGCCTGCAGCAGCCGGTCGACCCGCGGCTGCAGCCAGCCGGTGGCCACGGGCGCGGGACACACCAGCGTGACGAGCCGGTCGTCCATGTAGGTCTCGATGCGGGCCAGCCCGTTGCGGATGTGCTCGAGCGACTTGCCCACGCTGTCCAGCAGCAGGCTGCCCGCCACCGTCAGCTCCACGCCGCGCCCCTTGCGCCGGAACAGCGGCTGGCCGACCTGCTGCTCCAGCTGCGAGATCTGGTGGCTCACGGCGGACTGCGAGACGAACAGCTCTTCCGCCGCGCGCGAATAGTTGCCCAGGCGCGCCGCCGCCTCGAAGCCGATGAGGAACTTGAAAGAGGGCAGCCGGGTGTTGGACATATGAGTGAAGTCGATGAATTCAGCCAAGAAATGTCGCTTTTTCATCGAAGGAATTCAAGTCAGAGTGGGCGTCCCTGCAATTTCTTCTGAAGGACCCTTTGATTTCCAACGATTTCGACGCTCGCCGCGCCGGCCTGCGCATGCCCGCCGAATGGGAGCCGATGGCCGCCACCTGGCTGGGCTGGCCGGTGCTCGACCACCGCGAAACCTTGTGGGGCGCGCACTACGACGCGGTCTGCCGCGCGTTCGGCCTGCTGGCGCGTACCATCGCGCGCTACCAGCGCTGCATCGTGGCCGCGCACGCACCGCTGGCCGATGCGGCCCGCACGGTCTGCGGCCCGCAGGTGCGCGTGGTGCCCATCGCGGCCGAAGACAACTGGCTGCGTGACTGCGGCCCGATCTTCCTCGTCGACGAGCACCACGTCAGCCAAACCGCGGTGGGCTTCCGCTTCAACGCATGGGGCGAGAAGTACCACCCGCACGACGGCTGCCAGCGCGCCGCCGCGGACATCGCCGCGTTGGCCGGCGTGCCGCTGGTGCGTTCGGACATGGTGCTCGAAGGCGGCGCCTTCTACGTGGACGGGCAGGGCACGCTGCTCACCACCGAGAGCTGCCTGCTGCACCCGAACCGCAACCCGGGCCTGCGCAAGACGGAGATCGAGGCCGAACTGCGGCGCATGCTGGGCGTGCAGAAAATCGTCTGGCTGCCGGGCCATGCGGCCGAGGTGGAGACCGACGGCCACATCGACGGCATTGCGTCGTTCATGGCGCCGGCCCGCATTCTTTTCAATGCGGCCGACCCCGACCAGGGCGACTACTTTCGCGCGATGCAGGAGAACCGCCGCGCGCTCGAACTGGCGACCGACGCGTGCGGCCGTCGCTTCGAGATCCTCGAGCTGCCCGTGCCGCGCGACGCGCACAACTACGGCAGCGCGCGCTTCTGCGACCTCTATTCGAACTACATCCTCGTCAACGGCGCGGTGATCTCGACCGCCTTCGGCGTGCCGCGCGATGCGCAGGCGCGCGAGGTGTTCGCGCGTGCGTTCCCGGGCCGTCGCGTCGAGCTGCTGCCCATCGATGCGATCTCGCTGGGCGGTGGCGCCGTGCACTGTTCGACACAGCAGCAGCCGATGCAGGGGAATCGCCTGGCCGCGCGCGGCTTCTAGGGCGCGATCAGCTGCGACACCGTCGCCTGCAGCTGCGCCGGGTCCACTGGCTTGTGCAGCATCTGCCAGCCGCGGGCCGCCACGTCGCTCAGGCGGCGCGGATCGGTGTCGCCGCTCACGATCAGCGCGGGAATCGCGTCGTCGTTGTATTCCTCGTGCAGGCGGTCGACCACGTCGATGCCGGTCTCGCCCGCGCGCAGGCGGTAGTCGCTGACGATGAGCGCCGGCTTGCCGGGCTGGCGCGCGGCGAGTGCCAGCAGTTCGTCGCCGCCTTCGGCCGCGATCACGCGCAGGCCCCAGCTTTCGAGCAGCAGCTGCAGGCCCAGGCGGCTTTCGCCGTCGTCCTCGGCCACGAGCACGAGGCGGCCGGTGTCGGCCGGCAGCGGCGCAGGCGGCGCCTCGGGCGCGGGCAGCGCCTGGCGCGCCAGCGGCACCGTCACCGAGAACACCGTGCCCCGGCCGACGCGCGAGCGCAGCGCCAGCGGATGGCCCAGCAGCGCGGCCGTGCGGCGCACGATGGCCAGGCCCAGGCCCAGCCCCTTGGTGCGGTCGCGCTCGGGGTTGCCGAGCTGGTGGAACTCCCAGAACACCTGCTCCTGCTCGGTGGGCGGAATGCCGGGGCCGGTGTCCCACACCTCGATGCGCAGCGCGTCGGCGCCCGCGCGGCGACAGCCGATGAGCACGCCGCCGCGCACCGTGTAGCGGATCGCGTTCTCCACCAGGTTGCGCAGCACGCGGTCGAGCAGCGCGGGGTCGGAGTGCACCACCGCATCGCCCGCGCGCAAGCGCAGCGACAGCGTCTTGCCCGCCGCCTGCGGCGCGAACTCCAGCTGGATCTGGTCGAGCAGGCGCGCCAGCGCAAACGGCCGCGCCTTCACACGCACCACGCCCGCGTCGAGCCGCGAGATGTTGAGCAGGCCTTCGAACAGCAGCCCCATCGCCGCGGCGGCGCGGCCGATGCTGTCGACCAGGTGCCGGCTCGCCGCCGGCAGCGCCTGCCCGCGCAGCACGCCCACGAACAGGCTCAGCGCATGCACCGGCTGGCGCAGGTCGTGGCTGGCCGCGGCAAGGAAGCGCGACTTGGCGAGGTCGCTGCGCTCGGCCGCGTCTTTCTCCAGGCGCAGCTGGCGCAGCAGGTAGAGGTTTTCGAAACGCAGCTCGAGCGAGTCGACCTGCGTGCGGTACATGCGCTGCGCGAAGGCCAGCGTGACGAACAGGTAGAGCACGCCGGCCGCCGACATCACGCGCAGCAGCACGTCGTCGAGCGTGGCCATCGCGAGGATCGCGGGCGCGAAGTACGTCACCTGGAAACCGTAGAGCAGCCCCAGGTCGATGCAGTAGGCGTAGATCGCGCCCGTGCCCATGGTGAGCATCGCCACCACGATGAACATCTGCTGCGGCAGCGACACCTGCAGCATCCACCCCGCCAGCGGCAGCCCCCACAACAACCCGCCGAGCACCGCGCCCCCCATCGCGCCGCGCCGCCAACGCCGCAGCGCGCCCGGGTCGTGCTCGGCCTGCCGGTAGCGTGCGACCTGCCAGGCGCGCGCTGCCGTCAGCACCGCGTTGGCGCCCACCCAGGCCAGCAGCTGCTCTTGCGGCACCGCGCCCCACAGCGCCGCGACCACCAGCCCCGCCGTGAGCATCACGCCGAGCAGCGAGAACGGAAAGTTGCGTCGCAAGGCAGCCATGCGCGCGGCAAAGACGGGGTCGGCGGGCGTCGTGGGTGGGGTGGCGCTCATCGGTGTGTGGACGGTGGGGGAGGTGGGATCGCCGAAGGTGGCGATCCCAAGGTAACGCGTGGCGTGGGGGGCGTCATGGGACTTTAGTCCAATGCCTGGGTTTGCCTGAGGCCACGGGGGGCGGCATGGCATCATCGTGCGCCGCTTCCCACCACCCACCCATGTCCGCCGATTCCTTCGTCCGCCGCGTTCGCAGCCAGCTCGACCAGTTGTCCGCAACCGAACGCCAGCTTGCCGATTTCGTCCTGGAGTTTCCCGGCGAGCTGGCCAGCTATGCGGGCAACGAACTGGCGGAACTGGCGGGCGTGTCGCCCTCCACGGTGAGCCGCTTCATCCGGCGCATCGGCTACGAGAACTACGAAGAGGCGCGGCGCCAGGTGCGCGAAGAAAAGCAGACCGGCTCGCCGCTGTTCCAGAACGCCACCGAAGCCTCCAAGCGCGGCCACCTCGTGGCCACGCACTTCCAGCAGTCGCAGGCCAATCTGGCGAGCACCTTCGAGCGCCTGAGCGACAAGCAGATGGCCGAGATCGTGAAGGCGATCATCGGTGCGGGGCAGGTGCTGATCTTCGGCACGCGCAGCAGCCACGCGTTCGCGCTGTACCTGCGCTGGCAGATCATCCAGGTGGTGCCGCGCGTCACCGCCATTCCGGGCCCCGGCGAGACGCTGGCCGAGCACCTGGCGGGGCTGGGCGAGCGCGACTGCGTGATCGTGTTCGGCACGCGCCGCCAGACCCGCCAGCTCGACACGCTGCTGGCGGGCGCGCAGCGCGTTGGCGCGAAGATCGTCTACATCAGCGACCGCGCCTCGCCCGATTTCGCGGGCGCCACGTGGTCGCTGCAATGCGACTGCCGCGGCCCGGGGCTGCTCGACAACCATGCGGCCGTGATGGGCGTGTGCGACCTGATCGCCACGATGGTGATCGAGGCCGCCGGCTCGGCCGGGCGCAAGCGGCTGGCGGCGATCGAGCTGGGGCACGAGGAAAACGGCGAGCTCTGAAGGAGCACTCGGCCCCCGCGCCGTTTACTTCACCGCTTCGCTGCGCGGCAACTGCGCCTTCAGCAACAGCGCCATCTCCTTTTTGCGCGCCGGCGGCAGCCGCGGCGTGATCGCGCCGAAGCTGATCGCGGCCAACGTGGTGGCCGACGCCGCGAAGGTGCGCCCCACGCCCGACACCCCTTCGGTGAGCGTGTCCACGATGTCCGCATGGCCCGCCGCGCGCGTGCGCTTCACGGCCTGCTTCATGCGCTCGCGGGTGAAGCCGGCCTGCGCGTACTCGGCGGTGTGGCGCTCGAGGATGCGGTCGATCTCGGTATCGGTGAGCGCGGCCATCAGCGCCAGCCCGCCCGCGCCCAGGCCCAGCAGGCGGCGCCCGCCGACGTCGGTGGTGAACACCTTCACCGGAAAGTGCCCTTCCTCGCGGTGCAGGCACACGCAGTAGTCGCCCTGGCGGATCACGAGGAACACGGTGTCGCCCGACATGCGCGCGAGCTTTTGCATGAGCGCGCGGCAGGAGTCCACCAGCGGCACGCGGCGCATCGAGGCGAAGCCCAGCTGCATGGCGTCGATGCCCAGGCGGTAGGCCTTGCCGTCGGGGTCGCGCTCGGCGAACTGCTCCTCGGCCAGGCACGACAGCAGGCGGTGCACGGTGGAGCGCTCCAGCCCCGAGGCGGCGATCACCTCGGTGAGCTTGATGCCTTCCTCGTGGTGCTCGGCCAGCAGGCGCAGCAGCTGCAAAGCGCGCCGTAGGCTCTGGGCGCCGGCGGTCTCTCTGGGTTCGTCCATATAGTGGGAAAAATTGGAATTAGTGTTTGGAATGCAGGAATTTCGAAGTCTAAACTGCCCCCGCCCCAGACACAGACCCGGAGACACACGATGGCGTACGACACCCTCGAAATCGAACACCACGGCGCCGTGCGCCGCATCCTGCTGGCACGCGACGCCCAGCGCAACGCCCAGAGCCAGCAGATGCTGGACGAGCTCATGGCCGCCTTCGACGACGCCGCGCGCGACGACACGGTGAACGCCGTGGTGCTCGGCGGCAAGGGCGCGCACTTCTCGGCCGGCCACGACCTCAAGCAGGCGCAGGCCGAGCGCGCCAACTTCACCGTGGAAGAGCGCTGGGCCTACGAAGAGCTGCGCTACTTCGACTACTCGATGCGCATCTGGGACTTTCCCAAGCCCACCATCGCGCAGGTGCAGGGCGCCTGCGTGGCGGGCGGCTTCATGATCGCCAACATGTGCGACCTGGTGGTCGCGGGCGAGTCGGCCTTCTTCAGCGACCCCGTGGGCCACACGCTGGGCGCGGCGGCCACCGAGGTGCTGATCCACCCCTGGGTGATGGGCGCGCGCAAGGCCAAGGAAATGCTCTACACCGGCGGCAAGCTGTCGGCGCAGGAGGCGCATGCCATCGGCATGGTGAACCGCGTCGTGCCCGATGCCGAGCTGGCCGACGCCGCGCTGGCGCTCGCGCAGCAGATCGCCAAGGCGCCGCCGTTCGGGCTGCGCCTGATCAAGCGCTCGATCAACCGCACGCTCGACGCGCAGGGCCTGCGCACCGCGCTGGCCGCGCACTTCGACACGCACCAGCTCTCGCACCTGAGCGAGGGCTTTCTCACGGCCCGCGACCGCGGCCTGGCCTCGGCCATCCAGAAGAACCCCGCCTCCGCCTGAACGATGATGACCTTGCACCGTCTCGAACCCCTGCTGAACCCGGCATCGATCGCCGTGGTCGGCGCCAGCGGCAATGCCGCGCGCATCGGCGGCATGCCGCTCGCGCACCTCACGACATTCGGCTACCAGGGCGCGATCTACCCGATCAACCCGAAGTACGAAGAAGTCTTCGGCCTGCGCTGCTGGCCCGATCTCGAAGCGCTGCCCGCCGCGCCCGACCTGGTGGTGCTGGCACTGGCCGCGGCCGAGGTCACGCCGATGCTCAAGCGCTGCCAGGCGCGCGGCGTGCGCGCGGTCATCGTGTATGCCGCGGGCTTTGCCGAAGCCGGTGACGCGGGCGCCGCGTTGCAGGCCGAGCTGGAAGCCTTCGTGGCCACCACCGACATGGTGGTGGCGGGCCCGAACGCGATGGGTTTCGCCAACCTGAACACGCAGGCCCACACCAACTTCGCGTCGGTGTTCAACACCGCGCCGATGCAGCAGGGGCCGGGCCGCGTGAGCCTGCTCACGCAAAGCGGCAATGTGTGCGCCGCGGTGTACGCCATTGCGCGCCGGCTGGGCGTGGACTTCAGCCACTTCATCAACACCGGCAACGAGGCCTGCGTGGACTTCGCACAGTACCTCGAGTACCTGGCACAGGACGATGCCACCGAAGTGGGCATCGGCTACATCGAGGAGCTGCGCGACGGCCCGCGTTTCATGGAGGCCGCGGCCGAGTTCGTGCGGCGCGACAAGCTGCTCATCCTCTACAAGGCCGGCGAGACCGAGAAGGGCTCCGAGGCCGTGCGCTCGCACACCTCGGCGCTGGCGGGCGACCAGCAGATCTACCAGGCGGCGTTTCGCCAGCTCAACATCATCCAGAGCCACGACTTCGCGCAGATGGCGCAGCTCGCGCACCTGGCCGGCTACCGGCAGCGCAGCGCGGGCAAGCGCGTGGCGATCATCACCATCTCGGGTGCGCTGGGCGCGATCCTGGCCGACAAGTTCATCGGGCAGGGGCTCGACGTGCCCACGCTGCCGCAGCCGCTGCAGGACCAGCTGCGTGCCGGCATTCCCGACTACGGCATGGTCTCCAACCCGGTCGACGTGACGGGCAACGTGGTGAACGACCCCGGCTTCGTGCGCACCGCGATGGAAGCGCTGGCGGTGTCTGACGCCATCGACGCCATCGTGGTCTACGCGCCGGGCTACATGCTCGACCGCATGGCCGACGACCTGTGCGCCGTGGCCGAAAAACACCCGCGCCTGATCGTCGCCATCGACACCGGCGCAGCGAAGACGCGCGAGCAGTTGCGCGCGGGCGGCGTGCCGGTGTTCGAGGACATCGGCGTGGCCGTGTCGGCGCTGTCGCCCTTCCTGCTGTGGCAGGAGCGGCGCAAGCACAACCCCTGGCTGCAGGTGCGCAGCCAGCCCGCGCCCGCGCGCGCCGCATTGGCGGGCCGCGCCGACGAGCACACCACCAAGCGCTACCTCGCGGAGTTCGGCGTGCAGCCGGTCGACGAGGCCGTGGCGCGCACAGCGGACGAAGCCGCGGCCGTGGCCGGGCGGCTGGGCTTCCCGGTCGTGCTGAAGGTGCTCAGTGCCGACATCGCGCACAAGACCGAAGCAGGCGGCGTGCGCCTGCGCCTGGGCAATGCGCAAGAGGTGCGCAAGGCCTTCGACGAAGTGATGGCCTCGGCGCGCGCCTACGCGCCCACGGCGCAGATCGACGGCGCGCTGCTGCAGAAGATGGAAGCGGGGCAGGCCGAGCTCATCCTCGGCGCCACGCGCGACCCGGTGTTCGGCATGACGCTGACCGTGGGCCTGGGCGGCGTGCTCACCGAGCTGTACAAGGACGTGAGCCACCGCGTGCTGCCGGTCGACGAAGCCATGGCGCGCGACATGCTGGGCGAGCTCAAGGCCTTTCCGCTGCTCACGGGCTACCGCGGCCGGCCGCTGGGCGACGTCGAGGCCGCGTGCCGCGCCATCGCCGGATTTTCACGCGCCGTGCTGGCGCTGCAGGAACAGGCAGACGAGGTCGAAGTCAACCCGCTGCTCGTGAAGGAACAGGGCCAGGGCGTGCGCGCGCTCGACGCGCTGGTCCTGGCTTCGTAAGACACAACCACAACCATCGACAGAGACAGGAGACATCCCATGTTCAAGAAAGCACTGGCCTGCATGGCCCTGGCCGCCGCCGCTCTGGCGGGCGGCCCCGCCGCGGCGCAGACCTACCCGACCAAGCCCGTCACGCTCGTCGTGCCGTTCTCGCCCGGCGGCGCGGCCGACATCATGTCGCGCCTGCTCGCCGAGCGGCTGCACAAGCGCCTGGGCCAGCCCGTGCTGGTGGAGAACAAGCACGGCGCCGGCACCATGATCGCGTCGGAGTACGTGGCCAAGGCCGCGCCCGACGGCCACACGCTGCTGCTCGCGGCCTCGTCGCTGGGCATCGCGCCCAGCCTGTACAGCAAGGTCAACTACGACCCGGTGAAGGACTTCGCGCCGGTCTCGCAGGTGGCCTCGGTGGTGCACGTGCTGGTGGTGCATCCGAGCATTCCGGCCAAGAACGTGGGCGAACTCGTGAGCTGGCTCAAGGCCAACCCCAACAAGGCCAACTACGGCTCGGTGGGCGCGGGCACGTCCACGCACCTGGAGGCCGAGCTCTTCAACAGCGTGGCCGGCGTGAAGATGCAGCACATCCCCTACAAGGGCAGCGCGCCCGCGCTCACCGACATGATCGGCGGCCAGCTGCAGGTGATGTTCGACGCATACGCGTCTTCGGGCCCCTTCATCAAGGACGGCAAGGTGCGCCTCTTGGCCGTGACCACGGCGCAGCGTTCGCAGTCGCTGCCCGACACGCCCACCGTCGCCGAGTCGGGCCTGCCCGGCTACGAAGCCATGCCGTGGCTGGGCGTGGTCGCGCCGGCGAAGACGCCTGCAGCGGTCGTGAACAAGCTGCACGACGAACTGCAGGAAGTGCTCAAGGAACCCGAGGTGAAGGACAAGTTCCGCAGCCTGGGCCTGGACATCATCGGCAACAAGCCCGAGGAGTTCGCGGCCTTCCTGCGCAAGGACATCGTCAAGTGGGCCAAGGTCATCAAGGACTCGGGCGCGAAAGCTGACTAACCCCCAGGCTTCGCGCACTGCGTGTCGCTTCGCCAACCCCCTTGCAGGGGGCGACACCAGCGGCCCGGCAAAGCCGGTTCCGCGGCGTCTCGCGACTGAGTTGCGCCGGTTTCATGCCGCGCGGACGACGCACGGCAACGCGCAAAGCTGCACGAATACATACGACGACATAGAGAAAGCAGACAAGCATGCAAGTGGGTTACTCGGCGCAAGACGAAGCCTTCCGCCTCACGTTGCGCGACTGGTTCGAGACGCACTATCCGCGCTTCGTCGCGGCCTGGCCCGGCGGCGCGCCCGACGCCAACGAGCTGACCTGGCGCCGCGCCTGGGAAGACCACGTGTGCCAGGCCGGCTGGTCGGGCCTGGGCTGGCCCGAGGCCCATGGGGGCAAGGCCTGGCCGCTCACGCGGCAGGCCATCTTCCACGAGGAGCAGGCCCGCATCGGCGCGCCGCTGGGCGTGAACATCATCGGCCACGGCATCCTGGCGCCCACGCTGATCCACTTCGCGAGCGAGGCGCAGAAGGCCCGCTACTTGCCGGGCATCCTGAGCAACCGAGAGCTCTGGTGCCAGGGCTATTCCGAGCCTGGCGCGGGCTCCGACCTTGCGGCGCTGTCCACGCGCGCCGAGCGGCGCGGCGACCACTACGTGCTCAACGGCCACAAGGTGTGGACCTCGTTCGCACACATTGCCGACCACTGCTTCGTGCTCGCGCGCACCGACGCCGCGGCCGCGCGCCACCAGGGCATCAGCTTCCTGCTGGTCGACATGAAGAGCCCCGGCGTGCGCGTGGAACCCATCCGCCAGATCACGGGCGAGTCGGACTTCAACGAGGTCTTCTTCGAGGACGTGAAGGTGCCGCTCGATGCGCTCGTCGGCGAGGAGAACGGCGGCTGGCGGCTGGCCATGGCCGCCGCGAGCTTCGAGCGCGGCACCTACTTCATTCCGCGCCAGGTGCGCTTCACGCAGGAGCTGGGCGCGCTCACGCGGCTGGCGGCCAGCGTGCAAAGGGGCGGACGCCCCGCGCTCGATTGCCCGCACCTGCGGCGCGACCTCGCGCGGCTGGCGGTCGACAGCCATGTGCTCAAGCTCAAGTCTTACCGCGCGCTCACGCACGCGATGCGCGGCGGGCCACCGGGCCCCGAAGGTTCGTCGACCAAGCTGCACTGGAGCGAGTCGCATCAGAAGCTGCTCGCCACGGCCATGGAAGTGCTGGGCGAGCGCGCGCTGGCCGGCCCCGAGCCCACGGGCGCCGACCCGCAGGCCGCGGCCTGGGTGCGCGACTTCCTGTGGACGCGCGCCGAAACCATCCTGGCGGGCACCTCCGAAGTGCAGCGCAACATCCTGGCCGAGCAGATGCTGGGCCTGCCCAAGAACTGATTGAAGACGACGACACGACGACCGCCATGGATTTCGCATTGAACGACGAGCAGCAGATGCTGCACGCGTCGGCCCACCGCTTCTTCGCCGACCACCACCCGCTCGTGCGCGCACGGCGCGCCTTGCCCTGGACCGATGCCACGCAGCCGTCGCTGTGGGCCGACATGGCCGGCATGGGCTGGATGGCGCTGCTGGTGCCCGAGGCGCACGACGGTTTGGGGCTCGGCATGAGCGAGGCCTGCATCGTGGCCGAGGCCGCAGGCCAGCAGTTGTTGAACCTGCCGCTGGCCGGCAGCGCCGTGCTGCTGCCGTTGTGGCTGCAGGCGTGTGGTGAGGCGCCGCCCAATGCGTTGCGCGAGGGGGTGCGCGCGGCGATGGCGGGCGAGCGCGCCTTCCATTGCATCGCCGACGGTGATGGCTGGATCGACCACGCAGGGCAGGCGTCGGACCTCGTGGTGGTGCAGGGCTGGCATGACGACACCGTGCCGCTGCGCGTGGCGCTGCAGCCGATGCCCGAGGGCGCGGTGTCCGATGCGCTCGATCCCACGTTGCGACAAGCACCGACGACTCTCGCGCCGTCACTCGCGTGGGAGACGCTGCCCATCGCGCCCGAAGCGCGTGCCCGCGTGCGCGCCGCCCACCGCGCCGCGCTGTCGGCGGAACTCGTCGGCGTCGCGCAGGCCGCACTCGACCTCGCCAGCGCCTACGCCCGCGAGCGCGTGCAGTTCGGCAAGCCCATCGGCAGCTACCAAGCCATCAAGCACCAGCTCGCCAACGCCTGGATGGGCGTGGACAACGCGCGCCTGGCCGTGCGCTACGCCGCCGCCGCGCTCGACGGCGGCCTGCCTGACTGGCGTTTTGCCTGCGCCGCCGCCGAGTTCACGGCCATCGATGGCGCGCAGCAGGCCACGCGCACAGCCATCCAGGTGCATGGCGGCATGGGCTTCACCTGGGAGCACGACGCGCACCTGTACCTGAAGCGCGCGCAACACCTGGCGACGCGCCTGGGCGGTGCGTCGCGCGCGCTGGACCAGGTCGAGGCGCTGGCCCTGGCCTGAGCGGCGTCAGGCCTGCGGCGCGGCAGCGTCCGCGCGCAGGCCATCGATCAGCAGCGACAGGCTCGCCCGGAACTCGGTCTCCGCATCGCTGGCCGTCGCGGCGGTGGCGATTTCGATCAGGTGCGGGAACCGGTCCGGCGGCAGCGCCTGGAAGCGCGCGATGGTCTCGTCGGGCGATTCGTCGGCCTGCAGCGTGAGCGGCCCGGCCAGCTCCGCCTGCGCGGCGCCCATGATGAGCGCGGACACCGCGCGAAAACCCACGAGCAGGCGCGCGCCGCTGCGGCCGCTGTGGGCCAGCGTGCGCAGCAGGGCTTCGGTCACTTCGAACACCGCGGGCGAGCGGCTGCGCTTCGTGAGGATCAGGGGAATCACATGGGGATGGTCGCGGATCACGCGCCACAGCGCGATCGCGATGTCCTCCAGCGCTTCGTGCCAGGGCAGGCGGTCGTCGGTCTCCCAGCGCACCTTGCCCAGCACCGCCTCGACCACCAGCATCTCCAGCTCCTCGCGCTGCGAGACGTAGTTGTAGAGCGTCATCGCGCCGGTTTCCAGCCGGCTCGCGAGCGCGCGCATGGTCAGGCCGGAGAGGCCGTCCGCATCGACCAGCGCCAGCGCGGCCTGCTGGAGCTGTTCACGGGTGAATTTGGCGGGACGTCCCACGCTTGACTCCGTTCTCGAAAGGGTTGTAAAGTAATAAACGTACAGTGTACTTAAAATGGGAAGACGCTTTCCAGCCACCCGGCCCGGCGTCTTCGCAACCCTTCCTGAAGGATCATCGATGAAGTTCTCGCCCGGCGATGTGGTGCCCGCCACGGCCCTGGAAACGATCCACGGAAAGCCCTTGCAGCTGCCGGACGCCGGTTCGCGCTGGGTTCACCTGCAGTTTCGCCGCTTCGCGGGCTGCCCGGTCTGCAACTTCCATCTGATGACCTTTGCCCGAAGGCAGGGCGAGCTGGCGGCGGCGGGCATCCGCGAGGTCGTGCTCTTTCACTCGTCCGCGCAGGAGATGCGCAAGTACCAGGCGCAGCTGCCGTTCGACTGCGTGGCCGATCCCGCCAAGGCGCACTACCGGCGCTTCGGCGTGGAAACCTCGCGGTTGGCGTTCCTGCATCCGCGCGTCTTCTGGAGCGGCCTGCGCTGGGTGCTCGCGACGGGCCGCTTCTACAAGCGGGCGGAGAACGGCATCACGGGTTTGCCGGCCGACGTGCTCATCGACGCGCGGGGCACCGTGGTCGCCGTCAAGTACGGCGGGCACGCGGACGACCATTGGGAGGTCGACGAACTGCTGGCGCTGGCCGGCGCCGCGAGTTCCTAGACAGCGGCGCACGCCCACGGTGCGCGAGCGCACGCTGCAGGTGCGCTCGGGCGCCACTTTCCAGCCAGACCCCGGAGAACCCGTTTTCCAGGCCTGAAAAACACCCGGCATGAAGCTTGCAAACGCTCGCAATTGAATGAAATTTGAATTTCAACTATTCAAAGTAGGTGAAATCCATATGCCATTCAGGCGCGATGCCGCCTACGATGCGATCCGCGACACCGGGCTGCACCGCGCAAGCAAGCACTTCATTCCTTCTCAAGGGGTTTTTCCATGGCTGGACCTGCACTCTCCTCCGGGCCCGACTCGCCCCGAGTCGCGGAGCTCGATCGCGCGCTCGACACCATCGGCGTCACGCGCTCGCACCACACGATCATCTTCCTGATCCTCATCGGTTGCCTGTTCGATGCCTTCGAACAGAACGCGGTGGGCATCGTCGGTCCGATGCTGCGCGAGCAGTGGGGGCTGAGCGCCTCCGACATCGGCTTCCTGAACACCGTCACCTTTGCCTGCGCGGCCATCGGACGGATCATTTCGGGCTTCATCGCCGACCGCTACGGCCGGCGCGTGATGCTGTCGATCGACCTGCTGCTGTTCACGCTCGGCGCGGGCATCTGCGCGATGGCACCCAACTTCACGGTGATGGCGCTGGGCCGCGCGGTGGTGGGCTTCGGGCTGGGCGGCGAGATTGCCATTGCCGTGACCATGCTGGCCGAGTTCTGCTCGACCAAGTTCCGCGGCACGGCCGTGGGCATGGTGAACGTGGGCGCCGGCGGGCTCGGCAACTTCCTCGCACCGGGCTTTGGCCTGCTGGTGTTCTGGATGTTCCCGGGCGACAACGCCTGGCGCTGGCTGTTCGCCTGCCTCATGGTGCCGGCGCTGCTCGGCGCTTTCTACCGCCGCTACATCCCCGAGACGCCGCGCTTCCTGCTGTCGCAGGGCCGCGTGAAAGAAACGAATGCCGTGCTGTCGCGCCTCGCCTCGGGACGGCTGTCAGGCAAGCCGGCGGCGCCGCACCCCTACATCACCGACGACGGCACGCTCGCGCAGGCCGTCCGGCCGAAGGTGCGTGTGACCGAGATCTTCCGCGGCGCGCTGGCGCGGCGCACGGTGCCGCTGTGCATCACGATCTGGATGACCTACGGTGCGCAGATCTCGGTGCTCACGCTGATGCCGACCATCCTCGTGACACTGGGCTACAGCATGTCCAAGAGCCTGCTGTTCACGATGGTGATGCAGGGCGGCAGCCTGCTGGGCGCCATCGCGGCCTCGCTGCTGGGCTTTCACTTTCCACGCAAGCGCGTGCTGACGGCCGGCGCCGTGTGCGCCTGCCTCGCGGCACTGACCATCGGCTTCGTGGCCAAGAGCATCGTCGTGATCCTCATTGCGGGCGCGGTGTTCCAGTTCTTCGTGCTGCTGCTGAACACCACCATCTGGATCTTCGCGCCCGAGCTGTACCCGACGCGCGTGCGCGCCTTCGGCACGGCCTTCATCCTCGCCACGGGCACGGCGGCCGGCGCGCTGATGCCGCTGGTGGCGGGCCGCCTGTTCGACAGCTTCGGGCTGGTCGGCGTGTTCGGCCTGGCTGCCGCGATGTACGCGGTGTTCGTGGCCAGCGTGCAGTGCGTGCCCGAGACCTACGGCCAGTCGCCCGATGCGCTGCCGCTGCCCGGCGAAGCCGAGGCCGAAGACCGCGCACCGGGCGCGACGCTGGCCCGCTCGAACTGAACCGCGCACCGAACGATCTCCAAAGAAAGCGCTTTTCCGCATGCCCGACATCCTGCTCATCAACCCCAACGCCTCCGTCGCCACCACCGACATGATGGTCGGCATCGCGTCCGCCGAAGCGCCCGCCGGTTGCCGCGTGACCGGCCGCACGGCGGTGCAGGGCCCGCCGATGATCGTCAACGAAGACGAGCTGAACGCGGCCGCGCACGAGGTGCTGAAGGTGTGGCGCGCGGCGGCGGACGAGGGCTGGGACGGCGTGATCGTCAGCGCCTTCGGCGACCCCGGCGTGGCGCTGTTGCGGCGCGAGGCCGGCGTGCCCGTGGTCGGCATCGCCGAAGCCTCGATGCTCGCGGCGGGCGAGGGCGGCCGCCGCTTCGGCATCGCGACCGTCACGCCCGACCTCGTGGCGCCCATCGAAGCGCGCGCCGCCGCGCTCGGGTTGGGCGCGCAGTTCAGCGGCATCCGTCTCACGCAGGGCGATCCGCGTGCGCTCGCGGCCGATGCGAAGGCGCTCGAAGAGGCGCTGGCGCAGGCCGTGCAGCGCTGCATCGACGACGACGGCGCGCAGGCCGTGATCATCGGTGGTGGTCCGCTCGGGCAGGCCGCGCTGGCGCTCGCACCGCGCTTCGAAGTGCCGGTGATCGCGCCGATCGGTGCTGCGATGCGGCTGCTGTGTTCGAAGCTCGCGGTCACACCGTGAGACGTTCGTCGCGGCGATGAGATGCGAGGCGTTCTGGCAATGAACGCCTTCTAGAATGAAACGACACACTTGTCCGCAAACATCGGGCAAGCCGCATCGTTCGTTTTCTTTTTTGCATGCCTCACCTTCGACCGCGTTCCGCTCTCCTCGCTTTTCTTCTTCTCTCTTCCCTCGGCGCCGTCGCACAAACCGCGACACCCCAGCTGGTCCTCGTGCCGCATCACGAGCGCGCCCCGGAAACATCCCAGGCCCCCGCACTCGACCTTGCCGTGACGCGCTTCGCGGGCATGGCGTCGGGCTCGTACTACTGGCCCGAAGGCCTGCTGGCCGAGCAGCTGATCTCGGGCCTGGCCTCGCGCCCCGACCGCAAGCAGCAGGCGCTGCCTGACGGCCAACGACTGCTTTCGTCGTACCGCCGGCCCTACGACGGCGGCGAGCGCGCGGCCGTGCTGGTCGACGACCGCAGCGGTGACGTGCTGGCTGCCGCACTGGTGCATCGCAGCTGCGGCAAGGACTCGTCGTCGAGCGGTTGCCTCGACGACCAGCATGCCGTGCTCTCGATCTTCCTGCGCCCCGGCCTCGACCGCACCAAGGCGCAACCGCTGGTCGCATGGAGTCAGCAGGTTCCCGACCGCATGCAGGGCGGCGAGGGCGTGGGCGAGAAGATCGCGACGACCGAGTACGTCACGATGGACGCCGCGCGCACCACGGCACGGCCCATCGTGCGGCCCAACAAGGCCTTCTCCGCGCAGGTGCCGCTGTATCCCAAGGCGCTGATCTACGGCACCGCACAGGACGCGCTGAGCGACGCCAAGGCCAAGCGCGTGCTGCGCCTGCAGACCGTCGACACGCCACAGCAGGTGCTGGCGTTCTACAAGCAGCTGTCGCCGCCGCTGAAGGACATCGAGTCCAGCGACGGCTTCATCGCCGGCAGCCGCAACGGCCTGAGCTTCTCCGTCAGCACGACGGTCCCGCGCGACATGCCCGCGATCACGAACATCGAAGTGGAAATTTCCGAATGAAGAAGACATTGATTCCGGCGGCGCTCGCGTCGCTGGTGTTCGCCTGCGCGCTCACCGCCCACGCACAAGACGCTGCGGCGCCCGTCACGACGGAGCTGCCGCCGCCCACGCTGCGCCTGAGCGAGCAGACGCGCATCCGCAGCGCCGTGATCGGCCTGGTCGGCTACGCGCGCGGCAGCTACACCGAACCCGACACGCTGATCGCGCAGCAGCTGCTCGAAGGCATGCGCTCGAAGTTCGACGTCACGCGCACCGTGTGGCCCGACGGCCGCCAGGTGATCGCGTCGGTCAGCGGCGGCGGCCACGGCGAAGAGCGCGCGGCACTGCTGATCGACGCCGATGGCCGCGTGCAGGCGGTGGGGCTGGTCAACGGCCACTGCCGCACGGCTGCCAAGCGCGACGACCCCAAGGTGTGCAACCCCTTGCCGCAGACCGTGCTCTCGGTCTTCCAGCGCGCCGGTGCCAGCCAGGCCGACGCCGCGCCGCTCGTGGCCTGGAGCAAGCAGCTGCCGTCGTTCCTTGCGGCCATGGCCGACAGCGACGATCCGGCGGACGTGGCCGCCGCGCAGAAGATCGCCAGCGTCGAGTACATCACCGGCCAGCCGGGCGTGCCGGGCTGGCGCGCCGAGCAGCTGCCGCCGGGCTTCCCGGCGTCGTTGCATCCGCTGCTGGTGCAGACGGCCGAGGTGAACAGCACTGCCAGCGCCGGTAAGATCGTGCTGCCCAAGGGGCTGGCCGGCCTGCCGATGCGCACGGCCTACCAGAGCGCCCAGCGCCCCGAGGCGCGCCTGCCCGACGCCGAGGTCACGCTGCGCAGCTACGAGCCGATCGCCAAGCTGGTCGACGCCTACCGCGAACTCGCCAAGGGCGCGACGCTGGACGAAGAGGGCCGCGAGGTCGTCTTCAACGGCACCGACGGCGCCGGCCGCTACAGCGTGCGCCTGCGCGACGCGAAGGAAACCGGCGTGTACATCACCGTGGCGAGCTGGAAGCGCAAGTAGCAGCCGCCAAGCGTTGCATGGCCCTTTGCGGGCCGGATGTCAATCGGAGGATTCTTGCCGCCCCCCTGCGATGACACCGAGGCGGGCGGGGCAGGGTGCTCACGAGAATCGATGCATGACCGAGGCCGTCAGAGCCCGCCGCATCCACCTCGAGGAGACAACCACCATGCACCGCTCCCGTTCTCTCGCAGGCCTCGTTCGCCTGCTGCTTCGCACCACGGTCCTGTGGGCGCTCGCGATGCTCGCGGCGCCTGCGCTGGCCGCCTACAACCAGAGCCTCACGCGCACGCTGGACGCCGGCCAGATCTACGGCAAGGTCGCGGCCAACAACACGCATGCCTTCCTGGGCATTCCCTTCGCGCAGCCGCCCGTCGGCAACCTGCGCTGGCGCGCCCCGCAGCCGCCGCAACCGTGGAGCGGCGCGCGTGCCGCGACCACGCTGGCCGGCATGTGCGCGCAGGTCGGCAACCCCTTCGGCGAGCCCGACCCGGCCACCTTCGGCCAGCCCGTGGGCACCGAAGACTGCCTGTACCTGAACGTGTGGCGGCCGAACTCCAGCGCCGAGAACCTGCCGGTGTTCTTCTGGATCCACGGCGGCAGCAACACCAAGGGCTCGGCGCGCGAGCCGGCCTACGACGGCGCCTACCTGGCGCAGAAGGCCAACATGGTGGTGGTCACCGTGCAGTACCGCATGGGCATGCTGGGCTGGCTGAACCACCCGGCCATGAAGACCGGCAACGCGCTGGACGACTCGGGCAACTTCACCACGCTGGACCTCGTGCGCGCGCTCGACTGGGTGAAGGCCAACGCGCGCGCCTTCGGCGGCAACCCGGGGCAGGTGACGGTGGCGGGCCAGTCGGCCGGCTGCATCAACACCTGGGGCCTGCTGCAGTCGCCGCTGGCCGACGGCAAGTTCCACCGCGCACTGTGCATGTCGGGCGTGCCCAATGCGTACCCGCCGGTGGTGGGCACGCTGGCGGCCGACTCGCTCATCGACAACCTGCTGGTCGACACCGGCCGCGCCTCGACCACGCTGCAGGCCGCGGCGCAACGCGTGACCATGAGCGCCGCCGACATCGCCGCCTTGCTGCGCGGTGCGAGCGCGGCGCAGATCATGAAGTTCACGCCCAGCCCCGTGGTGCCAGGCCACTTCACCGATGGCACCGTGATCCGCGCGAGCGGGCTGCCCGGCCTGCTGGCGGGCAACTACAACAAGATGCCGCTGATGATCGGCTCCACGCACGACGAGGGCTCGTACTTCGCCTTCCTGTTCGGCATGGGCCAGCCCTCGCAGCAGGAGCTGTGGAACCTGAGCAACTACGCGGCGCCCGGCAGCGTCACCTTCAACCAGCTGATCAAGCCCGAGTTCCGGCCGATCTACACGCAGACGCATGAAGTGATCAGCTACGCGCTGGACAACGTGATCGACAACGTGATCCGCGTGCTGCGCCTGCAGAACGGCGACATCTACCGCTACAACTACAACTGGGACGACACGCCGCAGCCCTGGAAGGACACCTTCGGCGCGTTCCACGGCATCGACGTGGCGGCGCTGTTCGGCAACTTCGTGACCGACGAGCCGAACTTCATGCGCTTTGCCTGGAGCTCCGCGAACGCAAGCAGCCGCAAGGCGCTGTCGGACAAGTTCATCGGCCACGCGGCGAGCTTTGCCCGCTACGGCGCACCGAGCCGCATGTTCGACGGCCAGACGACCTGGAACAACTGGACCAACTTCGTGTGCCTGCTGTGCAGCAAGCGCATGGTCTTCGACAACCAGCCGCGCATGTCGGCCGACGACTACCTGTTCTTCTGGCCGCGCTACTCGCTGCTGTCGCCGCAGCAGCGCGAGTTCCTGTTCCAGCAGATCGATTTCAACGCGCTGCCCGATTCGGTGGACCCACTGCGCAACGGTACTCGCTGAGTTCCTGAAAAAGCCAGCTACTGGATGATCCCGTGGCGCACGGCATAGAGCACCAGCTCCGCCGTGCTGGCCACGCCCAGCTTGTCCAGGATGTTGCTGCGGTGCGTGCTCACGGTCTTCACGCTGATGAGCATCTCGTCGCCGATGGCGGTGAGCGACAGGCCCTTGAGCATCATGAGCATGATCTGGTGCTCGCGCACCGTGAGCCGCTGGTGCGCGGGGCGGTCGTCGCGGCCTTCGAGTTGGCCGCTGACCTGCGAGGCGGCGCGCGCGCTCAGGTACTGGCCGCCGGCCGCGACGCAGCGGATCGCGCGCACCAGCTCGGCGGGCTCCGCGTCTTTCGCGATGTAGCCGCGCGCGCCGGCCTGGATGGCGACCAGCGCGTACTGTTCCTCGGCGTACATCGACAGCATGAGCACCGGCAGCGCGGGCTGCAGCGCGCGGATCGAGGCCAGCACCTCCAGGCCGTTGCGGCCTTCCATGTTGATGTCCAGCAGCACCACGTCGAAGCGGCGCTGGCGCACCAGCTCGAGCGCCTCGGCGCCGTTGCCGGCCTCGGCCGTGGTGCGCAGGTCGGTCTCGTCGAGCAGCAGCCGCTGCAGGCCCGAGCGGAAGATCGTGTGGTCGTCGACCATCAGGATGTCGATCATGAGGGGCCGCTCTCCGGCTGCAGCGGCACGCTCAGCGCCAGCCGCGTGCCCGCGCCGGGCGCCGCGTGGATGTGCAGCTCGCCGCCGATCTCGCGCGCGCGTTCGCGCATGCTCAGAAGGCCCAGCGCGCTGCCCTCGGGCGCGTCGGGGTCGAAGCCGCAGCCGTCGTCGTGCAGCGCGAGCCGCAGGCGCTCGCCGTCCACGCGCAGCCGCACGTCCACGCGCTGCGCCTTCGCGTGGCGCAGGACGTTCGTCAGGCCTTCCTGGAAGATGCGGTAGACCGCGGTGGCCTGCTTGGGCGCGAGCCGCAGCGCGGGTGCGTCGGTGTCCAGCGAATGCAGCACGCCCGAGCGGCGCGTGAAGGCCTGCAGCTCGTGGGCCAGCGCCACCGACAGGTCCAGGTGGTCGAGCGCGCTGGGGCGCAGCGCCTCCGAGATCTGCTTGACCGTGTCGATGGTCTGCTGCGTGAGCGCGATCAGGCCCTGCGTGAGCGCCTGCACCTCGGGGTTGTCGGCGCGGCGCTGGATGCGCGTGGCGTCCATCTTGATCGAGGTCAGCATGCCACCGAGCACGTCGTGCACGTCGCGCGACAGCGCCAGCCGCTGCTCCTCGAGCTTGTTGGCGGTGTAGGCCGCCAGGGCCTGCAGCTGCTCGCGCGAGCGCTGGCGCTCTTCCTCGTTGCGCACGCGGTCGGTCACGTCCACGCCCACGCCCATCACGGCCGGGCGGCCCCGGTGCTCGATGCGCGAGCCGTGGACTTCGACGAAGCGCACGCGCCCGTCGCGGTGCAGGCCGCGCGTGATGAAGTGCATGCTCGGCGGATTGCCCGCCAGCCGGATGCGGATGCGCGAGCGCACGACTTCGACGAAGTCGGGCGGCACGATCTCGGCCAGCGACATGCCGGTCATTTCCTCTGCGGTGTAGCCCACGATGGCGGCCCAGGTCGCGTTGCAGTAGACGAAGCGGTCGTCCTGGATCACGTAGATGCCCGCCACCGCCTGTTCGACGATGGTGTCGAAGGGCATGTCCTGCAGGCTCTCGCGGGCGGGTGCTGTCATGGGGGGCGGGCGGTGGCGCGCTGCATGATAGGTCGCGGGCCGCGCCGCACGGCCGCGCCCGAGGGTTTGCGAGCAGCAGGGTTCCCCGTAGCGCCGGCCGGAAATGTCCGATGGCCGCCGCATGCGGTGCGCCGCCAAGATCGGGGCCCGCCTGCTTCAGGCTGCCCCACGGCCGGCGACGCCGGCAAGGACGACACGACGATGGTCTACCGCTGGCTTGCGCCTCTGCTCCTCATGCTCCTGGGCCTGCCGGGCCGCGCCGACGAGATCGTGGTGGGGCAGTCGCTGCCGCTGAGCGGGCCGCTCGGCGAGGCCGGGCGCAACGTGAAGGACGGCATCGACGCCTACCTGGCGCGCGTGCAGCGCGACGGCCTGCTCGGGCGCCACAAGCTGGTGTGGCGCGCGCTGGACGACGGCTACTCGGTGGAGCGCCACACGCAGAACATCCGCCAGCTCGTGGTGCAGGACAAGGTCGATGCGCTGGGCCTGTCGGCCGGCACCTCGCACATCGACGCGGCCTACCCGACGATGCGCGAAGCGGGCACGCCGCTGATCGGCGCGATGACCGGCGCCTCGGCGCTGCACGGCGCGCAGCGCGCGCTCATCTACCACCTGCGCGCAAGCTACGCCGACGAAGTGCGCCAGCTGGTCGCGCAGGCGGTGTCGGTGCGGCAGCGGCGCGCGTTCGCGGTCTGGCAGGACGACGGGCTGGGGCGCGACGCGTTTGCGGCGCTCGAGATCGCGCTGCGCGGCGCGGGCATCGAGCTGGTGGGACAGCAGGGCGTGGCGCTGGCGCAAATGGACGGGGCCGCGGTGGCCGCGAGTGTGCGTGCGGCGAAGCCCGACGCGCTGTTCGCGCTGTGCGTGACGCCGTGCGGGGTGAAGCTGCTGTCGGGGCTGGCGGCGGAGAGTGGTGTTGCGAGGCCGACGCCGTACATGCTCTCGATCGTCAACGGCGAGGTGCTCGCCAAGAGCGTGGGGCCGGCGGCGCGCGGTACCGTGATCTCGCAGGTCATGCCCAACCCGCGGCTGGCGACCTCGCCGCTGGTGCAGCGCTACCAGCAGGACATGCGCAGCCACATGGGCCGCGACGAGTTCAGCTACTTTTCGCTGGAAGGGTACGTGGTGGCGATGGTGACGGTGGAGGCGGCGCGCTCGGCGCTGGCCGCTTCACCACGCCGCTCGATGCAGGACGCCATGAAGCTGATGCTGCGGCGTGAGATCGAGGGGATTCCGGTGTCGAGTGGCGATGATCCGGGTGTGCGTCCGCATCCCGTGACGCTCTCGATGATTGGCAACGGAGGGCGGCTCATTCACTGAAGGCGCGAATAAACCTACTGCGCGTCCCGATCTCGCATCTGCGGTCCTCACCGTACGGGTGTACGGTTCCGGTCCTCGATGCGACCTCGGGCCGCTCGCTACGGTTTCTTCACGCCTTCAGAGACCGAGCCGCCCAGGAGAAAGATCAGCCGATCTCTGCGATCAGCTCGATCTCGACGCAGGCGCCCATCGGGATCTGCGCCACGCCGAAGGCGCTGCGTGCATGCGCGCCCTTTTCGGGGCCGAACACTTCGGCGAAGAACTCGCTGGCGCCGTTGGTCACCAGGTGCTGTTCGGTGAAGGTGCCGACCGAGTTCACGAGGCTCATCACCTTGACGATGCGCTTGACCTTGTTCAGGTCGCCCACGGCCGCGTGCAGCGTGCCGAGCAGGTCGATGGCGATGGCGCGTGCGGCCTGCTTGCCTTCGTCGGTGCCGATGTTGGCGCCGAGCTGGCCGACCCAGACCTTGCCGTCCTTCTTGGCGATGTGGCCCGACAGGAACACGAGGTTGCCGGTCTGCACGAAAGGCACGTAGGCGGCGGCGGGTGCGGACACCGGGGGCAGGGAAATGCCGAGGCTGGAAAGCTTGTCGTAAACGCTCATGGAGACTCCTGATCTGAGGATGGTGATGACGATGACGGGGGTGATTGTGTCTGTGTTTGCGCCGCCGACGTCGGCAGCTGCACCACTTCCCCCACGGGTTGCACGGTCACGCCGACATGCAGCGTGTGGCGCGCGCCGCCATGCAGCACGCCGCGCATCGGCGAGACGTCGGAGTAGTCGCGCCCGATGGCGAGCGTGACGTAGTCCTCGCCGGGCTGGCGGCCGTTGGTGGGGTCGAAGTCGGCCCAGCCACCCACGCTCTCGGGGCCTTCGCCCTCGCCAGGCAAATACACCGACACCCACGCGTGCGAGGCGTCGGCGCCGACCAGGCGCGGCTGGCCCGGCGGCGGCTGCGTGAGCAGGTAGCCGCTCACGTAGCGCGCCGGCAGCCCCATGGCGCGAAAGCACGCGATGAGGATGTGGGCGAAGTCCTGGCACACGCCCTTGCGCTGCGCCAAGGCCTCGACGGCGGGGGTGTTGATCTCGGTGCTGTCGGCGTCGTAGGCGAAGTCGCGGTACATGCGCTCGGTGAGGTCCATCGCCACGTCGAAGGTGGGACGCTCGGGCACGAAGCTGGCGCGCGCGTAGGCGACGAAGTCGTCGTGACGCGGCACGTACGGCGAGGGAAAGACGAACTCCGAGGCGGGGTCGAAGGGCGCGTCCTTGCGAAAGCGGAAGCGCTCGCGCACGGCCTCCCAGGGCAGCTCGCGCGCCACGGCGGGCGAGAGCACGGGCGCCGATGTTTTCACCACGCTTTCGGCCGTGACGATGAGGTGGTCGTGCGTGGTCTCGAGCGCGAAGAAGGCGCGCGTGTTGCCGTACAGGTCGGGCACCTCGTTGCGCTGCGCGGGCGCGGGGTCGATCGTGAGCTGGTGGCTCACGAGTTCCTGCGAGGCGGTGGCCAGCGGGCGCAGGTGCGCCAGGTGCTGCGCCGTCTCGACCGCTGGCGCGTACGCGTAGCGCGTTTCGTGGGTGACGTGCAGCAGCATCGCGCGGGCCTGTGGCTTACTTGGACTCGGCGCCGAAGTGCGAAGCGTAGATCTTCGCGTAGGTGCCGTCGGCCTTGATGTCGGCCAGGCCCTTGTCGATCTTCGCCAGCAGCTCGGCGTTGCCCTTTTTCACGGCGATGCCGTACTGCTCGGTCGAGAAGCCGGCATCGCTCACGGTCTTGAAGCCGCCGCCCGGGTTGTTGGCCAGGTAGTGGGCGACCACGCCGTTGTCGGCCACCACGGCCTGCACGCCGCCGGCCTCGAGTTCCTTGAGCGCCAGCGGCGTCGATTCGAAGCGCTTGATGTCGGTGCTCGACTTGCCCAGCAGCTTGCCCACCACCTCGTCGCCGGTGGTGCCGTTCTGCACGCCGACCTTGAGCTTCTTGATGTCGTCGAACTTCGCGACCGTCGAATCGCTCTTCACGGCGATGAGCTGGCGGGCCTCGAAGTAGGGCTGCGAGAAGTCCATCGTCTGGCGGCGCTCGGGCGTGATGGTGATGGCCGACACCAGCAGGTCGCGGTCGCCCAGCTCGAGCGTGTTGAAGATGCCTTCCCACGGCGTGTTGACGAACTTCACTTCGATGCCGGCCTTCTGCGCGATGGCCTTCACCACGTCGATGTCGAAGCCCACGACCTCGCCCTTTTCGTTCTGCGATTCGAAGGGCGTGTAGGCGGCGTCGGTGCCGACGACCAGCACGCGCGGTGCGGCGGCGGGCGGCGGTGCCGAGGCGGCTGCGGGCGCGGTGGGTTCCTGCTTGCCGCAGCCGGCGAGCGCGAGGCCGACCAGGAGGCTGGCGGCGGTCAGTGTGAGACGGCGGTTGAGGGCGATGCCGGACATGGAAATGCCTCCTTCGAAATATCGTTGTGTGTATCTGTGGAATCAGGCGCCGACGGAGCGCAGCGATTCCGAGGTGAGCGTGAAGTAGCGCGTGCCGATGGCGTCCGACACGTGGTACGCCGCCGTCTCGCAGGTGGCGAGCAGTTCGACCAGCGCGGGGTAGTCGGCGCCGGGGCCGGCCGCGCACAGGTGTTCGAGCGTCCAGGTGGCGGGGTCGGGCAGCTCGTACGACAGGGCGGTGAGCTTGCCTGGTGCGCTGCCTGCGAGCCTTGCGATGCGACCGCGCAGCGTCTGCGTGACCCAGGCCAGCGAACGCGGGTTCTCGGCGTCGAGCACCAGCAGGTCGACCAGCGTGGCGACGTCGCGGCGCTGCTGGTAGCGCGCATGGAAGGTGATGGTGCTGTCGAACAGCGCCACCATCGCCTCGAAGCCGCTCACCTCGTGCACGGCGCCGTTGGCGAAGCCGGCCTCGAGCGCGCTCGACAAAAAGCCCAGCCGCTCGATGTGGCGACCGATCGACAGCAACCGCCAGGCGTCGTCGCGCGTCATGCGGTCGGTCTGCGCGCCGGTCATGGCGGCCAACGCGGTGCTGGCGGATTCGAGCGCGCGCAGGGCGGCGCTGGCGGCAAAGCTGCCTTCGCCGGCCTGTTCGGCCGCGCGCCGCAGGAAGTCGCTTTCGGCGCGCACGATCTGGTTCCAGTTGTCCTGCGACAGCCGTTCGCGCACGGCCGCCGCGGCCTGCCGGATGCTGCGCAGGCTGTAGCCGACGCTGCCGCCGTGGTCGACATCACCCAGCTCGGCGATGAGTGCGCGCTCGAACACGCGGCGCGACTGAGGCGCGCTCGGCGCCTCGGCGGGCACGAGTGCATTGCGCACTGCCATGCGGTGCAGCCATTCGAGCAGCGGGCGCGAGGACTGGTCTTCGCTGCCCAGCAGGTTGAGCGTGAGCCGGGCCAGGCGCACTGCGTTCTCGGCGCGCTCGGTGTAGCGGCCGAGCCAGAACATGTTCTCGGCCGCGCGGCTGGTGACCGGCGCGCGGTGCCGCGCGAGCGAGGCCGGCGTGGCGTGCGGCTGCAGCAGCGTGGTGCGGTCGACCTCGCCGTGCGTCTGCACCCAGACGTCGGCACTGCTGCCGCCGCGTTGCATGGAGGCGATCTGTGCGTCGGGGCCTGCGAGGCGCGCCAGGCCGCCGGGCAGCACGCGCCACGACTGCGGGCCGTCGCTCACTGCGAATACGCGCAGCATCAGCGCGCGCGGCGCGATGTGGCCGGGGCCGAGGTCGCTGGCCCAGGTCGGCATCTGCGACAGCGGCAGGTAGCCCTGCACCGTGTGGACGTCGCCCTCGCGCACGATGCGGCCGGCCCATTCGTCGATTTCGCGGCGGCCGAGCTGGCTGCCGAACACGGCGTCGAAACTGGAGCGGCCCTGGAAGCCGGGGTAGGTCGGCTTGATGGCGCTTTCGCCGAGCTGCGGCAGCACGGCCTCGAGCGCGGCGCGCTCGCCGCACCACCAGGTCGGCAGCGCCGGCAGCTTGAGTTTTTCACCGATGAGCCGCAGCGCCAGCCCCGGCAAAAAGCCCAGCAGCGCCGGCGATTCGAGGAAGGCCGAGCCCGGCATGTTGGCCACCAGCAGGTTGCCCGCGCGGATGGCCTGCAGCAGGCCGGGCACGCCGAGCGTGGAGTCGGGGCGCAGCTCCAGCGGGTCGAGGAACTGGTCGTCGAGCCGCTTGATGAGGCCGTGCACCGGGCGCAGGCCCTGCAGCGTCTTGAGGTACAGGCGCTGGTCGCGCACCGTGAGGTCGCTGCCCTCGACCAGCGTCAGGCCGAGGTAGCGCGCCAGGTAGGCGTGCTCGAAGTAGGTTTCGTTATACGGGCCCGGCGTGAGCAGTGCGATGTGCGGCGGCGAGCCCGAGGGGCACATGCGCTGCAGGCCTTCCATCATGGCGCTGTAGGTGGCGGCCAGCCGCTGCACCTGCAGCGCCTCGAAGGCCTGCGGAAACTGCCGCGTGATCGCGAGACGGTTCTCCAGCAGGTAGCCCAGGCCCGAAGGCGCCTGCGTGCGCTGCGAGACCACCCACCAGTTGCCGTCGGGGCCGCGTGCGAGGTCGAAGGCGGCGATGTGCAGCCAGGTGTCGCCCGCCGGCTTCACGCCGTGCAGCGCGCGCAGGTAGCCCGGGTGGCCGCGGACCAGCGCCGGCGGCAGCAGGCCTTCGGCCAGCAGCTGCTGCGGGCCGTAGGCGTCGGCCATCACGCGGTCGAGCACGCGCACGCGCTGCTGTACGCCGGCCTCGATCTGGGCCCAGCTCTCGGGCGAGACGATCAGCGGGAACAGGTCGAGCGACCACGGCCGTTGCGGGCCGTTGGCGTCGGCGTACACGTTGTAGGTGACGCCGTTGTCGCGGATCTGCCGCTCCAGGCTGACCGCGCGCCGCGGCAGGTCGTTGATGCCGCCGGGGCCGAGCTGTTCGAAGAAGGCGTTCCAGGCGGGGGTGAGCGGGGGCTGGTCGCCGGAGGGTGAAGGTTCCTGTGCCTGTGATTGCGAGGACGACTGTGACTGTGACTGGGACTGGGACTGCGATTGCGACGGAGCCGGTCGCTCTTCGGCGGCGTCGTACAGCAGCGGGGCCGCGGCGGGCGCCGGGGCTGCGCCCGACACCGGCCGCGAGGGCGCCGCGGGCGTCGCCTGTCCCCGCAATTCGTCGAAATGCCCAGGCAGGGCCGCCGGCGCGAGCGAAGACGCCAGCGCCGCCGGATGCTCCGGGGCCTGGGCGTCGAACAGGGATTCGTTCAGGGGTTCCACAGGGGGGAGATTGTCACATCACCGTCACCGGGGCCTCCGCGCACCGTCTGGCGAGGCGAAATGAAGGCGTTGAGGGTCCGAACATGAATAGCGGTAGCCATAATCAAGAAAACCAATCCATCTCTTCACATGAGCGCGGCATCCCCCAACTCACCGCTGCAACCACATATCGAGAGCCGCATCCTGTCATTGCGAGAGCAGCGCGTGATGCTGGATTCCGATCTGGCAGTGCTCTACGACGTGCAGACCAAGGTGCTGGTGCAGGCGGTCAAGCGCAATGCCGAGCGCTTCCCGGCCGATTTCATGTTCCAGCTTTCGCCCGAGGAGTGGGCGGCTTTGAGGTCACAAACTGTGACCTCAAACACCGGCCGTGGCGGCCGACGCACGGCACCCTACGTGTTCACCGAGCAGGGCGTGGCGATGCTGTCCTCGGTGCTCGGCAGCCCGCGCGCCATTGCGGTCAACATCGAGATCATGCGCACCTTCGTGCGGGTACGGGCGCTGGTCACCACGCACCAGGACCTGGCCAGGCGTTTGAGCGAGCTGGAAGAAAAGACCGAGCTGATCGACATGCGGCAGGAATCGTTCAGCAGCAACACGCGCAACCAGCTGCGCCAGGTCTTCGATGCCATCAAGGCGCTGACGACGCCACCCGATCCGCCCAGGCGGCCCATCGGCTTTGTGACGCCCGATGAGAAGAAGGCTCCGAAGGCGCGCGGCAAGCAATAAGCGCCCCGCGCGAACAGAGCCCACCTCGTTCCTCAGCGCCGCAGGTCCAGCGTGAACGGAAACTCCCGGCTGCCCGGCAGCTCGATGGTGGCCGGCGGCGTGCGCAGCAGGCCAGGCGTGTGGCCGGTGCGTGTGAAGCGCGAGTGGCGACGGCTCTCGGCCTCGTAGGCGTTGACCGGGAAGGTGTCGTAGTTGCGTCCACCCGGGTGGGCGACGAAATACTGGCAGCCGCCCAGCGAGCGCTTCATCCAGGTGTCGACGAGGTCGAAGGTCAGCGGTGCGTGGGCCGGGATGCTCGGGTGCAGCGCCGAGGGCGGGTTCCACGCCTTGTAGCGCACGCCCGCGACGAATTCGCCGGTGACGCCGGTGGGCTGCAGCGGCAGCACCTTGCCGTTGACGGTGACGACGTGGCGGCTTTCGTTCAGGCCGGTCACGCGCACCTCGATGCGCTCCAGCGACGAATCGACGTAACGCACCGTGCCGCCGGCCGAGCCTTCTTCGCCCATCACGTGCCAGGGCTCGAGCGCGTTGCGCAGCGACAGCTCCACGCCCATCGACTGCATCTGGCCCACGAGCGGGAAGCGGAACTCGAAGTGCGGCGCGAACCAGTCGGCATCGAAGGCAAAGCCGGCCTGGCGCATCTCGCTGATGACGTCGTCGAAGTCCATCTTGACGAAGGTCGGCAGCAGGAAGCGGTCGTGCAGCTCGGTGCCCCAGCGGGTGACGGGCGCCTGGTAAGGCGCGTCCCAGAAGCGGGCGACCAGCGCGCGGATCAGCAGCTGCTGCGCGATGCTCATGCGCGCATGCGGCGGCATTTCGAAGGCGCGCAGTTCCAGGAGGCCGAGGCGGCCGGTGCTGGAGTCGGGCGAGTAGAGCTTGTCGATGCAGAACTCGCTGCGGTGCGTGTTGCCCGACACGTCGATCAGGATGTTGCGCAGCGTGCGGTCGACCAGCCACGCGGGCATGTTCTGGCCGTAGATCTCGCGGTTCTTGGCGATTTCCTTCAGCGCGATCTCGAGTTCGTAGACCTGGTCGTTGCGCGCCTCGTCCACGCGCGGCGCCTGGCTCGTCGGGCCGATGAACATGCCCGAGAACAGGTAGCTCAGCGACGGGTGGTTGTGCCAGTACAGCAGCAGGCTGGCCAGCAGTTCGGGCCGGCGCAGGAACGGGCTGTCGGCGGGCGTGGCGCCGCCCATCACGAAGTGGTTGCCGCCGCCGGTGCCGGTGTGGCGGCCGTCGGTCATGAACTTCTCGGCCGACAGGCGCGTCTCGAACGCGGCGTTGTAGAGGAACTCGGTGTGGTCGACGAGTTCCTTCCAGTTGTGGGCCGGGTGGATGTTGACCTCGATCACGCCCGGGTCGGGCGTCACGGCCAGCATCTTCAGGCGCGGATCGCGCGGCGGCGGATAGCCTTCCATCACGATGCGCACGCCCAGCTGCTGCGCGGTGGCTTCGACGGCGGCGACGAGGTCGAGGTAGTCCTCCAGGCGCGCCAGCGGCGGCATGAAGACGTAGAGCACGCCCGAGGCGCTGCCTTTCTTCTCGGCCGCGGGGCCGTTGGCGCGGCGCGGGTCGCGCACCTCGACGCACAGCGCGGTGCGCGTGACCCAGTGGGCCGATTCGCCGCGCAGCGGCTGGCGCGTGGCGGCATCAGCAGGAGCAGCAGCATCGCCCTTCGCCGCATCGCCGGGGCTTTGCATGCGCAGCGACGCGGCCATCACGGGCGGCGCGCCGAAGGTGTAGGGCACCTCGCCCAGGTCGGCGCCAGCCACCGGCGTGGCGGTGGCATAGCGCGCGCGGTAGTCGGACGCGCTGGGCAACGCGGCGCGCGGCGCGGTCGGGTCGCGCTCGATGAGGTAGGGGTAGTCGCCCTTGCTGGCCCACGGCTGCGAGTCGAGCGGCAGGCGGTAGCCCATGGGCGAGTCGCCCGGGATCAGGAACAGGCGGTCGTCGCGCAGGAACCAGGGGCCGGTCTTCCAGCCGGGGCCGGCGAGCGCGGGCGCGTCGCTGTTGGCGTTGCCGGGTTCGATGGGCAGCATGTAGCCGATCACCGCGTCGAGCTTCTGCGTGAACACGCGGCGCAGGCGCACGCGTTCGAGTTCGTCGTCGAGCTTGGAGTCGAAGGGGTCGACGTTCACCGGCAGGCGGCGTTCGCGCCACAGGTAGTAGTAGGTGTCCTCGTAGCCGGCCTGGGTGTAGCGCTCGGTGAGGCCCAGCTTGTGCGCCAGCACGGCAGTGAAGCGGCGCGCGTCCTCGCTCGTGTAGTGCGTGGGAAAGCGCTCATCGGCGAACAGCTCGGGGTCGTGCCACAGCGTCTGGCCGTCGGCGCGCCAGAAGATCGACAGCGCCCAGCGCGGCAGCTGCTCGCCCGGGTACCACTTGCCCTGGCCGAAATGCAGGAAGCCGCCCTGGCCGTACTCGGCGCGCAGCTTGTGCACGAGCTCGGTGGCGTAGCCGCGCTTGGTGGGGCCGAGCGCGTCGGTGTTCCATTCGGGCGCGTCGCGGTCGCTGGTGGCCACGTAGGTGGGCTCGCCGCCCATCGTGAGGCGCACGTCGCCGGCCACGAGGCGCGCATCGACCGCGTCGCCGAGCGCGAGCACCTCGGCCCATTGTTCTTCGGTGTAGGGCTTGGTGACGCGCGGCGATTCGTAGATGCGCGTGACCTTCATCTCGTGGCTGAACTCGACCTCGGACTCGTCGACGCCGCCCTCGATGGGCGCGGCGCTCGACGGTGTGGGCGTGCAGGCGAGTGGAATGTGGCCTTCGCCGGCGAGCAGGCCCGAGGTGGCATCCAGGCCGATCCAGCCGGCGCCCGGCAGGAACACTTCGCACCAGGCATGCAGGTCGGTGAAGTCGACCGTGGTGCCGCTGGGGCCGTCGAGGGCCTTCACGTCGGGCGTGAGCTGGATCAGGTAGCCCGACACGAAGCGCGCGGCCAGGCCGCAATGGCGCAGCAGCTGCACCAGCAGCCAGCCCGAGTCGCGGCACGAGCCGCTGCCGTTGCTCAGCGTTTCTTCCGGCGTCTGCACGCCGGGCTCCATGCGGATGAGGTAGCTGACGTCCTTCTGCACCTGCTGGTTGATGCCGACCAGGAAGTCGATGGTGCGCTGCTCCTTGCGCTCGATCCTGTCGAGGTAGGCCTGCAGCAGCGGCGTGGGCTTCTCGGTGACGAGGTAGGGCGCCAGCTCTTCGGCCTGCGAGGCCGTGTACTTGAAGGGAAAGTTCTCGGCCTGCGGCTCGAGGAAGAAGTCGAAGGGGTTGTAGACCGCCATCTCGACCACGAGGTCGACCGTGACCTTGAACTCACGCGTCTTCTCGGGGAACACGAGCCGCGCCTGGTAGTTGGCGAACGGGTCCTGCATCCAGTTGACGAAGTGCTCGGCCGGCTCGACCCGCAGCGAGTACGAGATCACATTGCTTCGGCAATGGGGCGCGGGGCGCAGTCGCACGACTTGCGGGCCCAACTGCACCAGGCGGTCGTATGTGTAGTGGGTGACGTGGTGGAGTGCGGCGTGGATGGACATGCGTAGGGGCGTGCAGTGCAGCGAGGTTGCATCGAAAAGATGTCTCTGGTGAGACGCATACTAGCCCAGTTGCCAAGCAATTAACGCGCCATCGAGCGTGGGTTGGGGGAGGGTTTGCATCATGGATTCCGGGGTGTGGGGAGGGCAGTCGCGGCGTGCGTCCGACGCTGTCGCGGGTGGGGCGGGGGCCTTCGTTGCGCTGGGCGGCACGCTGCTCGGCGCGGCGGTGCAACTGCGCCAGCCGCTGCTGTGGGCGGCGGGTGTCTACGTCGCATTGCTGCTCGTGGGGCTCGGCGGCGGATGGCTGCTGTGGCGGTGGCGGGGGACTCGGCTGATCGTGCTGATGCTGTCGCTGGCCTGCGGCGCGATGGCCGGCGCGGGGCTCGCTGGATGGCGCGCGACGGCCTATGCGCAAGGGGCCCTGAGCCCGCAGCTCGAAGGGCGTGACCTGCGGCTCACGGGCGTGGTCTCGCAGATGCCGCAGCCCGGCGAGATCGGAACGCGCTTCCGTTTCGACGTGGAGACGGCGCAATGGGCCGAGGCCTCGCGCGGCGATGCGCCGCCGAAGGTGCCTTCGCGCATCGCACTCTCCTGGTACGGCGAGTACGGCGGGATGTGGGAGCAGCCCGCCGAACGTCGCGCGTCCGTCGCACGCACCGTGGGCGAGGTGCATGCCGGCCAGCGCTGGCAACTGACCGTGCGCCTGCGCGCGCCGCACGGCAACCTCAATCCGCATGGCTTCGACAGCGAACTGTGGGCGTGGGAGCAGGGCGTGCATGCGCAGGGCCATGTGCGAGTTGGCGCACGCGACCCTGCGCCGCAGCTGATGGGCACCACTTGGCGGCACCCGATCGAGCGGGCGCGCGAGGCCGTGCGCGATGCGGTCTTCACCCGCGTGGACGACCGGCGGCAGGCCGGCGTGATCGCCGCGCTGGTCACCGGCGACCAGGGCGCCATCGACCGCGCCGACTGGGACGTGTTCCGCGCTACCGGCGTGGCGCACCTGATGTCGATCTCGGGCCTGCACATCACCTTGTTCGCGTGGTTCGCGGCGCACATCGTGGGCGCGCTCTGGCGGCGCAGCAGCCGGCTCATGCTGCGGCTGCCCGCGCAACAGGCCGCGCTCGCGGGCGGCGTGCTGCTGGCCGCGCTCTATGCGCTCTTCAGCGGCTGGGGCGTGCCCTCGCAGCGCACGGTCTGGATGCTCGCGGCCGTGGCGCTGTTGCGCCTGACCGGTCGGCGCTGGCCGTGGCCGCACGTCTGGTTGTTGACGGCGGCGGTCGTGGTGGCCGCCGATCCGTGGGCGCTGCTGCAGGCCGGCTTCTGGCTCAGCTTCGTCGCCGTGGCGGTGCTGTTCGCCTCCGCCACGGCCGTGCCGGGCGAGGGCAGGGTGGGCGCGCTCACGCGCCTGGGGCGCTTCTTTCGTGAGCAATGGACGATCACGCTAGCGCTCACGCCGCTGAGCCTGCTGCTGTTCCAGCAGGTGTCGGCGGTCGGGCTCGTGGCCAATGCGCTCGCGATCCCGTGGGTGACGCTGGTGATCACGCCGCTGGCGATGCTCGGCGTGGCGGTGCCGCCGCTGTGGGATGTGGCGGCCGGTGCGGTGAAGCTGTTCGCGCTGTTGCTGCAAGTGCTCGCCGGTCTGCCGTTCGCCACGCTGTCGATGGCCGCGCCGCCGCCATGGCTGGCCGCAAGCGGCGTGGCGGGCGGCGTGCTGCTGGCGATGCGCCTGCCGTGGTCGATGCGCGCGCTCGGCCTGCCGCTGCTGTTGCCGGTGCTCCTGTGGCAGCCGGCGCGGCCCGCCGTGGGCGAATTCGACCTGCTCGCCGCCGACATCGGGCAGGGCAACGCGGTGCTCGTGCGCACCGCCACGCACAGCCTGCTGTATGACGCCGGCCCGCGCTACGGGCTCGACAGCGACGCGGGCCACCGCGTGCTCGTGCCGCTGCTGCGCGCGCGGGGCGAACGGCTCGACCTGCTGTTGCTGAGCCACCGCGACATCGACCACACCGGCGGCGCCCCCGCCGTGCTCGCCATGCAGCCGCAGGCCGCGCTGCTGAGTTCCATCGAGGCCGCGCACCCGCTGCAGGCGCTGCGCCCCGCGCGCCGCTGCGAGGCCGGGCAGCGCTGGACCTGGGACGGTGTCGATTTCGAGGTGCTGTTTCCCTTCGACAGCGACTACCTCGGCTTCACGCGGCCCAACGCCGTGTCGTGCGTGCTGCGCATCGGCAACGGCCGCGCCACGGTTCTATTGGCGGGCGATATCGAACGGCTGCAGGAGGCCGCGCTCGTGTCGCGCACGCCCGGGCTGTCGGCCGACGTGTTGCTGGTGCCACACCACGGCAGCAAGACCTCGTCGAGCGAGGTTTTCCTGGACGCCGTGCGCCCGCGCATTGCGCTCGTGCAGGCCGGCTACCGCAGCCGCTTCGGCCACCCCGCGCCCGAGGTGGTGGCGCGCTACGTGGAGCGCGGCGTGCAGGTGGTCGACAGCCCGCGCTGCGGCGCCGCCCATTGGGCGAGCCCGGCGCCGGCCGAGCTGAAGTGTGAACGCGCGAATGATCCGCGCTACTGGCGCCACCGCATGCCATGAAGGTCCGAAACGCGAAATGCCCTCGCATCGGGCCCAAACCTAGGGCTTCTACTGGCCTCGAACTTGCTAAGCTATGGCTCAAGGAGATTGGTCGTTCCATGCACAAATTCGACGAGATGTATGAGCAGCTCCCCTATGCGGGCGCTGCAATCCGACAGCACTACAAGCGCTACGACCAATGGCTTGCGAAGCAACCCGGTGAGGTGATGCGATCGCGCCGTGAAGAGGCGGAGATGATTTTCCGTCGGGTCGGCATCACCTTCGCGGTGTACGGCGCCAAGGACGAGGACGGCTCCGGCACCGAGCGGCTGATCCCGTTCGACCTGCTGCCCCGGATCATTCCCTCCCATGAGTGGGAGAGCATGGAAAAGGGGCTGGTGCAACGCGTCACGGCGCTCAACCGCTTCCTGTACGACGTGTACCACGACCAGGAAATCATCAAGGCCGGCATCATCCCGGCCGAGCAGATCCTGAACAACGCCCAGTTCCGTCCCGAGATGATGGGCGTGAACGTGCCGCACAACGTCTACTCGAACATCTCGGGCATCGACATCGTGCGTGCCCCCGATGCCCAGGGCAACGGCGAGTACTACGTGCTCGAAGACAACCTGCGCGTGCCCAGCGGCGTGAGCTACATGCTCGAAAACCGCAAGATGATGATGCGGCTCTTCCCCGAGCTGTTCAACCAGAACCGCATCGCGCCGGTCGCCCACTACCCCGACCTGCTGCTCGAAACGCTGCGCGCCAGCGCGCCGCCGGCCACGGCCGAGCCCACGGTGGTGGTGCTCACGCCCGGCATGTACAACAGCGCCTACTTCGAGCACGCCTTCCTGGCCCAGCAGATGGGCGTGGAGCTGGTCGAGGGACAAGACCTGTTCGTCAAGGACGACTTCGTCTACATGCGCACCACGCGCGGCCCGGTGCGGGTCGACGTGATCTACCGCCGCGTCGACGACGACTTCCTCGACCCCGAGGTGTTCCGCCCGACCTCCACCCTCGGCTGCGCGGGCCTCATGCGTGCCTACCGCCAGGGCAACGTCGTCATCTGCAATGCCGTGGGCACCGGCGTGGCCGACGACAAGTCGATCTACCCCTACGTGCCGAAGATGGTCGAGTTCTACCTCGGCGAGAAGCCGATCCTGAAGAACGTGCCCACCTACATGTGCCGCAACAAGGACGAGCTGCAGTACACGCTCGACAACATGAAGGACCTGGTCGTCAAGGAGGTGCACGGCGCCGGCGGCTACGGCATGCTCATCGGCCCGGCCGCGACGCAGGCCGAGATCGAAGACTTCAAGAAGGCCGTCATCGCCAAGCCCGACGGCTACATCGCCCAGCCCACGCTGAGCCTGTCGACCTCGCCGACCTTCGTCGACGCCGGCATTGCGCCGCGCCACATCGACCTGCGCCCCTTCGTGCTCTCGGGCAGCGAGGTGCAGATGGTGCCCGGCGGCCTCACGCGCGTGGCACTGAAAGAAGGGTCGCTGGTGGTCAACTCGTCGCAGGGCGGCGGCACCAAGGACACCTGGATTCTCGAAGCGGACCGCACGGCCAAGCCGAAGGCGGCCACGCAGTCGCAAAGCCAATCGCAGTAGGAGCACAAACGATGCTGTCCCGCACCGCAGACCACCTCTACTGGATGTCGCGCTACACCGAGCGTGCCGAGAACACGGCGCGCATGCTCGACGTCAACTACCAGACCTCGCTGCTGCCGCAGTCGGCCGAGGTTGCCAAGTACGGCTGGCAGGGCGTGCTCTCGATCAGCGAATTGCTGCCCTGGTACAGCAAGAAGTACGACCAGATCACGCCCAACGAAGTCATGGAGTTCATGGTCAAGGACGAGAGCAATCCGTCGTCGATCGTCTCCTGCCTGAAGGCCGCCCGCGAGAATGCGCGTGCCGTGCGCGGCGCGCTCACCACCGAGGCCTGGGAAACGCAGAACACCACCTGGCTCGAAGTGAACCGCATGCTGCGCGCCGGCGATTTCGAGCGCGACCCGGGCCAGTTCTTCGAGTGGGTCAAGTTCCGCTCGCACCTGTCGCGCGGCGTCACGCTGGGCACCATGCTCCAGGATGAGGCGTTCTACTTCTCGCGCCTTGGCACCTTTTTGGAGCGTGCCGACAACACGGCGCGCCTGGTCGACGTGAAGTTCCACGCGCTCAACAGCGAATTCTTCGGTGCCGCCACCGAGGAAGACCAGGAGTACGACTTCTATCACTGGAGCGCGATCCTGCGCAGCGTCTCGGCCTTCGAGGTCTACCGCAAGGTGTACCGCGACGTGATCAAGCCCGAGCGCGTGGCCGAGCTGCTCATTCTTCGCGCCGACATGCCGCGCTCGCTGCACGCGAGCCTGGTCGAGGTGGTCAACAACCTCGCGAAGGTGCAGAACGAGCAGAGCGCCGAAACCCAGCGCCGCGCCGGCAAGCTGCTGGCCGACCTGCAGTACGCGCGGGTCGACGAGATCCTGGCGACGGGTTTGCATGCCTACCTCACGCAGTTCCTCGACCGGGTGAACGAGCTGGGCGGGCGCATCAGTCAGGACTTCCTGGTGCCGGCGCACTGACGACGCATCGAATCGACGTCCTGCGGGCCCGGGCCGGCCCCGGGACCTCGCGCACCCGGCGGTAGCATTCGAGTTCGATCTCGATCCAAGTTGCTGACCGCAGGGAGTTTTCATGAAGAAATCAATGCTTGCCCGTGATGGCAAGTGGAAGGCCGCCGCCTTCGCGGCTGTCGCGTTGCTCGCCGGCTGCGACCAGGCCGCCTCACCGAAAGAACAAGCCTCCGCGCAGGTATCGACGGCCGTCGTCGTCGATGCCGCCACCGGATTGCGCTGGCTGCGCTGCGCCTTGGGGCAGACCTGGCAGGGTGGCCGTTGCATCGGCGAGGCCGAAGCCCTGAGCCTGATGGACGCGCAGGAACGCGTGCAGGCGCTCAACATCAAGGGCCATGAAGGCATCTCGCAATGGCGGCTGCCGACCATCGTGGAGCTGGCGGCGCTGCGGCGTTGTGACCATGGCCTGGTCGACGAGACCTTCACGCTCGAATTGAGCCCCGAACGGGAGCCCGTCACCGTGCCCCGGTGGTGCGCCCGCGAAACCTCCGTTCCCACCATCGACGGTGCGCGCTTTCCCGATACGCCGCTGCGCAAGTTCTGGTCGGGCTCGGGCAGCGAGGCCGCGCAGCACTTCTATGCCGTGGACTTCAGCAATGCGTGGATTGGCCAGAACGAGGCGGCCGAGGCCACCCACGCCGTGCGGCCGGTGGCCGATCGCTGACCTCCCGCTACTTCGAGAACGACTCCACCACCACCGGAATCTCCGGCGCCTGCCACCGATAGCTGTCGCCCAGCACATTGCGCTCGGCCTTCTGCCCGCTCCAGCGGATGCCCAGCAGGTCCATCAGGCTCCAGCCGGCCCAGTCCGCGCGAAAGGGCTGCTGCGTGGCGGCGCCGGTGGGCAGTGGCTCGCGGTTGCGCCAGACGACGGCCGGGATGCGGTAGCCCGAGGCGGTCGCGGGGCTGTGGCCTGCGCGGTCGCTGCCGTGGCCGACTTCCTGGCCGTGGTCCGACAGGTACATCCAGGCGCGGTAGTCGTCCGGCTTGCCGGTGCTGCGGGTCTGTTGCAGCAGTTCCGACACCACGAAGTCGTGGTACAGCAGGGCCGCGTCGTACTCCTGGCGGAAGTGGCGCACCCAGGCCGAGCGGCCGTCCTTCACGAGGCCGTTCTCGACCGCGTCGACGCTGTCGTCGAAGGGATTGGCGTTCTCGGGAAAGCGCAGGCTGTAGTGCGGGTGCGCGCCCATCAGGTGGACCACGATGAGCTTGCGCTCGGTGCCGGTGTCGGCAAAGGCTTCCTGCACGCAGTCGAGGATCTCGCCGTCGAGCGAGGCGCTGGCGCGGCCCGGCGTGCGGTTCACCATGTCGACCACGTCGGCGTAGCGCGCGTGCTGCTGCTCGATGGCCAGGTCGTCGTGGTTGCTGATCCACCAGACCTTGTAGCCGGCGGCGCGCGCCAGGGCCAGCAGGTGGGGCGGGCTGTCGCCATTCCCGTTGTTTCCGTCGTTTCCATTCGCGGGTTGGCCGAAATGGAACATGTTGCGCAGCGCGGGCAGGGTGCTTGCGTCCACCGACCACGCGTTGCGCAGCACGGCCATGCGGTCACCCTCCTGCGCCTTGTGTGCCTGCAGGCGCGGCGTGGTCGGGCGGCCGTAGCCGTACAGGGCCATGTTGTCGCGGTTGATGCTGTCGGTGATCACCAGCACGACGGTGGACGGCCCTTCGCGCGTGATCACCGGCGCGATCTGCCGGGCCTGGGCCATCTGCGCATCGCGGGTTTTTTCCTGGTCGGCCCAGGCGGCGCGCTGGTCGTGCAGCGACTGCGACCACTGAGTCCAGAAGACGACCGGGTGCAGCCGGCGCCAGGGTTTGCTCACGTAGGCGACACAGGCGGCGAGCAGGATGAGGAGCAGCAGCGAGCGCGCCCAGAACGGCCGCCGCGCACGCGGCGCCGTGGCACCGCGTCGCGCGAAGAGGCCCGCCAGCAGGCCCGCCGCCACGAGCGCGGCCGACCACACGACGGCGGAGCGCCAGTGCATGCGCAGGTACTCGGCGCTTTCCCGCGCGTTGGTGTTGGCCGCGGCGCCCAGCACCATGGCGCTGTCGGGCGCGGCTTGGTAGGTGTCGAGCAGGTAGGCGCGGACCACGGCGTCCAGGCCGAAGCCCATGACCCAGAGCCACACCAGCGCCGTGCGCCAGCGCCGCAGGCGCGCGCTGTGCAGCGGCCACAGCAGCCAGAGCACGGGTGGCGCGGCGAGCACCGCGAGCTGGGCGATGCGGCGGCCGTCGTGGCCCAGGGCGATCAGCGCCAGCAGCGTCGCGCCGACCACGCCGCAGGCCAGCAGCGCGCTGGAGGGAGGACGCGGGGCGTCGATGGCGGGATGTGTCAAGCGCGGCGCGGGGGAGTCGAGGGCGGCCGAATTCTGCCCCGCACCCTGCCGCGACACGGCCAGTGTCCCGACCCTCGCGGGGTCTTTGGAGTGCGGCTCAGGGATATCCCCGCGGAACTTATCGGCGCTCAGCGTCCCAGAGGGGGGCTTCGACCGGCATTTGCCGGACCTCCCGTGTCTTCTCGAAAGGAACCCTCGCCCCATGGCCCGATTCAGCCGCCGACTGCCCGCGCTCCTGCTCGCATTCTTCTTCTCGTGGATGCTGCTGCCGTCCGCCTTTGCCGCGCAGCCGCAGATGGTCAGTGTCGCGGTCAAGACCCTGAACATGCGCACCGCCCCCAGCCAGCGCGCCGAGGCGCACTGGACGGTGAGCCGGGGTTATCCGCTGCGCGTGATCGGCCGCAAGGGCGACTGGCTGCGCGTCACCGATTTCGAGAACGACAAGGCCTGGGTCTTCCGTTCGATGACGAGCAAGACGCCGCACCACGTCGTGAAGGCGAAGACCGCGCAACTGCGCCGCGCGCCCGGCGCGCGCAGCCCGGTCGTGAAGAAGGCCGTGTACGGCGACGTGCTGCGCACCCTCGAGCGCCGCGGCGACTGGGTGAAGGTGCGCCACGAAGGCGGCACCACCGGCTGGGTGCTGAAGCGCTCCCTCTGGGGCTGGTGAACCCGAGGGCGCTCAGGTCGCGGTGGCCTGGCGCACGGCGCGCTCCCAGCGCGCCATCGATTCCTCGGCCTGCGCGCGGCCCATGGTCGGCATGAAGCGGCGCTCCACCTTCCACAGCTTCGAGAGCTGGCGCGCGTCGGTGTAGACGCCGGTCGACAGCCCCGCCAGGTAGGCCGCGCCCAGCGCGGTGGTCTCGACCACCTCGGGCCGCACCACCGGAATGCCCAGCAGGTCGGCCTGGAATTGCATCAGCAGGTCGTTCACGCTCGCGCCGCCGTCCACGCGCAGCTCGGCCACGGGCTTGCCGCCCGCGGCCACGGCGTCGCGGCTCATGGCCTGCAGCAGCGCGGCACTTTGATAGGCGATGCTTTCCAGTGCGGCGCGCGCGATGTGCGCGACCGTGGTGCCGCGCGTGAGCCCGGTGATCGTGCCGCGCGCGTCCGCGTCCCAGTAGGGCGCGCCCAGGCCGGTGAAGGCCGGCACCATCATCACGCCGCCGGCGTCGGGCACGCTCTCGGCCAGCGACTGCACCTCGGCGCTGCCCTTGATGGCCTTGAGGCCGTCGCGCAGCCACTGCACCACGGCGCCGCCGACGAACACGCTGCCTTCCATCGCGTACTGCGGTGTCGCATCGACCTGCGCCGCGCTGGTCACGAGCAGGCCGTTGTGCGAGGGCTGGAACGCGCCGCCCGTGTGCATCAGCAGGAAGCAGCCGGTGCCGTAGGTGTTCTTGGCCATGCCGGCCTCGAAGCAGGCCTGGCCGAAGAGGGCGCTCTGCTGGTCGCCGGCCACGCCGCCGATGGGCAGCGCGTGGCCCAGCAGCGCGGCGTCGGTGTCGGCAAAGTGCGAGCTCGAGGGCTGCACCTTCGGCATCAGCGCGGCGGGGATGTCCAGCGCCTTCAGCAGGTCGGCGTCCCAGTCGTTCGTGTGCACGTTGAAGAGCATGGTGCGCGAGGCGTTGCTCACGTCGGTCACGTGCACCTTGCCGCCGGTGAGCTGCCACATGAGCCAGCTGTCGACCGTGCCGAAGGCGAGTTCGCCGCGTTCGGCCTGGGCGCGCGCGCCGGGCACGTTGTCGAGCAGCCAGCGCAGCTTGGTGCCCGAGAAATACGCGTCGATCACCAGGCCGGTCTTCTCGCGGATGGTGTCGCTCAGGCCCTGTTCGCGCAGCTGCGCGCACAGCGGTTCGGCGCGGCGGTCCTGCCAGACGATGGCGTGGTGCACCGGCTGGCCGGTGGTGCGGTTCCACAGCACGGTGGTCTCGCGCTGATTGGTGATGCCGATGGCGTGGATGTCGGCGGGCTGCAGCTTTGCCTTGGCCAGCACTTCGCGCGCGGTGGCCAGCTGGCTGCGCCAGATTTCCATGGGGTCGTGCTCGACCCAGCCCGGCTGCGGGTAGATCTGCGTGAGTTCCTTTTGGGCGATGGCGACGATGCGGCCTTCGCGGTCGAACACGATGCTGCGCGAGCTGGAGGTGCCCTGGTCCAGGGCAAGCAGGTAGGTGGTCATTCGATGAGTCTGATGGGGTTCAGTTGTCGCGCGCGATCTCGAGGCGCACCTGCGCGGCGTGCAGCAGGTCGGGGAAGGGCGGCGGCGGCGCGGCGTCGGTGAACAGGCGGTCGATCTGCGAGAGCGTGCCCAGCTGGATCATGGCCGGCCGGTTGAACTTGCTCGCGTCGGCCGCCAGCCACACCTCGCGCGCCTGGGCAATGATGGTCTGCGCGACCTTCACCTCGCGCAGGTCGAAGTCGCGCAGCGAGCCGTCGGCCTCGATGCTCGACACGCCGATGAGCGCGATGTCGACCTTGAACTGGCGGATGAAGTCGATGGTGGCCTCGCCCACCACGGCGCGGTCGCGCGGGCGCACCGAGCCGCCGGCCACGATCACCTCGCAGGCCGTGTTGCCACTCAGGATGGTCGCCACGTTCAGGTTGTTGGTGATCACGCGCAGGCCCGTGTGGCGCATCAGCGCCTTGGCGATGGCCTCGGTGGTGGTGCCGATGTTCAGGATGAGCGAACAGTCGTTGGGCACCAGCTCGGCCACGCGGCGCGCAATGCGCGCCTTGCCGTCGGCATTGAGCGTTTCGCGCTGCTGGTAGCCGATGTTCTCGGTGGTCGAGCTGGGCACGCGCACGCCGCCGTGGAAACGCGTGAGCAAGCCCGCATCGGCCAGCCGCTGCACGTCGCGCCGCACGGTCTGCAGCGTGACGCCCAGCATGTCGGCGAGCTGTTCGACGGTGACGGAGCCGCGCGCGCGCACGGTGTCGAGGAGGTTGATCTGGCGCGGGTTGGAGTTCACAGAGGCGTCGTGGAAAGCGGAAAGACTGGGGTCGAGGGTACAGGCCGCGTCACTTTAAAACGAAAGAAAACGAAGCCGAGTAAGGGAAAACTCGGAGGAAAATCGCGCCAAAAGGAATCCAAATGAAAAAACGCGAAAATACAATCTCGGCCTTTGCTGACAAAAGTCACGAACCTACGGACCTCCAGCCTGTGACCGATTTCTCCTCTCCAGCGGCCGAGCCCGCCACCGATTGCGATGTGCTGATCGTCGGCGGTGGCATCAACGGCTGCGGCATTGCGCGCGACCTGGCCGGCCGGGGCTGGCGCGTGGTCCTGTGCGAGAAGGACGACCTGGCCTCGCACACCTCGTCGTCTTCCACCAAGCTGATCCACGGCGGGCTGCGCTACCTCGAGTACTACGAGTTCTCGCTGGTGCGCAAGGCGCTGCAGGAGCGCGAGGTGCTGCTCAAGAGCGCGCCGCACATCATGTGGCCGCTGCGCTTCGTGATGCCGCACGACCCCTCGATGCGTCCGGCCTGGATGATCCGCATCGGCCTGTTCATGTACGACCACCTCGCCAAACGCGAGGTGCTGCCGCCGTCGCGCGGCATCGACCTGCGCCAGCATCCGGCCGGCGCGCCGCTCAAGGCGCAGTACAAGCGCGGTTTCGTGTACTCCGACGGCTGGGTCGACGACGCGCGGCTGGTGGTGCTCAACGCCATCGACGCGCGTTCGAAGGGCGCCGAAGTGCTCACGCGCACGCGCTGCATCCATGCGCAGCGCGGCGCCGACGGCTGGGTCGCCACGCTCGAAGGCCCCGACGGCGCGCACCGCACCGTGCGTGCGCGCGCCGTGGTGAACGCGGCCGGCCCGTGGGCCGAATCCTTCCTGCGCGGCGTGGCCCAGTCGGCGCGCGGCGAGGCGCTGGCCACCAAGAGCCTGCGGCTCGTGAAGGGCAGCCACATCATCGTGCCGCGCCTGTTCGACCACGACCACGCCTACATCTTCCAGAACCCCGACAAGCGGATCATCTTCGCCATTCCCTACCAGGGCGCGTTCACGCTGATCGGCACCACCGACATCGAGATCAGCGGCGACGACCCCGGCGCCGCGCGCATCGCGCAGGAAGAGATCGACTACCTGTGCACCCAGGCCAGCCGCTACTTCGACAAGGCCATCGTGCCGGCCGACGTGGTCTGGACCTACTCGGGCGTGCGCCCGCTGCTGGACGACGCCTCGGGCGACCCGTCGGCCGTCACGCGCGACTACCTGCTCGAGTCGAACACCACCGCCGCGCCGCTGCTGTCGGTGTGGGGCGGCAAGATCACGACCTTCCGCAAGCTGGCCGAGGACGCGGCCGACGAGGTCGGCAAGATGCTCGGCCAGTCGGGCGCGCAGCGTCCGGCCTGGACCGACGGCGCCTTCCTGGCCGGCGGCGACCTGTCGGCCTGGATCGGCGCGCCCAAGCGCCCCGACGACGACTTCGGCCGCTTCGTGGCGGCCGTTCAGGCGAAGTACCCCTGGCTCGACGCCCAGGTCGCGCTGCGGCTGGCGCGCGGCTACGGCGCGCGCGTGGCCGAACTGGTCGGCGAGGCGCAGTCGCTGGCCGACATGGGCGCCGAGGTGGCGCCCGGCCTGTACGAACGCGAGCTGCGCTTCTTGCAGGCGCGTGAATGGGCCGTGAGCTCGGACGACGTGCTCTGGCGCCGCACCAAGCTCGGCCTGCACTACACGCCGGCCGAGCGCGAGCAAGTGGCCATCTGGCTGCAGGCCAACGCAAAGAACAACAACGACACCGTGGAAGTGGAGGTGAGCTGATGCAGCTGACTCTGGAGCGCGTCACCAAGAAGGTCGGCGCGCAAACCTGGCTCTACGAGCAGAGCATTGCGCCGAAAAGCGGCGCGGTGACCGTGCTGCTCGGCGCCACGCAGGCCGGCAAGACCAGCCTGATGCGCCTCATGGCCGGGCTCGACACGCCCAGCACCGGGCGTGTGCTGGTGGACGGCAAGGACGTCACCGGCACGCCGGTGCGCGAGCGCAACGTCGCGATGGTCTACCAGCAGTTCATCAACTACCCCTCGCTCAAGGTGGCCGACAACATCGCCTCGCCGCTGAAGCTGCGCGGCGAGTCGAACATCGACGCGCGGGTGAAGGCGCTGGCCGACAAGCTGCACATCGGCATGTTCCTCGACCGCTACCCGCAGGAGCTGTCGGGCGGCCAGCAGCAGCGCGTGGCGCTGGCGCGTGCGCTCGCCAAGAGCGCACCGCTCATGCTGCTCGACGAGCCGCTGGTCAACCTCGACTACAAATTGCGCGAAGGCCTGCGCGAAGAACTCACGCAGCTCTTCGCCACCGGCGACTCGACCGTCATCTACGCCACCACCGAGCCCGGCGAAGCGCTGCTGCTGGGCGGCTACACGGCCGTGATGGACGCCGGCGAGCTGCTGCAGTACGGCCCGACCGCCGAGGTGTTCCACGCGCCGCAGTCGCTGCGCGTGGCGCGCGCCTTCAGCGATCCGCCGATGAACCTGCTGGCGGGCACGGCCGCGGCCGGCCGCGTGCAGCTCGCGGGCGGGCCCGCGCTCACGCTGGCCCTGCCTGAAAGCGTGTCGGGGGCGGTCACCGTCGGCCTGCGCGCGAGTGCCTTGAACGTGAATGCGGGGGAGGGCGACATCGCCTTGCCCGGCAAGGTGGAGCTGGCCGAAATTTCGGGCTCCGACACCTTCGTGCACGTCGACACGGCGGTGGGCGAACTGGTGGCGCAGCTCACCGGTGTGCACCGCTTCGAGCTGGGCGCTTCGATCACGCTGTACTTCAGCGCATCGCAAGCCTATGTGTTCGATGCCAGCGAAAAGCTGGCGCTCGCGCCGGCATGGCGCAAAGGAAGCTAGTCATGGCACGCATCGATCTCGACCTGGCCCACGCCTACCGCGCCAACCCCACGCAGGACAGCGACTACGCGCTGCTCCCGCTCAAGATGAGCTTTCGCGACGGCGGCGCGTATGCCTTGCTCGGCCCCTCGGGCTGCGGCAAGACGACCATGCTCAACATCATCTCGGGCCTGCTCGTGCCCTCGCAGGGCAGCGTGAGCTTCGACGGCCGCGACATGACGCGCGCCACGCCGCAGGAACGCAACATCGCGCAGGTGTTCCAGTTCCCGGTGATCTACGACACCATGACCGTGGCCGAGAACCTGGCGTTCCCGCTGCGCAACCGCAAGGTGCCCGAAGACCAGATCAAGAAGCGCGTCGGCGAGATCGCCGAAATGCTCGACATGAGCGGCCAGCTCAACCAGCGCGCCGCGGGCCTCGCGGCCGACGCCAAGCAGAAGATCTCGCTGGGCCGCGGCCTGGTGCGCAGCGACGTGTCGGCGGTGCTGTTCGACGAACCGCTCACCGTGATCGACCCGCACCTGAAGTGGCAGCTGCGCCGCAAGCTCAAGCAGATCCACCGCGAGCTCAAGCTCACGCTGATCTACGTGACGCACGATCAGGTCGAGGCGCTCACATTCGCCGAAGAGGTGGTGGTCATGACGCGCGGCAAGGCCGTGCAGGTGGGCAGCGCCGAGGCGCTTTTCGAGCGGCCGGCCCACACCTTCGTCGGCCATTTCATCGGCTCGCCGGGCATGAACTTTTTGTCGGCCCACAGCGCCAACGGCGCACTCGAAGTGGCGGGCACGCCGCTGGTGCCCACGCGCGAGCTGCCGCCCGGCGCGCTCAAGATGGGCATCCGGCCCGAGTACCTGCGCCTGTCGAACGCGGGCGCCGCCGGCGCCGTGCCGGCGGTGGTGAAGCAGGTGCAGGACGTCGGCACGCACGCGATGCTCAGCGCGGAGGTCGACGGCGGCGTGGTCAAGGTGCGCATGCATTCGGACGAACAGCCGCCCTCGGTGGGCGACACGGTGTGGCTGCGGGTGCTCGACACCCACACCTGCTACTACAAGGACGAGGAACTGGTCGCATGAACCCGACGAACAAGCCGGTCAACCAGAAGGCATGGTGGCTGGTGCTGCCTGTGCTGATCTGCGTGGCCTTCTCGGCCATCGTGCCGCTGATGACGGTGGTCAACTACTCGGTGCAGGACATCATCTCGCCCGACCGGCGCGTGTTCGTCGGCACCGAATGGTTCGCCGCCGTGATGCGCGACGACGAGCTGCACCAGGCGCTGTGGCGCCAGCTGGGCTTCTCGCTGTCGGTGCTGCTGGTGGAGATTCCGCTGGGCATCGCACTCGCGCTGTCGATGCCGGCCACGGGCTGGAAGTCGTCGGCGGTGCTGGTGGTGGTGGCGCTGTCGCTGCTCATTCCATGGAACGTGGTGGGCACCATCTGGCAGATCTACGGCCGCGCCGACATCGGCCTCCTGGGCCACGCGCTGCAGGTCATGGGCATCGAATACAACTACACCGGCAGTGCGACCGACGCCTGGCTCACGGTGCTGGTGATGGACGTGTGGCACTGGACGCCGCTGGTGGCCTTGCTCTGCTACGCCGGCCTGCGCTCGATTCCCGACGCCTACTACCAGGCCGCGCGCATCGACGGCGCCAGCAAGTTCGCGGTGTTTCGCTACATCCAGCTGCCCAAGATGCGCGGCGTGCTGATGATCGCGGTGCTGCTGCGCTTCATGGACAGTTTCATGATCTACACCGAGCCCTTCGTGCTGACGGGCGGCGGGCCGGGCAATGCGACCACCTTCCTGAGCCAGTACCTCACGCAGAAGGCCGTGGGGCAGTTCGACCTCGGGCCGGCGGCTGCGTTCTCGCTGATCTATTTCCTGATCATCCTGCTGTTCTGCTTCGTGCTCTACAACTGGATGCAGCGTGTGGGCACGCAAGAAGTGGAGAAAGAACAATGAACGAAAAGAGATTCCACAAGCGCAGCATCTTCTTGCTGCTGTACATCCTGTTCGCGCTGTTGCCCATCTACTGGATGGTCAACATGAGCTTCAAGACGAACGAGGAGATTCTTTCGAGCTTTTCGTTCTTCCCGCAGCAGCTCACCTGGGCCAACTACGCGCGCATCTTCACCGACGAGTCGTGGTACTCGGGCTACATCAACAGCCTGATCTACGTGGCGATCAACACGGTGATCTCGCTCACCGTGGCGCTGCCGGCGGCCTATGCGTTCTCGCGCTATTCGTTCCTGGGCGACAAGCACGTGTTCTTCTGGCTGCTGACGAACCGCATGACGCCGCCCGCGGTGTTCCTGCTGCCGTTCTTCCAGCTGTACAGCACCGTGGGCCTCATGGACACGCACCTGGGCGTGGCGCTGGCGCACCTGCTGTTCAACGTGCCGCTGGCGGTGTGGATTCTCGAAGGCTTCATGAGCGGCATCCCGCGCGAGATCGACGAGACGGCGTACATCGACGGCTACTCGTTCCCGCGCTTCTTCCTCACCATCTTCCTGCCGCTCATCAAGGCCGGCGTGGGCGTGGCGGCGTTCTTCTGCTTCATGTTCAGCTGGGTCGAGTTGCTGCTGGCGCGCACGCTCACGAGCGTGAACGCCAAGCCCATCGTGGCGACGATGACGCGCACGGTGAGCGCCTCGGGAATGGACTGGGCGACGCTGGCCGCGGCCGGTGTGCTCACCATCGTGCCGGGCGCGATCGTGATCTGGTTTGTCCGCCACTACATCGCAAAAGGCTTTGCGATGGGCCGCGTCTAAGGAGACCGAGAGATGTTCGACTGGATGGTCTGGACCACCCCGGTGGCCGTTTTCTTCAGCTGCATCGCGCTCATGCTGGTCGGCATGACCGTGTGGGAATTCAAGTCGCCCACCACGATGCGGCGCGGCTGGCTGCCCATTGCCACCACGCGCGGCGATCGGCTTTTCATCGGCCTCTTGTCCGCTGCCTACGTCAACCTGATCTTCGTCGGCCTGGCCGGCAAGGTGCAGGAGTGGCTGAGCCTGGAGGCCGAACCCTCGATCTGGATCGGCTTCGTGCTGTCGATGTTCGTGCTCGCGCTCGTGATGCGCAAAGGCTAGCCCACCGATTTCGTCAACGCGTCCGGCTCTCCGCCTCCCCGGAGCCGCGATGAAAAAACCGGGGAAGCACAACCGAGGAGACACATTCATGAAGATGCGCTACACGGCATTGGCAATGGCGGCGGCGATGGTCGCCGCGCACGGCGCATGGGCCGCAGAGCCCGAAGCCAAGAAATGGATCGACAGCGAGTTCCAGCCGTCGACCCTGAGCAAGGACCAGCAGGCGGCCGAGATGAAGTGGTTCATCGACGCGGCCAAGAAGCTGCAGGCCAAGGGCGTCAAGGAAATCTCGGTGGTGTCGGAGACCATCACCACGCATGAATACGAGTCGAAGACGCTGGCCAAGGCCTTCGAGGAAATCACCGGCATCAAGGTCAAGCACGACCTGATCCAGGAAGGCGACGTGGTCGAGAAGCTGCAGACCTCGATGCAGTCGGGCAAGTCGATCTACGACGGCTGGATTTCCGACTCCGACCTGATCGGCACGCACTACCGCTACGGCAAGATGATGAACCTCACCGACTACATGGCCGGTGCGGGCAAGGAGTACACCAACCCCGGGCTCGACCTCAAGGACTTCATCGGCACCAAGTTCACCACCGCGCCCGACGGCAAGCTCTACCAGCTGCCCGACCAGCAGTTCGCCAACCTGTACTGGTTCCGCGCCGACCTGTTCGATCGCAAGGACCTGAAGGACAAGTTCAAGGCCAAGTACGGCTACGACCTGGGCGTGCCGCTGAACTGGAGCGCCTACGAGGACATCGCCGAGTTCTTCAGCGTCGACGTGAAGACCATCGACGGCAAGCCGATCTACGGCCACATGGACTACGGCAAGAAGGACCCGTCGCTGGGCTGGCGCTTCACCGATGCGTGGCTCTCGATGGCCGGCACCGCCGACATCGGCACCCCCAACGGCATGCCGATCGACGAGTGGGGCATCCGCGTGGCCGACGACAAGTGCACGCCCGTGGGCGCGGCCGTGTCGCGCGGCGGTGCGACCAACTCGCCGGCCGCCGTGTACGCGCTCACCAAGTACATCGACTGGATGAAGAAGTACGCGCCCAAGGAAGCCATGGGCATGACCTTCGGCGAAGCCGGCCCGGTGCCCGCGCAGGGCCAGATCGCCCAGCAGATCTTCTGGTACACGGCCTTCACGGCCGACATGACCAAGAAGGGCCTGCCCGTGGTGAACGAGGACGGCACGCCCAAGTGGCGCATGGCGCCCGGCCCGAACGGCCCGTACTGGAAGCAGGGCATGCAGAACGGCTACCAGGACGTGGGTTCGTGGTCCTTCTTCAACGGCCATGACGCCAACAAGACCGCCGCCGCCTGGCTCTACGCCCAGTTCGTGACCTCCAAGAGCGTCTCGCTCAAGAAGACCATCGTGGGCCTGACCCCGATCCGCGAATCGGACATCCAGAGCAAGGCCATGACCGACATGGCGCCCAAGCTGGGCGGCCTGGTCGAGTTCTACCGCAGCCCGGCCCGCGTGGCATGGACGCCCACCGGCACCAACGTGCCCGACTACCCCAAGCTGGCGCAGCTGTGGTGGAAGAACGTGGCCGAGGCCGTCACGGGCGAGAAGACCCCGCAAAAAGCCATGGACAACCTGGCCGACGAGATGGACAACGTGATGGGCCGCCTGCAACGCGCCGGCATGGCCCACTGCGCGCCCAAGCTCAATGCCAAGGGCGACCCGAACAAGTGGCTCAGCGACCAGCACGCCCCGTGGAAGAAGCTGGCCAACGAGAAGCCCAAGGGCGAGACCATCGACTACAACAAGCTGCTGAGCGCCTGGAAGGCCGGCAAGGTACGCTGATCGGCGCGTCGCCAGCAGCAATTGCAAACAAGGGCCGCGCCGCGAGGTGCGGCCCTTTTTCGCTTTCTGGCGCCCTGGTTCGTCGGATTCACGCGACGCCATGACCTATGGCAGATGCACCTTTGAAAAGGTTCGCTTACATTCGACGGCCCCCGCCACGGCCCGCCAGTGAATCCAAGTTCTTCCAGCCCCACCGCCAGCCCTCCTGCCACCCCGAGCGCGCGTGTCAAACGCGTCCTGCTGATCCAGTACTCGCAGACCGGGCAACTCGACCGCGTGGCCGGGCAGATCGCCGCGCCGCTGCGCGCCGATCCGGGCATCGAACTGCGCGTGGAAACGCTGCGGCCGCTGCAGCGCTTTCCCTTTCCCTGGCCGTTCCTGACCTTCTTCGACGCGTTCCCCGAGTCGGCCCACCTGAAGCCGGGCCCGCTGGCGCCGCTGACGCTCACGGGCGACGAAGACTTCGACCTCGTCATCCTGCCGTACCAGGTCTGGTTCCTGGCGCCTGCGCAGCCGGTCGTGGCCTTCCTGCAGCACCCCGTGGCGGCACGGCTGCTCAAGGGAAAACCCGTGGTCACGGTCATTGCCTGCCGCAACATGTGGCTGCTGGCCCATGAAAAGCTCAAGGGCCTGCTCGCCGCCACCGGCGCGCGCCTGATCGACAACGTGGTGCTCACCGACCCGGGCCCGACGCTCGCCACCTTCTTCACCACGCCGGCCTGGCTCATCTGGGGCCGCAAGCGCGGCTTCTGGGGCATGCCCGACGCGGGCCTGAGCGAGGAACAGATCCACGGCTGCGGCCGTTTCGGCCGGGCCCTGCGCGACGCGCTGCATGAAGGCCGCGAGCAGGGCGATGCGCCCTTGCTGGCCGGGCTGGGCGCGGTGCGCGCCCAGGCGCGCCTGCTCATCAGCGAGAAGGCCGGCACGCGCAGCTTCTATCTCTGGGGCAAGCTGATCATGGCGGCCGGCGGGCCGGGCGCGGCGGTGCGTAAACCGCTGCTCTTGCTGTACGTGCTGTTTCTGCTGGCACTGATCGTCACCGTCGTGCCGGTGAGCCTGACGCTGCAGGCCCTGCTGCGGCCGTTGTTCCGAGGGTGGCTGACTAAAATGACGGCTCAATTCGAGCGCCCGTCGGGCTCTGCCACGGACCGGCTCCCTCTCTATGACGACTGATGTTTTCCTGACCCGCACCGCTGCCTTCCTGCCTTTTTCTCCGGTCAGCAACGAAGACATCGAAGAAGTGTTGGGCCGCATCGGCGGCAAGGTGTCGCGTGCGCGACGCCTCATCCTGCGCAGCAACGGCATCCAGTCGCGCCACTACGCGATTGATCGCGCCACCGGCCAGCTGGCCATGACCAACGCGCAGCTCACCGCCGCGGCCATCCGCGCGCTGGGCGACGACATCGGCCCGGTCGACTGCCTGGCCACCGGCACCTCGCTGCCCGACCAGCTCATGCCCAACCACGCGGTGATGGTGCACGGCGAACTGGGCTGGCCCCGGCTCGAAGTGGTGGCCTGCGCCGGCATCTGCCTGGCCGGCGCGGCGGCGCTCAAGCATGCGTGGCTGTCGGTGCGTGCGGGCGATGCGCGGCGCGCGGTCGCCACGGGCTCCGAGCTGGCCTCGGCCGTGATGCGCGGCATCAACTTCGAAGCCGAGCTCGAGCACAAGCTCGAGGCCCTCGAAGCGCGCCCGGAGATCGCCTTCGAGAAAGACTTCCTGCGCTGGATGCTGTCCGACGGCGCCGGCGCGGTGCTGCTGGAGCGCGAGCCGCGCGGGCCGCTGTCGCTGCGCGTCGAGTGGATCGAGCTGTCGTCGGCGGCGCACGAGCTGCCGGTGTGCATGTACGCCGGCGCCGACAAGAACGAGCAGGGCGGCCTCGACGGCTGGGCCCGCACCTCGCCGGCCGACTGGCAGCGCGACTCGACCTTCGCCGTCAAGCAGGACGTGCGCCTGCTCAACGACAACATCGTGCGCGCCACGCTGGCCGAGCCGCTGGCGGCCATCATCGAGCGGCGCGGACTGAAGACCGACGACATCGACTGGTTCCTGCCGCACCTGTCGTCGCACTATTTCGTCGAGCCCGTGGCCGCGAGCCTGGCCGCGCTGGGCCTGCCGATTCCGCGCGAGCGCTGGTTCAGCAACCTCGCGACCAAGGGCAACACGGGCTCGGCCTCGCCGTACATCATGCTCGACGAGCTGTTCCGCTCGGGGCGTATCAAGCCGGGCCAGAAGCTCCTGATGTTCGTGCCGGAAAGCGGCCGCTTCTCCAGCGGCTTCATCTACCTGGAGGCGGTGTAGCCATGGACCTCGATGCCGTGCCACAAGAGGGCAACGTGACCCTCGCAGGCCATTCCAAGCTGATGTACGCCCGCGACGCGCAAGGCCGCGTCGTCACCACCACGTCCAAGGGCTGGGAGGCGGAAGAGATCGTCACCAGCCACGCGGTCGATGTGCTCATCGAGCAGGCGCAGGAGGCCAAGGCGCGCGTGAAGGCCGGGCTGGCCTCGCCGCTCGAGTACTGGATGTACGAGCGCCGCATGGACGTGGCGCTGCTCTCGCAGACCAGCGGCTTCTGGCAATGGCGCGTGCGCCGCCACCTGCAGCCGCGCCATTTCGCCGCGTTGTCGCCGGCCCAGCTCGCCCGCTACGGCCAGGCGCTGGGGCTGCCCGTTTCCACCCTGCAAGGCCTGCCGTGAACTTCCAACACCAACAGGCGGCGCACTGCGAAAGCGGCGTCATCTCCAGCCTCATGCGCCACCACGGTGCGCCGATGAGCGAGGCGATGGCGCTGGGGTTGTCGTCGGCGCTCTCGTTCGCCTACCTGCCGTTCATCAAGCTGTCGGGCCTGCCGCTCATCTCGTACCGCATGCCGCCCAAGGCCATCATCAAGGGCCTGCTGGCGCCGATGGCCGCGCGCTTTCGCTTCGAGACCTTCCGCAGCCCGCAGGCCGGGCAGCAGCGGCTGGACGCGCTGCTGGCCGACGGCCAGCTCGTGGGCCTGCAGACCTCGGTTTACTGGTTGCCGTACTTTCCGCCGAACATGCGCTTTCACTTCAACGCGCACAACCTGCTGGTCTACGGCAAGGACGGCGACGACTACCTGATCAGCGACCCGGTGTTCGAGGAGCCCGTGCGTTGCGCCAGCGAAGACCTGTCGCGCGCCCGCTTCGCCAAGGGCGTGCTGGCACCCAAGGGCCTCATGTACTACCCGCAGGCCATCGAGCGCAAGGCGGTCGACGCCGCCTCGGTGACCCGGGCCATCCGCAAGACCGTGCGCAACATGCTCGCACCCGTGCCCATCGTCGGCGTGCGCGGCATGCGCACGCTGGCCAGGCGCATGCAGAAGCTGTCGCCCAGCGATCCGCGCAGCGTCGACTTCATCGGCCATCTGGTGCGCATGCAGGAAGAAATCGGCACGGGCGGGGCGGGCTTTCGCTTCATCTACGCGGGCTTCCTGCAGGAGGCGGCGCAGCTGCTCGACAAGCCGCAGCTCACGCAGATGTCCGAACGCCTGATCGCCATCGGCGACGGCTGGCGCGCGTTCGCGCTCAAGGCGGCGCGCATGGTCAAGGGCCGCGAGCCGGTCGATCCGGTGGCGCTGGCGGGCAAGCTGCGCGAGCAGGCGCAGCAAGAGGAAACCTTCTTCCGCGACCTCAAGGCCGCTGTTGCCTGATGCTCGAGCTTCACCAGCTCGGCTACCGCTACCCGCACGCTGACAAGGCCGCGCTGGCCGACGTGTCGCTCGCCGTGCCGCGCGGTTGCGTGCTGGGCCTGCTCGGCCCGAACGGCGCCGGCAAGACCACGCTGATCTCGCACCTGTCGGGTGCGCTCGCGGTGCAGTCGGGCGACATCCGCATCGACGGCCGGCCGCTGCAGCAGGTGCGAGCCAAGGCGCCCACGCGCATCGCCGTGGCGCCGCAGGACCAGGCCTTCTATCCGATGCTCACCGTGGCCGAGAACCTGGCCTGCTTCGCCGCGGCCGGCGGTCTCTCGGGGGCGCGCAAGAAGGCGCGCATCGACACCTGCACGCAGTTCGCGCAGCTCGAGCAGTTCGCGGGCGTGCGTGCCGAGCGGCTTTCGGGCGGCCTCAAGCGCCGCCTCAACCTCGCGATCGCCTTGCTGCCCGAACCCGAGCTGATGCTGTTCGACGAGCCGACGGTGGGTGTCGATCCGCAGTCGCGCGCCTTCATCCTCGATGCGATCAAGAGCCTGGCGCAGGCCGGCGCGGCGGTGATCTACGCCTCGCACTACATGGAAGAGATCGAGGCCATCGCCGACCGCGTGGCCATCCTCGACCAGGGCCGCGTGCTGCGCGAAGGCCCGCTCGACGCGCTGCTGTCGCAAAGCGCGATGCTGCTGACGCTGGCCGCCGACGGGCTCGATGCGCAGCGGCTGTCGCGCTTCGGCACGGTGGAGCAGGGCGCGGCGCACTGGCGCATCCACCTGCACGCAGGCACCGGTCCCGGCCCCGTGCTGGCCGCGCTCGAAGCCGAAGGCATCGAGGTGCGCCAGGCCGAGTTCGGCCGGCACGACCTCGAGCAGCTCTTCATGGCGCTCACGCACCGCTCGCTGCGCGACTGACCGAACGCCATGCTCCTAGCGCTCATCAAGAAGGAACTGCTGGCCCTCGTGCGCGACATGCACGGGCTGGCCGTGCTGTTCGTGATGCCGATGGTCTTCATCGTGCTGATGTCGCTCACGCTGAAGGACATCTACCGTCCGCCGCTGGCCGAGCTGAGCTACGCGGTCGATGCACGCGACAGCGGCACGCCCGCCAAATGGCTGTTGCAGATCTGGCAGCGCAGCCACGGCGCGCCGCAGCCGCTGGGCAGCGACTGGCAGGCGCGGCTGCGCAGCGGCACGCTCAAGTACGTGATCGTGCTGGAGCCCGGGCTGTCGGACGAACTGGAATCGGCCGCGCTCTCCACGCGTGCCCACATCCGCCTGCTCGCCGAACCCGGCATCGACGCCAATCTGTTCAACGCACTGCGCGCCGAACTCATCGGGGCCTCGGGCGAACTCAAGGCGCGGCTCGCGCTGGCGGTGCCCGGCACGGCCAGCCCCGCGCCCGATGCGTCCATCCAGGCGATGGTGCAGGCCGAGCGCTTTGCCACCGCCGGCCCGCGGCCCACGTCGGTGCAGCAGAACGTGCCGGCCTGGCTGGTGTTCGGCATGTTCTTCGTGGTGGCCTCGCTGTCCAGCCTGTTCGTGCAGGAGCGCGGCTCGGGCGCGCTCGGCCGGCTGCAGAGCCTGGGCGTGTCGCGTTCGATGCTGCTGGCCTCCAAGGCCTTGCCCTACCTCGGCGTGAACGCGCTGCAGGCGCTGCTGATGCTGGCGGCGGGCATCTGGTTCATGCCGCTGATCGGTGGCGACGCGCTCTCGCTCGCGGGCATCCACTGGGGCGGCCTGCTGCTGTCGCTGGCGGCCGTGAGCCTGGCGGCGGTGAGCCTGTCGCTGGCGGTGGCCTGCCTCGTGAAGAGTCATGCGCAGGCCGCCACGCTGGGGCCGATGGTGAATGTGCTGATGGCGGCGGCGGGCGGCATCATGGTGCCCAAGTTCGTCATGCCGGGCTTCATGCAGCGCATGGTCGAAATTTCTCCCATGAACTGGGGGCTCGAAGCGCTGCTCACCGTGCTGCTGCGCGGCGGCGGCGTGGCCGAGGTGCTGCCGCAGGTCGGCCGGCTGGTGGCGTTCGCGGCCCTCATGTTCTTCGTGGCTGTCTTTCTGTTTCGCAGGCGCGCACCGTGACGAGCACCGCTTCTTCTCCTGAATTCATCGCCCGCCTCAAGGCCCTCGTGCTCGAGGCCGTCGAAAAAGACGCGCCGCCCGGCGGCCTCGGCGACGACGAGCCGCTGTTCGGCCCCGAGGCGCGGCTGGACCTCGACTCGCTCGATGCGCTGCAGGTGTCGATGGCGATCCAGCAGCACTTCGGCCTGCGCATGCCCGACAGCAAGGACACGCGCCGCGCCATGACCTCGATCGCGCACCTGGCGGAACACCTGGCGCAAGCGGGCAAGGCATGAGTCCTGTGTACCTGGCCGGCATGGGCCTGGCCTGCGTGCTCGGCGACGATGTGCCGTCGGCGCTCGCGGCATTGCGGCGCGGTGGTGTGCCGCCCACGCCGGTGACCGTGGCTGACGGCCTGCAGTGGCCGGTCTACACGCTGGCGGTGCCGCCCGGTGACTGGGCGCAGCGCGTGCAGCACACGGTGCGCCGCGTGGTCGCGCAGACCGGCGACGGGCTGGACCGGCACGGGCCGTTGTTCGTGGCCTCGTCGTCGCTCGACATCGGCGCCATGGAGCACGCGCAGCACGACGCGCGGCTCAGCGGCGACCTGCAGGATTTCGCCGACATCGCCGCCGCCGCGCTCGACTGGCAGGGCCCGGTCTTCACCGTCTCGACCGCCTGCACCTCGGCGCTCAACGCGATGCTGGCGGCGGCCGACATGGTGCGTGCGGGCGAGGCCCGCGAGGCGCTGGTGATCGGCGCCGAACTCGACAACCGCTTCACCGTGGCCGGCTTCGGCGCGATGCAGCTGCTGGCGCCCGACAGCGCGCGGCCTTTCGGCGCGGGGCGCCAGGGGCTGGTGCTCGGCGAAGCGGTGGCGGCGCTGCGGCTCGGATCGCAACCCGCGCGCTGGGCGCTGCTGGGCGGCGCCAACGTGGTCGACGGGCGCAACCCCTCGGGCACCGAGGCCAGCGCCGTGCGCGCGATGTGCCGCGACACGCTGGCGCGCAGCGGCCTGCAGCCCGCGGACATCGACCTCATCAAGGTGCAGGCCGCCGGCAGCCCGGTCAACGACGCGATCGAGGTCGAGGCGCTGCGGCAGGTGTTCGACCCGCTGCCGCCGCTGGTGTCGCTCAAGTCGGCGATCGGCCACACGCTGGGCGCGGCCGGGGCGGCGGAGCTGGCCCTGCTGGTCGGCTGCATCGAAGGCGCCGCCTGGCCGTCGGTCGGCTACACGCTGGACGAGACGCTGGGCATCGCGCTGAGCGACGGACCGCCCGCGCGGCTGCGCCACATCCTGCTCAACGTGGTGGGCTTCGGCGGCGGGCATGCGTCGCTGGTGCTCAAGGATTGCGACGCCGCATGACCACACCGACTTGGCGCACTGTCGCGCACGTCGTGGCGCATCCGCCGCCCGACGACTGGCGCGACGCGCTCGCGACCCGCCTGGGCCGCCGGCCGCGCCGCGTCGGCCTGTGGACCGAGCTGGCGATGTACGGCGCGCTGCGCTGCCTCGACGCGGCCGGCGAAGCCGCGCTGCCGGCGGGCGCGCGCTTGCGCGTGACCAGCCGGCGCGGCGCGTGGGAGGCCACGCGCGCGGGGCTGGCACAGCTCGACGCGGGCCTGCCGATGCCCTTCACCTTCATGCAGGGCCAACCCGCGCTGATGCTGGCGGAAGTCGGCCGCTGCCTCGACTGGCAGGGCGATGCGAGCTTCATGCTGTGCCGCGATCTCGCGCGGCCGCTGGCGCTGTCGCAGCTGGGCGCGGGGTGCGACGGGCTGCTGTTCGGTGTGGTGGAGGAGACGTTCGGCGACGTGCCGCCGCGCTCCGAATGGTGGCGGCTGGTGCCGGCAGATCAGGTGGCGATCGAGCGCTGAAGGTTCTCGCGCGCTCGCGCTTCGAGCAGTGCGTGCATGCGTGGCGTGGCGTAGATCTCCGGGCGAGCTAGAAAGTGCTGGAGGATCGCGCGCCGGCGCGGCAGGCGAATCTCCTCCGGAACGAAACCGTATTCCGCATGCACCTGGCGCTCGTACTCGTCGAAGCGCGCACGCTCGGCGCCGAGGATCGACAGGTCGATGTCGATCAGCAGCTCGGCGTCGCGGCCCTCGGGCACGGCGTCGTGGCGCGTGGCCATGACGAGTGCGTGGACGCGTTCGGCCGACGCTGTGTCCACACCGGCGACCTGCAACGCCTGCCGCGCCCAGTCGGCGCTGCGCGCTTCGTTGTCATGCGCATGCACGTCGTAGATCGCGTCGTGGAACCACAGCGCCAGCGCGACTTCGCCGGGGCGTTCGGCGAGCGCCTGCTCCCGGTCGAACCACGCGAGGCATTCGCCCAGGTGCTGCATCGTGTGGTAGTGGCGCTGCGGCTCGCCGTAGCGGCGTTGCAGTTCGAGCCGCAATGTGTCGTCGGGCGCGGCAACGCCCAGCGCGTGCCAGGCGGCGGTCCAGTTCGCGTGCAGCGCCTGCGGTGTCATCGCGGCTATTGCTCCATCGCGGCCTTGACCTCCTGGCCGAGGTCGAGCACCGACATCGCGTAGTAGCTGCTCCAGTTGTAGCGCGTGATCACGTAGAAATTGCGCGTGCCCGCGACATAGGTGGGCGGCGCGTCGAGGCCGTTCTGCAGCTCGATGAGCGCCAGCAAGCCCTTGTGCTTCAGGCCTTCGCCCTCGGGCACGGCGCCCGCGGCCACGAAGCTGTCGGCGCTGAAGGTCGGCAGGATGTCGGGCGCCAGCAGCAGCGCCTTCTTCAAGCGCGCTTCCTCGAAGTGCACCGGATAGATCGACGGCATGCCCGGCGTCCAGCCGAAGCCCTTGAAGTAGCTTGCCACCGAGCCGATCACGTCGACCGGGTTGTTCACGAGGTCGATGCGGCCGTCGCCGTCGAAGTCGACCGCGTACTTGGCGATGCTGCTGGGCATGAACTGCGGCATGCCCATGGCGCCGGCGTAACTGCCCACGGGCGTGAGCGGGTCGTCGGCGGTGCGGCTTTCGGTGCTCAGGAAGCTTTCGAGCTCGCCGCGGAAGAAGGCGATGCGCTCGGCCGCGCGCGGGTGGCCCTGCGGGAAGTCGAAGGACAGCGTGGCCAGCGCATCGATCACGCGGAAGTTGCCCATGTTGCGGCCGTAGATGGTCTCGACGCCGACGATGCCGACGATGATTTCCGGCGGCACGCCGTAGGTGGCCTCGGCGCGCGCGAGTGTCTCGGCATTGGCGCGCCAGAAGCGCACGCCGGCCGCGATGCGCACCGGGTCGATGAAGCGGCTGCGATAGGTCTGCCAGTTCTTCACCGTGCCGACCGGGCCCGGCAGCATCAGGCGCGGCACGTTGGGCAGGAAGCGTGCGGCGCCGATGGTGGCGCGCACCCAGTCGCGGTCGAGGTTGCGGCGCTGGGCGACGTCGTCGGCGAACGCCATGGCGTCGTCGCGCGTGGCGTAGGGAGTGCTGCCGCGCACCGGCGTGACGGCGGGGCGGCCATTGGCCTGGGGCTTCTGGGCCAGGGCGCCCGTGGGCCAGGCGACGCAGGCGGCGAGGAGGGCGGTGGCGGCCACTGCGGCGCGCAAGGGCGTGGGGAAGGCGTGTGACATGGGCACGATTGTGCCGCCCGTGCGCATGCGCACTTTCGGGGGACACATGTGGTTGCAGCCGCGCGTCAGGCGCGCGGCGGTGCGGGCGGCCAGGGCAGCCGGCGGAACTCGGCGCGCAGCGCGGCGAGCGAGGCCGATGGGCCGGATGCGGCGGGTGCGTAGCGCTGGGCTTCGAGCTTCAGCAGCCAGTCGCGCACGGCCTGCGCGGCGGGCCCGAAGCGGGCATCCGCGGCCTGGGCCATCTGGCGCGGCGGCGCCGTCTCGGGCAGCGGCAGGCCGGCCTTGGCCAGGCGCGCGCGGGCCCGGCCCAGCAGGCGCAGCCACGGGTCGTGCCGGCTGCGCTCCCACAGCGTCCAGCCGGCGCCGGCCAGGCTCGCGGCCACCAGCAGGTACAGCAGCACGTAGCCCAGGTCTTCCAGGCTCGGGGCGTTGAAGCCGAGGGTCTTGAGCAGGTCGAGCTGGCGGCTCTGCGTGTAGTTGAGCACCCACTGGTTCCAGCCGTTGTTCACGGCCTCCCAGGCGGCGCGCAGGTTCTGTACCAGCGTCGGGCTCATGACGCCGATGGCGCCGGCCAGCAGGCCGGGCTGCGGCGTGAGGCGCTGGAACTGCCCGATGCGCCCCGGCGCGACCGAGCCGGTCGGGTCGACGCGCACCCAGCCCGCGCCTTCTTGCCAGACCTCGGCCCAGGCGTGCGCGTCGCTCTGGCGCACCACCCAGTAGTTGTCGACGTTGTTGAGCTCGCCGCCCTGGTAGCCGGTGACGATGCGCGCCGGGATCTGCAGATTGCGCATGAGCACCACGAAGGCCGAGGCGATGTGCTCGCAGAAGCCTTCCTTGCGATCGAACCAGAACTCGTCGGCGGTCTCGTTGCCGTACACGCCGGGCTCCAACGTGTAGGTGTAGCCGCCGGTGCGCAGGCGTTGCAAGGCGGCCTGCACGAAGGCGTTGGCATCGGCGCCGGCCAGCGCGGGGTCGGCGCGCATCTGGGCGGCGAGCGCGGCGGTGCGTGGGTTGCTGCCGGGCGGCAGCACCAGGTAGGGCTGCAGCCGGCCGCCGGTGCGCACGATCGGGCCGCTCTGGAACTGCGGGTGGCTCTCGGCGCGGTAGCGCACGAGGTCCATGATCGGCCGGTTCACGAACCACTGCAGGTCGGGCGTGCCGGTGACCTCGTAGCCGGGCACCTCGGGTGCGCGCGGCGCGGCGTCGAGCGTGAGCAGCCACGGGCGCTGGCTGGCCTCGAGCGTGACCTCGTAGCGCACCGGCTCGCCGCGCGTGCGCAGGTTCGACACCGACTGCCCGCTGCGCGCCCAGGTCGGCAGCGCCGTCCATTCGCGGCCGTCGAACTGCGCCAGCACGGGGCCGCGGAAATACAGCTGGCTCTGCGGCGGCGCGCGGTTGTCGTCGAACTTGATGCGCGCGGCGATGCTCCCGTCGAGCGCCAGCTCGGCGATGGTGCCGACCCGCATCGTGTTCGACAGGCCGGTGCGCCCGGCCATGGCGTCGCCGGGCGTGCCCCACAGCGGCGCGAAGCGCGGGAACAGCAGGAACAGCGCGAGCATCACCGGCGCGCCCGCCAGTGCCATCCAGCCGGCCATGCGCGCGGCCTGCATCAGCGGCGGCCGGCCCACCGGCATGTGGGCGTTGACCAGCGCCGTCAGCAGGCCCAGCAGCGCCAGCAGCATGGTGAAGGCGGTGAGCAGTGACTGCGAATAGAAGAAGTTCGTGAGCATCGCGAAGAAGCCCAGGAAGAAGACCACGAAGGCGTCGCGCCGCGCGCGCAGCTCCAGCGTCTTGAGCGCCAGCAGGCACACGACCAGCGTGACGCCCGCGTCGCGGCCCAGCAGCGTGCGGTGGGTGGCGTAGGTGCCGGCCAGCGCCAGCGCCAGCAGCGCGATGCGCCACCACTTGCTGGGCAGCGGGCGCGCCTGCACCGCCAGCGAGGCGCGCCACAGCAGCACCATGGCGGTGATGGCCGAGCACCACCAGGGCAGCTCGTCCACCTGCGGCAGCAGGATGAGGCCGATGACGCACAGCAGGAACAGCGTGTCCCGTGCGTCCCTCGGCAGTGCGGTGAGTTCGCGTACGACCCGGTTCATGCGGCGACCTCGTTCATGCGCACAGCGCCAGCGCCTCGAGGCAGGCGCGCCGGTGCGCTTCGCCCTGCGACGGCTTCACCGTGCGGCCGGCGACGCGCACGCCGTAGTCCACGCCGAGCCGGTCGGCCATCAGCACCCAGGCGCACAGGCGCGAGAGGCGGGCCTCGGTGTCGGGCAGCGCGGCGGCGTGCGCGTCGAGCCAGAGTTCTTCGCGTTGCGTGTGCTGCGTGTCGCGGCTCACGAGGTCTTCGGAGCCGTTGGCTTGCGCGCGGGCGGCCTTCTTCCAGACCACGAGCTTGAGCGGATCGCCGCGCCGGTAGGCCCGCACGCCGTCGTACTCGCCGGCGTTCTGCGCCCGCACCGCGGCCGACGCGGCGGCGGGCCCCGAGAGCGGCTCGCCCGCCGGCAGCGGCGGCGGGTGGGCTTCGGGCGTCGGGTACACGAGCAGCTGCGCGGCCGGCCGCCAGACGGTCCAGACGCGGAAGGTGCCGAGCGGAAAGCGCGTCTCGGCGGTCAACGCCGGCACCGGGTGCAGGCCGCGCCGCTCGGGCTGGAAGGCGATCTCCACCGTGGCCGTGCCTTCGGCCGGCACGTCGGTCCAGGCCCACTGGCCGCTGCCGCGCACCGCCATGCCGATGCCGTAGCGCACGCTGCGCCGTTCGTTGTGCAGCACCACGCGCAGCACCGCCGCAGCGCCCGCGAACTGCGCCTCGGGCGGCACCATGCGCAGCGCCAGCCCGCGCAGCGTGGCGTGGCACACGTGCATGCCCACCGCGACGCTGCCGGCCAGCAGGAAGGTCAGCAGGTAGCCCAGGTTGAGCTGGTAGTTGATCGACGCCACCAGCAGCACCAGCAGCGTGGCCGCCAGCGTCCATCCGGCGCGCGTGGGCACGATGTAGACGTTGCGCTGGGTGAGCTCGAGCGTGTCCGACGGGGCCCGGCGCGAGAGGAACCAGCCGTCGATGCGCGAGCGCAGGACGCCGACAGGGTTCACGGCAGCGGCACCGCGGCGATCATGGCGCGCACCTGTTCGACGGCGCCGCGACCGGCGTCGCCCACGGGCGTGAGGCGGTGCGCGATGGTCTGCGGCAGCACGGCCTGCACGTCGTCGGGCGCCACGTAGTTCCGGTTGGCCAGCAGCGCCTGCGCCTTGGCGGCGCGCAGCACGGCGATGCCCGCGCGCGGCGACAGGCCCTGCAGGAACCAGCGGCCCGAGCGGGTCGCGGCGATCAGGTCCTGCAGGTAGTTCAGCAGCGGCTCGGCCGCATGCACCTGCTGCACGCGCTGCTGCAGCGCGGTGAGCTCGCCGGCGGTCAGCATCGCGGGCAGGCCGGCGAGCATCTCGCGGCGGTCGGCGCCGGCCAGCAGCTGGCGCTCGGCGGCCCGGTCGGGGTAGCCCAGCGAGATGCGCATCAGGAAGCGGTCGAGCTGCGACTCGGGCAGCGCGAAGGTGCCGAGCTGGTCCTGCGGGTTCTGCGTGGCGATCACGAAGAAGGGCGAGGGCAGGGGACGGGTCTCGCCCTCGACCGTGACCTGCTTTTCTTCCATCGCCTCGAGCAGCGCGCTCTGGGTCTTGGGGCTGGCGCGGTTGATCTCGTCGGCCAGCAGCACCTGCGCGAAGATCGGCCCGGGGTGGAACACGAAGGCCTGCTGGCCCCGGTCGTAGATCGCCACGCCCGACAGGTCGCCTGGCATCAGGTCGGCCGTGAACTGCACGCGCGAGAACTGCAGGCCGAAAGTGTGCGAGAGCGCATGGGCCAGGGTGGTCTTGCCGACCCCCGGCACGTCCTCGATCAGCAGGTGCCCGCCCGCCAGCAGACAGGCCACGCAGTCGCGCACCTGGGCCTCTTTGCCAACAATCACCGTGTTAAGCTGACTCAGCAAAGTGGCTAGCTTCGCAGCAACGTCCATATTTGTATCCATATGCAAACGATACCGTAAGACCTTGCGGCCCCATGCTGCGTGAGGTCTAGACGCGACGACACGAGACACGGCGAGAGATGGGCAAGACAGGCTACTTCACGCATCGCGACTTCTGGAAGCACGACATGGGCAACGGGCATCCCGAATGCCCCGAGCGGCTGGATGCCATCGAAGACCGGCTGCTGTTGACCGGCGTCGGCGACGCGCTGGCGCGGGGCGAGGTGCCCCTGGCCACGCTCGAACAGATCACCCGGGCCCACAGCCACGCGCATGTCGAACACCTCGAGGAACTGCAGCAGCGCCTCGTGGCCGACGCGCCCGCTGGCGGCCCCGACCATGCGCAGGTCGACCCCGACACCGTGCTGACCCGCTTCACCCTGCTGGCCGCCCGCCGCGCCGCCGGTGCCGCCGTGGCGGCCACCGACGCCGTGATGGCCGGCGAGGTCGAGAACGCTTTCTGCCCCGTGCGCCCGCCGGGCCACCATGCCTGCCGGGAGCAGGCCATGGGCTTTTGCTTCTTCAACAACGTGGCCATCGCCGCGCGGCACGCGCTCGAGGTGCACGGCCTGGACCGCGTGGCCATCGTCGATTTCGACGTGCATCACGGCAACGGCACCGAGAACATTTTGTCGAACGACCCGCGCGTGCTGATGGTCGGGTTCTTCCAGCACCCGTTCTATCCGTACAGCGGCACCGAGCACCCGGCGTCGAACATGCTGAACCTGCCGATCCCGGCCTACACCAAGGGCATGGACGTGCGCGAGCTGGTCGAGGCGATCTGGATGCCCCGGCTCGAGGCCTTCAAGCCGCAGATGGTGTTCATCAGCGCCGGCTTCGACGCCCACCGCGAGGACGAGCTGGGCCAGCTCGGCCTCAACGAAAACGACTTCGCCTGGATCACCGGCCGCGTGCGCGATGTCGCCAAGCGCCATGCGCGCGGGCGCATCGTCTCGCTGCTCGAGGGCGGCTACCACCTCGATGCCCTGGCGCGCAGCGTGGAAGCGCACATCCGCGTGCTGGCGGACCTGTAACCCGGTTGGTGCCCGTGGGGCGCCCTGTTTCTTTCACCGATGAATTTCAATTTCGACGACTTCCTCCAGCGCCTGCGACAGGTCGACGCGCACGGCCTGGGCATCGAACTGGCCGTGCTCGTGGCCTGCGTGGGCGTGGCATGGGGGGTATGCAAATGGTTCGGGCGCGACCAGCCCAAGGATTCGATCTGGTTCGGCGAGCGCACCTTCGACGGCCTGCTGTTCCCGCTGCTCGCGCTGGTGCTCACCGGCATTGCGCGCCGCCTGGCGCTCGACCTGCTGCCCGTGGTGCTGGTGCTGCGCATCGCCGTGCCGGTGTTCCTGTCGCTGGCGGTCATCCGCCTGGTCGCGCGGGTGCTGCGGGCCGTGTTCCCCACCTCCAGCCTGGTGCGGCTGATCGAGCGCACCATCTCGTGGCTGGCCTGGATCGCCGCCGTGCTGTGGATCGTCGGGCTGTTGCCGCCGGTGCTGGCCGAGCTGGACGACATCACGCTGGCCTTCGGCAAGACCCGCGTGAGCCTGCAGACCATCATCCAGGGCGCGCTGTCGGCGGGGCTGGTGCTGATGATCGCGCTGTGGATCTCCAGCACCATCGAGAAGCGCATCCTGCGCGAGGCCGTGAGCGACCTGTCGATGCGCAAGGTGGCGTCGAACGCGGTGCGCGCCTTTTTGCTGCTGATCGGCCTCTTGTTCGCGCTGTCGGCGGTGGGGGTCGACCTCACGGCGCTGTCGGTGTTGGGCGGCGCGCTCGGCGTGGGCCTGGGCTTCGGCCTGCAGAAGCTGGCGGCCAACTACGTGAGCGGTTTCGTGATCCTGCTGGAGCGCTCGATCCGCATCGGCGACAACGTGAAGGTCGACACCTTCGAAGGCCGCATCACCGACATCAAGACGCGTTACACGCTCATCCGCGCGGGCAACGGGCGCGAGGCGATCGTGCCGAACGAATCGCTCATCACCGGGCGGGTCGAGAACCTCTCGCTGGCCGACCGCAAGTTCAACATCACGACCAACATCGTGGTCGGCTACGAGAGCGACGTGGCGCAGGTGCAGGGCATCCTGTGCGACGCTGCCAAGGCCCAGCCGCGCGTCATGACCGACCCGGCGCCCATCGCCTACCTCGTCACCTTCGCGCCCGACGGCCTGGAGTTCAGCCTGAACTTCTGGGTCGCCGACCCTGACAAGGGCAAGGACAACGTGCGCTCGGCCATCAACATCGCCATCCTCGAAGGGCTGCGCGCCGCCCGCATTGACATTCCCTATCCGCAGCGGGTGCTGCGAGTGGAATCTTTGCCGGCGGGAATGGCCGCAGCGCCTCCCGCTGTTTTATAATCACGGAAAAGCACGATCGTTCTTTTTTTGGCCCTCGAGGCCGACAAGAAGAATGGAGAGGCAGCCAAGGCCGGCGTCCTAAAATGGCAGGCTGCTCTCGAAGCCCCCCTTTTTGCAATCCAATGGAGTCAAGTCAATGAAGGTTCTTGTGCCTGTCAAACGGGTCGTCGATTACAACGTGAAGGTGCGCGTCAAGAGCGACGGCACCGGGGTGGACATTGCCAACGTCAAGATGAGCATGAACCCCTTCGACGAGATCGCTGTCGAAGAGGCAGTGCGGCTGAAGGAAAAGGGCCTGGTCACGGAAGTGATCGCTGTGTCGTGCGGTGATGCCAAGTGCCAGGAAACCCTGCGCACCGCGATGGCCATCGGCGCCGACCGCGGCATCCTGGTCGAGACGAGCGAAGAGCTGCAGCCTCTCGCGGTTGCCAAGCTGCTCAAGGCACTGGTCGACAAGGAACAGCCCCAGCTGATCATCCTGGGCAAGCAAGCCATCGATGACGACGCGAATCAAACGGGCCAGATGCTGGCTGCGCTGGCCGACCTGCCCCAAGCCACCTTCGCCTCGAAGGTCGACCTGGCAGCCGACAAGGTCACCGTCGCACGCGAAGTCGACGGCGGCATGGAAACGCTGACGCTCACGCTGCCCGCGGTCATCACGACCGACCTGCGCCTGAACGAGCCGCGCTACGTCACCTTGCCCAACATCATGAAGGCCAAGAAGAAGCAGCTGGACACCTTCAAGCCCGAAGACCTGGGTGTGGACGTCAAGCCCCGCCTGAAGACCCTCAAGGTCAGCGAGCCCCCGAAGCGTGGCGCAGGCATCAAGGTGCCCGACGTCGCCACCCTGGTGGACAAGCTCAAGAACGAAGCCAAAGTGATCTGAGGAAGAAACGAACATGACCGCACTCGTCATTGCCGAACACGACCACGCCAGCATCAAGCCGGCCACCCTCAACACCGTGACCGCAGCCCTGGCTTGCGGTGGCGACGTCCACATCCTCGTGGCCGGTGCCAACGCCGCCGAAGCCGCCAAGGCCGCCGCCCAGATCGCCGGCGTGTCCAAGGTGATCGCCGCTGATAGCGCCAGCCTGGCAGAGAACCTCGCCGAGAACGTCGCAGCCCAGGTGCTGGCGATCGCCGGCAACTACAGCCACATCCTGTTCCCCTCGACCGCCAACGGCAAGAACGTCGCACCGCGCGTGGCTGCCAAGCTGGACGTGGCGCAGATCAGCGACATCACCAAGGTCGACAGCCCCGACACCTTCGAGCGCCCGATCTACGCCGGCAACGCCATCGCCACCGTGCAGAGCACCGACGCCACCAAGGTGATCACCGTGCGCACGACCGGCTTCGACGCTGCAGCCGCCACCGGTGGCAGCGCCACGGTTGAAACCGCTGAAGGCGTGGCCGACAGCGGCAAGAGCGCCTTCGTGGGCCGTGAAGTCACGAAGAGCGACCGCCCCGAACTGACCGCCGCCAAGATCATCGTCTCGGGCGGCCGTGCGCTGGGCAGCGCCGAGAAGTTCAACGAAGTGATGACGCCGCTGGCCGACAAGCTCAACGCCGGCCTGGGCGCCAGCCGCGCCGCCGTGGACGCGGGCTACGCCCCGAACGACTGGCAAGTGGGCCAGACCGGCAAGATCGTCGCGCCGCAGCTGTACATCGCCGCGGGCATCTCGGGCGCCATCCAGCATCTGGCCGGCATGAAGGACTCGAAGGTCATCGTCGCGATCAACAAGGACGAAGAGGCTCCGATCTTCTCGGTGGCCGACTACGGCCTCGTGGCCGACCTGTTCACGGCCGTGCCGGAACTCGTGAAGGCGCTCTGATCGCTTCAACGCATTGAGCCAGAAGGCATCGTTCGCGATGCCTTTTTTACATCTGCCGCTCCCACCGCGGCCCCTGGAGAGAAGACATGAGCTACACCGCCCCCCTCAAGGACATGCTGTTCGACATCGAACACCTGGCCAACATCGGCGAGATCGCCAAGCTGCCCGGCTTCGAAGACGCCGGCCTCGAAACCGCACAGGCCGTGCTCGAAGAGTGCGCGCGCTTCAACCAGGACGTGGTGGCGCCGCTGAACGTCGAAGGCGACCGCAACCCCTCGTCGTTCAAGGACGGCGAAGTCACCACCAGCAAGGGCTTCAAGGACGCCTTCGCGCAGTACGTGTCGGGCGGCTGGCAGGGCCTGCAGCATCCGGCGGACTTCGGCGGCCAGGGCCTGCCCAAGACCATCGGTGCGGCCTGCGGCGAAATGCTCAACTCGGCCAACATGAGCTTCGCGCTGTGCCCGCTGCTGAGCGACGGCGCCATCGAGGCGTTGCTCACCGCCGGCTCCGACGAGCTCAAGGCCGTGTACCTCGAGAAGCTCGTGAGCGGCCAGTGGACCGGCACGATGAACCTCACCGAGCCGCAGGCCGGCAGCGACCTGGCCATGGTGCGCAGCCGCGCCGAGCCGCAGCCCGACGGCACCTACAAGGTGTTCGGCACCAAGATCTTCATCACCTACGGTGAGCACGACATGGCCGAGAACATCGTGCACCTCGTGTTGGCCCGCGTGAGCGGCGCGCCCGAGGGCGTGAAGGGCATCAGCCTGTTCGTGGTGCCGAAGTTCATGGTCAATGCCGACGGTTCGCTGGGCGCACGCAACGACGTGCACTGCGTGAGCATCGAGCACAAGATGGGCATCAAGGCCTCGCCCACCGCCGTGCTGCAGTACGGCGACCACGGCGGCGCCGTCGGTTACCTCGTGGGCCAGGAGAACCGCGGCCTGGAGTACATGTTCATCATGATGAACTCGGCCCGCTACGCCGTGGGCATGCAGGGCATCGCGATCGCCGAGCGCGCCTACCAGCACGCCGTGGCCTACGCCAAGGACCGCGTGCAGAGCCGCCCGGTCGATGGCTCCATCAACGCCAGCGCGCCCATCATTCACCACCCGGACGTGAAGCGCATGCTGATGACGATGCGCGCCTACACCGAAGGCTGCCGCGCGATGGCCTCGGTGGCCGCCGCCGCCTACGACGCCGCGCACCACCATCCCGATGCGGATGCGCGCAAGCAGAACCAGGCCTTCTACGAATTCATGGTGCCGCTCGTGAAGGGCTACAGCACCGAGATGAGCCTCGAAGTGACCTCGCTGGGCGTGCAGGTGCACGGCGGCATGGGCTTCATCGAGGAGACCGGCGCGGCGCAGTACTACCGCGACGCGAAGATCCTCACGATCTACGAAGGCACCACCGCGATCCAGGCCAACGACCTCGTGGGCCGGAAGACCGCACGCGACGGCGGTCAAACGGCCAAGGCGATCGCCGCGCAGATCGAGAAGACCGAGGCCGAACTCGCTAAGAGCGACAGCGCCGCGGCCGCAGCCGTCCTCAAGCGCCTGACCGCCGCGCGCCTGGCCTTCATCGACGTGGTCGACTTCGTCGCCGGCCAGACCAAGGCCTCGCCGAACGCCGTGTTCTCGGGCAGCGTGCCGTACCTCATGCTCGCGGGCAACCTCGTGGCCGGCTGGCAGCTGGCGCGTTCGCTGATCGTGGCGCAGGACCAGGCCTCGCACAACGTCGACGTCGCCTTCATGCAGGCCAAGATTGCCACCGCGCGCTTCTACGCCGAGCACATCCTGAACAAGGTGCCGGGCATCCGCGACAGCATCGTCGAAGGTGCCGAGAGCGTCACGGCGCTGGCGCTCGAAGCGTTCTGACGCACCCGCCGCTGTCGCCGATCTGACGGGCGGCAGCGGCCCCTTGCTCTTATAAAACCGAACCCCTTCCCGGAGACGACATGTCCAAGCTGCCTTCTGTTCTCGCGAACCTCCCGCTGCCGATCATCGGCTCGCCGCTGTTCATCATCAGCAACCCCAAGCTCGTGATCGCGCAATGCAAGGCCGGCGTGGTCGGCTCGATGCCGGCGCTCAACGCCCGCCCGGCCGCCCAGCTCGAAGAGTGGCTGATCGAGATCACCGAGGAGCTAGCGGCCTACAACAAGGCCAACCCGGACAAGCCGGCCGCGCCCTTCGCCATCAACCAGATCGTGCACAAGAGCAATGACCGCCTGGAGCACGACATGGAGATGGTCGTGAAGTACAAGGTGCCGATCGTGATCACCTCGCTGGGCGCGCGCACCGACGTGAACGACGCGGTGCACAGCTACGGCGGCGTGACCTTGCACGACATCATCAACAACAAGTTCGCGCAGAAGGCGATCGAGAAGGGCGCCGACGGCATCATCGCCGTGGCGGCCGGTGCCGGCGGCCATGCGGGCGTGAAGAGCCCGTTCGCGCTGGTGCAGGAAATCCGCCAGTGGTTCGACGGCCCGATCGCGCTGTCGGGCTCCATCGCCTCCGGCGGCGCGGTGCTCGCGGCGCAGGCCATGGGCGCCGACTTCGCCTACATCGGCACCGCCTTCATCGCGACCGAAGAAGCGCGCGCGAGCGAGGAGTACAAGCAGGCCATCGTGGACGGCAACTCGGACGACATCGTCTATTCGAGCCTGTTCACCGGCGTGCACGGCAACTACCTGGCGCCCAGCATCGTCAAGGCCGGCATGGACCCGGCCAACCTGCCCGAAGGCGACGTGACGACCATGAACTTCGGCGGCGGCGAAGGCAGCAAGGCCAAGGCCTGGAAAGACATCTGGGGCTCGGGCCAGGGTATCGGCGCGATCACCGAAGTGGCGAGCGCGGGTGCCTTCATCGAGAAGCTCAAGCGCGAATACCAGGAAGCACGACAGCGATTGGCACTTTGAACAGTTCGCACGCACCGGCATCGACCTCCGCTGCGAGCGGTGGCGGCGGGGTTGTGCCCGCGCGGCAGGGGCGCATGCCGCTGCTCGACGTGGTCAAGGGCCTGGCCTGTGCGCTGATCGTCGGGCACCACCTCGCGCGCTACGGCCCGATGCCGGCCGGCGCGCAGGTGCTGGCGCCCGACTTCTTCGGCTGGCTGGCGAACGACGGCCGGCTCGCGGTGCAGGTCTTTCTCGTGATCGCCGGCTTCCTGGCCACGGCGAGCCTGGCGCCCGACGGCGTGCTGCGCGTGGACCGGCCGCTCTCGCGGATCTTCCAGCGCTATGGCCGGCTCGTCATGCCGTACCTGGCGGCGCTCACGGTCTGCGTGCTGGTGGCCGAGGTGGCGCGGCCATGGCTGGGTGAAGAGGTGGTGCCGGCCGAGCCGAGCCTCGGTCAGCTGCTGGCGCACGGCCTGCTGCTGCAGGACCTGCTGAACTACGAGTCGTTGTCGACCGGTGTCTGGTATGTGGCCATCGACTTCCAGCTGTTCGCACTGGCGCTCGCACTGGTCGGGCTGCCCGCCGTGCTGCGACAACCCACTTCGGCCGCGCGCTGGGCGCCGGTGGCGCTGGTGTTCATCGTGGCCGTGGCGTCGCTCGCGCTGTTCAACCGGCAGGCGCGGCTGGACGAAACGGCGTTCTATTTCTTCGGCGCCTACGGGCTCGGCATGCTGGCCTTCTGGGTCGGCCGCGCCACGCGCACCAGCACCTGGTGCAGCGCCGTTGCGCTGCTGGCGCTGGTGGGGGCGGGCGCGCTTGCCATCGACTGGCGCAGCCGCATCGCCATCGCGCTGGTGACCGCGCTGTTGATCGCGGTGGCGCAGCGCCGGCAGTGGCTGTCGCCCGCGCACTGGCCCGCGGCGGCCGTGCCGCTGCAGCAGTTGGGGCGCATTTCGTACTCGCTGTTCCTGATCCATTTCCCGGTGCTGCTCGCCGTGAACGCGCTGGTGGCGGGCCTGGGGCCGCATGGGCCATGGGTCGACCTGCTGGGCATGGTCGCGACCTTCGGCCTCTCGGTGGGCGCCGCGGTGCTGCTGTACCGCGGGGTCGAAGCCCGCCCGGCCTCGCTGCGCAGCGTCTGCACACTTTTTGCCGCATTGCTCGTCAGCGGCCTCATCGTGTCGTACTGAAGCGCGCCGCACCCGCTGCGGTGCGGCCCTTTTTCTTCCCATTCCTTTGCAAATCTGTTGCCTTCGGGCTTCAGAGCGGGCAGTCTGCGCGAACTGCCCCTGTTGTGTATGATTGTGAATCTTTCAGTAAATACTGAAAATACACAAACTCAAGGAATGACAGAACCATCGCCGCCACGATCGCCGTTGAAGGCTTTCACGTCGCCCGACATCGGCAGCGTGGTGCAAGGCGTCGCGGCGCTCGCTTGGTTGCTGCAGGCGGCGCTGCTGGCGATGGCAGTCCAGGGTCTGGCCAACGGCGAGGGCATGGCGGCCGTGCTGTGGCCGGCGGTGGGCATCCTCTTTCTCGGCCTGCTGCGCGCGGGCTGCGAAGCCTGGGGCGTGCGCCGCACCTTCGGGCGCGCGCGGGCGCAATTGACGGCCTTGCGCGCGCAGACAGCGTCCGTATTGGCGGCCAGTTCGCCGCTCGACCGCGAACGCGCGCCCTCGGGCCTTGCGGCCAGCGTGCTCGCCGAACAGGCCGAGGCGCTGGTGCCGTACCTCGTGCGCTACCAACCCGCGCGCTGGCGTGCGACGGTGGTGCCGCTCTTCCTGCTCGCCGCAGTGGCCTGGTTCTCGTGGGCCGCGGCACTGGTGCTGCTGGTGGCGGCGCCGCTGATCCCGATCTTCATGGCCATCGTCGGCTGGCGCGCCAAGGCGGCCAGCGAGGCGCAGATGGTCGAGATGGGCGGCATGAACGCCTTCCTGCTCGACCGCCTGCGCGGCCTGGCCACGCTGCGCGCGCTCGATGCGGTCGATACCACGGCCGACCGGCTCGGCGCCTCCGCCCAGTCGCTGCGCCAGCGCACGATGGCGGTGCTGCGCATCGCGTTCCTGTCGTCCGCCGTGCTGGAGCTGTTCTCCGCGCTGGGCGTGGCGCTGGTCGCGGTCTACGTCGGTTTCCACCTGCTGGGCTCGCTCGGTTTCGGTGCCTGGGGCCAGCAGCTCAGCTTGGGCGAAGGCCTGTTCGTGCTGTTGCTGGCGCCGGCCTTCTTCGAGCCGCTGCGCGAGCTGTCGGCGGTCTGGCACGACCGCGCGGCGGGCGAGGCGGCGCTGCAGGCGCTCGACGACCTGCAAGGCGGCGCGCTGCCATTGCCCGGCGCGGGTGTCGCGGTCACGCGCGCAGCGACCGGCGCTGCTGGGGCAGGGGCTGCGCCTGCGGTGACGGTCCACGGACTGCATTTCTCCTGGCCCGGCGAGTCGACGCCGCTCTTCGACGGCTATGAATTGCGCATCGGCGCCGGCGAGCATGTCGCGCTGGCCGGCCCCAGCGGATCGGGCAAGACCGCGCTGCTCTCGCTGCTGGCCGGGCTGATGCCGGCCACGCGTGGCGAGATCGCCATCGGCGGTGTGCCGCTCACCGAACACACGGCCGCCACATTGCGCCAGCGCACGGCGTGGATGGGGCAGAAGCCCCACGTCTTCGCCGGATCGGTCGAAGCCAACGTGGCACTGGGCCGTGCCGACATCGGCGCGCCCGAGGTGGCCGAGGCGATGCGTTTCGCGGCGCTCGAGGACGTGGCGCAGGCCCATCCCGGCACCGCGCTGGGCGAGGGCGGCAGCGGCCTGTCGGGCGGCGAGGCCGTGCGGCTGGCGCTGGCGCGCGTCGCGGTGCATCCGCATGCCGACCTGATCCTGGCCGACGAGCCCACGGCCCACCTGGACACCGCCACCGCCGCGCGCGTGGCCGATGCGCTGGTGGCACTCGCCCGTGGCCGGACGCTGATCGTCTCGACTCACGATCCGGTGCTGGCCGCGCGCATGGACCGCACGGTGAGCCTCGGCCCCGAGCCGCTGGTGGAGAAGGCCGCATGAGCCGCCACGCCACCCGTTCCCCCCGCTGGCGCGACCTGCGCCTCGTGCTGCGTCCCTTCCTCGCGACGCAGCCGCGCGCCTTGCTGCTGGGCTGCCTGCTGGCCGCTGTCACGGTGCTCGCGGGCATGGCGCTGCTGGGCCTGTCAGGCTGGTTCATCACCGCGACCGCGCTCGCGGGCCTGCATGCGGCCACGGCCTTCACCTTCGATGTCTTCATGCCCTCGGCCGGCATCCGGCTGCTGGCGCTCGGGCGCACGGGGTCGCGCTACGGCGAGCGGCTGGTCACGCACGACGCCACTTTCGCCGTGCTTGCCGAACTGCGCGTGCGGCTGTTCCGCGGCTGGGCACGCCCCGAGGCTGCGCGCGACCTGCTCATGCGCCCGGCGCGGCTGCTGTTCCGCCTCACGTCCGACATCGACGCGCTCGAGTCGCTCTACCTGCGCCTGTTCGTGCCTGCCGCTGCGGCGTTGGGCGCCGCGCTGTTGGCGGGCATCGTGCTCGGCTTCATGCACGTCGGGATGGGCGTAGCGATCGCGCTCTGGCTCTGTGCCATCGGCTGGGGGCTGGCGTTCCTCATCGCGCGGCGTGCGCGGCAGCCGGCGCGGCAGCGCGCCCATGCCGTGGAAGCGCTGCGCGCGCGGGCTGTCGACCTGGTCGCAGGCCAGGCCGACCTCGCAATGGCCGGCCGGCTCGACGCCCAGCGCGCGGCGCTGATGAATGCCGACGCCCACCTCGCGCAGGCCGACCTCGCGCTGAACAAGCTCGAAGCCGCGGCCGGCTTCGCCTACGGCAGCGCGGGCACGCTGACGCTGGTCGGCGTGCTGCTGGCCGTGGGCGCGCTGGTGAGCGAAGGCGTCATCGGCGCCCCCGGCGCGGCGCTCGCGTTGCTGATCGCACTCACCGCCACCGAACCGTTCGCCGCGCTGCGGCGTGGCGCGCTCGATGCGGGGCGCACCTGGCTGGCCGTGCGCCGGCTAGCGCCACGGCTGGACCCTTCAGTGGAAGAGGGCGCGCGCCTCTCTCGCACCATGCAGACGGCGGCCGTGCAAGTCGACCAGCTCACCGTCATGCACCCCGGCAGCCTCGTCGAAGTGCTCGGCGGCGTGTCGCTGCACCTGAACGCGGGCGAGCGCGTCGCACTGGTCGGCGCCAGCGGCGCGGGCAAGTCCACGCTGCTTTCCGTGATCGCCGGCGACCTCACGCCACGCGCCGGCCAGGTGCAGGCGCAACCGGCCTGCCTGCTGACCCAGCGCACCGAACTCTTCCAGGACAGCCTGCGCGACAACCTGCGCCTTGCTGATCCCCAAGCCAGCGACGAGCGCCTGTGGACCGTGCTGCACGCCGCCGGCCTCGATGCCGATGTGCGCGCGCTGGCCACCGGCCTCGACACGCGCCTGGGCGAAGGCGGCCTCGGCCTCTCGGGCGGGCAGTCGCGCCGGCTCGCGCTCGCGCGGCTGCTGCTGCGGCCCGTGCCGCTGTGGCTGCTCGACGAACCGACCGAGGCGCTCGACGCCGCCACCGCGCACGACGTGCTGCAGCGCCTGGCGCAAGAGGCCGGCCCGCGCACCTTGCTGATCGCCACGCACCTGCGCCGCGAAGCCGCGCTGGCCGACCGCCTCGTGTGCATGGCGCAGGGCCGCATCGTCGCCGACCTGCGCCGTGGCGCCGATGCCTTCGAGGCCGCACTGCGCAGCCTGCGCCCCGATTGACCCGAGCCCGTACCGACCGAACGAACAGAACACATAAAGGAAGCCCCCATGGACCTTGACATCGTCGCGCTCTCGCGCCTGCAGTTCGCCGTGACGGCGCTGTACCACTTCCTGTTCGTGCCGCTCACGCTCGGACTGTCGATCATCCTGGCCATCATGGAGACGGTTTACGTGATGACCGGGCGCGTCATCTGGCGCGACATGACCAAGTTCTGGGGCGTGCTGTTCGGCATCAACTTCGCGATGGGCGTGGCCACCGGCATCGTGATGGAGTTCCAGTTCGGCATGAACTGGAGCTACTACAGCCACTACGTCGGCGACATCTTCGGTGCGCCGCTGGCCATCGAAGGGCTCATGGCCTTCTTCATGGAAGCGACCTTCGTGGGCCTGTTCTTCTTCGGCTGGGACAAGCTCTCGAAGGTGGGCCACCTCACGGCCACCTGGGCCGTGGCCATCGGCTCCAACTTCTCGGCGCTGTGGATCCTCATCGCCAACGGCTGGATGCAGAACCCCGTCGGCGCGGCCTTCAACCCCGCGACCATGCGCATGGAAGTGACCGACTTCGCCGCCGTGCTGACCAACCCGGTGGCGCAGGCCAAGTTCGTGCACACCGTGTCGGCCGGCTATGTGTGTGCCGCGGTGTTCGTGCTCGGCGTGTCGGCGTGGTACCTGCTCAAGGGTCGCCACATCGAACTGGCCAAGCGCTCGATGACCGTGGCCGCATCGTTCGGCCTGGCCGCTGCGCTGTCGGTGGCGGTGCTCGGCGACGAGAGCGGTTACCTTTCGGGCGAACACCAGAAGATGAAGCTGGCCGCCATCGAAGGCATGTGGGAGACGCAGCCCGCGCCCGCCGCCTTCACCGTGATCGGCTTCCCCGACCAGAAGGCGCGCGAGACGCACTACGCCATTCACATCCCGGCGGTGATGGGCCTCATCGGCACGCGTTCGCTCAACACCGTGATGCCCGGCATCGACGAGCTCGTGAAGCGCGCCGAGGCCCGCATTCGCGAGGGCCTGAAGGCCTACGACGCGCTGCAGAAGATCCGCGAGGCCGGCGGCACCGACAAGGTCACGCAGGGCGTGCGCGGCGACTTCGAGGACAACGGCATCAACATGGGCTACGCGCTGCTGCTCAAGCGCTACGTGGACGACCCGCGCCAGGCCACCGACGAACAGATCGCCAAGGCCGCATGGGACACCGTGCCGCAGGTGGCGCCGCTGTTCTGGCTGTTCCGCGTGATGGTGGGCATCGGCATGCTGCTGATCCTGCTGACGGGCACCTTCTTCGTGCTGTCGGCGCGCCGCGCGCTCGACCGCCACCGCTGGCTGCTGAAGGTCGCGGTGTGGGCGATTCCGCTGCCGTGGATCGCCATTGAATCCGGCTGGCTGGTGGCGGAGTTCGGCCGCCAGCCCTGGGTGATCGAGGGCGTGCTGCCGACCGCGGTGGCCGTGTCGAACCTGGGCGTGACGACGCTGCTGATCACGCTCGCGGGTTTCATCGCGATCTACACCACGCTGCTCATCATTGAGATGAAGCTGATGCTCAAGGCCATCCGCAAGGGCCCCGAGGTCGAGCATGCGCCCACCGAGGGCGATGCGCGCTCGCACATTCCGCCGGCGCGTGCCGCCACGTCTTCCTCTTCTGCCTCGACCGGGAGCGCCGCATGATCCTCCACACACTCCTCGACTACGACACCCTGCGCTTCATCTGGTGGCTGCTGATCGGCGTGCTGCTGGTCGGCTTCGCGGTGACCGACGGCTTCGACCTGGGCGCCGGCATGCTGCTGCCCTTTGCCGCGCGCAACGACATCGAACGGCGCGTGGTCATCAACAGCGTGGGCCCGGTGTGGGAGGGCAACCAGGTGTGGCTCATCCTGGGCGGCGGCGCCGTCTTTGCGGCCTGGCCGCAGCTGTACGCCGTGTCGTTCTCGGGCTTCTACCTGGCAATGTTCGTGATCCTGTCGGCGCTGATCTTGCGGCCGGTGGCCTTCAAGTTCCGTAGCAAGCGCGAGTCGCCGCAGTGGCGCGCGCGCTGGGACGGCGTGCTGTTCTTCAGCGGCTTCGTGCCCGCGCTGATCTGCGGCGTGGCAGTGGGCAACGTGCTGCAGGGCGTGCCGTTCCGCTTCGGCGCCGACATGCACATCTTCTACGACGGCAGCTTCTTCGGCCTGCTGAACCCCTTCGCCATCCTCTGCGGGCTGGTGTCGGTGGCGATGCTGGTGATGCACGGCGCGGCCTGGCTGCTGCTCAAGACCGCCGGGCCGGTGGCCGAGCGTGCGCGCAGCTACGGCATGGTCGCGGCGGTGCTCACGCTCGTGTTCTATGCGCTGGCCGGCGTGTGGCTGGCCATGGGCATCGGGGGCTTTCGCATCAGCAGCGTGGTCGACGCGGTGGGCCCGTCGAACCCGATGCTCAAGACCGTCGAGCTGCATGCCGGCGCCTGGATGGGCAACTACGCGGCGCACCCCTGGACCATCGCTGCGCCGGCAGCGGGCTTCGTCGGCACGCTGGGCGCATTGCTCGGGCTGGTGCTGCGCCGGCCGGGGCTGGCGCTGCTGGCCGCGGCGCTGGGCATCGCCGGCATCATCCTCAGCGTGGGCGCGTCGATGTTCCCGTTCATCCTGCCGTCGTCGATCGACCCGCGCGCCAGCCTCACGGTGTGGGATTCGTCGTCGAGCCACCTGACGCTGTTCATCATGCTGGTGGTCACCGCGATCTTCATCCCGATCATCGTGGCCTACACCACCTGGGTCTACCACGTGCTGTGGGGCAAGGTCGACGAGCAAGCCATCCGCGACGAGAGCGGACACGCCTACTGAAACGGGAAGGAAAAAGACATGTGGTACTTCGCCTGGATCCTCGGCCTGCCGCTGGCCGCCGCCTTCGCCGTGCTCAACGCCATGTGGTACGAGCTGATGGACGACGAGGCCATCCGCAAGGAAAAGCTCGGCACGCCGGAAGCCCCGCAGGGGCAGGAACGGCTCTGACGCGCAGCGGATAGCCGTTCATCAGCCCCGCGGCGACTCAGCTGTCGCCCGCGGGGCCCTTGCTCTTCTTCGACGCACCGCCCGTGAGGCGGTCCTTGAGCGTCAGCACCTTCGTCACCGTCGCGCCCATGCCCATGAGCTGCATGGCAGTTTCGGGCGCCAGGCGCTGCACGTCGTCGAACCACTTCATCAGCCGGTCAATCAGGTCGTGCATCTCGCGCATGCGGGCCTGCGCGTGGCGCTCGGCGTCGCTGGTGGGCGATTCGAGCAGCGCGTTGCGCAGCATCGAGAGCGTGGGCTCGATCTCGCGGCGCCGGCGCTCCTCGGCCAGCACGCGGAAGATTTCCCACACGTCCTTCGGCGCCTCGAAGTACTCGCGCCGGTCGCCCGCGTGGTGGCGCAGGTGCACGAGGCGCCAGGCCTGCAGCTCCTTCAGGCCCATGCTCACATTGGAGCGCGAGAACTCCAGCATCTCGGCGATCTCGTCGGCATTGAGCGCGCGCTCCGACAGGAAGATCAGCGCGTAGATCTGGCCGACGGTGCGGTTGATGCCCCACTTGCTGCCCATCTCGCCGAAGTGGGCGACGAACTGGCGGTTGAGGGGAGGGAGGTCGGGTGCGGAAGCCATGCGGCGGATTGTCGCGCCGGATTGCTGGACGTACGGAAGTTTCCGAAAACCCAGCAAGGCAGCGGGGTGCATGAATAACTAGTTTCGGTGATGGGTGAGAAACAAATTATTTACAAAAATAAACGTTTCCTGACGGTTTGCCCATTTTTGGTGCATCCGGCCTCCCATTTCAAGGTTTTTCTCCCATGAACAAAGCACATCGCAGCCTCTGGAACTCGTCGTTGGGGGCCTGGGTGGCTGTTTCCGAGAACACCCACGCCCGCGGCAAGAAGAGCCACCGGGCGGTGGCGCGGGCGGCGGGCGCGGCGTCGCTGCTGATGCTGGCCGGGGCGTCGTTCGCGGGGGGCGATGGGGGCGGAGGGGGTTTCCTTATCAACGGCAGCTATGGCGCGGGGCACACGGCGGGCAACAGCACGACCGGTGAAGGCGGTCATGGGGGGCAGGGCGATCAGTCCGCCGCGGGTGCCGCCGGGGGCGCCCTCGGTGCCAACGGAACGAACGGGGCTGCGGCGTCGAGCGGCAACAACCCGGACAGGCTCGACGGCAGTGGTGGCGGCGGCGGCGGTTCCGCCCAGACCGGCTCCGCGCCTGTCACCACCTCGATCAAGGCCGGTAACGGCGGCAACGGGGGGACCGGCGGCTACGCCGGCTCAATAGACCCTGGCGGTGCAGGCGGCGGCGGCGGTGGTGGCAGTGTGCTCGCCACCCAATCGTTCGAAGTCAAGACGACGGGGGTGCTCCTCGGCGGCGATGGCGGCAACGGCGGCGATGCGTTCACAGGCACTTCGTCCCTGAAGGGGACTGGCGGCGGCGGCGGCGCAGGCGTGCTGGTGGTGCCTGTGGGCGGCGTGACGATCACCAACGCCGGCTCAATCGCGGGCGGCAACGGCGGCAAGGGCCTGGCCGCCCGAGGAACCCATCCGATTGTGAACGTGACGGTCTATGGCGGTGCCGGCGGCAACGGTGAAGGCGGCGCGCAGGGCGGCACGCAACTGGGTGCGTATGCGCAGGGCGGCGCGGGCATCGTCGGCAGCAATCTCACCATCGTCAACAGCGGCATCATTTCCGGTGGCGTTTCAGGCGACGGACTGACCCGCGCCAATTCGCTCCAGCTGGGCGGCAGCAACAACTCGCTCACGCTCCAGGCAGGCTCGGTGCTCAACGGCAGCGTGGTCGCCCAGGGCACGGGCAACACGCTGCGCCTGGAAGGTACGAACATCGAGGACGACGCGTTCCAGGGCTTCTCGAGCATCCAGGCCGCCAGCGGCAGCCGGTGGACGCTGACAGGCGCGTTCCTGCCCACGGGCGACCTCACGGTCACCGTCGACGGCACCGGCCCAATGCCTGCGCATCTGGCCATGAACGGCGTCATCTCCGGCCCCGGCAGTCTCACGGCCGACGGCGGCGGCACGCTGGCGCTGGGCGGTCCCAACACGTACGCCGGCGGAACCACGATCAAGACAGGCACCACGCTGCAGATCGGCACGGCCGGCGCGCTCGGCGCCGGTACGGTCACGCTCGACGGCGGCAAGCTGACCGCCACCTCGAGTCTCCACCTGACCAACCGCCTGGACTTCGCCGGCGGTCAGCGAAGCACAGTGGCTGCCGCCAGTGGCCAGGCGTTCGGTATCGGCGGTGCCCTGAACCTGGGCGCTGGGGCGACTGTCGTCTTTGGCAGCGCCGCCGAAAACGGCACCATCCGTCTGAGTGGCGGCGGCGGAGGCAGCCTCTTTTCGGATGCCGCGATCGTCGTGGCCGGCGGCACGCTGCAGGCGGCAGACGTCTTTTTCCTTGGGTTCTTCTTGTCCAACGTGGCTTCCACCACGGTGGACACCGGCGCCACGCTCGACCTGAACGGCTCTAATGTCACCCTCCGCAACCTGCAGGGCGCCGGAACGCTGAACACCCAGACCGGCAACGGCCCGACCCAGACCACGACGGTAGAGTCCGGCGCGTTCTCCGGTGCGATCACCGGCACGGGCCAACTCGTGAAGACGACGGCGGGCACGCTGACCCTGACGGGCGCCAGCACCTACACCGGCGGCACGACCATCAGCGCGGGGACGCTGCAGATCGGCGACGGCGGCAGCCTCATCGGCAACGTGGTCAACAACGGCACGCTGGCTTTCGACCGCACCGACAGCAGCACCTTCTCCGGCGCCATCAGCGGCGCGGGCGACGTGACGAAATGGGGCACCGGCGCGGTCACGCTCTCGGGCAACAACACCTACCAGGGCGGCACCACCGTTCGCGGCGGCACGCTGCGCTCCGGCGCCGCATCGGCCCTGTCGCAGAACACGGCGTACACCGTGCTTGGCGGCGTGCTGGACCTGGGCAGCTTCAACCTGCGTGCATCGAGCCTGTCGGGCACCGCAGGCACCGTTCAACTGGGCAGCGCCACCCTGACCGTCGGGTCGGCCAACGCCAGCACCACGTTTGCAGGCAGCATCGACGGCACGGGCTCGCTGGTCAAGGAGGGCTCGGGCACCTTGACGCTCTCGGGCTCGAACACCTACACCGGCGGCACGACGGTCAGCGCGGGTACCTTGCAGATCGGCAGCGGCGGCAACAACGGCAGCATCACCGGCGACGTCACCAACCACGCGGCGCTGGTCTTCAACCGCGCCAACGGCACCGCTTTCGCGGGCAACATCAGCGGCGTCGGCAGCGTGACGAAGACCGGCACGGGCACGCTGGTCTACACCGGCAGCGCCACGCACGCCGGTGGCACCACCATCGACGGCGGCACCCTGCAGATCGGCAATGGCGGCACTGTCGGCAGCATCACCGGCAACGTCACCAACAACGCGTCACTGGTCTTCAACCGATCGAACGATGCGGCTTTCGCGGGCGACATCACCGGCAGCGGCAACGTGACGAAGACCGGCGCGGGCGCGCTGGTCTACACCGGCAACGCCACGCACACCGGCGGCACGACCATCGACAGCGGCACCCTGGAGATCCGCGACAGCGGCAGCATCGTCGGCCACATCGACAACAACGCCGCGCTGGTGTTCAACCGCAGCGCCGACACCACCTTCGCCGGCAACATCAGCGGCTCCGGCAGCCTTCTGCAGAAGGGCGCGCGCAAGCTGACTCTGACCGGCGACAACACCTTCACGGGCATCACCACCGTCGTGGCGGGCAACATCCTGCAGATCGGCGCGGGTGGCACCACCGGCAGCATCGCGGGGAACATCAGCAACGACGGCGACCTGGTCTTCGACCGCGCGGGCGAGCTGAGCTACGCAGGCGTCATCAGCGGCTCCGGCACCCTGTCCAAGAACGGCACGGGTGTGCTGGAACTGACGGGCGCCAGCACCTACACCGGTGCGACCGAGGTCAACGCCGGCACGCTGCGCGTGAACAACACCACCGGCAGCGCCACGGGCACGAGCACGGTGCAGGTCAAGAGCGGCGCCACGCTCAGCGGCGGCGGCACCATCGCCGGCCAGGTCACCATCGCCAACGGCGCGACGCTCGCACCGGGCAGCAACCTCGGCACGCTGACCACCGGCATGCTGCGCTTCGATCCCGGCGCCTTCCTGAACTACGAGCTGGGCCAGGCGGGCGTGGCGGGCGGCCCGCTCAACGACCTCGTCAAGGTCAACGGCGGCCTCGTGCTCGACGGCACGCTCAACGTGGCGGAGGCGCCCGGCGGCACCTTCGGGCCCGGGCTGTACCGCCTGATCAGCTACACCGGTTCGCTGATCGACAACGGCCTGAACATCGGCACAGCGCCCGCGGGAACGGCTACGGGCGACCTGTACGTGCAGTCGTCGGTGCTCGGCGAGATCAACCTGATCAACAGCAAGGGCGTGTCGCTCGGCTTCTGGGACGGCGCGGGCGGTGACGCCACCCAGTACAACGACGGCAAGATCGGCGGCGGCTCCGGCACCTGGCGCATCGGCAACTCCACCCTCAACGACCCGTCCGACAGCTGGACCGGCGCCAACGGCAAGACCAACACCGGCTGGCAGCAGAACCAGTTCGCGCTGTTCGGCGGCGCGGCCGGCACGGTCCGGGTGGACAACACGGGCGGCGCGATCAGCATCGATGGCGCGCAGTTCTCCACCAGCGGCTATCTCGTCACCGGCGACGCGCTGACGCTGGGCAACGCCAACACGGTCATCAAGGTCGGCGACGGCACGGCCTCGGGGGCGCAGATGCAGGCCACCATCGCGTCGGTGCTGACCGGCGCGGGCGGCCTCACGAAGGACGACCTGGGCACGCTGGTCCTCCAGGGCGCCAACACCTACGCCGGAGGAACGCTCGTGCGCGCCGGCACGCTGCAGGGCGACACCACCAGCCTGCGCGGCACCATCGTCAACGACGCCCGGGTGGTCTTCGACCAGGTGGCCAGCGGCAGCTTCGCAGGCACGATGAGTGGCGCGGGCAGCCTGCGCAAGATCGGCGGCGGCGAACTGCTGCTCACCGCGGCCAACAGCTACAAGGGTGGCACGCAGGTCGATGGCGGCAGTTTGAACGTGGGCGCCACCGGCGCGGTCGGAACCGGCCCGGTGTCGGTGAGCGGCGGCGCTGGCTTGTTTTTCAGCGGCAGTGCGCAGGCGGAAAGCCTGCAGATCACGGCGGGCAATGTTCCGCAGGCCAGCGGCGGCTTCGTCCAGTTCCAGGACAACGCCTCGGCTGGCAACGCGATGCTCGTCGCGGGCGCCACCGGCTCGATCGAATTCCGCGGCAACGCGACAGCGGGCAACGCCACCATCGAGAACCGGGGTGGCCAGGTCACGGTCTCGTTCGACGCCACCGCAGGCAAGGCCCACATCACCAACTTCGCCGGCGGCTGGACCAACCTCTGGGACAAGGGCTCGGCCGGGCAGGCGACGATCGTCAACGAGGACCGCGGCACGTTGGACATGCAGCACGACGCGACGGCCGCTCAGGCGCGCGTGGTGAACAAGGCGGGCGGCACGGTTCGCATCGCCCGACTCGCGGCTGCCGGTACGAGCATCGGCGCATTGGAAGGGGCGGGCCGCGTGCTGCTTGGCGCCAAGGCGTTGACAACGGGCGCTCTCAACACCGACACCGAAATCTCGGGCGTGATCTCCGGCGTCGGTGGCTCGCTCGTCAAGGTCGGCACGGGCACGCTCACGTTGTCGGGCGAGAACACGCACACCGGCGGGACCGCCTTGCGCCAGGGTCGCCTGAACGTGGGCCACAGCCAGGCGCTGGGCACCGGCACGCTGTCGATGGACGACGACACCACGCTGGGCTTCAGCGCGAACGGCCTGACGATCGCCAACACCATCAAGCTGACGGGCAACAACGACCCGGTCATCGACACCGGGGCATTCAGCGGCACGCTGAGCGGTGCGATCAGCGGAGGTGGCTTCATCACCAAGCAGGGCACGGGCACGCTGACGCTGTCGGGCGCCAACACCTACACCGGTGCGACGAACGTGGCGCAGGGCACGTTGAAGGCCGGTGCGGCGAACACGCTGAGCGCTGCTTCGGCCCACAGCGTGGCCGCAGGCGCCACGCTCGATCTCGCGGGCTTCAATCAGACCGTCGCGTCGCTGACGAACAGCGGCACCGTGTCGCTGGCCGCTGTGACCGCAGGTACGACGCTGACCGTCAAGGGCGCCTACGTTGGCAACAACGGCGTGCTCAAGCTGAGCACGACGCTTAACGGCACCGGTCCCTCCGACCGCCTCGTGCTCGATGGCCCCACTGCCGTCGCCAGCGGCAAGACCCAGGTGCAGATCAGCAACCTCGGCGGCCTGGGCGCACTCACGAGCGGCAACGGCATCGAGGTCATCACTGCACAGAACGGCGCGACCAGCACCGCACAGACCACGAAGGACGCCTTCTCGCTGGCCGGTGGCCATGTCGACGCAGGCGCCTACGAGTACCGCCTGCATGCCGCCGATGCGAAGGGCGCAGGCGAGAGCTGGTACCTGCGCTCCACCACCGACGCGGTGGCGCCGGGCCAACCGGTGGGCCTGCCCGTCGTCACTTACCGACCGGAGGCTGCGCTCTACGCCGCACTGCCGAGCCAGCTGCGCCAGGGCAACCTCGCGATGCTGGGCGATGTGCGCAAGCGCGTGGGCGACGACGATGTGAAGGGCGCCGCGAGCACGCCGACGGGATCGGACCGCCGCGCCTGGGCCCGCGTGCTCTCCACCGACATCGACATCCAGCAAGGCGGCACCGTCTCTCCCACCAGCAAGGGGCGCCTCACCGGCTTCCAGGCCGGCACCGACCTGCTCGCCACGCCGAACTGGCGCGCCGGCCTGTACGTCGGCCAGCTCGACGGCGATGCGCGCGTGAGCGGCTTTGCCAGCGGCATCCGCCACCTCGCGGTGGGCCGCAACGACCTGCGCAGCCAGTACGTCGGCGTGTACGGCACCTACACCGCCGACAGCGGCTTCTATGCCGACGCCGTGATGCAGTCGGGCCGCCACCGCTACACGGTCGAGCCGATGCTCGGCGCGGGCGTGGGCGGCAAGGGGAACAGCCTGCTGGGCTCGATCGAAGTGGGTCAGTCCTTTGCGATCGGCGGCAGCGGTTGGCGCATCGAGCCGCAGCTGCAGCTGATCCACCACCACATGGACCTGGGCAACTCGACCATCGCCGGTGCCATCGCGCAGCCGCAGGCCGACAGCGGCTGGATCGCCCGCGCGGGCGTGCGGGTCAAGGGCCAGATCGACACCGGCCTGGGCGTGCTGCAGCCCTACGGCCGCGTCAACGTCTACAAGACCTCGAGCGGCACCGACATCGCGCGCTTCGTGAACGGCGCGACCACGACCGACATTGCGGCACCGACCGGCGGCACCAGCACCGAACTCGCAGGCGGCTTCACGCTGGCGTTGAGCCAGGCGACCAGCCTGTACGGTGAAGTCGGCAAGCTGTGGTCGTCGGGCGGCGATGCCAAGGTGAAGAGCTCGGTCAACGGATCGCTCGGCGTGCGAGTCAAGTGGTAGGCGGGTAGCTTCAAGCCTCGGGGTCCGAGTCCGGCTCCGGATTGGGTCGCCTTCGATACGACCCCGGCGCCCCGCCGGTCCAGGTCTTGAAGGCGCGCTGGAACGCCGCGCTGTCCGAAAAGCCCAGCTCCTCGGCCAGCGCCGCCAGCGGCACGGTGCTGGTGTTCAGGCGCACGATGGCCACGTCGCGCCGCAGCTGGTCCTTGAGCGACTGGAACGAGGTGCCCTCGGTCGCCAGGTGGCGCTGCAGGGTGCTCACCGACATGTGCAGGCTGCGCGCGGCCGTGGCCAGGTCGGCCCAGGCCGGGCGGTGCTGCTGCAGCACGGTGCGCACGCGCGCGCTCACGGCCAGCTCGCCCAGCGGCGGCAGGATCACGTGGGCCGGCGCGGCGGCCAGGAAGTCGCGCATGGCCCGCGCGTCGCGGTGGATCGGCGTGGCCAGCGCGCTGGCGTCGAACCACACGGCCGACAGCGGCTGGCCGAACTGCAGCGGCGCGGGAAACACCTTGTTGTAGCGCGCCGCGTAGGGCGGCTGCTCGAAGCCGAAGTCGAAGCGGCGCGCCGTCAGTCGGCCGCCGTGCAGCCAGGCAAAGAGCCGCCAGTACACGCGCAGCATCAGCTCGTGCAGGAAATTCAGCGGCGCGCTCGGCATGCCCTGCACCCGCAGGCCGAAGCCCGCAAGCGGCCCTTCGTGCAGCAGCACCATCTCGAGGTCGTCTTGCAGCAGGCTGAAGGTGCGGGCCACGCGCCGCAGCGCCACTTCGAGCGTGGGGGCACCCATCGTGGCGCGGGTCATGAGCGCGAAGCTGCCGCAGCGCAGGCGGCGCGACAGGAAGCACAGGGCCTCGTCGTCCAGCCGCTCCATCAGCAGCGCGAACAGCGCCACGTACTGCTCGGCCGTGACGCGCGCCCCCGGTGCGTCGAGCAGGGCGGGGGCGATGCCGGCGTCCTGCAGCGCGGTGTCGATGCAGATGGGCGCGTTGTCGCCGCGCGCGCGCACGCCCGAGAGCATGCCCTGGACGAACACGATCGGGATGGTGACAGGCGGTTGCAGCATGCGTGAGCGGATCAGACCTGACGGCGGCGCGGGTGTCGATTGAGGTTTTCTGCCATGCGGGCGATGCGAAGCGCAATCGCCGCGGCACGGCGCGGTTTCTACCATGCGCGTACACAAGAACCGAACGGAGACAACCGCCATGTACCAGACCCAGTCGCTGCACCGCAGCGTGCAGCAGCACCCCGACCGGATCGCCGTGCGCGCTTCCGGCCGCACCCTGAGCTTTCGTGCGTATGCCGAGCGCGTCGCGCGCCTGGCGGGCGCCCTGCAGGGGCTCGGCATGCAGGCGGGTGACCGCGTCGCCATGCTGGCGCTCAACTCGGCGCGCTACCTCGAATACCAGATGGCCGTGCCCTGGGGCGGCGGTGTGCTCAACCCCTGCAACATCCGCTGGTCGGCGGCCGAAATCCTGTATTCGCTCGAAGACTCCGGCTCTTCGCTGCTGCTGGTGGATGACACCTTCCGCGCAGTGGTCGAGCAGATGCGCGGGCAGGCGAGCAGCCTGCGCGAGGTGATCTACTGCGGCGACGGCCCGACGCCGCCCGGCATGCTCGGCTACGAGGCGTTGCTGGAGGCCGCCTCGCCCGTGCCCGACGCCGGCCGTTGCGACGACGACCTGGCGGGCATCTTCTACACCGGCGGCACCACGGGTTTTCCCAAGGGAGTGATGCTGAGCCACACCAACATGGGCAGCTCGGGGCTGGCCCTGCATGCCGAAGGCCTGGCCGCGCCCGAGGGCTGCTACCTGCATGCCGCGCCGATGTTCCATCTGGCCGACATGGGCCTGGCCGCGCCGCACTGGCTCGAGGGCAACACGCACGCGATCATTCCGGCCTTCAGCCCTGAAGCGGTGCTGAACGCCATCGAGCAGGACCGCGTCACGCACGCGCTGCTGGTGCCCACCATGATCCAGATGCTGGTCGACCATCCCGCGATGCGCGAGCCGCGCGACCTGACCAGCCTGAAGTGCATCACCTACGGCGCCTCGCCGATCTCGGAGGCGGTGCTGACCCGCGCGATGGCGGCTTTCCCGGGCGTGGACTTCGTGCAGGCCTACGGCATGACCGAGCTGTCGCCGCTGGCCACCGTCAACCCGGCGCGCAACCACACGGCCGAAGGCCAGCGGCGGGGCAAGCTGCGCTCGGCCGGCCGTGCCAGCTACTGCACCGAGGTGCGCATCGTCGACGGCGAGGGCCTCGAGGTGCCGCGCGGCACCGTGGGCGAGGTCGCGGTGCGCGGCCCCAACGTGATGCAGGGCTACTGGAACCAGCCTGCGCAGACGGCCGCGGCCGTGCGCGGCGGCTGGATGCACACGGGCGACGGCGCGTACATGGACGACGACGGCTACATCTTCGTGGTCGACCGCCTGAAGGACATGATCATCAGCGGCGGCGAGAACATCTATTCGGCCGAGGTCGAGAACGCCATCAACCAGCACCCGGCCGTGGCGGCCTGCGCGGTCATCGGCATTCCCAGCGAGGAGTGGGGCGAGGCCGTGCATGCGGTGCTCGTGCTCAAGCCGGGCCAGCAGCTGGCGGCCGACGCGCTCATTGCGCACTGCAAGGCGCTGATCGCCAACTACAAATGCCCGCGCAGCGTGGCGGTGGTCGAGGCGCTGCCGCTGTCGGGTGCGGGCAAGGTGCTCAAGACCCGCCTGCGCGAACCGTTTTGGCAAGGGCGCCAACGAAGCGTAGCCTGACGGTTTTCGAACTCTCTCTTCCTTCCCATTCATTCATTTCAGGAGCCTCTCATGAGCCAGGATGTCTACGTCGTCGGTGTCGGCATGATCCCCTTCACCAAGCCGGGCGCGAACCAGCCCTACCCGCAGATGGCCGCGCACGCGACCAACGCGGCCTTGAAAGACGCCGGCATCGGCTACGAGCTGGTGCAGCAGGCTTACGTCGGCTATGTGTACGGCGACTCCACCGCCGGCCAGCGCGCGCTGTACGAAGTGGGCATGACCGGCATTCCGGTCGTCAACGTCAACAACAACTGCTCCACCGGCTCGACCGCGCTGTTCCTCGCGCGCCAGGCCGTGGCCAGCGGCGCGGCTGACTGCGTGCTGGCGCTGGGCTTCGAGCACATGAGCCCCGGCGCGCTGGGCGCGGTGTTCAACGACCGCCCGAGCCCGTTCGACCACTTCGAATCGATCACCGACGAGCTGGTCGGCAACGAGCAGGTGCCGTTGGCGCTGCGCTACTTCGGCGGCGCGGGCCTGGCCCACATGCAGCAGTACGGCACGCAGATGTCGACCTTCGCGAAGATCCGCGCCAAGGCCAGCCGCCATGCATCGAACAACCCGGTGGCGCTGTTTCGCACTGTCGTCACCGAAGACGAGGTGATGGCCGCGCCCGTCATGTGGCCCGGCGTGATGACGCGGCTCATGGCCTGCCCGCCCACCTGCGGCGCGGCCGCGGCCATCGTCTGTTCGCCGCGCTTCGCCGAACGCCACGGGCTGGACCGCCGCGTGCGCATCAAGGCCCAGGCCATGACCACCGACCGCGCCATCACCTTCGAGGCGCGCGACATGCGCGAGGTGGTCGGCTTCAGCATGGCGCAGGAAGCCGCGCAGAAGGTGTACGACGCGGCCGGTGTCGGCCCGCAGGACATCGACGTGGTCGAGCTGCACGACTGCTTTGCGCACAACGAGCTCATCAGCTACGAGGCGCTGGGCCTGTGCCCGGTGGGTGGCGCGGAAAAGTTCGTGGTCGATGGCGACAACACCTACGGTGGCAAGGTCGTCACCAACCCCTCGGGCGGCCTGCTGTCGAAGGGCCATCCGCTGGGCGCCACGGGTCTTGCGCAATGCACGGAGCTGGTCCAGCAGCTGCGCGGCACGGCGGACAAGCGCCAGGTCGAAGGCGCGCGGATGGCGCTGCAGCACAACCTCGGGTTGGGCGGCGCCTGCGTGGTCACGCTGTACGAACGCGTCTGAGGGCAGCGCAGATGATCGACAAGAAATGGATCGGCCACGAGCTGCCCGCGTCGGTGCTGCCCATCGAGCGCAGCCGGCTGCAATTCTTCGCCAAGGCCATCGGCGAGACCGACCCGGTCTACACCGATGCCGCCGCCGCGCGCGATGCGGGCTACCCCGATCTGCCGGCGCCGCCGACCTTCCTGTTCGCGGCCGAGCTGGACTCGGGCGCCTCGGACCGGCTGCTGACCGACCTGCAGATTCCGTTGTCGAAGCTGCTGCACGGCGAGCAGAGCTTCAGCTACCACCACCCCGCCTGCGTGGGCGACACGGTGACGGTGCGCTCCACCATCAGTGACATCTACGACAAGAAGAACGGCGCGCTCGAATTCGTCGTGAAGACCTCGCGCGCCACCAACCAGCGCGACGAACTCGTGGCCGAGCTGCGCACGGTGATCGTCTGCCGCCACTGAAGAAAGAACGAGCGATGACCCTCCGCTACGACACCGTCCAGGTCGGCGACGAACTTCCCGCGCTGCAACTCCCGCCGGTGAACCGCACCACGCTCGCGCTCTTCGCGGGCGCCTCGGGCGACCACAACCCGATCCACATCGACACCGACTTCGCGCGCAAGGCCGGCATGCCTGACGTGTTCGCGCAGGGCATGCTGGGCATGGCCTGGCTCGGCCGGCTGCTCACGCAGTGGGTGCCGCAGGCGCAGCTGCGCCGCTTCGACGTGCGCTTCCAGGGCATCACGCACCTGGGCCATGCCGTGCGCTGCACCGGTCGCGTGGTCGAGAAGCTGGAACACAACGGTGAGCGCTGCGTGCGCGTGGAAGTGCTCAGCGCCAACCAGCACGGCCAGACGCGCATCGCGGGCGAGGCGCTGGTGGCGCTGCGCTGACCCCTTGAACGAATGAAAGAAGAGAGAAGAGACATGACACCCAAACTCGAAGGCAAGGTCGCCCTCATCACCGGCTCGGGCCGCGGCATCGGCCGCGCGATCGCGCTGAAGCTCGCCAGCGAAGGCGCACGCATCGTCGTCAACGACCTCGATGCCGCACCGGCCGAAGAGACCGTGCAGGCCATCCGCGCCGCGGGCGGCCGGGCCGTGGCCTGCGTCGGCAGCGTGTCGGCGCCGGACTTCGCCGAGCGATTCGTGGGCACGGCGGTGAACGAATTCAAGGGCCTGGACATCATCGTCAACAATGCCGGCTACACCTGGGACAGCGTGGTGCAGAAGATGACCGACGAGCAGTGGTACGCCATGATCGACGTGCACCTGACGGCGCCGTTTCGCATCCTGCGCGCCGCGCAGCCCGTGATCCGCGCGCTGGCGAAAACCGAGGGCGAAGCGGGCCGGCGCGTGGTGCGCAAGGTGGTCAACATCTCGTCGGTGGCCGGGCTCTTCGGCAATGCGGGGCAGGCCAACTATTCGACGGCCAAGGCCGGCATCGTCGGCATGACGCAGACGCTGGCCAAGGAGTGGGGCCGCATGAACGTCACGGTGAACTGCGTGGCCTTCGGCTTCATCCAGACGCGGCTCACGGCCAGCACGGCCGAGGCCACCACCGCGAACATCGAGGGGCGCGAGATCAAGGTCGGCGTCAACCCCGGCCTGCTGGCGATGATGGAACAGTCGATCCCGCTGGGCCGCGGCGGCACGCCCGAAGAGGCGGCCGGCGCGGTGTACCTGCTGTGCGCGCCCGAGTCGGACTACGTGAGCGGCCAGACGCTCATGTGCACCGGCGGGCTGACGGGGATCTGAGATGCAGTTCGAAGAAGGCATTGCCTGGGGCGTGCAGGACGGCATCGGCCGCATCGTGCTGAAGCGGCCCGAGCGCGCCAACTCGGTCTCGCTCGCAAGCAGCCACGCGCTGGCGCGGGCCATCGACGAAGTGCTCGAAGCGGCACCGCGCGCCATCCTGCTGACGGGCGAGGGCCGCGTGTTCTGCGCGGGCGGCGACATCGACAGCTTCGTGGCGGCCGGCGACCAGCTGCCCGAACTGGTCGACGCCATCCTCGACCGGCTGCATCCCGCGCTGCTGCGGCTGGTTCAGAACCCGGCGCCGCTGGTGGTGGCGGTGAACGGCACGGTGGGCGGTGCCGGCGTGGGGCTGGCGCTGTGCGGCGACTTCGTGCTCGCCACCGAGTCGATGAAGCTGCGCACCGGCTACGCGGCCATCGGGCTGTCGCCGGACGCGGGGAGTTCGTATTTCCTGTCGCGGCGCATCGGGCCGGTGCGCGCGCAGCAGTGGCTGATGCTGAGCGACGCGATCGACAGCGCGCGCTGCCTGGCGTCGGGTGCGGTCGATGCGCTGTACCCGGACGCCGAACTGGCGGCGGCCGCCGAAGCGCTGGTGACGCGGCTGGCGAACGGTGCCACCGCATCGTTCGCGGGCATCAAGGCGCTGTGCGGCGGTGCCACCGCGCGCCCGATCGAAGAACACTTCGAGATGGAGCACCGCCTGCTGCGCCGACGCGCGGGCAGCGCGGATGGGCGCGAAGGCGTGAAGGCCTTCACCGAGAAGCGCGCACCGCGCTTCTCGGGCCGCTGAGCGCGGCGGGCTGCTGCGGGCTCAGCTCTTCTTCTTGAAGAGCTTCGTGAGGCCCCACAGCGCCGCGCCGCCCGCCACCACGGCGACCTTCGCGAACTTGGCCAGGAAGGCGAGGGCGACCGCGAACAGGCCCAGCTTCTTCGCGGCCGCGCCGGCCACCAGCGCGGCCAGGCCGTAGGCGGCGACCTTGTCGGTCGATGCGTTGAAGTCCGCGTACTTCTTGCCGTCGTCGTACTGCAGTGCGCCGAGCAGCTTGGTGGCGTCGGGCTTGTACTTCTCGAGGTCGTTCGCGTTGGTGATGAGGTTCAGGCTCAGGTAGCCCTCGCGGCCCAGCGCGTAGGTGTTGTAGTTGACGCCGGGGTTGCCGCCGTCGCTGCCCTTCTTCTTCGACAGGGCCGACCACACCAGCCGGTGCGTCGCGGCGTCGTACTGCGGCTTCTGCGCCCAGCCCGTGACCTCGATGCCCGGGATGCCGCGCTTGGCGCGTTCCTCGTTCGCGGCCTCGGTGCCTTCCTTCAGGCTCGTGAGCAGTTCGTCGGCGTTCCAGTCCTTGGCGTCGTCGTCCTTGATGTAGCCCTCTTTCACGAACTTCACGACCGCCATCCAGTCGCCGTCGTCGGCGGGGAAGATCGCGCCGATGAAGGTGTCGTCGGTGCGGTTGCCCATGCTGCGCATGAGCTGCGCGGCGGCGGGTGTGGGCACCCAGACGTAGCCCGCGGGCAGCTTCAGGTGGGCCTGGTCGCGCAGCGTGATGTCGGCGGGGCCGGCTTTCTGCACGGCCTTGGCGGCCTTGAAGGCGGCTTCCTGCTCGGCTTCGAGCGAGCTCGCGGTCGAGGCTGTGGAAGCGGTGGTGGGGGATGCGGCGTTGCTGAGGTTGGTGGCCGTCAGGGCGCACGCGAACAGCAAGCCGGCCGTCAGGCGGGCAGTATGAATACGCAAGTTCTCTCTCCTCGGTTGTTGTCGTTTCTGGTGAGACGCGAGGAGTTTATCGGCGCGCGAAGCCGCGCCGGCCGTGGGTTTCAGGGCCAGGGCGTGGGCGGCGGAATCTCGCACACGGGCTCGACGTCGATGCTCCTGAAGTCGGCCGGCGAGACGATCTCCAGGTACTCCATGTCGGGCGAGTAGTCGAAGAGAAAGTGGCGGATGCCGGGGCGCTGGTGCACCACGTCGCCGGCCTCGACGCGCGTCTCCTTGTCCTCGTACATGAAACGCGCCCAGCCCTTGAGCATGATGACGATCTGGAAGTCCGCCTCGTGGCGGTGCCAGCCGGTGCCCGCTTCCGGTGCCATGTTGGCCTTGACCAGGTGCGCGATCACCTTGCCGTGGGTGGCGGCCGCAATGCCGAGGTCGCGGTACAGGAAGAAGTCTCTCAACCCGCCCGAGACGTACTCGGTGTCACCGGGCTTGACGTGGGAGAACTGGGTGGCGGTTCGGTCCAGCATGGGCGCTCCTTCGCGGGGGATGATGCTGCGATGCTGCATGCATAAACCGTTCCTGAGCGAGGCCCATGGCTTGACGGCCCACGTGCCGCTCCAGATACTCAACCGCATGGTTCACTCAGATGCCCTGGACGCCGTGTTTGCGGCCCTGTCCGACCCGACCCGCCGCAGCGTGCTCGAAGCGCTGGGCGAGGGCGGCCTCAGCGTGACCGAGCTCGCCGAACCGCACGGCATGTCGCTGACCGGCTTCATGAAGCACCTGCGCGTGCTCGAAGGCGCCGGCCTCATCTCGCGCACGAAGGCGGGTCGCGTCGTGCGCTGCGAGCTGTCGCCGGGCCCGATGCAGGAGGCTGCCGTGTGGCTCTCGCGCTACGAGAAGTTCTGGACCGGCCGCCTCGATGCCCTGGCGCGCTTTCTCTACCACCAGGAGGACACCGAATGGCGAAACCTTCCCCCGGCCCCACCGCCGGCCCCGGCACCGATCGCCCCTCGCTCACGCTCCGCCGGCACTTCCGCGTCAGCCCCGCCAAAGTCTGGCGCGCGTGGACCGACCCGCAAGCGCTGAAGCACTGGTTCGGCCCCGAAGAGATCGTCGACGTGCCGCTGGCCGAGGTCGACCTGCGCGTGGGCGGGCGCTTTCGCGTGACCATGTTGGCGGCCGACGGCGAGACGCACGACGTGAGCGGCACCTACCTCGAGGTCGTGCCCGAGCGCCGGCTGGTCTTCAGCTGGGTCTGGCGCAGCACGCCCGAGCGCGAGTCGCGCGTCACGGTGCAGCTCGAGCCCGACGCGGGCGGTTGCGAGCTCGTGCTCATGCGCCAGCAGTTCTTCGACGAAGCGGCGCGCGACGGCCACAACCACGGCTGGACCGGCTCGCTCGTCAAGCTCGAGCGTTGGCTGGCCGGCGGCGACACCGGGTGATAGAACAACCGACGGCCACTGCCGACGTACCCGACACGCTCGACGCGATCTACCGCAGCGAGTCGCGCCGCATCTTCGCCACGCTGGTGCGGTTGCTGGGCGATTTCGACCTGGCCGAAGAAGCCCTGCACGACGCCTTTCGCGCCGCGCTCGAGCAATGGCCGCGCGAAGGCGTGCCGGCCAATCCGCGCGCCTGGCTGGTGTCGGCGGGGCGCTTCAAATCGATCGACGGCATCCGCCGGCAGGCGCGCTTTACCGCGTGGGACGACGCCACCGCCCACACCGACACGCTGGCCGACCCCGCGCCCGCCTGGCACGAGGCCGACCCCGATGCCGACGCGCTCGAGGACGACCGCCTGCGCCTGGTCTTCACCTGCTGCCACCCCGCGCTCGCGCCCGACGCCCAGGTGGCGCTCACGCTGCGCGAGGTCTGCGGGCTGGCGACCGAGGAGATCGCGCGCGCCTTCCTCGTGCCCGCGCCCACCATCGCGCAGCGCATCGTGCGGGCCAAGGCGCGCATCCGCGATGCGGGCATTCCGTACCAGGTGCCGGGCCTGGCCGAGCTGCCCGAACGGCTCGATGCCGTGCTGCGCGTGGTGTACCTCGTGTTCAACGAAGGCTACGCGGCCTCGTCGGGCCAGAGCGTGACGCGCGCCGACCTCTCGGCCGAGGCGATCCGGCTCGGGCGGCTGGTGGCCGAGCTGCTTCCCGACCCCGAGGCGCTGGGCCTGCTCGCGCTGATGCTGCTGCACGACGCGCGCCGCGCCGCGCGCACCTCGGCGCAGGGCGAGCTCGTGCTGCTCGACGCGCAGGACCGCAGCCTGTGGCACCGCGAACAGATCGGGGAGGGCGCGGCGCTGGTCGAGCGCGCGCTGCTGTCGCGCCGCTTCGGCCCGTACACCTTGCAGGCCGCCATTGCCGCGGTGCACGCCGAAGCGGCCGAGGCCGCCGCCACCGACTGGCCGCAGATCGTCGGCCTGTACGACGTGCTGCTGCGGCTCGATCCCTCGCCCGTGGCCGAGCTCAACCGCGCGGCGGCTGTGGCGATGCGCGACGGGCCGGCTGCGGGGCTCGCGCTGATCGACGCGCTGCTTGCGCGCGGCGAGCTGGCGAAGTACCACCTGGCGCATGGCGCGCGCGCCGAGCTGTGCCGGCGCCTGGGCCGCACCGATGACGCGCGCGCGGCCTACCTGCAGGCGCTGTCGCTGGTGCGCCAGCAGCCCGAGCGGCAGTTCCTGGAGCGGCAGCTGGCGTCCTTGCCGGACACGAAAAATTTTTGACAGCCCTTGTCGATTCCGGCCGTTGCCGTTCGACCAGTGGTGTCCTCACTCACATCTGCAAGGAGATTCCGCATGAAATACCTCTGCCTCGTTCACTGCGACGAAGCGGTGCTTCGCGCGCTGCCGCCCGACGAGCGCCGCGCGCTCAATGCCGACTCGATGGCCTACGACCGCCTGCTCGAAGCCGCCGGCCACTTCATCGCCGCCGAGGCGCTGAGCCCGGTGCGCGCCGCCAAGGTCGTGCAGGTGCGCCAGGGCCAGCGCTCGCACGTCGACGGCCCGTACGCCGAAGCGCGCGAGCAGCTGTGCGGCTTCATCCTGGTCGAGGCGCGCGACTTGAACGCCGCGATCCAGCTGGCGGGCCGCATTCCGATGGCGCGCTACGGCGCCATCGAGGTGCGTCCCATCGACGTCATGGAAATGATCGAAAACCCCGAGGGGAATGCCGCATGAGATACCTTTGCCTGATCTACGGAACCGACGCGCAGACGAGCCACTTCTCGGCGCAGGACATGGACCACTACATCAACGAACACATCGACTACGACGCCCATCTGCAGGCGCTCGGCAAGCTCGTCGTGGCCGAGGCCTTGCAGCCGGCCGGCACGGCGGTCACGGTGCGCATGCGCAACGAAAAACTCTCGGTCACCGACGGGCCGTTCGCCGAAACCAGCGAGCAGCTGGGCGGCTTCTACCTGGTCGAGGCCGACAGCGAAGAAGAAGCGCTGCAGCTCGCGGCCGGCATTCCCTCGGCGCGTTTCAGCAGCGTCGAGGTGCGCAAGGCCTGGTCGGCAAGCGACAGCGGAGCCGGCCCATGAGCGGCGCACCCGACCGGGCGGCACCCGCCCGCGCCACGGCGCGCGAATGGACCGGGCTGGCGGTCATCGCGCTGCCGTGCATGCTCTATTCGATGGACCTCACGGTGCTGAACCTGGCGATCCCGTCGATCAGCGAAGACCTCAAGCCCACTGCCTCGCAGCTGCTGTGGATCGTCGACATCTACGGCTTCTTCGTGGCCGGCCTGCTGGTCACCATGGGCACGCTGGGCGACCGCATCGGGCGGCGCCGGCTGCTGCTGATCGGCGCGGTGGCGTTCGGCGTGGCCTCGGTGCTCGCGGCCTTCTCGACCAGCGCCAACATGCTGATCGCCACGCGCGCGCTGCTGGGCGTGGCGGGGGCGACGCTGGCGCCGTCCACGCTCTCGCTGATCCGCAACATGTTCCTCGACCCGGCGCAGCGCACCGTGGCCATCGGCGTATGGATCTCCAGCTACTCGGCCGGCGCCGTCATCGGCCCGGTGCTAGGCGGCGTGCTGTTGCAGTTCTTTCCGTGGGGCTCGGTGTTCCTCATCGGCGTGCCGGTGATGGTGCTGCTGCTGGCGCTCGGGCCGTGGCTCTTGCCCGAGTACCGCGATCCCGACGCGGGCGCGCTCGACCTGGCCAGCGTGGCGCTCTCGCTGGGCGCGGTGCTGGCGGCCATCTACGGCATCAAGCAGGTGGCCGAGCACGGGCCCGACGCGGTGTCGCTGCTGGCCATCGCGGCCGGTGCGCTGCTGGGCTGGCTGTTCGCGCGCCGGCAGGGGCGGCTGGCCAACCCGATGATCGACCTGCGCCTGTTCAGGCTGCCGGCCTTCAGCGTCTCGCTGGGGGCCTACATGCTGGCCTGCTTCGTGATGTTCGGGCTCTTTCTGTACAACGCGCAGTACCTGCAGCTGGTGCTCGGCCTGCCGCCGTTGGCGGCGGGCCTGTGGAGCATGCCGGGCGCCGGCGCCTTCATCGTCGGCTCGATGATCGTGCCCGCGCTCACGCGGCGCCTGTGCCCGGCCTACGTGATGGGCGGCGGGCTGGGCGTGGCGGCGCTGGGCTTCGGCATGCTGGTGCTGCTGCCGGCGCAGGGCGGGCTGGCCTGGATGGTGACGAGCGCGGTCATCTCTTCGCTCGGCCTGGCGCCGGTGTTCACCTTGGCCACCGACCTGGTCGTGGGCAGCGCACCGCCCGAGCGGGCGGGCGTGGCCTCGGCCATCTCGGAGACCAGCTCCGAGTTCGGTGGAGCGCTGGGCATCGCCATCCTCGGCAGCGTCGGCGCGGCGATCTACCGCGCGACCATGGCCGATGCCGTACCCGCCGGCCTGGCCGGTGCGGCGGCGGTCGAAGCCGCCCGCAGCACGCTGGGCGGGGCGGTCGCGCTGGCCGGGGAACTGCCCGGTACCACCGGCGCCGCGCTGCTCGACGCCGGGCGCGACGCGCTGCTGCGCGCCCTGCGGCTGGTGGCCGGCCTGTGCGCCGCGGTGTTGCTGTTCGTCGGCGTGCTGGTGGCGGTGCGGCTGCGCAGCGTGGGCGCGTCGCATGCGCAAGAGGGCGCGGTACCCCCGGGCGGCGCCGCATTGCCGGAGCGTTGACGAGCCTCCATACTGGGGCTTCCACGACGCACCCCACGACCGAACGGAGGCCCCATGAGCAACGAACTGCGCAAGAAGCTGCATGACCTGGCGGAACTGTCCGACAGCACCTCCGACCCGCAGACCAAGGCCATCGTCGAGGCGATCCGGCTGCAGACGGCGGTGCTGAACGAGCGACTGTTCAGCATCGAGCTGCAGCTCGGCGCGCTCGCCAAGCGCATGGAAAACACCACCGACTGAGTCGGCTGCTGCTTTGTGGGGATAATCCCCGGCATGAGCGGCAACACCTTCGGAACTCTCTTCGCGGTCACCAATTTCGGCGAGTCGCACGGCCCGGCCATCGGCTGCGTGATCGACGGCTGCCCCCCGGGCATGGCCCTGAGCGAGGCCGACATCCAGGGCGACCTCGACCGCCGGCGCCCCGGCACCAGCCGCCACGTCACCCAGCGCAACGAGCCCGACGCGGTGCAGATCCTGTCCGGCGTGTACGAAGGCAAGACCACCGGCACGCCCATCGCGCTGCTGATCCAGAACACCGACCAGCGCAGCAAGGACTACGGGCAGATCGCCCAGCAGTTCCGCCCCGGCCACGCCGACTTCACCTACTGGAAGAAATACGGCATCCGCGATCCGCGCGGCGGCGGGCGTTCTTCGGCGCGCCTCACCGCGCCCATGGTCGCGGCCGGCGCGGTCGCCAAGAAGTGGCTGGCCGAAAAATACGGGATGGTGTTCCGCGGCTGCATGACGCAGATCGGCGAGATCGCCATTCCCTTCGAGAGCTGGGACCACGTCCCCCACAACCCCTTCTTCGCCCCCATCGCCGACGTGAGCGCGCTGGAGGACTACATGGACCGCCTGCGCAAGGCCGGCGACTCGTGCGGCGCGCGCATCCGCGTCACCGCCACGAACGTGCCCGTGGGCCTGGGCGAGCCGCTGTTCGACAAGCTCGACGCCGAGATCGCCTACGCCATGATGGGCATCAACGCCGTGAAGGCCGTGGAAATCGGCGCCGGCTTCGACAGCATCACGCAGCGCGGCACCACGCACGGCGACTCCATCACGCCGACGGGTTTCCTCAGCAACAACGCGGGCGGCATCCTGGGCGGCATCAGCTCGGGGCAAGACCTCGAGGTGAGCATCGCGATCAAGCCCACCAGCTCGATCATCAGCCCGCGCCAGTCGATCGATGTGAACAACAACCCCGTCGAGGTCATCACCAAGGGCCGCCACGACCCGTGCGTGGGCATCCGCGCCACGCCCATCGCCGAAGCCATGCTCGCGCTGGTGGTGATGGAACACGTGCTGCGCAACCGCGCGCAGTGCGGTGACGTGAACCCGCCTGTCGAGAAGAGCGAAGCTGCGTCGCCGCAGTCGTCTTTCCTGTAGTGTCCGCCGCGCCACCTGTGGCCGCCGGGCGCGGCCACCTGTTGGCATTTGCTGGCCTGTCGGCCAGCTACTTCGCGCACATCGGTTTCTTCAACCCTTACCTGCCGCTGTGGCTCAAGGACCTGGGCCTGCCGATCTTCACGATCAGCCTGCTGGCTTCGGTGCAATCGATCACGCGCGTCTTCGCGCCCTATGCCTGGGGCGCGCTCAGCGACCACACCGGCCAGCGCGTGAAGCTGCTGCGCTTCAGCGCCGCGGTGGCGCTGGCCAGCTCCTTCGGCCTGTGGTGGCATGGCGGCGCCTGGTGGCTCGCGCTGGTGCTGCTCGTGATGTTCACGCACACCAGCTCGATGATGTCGCTCACCGAAGCGGCCATGGCGCAGATCGTCGCGGGCGATTGGGGGCGCTACGGGCGCATCCGCCTGTGCGGCTCGGCCGGCTTCCTGGTCACCGTGTTCGTCGCGGGCGAGTGGTTCGAGCGCTTCGGCATGAAGCACTTCCCGTACTGGGCCGCCGGCACGCTGGCCGTGGTGCTGCTCGCGACCATGAAGCTGCCAGACCTGCGCGAGCCGCCGGCCGCGCACGACGCCGTGAAGGAACCCATCGGCCCCGTGCTGCGCATCCCCGCCGTGCGCTGGTTCTTTGCCTCGCTGTTCTTCCAGGTGATGTCGCACTTCTCGGTGTACGCGTTCTTCTCGCTGTACCTCGATTCGATCGGCTACGGCAAAAGCACGATCGGCCTGCTGTGGGCGCTGTCGGTGGTGGCCGAGATCGTCTGGTTCTTCCTGCAGGGCCGGCTCATCGGCCTGTTGCCGATGCCGCGCTGGATGCTGGTGTGCGGCATCGCCGGCGTGGCCCGGCTCGGCCTCACGGCCGGGCTGGGCGGCTTCATCGCTGCGCTGGTCATCGCGCAGTGGCTGCATGCGCTGAGCTTCGCGGCGCACCACACGGCCTGCATTGCCGTGGTGTCGCGCCGCTTCCCCGGCCACCTGCGCGGACGCGGGCAGGCGCTGTTCACGGTGATCGGCTACGGCTTCGGCGGTGTGCTGGGCGTGCTGCTCGGCGGCGCGGTGGCGCAGGAGCTGGGCTACCGCACGATGTTCGCGCTGGCGGCGTTGCTGGCGGTGGCGGGGACGCTGTGCGCGTGGCGGATGGTGGTGCTCGAACCGTCGGGGCGCGCGGCCAAGGCCTGAACCGGATTCAGGGGAGGGCGCTTCGGGGGTGAAGTGTCATGGGCCGTACATGACCGAGTCATGGCCGCGACCTACGCTGGGTGCTTCCCAACGTTTTCTCTTGTCATGTCCGATTCCGTCGATCCGCGCGGCGCACGCGCGCTTGCGCTTTCCCCGTCTTCTTCTTCCCCCTCCGCTCCCGACACCGAACGCGTCCCGCAACGTCGGCAGATGCTCAAGCTCGGCGCCTCCCTGCTCACCGTCGGCGGCAGCAGCGCCCTCATCGCCGCCTGCGGCGGTGGTGGCGGCGGCAGCGCCGGCTTCGGCCCGCTGCCGGCCCCCGCACCGGCGCCCAACCCGCCCGCGCCAGAACCCGTCGTGAGCAAGCGTTCGAGCTTCGCGCTGGCCGTGATGCCCGACACCCAGTTCTACGCGCGCTACGCCACCGCTGCCGAGAGTGACCAGTACGACAAGCGCTTCGGCAGTGCGCCCTTCGCGGCGCAGACGAAGTGGATCGCTGCCAACGCCAAGGCACTGCATATTCCCTTCACCATCCACCTCGGCGACGTGGTCGACCAGGTCGGCAAGCCCGACCAGTGGAAGGTGGCCGATGCCGCCATGAAGGTGCTCGAAGACGCGAAGCTGCCCTACAGCGTACTCGCCGGCAACCACGACGTGCTGAACGACGTCGACTACGGCGTCGACCCCGTCAACGGCACCGACGCCGCACGCAACCTGGCCGCCGAGCCCTACCTGCAGTGGTTCGGCACCGAGCGCGCGAAGAAGCAGGCCACCTTCGGCGCGCGCGACACCAGCGGCTTTCACGAGTACCACGTGTTCGAGGCGCAGGGCCAGAAGTTCATGGTGCTGTCGCTGTCGTGGCGCGTGTCCGACGCGGGCATCGTGTGGGCGCGGCAGGTGATCGCGAAGAACCCGACGCTGCCCGTGATCCTGGTCAACCACCAGCTGCTGAACATCGCGCCCGACGGCACCAGCCCGCTGGAAACCGACTACGGCAAGATGCTGTGGGAGAAGCTGATCCGCGACAACGACCAGATCTTCATGACGCTCAACGGCCACCACCACGGCGCCGCGCACCTCACGAAGACCAACGACTTCGGCCACAAGGTCGAGGAGATGGTGGTCGACTACCAGATGGCCTACCAGGGCGGCAACGGCCTGATGCGCCTGTACGAGTTCGACCTGACGAACAAGCAGATCAAGGTGCTGTCGTTCTCGCCCTGGGTGCCGCAAAAGCCCGCCGCCACGCTGAACGCCTTCGACCAGGCCGTGCTCACCACGCCTAACGAGGCTTTCACCATCGAGATGGATTTCGCGCAGCGCTTCGCCGGCTTCAACAAGGGCTTTGCCGCGGGCGAGGCCACGGTCGAGCAGTCGCTGGTCGAGCAGGCGAAGGCGCTGATCCTGGCCAACTACAAGGACCCGGAGGCCACCGTGCAGCGGCCCGCCGCCGATGCGGAGGACTACCCCAAGGTCGCGAACACGTTGGCCCACTGGCGCTTCGTCGGCGGCACGGCGAACCAGCCGGTGCTGCCGGGCACCGTGATCGCGGACGTGACGGGCGTGAACCCGCTGCGCCGCGATGCCCTGAACCAGAACGGCGTGGTGGGCGCGGCCGACGGCGACGTCGTGTGGACCGACGACCGCCACCGCCTCTCGGCCGCGCCGGGCTCGGTGCGCTTCCTGAACACCAACAAGGCGCGGATGAGCTACTTCCTCACCGAGGCCTCGGCGCCGATCAATGCGCAGACGCTGGACAACGGCTACACGGTCGAGGCCTTCGTCAAGATCGACAAGAGCTGGACCAGCAAGCTGCACGCGTGGATGAACATCATGACGCGCGACGGCCGCCGCGGCGATCTCGCGGGCTACACCGGCGGTGACGGCGAATCGCCGCCGATGCTCTTTGCCATCTCGAGCCTGCGCGAGGTGCAGTGGGAGGTGGTGCCGAACACGACGGGCACGCGTTCGGCCAAGGCCAACTGGTCGGGCGAGGTGCTCGCCGACCGCTGGGTGCATATCGCCATCGTCAACGACCCGGTGTCGCACGACACCACGATGTATGTCGAGGGCGCCCCGGTGCTGCGCAACTCGGCGGCCGTGCCGGGCCTGGCCACGCTGAAGGCCGCCGCCCCCTGGGTGGTGGGCGGCGGCTCGTGGGATGGTGCGCGCTCCGACGGCTTCTTCGGCCACATCGGCGAAGTGCGCGTGGTGGCGGCGGCCCTGGCGCCGTCGCAGTGGTTGACGGCGCGCAGGGCGGGCTGAGCGCCCTGCAAGGCCGGGGAGGCGGTTACTTCTTCTTCCCGGCCTTGCCCGTCTTCACGGGCTTGACCACGGCGGTCTTCGCCGTGGCCGCCTTGCCGCCCCCGACCTCCTTCTCGAACACCGCAAAGTACTCCGAAGCCATCTTGCGCAGCGAGCGCCCGATGTTCGCGTAGTCGTACTCGTTGAGGTTGGCCAGCGACACGCGCCCCGACGGGTGCTTGCCGCCGAAGCCGCGACCGGGCAGCAGCACGATGCTGGTCTCGGCGGCGATGCGGAACAGCGCCTCGTTGGGCTGCAACTTCGTGAGAATCCATTTGCCGAAGCGCTCGCCGTGCATCTGCGTGGCGATGTCCTGCAGGTCGAGCAGGTGGTAGTAGCTCACCGAGTTCGGGTCGGGCTGCAGCGGCAGGCCGAGCTCGCGGTACAGCGCCTCCTTGCGGCGCGAGACGATGTGCTTCATCGACTTCTTGTAGGTCTCGCCCTCGTCCATCAGGCAGAACAGCGAGAACATCACCATCTGCGCCTGCACCGGGGTCGACAGGCCGGCCGTGTGGTTCAGCGCCACGGTGCGGCTGTCGGCCACGAGGCGGTCGATGAACTTCAGCTTGCGCGGCTCGGTGGTGATGGAGCTGTAGCGTGCGTCGAGTTCCTTGCGCTTGGCCTCGGGCAGGGCGGCGATCTTGCGGTCGAGGATGTTGTCCTCGTGCGTGGCGACCACGCCCATGCGCCAGCCGGTGGCGCCGAAGTACTTGGAGAACGAATACACCAGGATGGTGTTCTGCGGGCAGATCGCGAACAGCGACAGGAAGTTGTCGGCGAAGGTGCCGTACACGTCGTCCGTGAGGATGATGAGGTCGGGCCGCTGCTTCACGATGTCGGCGATGTAGCCCAGCACCTCGTCGCTGATCTTCACCGAGGGCGGGTTGCTCGGGTTGCACAGGAAGAAGGCCTTGACCTTCGGGTCGAGCAGCTTCTGCAGCTCCTTCTTGGTGAACTGCCAGTTGTTCTCCGGCGGCGCGTCGATCAGCGCCTCGATGAGCTGGTAGTCGTTCAGGTGCGGGATCTCGATGTAGGGCGTGAAGATCGGCATGCCCAGCGCGATGGTGTCGCCGGGCGACAGCAGGTGGTTCTCGCGCAGGCTGTTGAACAGGTAGGTCATGGCGGCGGTGCCGCCTTCCACCGCGTACATGTCGAACTTGCCCACGAAGGGGTGGGTGCCGATCATTTCCTTGTGGATGTACTGGCCCACGACGATCTCGGTCAGGCGCAGCATGCGGTCGGGCACCGGGTAGTTGCAGCCCAGGATGGCCTCGCACATCTCGTAGATGAAGTCGCCGGCCGACAGCCCCAGCTGGTCGCGCACGTAGGACACGGCAGCCTCGATGAAGCGCACGCCGGGCTCGCCCTCGTGCGACTTGGCGAAGAGCTCGAAGCGCGCCTCGATGCCCTCGCGCTGCGGAAAGCCGCCCACGTCCGCCATGTAGATGTACGAACGCTCAGCCTCGGTCATGGCAAAGAGGCCGAACTGGAAGAAGCCGTGGCGCGGGGTGGTGGCCAGGAAGTTCGGGTTGCCGCGGCCGGCGTTGAGCATGAGGCGGTCACTCTGTCGTGCGACCTGGATCAGCGCATCCTTCAGTTCGAACGGGCTCAGGCCGCCCAGCTTTTTCACGTCGCCGAAATCCATGGAGTACTCCTTGGTTGATAAAAAGAAAGAAGAAAGAAAAGGGAAGGCGCGGTGCTCAGACCAGCGCCACGATCAGCGGCCCCAGCAGCGTGAGGAACACGTTGGCCAGCGCATAGGTGATGGCGAAGGGCACGGTGGGAATGGCGTTCTCGGCCTTGCCCAGCACTTCGCCGAAGGCCGGGTTGGCGCTGCGCGAGCCGCTCAGCGCGCCCGCGAAGACGGCCGTGTTGTCGTAGCGCAGCACGTAGCGCCCGAACAGCATGGTGAGGATCATCGGCACGAGCGTGACGACCACGCCGACGCCGAAGATGGTCAGGCCCAGCTCCTTGATGGTCTGCACGGCCTGCAGGCCCGACGTGAGGCCGACCACGACCACGAAGCCCGCCAGGCCCAGGTCTTTCAGCAGCTGCACCGCACTGGGCGGCAGCGCGCCGAAGGTCTGCTTCTTCGCGCGGTACCAGCCGAACAGCAGGCCCGACAGCAGCGCGCCGCCGCCGGCGCCGAGCGTCAGCGGGATGGCGCCGATCTTCACGCTCAGCAGGCCGACCAAGAGGCCCACCACCAGGCCCGCGCCCAGGTACACGAAGTCGGTCTTGGCACTGGGCACGATCACGTCGCCGACGAGGGACGCGACGCGCTTCACGTCCTGCTCGGCGCCGAAGATCGACACCAGGTCGCCCACCTGCACCACGGTGTCGGGCTTCATCGGCAGCACCTGGCCCATGCGGCTGAGCTGCACCACGAAGATGCCGTGGCGCACGCCGCCGGCGGTGGCCTGGCGGATCTGGTCGACGGTCTTGCCGCCGAAGTCCTTGTTGGTGAGCACGATCTCGCGCTTGTTCAGCGTCAGCTCCATGCCGTCGACGGCGTCGACCTCCTTGCCCAGCAGCGGCGCGCTCGCCACCACGGCGTCGCGCCGGCCCACGGTGAGCACGTAGTCGCCCTGGCGCAGCACGAGCGTGGGGCTGACCTCGACGAACTTGCCGTCGCGCTTCACGCGCTCGATGGTGATGGTGGTGGCCGGGTTGGCGTTCTCGATGTCGGCCACCGTGCGCTGCGGATCGCTCGTGAGCTGGTAGATGCGTCCGACCAGCGAGGGCGCGGCTTCTTCCTGGTCGGGGCCGAGCACCTTCACGCCGGCCTGCATCGCGGTTTCGGCCGCGATCGCGTCGTCGCGGATGCTGCGGCCCATGAGCTTGGGCAGGATGTTGACGCACACGATGATCGCGCCGAACGAGCCGAACACGTAGGTCACGGCATAGCCGATGGCCACGTTGCCCTGCAGCCGCGCCGTCTCGGCCGCAGCGAGCCCGAGCTTGCCGATGGCGTCGCCCGCCGTGCCGATGATGGCGCTCTGCGTGAGGCCGCCGGCCGCCACGCCCGCTGCCAGGCCCTTGTCGAGCCCGAACAGCTTAGCCATGACCACCACCGTGGCCAGGCCCGTGGCCGCCATCACGGCGGCCAGGATGATCTCCTTGATCGACTGCTTGCCCAGCGAGCTGAAGAACTGTGGCCCGCTCTCGAAGCCCACGGCGTAGATGAACAGCGCGAACAGCACGGCCTTCACGCCGCCGTCGATCTGCACGCCGACCTGGCTGACGATCACCGCCACCAGCAGCGAGCCGGCGACGCCGCCGAGCTGGAACTTGCCGAACTTGATCTTGCCGATCCAGTAGCCGACCGCCAGCGAGAGGAAGAGCGCCATTTCGGGCGACTTCTTGAAGAGTTCATGCAGCCATTCCATAGAGGAAGTCCTTTCAAGGCATCAATGAGAAGAAGAGAGAAGAGAAGGGCGTGGAGCGTCTCGGGTCGTTGTCTTATTTCGCGTGCTGCACCAGGCCGGCCAGGGCCACGATCAGCGGGCCCATCAGCGGCAGCACGACGTTCGAGATGGCGTAGGTGATCGTGTAGCCCAGCAGCGGCGTGGCGTTGCCCGCGGCGTTCTGCACGGCGCTGAGCGCGGGCGTGCTGCACTGCTGGCCGGCGATGGCGCCGAGCAGCACCGGCGCCTCGAGCTTGAGCAGGCGGTGGCCGACGAACAGCGAGATGCTGGCCGGCACCACCGCGACGGCGATGCCCACCAGCGGCAGTGCAACGCCGAACTTCTGGACCAGCGCCAGCGCCTGCGGCCCCGAGGCCAGGCCCACGCAGGCGATGAAGGTGGCCAGGCCCAGGTCCTTCATGAGCGCCAGCGCGTCGGCCGGCACGCTCAGGCGGTGCGGGTGCTTCGACTGGTACCAGCCGAAGGCCAGCCCCGTGAGCAGCGCACCGCCGCCGGTGCCGAGGGAAAACGGAATGCCGCCCAGCTTCGCGCTGAAGCTGCCGATGAACACGCCCAGCAGGATGCCCGCGGCGGCGAAGCTGATGTTGCTGCGCGTGGAGGCGATCACGCGGTCGCCGACCTGCGCGATGGCGCTCGCCACCTCGGGCGCGGGGCCGTAGAGCTTGAGCACGTCGCCGCGCTGCAGCGTCAGCGCGTTCACGAGCGGCATCGCGTGGCCGTCGCGCGCTACGCCGATCACCTGCACGGCGGACGGCAACTCGTTTTCCAGCATGCGCAGCCCACGGCCGAACCACTCGCGGCGGTTGGCGACGACCTCGGTGGTCTCGACCACGGTGTCGAAGGCAGTGGTGTCGGCGAACTCGTGGCCCAGCAGCTCGCCCACGTTGACGAGCGCGCTGCGCCGGCCGATGGCCAGCACCTGGTCGCCCACGCGCAGGTGCAAGTCGGGCTCGACCGCGAGGCTCTGGCCGTCGCGCACCACGCGCTCGATGCTGGCCTGCCGCCCGAGAATCGACGTCAGCTCTCCGACCGAGCGGCCGCGGCCCACGGTGACGCGGAACACGCGCCCGACCATCTCGGGCGTGGCGCTGGCGGCCTCCGGGTCGTCTGCGCCGCCGCCCATCGTCTTCCAGAGCTTGTCGGCTTCGGCGCGCAGGTTCACGCGCAGCAGCAGCGGAAACACCTGGCTCGTGACCACCACGATGGCGATCAGCCCGAACACGTAGGTGATGGAATAGGCCGTGACCACGTTGGCCTGCAGCTGCGCGATCTCGGCGGCCGGGAGCGACAGCTTCGAGATCGCGTCGGTCGCCGTGCCCACCACCGCCGATTCGGTGGCCGCGCCGGCCATCAGCCCGGCGGCCGTGCCGCGGTCGAGCGACAGCAGCACCGTGGCGCCGAGCACCAGCGCGAGCACCACCACCACCTCGACCAGGCACAGCAGGCCCAGCCGCAGGCCCTTGGCGTCGAGGTTGGCAAAGAACTGCGGACCGCCCGCGTAGCCGAGCGCAAAGATGAAGAGCATGAAGAACACGTTCTTCACGCTGTCGTCGAGCCGGATGCCCAGTTGGCCGACCACCAGCGCGGCAATCAGCGTGCCGCAGATGCCGCCCAGCTGGATCGGGCCGAAACGGATCTGGCCCACCGCGTAGCCGATGCACAGCACCAGAAACAATGCGATTTCCGGACTGTTTCTGAGTATTTCCACAAGGTGGCCGAACATGTGCCGCGATCCCTCCGGGTTATTTGTTCATTCGAGCGGGTCGGCGGATCGCAACGAAAAAAGGAGCACTGCATCCATTGGCATCAACGGCTGGCGAGTGGTGGGGCCCAGCGAAAACTTTATTTTTCGTTTTGCGAATTGCCGATTCTTTGCATCTTCGATGACGATAAATCAACATCCATGACAATTGTCAAAATCAGAAAAGAATTGAGCGAGCGGCAATAGAAACGAGGCCGTTTGAATTACAAATTACGCGCTGCACGGAATCCTCCGTCGCAGTCAGCTCTGACCGCACGAACCTGTCCGGCCTCGGGTTTCCGATAACTCAAGTTGCTTGATTTAGTCGGTCGACTGCTCGATAGTCCCCCTCGTCCGAATGCCTTCCCGCTCGTTGGCGGGTGGTCATCCGGTTCCATAGCAAGTACGGCAGGCGCTGTGCGCCCGCCCCCCTGAAGGAGACAACCTCATGTTCATCAGCCCGCGCTTCGTTCCCGCCCTGGCCGTCCTGGCCCTTGCCGCATCGGCCACGTCCACGGCCCTGGCCGCCGACCCGCCCGTCATCGGCCTGGTCACCAAGACCGAGACCAACCCCTTCTTCGTGAAGATGAAAGAGGGCGCGCAGGAGGAGGCCAAGAAGCTCGGCGCCAAGCTGCTGTCGGGGGCAGGAAAGGCCGACGGCGACAACGCGGGCCAGATCACGGCGATGGAAAACATGATCGCCGCCGGCGCCAAGACCATCCTCATCACGCCCAGCGACGCCAAGGCCATCGTGCCGGCGATCAAGAAGGCGCGCGACAAGGGCATCATGGTGATCGCGCTGGACAGCCCGGCCGATCCGCCGGACGCCACCGACGCGCTCTTCGCCACCAACAACTACACGGCGGGCGTGCTCATCGGCGAATACGCCAAGGCCGCGATGGCCGGCAAGACCCCGAAGATCGTCGCGCTCGACCTGCTGCCGGGCCACCCCGTGGGCGCGCAGCGCCACAACGGCTTCATGAAGGGCTTCGGTCTGCCGGCCAACGACGCCAAGTCGAACGAGCTGTCCAAGTCGCCCGAGATCGTCTGCATGGCCGACAGCTTCGGCGACCAGGCTAAGGCGCAGACCGTGATGGAGAACTGCCTGCAGAAGGCGCCCGACGTGAACCTGGTCTACACCATCAACGAGCCCGCCGCGGCCGGTGCCTACAACGCGCTCAAGCGCGCGGGCAAGGAGAAGGGCGTGATGATCGTCTCGGTCGACGGCGGCTGCCAGGGCATCAAGGACACGGCTGCCGGCATCATCGCCGCGACCTCGCAGCAGTACCCGCTGAAGATGGCCGCCATGGGCGTGGCCGCGGGCGTCGAATTCGCCAAGACCGGCAAGAAGGCCTCGGGCTACGTCGACACCGGCGTGACGCTCATCGCCGGCAAGAGCGTGGCCGGCGTCGACAGCAAGGACACCAAGACCGGCACCGAGCTGTGCTGGGGCAAGAAGTAAACGGCCCCGGTCTATAGGGAGGCACACCGATGGCGAAATCTCCGACGCACCACATCCCGTGGGGCGCCCTCGGGCCGTGGCTGGCCCTGCTCGGCGCCTGCATCTTCTTCGCGACGCAGTCCGAGCGTTTTCTCACGGGCGGCAACCTGTCGCTGATCCTGCAGCAGGTGATGGTGGTGGGCGTGATCGCCATCGGCCAGACGCTGATCATCCTCACGGCCGGCATCGACCTGTCGTGCGGCATGGTGATGGCACTGGGCGGGATCATCATGACGAAGTTCGCCACCGAGCTCGGCATGCCGGTGCCGCTGGCCATCCTGTGCGGCATCGGCGTGACGACGCTGTTCGGCCTGCTCAATGGCCTGCTGGTCACGCGCATCAAGCTGCCGCCGTTCATCGTGACGCTGGGCACGCTGAACATCGCGTTCGCGATCACGCAGCTGTATTCGTCGTCGCAGACGATCACCGACCTGCCCGCCGGCCTCACGGGCCTGGGCACCACCTTCACCATCGGCAGCGCCGAGGTGGCGTGGGGCTCGGTGCTCATGCTCGCGCTCTATGCGCTCGCGTGGTTCGTGTTGCGCGAGACGGCGGCCGGCCGGCATGTCTACGCGATCGGCAACAACGCCGAGGCCACGCGGCTGGTGGGCATTCCCACGCAGCGCGTGCTGCTCGCGGTGTACGTAGCGGCGGGCGTGTTCTACGGCATCGCCTCGCTGCTGTCGGTGGCGCGCACCGGCGTGGGCGACCCGAACGCGGGCCAGACCGAAAACCTGGACGCCATCACGGCCGTGGTGCTCGGCGGCACCAGCCTCTTCGGCGGGCGCGGCATCGTGCTGGGTTCGCTCATCGGCGTGCTCATCGTGGGCGTGTTCCGCAACGGGCTCACGCTGATGGGCGTGTCGTCGATCTACCAGGTGCTGGTGACGGGCGTGCTCGTGATCCTGGCGGTGGCGGCCGATCAACTCTCGCGCAAGGGAGCCCGCTGATGACCACCGTGGCCAACCCCAAGATCGTGATGCAGGCCAAGGGCCTGGTGAAGCGCTACGGCCAGGTCACGGCGCTTGACGGCGTCGACTTCGAGCTGCGCGAGGGCGAAATCCTCGCGGTGATCGGCGACAACGGCGCGGGCAAGTCGTCGCTCATCAAGGCGCTGTCGGGCGCCATCGTGCCCGACGAAGGCCAGATCCTGCTCGACGGCGCACCGGTGCATTTCCGCAACCCGCTGGACGCGCGGCGCGCCGGCATCGAGACGGTCTACCAGGACCTCGCCGTCGCGCCCGCGATGACCATCTACGAGAACCTCTTTCTCGGCCGCGAACTGCGCCGCCCCGGCTTCCTGGGCAACGTGCTGCGCATGCTCGACAAGAAAAAGATGCTGCTCGAAAGCACGGCGCGCATGGCCGACCTGAAGGTCGGCATCCAGTCGATGACGCAGGCGGTCGAAACGCTTTCGGGCGGCCAGCGCCAGTGCGTGGCCGTGGCGCGCAGCGCGGCCTTCGCGCGGCACGTGGTCATCATGGACGAGCCCACCGCCGCGCTCGGCGTGAAGGAAGGCAACATGGTGCTCGAGCTGATCCGCCGCGTGCGCGAGCGTGGCCTGCCCGTGGTGCTCATCAGCCACAACATGCCGCATGTGTTCGAGGTGGCCGACCGCATCCACGTGGCGCGCCTGGGCAGGCGCGCGGCCGTGCTCAACCCGAAGAAGATCAGCATGAGCGACACCGTGGCCGTGATGACCGGCGCCATGACCGCCGACCAGTTGCCTGCGGAGGCGCATGCTTGATACCGATGCCCTCGAGCGCCCGTCGGCCCTGCTGCGTCCGCGCGGCTCCAACCAGGTGGGCATGCGCCAGTTCAACGAGCGCGTGGTGCTGCAGGCGCTGCGCGTGCACACCAGCCTGCCCAAGGCCGACCTCGCGCGGCTCACGGGCCTGAGCGCGCAGACCATCGGCCTCATCACCGCGCGGCTCGAGGACGACGGCCTCATCGTCAAGCAAAGCCGCGTGCGCGGGCGCATCGGCCAGCCCTCGGTGCCGCTGGCGCTGAACCCCGATGGCGCCTTTGCCATCGGCGTGAAGCTCGGGCGGCGCGGGGCCGAGTGGCTGCTGATCGACTTCGCGGCGCGGGTGCGCGAGCACCACGCGATCCGCTACGAATTTCCGGACGCCGCGGCGCTGCTGCCCGTGATCGCCGAGCACATCCACCGCCTGCGCGATGGGCTCGGGCCGCTCGCTGCGCGCAATGTGGGGGCAGGGCTGGCGGCGCCGTTCCAGCTCGGCGGCTGGCACCGCACGCTGGGGCTGTCGAAGGCGCAGTCGGACGAGTGGAACCAGATGGACCTGCTGGCCGAGGTGCGCGCGCGCACCGACGTGCCCGTGGGCTTCGCGCGCGACACCGTGGCGGCCTGCGTGGCCGAGCTGGTGACGGGGCGCGGGCACGACCTCAAGAGCTTTCTCTACATCTTCGTCGACACCTTCGTGGGCGGCGGGCTGGTCATCAACTCGCACCTGCACACCGGCGCGCATGGCAACGCGGGCGCGCTCGCGTCGATCCCGATGCGCACCGAGAAGCCCTCCGAAGGCCTGTCGACGCAGGTGGTGGCCGAGGCGTCGCTGTGGGAGCTGGAGCAGCGCCTGCGCGCCGAAGGCCTCGACGCCACGGCGGCCTACGACGACCGCGCGCTCGAGGCGCCGTTTGCCGCAGCCACGCAGGCCTGGCTCGGCAGCGCGTCACGCGCGCTGGCGCATGCCATCGTCAGCAGCACCGCGGTGCTCGACCTGGCCGACGTGGTGATGGACGGATCGATGTCGCGCGCGCTGCTCGACGCGCTGCTGGTGCAGACCCGCGCGGCGCTCGCGCAGTGCAATTGGGAAGGCCTGTGGGCGCCGCAGCTGCATGGGGGCAGGGCGGGGGCGCAGGCCTGCGCGCTCGGCGGCGCGATGCTGCCGCTGCATGCCAACTTTGCGCCGGACCACGACGTGTTCTTGAAGGCGGGGTAAGCCGCTCAAGAGCTCAGGGACTCGCCGAGGCGTGCAGGTCGCGCGGCAATCGCAGCGTGCTCGCGCGTGCGCCCTCGGGGCACGGCCCGTCGGAGTAGGCCGCATCGCCCTCGGGCGTGACGCACTTGTGCACCTCGACGACGGCAGGCACGGACTTGGCTGCGGGGGCGATCACCGGGGGCTCGAAGTGCGTGTTCGTCAGCATGGCAGGTTCCTTGGATGCGCGGGTCACCGCATCCGGGAGCGTTTCGCGGGCGGCCGATCTGTCGGGCTCGGCCTCGACCGGAACGACTGCCGTGGTCAAGAGCGCAGCACGCGCTGCGCTCTCGTGCACCAGGTCTTTCAAGGTCACGTAGAAGAGCGACATCGCCACCAGCGCCACGCCCAGGCACGGGGCCCAGTACCGCCGGGGGTCGCCGGCCCGCGGGGTCAGCGCCGCGGCCATGCCAGGCCTCCGTTCTGCAACACGCCGGCCAGCTTCGCGATGCCGCCGGTGCCGCTTGCGGCCCGGCCGATCAGCGCGCCGCCGGCGGCGCCCGCGACGACTCGCATCAGGAACGACCGGCTGCGGCCCGCGGCCAGCAACAGCAGCACGCCGGCGCCGAGCACGACGAGGTGTTCGCCGGGGTAGTCGGCGCGCGCCGCATCCACCTGCTTGATCTTGTCGATCGTCTGTTTCAGGTCCATGGCTGAAGCTCCTTGTCGTGTTCAGCCGTTCTTACCGGTGGGCGCCGGGCGGCGCTGTAGGCCGGCGCCATGCGCGGTGACGGAATCCGCCGCGAAAACGCCGTGGAGAAAGCCGCATCGCACGGGAAGCGGGGCGCTCTCGATAATGCAACCCGCTTGTAGAGAACCCCACAGAAGCAGAGAACTAGAGAACCGCGAAATGAGTGCAGCAGATTTTCTTTTCGCCCCCGAGGTGCAAAAGCTCTTGATGGTCGCCTACGCGGCGCCCCAACAACCCTTGTCTTCCAGCGAGCTGGCCCATCGCTCGAAGCTCGACACGGCCGACGTGGAACGCACCCTGGCGCACGTCGTCGGCAGCGGCATCCTGAAGAAGCAAAAGCCGAAGGCCGAGGAGGCCGAGACCTTCTCGATCGACCGCGCGTTCATCTTCCACGACGAACTGCGCAACATCGCGCTCAAGTCGTTCGCCGCGGCCGAGCCGGTTCGCGCGATGCTGCGCGGCAAGTTCAAGGCCTCGGTCGTGCGCGCCTTCGTGCTCGCGGAGGACGAAGACGGCACCCTGGAGCTGCTCGTCGTGCACGGCCAGTCGATGCCCGACGAAGCCACCCTGGCGGCCGCCTGCCGGAAGCTCTCGAAGAACATCCACCGTCACCTGAAGGTGCACGTCATCTCGAACGCGAAGTTCAACGGCCTCACGCCGCGCGATGCGCTCATGCCGAAACCCGCGGCGCTCGAGATCATCAAGCTCGGAGATACGAAGGCGCCGCTGCCCGTCGAGAAGGTCGGCCTCTTGCAGAGCGCGAGGAAGAAGTTGGCGACGCTGTCGCGTTCGTCGGCGTGATCGCCTGGCTTGGGTCCCCTGAGGCCAGCTGCGGATGCCGGCCGCGACGGACCCCGACGGGTTCCTGAAGGCGGCCTGAGCCGGGGGAGGAGGGCGTGCTGGGGGACAATCGAAGCAACCCCCTCGACATCACAGCATTCCACGATCATGTCCCGCCTCGACGACCCCCGCCACGACGCCGAAGTCGGCTCCCGCGACAGCACCCTCGACACCACCCGCATCGACGACGTGCGCATCGGCGCCGTGCGTCCCCTCATGACCCCCGCGCTGCTGCAGGAGCGCGTGCCCGTGCGCGACAACACGCTCGCGCTGGTCGAAGGCAGCCGCGCGGCCATCGCCGACGTGCTGCACGGCCGCGACGACCGGCTGGTCGTGGTGGTCGGCCCGTGCTCCATCCACGACCACGACCAGGCCATCGAATACGCGCAGCGCCTGAAGAAGGTGGCCGATTCGCTGCAGGACGACCTGCTCATCGTCATGCGCGCCTACTTCGAGAAGCCGCGCACCACCGTCGGCTGGAAGGGCTACATCAACGACCCGCACCTGGACGGCAGCTTTGCCATCAACGAAGGCCTGGAGCGCGCGCGGCGCCTGCTGCTGGAGCTGACCACGCTGGGCCTGCCGACCGGCACCGAGTTCCTCGACCTGCTGAGCCCGCAGTTCATCGCCGACCTGATCGCCTGGGGCGCCATCGGCGCGCGCACCACCGAGAGCCAGAGCCACCGCCAACTGGCCTCGGGACTGAGCTGCCCGGTCGGCTTCAAGAACGGCACCGACGGCAGCGTGAAGGTGGCGGCCGACGCCATCCTCGCGGCGCGCGCGCCGCATGCCTTCATGGGCATGACGAAGATGGGCATGGCGGCGATCTTCGAGACGCGCGGCAACGACGACTGCCACGTGATCCTGCGCGGCGGCAAGGCGCCCAACTATTCAGCGGCGGATGTCGCTTCGAGCTGCGAGGCGCTGCTGGCCAACGGCCTGCGCCCGCAGGTGATGATCGACGTCTCGCACGGCAACAGCAGCAAGCAGCACCAGCGCCAGATCGTGGTGGCCGAGGACGTGGCCGCGCAGATCGCGGGCGGCGAGCGACGCATCACCGGGATCATGATCGAGAGCCACCTCGAGGAAGGCCGGCAGGACCTGAAGCCCGGCGTGCCGCTCAAGCACGGCGTGTCGATCACCGATGCCTGCATCGGCTTTGCGCAGACGGTGCCGGTGCTCGAAGGGCTGGCGTCGGCGGTGAAGGCGCGGCGGCGGTTGGCCAAGGCCTGAGACTGATGAGGGGGCAGGGCGACTCCCTGCCGCTTGCGCCCGGGCGGGTCCGGGCAACGCTTTGAGCCGGCCCGCATCGACTTCCTGAGGCTGCCCAGCCTCGGGCGCCACCAAGCCCTGCGCTTGTTGCGACCACTTCCCCACCCGCTATCGACCGCACCAAGGTCTCCACTTCGCGGAGGCAGGGGCGTCTTGACTGTGGTGGAAATGTAAACAATGCAAACAGTTTTCCAATTGTTACGAGAACTAGATCACGAAATTTGAGCCGAGGCGCCGTGAATCCGAGGGCAAACGGGCCGGTTGTGGGGCATCCTTGCGCCACTTTGTAGTCAAAACGTATGCAAAATGATTACAAAATACCGACCTGTCAGGTCTTATTGATTACATTTGGAGTGCTTTCATGCTCAAGCTCGCAGTCGCCGCGGCGGCCACCGCCACCCTCGTTTTCGCATCCGGTTCGGCCCTGGCTGACACCGCCGGTGCCAGTTTTCAGGTCAAGATGACCATCGTCCGCAGCTGCTCGGTGACCGCCGGCAACGCCTCCGACATCAGCCTGGGCACCACCGTGCAGCCCACCGCCACCAACCAGACGGGCAACAACACCATCTCGGTCACCTGCTCCAAGACCACGCCCTACACCGTCGGCCTGCTGCCTTCGTCCACGAACGGCGGCACCACCGACGGCACGGGTGCCATGTCGTCCGTCGCCAACTCGGCCACCAACACCGACAAGGTGCCCTACGCGCTGTACTCCAACGCGGGCAACACCACCGTGTGGGGCAACACCGTCGGCACCGGCGCCAATGTGGTCGGCGGCACGGGCACCGGTGCGGCGATCACGCACACGGTCTACGCCAAGAACACCAACGCCAACTTCACCCCGGACAGCTACGCCGACACCGTCACGGTGACGGTCACGTACTGAGCCAGAGCTGAATCACCGAGCCAGAGCTGAATCGTGAGACGTGCACTTGCCATCCTCGGACTGTGGGGCGCATGCCTGCTTGGCGGCGGTGCGGTCCAGGCGGCCGGCCTGCAGGTCTCGCCCGTCACCCTGACGCTGGCGCCGACACGGCAGGGCGACGGGCTCTGGCTGAGCAACACGGGAACGGCGCCGCTGGACGCGCAGATCCGCGTCTTCCGCTGGACGCAGGTCGACGGACAGGACCGCATGGAGCCGGCGGACGGACTGGTCGTCAGCCCGCCCATGCTGCAGCTGCCCACCGACGGGCGGCAATTGGTGCGCGTGATCCGCAACGGCCCGCCGCCCGCGGGGCCGGCGGAAGAGGCCTACCGCGTGCTGGTGGATGAGCTGCCCGTGCCCCAGGCAGCAGGCGCGGCGGTGGACGGCAAGAAGAGCAACCTGAACTTCGTGATGCGGCACTCGCTGCCCATCTTCGTGTCCCCGGCGGGCGCGGAGCCGGCCCCCGCGCAGTTGCGCTGGAGCCTGCGGCGCGAGGACGGCAAGGCCGTGCTGGAAGTCAGCAACAGCGGCGGGGTGCATGCCCAGCTGGCGGACCTCGTGTTCACCGGCGCGGACGGCCGCGCCGTCGCCGCCTACACCGGCCTGCTGGGCTACGTGCTGCCCGGTGCCACCATGCGCTGGCCGCTGAAGACGTCGCCCGCCGCCCTGGCCGGGGCGGGTCGCTGGCAGGTCATGATCGATGGCAGAACGACGGACGCCAACCTCGCGCCGCTGGCGCGCTGAGCGGGCCGGGTTCGCTGCGAGGGCCTTGCTGGCTCCGTTTGCACTGGCCCTGACCACGCTCCCCGCCCACGCAGCGCCCGCCGCGCAGTCCGTGCCGGGGGCCATGACGCTGTACCTGGAGGTCAGCCTCAACGGCATGGCCCGCGGGCTGCATCCGTTTCGCCTGCAGGCCGGGGCCTTGTCGGCCTCCCGCGCGGTGCTGCGCGAACTGAGTTTCTCCCTGCCCGACAACGGCGCTGAATGGCTGCCCCTGCGCGACCTGCCCGGGCTGGTGGCGGACTACGACGCCGCGCGCCAGCAACTGAGCCTGACCGCGCCGCTGGCGATGCTGCAGCTGCCCACGGCCACGGTGGGGCAGGCGGCAGTCACCGCGCAGCCCCTGAGCACGTCCACCGGCCTGCTGCTGAACTACGACCTCTACGGCACCCAGGGCAGGGGCGGCAGCGCCAGCCTGAGCGCCTTCGGCGAGCTGCGGGCCTTCCGCGGCGCCAGCGTGCTCAGCACCACCTGGCTGATGCAGCGCACGCACGACACCCAGGGCTGGAAGGACCAGTCCGTGCGCATGGACAGCACCTGGAGCATGGCCTTCCCCGACAGGATGCTCACCCTGCGCGTGGGCGACACGCTCACCGGCGCCGTGCCCTGGTCGCGCGCCACGCGCATCGGCGGTATCCAGCTGTCGCGCGACTTCGGCCTGCAGCCCTACCGGCAGACCGCACCGCTGCCCAGCTTCATCGGCTCGGCCACGATGCCTTCGGACGTGGAGCTGTTCATCGACGGCATCCGCCAGTACAGCGGCCAGGTGCCGGCGGGGCCTTTCCAGCTCAACGCGCTGCCGCGCATCAACAGCACGGGCACGGCGCAGGTGGTGGTGACCGACGCGCTGGGCCGCGCCGCCACGCTGAGCTTCTCACTCTTCGACAGCAGCCGCCTGCTGGCGCCCGGGCTGAGCGACTGGACGGTGGACCTGGGCGTGGTGCGCCGCAACTACGGCCTGCGCTCCTTCGACTACGGCAAGCAGCCGGTGCTGACCGGCACCTGGCGCCGGGGCCTCAGCGACAGCTTCACGATCGAAGCGCATGGCGAAATGACGCGCGGCCTGGCGCTGGCCGGTGCGGGCGGCGTGTGGCAGCTGGGCGCCGCGGGCACGCTGTCGGCGGCGCTGGCGGGCAGCCGGCACGACGCTGACACTCCGGGCGGCAGCCGCAGCGGCACGCAGACCAGCCTGGGCTACCTGTGGCGGCAGGAGCGCCTGTCGGTGGGCCTGAACGGCACGCGCACCCAGGGCGATTACCGGGACGTGGCCACGGCCTACGGCTCGGCACCGGCCAAGGGCAGCGCCAGCGCGAGCGTGGGCTACGACATGGGTGGCCTGGGCAACGTCAGCGTCAGCTACCTCTACCTGCGTCCGGTCGGGCAGAACGCGTCGCGCTACGCCAGCGTGAACTGGTTCCGTTCGATCGGGCGCACGACCTCTGTCTCGGTGGGCATGAACCAGAACCTGGACAAGCGCAGTGACCGCGGCATCTTCGTAGGCCTGAGCTGGTCGTGGGACGCACAGACCAGCGTGAGCGCCGGCGTGCAGCGCAGCGGCGACCAGGGCACCGTGGGCACCGTCAGCGCGCAGCACTCCCCCCTCGGCGACGGCGGCTGGGGCTGGCGCGCCACCGCGCGCACGGGCGGCGGTACGACCGGTGGCCAGGCCGAGATCAACTACCTGGGCCCCTACGGCCGCGTGCAGGCCGGGGTGAGCGAGATGGGCGGTGGCCGTGCCAGCCGCTACGCCTACGCCGGCGCCAGCGGTGCGCTGGTGCTGATGGGCGGTGGGGTGCTGGCCGCGCGGCGCATCGACGACGCCTTTGCGGTGGTGGACACCGACGGCGTGGCCGGCGTGCCCGTGAAGCTCGAGAATCGACCGGTGGGGCAGACCAATGCGAGCGGCCTGCTGCTGGTCGTGCCGGTGAACGCCTACCAGAACAACAAGCTGGCGATCGACCCGATGGACCTGCCCGCCGACGTGCGCATCGAGCGCGCCGAGAGCCTCATCACCCCCGCCGGCCGGTCGGGCGCGCGGGCGCATTTCGGCATCACGCCCGTGCGGGCCGCCCACGTGGCACTGACCGACGCGCAGGGCCAGCCCTTGCCGCTGGGAAGCCGCGTGCAGGTGAACGGCCAGGAGGGTGGCGGCGCGGTGGTGGGCTACGACGGCTGGGTGTACCTGGACACGCTCGACGTGCGCAACACGCTGGCCGTGCGCACGCCCGACGGCGCGGTGTGCCGGGCGCAGTTCGACTGGCGGCGTCCCGAGGGCGGTGGTTTGCAGAAAGAGCGGTTGACATGTGGACGTTGAGATTCGTGAAACTGGCGCTGGCACTCTCGTGCCTGCTGGGCATGGGCGCGGCGCATGCCGACCCGAATTGCTGGGTCGCCGAGCAGCCGAACTTCGCCTTCGGCACTGTGACGGCGTCGGCGGCGGTGGACACCACCGCCACGGTCGGTTTCACGTGCCAGAACGACACCGGCCAGACCATGTACATGAACTACTGCGTGTACGTCTCCCAGGGCAGCGAGATCGCCGGCTACGCCCCGCGCTACATGACCAACTGGAACGGTTCGCAGATGGCCTACAACATCTACTCCGATGCGGGCCGCAGCAGCATCGTCGGCCCGCCGCCGGGCGGCGGCACCTACAGCAGTGCGGCGGGCGTGTTCGTGCTGCCGGCGGGTGGCGGAAACGTCGCGTTGAACATTCCGCTGTATGGCCGCGTGCCGTCCGGGCAATCGCTGGCGGCGGGCAGCTACCAGGCCAACATCCACGGCTCCGAGGTCGCCTGGGGCATGAAGAGCGGCAATGCGCCCGGCAGTTGCACAGCGAGCTCGGCCAAATACACCGGCAAGGCGGCTTTCTACACGCAGGTCACGGCCCTCTATTCCAACGCCTGCACCGTCAGCGTGGCGGCCACCGACCTGGACTTCGGCAGTGCCAGCTCGCTGAGCGCCGCGGTCAACGGCACGGCCGCCATCACGATGGCCTGCCCGCCCAGCACCGCCTGGAAGGTGGGACTGAGCAATGGCGTGAACGTGGCGGGAACACAGCGGCGCATGGCGGGCGGCACCGGTGACTACATCCAGTACGAGCTGTACCGCGATGCCGCGCGCTCGCTGCGCTGGGGCAACACCGTCGGGACGGACACGGTCGACGGCAGCGGCAACCCCGGCAGCAGCATTCCGGTCTATGGGCGGGTGCCGGCCCAGACCAATGTGACGCCGGGCAGCTACAGCGACACGATCACGGTCACCGTGACCTACTGAAGAATCGCCATCGCCCCGGGGCCGGGCTGCGCATCAGATCGGCGCGTAAGTCCCCGTGCCGCCCGGCCAGGCCGTCAGCACCTCGTAGCCGTCGGCCGTGACCGCCACCATGTGCTCCCACTGCGCGGACAGCGAGCGGTCCTTGGTCACGACGGTCCAGCCGTCGGCCAGCTGCTTCGTTTCGGCGCGGCCCGCGTTGAGCATCGGCTCGATGGTGAAGACCATGCCCGGCTCGAGCACGAGGCCCGCTCCGCGCCGCCCGAAGTGCAGCACCTGGGGTTCGTCGTGGTAGATGCGGCCGATGCCGTGCCCGCAGTATTCGCGCACCACGCTGAAGTGCTCGCGCTGGGCGACCGACTGGATCGCGTGGCCCACGTCGCCCAGCGTCGCGCCGGGCTTCACCTGTCGGATGCCGGCGCACAGGGCTTCGTAGGTTGTTTCCACCAGCCGGCGCGCGAGCACGCTGGGCGCACCGACGAAGAACATGCGGCTGGTGTCGCCGAACCAGCCGTCCTTGTTGACGGCGACGTCGATGTTGACGATGTCACCCGCCTTCAAAATCTTGTCGGCCGAGGGAATGCCGTGGCACACCACCTGGTTCACCGAGGTGAGGATGGTCTTCGGATAGCCCAGGTAGCCCACGTTGGCGGGAATGGCGCCTTGCACCTTCACGATGTGTTCGTGGCAGAGGCGGTCGAGCGCTTCGGTGCTCACGCCGGGCACGACGTGGGGCTCGATCATCGCCAGGACCTCGGCGGCCAGCTGTGCGGCGCGTCGCGCCATCACCAGCTCTTCGGCGGACTTGAGTGGAACGTCGTGTGCCATCAGTGCTGCTTGCCGTTCGCGGGGGCGCGGGGTTTGCCGGGTGGCGCCGCAGTGACTGTCGCGGCAATGTCCAGCCCGCCCGAGAGCTCGGCCTGGATCAGCAGCTGGCAGACCTCCCGGTAGTCGAGGTCGGGATGCATCTCGGTCAGCATGCCGACCCGCATCCAGTGCTCTGCCTGCGCATTGATCGACCGGCTGAGGGCGTTGCCCGCCACGCGCAGGTTCTCGTGCATCAGGTCTGAAATCTTGACGATGCCCATGGGTCACCTCTGTATGAAACGTATATGGATTGTATGCGTTTCATATGGACCAGTGTTTGGGGTGGACTACGCGCTCTTGTCCCGCGCGATCAGCAGGTTGCGCGCTTCCGCCAGCAGCGGCTTCACGGTCTCGAAGGTCGCGGCGCTCGGGTTGATCACGCTGACCCAGTGCATCTTGGCGTACACCGGGTGCGGCATCAGCCGGTCGAGCGCGGTGTAGTCGATGTCGACTGGTGGCTGCTCGCCGAACAGCGCGCGAAAGGTCTCCTTGCCCACGCCGACGTTCAGGCGGAACACGCCGGGCCGGTTCAGCTTCGAGGCGCTGTCGAAGTCGTTGTCCTTCGTCACGATCGTGGCGAAGGGAAACTTGTTGTCCGCGCCGTGGAAGAAGAAGGTGTTGTCGTCGGCCACTTCGAAATGGCCGCCGCCGAGCGTGTCGATGAGGTGTTGGGTGATGTCGTCTTCGGTCATGAATTGCAGATGTGTTCAGGGCTTCCAGCGCCGCAGGCCAAGCTCGTCGGCGAGCGCCTGGTAGGCCTTGATGCGCGCCTGCACGTAGTCGTCCAGTGCGGCGCCGGTGAGCGCGAAAGGATAAAGGCCGTGCCGTTCGCGCAGCGCCGCGTAGCCCGGCGCGGCGGTGGCCTCGGTGAAGGCAGCGGTCCAGGCGCGCACGGCGGCGTCGGGCACGTTGGCGCTCAGGTAGACGCCGCGCACGGTCGGCCAGACGATGTCCGCGCCTTGCTCGCGCGCGGTGGGCACACCGGTGAGCGCGCCGCCCAGCCGCGCTTCGGACAGCACCGCGAGCAGGCGCAGCGGCGCGCCGCCGGCGATGGCCTGCAGCGCCTCGGCGGCGTCGCCGGGGAACGCGTCGACGTGCTTGCCCTGCAGCGCGCCCAGCGCATCGCCGCCGCCTTCGAAGGACACGAAGCGCATCGCCTTCGGTGCGCCGCCGGCCGCGCGCACCAGCAGCGCGGCCTTCACCCAGTCCTGGCTGCCGACCGTGCCGCCCGCGCCGAAGACCACGCGCGACGGGTCCTGGCGCAGCGCGGCGATCAGGTCCTGCAAACGGCGGTAGGGCGAGTCGCGGTGCACGGCGACCACGCCGTAGTCGGTGCCCAGCGTGGCGATCCAGCGCACGGCCGAGGGCGGGTGCGGCCCGAACCGGCCCTGCGCGAGGTTGAGCAGCGAGCCGCTCGAAAACGCGACCAGCGTGCCCGGCCCGCCGAGCTGGCCGCTCGCGATGCGGTCGAAGGCCACCGCGCCGATGCCGCCCGGCAGGTAGCGCTGCGCGAGCGGCGTGCGCGCGGGGCGCACGGCCTGCAGCGCATCGCGCGCCAGCGCGCAGGTCAGCGCGAAGCCGCCGCCGGCCTTGGCGGGAATCACGCATTCCGCCGGGCCTTCGGACGCATCGCCTGCGGCCGCCGTCGCCTGCAGCGCGACAGGCGCGAGCCACGCGGACAGCGCGCGCAGCACATGGCGACGGGTGAAGGCGAAGGGGCGTGGCATCGAAGGGAAGGAGGGCGGTGGTTCACCCCGCGGGACGGGGCCACCAGATGATGGCATGCAGGCCCGGCCCCGCGCCGCGCGCTTCGAGCCGCAAATCGCCGCGATGCCGCTGCGCGATGGAACGCACGATCGCCAGGCCGAGTCCGAAGCCGCCCTGGTCCGCGCGCGCGCCACGCCGGAAGCGTTGCCCCAAGGTGGCGCGCTCGTCCTCGCTCAGGCCGGGGCCGTCGTCCTCCACGTTGAGGCTCCAGCCCGCGGCGTCGCCGGCAGCAAACAGCGTGATGGTGCCGGCCGCCGGCGTGTAGGCGATGGCATTGGCCACGAGGTTGCTCAGCGCCTCGCGCAGCAGGCCCCGGTCGCCCACCGCGTGCAGGTCGGGCGAGGGCGCGTGGATGCCCAGGTCGATGCGCTTGGCGCGTGCCAGCGGCAGCAGGTCGACCGCCACCTCGCGCAGCAGCTCGGCGGTGTCGAATTCGGCGGGCGCCACGGCCACGGTGTCGCTGCGGCCCAGCGCCAGCAGCTGCTGCGCGCTGCGCGTGGCGCGGCCGATCTCGGCGCCCAGCGCATCGAGCGCGGCGCGCACCTGCGCCGGGTCGTCCTCGCGGCGCGCGTAGTCGGCCTGCATCTGCAGCGTGGTCAGGTGCGTGCGCAGCTGGTGCGAGGCGTCGTCGAGAAACTGCCGTTGTTGTGCCACCAGTTCCTGCGTGCGCGCCATCTGCTGGTTCACGGCGGCCACCAGCGGGCGCACCTCGGCGGGCAGGTCGGTCTCGGCGATGCGCGTGAGGTCGTCGGGCGTGCGTGCCTGCACCTCGCGCGCCAGCCGCGAGAGCGGGCGCAGCGCCGCCGCCAGCGCCAGCGCGGTGCCGCACAGCAGCATCGCGAGGATCAGCCCGTCGCGCAGCGCCGCGCTGCGCACGAAGCGCCGCGTGAACTCCTGGCGCGAGCCCGTGCTCTCGCCGACCTGGATCAGCACGCTGCGCCCGGTGCTGCCGGCCGGCGCGCGGTCCAGGTCGCGCCGGTAGGCCGCGAGCCGCACGGCCTCGCCGAAGTAGGTGGCGTCGTAGAAGGCCGGCACGCCCATCGCCGGCTCGACCGGCGGCGCGGGCAGGTCGGCGCTGCCCAGCTCCACCAGCCCGTCGGAGGTCGCGACGCGAAAGAACACCTGCCCGCTGGCCGTGAGCTCGAAGAACTCGAACATCGTGTACGGCAGCTCGACCGACAGCCCGCCCGAGGCCGTGGAGATGTTCGCGTCGATCGACTTGAGCGCGCCGAGCAGCGAGCGGTCGTACGCCGCGTTGGCGGCGGCCAGCGCGTCGTGGCGCGTCATCCACAGCTCGATGCCCGTCACCAGCAGCAGGGCGGGGAACAGCAGCAGCGCGAGCCGCTGCCACAGGCTGGTGCGGCGCAGGCGGTCGGTGAAGCGGCGCAGCGCGCTCACTCAGTCCGCTTCCAGCACGTAGCCCAGGCCGCGCAGCGTGACGATGCGCACCCCGCTGCCATCGAGCCGCTTGCGCAGCCGGTACACCAGCACCTCGATGGCTTCGAGGTGCACCTCGTCGTCGTCGGAGAACACGCGGTCGAGGATCTGCTGCTTCGACAGTGGCTCGCCGCTGCGCTGCACCAGCGCGCGCAGCACCGCCTGTTCGCGCGGTGACAGGGCGAGCGCCTCACTGTTCAGCGTGAACTGCCGGCGCGCGCCGTCGTACACCAGCGGCCCGCAGGCCAGGCGCGGATGCTCCACGCCGCGCGCGCGCCGCACCAGCGCGTGCAGCCGCGCTTCCAGTTCGGCCAAGGCGAAGGGCTTGGCGAGGAAGTCGTCCGCGCCCGCGTTGAGGGAGGCGACGCGCTCGTCCAGCGAATCGCGCGCCGTGAGGATCAGCGCCGGCAGCCGCTGGTCGCGTTCGCGCAGCCGCTGCAGCACGGTGTGGCCGTCCATGCCCGGCAGGCCCAGGTCGAGCACCAGCGCGTCGTGGTCGCGCTGCTGCAGCGCCCGGTCGGCCAGCCGGCCGTCGTCCACCCATTCGACCTGGATGCCCGCATGCTCCAGCGCCTTGCAGAGCCAGGTGCCCAGGGTGTGTTCGTCTTCGGCCAGCAGGATGCGCATGGCGCCGATGCTAGAGCCTCGGATGCTCAGTCCGGCTTGATGTTTGCCCTTGCGATGACCTTCTGCCAGCGGTTCTGTTCGGCGGTGATGAACTGCGCGAACTGTTCCGGCGTGCCGCCCACGGCCTCGGCCGCATCGGCCGTGAGGCGCTGCATCGAGTCGGGCGATTTCACGGCCTTCATGGTCTCGGCCGAGAGCTTGGCCATCTGCGCGGGCGTGATGCTGGCCGGCGCGAGCATGCCGTACCACTGCGTCATCTCGAAACCGGGGAAGCCTTGCTCGGCCACGGTCGGCACGTCGGGCAGCTGCGCCAGGCGCTTGGCCGAGCCGGTCGCGATGCAGCGCACCTTGCCCGCCTTGATGAACGGGATGATCGCCGCCGCGCCGATGGCCGAGGCATCGAGCCGGCCCGAGAGCAGGTCGGTCACCATTGGGCCGGTGCCGCGGTAGGGCACGTGCAGCATGAACACGTCGGCCGTCATCTTCAGGTACTCGAAGGCCAGGTGGCCGGCGCTGCCGTTGCCGGCCGAGCCGTAGCTCAGCTTGCCGGGCTTGCTCTTGGCGTAGGCGATGAACTCCTTGAGGTTCTTCGCCGGCACGTCGGGGTGCACCACGTACAGGCTGGGCACCTTGGCCAGCAGGCTCACGGGCTTGAAGTCCTTGTTCGCGTCATAGGGCAGCTTGGCGAAGATGTAGGGGTTCACGGCCAGCGTGCCGATGTGGCCGAGGATCAGCGTGTGCTGGTCGGTGGCGCGTGCCACCTCGCTCATGGCGATGTTGCCGGCTGCGCCGGGCTTGTTGTCCACGAACACGCTCTGGCCCAGCGTGCGCGACAGTTCGGCGGCGGTGGAGCGCGCCACGATCTCCGAGCTGCCGCCCGGCGCGAAGGGCACGACGAAGCGGATCGATTTGCTGGGCCAGGCATCTTGCGCCGAAGCCATCGAAGGCAGCAGGCCGCCGAGGGTGAGGGCGCCGCCGGCTTGCAGCCAGTGGCGGCGGCTCAGGGGAACGTCGGTGGGGAAGCGGTCGGACATGGCTTGTCTCCAGTATTTTTTGGATGGAAGCCCGCATCCTGCCGGGCGGATGCTGTCGGAATGCTGTCAGTGCCTCAGATCAGGTTGCGCATCGCCTGCGCCGTCTCGCGCAGCACCGGCAGCACGCGGGCCACCGCGTCTTCCGAACTCTCGTGCCCCATCGGCATCGTGATGTTGAGCGCGCCCACCAGCGTGCCGTGGCGGTCGCGCAGCGGCACGGCGATGCCGCGCGAGTTCAGGTCGAGCTGCTGTTCCGACAGCGCCCAGCCCTGGGCGCGGATGCGTGCCAGTTCGAGCTTCATGCGCTCCATGCTCGCGATGGTGTGTGAGGTGAACACCGTGAGCTGGCGCGTCGCCAGCCAGTCGTTCAGCTCGGCGTCGCTGCGCAGCGCCAGCATCAGCATGCCCGAGGCCGTGACCTGCGCCGGCACGCGCGCACCGAGCACGTAGCCGGTGCTCATGCTGCGGTTGGGGCCGTTGCGTGCGATGTAGACCACCTCGTCGCCGTCCATCACGCTGAGGTAGGCGATCTCGTTGGTGCCGGCCGCCACGCGCTGCAGGAAGGGCTGCACCACGCGCGGCAGGCGGGCCGACTCGAGGTACGACTGTCCCAGCCGCAGCACACGCGGCGTGAGCCAGAACAGCTTGCCGTCGCTGGCCACGTAGCCCATGTGCTGCAGGGTGAGCAGGTAGCGCCGCGCGGCGGTGCGCGTCATGTTCGTGCGCTGGCCGGCCTGGCTGGCCGTGAGGCGCGGATTGGCGTCGTCGAAGGCCTCGATGATGCTCACGCCGCGCTCCAGCCCGGCGATCCAGTCGCGCTTGTCCAGGCCGGCGGGCGGCGTCGAGTCGTCGGGGCTGCTGCTGTTCATGGGCGGAAGTGTGCCCGCGTCCGGCACGGCGGCGGAGTCCGAATGGCTAAGTAAAAACCCGCAATTTGATCGATTGACGAACTTAAAAGATCGATCATCGAACGTTTCGCGTCTCGTATGCCAGCAGGCTGAGCGCGAAGGGACTATAAAGCCCGCTGTTCCGCCCCGAAACGAGCGATTGACGAACGGAAGCACGCCCATGAGCCCCATCATCACCGGCAGCACCCAGGCCTACCTCATCCCCGGCGACCCGGTCCGCAACGTGCGGCTGCCGCGCATGTTCAACGCGGCCTTCGCGCGCTACGGCATCGACGCGGTGCTGGTGCCCATGCAGGTGCCGGTGCGCGATTTCGCGGTGTTCATGAAGTCGGCCTTCCTGGCGCGCAACGTGCGCGGCATGGTGATCGCGCCGCCGCACAAGCCGCGCGTGGTCGACCTGCTCGACGGCTGCGGCCTGTTCGGCCGCGTGGCCGGCTCGGTCAACGTGGTGCGCCGCACCGAGGGCGACCAGCTCGAGGGCGACCTGTTCGACGGCGAAGGCCTGATCGGCGCGCTCGACCGCTGCAACGTGCCGTTCCGCGGCAAGCGCGTGCTGATCCTCGGCGCGGGCGTGAGCGCCGCCGCCATCGGCGTGGCGCTGGCCGAAGGCGGCACGGTGAACGGCGCCGAGCACATCGCCTTCTTCGACACCGCCTCCGGCAAGGCCGCGGGCGTGGCCGCCAAGCTCGACGCTTTCTTCGACGCGACCGTGGTTGCCGTGGACAGCAACGCGCCCGAGGGCTACGACCTCGTGATCAACGCCACGCCGCTGGGCCTGGCCGAGGACGACGCGCTGCCGCTGGACGTGGCGCGCATGGAACCGCACGCCGCGCTGTTCGACATCCTGCTGCGCAACCAGCCCACGCCGCTGGTGCGTGCGGCACGTGCGCGCGGGCTCAATGCGCAGGCCGGCTTCGAGATGCTGGTGCAGCAGATGCCGCACTACTTCCGCTACTTCGGCCACATCGACGCGGCCGATGCGATGCAGGCCGACGCCGACTTTTTGCGCGAGCTCATCTATCCGCCGGCGATGCACGCCGAGATCGCAACGCCATTGCGCTACCAATCCCCGAGCGTGGCCTGACCCCGTACCTTCCTGAACAAGACGACTCCCATGATCTCCGGCAAGACCACGCTCATCGCCCACATCGGCTACCCCACCGAAGCCTTCAAGGCGCCGATGATCTACAACCCCTGGTTCGACAAGCAGGGCATCGACGCGGTCGTCGTGCCCATGGGCGTGAAGCCCGAGGACTACGCGGTGTCGCTCGCGCAGATCTTCAGGTTCTCGAACCTGCGCGGCGCGTTGGTCACGATGCCGCACAAGGTCACGACGATGTCGCTGGTCGACGAGGTCACGCCCACCGCGCGCGTCGCAGGCGCCTGCAATGCCGTGCTCAAACGGCCCGACGGCAGCCTGCTGGGCGACCAGTTCGATGGCGCGGGCTTCGTGCGCGGCGTGGAGCGCAAGGGGCGCCTGTTCAAGGGCACGCGCGTGCTGGTGTCGGGCACGGGCGGCGTCGGGTCGGCCATTGCGGCGTCGATCGCGGCGGCCGGCGCGGCCGAGCTGATGCTGTTCGACATGAGCGACGCCTCCGCGCAGGCCCTGGCCGCGCGGCTGCGCGAACACTATCCGCAGATGAAGGTCGCCACCGGCTCGAAGGACCCGGCCGGCTACGACGTGGTCGTCAACGCCACGCCGCTGGGCATGAAGGACAGCGACCCGCTGCCCTTCGACGTGGACCGCATCGCCCCCGAGACCTTCGTCGGCGAGGTCGTCATGAAGACCGAATACACGCCGCTGCTGCAGGCCGCCAAGGCCAAGGGCTGCCAGGTGCAGGTGGGCACCGACATGCTGTTCGAGATGATCCCGGCCTACCTCGAGTTCTTCGGCTTCGGCACCGCCTCACCTGAAGAGCTGCGCGCTGTGGCGCAATTGAAATACTAGACATCGGAATACGCATGAGCATTTTTGAAGGCTTCCTTTCCACCTCCGAAACGCTGGGCGCATTCAGCGACCGCGCCTTCGTCGACGCCATGCTGCGCTTCGAGGCCGCGCTCGCGCGCGCGCAGGCGGCCGAAGGGCTGATTCCCGAGAGCGCCGCGCATTCGATCGTCGGCAGCTGCAAGGTCGAGCTGTTCGACGTGGCCAAGATCGTGCGCGAGAGCGGACGCGCGGGCAGCGTTGCCATCCCGCTGGTGAAGGCGCTGCGCGAAGCGGTGGGCCTGTTCAATGCCGAGGCCGTGCCCTTCGTGCACTTCGGCAGCACCAGCCAGGACGTGATCGACAGCGCGATGGCGCTGGTCACGCGCGAAGCCGTTGCGCTGGTCGAGGCCGACCTGGCCAAGGCGGCCGACGCACTCTTGCGCCTGGCGGTGCAGCACGCCGACACGCCGATGCTCGCGCGCACGCTGATGCAGCCGGCCTCGGTCACCAGCTTCGGCTTCAAGTGCGCCGGCTGGGCTGCGCCGCTGGTGCGCAGCCGCACCCGCCTGCGCGCCGCCGCGAAGCACGCGCTGCAGCTGCAGCTCGGCGGCGCCGTCGGCACGCTGGCGCAGATGAAGGGGCAGGGTGCCGCGGTGCGCCAGCGCATGGCCAAGGAACTGGGCCTGGGCGACCCCGGCGCCACATGGCACACGCAGCGCGACGAATGGGTCGCGCTCGGTTGCGAACTCGGCCTGCTCACGGGCAGCCTGGGCAAGGTCGCGGTCGACATTTCGCTGCTCGGCCAGTACGAAGTGGCCGAGGTCGCCGAGCCCAGCGAACCCGGGCGCGGCGGCTCGTCGGCGATGCCGCACAAGCGCAACCCCGTGGCCTCGATGGTCGCCATCGCCGCCGCGCACCGCGCGCCGCAGCGCGTGGCGGCCTTGCTCGGCGCCATGCCGCAGCAGCACGAGCGCGCGCTCGGCGCCTGGCAGGCCGAGCTGGCCGAATGGCCGCAGCTGTTGATGTCGGCGCACGGCAGCGTGCGCGCCATGGCCGGCGCCTTGCCCGGCCTGCAGGTCGATGCGGCGCGCATGCGCGCCAACATCGACCGGCTGCGCGCCGAGCTGCCGCGCGACGCGGCCGACGAATGGTTCGACCCCGCGCTCGCCGTGAACGCGGGGCAGATCGCTGTGGCAGAGGTGAAAGCCCTGCAAGCCCAACTCTCATCCGACAAGGAACTCTCGCCATGACCGCCCCCGACACCCCGAGCAACCCCTACGAAGACGGGCTCGTCAACCGCCGCCGCGTGCTCGGCGACGCGTGGGTCGACAAGTCGCTCGCCAACCGCAACGGCTTCAACGCCGAGTTCCAGGAGCTCATCACGCGCCACGCGTGGAACGACATCTGGGGCCGCCCTGCGCTGGGCGACAAGACGCGCCGCTTCATGGTGCTGTCGATGATGCTGGGCATCCACGCCTACGAAGAATTCGCGATGCACGTGCGCGCCGCGCTCGACGGTCCGCCCGAGTCGCGCCTCACGCCCGACGAGATCAAGGAAGTGATCATGATGGCCGCGATCTACTGCGGCGTGCCGGTGGCCAACCACGCCTTCGGCATCGCGACGAACATCCTGCGCGAGAAGGGCCTGCTGCCCGCAACGCTCGCTCCGTCCGCTCCGTCCGCGGCGCAGTGACCGCGCCGGTCGCCCCGAAGAAGGGCCGGTTCGACGTCAGTTTCACCTTGCTGCTGCCGTTGCTGTTGGCCGCGCAACCGGTGGCCACCGACAGCTATCTGCCCGCGCTCCCCGCCATCGCTAAGGAGTTGGGCTCGGCCAGCACCAGCCTCACGCTGTTCGTGCTGGCCTTCGGCTTTGCGCAGCTGCTGTGCGGTCCGCTGGCCGATCGCTTCGGCCGCCGGCCGGTGCTGCTGGCGGGGCTGGCCTGTTATGTGGTCGCGGCTTTCGGCGGTGCCTTTGCGGGCAGCGTGGCGGTGCTTGCGGGCTGGCGCACGCTGCAGGGTTTTTCGATGGCGGCGATTCTCGTGTGCTCACGCGCCGCGGTGCGCGACCTGTATCCGGCGCACGAGGGCCCGCACGTCATGGCGCGGGGCCTCACGGGCCTGGGCATGGTCGGGCTGGTGGCGCCGCTGTTGGGCGCCTGGCTGGTGCAGGGCGCGGGCTGGCGCTGGGTGATGGTGGCGATGGCGCTCTATGCCGTGGTGCTGTTCGCGCTGTGCTGGCGCTCGTTCGGCGAAACCCGCCGGCCGTGGGGCGAGGGCGAATCGTCCGCGCCACGCGGCAGCGCGCGCGCCGTGTTCGCGAGCCGCGCCTTCCGCGCCTGGGCCTCGGTGGCGGCCGCCACCTATGGCGGGCTGTTCTGCTTTTTGCTGCTGTCGCCGATGGTCTACATCGGCTACCTCGGCTGGTCGCCCGCGTGGTACGGCTGGATTCCGGCCGGCGGCTCGCTGGTCTACATCTTCAGCACCACGATGTGCCGCAGCCTGCTGCGCCGCTTCGGGCCGATGCGCACCGTGCGCCTGGGTGCGGTGCTGAGCATCACCGGCGCCGTGATCCAGGCGCTGGGCTGCTGGCTGATGCCGCACAGCGCGGTACCGCTGCTGGCGGGCCACGCCGTGTACTGCCTCGGCCACGGCATCCACCAGCCCTGCGGGCAGGCCGGCGCCGTGGGCGACCTGCCGCACCTGGCGGGGCGGGCCGTGTCGTGGTCCGGTTTCGGCATGATGATGGTCGCGTTCTGCGTGGGGCAGGTCGCCGCGCTGTTCGTCGACACGAGTTTTTCGTACGGCGCCTGGCCGATGGTCGTGCCGATGCTGATGGCCGGCACCGTGCTGCTGGCCATCGCGTTCCTGTGGCTGCCGCGTCTCTCTCAACCTGCTTCTCCATCCTCCCCAAAGAAGGACTCCACCCCATGACCACTTCCACCCCCCGCCTGAATGTCGTGCGCGAAGGCGACGGCCCCTTCGTCGTGCTCAGCCATGCGCTCGGCTGCGACCTGCACATGTGGGACGGCGTGGCCGCGCAGCTCGCGCGCGCCCACACGGTGATCCGCTACGACCACCGCAACCATGGCGGCTCCGAGGTGGTGCCCGGCGTGCTGCGCGTGGAAACGCTGGCGCAGGACGCGTCCGAGCTGATCGCGCGCGAGACGGGCGGCGAGCCCGTGCACTTCGTGGGCCTGTCGATGGGCGGCATGACCGCGCAGGCGCTGGCGGTGCGGCACGCCGCGCAGCTCAAGACCGTGGTGATCGCCAATTCGGCCGCGCACTACCCCGACCAGGCCCCGTGGCGCCTGCGCGCGGAAACCGTGGCCGCCAAGGGCGTGGCCGCCATCGCCCCGGGCGCCGTGGCACGCTGGCTCACGCCGGCCTATGCCGCCACGCCCGAGGGCGCGGTGGCCGCGCGCACGCTGCACGACACGCTGGTGCGCACCGACGCGCAGGGCTACATCGAGAGCTGCAACGCCGTGGCCGCCATCGACTTTCGCGACAGCAACCGCCGCATCGCCACGCCCACGCTGGTGATCGGCGGGCTGCAGGACGAGGCCACGCCCCTGGCCATGTCCGAGGCCATGGTGGCGCAGATCCCGGGCGCGCGGCTGGCGACCATCGACGCCGCGCACCTGAGCGCGGTGGAGCGCCCGGTCGAGTTCGCGCAGATGCTGATCGATTACTGGCGCAGCCTCTGAAAAAAACGCCCGGCCCGCACCCCCGTGCGGGCTAGGTGTAACCCCTATTTCGTGCGAATGATGATCGATGACGTGCGATCATCGATCAGGAAGGGCTGATTTGCGTTGTGGCGCGCCCGGGCTCTTTCTACAGTCCATCCCCATGCACCGCGCCATCGCCACCGTCTCGCTCAGCGGCACCCTCCGCCAGAAGCTCGAAGCCATTGCGGCCGCGGGCTTCGACGGCATCGAGCTGTTCGAAGCCGATTTCGTCAACTTCCGCGGCACCGCCGCCGAGCTGCGCCGCATCGTGGCCGACCTGGGCCTGTCGATCGACCTGTACCAGCCGTTCCGCGACTTCGAAGGCATGCCCGAAGCGCAGTTCCACCGCAGCCTGGAGCGCGCCGAACGCAAGTTCGACCTCATGGAAGCCATGGGCGCGCCGCTGGTGCTGTGCTGCTCCAACACCTCGCCGCTGTCGGTGAACGACCCGGCGCGCGCCGCCGCCCAGCTGCACGAACTGGCCGAGCGCGCCGCGCGCCGCAACCTGCGCTTGGGCTTCGAGGCGCTGGCCTGGGGCCGCCACACCTCGCGCTACGCCCAGGCCTGGGACATCGTGCAGCGCGCCGACCACCCGCACCTGGGGCTGATCCTCGACAGCTTCCACACGCTGTCGCTGAAGGACGATCCGGCGGGCATCGCCGCGATTCCGGGCGAGAAGATCTTCTTCGTGCAGATGGCCGATGCGCCGCTCTTGTCGATGGACGTGCTGCAGTGGGCGCGCCACCACCGCTCGTTCCCGGGGCAGGGCGATTTCGACGTGGTCGGCTTCTTCGAACAGGTGCTGCGCGCGGGCTACACCGGGCCGCTGTCGCTGGAGATCTTCAACGACATCTTCCGCGAGACGCCGAACCGCCGCACCGCCGTCGATGCGATGCGTTCGCTGCTGTACCTCGAAAGCGAAACGCGCGAGCGGCTCGCCAACGGGAATGCCCCCGTGCAGCCGCAGCGCGTGGAGCTGTTCAACCCGCCGTCGGCGCCGGCGCTCTCGGGGCTGTCGTTCATCGAGTTCGCGGCCGACGAGGCCTCGACCGTCACGCTCGGCGCGCTGCTCGGGCAACTGGGCTTTCGCCGCGTGGGGCGCCATCGCTCCAAGGCCGTCACGCTGTACCGCCAGGGCGGCATCCACTTCATCGTCAATGCGCAGCCCGATTCGTTTGCGCGCCAGCGTTTCGAGGCGCACGGCACCTCGGTGTGCGCGCTGGGCGTGCGCTGCGCCGACCCGCTCGCGGCCGTGGGCCGCGCCAGCGCCATGCGCTCGCAGCGCCACGACAGCCCGGTCGGGCCGAACGAGCTGCGCGTGCCGGCCATCGTGGCGCCGGGTGGCAACCTGATCCATTTCGTGCCCGAGGCGCTGGGCGCCAACGGGCTGTACGAGACCGACTTCATCCTCGAAGACGCAGGGCCGGGCGACAGCGATGCGGGCCTCACGCGCATCGACCACGTCGCCCTGGGCCTGGCGCTCGACCAGCTCGACACCTGGGTGCTGTTCACGCGCGCCGTGCTCGGCCTGGAGCCCGGCGAGAGCCTGGAGCTGGCCGACCCCTTCGGCCTGATCCGCAGCCGTGGCGTGGCCAATGCCGACCGCAGCCTGCGCCTGGTGCTGAACGTGTCGCTGAGCCAGCGCACGCGCACCGCGCGCACGCTGAGCGTGACCGGCGGCGGCGCGGTGCACCACATCGCGCTCGACTGCGACGACATCTTCGACACCGTGGCCCGGCTGCGCGCCAACGGCACGCGCTTCGTGCCGATCTCGGACAACTACTACGACGACCTGGCCACGCGCATCGACGTGGCGCCCGAGCTGCTGGCGCGCATGCGCGAAACGGGCGTGCTGTTCGACCGCTCGGCGGCCGGCGACTACCTGCACATCTACACCGAGAGTTTCGACGGCGGCCTCTTCTTCGAGGTCGCGCAGCGCGTGGGCGGCTACGACGCCTACGGCGCGCTCAACGCACCCGCGCGCATGGCGTCGCAGGCGCAGCAGCCCCAACAACAAGACTGATTTTTTCCCCTCGCATCCGACACCTTCGTCACACCACTGGAGACAACCCATGGCCCACCCATCCGCCAAAGAGCCGCAAGGCAAGCACCAGTCGAGGAAAGCCGCCGCCAGCGGCTGGATCGGCTCGGCGCTGGAGTACTACGACTTCTTCATCTACGCCACCGCCGCGGCGCTGATCTTTCCGCAGATCTTCTTTCCCAAGGGCGACCCGACCACGGCCATCATCGCGTCGCTCGCGACCTACGGCGTGGGCTATGTCGCGCGCCCCATCGGCGCCTTCGTGCTCGGCCACTGGGGCGACACGCACGGGCGCAAGCAGGTGCTGGTGCTGTGCATGTTCCTGATGGGCTTCTCGACCGTGGCCGTGGGTCTGCTGCCGACCTACGACCAGGTCGGCCTGCTGGCGCCGGCGCTGCTGGTGTTCCTGCGCCTGGTGCAGGGCTTCGCGGTGGCCGGCGAAATCTCGGGCGCGAGCTCGATGATTTTGGAGCACGCGCCGTTCGGGCGTCGCGGCTTCTTCGCGAGCTTCACCTTGCAGGGCGTGCAGGCCGGCCAGATTTTGGCGGCCGCCGTGTTCCTGCCGCTGGCGCACTACATGCCTGAAGAGTCCTTCAACTCGTGGGGCTGGCGCATTCCGTTCCTGCTGAGCTTCATCGTGATCGTGGCCGGCTACATCATCCGCCGCGAGGTCGACGAGACGCCGGCCTTCGCCGAAGTCGACCAGAAGGGCGAAGTGGCCAAGGCGCCGATCGTCCAGGCGCTGACCGACAGCTGGGGCGACATGCTGCGCGTGATCTGCATGGCGCTGATGAACGTGATTCCCGTGGTCGCCACCGTGTTCGGCGCGGCCTACGCGGTGCAGGCCGCCTACGGCATCGGCTTCCAGAAAGACGTGTACCTGTGGATTCCCGTGCTGGGCAACATCCTGGCCGTGCTGGTGATCCCGTTCGTGGGCAACCTGTCGGACCGCATCGGCCGCAAGCCGCCGATCATCGTGGGCGCACTGGCCTCGGGCCTGCTGTCGTTCGTGTACCTGTACGCCATCAGCATCAAGAACGTGCCGCTGGCCATCTGCATGTCGCTCTTGATGTGGGGCATCGTGTACCAGGGCTACAACGCGACCTTCCCGAGCTTCTACCCGGAGCTGTTCCGCACCCGCAACCGCGTGTCGGCCATGGCCATCTCGCAGAACATCGGCACCACCTTCACCGCGCTGCTGCCCGCGCTGTTCGCCGCCGTGGCGCCTCCGGGCTCGACCAACATCTGGTTCACCGTGGGTGCGATCACCTTCGCCGTGACCGTGCTGGCCGCGCTGGCCGCCATGAGCGCCCGCGAGACCTACCGCGTCCACATGCACGACCTGGGCAACCCGAACGCCGTGCCGGTCGACAAGGCCGAGTACGACCGGCTGCGCGAAGAAACGCTGGCCAGCGCCCGCACGGAGCGCGAGCGCCGCAAGGCCATGGCCTGAAGACCCCGCGCGCACAAAGGGGTTGTGGCGCCATGAAGAATGGCGCCATGACCGCCCATCTCAAGATCGATTTCGTTTCCGATGTGTCCTGCCCCTGGTGCGCCGTGGGCCTCGGCTCGCTCGAGGCCGCCCTGAAACGGGTGGCGCCGGAGGTCACGGCCGAGCTGCATTTCCAGCCCTTCGAGCTGAACCCGCAGATGCCGCCCGAAGGCCAGGACACCTTCGAGCACCTGAACCAGAAGTACGGCTCCTCGCGCGAGCAGCAGGCCCAGGCCCGCGAGGCGATCCGCCAACGCGGCGCGGCCGTCGGCTTCGAGTTCAGCGCCGGGGGCCGGCCCCGCGTGTACAACACCTTCAACGCCCACCGCCTGCTGCACTGGGCCGAACTGGAAGACCCGGTCAAGCAGGTGGCGCTCAAGAAGCTGCTGCTGAAGGCCTACTTCACCGACAGCCAGAACCCTTCGGATACCGACGTGCTGGTGCGCGCGGCGACCGAGGCGGGGCTCGACGCGGCGCGGGCCCGCGAGATCCTGGCCGGCGACGAGTTCGCGGCCGAGACCCGCGAACGCGAGCGCCTGTACACCGACGCCGGCATCCATTCGGTGCCCGCAATCATCATCAACGACCAGCACCTGATCTCCGGCGGCCAGCCGGTCGAGGTGTTCGAGCGTGCGCTGCGGCAGATTGCGGGCGCGGAGCCCAGCCGCACCGCCACGGCCTGACGATGCGGAGGGCGCAGGGCCGCGGCCCTGCCGTTTCGTCCTGAAACGAAGCTGACCTTCAGCTTTACCTGAGCGCGGGCCGAGGTCGGTCAACCGCCTACATCGCGAAGCGGTTGATCGGTTCATGATCGACCGCATGCCGTTTCCGAAGCTGCACCGTTCGCGCGCGATCGCCGTGACGCTGGCCGCCGCGCTGGCGCTCACCGCCTGCTCCACCGGCCTGCTGCGCCCCGAGGGCCCGCCGCTCACGGCGCTGGGCCATGCCGCCGACACGCCCGCCGCGCAGCTGCGCTGGCTCGACCGTGTGAGCTGGGGCGCCAACGCCGGCAGCCAGGCCGAACTGGTGCGCGACGGCCTGCCGCGCTGGATGGGCCGCCAGTTGCGCCCCGCGCCGCGCCCGCTGCCCGCGGCGGCGCAGGCGCAAATCGACGCCATGGCCATCTCGCGCACGCCGCTCGATCAGCTCGTCTTCGCGCTCGATGCCCGGCGCAAGGCCGCCGACGCCATGCCCGACGAAGAAGCGAAGAAGGCGGCACGCACGGCCTACCAGCAGGAACTCAACACCCTCGCGCGCGAGGCGCAGCAGCGCTTCCTGCTGCGCGCGCTGTATTCGCCGAACCAGCTGCAGGAGCAGATGACCTGGTTCTGGATGAACCACTTCAGCGTCAGCATCCGCAAGGACCTGGTGCGCGCGATGGTCGGCGACTACGAAGAGAACGCCATCCGCCCGCACGCGCTCGGCAAGTTCCGCGACCTGCTGGGCGCCACCGCGCGGCACCCGGCCATGCTGCGCTACCTCGACAACGCGCAGAACGCCGCCAACCGCATCAACGAGAACTACGCACGCGAGCTCATGGAGCTGCACACGCTGGGCGTGGGCGGCGGCTACACGCAGGCCGACGTGCAGGAACTGGCGCGCGTGCTGACCGGCGTGGGCGTCAGCGTGCAGCCGCCCGACGCGACGCCGCCCGCGGTGCGCCCGGCCGTGCGCGCCGACTACGTGCGCCAGGGCCTGTTCGAGTTCCACCCGAACCGGCACGACTACGGCCCGAAGACCTTCCTGGGCCAGCCCATCCAGGCGCGCGGCCTGGCCGAGACCGACGAGGCGCTCGACCGCCTGGCGCGCGCGCCGGCCACCGCGCGCTTCATCTCGCGCAAGCTCGCCGTCTACTTCGTGGCCGACGAGCCGCCGCCCGCGCTGGTCGAGCGCATGGCCGCCACCTTCACGCGCAGCGACGGCGACATTGCCGCCACCTTGCAGACGCTGTTCGAATCGCGCGAGTTCGCGGCCTCGCTGGGCCGCAAGTTCCGCGACCCCGTGCACTACGCGGTGGCGGGCGTGCGGCTGGCCTACGACGAGCGCGTGGTGCTCAACACCACGCCGATGATTGGCTGGATCAACCGCATGGGCGAGACCCTGTACGCCCACGAGACGCCCGACGGCTACCCGCTCAACGAGGCCGCCTGGGCCAGCGCGGGCCAGATGAACACCCGCTTCGAGATTGCGCGCGCCATCGGCACGGGCGGCGCCGTGCTGTTCCGCACCGACGACAAGGCGCCGCTCGAGAAGCCGCCGTTTCCGCCGCTGGCCGAATCGCGCGCCGTGCATGCGCTGCAGCCCGGCCTGAGCGCCGACACGCAGCAGGCGCTCGCGCAGGCGAAGAACCCGCCGGAGTGGAACACCTTCCTGCTCGCATCGCCCGAGCTGATGCGGCGCTGAAAAGAGGGACCGTCATGCAACGTCGACACCTGCTGCAACTCATGGCCGCCACGCCGCTGGCCGGTGCCGCCGCGCGCGTGGTTGCCGCGCCCGCGGCCGAGGGCACCAAGCTGCTCGTCGTGTTCCTGCGCGGCGCCTACGACAGCACCAGCCTGCTGGTGCCCACCGCGAACAGCGACTTCTATTACGCCTCGCGGCCCAACATCGCCATCCCCCGGCCCGGCACGCCCGACGGCGCGTTGCCGCTCGATGGCGGCGACTGGGGCCTGCACCCCGCGCTCGCGCAGAGCGTGCTGCCGCTGTACCAGCGCAAGCAGGCGGCCTTCATCGCCTTCGCCGGCACCGACGACCTCACGCGCAGCCACTTCGAGACGCAGGACGCCATCGAGCTCGGTGTGGCGCCCGACAACGCGCGGCGCGACTACCGCTCGGGCTTTCTCAACCGGCTGGCCGGCGTGCTCGGCGCCGGGCCGCTGGCCGACGTGTCACCCATCGCCTTCACCGACCAGCTGCCCATCGTGCTGCGCGGGGACGACGCCAAGGCCGCCAACATGGCGCTCGCGGGCGTGGCGCGGCAGGCCCTCGATGCGCGGCAGAGCCAGATCATTGCGTCGATGTACCGCAACACCGCGCTCGCGCAGCCCGTGGCCGAGGGCTTCCAGGTGCGCGACGAGGTGGTGCGCGCCATGCAGGCCGAGATGGACGCCGCCAGCCGCAACGCCATGAGCCCCAAGGGCTTCGAGCAGGTCGCGCGCCGCATGGCGCTCTTGATGCGCGAGCGCTTCGACATCGGTTTTGTCGACGTCGGCGGCTGGGACACGCACGTGGGGCAGGGCGCGGCCAAGGGCTACCTGGCCAACCGCTTCGAAGAACTGGGCCGCGGCGTGGCCGGCTTCGCGCAGGAGATGGGCGAGTCCGCCTGGCGCCAGACCGTGGTGGTCGTCGTCAGCGAGTTCGGCCGCACCTTCCGCGAGAACGGCAACCGCGGCACCGACCACGGGCACGGCACCGTGTACTGGGTGCTCGGCGGCGGCTTGGCCGCGCAGGCGGGCGGGCGCGTCGTGGGCGAGCAGCAGCCGCTGACGCAGGCCACGCTGTTCCAGAACCGCGACCACGCGGTGCTCAACGAGTACCGGGCGGTGCTGGGCGGGTTGTTCCAGCGGATGTACGGGCTGTCGACGGCGCAGGTGGCGCGGGTGTTCGGCGGTGCGGCGGTGAAGGACCTGCGGCTGGTCTAGGGCCTGTTCACAATATTTCTGGCGTCGCGAAGGTCTGCCACGGCGGGCCAATCAAGGCGCGTGACGCCGCGTGTGCATGCGCACACGCAAGGAGCGCAACGCCGAGTGGCCCGCCGTGGCAGACCTTCCCTTCGGGTTGGCTGGCAAAGGGGCCGTCTGCGGCGTTGCCCGCGCTTGCAAGGCTTCAGCCTTGCTGCGCACGGGCGCCTTGCAGCCAGCCCCTTTGCCAGCCAACGCGACGCTAGAAATAGTGTGAACAGGCCCTAGCGATCCGGCGCATGCCGCCGCACGGCGCTGGCGGCCACGCCACCGAGAATCGGCGCATGCCTCACGCCGTCTCCCTCCTTCGCGCCGCGCGCCTGGCGCGCAGCGCCAAGCCTTTTCTTGCCCGTGGCGGTTTCAAGCGCGAGCGCTGTGCGGGCTGCCGCCTGGTGCCCAGCCACTGCATGTGCGCCGTGCGCCCTCCGGTGGCCACGCGCGCGGGGGTGTGCCTGCTCATGGCCGACATCGAGCCGCTCAAGCCCACCAACACCGGGTGGCTGGTCGCCGACGTGGTGCCCGACACCTTCGCCTTCGGCTGGGCCCGCACCGAGACCGATCCCGCGCTGCTGGCGCTGCTGGGCGACCCGCAATGGCAGCCCTATGTGGTGTTCCCGGGGCAGTACGCGGCGCCCGAGCGCGTGGTGCTGGGCGTTCCTTCGTCGCCTGATGCGGCCGGTGGCGGTGTCGCGAAGCGTCCGCTCTTCATCCTGTTCGATGCGACCTGGGCCGAGGCGCGCAAGATGTTTCGCCGCAGCCCCTACCTCGACCCGCTGCCGGTGCTGAGCCTGCAGCCGGCGCAGATCACGCAGTACAAGCTGCGCAACTCCGGCCGCAGCGACCACTTCTGCACCAGCGAAGTGGCGGCGATGTGCATGGACCTGGCCGGCGAGCAGGCCGCGCAGCAGACGCTGGACGCCTACCTGGGCGTGTTCACGCACCACTACCTGTGCGCGAAGAACCAGCAGCCGGTCGCATGGGACGGCGCCGCGCACCAGCGGTTGCGCGAGGTGGCCGCGCGGCGCGATCAGGTCGCCTCAGACGGTCGGTCTTAGCGCAGGTCGAACAGCGCCGCCGCGTTGCCCCAGGCGATGCGCTGCGCCACGGCGGGCGGCAGGTCGCCCAGCCAGGTGCGGTAGCCGCGCATGATCTCGTCGTAGGCGCTCCAGCGCTGGTTGACCCAGGTGTCGGAGCCGACCATGAAGCGGTCGGGGTGCTTGAGGATCAGCGCGCGCCACTCGGGGCACAGACGCCCGCCCTCGCAGGTCAGGCCGGGGCGGTACGAGAGTTCGCCCATCAGCAGCGGGTAGCGCTCCAGCATGGCCTGCACGCGCTCGACCGGCGTGCCGCCGATGCCGGTATGGGCCCAGATGAGGCGCAGCGCACGGCCCTTCGACGGCGCGTTCGCCATCAGCAGGTCGACGGCCACGTCGTCCACGTGCGCGAGCACCGCGAGCTTTTTCTCTTCGGCCAGCGCGATCAGCTTCTTCGCCACGGGGCCGTTGGCGTTGGCGCTCTCGTACAGGTGGAATTCGCCGAGCCCGCGGTAGGGGCCGCTGGCGGTGCCGCGCGCCAGTTCGGCCAGCACCATCTCGTGAATGCTTTCGTCGCGGAACCAGTTGTTGTAGTCGTCGCGGTTGCGGTACAGGCGCACGAAGGGCACCACGGTGACGCCGGCGGCGCGGGTTTCGCGCGCGGCGGCGAGGGTCTGCGTGCCGGCATTGGGCCGCGAGTTGGCGATGATGGCCTTCACCTGGTTGCGCTGCATGCGCGCGAGCGCCTCGGTGGGCGGGAAGGGGCCGGTATTGCCGTCCCAGGCTTCCTGGTTGTAGTGCAGATGGGTGTCGAACAGCGGGCCGTCGTAAGGCGCGGCGGTTTGCCCGTGGGCTTGGGACAGGGCCAGGGCCGCGCAGGCGGCGAAGCGGGCAATGAAGCGCATGGGGTTCTCGCGGTGAGGGCCGGGGAGCCGGATTACATCACCACAGACCACCGCATCGGCGCAGCCGCGCCCTTGTCGCCGGGCGCGACCTCGAGGCGATCGCGCGGGCCGGCGTCAGCTGCCGGCCGGATGCGTCGTCGCCTTGCGGCTGCCATCCAGCGAGTACAGCTGCGGGCGGTCTTCCACCGCGACCGCCACTGCCTCGGTGCCGTGCTCCGCGGCGCGCGGTTGCCGGTACAGCTCGTTCTCGAGCCGCCGGGCACGTTCCGCGTACATGCGGGCGAGGGCGCTGTGATGCTCTGCGGCAGCCTGGTGTTCGATGCGTGCCATCTGCGCCTCTTCGAGCAGTGCCGAGGCACGTTTCAAATAGGCTGTGTGGGTGGGCCGAAACAAGAAGTCGAACATGGTTTCACACTCCTTTCCGCTGCAACAACGGTGCAATCATTGTGAACGAATGGCCTCAAAACGCCATCGGTTCCTGTGGCTGCGACGCATCGAAGAAGCGTTCTGTTTCACTTGAGTCAGACAGAATCGGTGGCAGAGAGAGGGTTCGATCACCGATGAGCAATGAGGTTCGTTTTTGTCTGGAATACCGGCTTGCCGAAGGCGGGCCCGCGCATGCCGTGCAGACCGCGTGGATGGTCGATTCGCCGGCCACGCGTGCGCAGATCGAGGAAATGATTGTCAACGCGCGCGCGATGAATGCCGCGCAGGCGAAGTGGTGGGTGGAGGAGCGGCAGGGCGGTGACGCCCCGCGCTGAAACGGGCCGGCGGGCCTCAGTCGCGCATGTTCGCGAACTTCACCAGCGTTGCGTACTTGGCAGTGTCCTCGCGCATGATCTGCCCGAGGTCCTCCTTGCCCGTTGCGGGAATGGAGCCGCCTTCTTCCAGCCGCCGGCGGATCGCCGGGTCGGCCAGGCCGGCCTGCAGCGCCGCGCGCAGGCTCTGCACGATGGGCGCGGGCAGGTCCTTCGGGCCCGCGAGCGCGAACCAGCCGCTCAGCTCATAGCCCTTCAGCTGCGGATGCTCGCCGAGCGCCGGCACCTGCGGCAGGCCGGGAAAGCGCTTGGCCGACGAGACACCCAGCGGCACGATCCGCCCGCCCTGCAGGAAGGGCGCCGCGGCGGTGGGCGACACGATCGCGAAGTCGAGCGTGCCGCCGACCAGGTCGCTCGTGAGCGGCGCGGTGCCGCGGTAGGGAATGTGCGTGAGGAACAGGCCCGCGCGCTGCTTGATCTGCTCGCCCACGAAGTGCAGCGTCGAGCCCACGCCCGAGCTGCCGTAGCTGTACTTGCCGGGGTTGCGCTTGGCCAGCGCGATGAACTCGTCGAGGTTCTTCACGCCCACCTTCGGACTCGCCACCAGCAGCACGGGCGCGACGGCGAGCAGGCTGACGGGGGTCAGGTCTTTCACCGGGTCGTAGCGCTGCGCCGGGTTCACGAGCACCGTGGCCGCCATCTCGTTGCTGGAGCCGGCCAGCAGCGTGTAGCCGTCGGCCGGGCTGCTCACCGCGCGCTGCGCGGCGACCACGCCGGCGGCGCCGGTCACGTTCTCGACCACCACCGTCGCGCCGAGCTTGGCCGAAAGAATGTCCGCCGCCACGCGCGCGGCCATGTCGACCGAGCCGCCCGGCGCGTAGCCGACCAGCAGCTTGATGGGCTTGGCGGGGTAGGTACCCTGTGCGAACGCGGGGGCGGCGGCACAGAAGGCGGCGGCGCCGAGCGCGCTCAGTGCCACGCGGCGCGAAACGGAAGAAGGAAGACGGGTCATCGCGGTTCCAGTACGAAAGAGTGGGAAAGGAGAAGGCCCGCTCAGGCCTGCGCGGCGAGGAAGCGGCGCACCAGCTGCACCCAGTAGCTGGCCGCGATCGGCAGGATCGCGTCGTTGAAGTCGTAGCCGGGGTTGTGGACCATGCAGCCGCCGGTGCGGTGGTGCTCGCCTTCGCCGTTGCCCACGATCAGGTAGCTGCCGGGGCAGCGCTCCAGCATGAAGGAGAAGTCCTCGCTGCCCGTGAGCGGCGCCAGCGGCGGCAGCAGGCCGTCGTCGCCCAGCCAGTCGTGTGCGACCTGCCGTGCGAAGCGCGTGGACTCTTCGTCGTTCACCAGCGCGGGGTAGCGCCAGTGGTAGTCCACCTCGGCCTTCACGCCGAGCGTGGTGGCCTGCGCCTGCGCCAGTTCGGTGATGCGCTCGCGCAGCATGGCGCGGATCTCGGGGCGGTAGGCGCGCACCGTGAGGCGCATCTGCACGCTGTCGGCAATCACGTTGGGCGCGTCGCCGCCGTGGATCGCGCCCACCGACACCACCGCCATCTCGCGCGGGTCGACGTTGCGCGACACGATGGTCTGCAGCGCCACGACGATGTGCGCCGCCGCCACCACCGGGTCGGCCGACAGGTGCGGCGCCGAGCCGTGTCCGCCGCGCCCCGTCACCGTGATCGTGACCGAGTCGGACGAGGCCATGAACGAGCCTTCCTTGAAGCCAAATTTGCCGGCCGGAAAGCCGGGCATGTTGTGCAGCGCGAAGATGGCGTCGCAGGGAAAGCGCTCGAACAGGCCTTCTTCCACCATGCGGCGCCCGCCGCCCAGGCCTTCCTCGGCCGGCTGGAAGATCAGGTGCAGCGTGCCGTCGAAGTTGCGCTCCTGCGCGATGACGCGCGCGGCGGCCAGCAGGATGCTGGTGTGGCCGTCGTGGCCGCAGGCGTGCATCTTGCCGGGCACCTGGCTGGCGTAGGGCAGGCCGGTGGCTTCCTGGATCGGCAGTGCGTCCATGTCGGCGCGCAGGCCCAGGCGCCGCGTGCCCGTGCCGCATGTCAGCGTGCCCACCACGCCGGTGCCGGCCAGGCCGCGGTGCACTTCGTAGCCCCACTCGGCCAGGCGCGTGGCCACCAGCTCGCTGGTGACATGCTCTTCGTAGGCCAGTTCGGGGTGGGCGTGGATGCGGTGGCGCAGGCCGACCATCTCGGGCGCGACCTCGCGCACGGCGGGCAGCACGCTCTCGAGGGCGGCGGCGTTGTCGACGGTGTAGGTCGTCATGGGGGAATCTGTCTCCTTGCTGTCTTGCGGCGAGTCTAGGAATTCGCTGCCCGCCGGGGCAGACAGGCGCCGCCATGCGGAGGTGGGCGGCGCCTGTCGCTGCGGACGGCTGCGGATAATCGGCCGCCATGAAGCTGCACCAGCTCCGCTATCTCGCCGCCGTCGCCTCCGAAGGCAGCATCCGCGCCGCCGCGCGGGCACTGGGCGTCACCCAGGCCACGGTCACGCAGGGCCTGCGCGAACTCGAGGCGCATGCGCAGGTGGCGCTGTTCACGCGCCACGGCGGCGGCATCGCCTTCACGCCGGCCGGGCTGGAGCTGCTGGAGCATGCGCAGCGCGTGCTGGCCCAGTTGCGCCAGGCCGAAGACACGCTCTCACGCCACCGCGACACCGGCGCGCAGCAGCGCCTGACCGTGGCCATCACGCCCTGGATCACGCAGACCCTGCTGCCGCGCGTGGTGTCGCTGTTCCGCGAAGAGCTGCCGCACGTGCAGCTCGAGATGTTCGACGGTCTGTCGGCGCTCAGCTACCCGCGGCTGCGCGAAGGCAGCCTCGACCTGCTGATCGGCCGCATCGGCCCCGACGAGGCCATGCAGGGGCTGCAGGCGCAGCCGCTGTTCCGCTACGACATGACGGTGGTGGCGCGCCGCGGCCATCCGAGGGCCGGCGCGCAGTCGATGGCCGAGCTGCTGCAGGACGACTGGGTGCTCAACTTCACGCCGGGCGAGGGCGCGAGTTTTCTGGACAACCTGTTCCGCCAGCACGGCCTGGCCGCGCCGGTGCAGCGCATCCAGCTGGCGCATTCACCGTCGATGATGCTGGGCCTCGTGCGCAAGACCGACATGCTCACCTTCTGCCCCTGGCCGCTGGTGGAAACCGAGAGCCTGCGCCATGCGCTCGTGACCTTGCAGCTGCGCGAGCGCTTCCACAGCAACGTGGTGGGCATCGTGCGCCGCGCGCAGGAAGCGCCGTCGCATGCGGCGGCGCGCTTCATCGCGCACTTCCTGGCGCAGCTGCCGGCGTGGCAGGCCTCGGACGATCCGGAGCTGCGGCGGGTGCTGCACTCGGTGGATTTCATCGAGGCGGCACCGGACGCCCCGTTGCCTCACCCGTGATAGTCGCTCCACGACATGCGCACCATGCCCGGCGGCGTAGGCGCGCCGGCTGAGGCCAGCGTCACCGGCGGATCGTCGTCCACGCGGCTTTTGGCGCGTGAATCCCAGTCGTCGAGAAAGACCTGCTGGTAGTACTGCGCCACCTCTTCGTTGTGGATGATCAGCCCTGCGTCGCGGTTGCGCAGCACGCCGTCACCCGACCAGTTGGTGCTGCTCACCAGCACCGCCTGGCCGTCCACGATGATGCCCTTGTTGTGGATGCTGCCCTGGACGCGGAAGACGTCCTGGTTGCAGCCCGCCTCGACCAGCTTGCGGATGTTGTCGGCCGCGCTGGTGCTGCCCAGGATGATGCGCAGGTCGAGGTCCGGCTCGGTGCTGCGCTGTGCGAGCTTGCGCAGCAGCGCGCGAAAGTCGGCGTCCTTGTTGGCATCGCTCCAGGTGATGTACGCGAACTGCAGGTACAGCGAGGTCTGCGCGCTGTCGATGAGCGCGTTGATGTGCGGCAGGTAGTTGTCCGGCGTGAGCACGGGCTGGACTTTCACCGTGGTCTTCACCGCCGGCAGCCGCGCGGGTTCGACCGGCACGACGGGGCCTGCGAAAGCCACGGCCTGTTCCAGCAAGTGGTCGAGCGGCACGAACACATCGGGCAACGTGAGCTTGGGCGCCACGTCCAGCGCCGCGTCGGCCGCGCCGTCGGCTTCTTCCTTCTCGGAGGCCTTGAGGTCGTGCAGGATGTACTTCTCGAACACTTTCGAGAGCACGGCGTCGTTGCAGATCACGTGCCACTCGCGGTTGCCCTTGCTGAACATTCCCTTGGCCTGCGCGGGCGTGGCCACGGGGTCGATGTCGGGCTGGCTGCGCTTGCTCCAGTTGCCGCTGGAGAGCCAGAAGGCCTTGCCGTCGCGCACCGCCACTTTCTCGTGGTATGCGCTGGCGAAGCGGCGGCCCTTGCCGCACTGCACGAGCCAGGCCCTGAAGTCGGCCTCCTGCTGCAGCTTGCGCAGCTTCTTGCGGATGACCTGTTCTTCTTTCGTCATGCCGTCGTCCCAGCTCAGCGCCGCCGCGATGCCGCCGTCGCGCACGAGGTCGATGAAGACCTGGGCGACGTGGTCGGCGTTGAAGTCGTACATCGCCACCGACAGCGAGCGCGTGGTGCCTTCGAGAAAGGGCCTCAGCACCGGCCACCCCGCATCGGGGCCGACGTGGCACAGGAAGGGCTGCTTCACGTTGTAGACCTTGTCGATGGGCTGGCCCGCAGGCGGCTTGTAGACGAGGCCGACGGCGGCTTCGGCGAGCGCGTTCACCGTGTCCTCGAAGTCCGCACTGGCGGCCAGCTGCCGCGCCGGGTCGGCCTGCATCACGCAGACGCGGTACGGGCCGAGCTGCCGGGGCACGCGCTCGGCCACGGGAACCTCCGACAACGGGCGCTTGCGGTCGACCAGCACGATCACGGCGGGCTCGCGCAGGAACCGGCCATCGACCAGCGGAAAGCCCGGCTCCGCCGCCACGTAGCCGGGCAGGGCGGCCAGCTGCGCCTGGTGGGTGGCGATCACCGACCGGACCGCCGCGCGCGCGGCATCGTCGAGCACTTTCATGGGTGTTCCTTGGGAGGGGTTGTGGGGCACGCGTGTGCGGGCGCCTGCCGGCATGGCATGCGCGAAGGCAGCGACCCGGGTGGGTCGCTTGTCAGGGGAATCAGGAGATGTTGGGCAGCCGGCGCGACAGCTCGACCGACTCGACGGCCGGGTCGGCTTCGAGCTGCTGGAGCTTGTCGAGCGGAATCTCGGCAGAGAACAGGCCCGGCGAGATGTCGGCGCGCGCGGCGATGTAGTCCGGGCGCTCGGCGCCCTCGCACAGCTTGACCAGCACGACGACGCGCTCGCCCGACACCGGCGCGGGGGCGGCCGAAAAGTCGAGCTTCTTGAGCGAGCGCAAATCGATGGGCATGAGAGGGCAGATGGGGGCGGGAACACAGATTACACCCCCCGCTCGGGTTCGGCACAACCGCACCGGGCGTGGGGGTCATGGCTGGATCGTCAGATCGCGCCGCTGCCGGCGCGGCCGTCGCCGCGCTGCGGGTCCCCGCCGGCCGGCCCGGCGCCGGGCTTGACGCCCGCCTTCAGCCTGGCGCGGATGTCGGCGATGGTCAGCTTCTTTCCCGCTTTGTGGGCCTTGGCCAGCATCAGCGCGACCAGCCCCGTCACCGCCGGTGCCGCCATGCTGGTGCCCGACTTCTTCACCATGCCGTCCTTCGTGCGCGACTGCGCGGCCTTCACCTGCACGCCGGGGGCGCTGACCTCGGGCTTGGGCCGGCCGTCGCGCGTCGGGCCCGCGCTCGAGAAGCTGGCGGCGGGCTCGCCCGTCTTGCGCGCGTCGTAGGCGCCGACCACGATCGACAGCTTGCCCGTCGACAGCGAGCCCAGCAGGTGCGACTTCACCGGCTGGCCGAAGTACGATTGGCCGCTGTCCAGGCGCTCGATCCAGGCGTGGAACGGCACGTCGTCGGCGGCCAGGGCGTGCAGCCGCACCTTGAACTCGCCGTCGGGCCAGTTGGGTGCGAGCCAGATGCCGATCACGTTGTCCTTGTTGTTCGGGTCGGTGATGCGGCTGCTGAGGAACGCGGCGATCTCGCCGTTGCCCGCGCCGAGCGGAAAGTTTTCTCCCGGTGCGACGCTGGCCAACACCTCGCCGTCGGGGCCCAGCAGCTCGGCGCGCAGGCGCTGGCCGCCGCCGTACCAGAGCTCGAACTCGCCGCCCTTGCCGTTGACCAGGGTCCACGACACGTCGAGGTGCCCGTTGCCGGGCACCGTGCCCGCCGTGTGCGTGTTGTCTTCCTGCGAGTTGCCGGCCGCCAGCACGATCGCGCGGTTGGGCTTTTGCGACACGAGCGCATCGAAGCCCTGCTCGACCAGCGAGGTGCCGTCGTGCGGGCCGCCGTTGGTGCCCAGGCTCAGGTTGACGACGCAGGGCCTGTCGCCGGCGCGGTCGAAGATGAACTTCACCGCCTCGAGCATCTGCACCGAATCGCCGAAGGAGCTGAACACGGCGTTGTGGCCGGTCCAGGCGATGTCGCGGGCCGACATCTCGACGAAGATCAGGTCGGCCTTCGGCGCCACGCCGGGTTGCAGCGACCCCCGGCCGTTGCCGCCGGCAATGTCCATCACATGCGTGCCGTGCGAACCCGGGCTGCCCGGCATGCCCGCGCCGGGGTCGTAGCCCAGCGCCTTGTACGGATCGGCCTTCTTCAGCGCCTTGTCGATGTCCGCCGCCTCGAAGAGCCGGCCGTAGCCGTAGGGGCTGTTCGCCTTGGCCGGCGCGCCTTGCTGCCACAGCGCCAGCAGGCGCGTCTTGCCGTTGGCCTTCAGGAAGTTCTGGTGCGCGAAGTCGCCGCCCGAATCGACCACGCCGATCACCACGCCGGCGCCGCCCGCCGTGCCGGCGAGCGCGGGGTTGTCGGCCTGCACGCCCATCGATGCGATGGTGTTGTTCAGCGCCGGCAGCACGGGTTGCGAGGCCTTCATGCTGAGCACGGCCGGATGCTGGCGAATGACTTCTGCCTTGCCCAGCGGAATGCGGCCCGTGACGAGCACCGTGCCGTCGTCGGCGGTGCCGATGTCGGAACCCGCATCGACGTCGGGAATGTCGGCCCACTCGGCATGGCTGGTCACGCGCGCCACCACCGGCACCGAGTCGCCGTCGGCCGACGAGATCGGCATGCTCTGCTTGCCCGCGCGGCGGTTCATCACCGCCAGCTGCAGGCGTGGGTCCATCGAGGTCTCCACGTCCATCGGTAGGCGCTGCAATTGCGCGAGCCCGAAGGTCGACACCGGCGAGAGCCGCGTGCACAGCGCGTCGGCCGTGCCGGCGAGTGCGGCGGTGAGGGCAGGGGAGGCCTCGCCCGGCAGGTGGCCCGCGGCGGGCGCATCGGCATGGGCCGACTGCGCCACCATCGCGGCGGCCATCTCGGGCGGGAGATCGACCCAGCTGTTGAGCAGCTTGATCTGCCCGGTCACGTGGAGCCGCACGCTGCCGGACGACAGCGCCGGCGTCAGCACCCCGTGCGGCATCTTGGGGACTTTCGTATCAGCGGGCGAGGGCTTCTTCGCGGCGACGCGCTTCTTGGCTGGGGCCATCGGTCGGATCTCCTTGCGCAGGGGGACGGGTGGGTACCGCGAGGTGTAGCAGATTGCCGTGTCATCTGTCACCCCGGCTTGGGCAAGGAGGCGGTCAGAATCGCAGCATGAAAGTGGTGTTCAAGCTTCTGTTCGCGTACCTGGTGGCGAGCCTGCTGTCGACGGGCCTTGCGCTGGTTCTCTTTCCGCTGCACGCGCATGTGCCTGCGGTGGTGGTGCTGCTCGCGTTTCCGCTGGTGCCGTGGACCTTGCTTGGCAACCTCGTGAGCGAGGGCTTCAGGGCCCGGGAGGTGGGGCCGTTGCTGGTGTTCGTGCTGGCGTTTGGCGGCGTGGCCTGGCTGGCGTTTCGGTCGTCATCGAAGGCCGCGCAGCGATAGCCGCGCCGGGCTCACTTCGCCCCGATCTCGAAGACATCGCCGTTCGTCGGCGTCGCGTTCTCGTGGTAGATGTCGTAGAGGTACTGCGCGAGGTCGGCCGGCGCCACGTCCGGTGGAATCGCGAGCTGGGCGAGGCCCAGTTTTCCGTCGGCACCGACCCAGTGGCTGCGCCAGCGGGCATCGGTCATTTCGACGCGCAGGGTGCGGCCGAACACATTGAAGAGGTGGCGCATCGTCGGGGCTCCGGGCATGCACGAAAAGAGATGAGGGGACAGCCACTGTAGCGCCCTCGTCGTATGCACAATGGGCCGACTCGCCCGTCACATCCACTCCAGAGTCCGCATGGCAGACCTCAACGTACGCCAGACCTACGAAGCGGCCGTGGCCGAGCTGGGGCCTGCCGCTGCGCGGATGCTGGCCGATGGCGTGAGTGAAGAACAGGTGGCGCGCTGGATCTTCGCGCAGCGGGACGATCTGAAGCTGCACTACCGCGCACTGACGCCCTCGCACGAGCTGCAGGCCCTCGAAGCCAGGTCGCACAGCCGCTACGGCAACACGCTGGGCCCGTCGATCGAGCAACTGCGCAGCGCGGGCAAGTCGTGGCGGGACATCATCGATTCGGCGGCGCGGCCGGGGACTCACTACCGCCAGGGCGATTGATCGTTCGTTCGCTACGTGCCGCTGCGCCAGCGCCCGGAGTTCGCGCAGATCTCGGCCTGCTCGCCGTTCACCCGCACCTGTTCTTCATCGAGCCGCGACGCGGTGACCGGATCGACATCGAAGCCGACGCCGAGCAGGCGCGCCACCTGTGCGTCTTCGATCGACAGCTCCCAGGTCAGGAACAGCTGCGTGCGATCGATCGAAGACGGGAAATCGGCTGCATCGAAGCCGTGGACGCTGCCGCGCGGCACGACGGCGTGGGGCTGGCCCGTGTCGAACAGCAGGGCCGTACCCCGGGTGAGCGGAATTCGATGGCCCGTGACGGGGAAATGCACGTCCAGGCCCTTGTCTTCGCTGAGGAACAGGTTGCAGAAGGCCGCGCCGCCGTACTGCGCGCCGTCGTGGTGGTAGCGCGCGCCGCGGCAGGCCATCAGGGCGACGTCGCTGGCGGGCAGCAGCGACGCGGGCAGGCCCAGCGTGCCCAGCCAGCCGGACATCGCCTGCACGCACTGCGCGTAGTCGGGCCAGCGCGTGCGCGCACGCGCCAGCGGCATGGGCTCGACATCGCCGGGTTCGAGCGGCACGTTCGTGGCGATCTCCCGCTGCCAGTCGGCCACGAGGCGGGCCGGGGGCTCGGGCACGTCGAGCAGGGCCGCGTGCACGACGCCGCTCACGCTGCGGCTGCGCAGCGTGTCGCCGTGCCAGAAATAGGAGGTCAGCAGGTCGTGCATGCGGGGGCTTTCAAGGCACGGAGGGTACACGCGGCGCGGCGCCGGGCACCGGGGAGCGACGGCCGATGCGGCATACTCCCACCCCCTCCCAACTCGCCAGAATTCCGCTGAATGGACAAGGAAGTCGACCCCTCCGTGCTCGCCGCCATCGATGAGATGCGGCTCTCCGGACCGCGCCTCACGCCGGTCGAAATCGTCGCCAAGATGGGGGTGTTCGACGCACGCGACAAGCCGTTCGAGCACGCCTGGCTCGCCACCGGCGACAACGTCATCGCCACCATCTGGGGCGAGTACGTGAGCGTGGCGGCCGGTGGCCGCTGGTTCTACCTGGAATCGCTCGACGCCCAGCGCCGCCCCGGCGGCGGCGTGCGCAGCGCCCAGCAGGCGCAGCGCGCCAAGGACCGCCTGGCCCTGCTCAAGCGCACCTTCGACGCCGGCCAGGGCTTCCGCGCCGTGCTGCAGACCAACCGCGTCGCCATCGCCGAGCTCGAGAGCAACAAGAGCGCCAAGGTGTCGACCCGCGTGCGCGACGACGCCGAATGGCACGTCGCGAGCTGGGAGCCCGAGCAGCAACTCGCCGTGCTGGTGCGCGGCGCGCGCGGCTGGGTGCCGACCGAGGCCGACATCACGGCCGCCAAGGCCCGTGGCGGCGTGCCGGCGGCCGACGACGCCGACGCGGCCCCGGCCGGCCCGACCACGACGGACGCCGTGCAGGCCGCCGCCATGGCCTATGTCATGGGCCACTTCAAGGGCTACGGCTACAACGCGGAAGACGTCACCAGCAAGGCGCTGGGCTACGACATCGAGGTGTCGAACGCCAAGGGCGCGATGCTGCTCAAGGTGGTCGTGAAGGGCACCGCCCCGGCGCTGCCGACCTTCGCGCTCACGCCCGACGAAAGCATGTGCGCCGTGCGCGAGCCGCTGTGGCGCCTGCTGGTGGTGGCCGACGCGGGCAGCGCGACGGCAGCGCACAAGATCTACAAGCCGACCGAAGTGGACCAGGCGCCGGGCTTCCAGCGCAAGGCCTGACGGGCCTCCCGGGCAACGCCGCGGCCGCACCGGCGCGCCGCGGGCGTTTCCAAATTCTTACAACTGAGCCCCCGGAAACCCGTCGTTTCCAACGGTAAAGTTCCGCCGTCCGGCGCGAACAGTTCGTGCCTTCGCCCCCTCTGTTCGCCCCCCTTCATGTCCAACCTCATCGTGCACGGCGGTACGCCCCTTCGCGGCCGCATCATTCCCTCCGCCAACAAGAACGCGGTGCTGCCGGTGCTGTGCGCCACCTTGCTCACCGGCGAGCCGCTGCGGCTGCACGGGGTGCCCGACATCACCGACGTGCGCAAGATCCTCGACATCTTCCGCACGCTGGGCAGCGAGGTCCGCATGGACCACGAGAGCGGCACGCTCGAGCTGCACCACCGCGCCACCACCTTCGATGCGGCGCTCCACCGCCTGCCCGAGGAAATGCGCTCGTCGATCATGCTGGTGCCGCCGCTGCTGGCGCGCTTCGGCGTGGCGCGGCTGGAAGACAACGTCAAGGGCTGCACGCTGGGCGTGCGCGAGATCGATCCGCACGTCGAGGTGTTCCAGCGCTTCGGCGGCCAGGTGGAGCGCACCGAGGGCTCGCTGCTGGTGTACGCGCCCGGCCGGCTCACGCCTACCGACCACTGGCTGGACTACGCCTCGGTGACGACCACCGAGAACTTCGTGCTGTGCGCGGCCGCCGCGGGCGGCACCTCGACGCTCACCAACGCGGCCTCGGAGCCGCACGTGCAGGAGTTCTGCCGCTTCATGGCCATGATCGGCGTGCGCATCGAGGGCATGGGCACGTCGCGGCTCACGGTGCATGGCGGGGGCACGCTGGGCGGCGGCGAGTTCCGCTTCGACGAAGACTTCCACGAGATCACCACCTTCCTGGCGCTGGGCGCGATCACCGGCGGCGACGTCGTGGTGCGCAACAGCGCGCCGGGCAACTTTCCGCTCATCGACCGCACTTTTGCCAAGTTCGGCGTGCAGATCGAGCATGCCGACGGCTGGTCGCGCGCCATCCGCAGCGGCCCGCTGAAGGTGCAGACGCCGTTCACCAGCAACGTGCTCACCAAGGTGGAGGCCGCGCCGTGGCCGTACTTCCCGGTCGACCTGCTGCCGATCTTCATTGCGCTGGGCGTGCGCGCGCAGGGCAACGCGATGTTCTGGAACAAGGTGTACGACGGCGCGCTGGGCTGGACCGGCGAGCTGTCGAAGTTCGGCGCGCATGTGTTCTCGTCCGACCCGCACCGGCTCATCACCTTCGGCGGCCACGCGCTCACGCCGGCGGTGGTCGAGAGCCCCTACATCATCCGCGTGGCGATCGCGCTGTTCATGGTGGCCGCCAGCATCGAAGGCAAGTCCGAGATCCGCAACGCCACGCCGATCCGGCGCGCGCACCCGCGCTTCGTGGAGAACCTGCGCAGCCTGGGCGTGCAGGTGGAATGGACCAGCGAGGAGTGAGCCTGCGGCAGGCTGCGCGCTGCTGCTGACCTGTCCCGCTGCCCGATGACCCCGCGGGCGCCGCGCTCAACGGCTTGGCCGGACAATGCCGTGCATTCGACACACGGACACAGGAGCGCACCCCGAATGACGACGTTGCAACAGATCCTCGGCACCGAACTTCCATTGATCCAGGCGCCGATGGCCGGCGCGCAGGCCAGCGCGATGGCGATCGCGGTGTGCAACGAAGGCGCGCTGGGGTCGCTGCCGTGCGCGATGCTCGGCCCCGATGCGATGCGCAGCGAGCTCGCGGCGATCCGCGCGGGCACCGACAAGCCCTTCAACGTCAATTTCTTCGCCCACACACCGCCCACGCCGGACGAGGCACGCGAGGCCGCCTGGCGCGCCGCGCTGGGGCCGTACTACGCCGAGTTCGGCATCGACCCCGCGGGCATCCCGACCGGCCCCGGGCGCAACCCCTTCAGCGCCGAGGTGGCCGACCTGCTGGCCGAGTTCAAGCCGCCGGTGGTGAGCTTCCATTTCGGGCTGCCGCCCGAGCCGCTGCTGGCCAAGGTGCGCGGCTGGGGCGCGAAGGTGCTGGTTTCGGCCACCACCGTCGATGAAGCGCTGTGGCTCGAGGCGAAGGGTGTCGACGCGGTCATTGCGCAGGGGCTGGAGGCCGGCGGGCACCGCGGCCATTTCCTGTCGCACGACCTCACGAAGCAGCTCGGTACCTTCGCGTTGCTGCCGCAGCTGGTGCGCGCATTGAAGGTGCCGGTGATCGCGGCCGGCGGCATCGCGGATGCCGACGGCGTGGCTGCGGCCATGGCGCTGGGCGCGGCCGGCGTGCAGGTCGGCACGGCCTATCTGCTGACGCCCGAGGCCATGACCAGCGCACTGCACCGCGCGGCGCTGAAGAGCGAGGCCGCGCGCCACACGGCGCTCACCAACCTGTTCACCGGCCGACCCGCGCGCGGCATCGTCAACCGCGTGATGCGCGAGCTGGGGCCCATCGGCCCGGCGCCGGAATTTCCGCTCGCCACCTCGGGCATCGCGCCGCTACGCGCGAAGGCCGAGGCGCAGGGCAGCGGCGATTTTTCTCCGCTGTGGTCGGGGCAGAACGCCACCGGCTGCCGCGAGGTGTCCTCGGCCGAGGTCACGCGGGCGCTGGCCAAGGGCTTTCGCTGAGCCGCGCCGTCCGTCATTTTTTCGAGGCTTTCGAGACCCTTCCGACCCATGACATCGCTCCACCTGCCCCTGCAGTTCCTGCACCATCCCGCACCCTCGGGCGGCCCTGAACCCTGGCTGCTCGTGCTGATGCACGGCGTGGGCAGCAACGAGCAGGACCTGTTCGGCCTGGCGCGCATGATGCCGCCGCAGTTCCACGTGCTGAGCCTGCGCGCGCCGTACGTGCTGTCGCCCGGTTCCTACGCGTGGTTCGAGTTCCAGGTGCTGGCCGACGGCGGGCGCCGCATCGACGAAGAACAGGAGCGCGAAAGCCGCTTCCTCATCGGCGAGATGGTCACGTCGGCGTCGCAGCAGCTGGGCATCCCGCCCGAGCGCGTGGTGGTCGGCGGCTTCAGCCAGGGCGGGATCATGTCGCTGTCGCTGCTGCTCACGCAGCCCGAGAAGCTGCGCGCCGCGCTGGTGTGGCACAGCCGGCTGCTGCCCGAGGTGGTGCCGCACATCGCACCGCCCGAGGCCTTCGCGGGCAAGGCGCTGTGGGTGAGCCACGGCAGCGCCGACAACGTGATTCCGCCGAGCGCCGCACAGGCCACGCGCGAGCTGGCGCGCGGGCTGCCGCTGGCGCTGTCGGGCTCGGATTTCCCGGGCGCGCACGAGATCCGCCCGGCCGAGCTGCAGGGCACGCTGGCGTGGCTGCAGGCGCTCAGCGCGCCAACAGCCGCGCCCTGACCATCGCTTCCATCTCGTCGATCCAGGCATCCCCCGCCGCATCGTCGGGCTGCACCAGCAGCCGGTAGCGGCGCCCGCCCCAGGCGGCGGTCAGCAGCGCCTGCACGGCGGCGGGCGAGGGCGGCGGCTGCAGGTCGCGGCAGGCGGCGAAGGCCTGCGTCCAGCGCGCGAGCAACTCGTCGTACACGCGCCGATGGTGCTTGGGTTCGGCCACGCGGTGTTCGAGCATCAGCATCTCGTGGTCGAAGGCGGGCAATTCGTCGATGCGCGTGTCGCAGGTGAGGCGCACGAGGCGCTGCGTGCGTTCGCGCCAGTCGATGTCGGGTGGCGCGATCACGTCCGCGTCGAGCCGCGCCAGCAGCGCCTCGACGCAGTGGCGCACATAGCCCGAGAGCAGGGCTTCCTTGTCGGGAAAGTAGTCGTAGAAGGTGCCGACGGCGATGCCGGTTTCGAGCGCCACGGCGCGCGTGGTCACGCCTTCCCAGCCCTGCGCGCGCCAAATCCGAACAAAGGCGTCGTAGATCGCCTGCACGGTGAACTTGCCGCGCGCCTGCGTGGGGCGTTTCAGGGGCTTGGAGCGGGGTGCGGCGGGCATGGACCGGGTTTCCGAACCCGCGGCGAAGCGGGCCGTCCTACAGTTTGCGAATGAACAACGCATTCACTTTAACCCGCCTCGAAACGCGCAAGAACGCACTCGGAACCACCCGCATCGTCACTTCGGAAGACGACGGCAGCCTGCAGCCGGGCGAGGTGCTGATGCAGATCGAGCGCTTCTCGCTCACCACCAACAACATCACCTACGCGGCCTTCGGCGATGCGGTGATGAAGTACTGGCAGTTCTTTCCCACCGGCGATGCCGACTGGGGCCACATGCCGGCCTGGGGCTTTGCCGACGTGGTGGCCTCGAATGTCGAAGGCGTGGCGGTGGGCGAACGCTTCTACGGCTACTTTCCCATCGCGAGCCACCTGCGCATGCAGCCGGTGCGCGTGACGCCGCGCGGCTTCTACGACGGCGCGGCGCACCGCAGCGAGCTGGTGTCGGCCTACAACCAGTACATGCGCTGCAGCCACGACGCGGGCTACGTCGCCGCGCTGGAGGACTACCAGATGCTGGTGCGTCCGCTGTTCATCACCTCGTTCATGCTGGCCGACTTTCTCGAAGACAACGCCTTCTTCGGCGCGACGCAGGTCGTGGTGTCGAGCGCATCGAGCAAGACGGCGTTCGGCACGGCCTTCTGCCTCGGCCGGCGTGAAGGCCTGCAGCTGATCGCCGCCACCTCGGAAGGCAACCGCGCCTTCGTCGAAGCGCTGGGCTGCTACGACCGCACGGTGGCCTACGACGAGATCGCCACGCTCGCGGCCGACGTGCCCACGCTGTACGTCGACTTCGCGGGCCACGACGACCTGCGCGCCACCGTGCACCACCACTTCGGTGAATCGCTGGTGTACGACTGCTATGCGGGCTCGGCGCAGAAGACCGAGTTTCTCGGCGACACCAGCGCGCTGCCCGGCCCCACGCCGAAGCTCTACTTCGCGCCCGTGCAGATCCGAAAGCGCAATGCCGACTGGGGGCCGCAGGAGGTCAACCGCCGCTTCAACGATGCGCAGGGCCGCTTCATCGCCGAGCTCAGCCGCCCGGGCAACCGCTGGATGACGCTGGCGCAGGGCCGCGGCTTCGCGCATGCGCAGGCCGTGATCGCCGACCTGCACGCGGGCCGCGTCGATCCGCGCGAGGCGCATGTGGTGCGCATCGGCGGCGAGTGACAGCGTGAGCGACTGAACTTCGGCGCGGGTGGGGCGTCACAGGGGGTTACGAGAACGTGGCGATCGTGCGGGCCGTGCAGGCCATCCTGGTGCACCATTGCCTTTCGTCTCCCCACTGCCATCCCGCAAAAGGAAACCGCCCATGTCCGACGCCGACTCCCCCCGCGACACCCCCGAATTCCGACCCCGCAAGGAAGCGCCGATGGGCACCATCGTCGGCCTGGCGCTGGTCGTGCTGGTGGCGGCTTATTTCGGCTGGCGCTGGTACCAGCAGCAGCAACTGGCGCCGTTGCCGACCGCGCCCGTGGCCGTCGCCCCGAACGACGCGCCCCCCGAGCCGCCCAAGGTGGAAGAGCCGAAGGGCCCGCAGAACCCGGTCGAGGCGCTGGCCCCGCCCGATGCCGCGTTGCCCGCACTGGCCAGTTCCGATGCGCGCGTGATGAAGGCGCTCACCGAGCTGCTGGGCGGCAAGGCCGTGGCGGCCTACCTGCAGCCCGACGGCGTGGTGCGGCGCTTCGTCGCCACCGTCGACAACCTGCCGCGCGAGCAGGCACCCGCCAGCAAGTGGCCCGTGCAGCCCGCGCCGCAGCGCTTCATCACCGACGGGCCGCAGCAGGGCGGCGTGCAGACCATCGCGGCGAACAACGCCGCGCGCTACAACGGCATCGTGATGCTGGCCGGGTCGGTCGATCCGGCCAAGGCGGCGGCGGTGTATGCGCGGCTGTACCCGCTGTTCCAGCAGGCGTACGAAGAGCTGGGCTACCCGGGGCGCTACTTCAACGACCGCTTCATCGCCGTGATCGACCACCTGCTGCAGGCGCCCGAGCCCACGGGGCCGGTGCAGGTGAAGCTGGTCGAGGTGAAGGGCGACATTCCCTCGCAGCGGCCCTGGGTGCGCTACGAGTACGCCGATCCGAAGCTCGAATCGCTCTCGGCCGGCCAGAAGATCCTGGTGCGCATGGGGCCCGAGAACGAGCGCAAGATGAAGGCCAGCCTGCGCGGGCTGCGCGCGCAGATCGCCACCGGCGAGATCGCGAAGAAGAAGCAGCCCTGAGGCGCGATGCACTGACAGCGCCCCGCCTGCGCGCCCTGTAGGCGCGGGCCGATTGCATGCGGCGCGAAGGGTCGAGATGATTTGCGCCTACGACTTCGAGGGCAAGCCATGAACCTGATGAGCGTCGATCTTTACCAGAGCACCACCGACCCCGGGAAATTCCTGGCGCTTCCCGCCGGCACCGACCCGACCGAACTCATGGGCCCGATGACCTTTGATCGGGACTACGCGCACATCAAGCGCTACCAGGCGGCCTTCGCGTTCGATCCGTCCGAAACCTACGCGGGTGTGAACGCCGCGAAGATCGCCGCGGACCTGCTCACCGTGAAGTGGGCGATGTACCAGCGCGAAGGCTGAACGGCGGGCGGCTTGCGCCGCCGCGCCTTCGTCAGGCCTCTTCGGTTTCCTGGTACTCGCCCACCGGCACGCAGCTGCAGAACAGGTTGCGGTCGCCGTAGACGTTGTCGACGCGCCCGATCGGCGGCCAGTACTTGGCCTGCTTGAGTTCGGCCAGCGGGAACGCGCCGAGTTCGCGCGAGTAGGGGTGGCTCCACTCCGTGCCGAGCAGGCTGGCGGCGGTGTGCGGCGCGTGCTTGAGCGGGTTGTCGTCCTTGGACCAGACGCCTTCTTCCACGCGGCGGATCTCGCCGCGGATGGCGATCATCGCGTCGACGAAGCGGTCGAGCTCGGCCAGCGGTTCGCTTTCGGTGGGCTCCACCATCAGCGTGCCGGGCACGGGGAAGCTCAGCGTGGGCGCGTGGAAGCCGTAGTCGATCAGGCGCTTGGCCACGTCTTCGGCGGTGACGCCGCTGGTGTCCTTGAGCGGACGCAGATCGAGGATGCACTCGTGCGCGACGTGGCCGTTGGGGCTCGCGTACAGCGTGGGGTAGTGGTCCTTCAGGCGCGCGCTGATGTAGTTGGCGCTGAGGATGGCCGTCTCGGTCGCGGCCTGCAGGCCCTTGGCGCCCATCATGCGGCAGTACATCCAGCTGATCGGCAGCACGGCCGCGTTGCCCAGCGGCGCGGCCGACACGGCGCCCACGCCGTTCGAGGGCACGCCGGCCGTGGCGTGGCCCGGCAGGTAGGGCACGAGGTCTTCGACCACGCAGACCGGGCCGACGCCCGGGCCGCCACCGCCGTGCGGAATGCAGAAGGTCTTGTGCAGGTTCAGGTGGCTCACGTCGCCGCCGAACTCGCCCGGCGCGGCCACGCCGACCAGTGCGTTCATGTTGGCGCCGTCGACGTACACGCGGCCGCCGTGCTCATGCACGAGCTCGCACAGTTCCTTCACGCGGGTTTCGAACACGCCGTGCGTGCTGGGGTAGGTGATCATCACGGCGGCCAGGTGGGCGCTGTGCTTCTCGCAGGCGCGCTTGAGGTCGTCCATGTCGACGTTGCCCTGCGCGTCGCAGGCCGTCACCACCACCTGCAGGCCCACCATCTGGGCGCTGGCCGGGTTGGTGCCGTGCGCCGACGAGGGAATCAGGCAGATGTTGCGATGGCCCTGGCCCTTGGCTTCGTGGAAGGACTTGATGGCCAGCAGGCCCGCGTACTCGCCCTGCGAGCCCGCGTTGGGCTGCAGGCTGATGCCCGCGTAGCCGGTGGCCTCGCACAGCCAGGCGCGCAGCTGCGCGTCGAGCTGGGCGTAGCCCTGCAGCTGGTCGGCGGGCGCGAAGGGGTGGATGTTGGCGAACTCGGGCCAGGTGATGGGGATCATCTCGCTGGTTGCGTTGAGCTTCATGGTGCAGCTGCCCAGCGGGATCATGCTGCGGTCGAGCGCGAGGTCCTTGTCCGACAGGCTGCGGATGTAGCGCAGCATCGCCGTTTCGCTCTTGTGGGTGTTGAACACCGGGTGCGTGAGGAAGGCGCTGGTGCGGCGCAGGTCCTCGGGAATCAGCGGCGTGGTGTTGGCGGCCAGCTCGTCGAAACGCGGCATCGCGGTGCCGGCGGGCACGAACAGGGCCCACAGGGTTTCGATGTCGGCGCGCGTGGTGGTTTCGTCGAGCGAGATGCCCAGGTGCTGCTGCAGGCGCTGGCGCAGGTTGACGCCGCCGGCCTGCGCGCGCTCGATGATCGCGGCCGTGTCGTCGCCAGTGCGGATCGTCAGCGAGTCGAAGGCGGTGGTGTTCACCGGCTCGCGGCCCATCTGCGACAGGCCCTTGGCGAGGATGGCGGTGAGCACGGCCACGCGCTGCGCGATGCGCGTCAGGCCGTCGGGGCCGTGGTACACGGCGTACATGCTGGCGACCACGGCCGGCAGCACCTGCGCGGTGCAGATGTTCGAGGTGGCCTTCTCGCGGCGGATGTGCTGCTCGCGCGTCTGCAGCGCGAGGCGGTAGGCCGGCTGGCCATGCGTGTCGACGCTCACGCCGACGAGGCGGCCGGGCAGCGAGCGCTTGAACGAATCGCGGCAGGCGAGGTAGGCGGCATGCGGGCCGCCGTTGCACAGCGGCATGCCGAAGCGCTGCGTGGTGCCGCAGACGATGTCGGCATCGAACTCGCCGGGAGCGACCAGCAGCGTCAGCGCCAGCAGGTCGGCCGCGACGATGAAGGCGGCGTCGCACTGGTGCGCATGGCCCGCGAGCGGGCGCAGGTCGTGCACGTGGCCGGTGGTGGCCGGGTACTGCGCGAGCACGCCGAAGAATTCGCCGCTCACCATCAGGTGCGGCAGCGTTTCCGACACGGTGCTCACCTTCACCTCGATGCCCAGCGGCGCGGCGCGCGTCTTGATGACTTCGATGGTCTGCGGGTGGCAGTCGCCCGACACGAGGAACACGTTGCTCTTGCTCTTCACGCTGCGCTTGGCGAGCGTCATCGCCTCGGCGGCGGCCGTGGCCTCGTCGAGCATCGAGGCGTTGGCGATGGCCATGCCCGTGAGGTCGCACACCATCGTCTGGAAGTTGAGCAGGGCTTCCATGCGGCCCTGCGAGATCTCGGCCTGGTAGGGCGTGTAGGCGGTGTACCAGGCGGGGTTCTCCAGGATGTTGCGCAGGATCACGCCCGGCGTGTGGGTGCCGTAGTAGCCCTGGCCGATGAAGCTCTTGAACACCTTGTTCTTCGACGCCAGCGTCTTCAGCTCGGCCAGCGCGTCGGCCTCGGTGACCGGCGCGGGCAGGCGCATCGGCCGGGCGCGGCGGATGGCCGCGGGCACGATGCCGTCGATGAGCTCCGCGCGCGTTTCCGAGCCGATCACCGGCAGCATGCGCGCCTCGTCCGCCGCATCGATGCCGATGTGGCGGGCGAGGAATTCTTCGGCGTTCTCTAGTTCTTGCAAAGAGGGAAGGGCGGGAATCGGCATGGCGGTGAAGGCTCGGGGGAGAAGGAACGAAGGTGCGAGGAAGCTGCTGTTCAGCGGATCAGGATTCGGCGGCGAACTTGTCGTAGCTGGCGGCGTCGAGCAGGGCGTCGAGCTGCGCGGGCTCGCTCAGCTTGACCTTGAAGAACCAGCCGGCGGCCAGCGGGTCGCTGTTGGCCAGCGACGGGTCGGCGCGCAGCGCTTCGTTGACTTCGGTGATCTCGCCCGACACGGGCATGAACACATCGGCGGCGGCCTTCACCGACTCGACCACACCGGCGACCTCGCCCTGCGCGAAGGTCTTGCCCACTTCAGGCAGGTCGACGAACACCACGTCGCCCAGCGCGTCCTGCGCATGCACGGTGATGCCGACGGTGGCGGCGCCGCCTTCGGCCGCCACCCATTCGTGGTCCTTGGTGTATTTGATGCTCATGAAAAAACTCCTCGTGGAAAAAATGGAATCGGGGTGCAGAGCCTAGCCGGGTCTGCGGGGTTCAGTGTCGGTCAGCCGCGGTAGTAGCGCGTCGGCACGAAGGGCATGGTCGAGACTTCCATCGGCACCGGCTTGCCGCGCACGATGGCCTGCACGCGCGTGCCGGGCTCGGCGAAGGCGGCGGCCACGTAGCCCATGGCCACGCAGCGGTCGGCCGTGGGGCCGAGCAGGCCGCTGGTGACGGCGCCGATGTCGTGGCCTTCGAGCGACTGCAGCAGCGTGCCGTCGCGCACCGGGATGCGTTCCAGTGCCACGAGGCCGACCCGCTTGCGCGTGAGCGTCTTGTGGTCGGTGTGGCCGGCCGCGCCCGAGGCGACGGCGGCCAGCTGGGCCAGCACCTTGGCCGCGCCCGGGAAGCCGCCTTCGCGCGCGCCGCCGGCGCGGCGCACTTTCTGGATCGCCCAGTTGAGCGAGGCTTCGACCGGGGTGGTGGTGGTGTCGATGTCGTTGCCGTACAGGCACAGGCCGGCTTCGAGCCGCAGCGAGTTGCGCGCGCCCAGGCCGACGGGCTTCACCTCGGGCTGTGCGAGCAGCAGGCGGGCGAGGGCGTCGGCGTCCTTGCCGGCCACCGAAATCTCGAAGCCGTCTTCGCCGGTGTAGCCGCTGCGGGTGACGAAGGCGGCGATGCCGCCGATCTGCACCGCGCCGCCGGTCATGAACACGAAGCGCTCGATGCCGGGCGACAGGCGTGCCAGCGTGGCGGCGGCCTGTGGGCCCTGCAGCGCCAGCAGCGCGTGGTCGGGCAGGGGCTGCACCTGGCAGCGCGCGCCGATCCTGGCCTGGATGTGGGCGATGTCGGCCACCTTGCAGGCGCCGTTCACGATCACGAAGAGCGAACCGTTGCCTTCGTTGAAGAACATCAGGTCGTCGAGGATGCCGCCCTCGTCGTTCAGCAGCAGGCCGTAGCGCTGCTTGCCGGCGGGCAGGTCGACCACGTCGACGGGCATCAGGGTTTCGAACGCGGCGGCGGCGTCAGGGCCGACCAGGCGCAGCTGGCCCATGTGCGAGATGTCGAACAGGCCGGCCGCGTCGCGCGTGTGCTTGTGCTCGGCCATGAGGCCGGCGGGGTACTGCACGGGCATGGAGTAGCCGGCGAAGGGCACCATGCGGGCGCCCAACTCGACGTGGAGGTCGTACAGCGGGGTCTTGAGAAGTTGGGCGTCGGAAGCGGAGGAAGCGGCCACGGGGCACTCCAAAGGGGCAGTCGAAATCCATGGCTGCAACGCCACGGGCCACCCCTGCTGTCCGCTTTACCTGAGAGATTCGCCCCACGATCGGGGTTTGCTCCTTCGGTGGGCCGCGTGCAATGCCACGGCCTCTCTCCAGCAAGGAAACGCCGGTGGTTGCCGGCGTCTTGTCAGTCCTTTTGCCTGAGCGTTCGGGGAACCCCTGCGCCTTCGGCGGCCCCGTCGCGCGGGGCTCTCTCCTGACCCGGCGAGTGTAGTGGATCGCGGGGCCGGGGCTGGCGGCTCAGTGCACGGTTTCTGCCGGCGGCAGCAGCTTGTCGATGCGCTCGCGCAGCGAGTCGGCGCGCTCGGGGCCGGCGGCCTTCTCGATCTCGGAGAGCATCAGCGCGGCGATGGTCAGCATGGCCTCGCGGTCGCGCGCCTCGCGCAGGGCGTCGCGCATCTGGTTGGCGAAGCGCGGGTCGCGGCGCACGAACATGCGTTCGCAGATGTCGAACAGGAACATGCGCGTGGTGGCCAGCGAGCGCTTGCCGTCGAAGCTGTCGGCCGAGGTGGCGACCTGGATCGGCTCGGCGGCGGGGACGGGCGTGGGGGCCGGTGCGGGCGGTGGCGCGACCGGGCGCGCGACCTGCAGGTAGCCGCGCTGCATCAGCCCCTGGATCGCCTGCTCGGCCTCGACGCGGCTGGGGAACAGCGGGCTGAAGTCGGTCAGCGAGCGCCGGCCGTCGGCCATGAGCAGCAAGGCGCGCTCACGCTGACTGAGCGTGCGCTGCCCGGCCTGGAGTTCGTCGCGTGCCTTCTCGGTCTTGGTGGGGAACATGGCGGCCACAGCTTTCGGAGGTCGAAGGCTGCAGCATCGTTGCAAGTGGTGACATCTTCGTGAACCATTTGCCTTACAGGGACAAGGGGGTGCGCGTCAGTTGCCCGCGCTCTCCTTGCGGATCAGCCAGCGCGGGCCCACGCGCTGCAGCTCGAGCGTCTTGCGGTCGGTCTCGGTGAGTGCGTCGGCGCTGTAAATCTGCCGGAACTGCGCGCTGGCCGAGGTGCCCTGGACGCTGATCACCAGCCCCTCGATGCCCACGCTGATGCGCGACTTGCCCGTGATGCGGGCGCGCCGGTCGGCCTCCCAGCGCTCGCGGGTCTGGCCGCGCGCGGGGGTGAAGTCGCTCGCGTAGGCTGCGAGGTAGCGCTCCACGTCGCGCGCGGACCAGGCGGCGGCCCAGGCGCGCACGGCGCTTTCCACTTCGGCGAGGTGGGTGACGGGATTGGTGGGATTGGTGGGATTGGCGGGGGCGGCCGCTGGTGCAACGGCTGCAACGGGCGCGGCGGCCGGCGTGGCCGCGATACCGGCGGTGGCCAGCAAGCCGGCAGCGACAAGGCTGCTGCCCTGGGCGACGATTCGGTGCATGGCGTCCTTCTCTTTCCTTCTTCTTGTCTGTCAGGCTCGACGTCGAAGCTTGCGTCGATTCTGGCAGTGAAAGAGAGCGCGTGCGGCGTTGAATCGCCCACGGATTTCGGTGGTCCGTGGTTCAGGGCGCGTGCACAGGACACCGGGTGCTTCCCTCCGCGAATGTCCCCCGCCTTCGGCTCCTCCTTGATTTCGCTGCGGGAAGCACCCAGTGCCCTGTGCACAAGGAGCGCGGGGGAGGACTCAGACCGCGGCAGCCTCGCCCGCCATCACCTGCACCGTGCGGTTGCGCAGCCGCAAGGCCAGCACGGTCGCCACGCACAGCACGCACAACACCACCGTGAGCGTCACGCCGAGCCCGCGCGCATCCGACAGCAGGCCGAACAGCGGCGAGACCAGCCCGCCGACCGAGAGCGCGAGGCCGAGCGTGATGCCGCTGGCGGTGGCCGGGTTGCGTGGCAGGTAGTCCTGCGCGAGCGTCACCTGTGCGGCGAAGGGCAGGAACATGCTCATGCCGAGCCACGCGGTGCAGGCCAGCGCCGCGCCGGGCGTGGAGGCGAGCACGAGGCCCGCCATGGCCGGCAGCGCGAGCAGGTAGCCGCAGCGGATCGTGCCCATGCGCCCGATGCGGTCGCCGAGCCAGCCGCCGGCCAGCGTGCCCACGGCCCCTGCGGCGGTGAAGGCGGTGAGCGCCGCGGCGCCCTGGAAGGTGCTGCCGTGCAGGTCGCGCGTGATGCGCAGCGAGAGCATCGACAGCACCGTGACGTACGGGATCGACCAGCCCACGATGGTCGCCACCAGCAGGCTGAAGGCGCGCCAGTCGTTGTGCGGCTTCAGCACCTGGGCGCGGGCCTGCGCGGCGCGCGCTGCCGCTGCTGCCGCGTTGTTGGCGACGGCGCTGCGCCGTGCGTTCGCCGCAACCCACACCAAGCCCATCGCCACCGCGGGAATGCCCAGCAGGTAGCTGCGCGACAGGCTGCCGCCGCCGACGACCGTGGCCGCCAGCACCGGCGCGAACGAGGCGCCGATGGTGCCGCCCACCGAGAACACGCTCATCGCCTTCTGCGAGGCGCCGCCGGCCGCGCGCGCGGCCACGGTGGCGGGCGGGTGGTAGGCCGCGATGCCCAGCCCGCACAGCGCGACCGCGATCCAGGTCAGCAGGTAGCTCTGGCTCAGGCCCGCCAGCACCACGCCCAGCGCCGCCACCAGGAAGCCCACGGGCACCAGCCAGGCGCGCGGGTGGCGGTCGGCGTACAGGCCGAACAGCGGCTGCACCACGCTCGACAGCCCGGTGGCCGCCAGCATCAGGCCGCTCACGGCCGTGTAGCTGTAGCCGCGCTCCAGCACCATGAAGGGCAGCAGCGCGGGCACGAGGCCCTGGTAGAGGTCGTTGACGGCATGGGTGCCGGTGAGCAGCCCGAGTCGGCGCGTGTTCATGCGATGGCTTCTTTCTTCGATGTCCGGTTTGAGAAAAAGGGAGGAAAAGCCATCGTAGGAAGACACGGAAAGATGTTCTCGCTACGAATGTGCAAACATCGTCGTGAAATGGACAAACTGAATCTGCGCCCCGACGAGGGCGAATCGACCCCGCGCGCCGTGGCCGTGCTGGCCACCGATCCGGCGGGCGACGCCTTCATTCCGCCGCATGCGCACCGGCGCGGGCAGCTCATCCACGCGATCTCGGGCGTGATGATGGTCGGCGCCGCGGCCGGCAGCTGGGTGGTGCCGCCGGGGCGCGGCGTCTGGGTGCCGCCGGGCATGACGCACCAGATCCGCATGGCGGGCGAGGTGAAGATGCGCACGGTCTTCGTCGAGCCCGGCACGCGCGCCGACCTGGGGGCCGAGTGCCGCGTGATCCATGTGGGGGCGCTGTTGCGCGAGCTGATCGTGGCGGCCGTGTCGCTGCCGCTGGACTACCCGCCGGGCGGGCGCGACGAGCGCGTGATGGAGCTGATCCTCGACGAGATCGAGGCCGCGCCCGCGCTGTCGCTGCATGTGCCGATGCCGCGCCATGCGCGCCTGGCCGCGCTGTGCGAGGCGCTGATCCGCGACCCCGCGCAACCCGCCACGCTCGACGGCTGGGCCGCGCGGCTGCACATGAACGCGCGCACGCTGGCCCGGTTGTTCGAACGCGAAACTGGCATGACCTTCGGCGCGTGGTGCCGCCAGGCGCGGCTGCTCCTGAGCCTGCCGCGGCTGGCCGCGGGTGCGTCGATCCTGGAGGTGGCGCTGGCGCACGGCTACGAGAGCCCGAGCGCCTTCACCGCGATGTTCCGCCGCACGCTCGGCGTGCCGCCGAGCCAGTACCTGCATCCGCCGGCCTGAGGCAGGTGAAGGCGTGGGCGGGAGCGGCCTGCGCCGCTACTTGAACCCGAGCGCGCGCGGCAGCCAGGTGCTGAGCATCGGCACGAAGGTCAGCAGCATCAGCACCGCGCCGTGCGCCCACAGGAAGGGCACCAGCTCCTTCACCAGCGCCGACATCGGCACCTTCGACACGTTGCAGGTGACGAACAGCAGCCCGCCCACCGGCGGCGTGATCATGCCCAGCGTGAGGTTGAAGATCACGATCATCGCGAAGTGCACCGGGTCGACGCCCAGCTTGATCGCCACGGGCGCAAGGATCGGCGCCAGCACCATCACGCCCGGCAGCGGCTCGATGAAGATGCCGAACAGGAGTAGGAACACGTTGACGATGATCAGGAACATCCACGGCGAGAGGTTCATGCTGATGAGCCATTCGGCCATCTGCTGCGGAATGCCCTCGATGGTCAGCACCCAGGCGAACGAGGCCGACAGCCCGATGATGATCAGCACCGACGCCGACAGCAGGGCCGAGCGCGACAGGATGTCGGGCAGCATCTTCCACTCGAGCGTGCGGTAGATGAACTTGCCGCACACCAGCGCGTAGAACACCGCCACCACCGAAGCCTCGGTGGGCGTGAACCAGCCGGCGCGCATGCCGCCCAGGATCACCACCGGCAGCAGGATGGCGGGAATCGCCTTCCACGTCGTGATGAGGATCTCGCGCAGCGGCGGCGTCTGGCCGTCGCCCTTGTAGTTGCGCTTCTTCGAGACGTAGAAGTTCACCACGCACATCGCCACCGCGATCAGGATGCCCGGCACGATGCCGGCCACGAACAGCTGGCCGACCGACACGGTCTCGTCCTGCAGCGCGTAGATGATCATGATGATCGAGGGCGGAATGATCGGCCCCACGATGGCCGTGGAGGCCGTCAGCGCCGCCGCGTACGAGCGGTCGTAGCCGGCCTTGTCCATCATCTTGATGAGCATCGAGCCGGGGCCGGCCGCGTCGGCCAGCGCCGAGCCCGAGATGCCCGAGAAGAAGGTCAGCGACACCACGTTGGTGTAGCCCAGCCCGCCGCGCCGGTGGCCGACGAACTGGCCCGCGAAGCGCAGCAGCACCTCGGTGAGCGAGCCGCCGCTCATGAGCTCGGCGGCCAGGATGAAGAAAGGCACGGCCATCAGCGGAAAGCTGTCGATGCCGGTGAAGGTTTCCTTCAGCAGCACCATCAGCGGGTAGCTTTCCGCGAGGATCAGGGTGGCGGCCGTGGCCAGGCCGAGCGCGAAGGCCACGGGCACGCCGATGGCCAGGAACACGCAGGCGGAGACGATCAGGACAATGCTGGCATCCATGGTCTTCTCCTTACAGCGAGGCCGACGCGTTGGCGTCGAAATGCGCGTCGGACGCGAACTCGCGGTTCAGCACGTAGCCGCGCACCACCAGCAGCCAGTGCACGATCAGCAGCACGCCGCCGATCAGCATCGCGCTGTAGATGTAGGCGAACGGAATCTGCGTCACGGCGGTGAGCTGGAACATCGTGCGTTCCATGTAGAGCCAGCCGTACCAGACCATGAAGCCGAAGAAGGCGAACAGCAGCCCGGCCACCACGATGCGCACCGCCACGGCCGCGGGCCGGGGCAGGGCGTCCTGCAGGTTCTCGACGGCGATGTGGCCGCCGTAGCGCAGCACCGGCCCGGCGCCCAGGAAGGTGAGCCAGATCATCATGTGGCGCGACACCTCTTCGGCCCATTCGATCGACTGGTTCGTGGTGTAGCGCAGCACGACGTTGGTGAAGATGATGACGGACATGGCCGCCAGCAGGAGGATCAGCGCCCACCGGTTGGCGGCGAGAAAGTAGCGCTCGAAGGCTTGCACGTTGTGGTTCTCTGTGGTGTCGGAAATGCGAAGCGCCCGGCACACTGAGGCGGGCCGGGCGCGGTCGGGGCGGAGCGGTCTTACTTGACGTCCGTGATCTTCTTGATGTTGTCGGCGCCGAATTCCTTGGCGTAGCCCACGTAGGCCGGCTTCAGGGCTTCGCGGAAGGCCGCGCCGTCGACGGTGCGCGTGACCTTCATGCCGTCTTTCTCAAGCTGGGCGATGCCGTTGTTCTCGTCGTCGTTGACCTTCTTGCGCTGTGCGATCGAGGCCTTCTTCGCCGCTTCGGTGAACACCTTCTTGTCGGCGTCCGAGAGCTTGTTCCACACCTTGGGCGACAGCAGCAGCAGCGCCGGCGAGTAGACGTGGCCCGTGAGCGACAGGTGCTTTTGCACCTGCGAGAACTTCGAGGACAGGATCACCGGAATCGGGTTTTCCTGGCCGTCGACCGTGCCTTGCTGCAGCGCGCCGAACAGTTCGGGGAAGGCCATCGGCGTGGGCAGGATGCCGAAGGTGCGGTAGCCGTCCATGTGCACCTTGTTTTCCATGGTGCGCATCTTCAGGCCGGCCGCGTCGGTGGGCTTGACGATGTCGCGCTTGCTGTTCGTCATGTGGCGGAAGCCGTTTTCCGTCCAGGCCAGCGCGATGATGCCCTTGCTCGGGAACTTGGTCAGGATGTCCTGGCCGATGGGGCCGTCCATGACCTTGCGGGCGTGGTCGTAGTCGCGGAACAGAAAGGGGATGTCGACGATCTTGACCTCGGGCACGAAGTTGCCCACGGGGCCGGTCGAGGTGTTCAGCAGGTCTTGCGTGCCGAGCTGGATCGCTTCGATCTGCTCGCGCTCGCCGCCCAGCGCCGAGTTGGCGAAGTGCTGGCACTTGAAGCGGTTCTGGGTGTTCTTCTCGACCTCTTCGCAGAACACGGTGGAGCCCACGCCGTAGTGCGATTCCTTGGACGTCGCATAGCCGATCTTGAGAACGGTGGGTTGCTGCGCGAGGGCGGCGGTGCCCAGGGCGAGCGAAAGGCAGGCGGCGGCGATGTGGCCGAATTTCATGGTGTCTCCGGGGAGTTTTGGGGTCGGATGCGCGTCAGGCGCAAGTCAGGAAATGACTATGCACCAATAACCAGTTTGACCGCGTCGGGACTTTCACGGACGTAGGCGCGGATCACCGCGTCGAAGCTCTCGTCGGCCGTGAGGCCGAGGGCCCGGGCGCGCGGCGTGTCGAAGCGCCCGGGCCAGGTTTTGACGATGCGGCGGATGGCGGCGTCGGGTGTGCGGTCGAGCAGGTCGGTGGCGGCGCGGCCCGCCACGCGTTCGAGCGCGGCGGCCATTTCGCCCACGGTGGTGGCCAGCGAGGGCAGGTTGAGCGCGGTGCGCGGGCCCCAGTCGGCGTCGCTCGCTTCGGCGGCGCGCACGATGCCTTCGATGGTCCGGGCCGGCGAGGCGATGGCCACGGGCGTCTCGTCGGGCACCGGGCAGGCCGCGCGCAGGCCGGCGAGCGGCTCGCGGATCATGCCGCTGAAGAAGCCCGAGGCCGCGCCGTTGGGCAGGCCGGGGCGCACGCTCACCGTCATGAGGCGCACGCTGCGCCCCTGCACGAAGCCCTTGCGCGTGTAGTCGGCCACCAGCTGCTCGCCGATGAATTTCTGGATGCCGTAGCTGGTCTGCGGCGTGGGCAGCGTGTGGTCGTCGATGAGCGCGGGCAGCGGCTGTTCGGGTGAATCGCCGAACACGGCGAGCGAGCTGGAGAACACCAGCACCGGGCGCGTGCCGAGCGCGCGCAGCTTCTCGAGCAGGCCGTGCGTGGCGGCGAAGTTGCTGCGCATGCCCAGGTCGAAGTCGGCCTCGCATTCGCCGCTGACGGCGGCCGCGAGGTGGAACACCGCGTCGGCCTCGCGCCAGAAGGTGGCGCCGTCGTCGGCCAGCTGGGCGTTGAGGTCGCCGGTGGCGGCCGCGATGCGCGGGTTGGCCGCGAGGTCGGGCGGCGGCGGGGCGCGGTCGACCAGCGTGATGCGGGCGATGTCGCGGGCGGGCGCGCCGGCGAGCGAGAGCTGGCCCAGGGCCAGGAGGGTGCGCGCCAGGCGCGCGCCGAGAAAGCCGGCGCCGCCGGTGATGACGATGTGCATGGGGTCCTGTCTCCTTGTGTCCTTGTGTCGCGAGGATAGCGTCGGTGGTATCGCACAATTTGCGCATGCCCATGTTGCCTTCCGATCTCCTCGCCACCCTGCGATTGCCTGTGCTGCAGGACGCCGACCTCGACACCCAGGCTTCCTTCTTCAAGCGGCCGGAGGTCCGTGCGCTCTACTTCGAGGTGGTGGAGGGCTCGGCGAAGGACGAGGTGCTGCGGGCCGCCATCGCGCGGCTCGGCGAGCTGCATCCGCACCGGGCCGCGTTGCTGGCGGTGTTCTGCGGCGCGCTGGTCGAGAACGGCGCCGATCCGCAGCTCATGTTCGACGCCGTGCGGCAGCTGGCGGGGCGCCTGCTGGCGTCGCTGGCGCCTTACTGCGCGGCGCAGCCGTACGAACCCGACGAGAAAGATGAGGAGGGCGAAGAACCGCAGGACGAGGCAGAACTCGCCGCCTGGCAGGCCGCCGAAGCGGCGCTCGCGGCACTGTCGCCGCAGGCGCGTTTCGAGGTCGATGCGCTGCAGCGCGCGGTCGACCTGCTGGTGCTGCCGCTCATGACCATGGTGGTGCGCGATGTGCGCAACCACCAGTCGCTGGTGGCGGACGCGGGCCTGCTCGCGCACGTCGAGGCGATGTACGCCAACGACTCGCTGCCCTTCGAGGCCTTGCACTTCCTGCGCGCCGCGGCCCAGCTGTCGTACGAGGACGAACTGGTGGTCCTGCTGCCGGCGTCGCGTGCGGGCATGGTCGTTCGCGCCCAGGGCATCAACAACAACTTCCACGCCTTCTCGCTGCTGCAGGACCTGATGGAAACGCACGCCCAGACGCTGGGCATCCGGCAGCCGCCGCGCACGCGCCGCGACGAGGACAGCGATGCTGCCGCCTTCCTCTGGCTGCAGGCGACGGCCTTCGCCCAGGGCGAGCTGGTGGACCGCATGGCGTGGTCCTGGGGCGAAGGCACGCTGCGCGAAAACGCGCGCCGGCAGGGGCGGCTGGTGCTCGTCGCGCTGGAGACGGACAACAAGCCCGCGCGCGGCTGGAACGGGTTCACCCACGTGCTGCACGCCGAGCAGAACCCGCAGGTGTCGCTGGTGCACTTCCTCACGCCCGACGAGGTCGCCGCGTACCTCGCCTGAAGCGCCATGAAAAAAGCCCTCCGAAGAGGGCTTTTCGAGGCGTCTTGAGGACGGGGCGTCTTACATGCCCACGTAGTTCGGACCGCCGCCGCCTTCAGGCGTGACCCAGACGATGTTCTGCGTCGGGTCCTTGATGTCGCAGGTCTTGCAGTGCACGCAGTTCTGCGCGTTGATCTGCAGGCGCTCCTTGCCGGCGCTGGCTTCGTCGGGCACGAACTCGTACACGCCGGCCGGGCAGTAGCGGCTTTCGGGGCCGGCGAACTTGGCGAGGTTGACGTTGACCGGCACCGACGCGTCCTTCAGCGTCAGGTGGGCGGGCTGCTGCTCTTCATGGTTCGTGTTGCTGATGAACACGCTGGAGAGGCGATCGAAGGTGAGCTTGCCGTCCGGCTTCGGATAGACGATGGGCTTGCACTCGGCGGCCGGCTTCAGGTACTGGTGGTCGGGCTTGTTGCGGCGCAGGGTCCATGGGATGTGGCCCTTGAGCAGCCACTGCTCGACGCCGTTCATGACCGTGGCGATGCCCAGGCCCTTCTTGAACCAGGCCTTGAAGTTGCGCGCCTTGTTCAGCTCGGTGTAGAGCCAGCTCTTCTCGAACGCCGCCGGGTAGGCCGTGAGCTCGTCGTGCTGGCGGCCGGCCATGACCGCGTCGAACGCGGCTTCGGCGCACAGCATGCCGGTCTTGATGGCGGCGTGGCTGCCCTTGATGCGGCTCACGTTCAGGTAGCCGGCCTCGCAGCCGACCAGCGCGCCGCCCGGGAACACCGTCTTGGGCAGCGACATCAGGCCGCCGGCCGTGATGGCGCGCGCGCCGTAGCCGATGCGCTTGGCGGGCTTGATGCCCTTGGCCTCGTCGCCCTCGAGGTACCAGCGGATGTTGGGGTGCAGCTTCCAGCGCTGCATTTCCTCGAACGGGCTCAGGTACGGGTTGCTGTAGTCCAGGCCAGTGATGAAGCCCATCGTGACCTTGTTGTCCTCCATGTGATAGAGGAACGCGCCGCCGTAGGTGTTGTTGTCCATCGGCCAGCCGGCCGTGTGCAGCACGAAGCCGGGCTGGTGGCGCTTGGGATCGATTTCCCAGACTTCCTTGACGCCCAGGCCGTAGGTCTGCGGGTCGCGGCCTTCGTCGAGCTTGAACCTGGCGATCAGCTGGCGGCCCAGGTGGCCGCGCGCGCCTTCGGCGAACACCGTGTACTTGCCCAGCAGTTCCATGCCGAGCTGGAAGTTCTCGGTGGGTTCGCCGTCCTTGCCCACGCCCATGTTGCCGGTGGCCACGCCGCGCACCGAGCCGTTCTCGTTGTAGAGCACTTCGGCGGCCGGGAAGCCCGGGAAGATTTCCACGCCGAGGTTCTCGGCCTGCTGCGCCAGCCATTTGGTGAAGGCACCCAGGCTGATGATGTAGTTGCCGTGGTTCTGGAAGCAGGCCGGCAGGAAGGCGTTGGGCGTGCGCAGGCCCGACTTTTCGCTCAGGAACACCATGGCGTCGTCGGTCACGGGCTGGTTCAGCGGGGCGCCGAGTTCCTCCCAGTCGGGCAGCAGCTCGTTGAGCGCGCGCGGGTCCATGATGGCGCCCGACAGGATGTGCGCGCCGGGCTCGGAACCCTTCTCGAGCACCACGACGGAGATTTCCTTCTCCTGCTGGGCGGCGAGCTGCTTGAGGCGGATCGCGGTCGAGAGGCCGGCGGGGCCGCCGCCGACCACGACCACGTCGTATTCCATGGCTTCGCGAGGGCCGAACTGGGCGAGGATTTCGTCGTGCGTCATGTGGGTTGGGTCGATAATGATTTTTAGAGGCGCGGGGGCGTCCCGGTTCGCCGGGCATTTTATGCGGCGTCCGGCGGGGGCCTTGTCGCCCGCAGGCGAGGCGCCTTGCGTCACCTGCGCGACTCCACAGGATTCAGCTCATGGCTTACAGCATCGATCTCTCCGGCCGCGTGGCTTTCGTCACCGGCGCCTCCAGCGGACTGGGCGCCCAGTTTGCCAAGACACTGGCCCGTGCCGGCGCCGCCGTGGTGCTGGCCAGCCGCCGCGTCGAGAAGCTCAAGGAGCTGCGCGCACGCATCGAAGGCGAGGGCCATGACGCCCACGTGGTTGAGCTCGACGTGACCGACATCGGCAGCATCAAGGCCGCCGTGGCGCGCGCCGAAACCGAGGTGGGGCCCATCGACATCCTGGTCAACAACTCGGGCGTGAGCGCCACGCAGCGTCTGCAGGACGTGACGCCCGAGGACTACGACTACATCTTCGACACCAACGTGAAGGGCTCCTTCTTCGTGGCGCAAGAGGTCGGCAAGCGCATGCTGGCGCGCGCCCAGGGCAAGGCGCCGGGCACCTACATCGGCGGACGCATCATCAACATCGCGTCGTCAGCGGCGCTGAAGGTCATGCCGCAGATCGGCACCTACTGCATGAGCAAGGCCACCGTGGTGCAGATGACCAAGGCCATGGCGCTCGAATGGGGCCGCTTCGGCATCAACGTGAATGCGCTGTGCCCGGGCTACATCACGACCGAGCTCAACGAGGAGCACTGGAGCACCGAGGGCGGCGCCAAGCTGGTCAACATGCTGCCGCGCAAGCGCGTGGGCAAGCCCGAAGACCTCGACGGCCTGATCGTGCTGCTGGCCAGTGGCGAGAGCCATTTCGTGAACGGCGCGGTCATCGCCGCCGACGACGGGTTCGCGATCTGAGCCCCCGAGCCTGGATCGGCATTGCCGCCGGCCTGGGCGCGGGCGCGCTCTGGGGCCTGGTGTTCGTGGCGCCGCGCATGGTCGGCCACTTCGGCATGGTCGACATCACGGCGGCGCGCTTCGCGGTGTTCGGCGCGGTGTCGGCGCTGGCGGTGTTCGCACGGCCCGCGGCGGTGCGCTGGCCCACGGGCCGGCAGGCGCTGGCGGCGCTCGCGCTCAGCGTGCTGGGCTTCAGCGGCTATTACCTGCTGCTGGCCTTCGGCATCGCGGCGGCGGGCACCGAGGTGCCCAGCCTCATCATCGGCACCATTCCCGTCTGGATGATGCTGCTGGGCCGGCCCGCGGGACTGCACATGCGGGCCTTGCTGCCCGGCCTGCTGCTCACGGGCGCGGGCATCGCACTGATGATCTGGGGCGCGTGGTCGGCGCAGCACGGCCCGGGCGGTGGTGGCGGCGGCGCGCGCTTCGGCTGGGGCATTGCGCTGGCGCTGTGTTCGATGGTGAGCTGGACGGTCTACGGCCTGCTCAACGCCGCCTGGCTGCAACGGCACCGCGAGGTGCATGCGGCCGACTGGGCCAACTGGCTGGGCATCGCCACCGGCCTCGGGGCCTTGCTGCTGTGGGCGGTGGCGGGCAGCGATGTCGCCACGCTGCAGTCGCAGCCCGACGGCATGCTGTTCATCTGGATCGCGCTGGCGAGCGGTTTCGGCTCGTCGTGGCTCGCGACCATTCTCTGGAACGTCGCGAGCCAGCGGCTCTCGGCCAGCCTGTGCGGCCAGCTCATCGTGAGCGAGACGCTGTTCGCCTTGCTCTATTCCTTCCTCTGGGACGGCCGCTGGCCACAGACCACCGAATGGGTGGCGGCGGCGCTGTTCGTCCTGGGCATCCTCGCATCCATCAAGGCCCACCGATGAGAATCGAAATCCCCGAAAAGAAGAAGCTCGTGTACGAGATGTCGATCCCCATCCGCTGGGGCGACATGGACGCCATGGGCCACCTGAACAACGGCACCTACTTCCGCTACCTCGAGACGGCGCGCATCGACTGGATCCGCTCGCTCGGCGTGGAGCCCACGCCGGGCGGCGAGGGCATGGTGATCGTCAACGCCTTCTGCAACTTCTACCGGCAGATCGAGTACCCGGGCAACGTGCGGATCAAGATGTACGTGAGCGACCCGGGGCGCACCACCTTCGAGAGCTGGGCCACCATGGTCCGCGAGGACGCGCCCGAGGTGCTCTGCGCGGCCGGCGGCGCCACCACCATCTGGGTCGACTTTCCGAAGCAGAAGGCGCTGGCGCTGCCCGACTGGCTGCGCGAGATCGTCAGTGACTGAAGGCGCGCTGACGAAAAAAGTTCAGGCCGGCCGCAGCACGATGCGCGCCTCGAAGCCGCGCGCCATGCCGGGCGGCGGCGAGGCCAGCTCCAGCGTCGCGTTGTGCTTCTCGACGATGGTGCCCACGATCGACATGCCCAGGCCGTAGCCGGCGCGGTCCGAGCCGTGGCGCACATGGCGCTGGTGCAGCGACTGCCGCTGTTCGGGGCTGACACCGGGGCCGGCATCGCGCACCGCGAGCACGCAGGGCGCCGCCACTTCGATCGTCACGCGGCCGTCGCCGCTGTAGCGCAGCGCGTTCTCCACGAGGTTGCGCAGCGCGATCGCCAGCGCATCGACGTCGCCGAAGGCCACGGGCGCCGCGCTGTCGGGCACCTTGAGCTTCAGGCGTTCGTTGATCTGCGGGTCTTGCCAGAACTCCTGCGCCACCGTGCCCGCCAGCTGGACCAGATCGACCCGTGCCCGCGCGAGCGAGGCGCCCGATTCCGCGCGCGACAGCTGCAGCAGCTTTTCGGCGCGGTGGCTCAGCATCTGCAGCGCCTGCAGCGCGCCTTCGACGTCGGTGCGCTTCAGGTCGTGGTCGAGCGCGGTCTGCAGGCGCAGGCGCGCGGCGGCCAGCGGCGTGCGCAGTTCGTGCGCGGCGTTGGCCGCCAGCGCGCGCTCCACGTCGAGTGACTGCGACAGCCGCTGCAGCAGCCGGTTGACATGGTCGCCCACCGCGCGCAGCTCCTGCGGCAGGCCGGGCAGGGTGATCGGGCGCAGGTCCGCGCCGTTGCGCTTCTCGATCTCGCCGGCCAGCTGCTGCAGCACGCGCAGCTCGGTGCGCGCCACGCGGCGCAGCACCAGCGCCAGCAGCGGCAGCACCGCGCCGAGCGGGATGATCAGGCCGAACAGCGTGCGGTTCAGCGCGCGGCGGCGCTCGTCGAGCGGGTCGGCCACCTGGAAGTACAGGCCCAGCGTCGGGTGGCGCACGGTGTAGATGCGCCAGGTCTGGTTGTTGGCGAAGCCGGCGGCCAGCGGCACGTCGAAGGCGTCGTCGGGGGCCTCGGCCGAGCGCAGCAGCACGTGCTCGTGCACGTCCACCACCTGGTACATCACGGCGTCTTCGGAGAACAGCTGCTTGGGCGCGATCAGCGGCGTGTCCTGCTTGCCGCTTTCATGGCGCAGGCGCAGCTTCTCGAGCTCCTGCACCGCCATGTCGAACATGCGGTGCGACACCTCCACCAGCTCGTTGTCGAAGTTGTGGTTGATCTCGCGGTCCACGTACCAGACCACGGCGAGCACGCACAGCAGCCACACGCCGCCGACCCACAGGATCAGCGTGCGCGTGAGGCGCCCGGCCAGCGAATCGCGGCGGTCGCGCAGCAGGGCGCTGGTCATTCCTCGTCGTCCGCCGAGAACGACAGCCGGTAGCCCAGGCCGCGCAGCGTCTGGATGTGGCTGCGCCCGAGTTTGCGCCGCAGCCGGCTGATGAACACCTCGAGCGTGTTGCTGTCGGCCTCGTCGCCGAAGCCGTACAGCGCGTCGGCCAGGTTGTCGCGCGTGTGGATGCGCTCGGGCCGCGTGGCCATCACGCGCAGCAGGGCCCATTCCTTCTGCGTGAGCACGACGGGCACGCCGTCCTTGCGCACGCGGTCGTGCGCCAGGTCGATCTCCAGCGTGCCCAGCTGCAGCACCGGCGAGGTGTTGGCGCTGCGCCGGCGTTCCACGGCGCGCAGCCGCGCGAGCAACTCGGCCGGGTCGTAGGGCTTGATGAGGTAGTCGTCGGCGCCGGCATCGAGGCCGCGGATGCGGTCGGTGACCTGGTCGCGCGCCGTGAGCACGATGACGATGGGCGGCTCGCGCAGCGCACGCACCTGCGGCAGCAAAGAGAGGCCGTCGCCGTCGCCCAGGTGCAGGTCGAGCAGCACCGCCGCGTACTGCACCGAAAGCAGGGCGCCGCGCGCCTCGGCCAGGCTGGGGGCCACGTCGACGACGAACGCCTTGGCGACCAGGTAGCTGCAGACCGCGTCTGCCAACGAACTGTCATCTTCGACCAGCAAGATTCGCACGCGGTGGCCCTTACAAAAACTCGAAGTCTAGCGCCGCCCCTCTGGCGATCGCGTCAGGAATCGTTCAGGTCGCTTCAGACTGGGTTCATCCCGCGTGCGTAGGCTCGCGCCAGTCTGTTCCGAGGCCTGTTTTTCTTCATGACCCGTCGTACCCCGCATCTCCGTCTCGGAGCCCTGACCTTGCTTGCCCTGGCCCTGCTGATGATCTGGGACGCCCTTGGCGGCGACCTGCCGCTGGCTCGCCTGGCCGGCACGCCGATGGGCTTTCCCTGGCGCGAGAACCCCTTCCTGGTCCACGTGATGCACGAGGGCGCGAGAAACCTCAGCTGGCTGCTGGTGATCGGCCTGTTCGCCGCCATCCGCTGGCCCGTGGGCGTGCTGCGGCGCCTGGGCACGGGCGCCCGCGTGCAGCTGGCGCTGACGGTGCTGGCCTCGGTGCTGGCCGTGAGCCTGATCAAACACCTGAGCGACACCAGCTGCCCCTGGGACCTGAAGGAGTTCGGCGGCGTGGCGCGCTATGTGTCGCACTGGGCCTGGGGCCAGGACGACGGCGGGCCGGGCGGCTGCTTCCCGGCCGGCCATGCCTCGGCCGCCTTTGCCTACCTTGGCGGGTATTTCGTGCTGCGGCATGTGGCGCCGCGTGGCGCCATCGTGTGGCTGTGCGTGGCGCTGGTCGCCGGCTTCGTGCTCGGCGTGGCGCAGCAGATGCGCGGCGCGCACTACATGAGCCACACGCTGTGGACCGCCTGGGTCTGCTGGACGGTCGGCTTCCTCATCGAACTGGTGGCGACGCGCCGCCGTACTTCCCCTCCCATCGAGCGCACCGCGCCCCTGCATGCAAGCCCTTGATTTCGCCCTGTTCAGCTGGCTCAACGCCTCGGCCTCCGCGCCGGCGTGGAGCCTGCGCTTCGCGATGTTCGCGTCCGACGTGCTGCCGGCGCTGCTGGCGCTGTCCATCGCGGCCGCCGCGGCCTTCGACCGCCGCTGGCGCCACGCCTTCTTCACCGCACTGGTCAGCGTGCTCGTCGTGTGGCTGGTGGTGAACGTGTTCCGCTCGGTGCTGCCGTTCCCGCGGCCCGCGTTTTACGGCCTGGGCATCCAGTGGGTGCCGCAGGGCGCGCGCCCGGGCTTCCCCAGCCTGCATGCGGCCGGCACGTTTGCCGCCGCCTTCTCGCTGTGGTGCCTGCCCTGGCGCACGCCGATGCGGCTGGCCCTGGTGGCGGCGGTGGTGGTGGCCTGGAGCCGGCTGTACCTGGGCCTGCATTTCCCGACCGACGTGACGGCCGCCGCGATCCTGGCGGCGCTGGTCTCGATCGTGGTGGAGCGCGGCATCAGCCGCCCCGCCGGCCGCGCGGTGTCGCGCAGCCCGCGCCTGCGGCTGCTGCGCCGTGCGCGCATCGGCCGAGCCTGAATGCGCTCTGAATGAACTGTTCAGGCTCTCTTCAGGCACGCTGCCTACATTGGCGGCATGTCTGTTTCGCGTCTCGACTCCGCGCTGCTGGCGCGTGCTCCCAGCCGATCTGAATCCCGCCCCGCGCCGCTGTCGGATGCGGGCGCCGCCGGTACTTTCTGGCAACGCATCGACCGTTGGATTTCGCAGCCCCGCTCGACGCGGCAGGTGATCGTCTGGCTCAGCCTGTACCTCGGCCTCACCGCCAACTGGCCGCTGCTGAACGACCTGGCCCGCCTGGGCGGCGCGCCCAGCACCTACATGCCGACCATCGCCGCGCTGGGCATGCTCACCTTCTGCGGCACCGTCGCGATGCTGTCGCTCACGGCCTGGTCGCGCTGGATGAAGCCGCTGTGGCTGCTCGTGGTCGTGATCGCCGCGGTGGCGCAGCACTACATGCTCCAGTACCGCGTGGTGATGGACCCGAGCATGATCGCGAACGCGTTCCAGACCGACCCCAACGAAGCGCGCGACCTGTTGAGCGGGCGCATGGCCTTCAACGTGCTCGTGGTCGTGCTGCCGGCGGCCTGGGCGATCTGGCGCGTGCGCATCGTGCCGATGGGGCTGCTGTCGCACGTCTGGCGCAACGCGCTGCTGCTGGTGCTGGCCGCCGTCGTGGCGGTGGTCACGGCCGTGGCCATGAACCGGCAGCTCGCGCCGCTGATGCGCAACAACGTGCACCTGCGCTACATGATGAACCCGATCGCCAGCCTGTACTCGGCCGGCGCCGTGGTGCTCAAGCCGATGTTCAAGCGCAGCAGCAAGCTGATCCCGATCACCGCAGGCACGGCGCTGGGCGCGAGCTACGCAGCGCAGAAGCGCCCGCCGCTGTTCGTGGTGGTGGTGGGAGAGACCGCGCGTTCCGATCACTTCGGCCTGAACGGCTACGCCCGCGATACCACGCCCGAGCTGGCGAAGCGCAACGTGCTGAGCTACCGCGAGGTGCGCTCGTGCGGCACCAACACGCTGGCCTCGGTGCCCTGCATGTTCTCGCCCTTGGGCAAGAGCGGCTACGAGTCGCGCAAGGACGAATACGAAAACCTCATGGACGTGCTGCAGGCCTCGGGCCTGGCCGTGTTCTGGCTCGACAACCAGGCCGGCTGCAAGGGCGTGTGCGCGCGCATCCCGAACGCCTCGGCGTTCGACGGGCTCGATGCGGCCACCAAGAAGGCCCTGTGCGACGGCGAGGAGTGCCTCGACAACGTGATGCTCAAGGGCCTCGATGAACGCATCGCCGCGCTGCCCGCCGAGCGGCGCGCCAAGGGTGTCGTGCTCGTCATGCATCAGATGGGCAGCCACGGCCCCGCCTACTACAAGCGCTCGGCGCCCGAACTGAAGCGCTTCACGCCCGAGTGCAAGACCAACGCGCTGGCCGAGTGCGCGCATGCCGAGCTGATGAACGTCTACGACAACTCGATCGCCCAGACCGACCACTTCCTCGGCCAGACCATCGACTGGCTCCAGACCCAATCCAAGCAGTACGACACGGCGCTGCTGTACATGAGCGACCACGGCGAGTCGCTGGGCGAGTACGGCCTGTTCCTGCACGGCGTGCCCTACAGCTTCGCGCCCGATGCGCAAAAGCATGTGCCCATGGTCACCTGGTTCGGCGACGGCATGAGCGAGCGCCGCAAGCTCTCGCGCTCGTGCATGGAGGCGGGCCTGGACGCGCCGCTCACGCACGACAACCTCTATCACACGGTGCTGGGCCTGATGGACGTGACCACGCCCACCTACAAGCCCGCGCTCGATGCGCTGGCCTCGTGCCGCGGCAAGGCTTGAGCCCGTTACCGAAGCTTCCTACTTCTTCTCGCGCGGCAGCCGACCCATCAGGAAGAACTCCGGGTTCGGCTGCATGCCGCTGAAGCTGGCCAGGCGGTTGCTCAGGCCGAAGAAGGCGGTGATGGCCGCGATGTCCCAGATGTCCTCGTCGTCGAAGCCGTGCGCGTGCAACGGCCCGAAGTCGCGGTCGTCGATCTCGTGCGAGCGTTCGCAGACCTTCATCGCGAAGTCGAGCATCGCGCGCTGGCGCTGCGTGATGTCGGCCTTGCGGTAGTTCACCGCCACCTGGTCGGCCACCAGCGGTTTCTTCTCGTAGATGCGCAGCAGCGCGCCGTGCGCCACCACGCAGTACAGGCATTGGTTGACCGCGCTGGTGGCGGTGACGATCATCTCGCGGTCGCCCTTGGTGAGCGAGCCTTCTTCCTTGAGCATCAGCGCGTCGTGGTACGCGAAGAAGGCCCGCCACTCGGCGGGGCGGCGCGCAAGGCCGAGGAACACGTTGGGCACGAAGCCGGCCTTTTCCTGCACGGCAAGGATCGCGGTGCGGATGTCGTCGGGCAGGTCTTTCAGTTCGGCGAGGGGGTAGCGAGGGGCGTTCATCTGCTTGTCTCCTGGGGATCGGTCCCGGGATCATAGGCAACGGCGTCCGGGCTTGCAGCCAGCACCGCCAGGTCACTCTCGTCCTTGAGCCCCACACCGCTCAACCCCCGGCGCAGCGACTCGCGCACCAGCCACGCAAGCTTGAAGGCGGCCTGCGCGTACGACAGCCCCTCGGGTCGCACGTTCGAGATGCAGTTGCGTTCGGCGTCGTGCCGGCCGCGGCGGGGCGAGTGGGTCAGGTAGATGCCGAGGCTGTCGGGCGAACTCAGGCCCGGGCGTTCGCCGATGAGCATGACCGACAGCGCCGCGCCGACCGCTTCGCCCAGTTCATCGGCCAGCGCCACGCGCGCCTGCGTGGCGATGAACACGGGCGACAGGCGCGTGCCGGGTGGCAGCTGCGGGCGCAGCGCGGCGAGCAGCGGCACGGCGTGGCGGGCGACGGCGAGGGAGGAGAGACCATCGCCGATCACGAGGCAGACGTCGCACCCGCCCACGGGTCGGCCGTCGCGCAGGCGCGCGGCGTCTTCGGCATCGAGCTGGCGGCCCAAGTCGGGGCGGCGCAGGTAGGTGGTGCGGTCGGGCGCGCGGCTGCGCACGCGATTCACGTCCCACTGGTTCGCGCGCAGTGCGGCATCGAGTGCGTCGACATCGAGCGCTGCATGGATCGCGTCGCGCGCCATCGCGTGGGCCCAGCCGAAGCGCAGCGTTTCGTCGGTGGGCATGCCGGCGCCCGCGCGGCCGAGTGCGAGCCGTGCGGGCGTGGCAGCGCGCCATTGCGCCCAGGGGTTGGGGGTGACGGGCGAATCGTTCATGGCGCCAGCGCGGACAGCCCGCCCATGTCGCTCAGCAGCCGGTTGGCCGTGGGCGGTGCGAGCCGCCCGGCGGTGTCGGTGATCTGCATGCGTTGCAGCCAGGCCTCGAACTCGGGCGCGCGCTTCAGGCCCAGCGTCTCGCGCAGGAAGAGGGCGTCGTGGAACGAGGTGCTCTGGTAGTTGAGCATCACGTCGTCCGCGCCCGGGATGCCCATGATGAAGTTGATGCCCGCCGTGCCCAGCAGCACGAGCAGCGTGTCCATGTCGTCCTGGTCGGCTTCGGCGTGGTTGGTGTAGCAGATGTCGCAGCCGATCGGCAGGCCCATCAGCTTGCCGCTGAAGTGGTCTTCGAGCCCGGCGCGGATGATCTGCTTGCCGTCGTACAGGTACTCGGGGCCGATGAAGCCGACCACGGTATTGATGAGCAGCGGCTGGTAACGCCGTGCGAGTGCATAGGCGCGCACCTCGCAGGTCTGCTGGTCGACGTCGGAATGGGCGTTGGCGGAGAGCGCGCTGCCCTGGCCGGTCTCGAAGTACATGAGGTTGTTGCCGACGGTGCCACGCGCGAGCGACTGCGCCGCGGCGTGGGCCTCGTCGAGCAAAGCGGGCGTCACGCCGAACGAGAGGTTCGCTTTCTCGGTGCCCGCGATCGACTGGAACACGAGGTCGACCGGCGCGCCGGCCTCCGCGAGCTTCAGCGTGTTGGTCACGTGCGTGAGCACGCAGCTTTGCGTGGGGATCTCGAAACGCTGGATCACCTCGTTCAGCATGTGCAGCAGGCGCCCGAGCACCGGCAGGCTGTCGGAGACGGGGTTGATGCCGATCACCGCGTCGCCCGCGCCGTAGAGCAGGCCGTCGAGCGTGGACGCGGCCACGCCGCGCAGGTCGTCGGTGGGGTGGTTGGGCTGCAGGCGCACGGCCAGGTGGCCGGGCAGGCCGATGGTGTCGCGAAAGCGCGTGACGACGTGGCACTTCTTCGCGACCGCGACCAGGTCCTGGTTGCGCATGAGCTTGGACACGGCCGCCACCATCTCGGGCGTGAGGCCCGGTGCCAGCGCGGCGAGTGCCTCTGTGGTGGCCTGTTCCGACAGCAGCCAGTTGCGGAAGTCGCCGACCGTGAGGTGCGCGACCGGCGCGAAGGCCTGCGCGTCGTGCGTGTCGATGATGAGCCGCGTGATGTTGTCCTGCTCGTAGGGAATCAGCGCCTCGGTGAGGAACTGCTTCAGCGGCGTGTCGGCCAGCACGTGGCGCGCTGCCATGCGCTGCTGCGCGGTCGCCGCGCCAAGGCCCGCGAGGTAGTCGCCCGAGCGCGCGGGGCTGGCGCAGGCGAGCACCTGTCGCAGATCGTCGAAGGCGAAGCCCTGGCCGGCAATGGTGGTGCGGTAGCGCATCTTTTTTATCAGGGCGTGGAAGACAGCATCGCGTCAGGCGCGGCGGCATCGCGCTGCGCCGAGGTGAGCAGGAAGTAGCCGTAGGCGGACGCCATCAGCACGAGGAACAGCACCGTGAGCATCGGGTTGAACCAGACCATCGCGCCCAGGCACACCAGCCCGAGCCCGAGCGCGACGGCCGGGAACACGGGGTAGAAGGGCGCGCGGTAGGTTCGCAGCAGGTCGGGCTCGGTGCGCCGCAGCTTGAACAGGGCGGCCATCGAGATCAGGTACATCACGATCGCGCCGAGCACGGCCATGGTGACGATGTTGGCCGTGAGTGTCTGGCCGCCGAACTGCACCCACTCGTCGCTGAAGATGGCGGCGATGCCGACCACGCCGCCGGCCAGTAGCGCGCGGTGCGGCGTGTCGAAGCGCGGGCTCAGGCCGGCGAAGTAGGCGGGCAGGTAGCCGGCGCGCGCGAGCGCGAAGATCTGGCGCGAGTAGCCCATGAGGATGCCGTGGAACGAGGCGACCAGGCCGAACAGGCCGATCCACACCAGCATGTGCAGCCAGCCGCTGTTGGCCCCCACCACCGCCTTCATGGCCTGCGGCAGCGGGTCGTTGATGTTCGCGAGCTGGCGCCAGTCGCCCACGCCGCCCGCGAAGATCATCACGCCGAAGGCCAGCAGCACCAGCGTGACGATGCCGGTGGTGTAGGCCAGCGGAATGGTGCGGTGCGGATCGCGCGCCTCTTCCGCCGCCATGGCCGCGCCCTCGATGGCCAGGAAGAACCAGATCGCGAACGGGATCGACGCGAAGATGCCCGACACCGCCGCGCCGTTCAGCACATTGCCGCCGGCCCATCCGTGGGCCACGAAGTTCGCCATCGACCAGCCTGGTGCGACCACGCCCATGAACACCAGCAACTCGAAGATCGCGAGCACCGTGACGAACAACTCGAACGCCGCCGCGATGCCGATGCCGATCCAGTTCAGCCCGATGAAGACCACGTAGGCCCCGACCGCGAACCACTTCGGATTGATGCCCGGAAACTGTACGTTGAGGTAGGCGCCGATTGCAAGCGCGATGGCCGGCGGCGCGAAGACGAATTCGATCAGCGTCGCGAAGCCCGCCACGAAACCGCCGCGTGGCCCGAAGGCGCGCCGCGCATAGGCGAAGGGGCCGCCCGCGTGCGGGATGGCGGTCGAGAGCTCGGTGAAACTGAAGATGAAGGTGGTGTACATCGTCGCCACCAGCACCGTGGCGACCAGGAAGCCGAGCGTGCCGGCCGTGTTCCAGCCGTAGCTCCAACCAAAGTACTCACCCGAAATGACGAGGCCGACCGCGATGCCCCACAACTGGACGGGACCGAGGACTTTTTTGAGATGACCGGTGCCGGCGACGGGGGCCGGCGGAGCGTCGTTGGAGCGCATGGGGGCTTCCTCTCTGGGCGGATGGTGACAGTGCACCCCTCCCAAAGCAAGGGCCGTTCCATCGGATACATCGGCGTACAGGCGGCTTCACGGGGGCTGTCCATAATCGGCAGCTTTTCAACCACCGAGGTGTTTCGTGAAGTCATTTTTCTGTGCCGCGCTCGTGTCCGTCCTTGCCATTCCCGCAGCCTTTGCGCAGTCCGCGGCAGTCACCACGCCCAGCGGCCTGATCTACCAGTCGCTCAAGGAAGGCACCGGCGCATCGCCCGCCGCCACCGACGTGGTCAAGGTGCACTACCGCGGCACCTTCCCCGACAGCGGCAAGGAGTTCGACAGCTCGTACAAGCGCGGCGAACCCACCGAGTTCCCGCTCAACGGCGTGATCCCGTGCTGGACCGAAGGCGTGCAGAAGATGAAGCCGGGCGGCAAGGCCAAGCTGACCTGCCCGGCGTCGATTGCTTACGGTGCGCGCGGTGCGGGCAACGGCCTGATTCCGCCGAATGCGACGCTGAATTTCGAAGTCGAGCTGGTGTCGGTCACGAAGCGATAGCGGCCGGGGCCGGTCAGGACCGGCCTGGGCAATGAGCGGTGCGTGCAGTCCGTCACGCTGCTCGCTTCGCAATAGTTGCCCGATTCTTTCCTCTCGTTTTTGTGCGCATGGGCCTCCCACAATCCGCGGCCCGACTCCTGATCCACAGGAGCGGCTTCAGGGAGGAACACATGTCCGCATTCCGTGCTGCGCCAACGCGCACGCTCGACATCAACAGCACCGCCATTCCGGTGTTTCTGGGGCGTCCGGCGCTCGAGCCGGTTCGCCTGTCGGGACGCGAAGGCGTCAACAGCCTGTTCGAGTACGAGCTTCTTCTCAAGACCCCCGACGCCCTGAACCTTGGTGCGAGCGAGGCGGCCGATTTCGATCTCGACAGCTTCATCGGCCGCGAGGTCTCGTGCAACATCCAGCTCGACGGGGCGGGGCAATTCATTGCCGGCGCCGTCGGTGCATCGGTCGACCACATCGGGGCGGGCGTGCGCCAGATCAACGCACTGATCTCGGACGCCCAGGTCTGGGGCGAAGAAGGCCGCCATGTGCAATACAAGCTCACACTGCGCCCGTGGTTGCACCTGGCCACCCTGTCCGTCGATTGCAAGATCTACCAGGACAAGACCGTTGTCCAGATCCTGGATGAACTCCTTGCCGACTACGACTTCCCCGTCGACAAACGCCTGATCGAAGCCTACCCGCCGCGCGATTTCCAGACCCAGTACAACGAGAGTGACTTCGACTTCTTCAGCCGCCTGTGCCAGGAGTGGGGCATCAGCTACCTCTTCGAGCACAGCGCCGACAAGCACCGCCTTGTGCTCATCGACAACATGGGCGCGTACAAGAAGAACGACAGCGCCGCGTACCAGGAGGTCGAGTACCACGCGCCGGGCTGGAAGGCGGACGCCGAATACATCCACAGTTTCGGACCCCACAACCAGTTGACCAGCGGCAGGTACGCCAGCCGCGACTACGACTACACGCGCCCGAAGGCTGACCTGAGCATCGGCCGCAACGAGCCAAGGGCGACCGGTCAGGCGGACGGCGAGGTGTACCAATGGCATGAGGGCGGCGCGGGCGGCAGCCACTACGTGCAACCTCGCGCCGGCACGGCTGGTGCTAACGAACCGCAAGAGGAGGGCCGCCAGCTGGCGCTCCTGCGCATGCAAGCCCTGCGCACCCACGGCGCCCGGGCACAGGCCAGCGGAAATCTGCGCGGCATGGTGCCCGGCTGCTCCTTTCAATTGGTCAAGCATCCGCGCCAGAAGGCCAATGCCGAGTACCTGATCCTGGAGACCCGCTTCCTGATCGAAGACGTCGCACAGGACAGCCAGGTCCCCGATGCCACGTCTGGGCGGAGACAGCATTGGAAGGTGGAAGTCGACTTCACGGCACACCCGATGGTCGAGCCGCTACGCCCAGCGCTCACGCAACCCAAGCCGTTTACCCGCGGCCCCCAGTCCGCACTGGTCGTCGGCCCTGCCGGGCAGAACATCTGGACCGACGACCTTGGGCGTATCAAGGTGCAGTTCCCATGGGACCGCATCGGGACAAGGGACCAGCACAGCACCTGCTGGATACGCGTCAGCTCGCCCTGGGCGGGCAACCAACTGGGCGGCATCCAGCTCCCGCGCATCGGCCAGGAGGTGATCGTCGACTTCCTGGGCGGTGACCCCGATCTGCCGATCTGTACCGGGCGGGCTTACAACCAGGCGAACCTGCCGCCGTGGGCCTTGCCCGGTCAGCAGGCCCTCTCAGGATTCAGGAGCCGGGAGCTGACCGAGGAAGGCGGCAACAGCGCAGCCGGACGCAGCAACCACCTGGCGCTGGACGACACGGCTGGGAAGATACAGGCGCAGCTCAAGAGCGATCATCAGCATAGCCAACTGAGCCTTGGGTACATCACCCGCATCGAAGACAACGCCGGACGCAAGGACCCGAGGGGAGAGGGTTTTGAGCTCCGCTCAGACGGATGGGGTGCCCTGCGTACACACAAAGGCTTGCTCCTATCTACGGACGGTCGCTCGCGGGCAGTGGGCGGCATCCTGGAGCGAGATGAACTGGTGAGTTGCCTCAAGCAAGCGCTGGCTCTGGCCGAAGACCTGGGCAAGGCTGCTGTCGACTGTCAAGGAGCTATTCGCGAAACCACACCGCAGGAAGATTTAAGTCAAGCTGTCGATGCTCTTGGTCATGGCGCCAGCGGTGAAGACGGTGTCAAGGGACCTGCGTCGGGCGGGCAACCTGTGCTCGCGATCAGTGGTGCCGCCGGTATTGCCAGCGCAACGCCCAAGGATCACACCCAGTACGCAGGCCAGAACATCGATGCCGTGGCGAGCCGCAACCAGCAACACTATGCAGGGCGCTCCATCCTGCACAGTGCCGGCAAGGACATTGAGCAATTCGCTGTTGCTGGCGATATCCGCGCTATCGCCAATCAGGGTAGGGTGATTCATCAGGCGCAACACAACGGCATTGAAGTCACAGCCCAGAAGGACGTCACGGTTACTTCCACGGAGGAAGGCGTTGTCGTGCGAGGCCAAAAATGCATCCTGCTCGTGGCCGGCGACGGAACTTATCTTCGGTTGGGTGACGGCCAAGCCGTTTTCGGCATGAAAGGGCAGTTCATTGTCAAGACGGCCAGTTTGGTCTTGCAAGGCCCGAGCACATTGTCGATGGACCTTCCTCATTTTTCCAATACAGCCTTCAACGAATCCTTCGTAGTCACTGACCAGGCAGGTGAACTGGTTCCCAAGATGAAATTCCGCTTAACGCACACGGACGGTGGCGTCGTCGAAGGCGTGACGGGTGCTGACGCGAAGATCCCCTTGCAAAAGGGCATTGGTCCCGACAGCGTGAAGCTTGAGCTGCTGGGTCTTCAGAACTGATCTCTCAACCATTGCTGGAGTTCTCATGACAACATCTCCTCCGCCCGCACGTGTTGCACTGCCAATGCCTCAACCCGATGGCAGCATGCAATACACATGGAATCTTACTGACTCCAAAAAGACAGACTCGGTTCATCTTCGCGTCGGTATTTCCAACACCTTGCCCATCATCTTTGTGCCTGGGGTAATGGGGAGCAATCTGCGATCAAGGGACAAGAAGTTGAATGTGTGGCGCCTCAACGCGTTCTTCGGTCAGCCGGCGAGACTTGCATTTCAAAAACTTGGACAAACGCCCGGTGATCGGCAGAAGTCGCTCCATCCCGACCGTACCGAAGTCGATCCCGATGGCAATGTGCCGACCAAGTCAGTGGGTTCTGTCTTTTCCGATGACGCAGAGGAACTCGCTGGAAAATACCGTGCGCGGGGCTGGGGCGAGGTCGGTGAAAGCAGCTACGGAAGCTTTCTGGTACTGCTTGAAGACACTCTCAACGGGCATCGCGTGGGGAAGCCGAAAACCGATGTCGAAGTCAAAATTGCGGCGCTGATGGCATTGCGCGCCGAAGACACCTCCAATCAATCTTGGCGTCCGGAGAAGGACCTGGTGCCCAGTACGCCCGACGATTTCAAGAATCTGCGGAAATGGTATTTCCCCGTGTATGCCTGCGGCTACAACTGGCTGGACGACAACGGGAATGCGGCCAAGCTGCTGAAGCAGCGTATCAATCAAGTCATTGCGGAAAACAACAATGCGAATTCGCGCTGCGAGCAGGTCATCCTGGTGACGCACAGCATGGGCGGCTTGGTGGCGCGTGCGTGCCAGCAACTGGAGGGTATGGAACTGAGCATCGCCGGTATCGTGCACGGTGTGATGCCTGCCGATGGGGCTCCTGTTGCCTACCGCCGATGCAAGCTAGGAATGCAGGAGGAGAACGGAGCTGCCGCGGTTGTCATCGGAAGGACTGGCCAGGATGTGACTGCCGTCTTCGCGCAGGCTCCTGGTGCGCTTCAACTGCTGCCGACACAACGCTATCAGCGTGGCTGGCTGCAGGTGCTCGGGCCCGATGGAAAGACAGTGCAGAAGGCAATGCACGAGTCCGACCCTTACGCGGAAATTTACAAGCGACGCGACCGTTGGTGGGGGTTGGTCAAGGAGGAGTGGCTTAAGCCGAGTGGTGGAACTCCGATCTTGTGGAGCGACTATTTGAAATTCATCACATTGGCGGAAATGTTCCATGCACAGGTGGTCACCCCTGTCATCTACCACCCCAACACGTATGCCTTTTACGGCGCCGACGACCGAGGTACGACTCGAAGTTTCGAGGGCATTGTGTGGCAAATGACACGCGGCAGGGCTGGCGAAATGTCAACACTCGACGAGGCTTTTGGCATGACGCCGCAGCAAGTGTTTCTGGATGGTACTAATCCAGAGTATGTGGGATGGGAACAAACCGTCACGGCTGAACCTCAAGCTGGAGTTGGCGTTGAAGAGACGAGTCAGTGGGAGTTGCGCGTGGGTCTCGCGGAGGCCAGCGGCGACGGCACTGTGCCTGCGCTGTCAGGTCGCAGCCCGGTTGGTTCCACCAAAGTGCGTCAGGTGTTCCGGCTGAGTGGCATTGAACACGAGCCGGCGTATGGCGACAAGAGCCCAATCGCGCGGCAGGTCACTTTCTACGCCATCAGCAAGATCGCGCTGGAAGCGCGCGTGCCGTAGGGCGTGAAGCAGAAGACCAAGAATCGATTCAACGATGAGTCACCGTTACCCCGCCCGACCTCGACGCCGCTGGGTCTGGATTGCGCTTGCGTTGTTGCTCACGCTTTTTGCGGCCGCATCACGGCTCGGCGCGCTGCCCTTCATCTACGCCCCTGCTTATACGCCGAAGACCATGACCACTATTGCATCTCAACGCACGACTCACTGTATTGGCCGCTATCTGATCACCCTGCCAACGGACTTTGAATTGATCACCGGAGGATGGGGTGACATTGAGCTCTACTACGGATTGGACGCAAACTTCCAGCGTGTCTACGCCACTGTGAAGCCGGAACTCCATGACTACGAGAGCTTCTGGAAAGAGGTCAACAGGCGTCAGTCTGAATTGAAGGGAGCCACGAACGCGGCGACCAATGGCTCGGTGCTTTTGCTTGCCGAGCAACTCGGAAAACTTTCGGCACTGCTGCGACGTTTGGGCGATGAGAACTACGGCTTATCAATCAAGACCGAATTACACGTGCTGGTTGGGCAGCGCTATGTAATCTTGGAGCAGGAGTCCTACAGCAAAGACGAAAAAAGCATCAGCTACAAGAATTCCGATCCGGCTCCTGCAGAAGCCCGTCTGAAGATGATCGCTTCCAAGCTTTTACCCTACCGGACTGCGGAGCGCGCCAAACCAGGCTTCTGCATGCAAGAAGTGCTGTTTGACGTAGGGCAGGACGACGAGACTGCCATCTTTAGTTTCCGCGCGAAGAGTCTCCCGGATATCGAGATTGACGTGAGTTATCACGCCGTTACCGGTCAACCGCGCGAGGGAATTTTGGCGAGAAGAAAAGGTGAATTCAGAATTTACCCCGAGTTTCTTTCCATCATCGCCACAGCGCGCGAAGGCCTAGGAAAGCTGGGTGGAGCGCCGGCAGAAGAGTCGCTGATAAAAACGACGCGCCCTGTAACGCAACACAATTTTCGAATCGAGCGTCGCGACACGGAGCGTCGCACGCTCGACCGTCCATTCTTCGGCATCGCGCTGACCACAGGCAATGAGTATGGGCAAAGCGGCAAGCGCCATGGTGAAGATAACGCCAGCTTGTCCGATGCGCAGGTGCTGAGTCTTTGGGACGAGATTGTCGCGTCCGTGCACAAGCGGTAGCCATCGGCGCTGCGCTCGACAGGCCATCTACGGATTTTTATTGACGGCAACCCCAATCAAAAAGATTTCATGAGTTCTCTCCAAATCATCCAGGACCACGACAAATGGCGAAAGGGCGCCGGCGGTGCCCCGGCCGGTCTCGCCGACCAAAGCGATGGCAATGCCTACGCTGGCCTCGACCTCAACTTGGTCACCTTCTCGTCGAGCACCTTCAGTGGCAGCAGCTTCACTGCGACCACTTTTCAAGACGCCGTCTGGACCGCATGCCAGTTCAGCGGTTGCTCTTTCAGCCAGTGTGACATGCAGCGCATCGCGATCAGCGGATGCACCTTCGTGGACTGCACTTTCAGTGCGGCGCAGCTCAAGGCCAGCACGCTCAGTGATTGCACCTTCACCCGGTGCAACTGGACTGAACTGAACTTCGATGCGAGCCATTGGTCAGGTCTGAAGTTGCTCGAGTGCAGAGGCACGCAAGTGAGTGCGACCAACCTGCAGGGCGAGCAGGTCGACTTCACGGGCAGTCAGTTCGAAAACATGCAGCTGACCAACGCGCGCATTAACTGAGGCTGCAGGATGCAGCTGCTCCCACTCACCCCGGCTGGTACTGGTACAGCCAGGTCTCCGTCAACGTCTGATCCCCGTTCTTCAGATACAGCCGCATGTCGACCGGCTCCGTGCCCTCGGGCGTGAAGTCGAACTGCGCGCGCCAGTGGCCCGGCACGCCATTCGGCACGGCTTCGGCGAAGACGTAGGAGAACTTGCCGCGCGGCGCGGTGAGCACCAGTTCGGGTTTCACGCCGAAGGGCACGGTGGTGAGTGGCTGCCCGATGAACTCCACCATGAACTTGCGCACGCCCTGCGGCCGTGGCTGGCCGGGCTGGCCGCCGCGGCCGATGCGGGTGGCGACGCAGCGTGCGAGCGGTGACGGAAAGGGCTCCTGGTCGGTCCAGTGCAGCCGGTATTGCAGGCTGTAGCTCGCGCCGGCTTTTGCATCGGCCTTGGGCACCCAGAAGGCGACGGTGTTGTCGTGGATCTCGTCGTCGGTCGGAATCTCGATGAGTTGCACCGAGCCTTCGCCCCAGTCGCCCAGCGGTTCGATCCACAGGCTCGGGCGCTTCTCGTAGTTGACGCCGTCCTGGTAGTGATCGAAGTTGCGGTCGCGCTGCAGCAGGCCGAAGCCGCGCGGCCTTGTGTCGGCGAACGCGGAGGCGCGGGTCTGTGTGGGGTTGTTGAGTGGGCGCCAGATGCGCTCGCCCGCGCCGTTCCAGATCGCGAGGCCGTCGGAGTCGTGCACCTCGGGGCGCCAGTCGATGGCGGTGGGCTTGATGGTTTCCGAGTACCAGTACATCGACGTGAGCGGCACCAGGCCCAGGCGCGACACGTCGCGGCGCAGAAACACGCGCGCGTCGATGTCCATGATGACGGCCTTGCCGCGCTGCATGACGAACTTGAACACGCCCGTGACGCTCGGCCCCTCGAGCAGCGCATAGACGGTCATCGAGGTGGTGTTGCCCGCAGCGGGTGTCTCGAAATAGAAGCGCGTGAAGTTCGGGAACTCCTCGGGCTTGTCGGGCACCGCGACGTCGAGCGCGATGCCGCGCGCCGACAGGCCGTATTGGTAGAGCTCGCCGATGGCGCGGAAGTACGAGGCGCCGAGAAAGGCGACCCAGTCGTTCTTCTGCCAGTCGAGCTTGCCCTGGTCGCCCAGGCGGCTTTCCTGCAGGCGAAAGCCCGCGAAGCCGGCGCCTTCGGGCAATGAGCGTGCGGGGCTGTCGGCGGGCATCGAGAAGTAGGTGGGGCTGTAGAGCACCTCGCGCGCAAAGCTGTCGCCGCCGGCGGTCTCCAGCACGTGCATGCGCACCGGGGTCTGGAAGAAACGGCCGAGGTGGAAGAAGGTGACCGGAAAGGCGCCGGGCCCGTCGCGGAAGAGGGCGTTGGCGGGGTCGAAGCGGATCTTGCCGTGCGCGTCGTAGTCGATGCGCTCCAGCACCTGCGGCGCCAGCGGCGCGGCGGCGGTGTAGGGGCGGGCTGCGAGGCGCTTGGCCTGCGCGACGAGCGCATCGAAGGAGAAGGGCGCCGGCTGGCTCAGTTGCAGGCCGTTGGCGGCCAGCGCCTCTTCGGGCAGTCCCAGGGCGGCGAGTGCGGCGGCGGCACTGCCGGCGGCGAGGAAGGATCGGCGATCAAGCATGGGTTCTTGAGGGGCGGCGAAAGCCTTTGGAGGAGAAGGGAAAAGAGAAGCGTCGGGGAGACGGGGGAAAAACAACGCCAAGCATGCCCCGGACCACAGGGTACGGCGCGTCAGCCATTCCGCGCAAACGGGGCCGGACAAGGCCCCGCGCTGTCTTGCGGCAGCGGGTGCCGATCGGGCCCTTTTCGGGGCGTCGCCGGGTATTCTCGCGCCATCGAAAGTGCCAGGAGACAAAGGACATGTACACGGAACAAGGCGGCGAAGGCGCGGACCTGCTGGTGCTGCTGCATGGCATGGGCGCGACAGGCGCGGTGTGGGCGCCGCTGTGCGCGCAGGCCGGTGCGCGCTGGCGCGGTCGCTGGCTTGCGCTCGACCTGCCCGGGCACGGCGCATCGGACCGGCAGGCCTCCTACGCCATCGGCCAGCACGCCGCCACCGTGGCGCGTGCGGTGCTGCCGCATCTGCAGCCTGAAGGCCGGCTCGTGGTGCTCGGCCATTCGCTGGGCGGGGTGATCGGCCTAGCGCTCGCGACGGGATGGTTCGGCGTTGCGCCGCACGCGGTGTTCGCGGCGGGCATCAAGGTCGCATGGAGCGATGAAGAGGTCCGCCGCATGGAGACGCTGGCGACGCAGCCCGCCAAGCGTTTCGCGACGGAAGAGGAGGCGCGAGACCGCTACCTGAAGGTCTCCGGCCTGGCGGCGATCGCCGACGCGACAGCGCCCGTCGTGGCGCGCGGCGTGACGAAAGAGGACGAGGGATGGCGCCTCGCCATGGACCCGCGCGCCAATGCCGTGGGTAAGCCGCGGCTGTCCGAACTCGTCGGACTGGCGCGCTGCCCGATTCACCTCGGCCAGGGCCGCCACGATGCGCTGGTCACCCTCGAGCAGACCCGTTCCCTCGACCCCGACGCCCGCGACCTGGGCCCGCACGGCCACAACGTGATGGTCGAGGCGCCCGGCGCGTTGTGGGACTGGATGGCCTCGCTCAGCTGAGTCAGTCGTCGGCGCGGCGGATCGGCACCGTCACCCGCACCTCGGCCGCGCGTGCCCGCAGCTGGCCGCAGCCGCCGTCGACATCCTGGCCGGCGGAGTAGCGCAGCTTCGTGAGGATGCCGCGTTCGTGCAGCGTGCGGGCCATCTGCTCGCAGCGCTCGCGCGACGGGCGGCCGAAGGCCACGCCCTCCACCGTGTTGAACGGGATCATGTTCAGCACGCCGTACTTGCCCGACAGCAGACGCACGATGCCCTCGACTTCCTCGGGCCCGTCGTTCACGCCTTCGAGCAGCGTCCACTGGTACTGGATGGGGTAGCCGGTGGTGCGGGCGTAGTGCTCGCCCGCGTCGATGAGGGCTTCGGGCGTCAGGTTCGGCGCGCGCGGCAGGAGCTTCTTGCGCAGCTCGGCATTGGTCGTGTGCAGCGAGAGCGCCAGTGCGGGCCGCACGCGCGCCTGCAGCAGTCGCTCGAACACGCGCGGATCGCCCACGGTGGAGAACACCAGGTTCTTGTGGCCGATGTTGCCGACCGTGCCGAGCAGCTCGATGGCCTCGATCACGTTGTCCAGGTTGTGCGCCGGTTCACCCATGCCCATGAACACCACCTTGCGCACCGGCCGGCGCAGGCGCGCGAGGGCAACCTGCGCAACGATCTCGGCGCTTTCGACCTGGCGCAGCAGGCCGTCGCGACCTGTCATGCAGAACTGGCACCCGACGGCGCAGCCGACCTGCGACGAGACGCACAGGCCGTCGCGCGGCAGCAGCACGCTTTCGACGGTCTGGCCGTCGGCCAGCGCAACGAGCAGCCGTTCGGAGCCGTCGGCGCCGGGATGAACCGCATGGATGCGCGCCAGGCCCGCCAGTTCGGCTTCGATGGCCGGCAGAGCCTCCATCAGCGACGACGGGAAGAAGGTGGCCGGCAGGCGCCTGCCGCTGTTGCGCGGCAGCGCATGCGACCACAGCCGCAGGATGCGCTGCTCGTGGCTGGGGCCGGCCCCGGCCTCGCGGAGTCGTCGTTTCAGTTCGTGGATTCGCATGCGCGGCGTGGGGCAGAGGGGCTCTGGTCTCGGGAGCGCCGATTGTGCACGGCAGACGTGCGAAGGCGCAGCGCGCCGGAAGCGGTGCGCTGCGCCTTCGTGTGCGCGAATTGGAACAAAGGGGAGGGCCGTTGCCGGCCTCTCCCGCCTTCGGTCAGCCCAGCAGGCCGTGCAGGATGTTCGTCACGGGCGCCAGCGCGGAGCCTGTGCCGCTGTGGTCGAGCAGGCTGGTGATCGGGGCCACGACCTCACACACCAGCGGCGTGACCGCGTGCTCGACGGTGTTCACCACCTCGGCGACCACCGGGGCAACTGCCGAGCTGGCGCCGGCCAGGATGTCGGCCGCAGGCACCGCGGCGCCGGATGCGGCCTGCGTGGCCCCGGCCGCGACCGGTGCTACGGCATCGCTTGCATGGCCGAGCACCGACGACACCGGCTCCAGGATGTCCGCGACGGGGCTCTTGCCTCCGAGCAGGCCGCCGAGCAGGCTGCCCACGAGGCCGTGTTCACCGACGATGCCGCCGAGCAAGCCGCCTTCGCCGCCGCCGAGGACGCCGCCCAGCACCCCGTCTTCACCGAGAACACCGCCGAGCAAGCCACCGTCGCCGCCGAGGACACCGCCCAGGAGACCGTCGTCACCGAGCACGCCGCCAAGCAGACCGCCGTCACCGCCGAGGACTCCACCCAGGAGGCCGTCGTCACCCAACACGCCGCCGAGCAGACCGCCGTCACCGCCGAGGACGCCGCCCAGGAGACCGTCGTCGCCGAGCACGCCGCCGAGCAGACCACCGTCGCCACCGAGGACACCGCCCAGCAAGCCGTCGTCGCCCAGCAATCCACCGAGCAGACCACCGTCGCCGCCGAGGACACCGCCCAGCAAGCCGTCATCACCCAGCACGCCGCCAAGCAATCCGCCGTCGCCGCCGCCGAGCAGGCTGCCCAGAAGGCCTTCGTCACCCAGCAAGCCGCCGAGCAGGCCTCCTTCGCCGCCGAGGACGCCACCCAGCAAACCATCGTCACCGAGCACACCGCCGAGCAGACCACCGTCGCCGCCGAGGACGCCGCCCAGAAGACCGTCGTCGCCGAGCAAGCCACCCAGCAGGCCGCCGTCACCGCCGAGCAGTCCGCCCAACAAGCCGTCGTCACCCAGCACACCGCCGAGCAGGCCGCCGCCGTCGCCACCAAGGACGCCATTCAACAGGCCGCCGACCGGGCCTTCGGCACCGAGGATGCCGTCGTCGCCCAGCACACCGCCCAGCAGGCCGTCGTCACCGAGGACGCCACCCAGGAGCCCGTCATCGCCCACCAGGCCGCTGAGCAAGCCGTCTTCGCCGCCGAGCAGGCCGGCCAGCGGGGTCGCGTTCAGCAGGGAGCCGACCGCGCCGTCGGGACCGAGCAGGCTGTCCACGAGTCCGTCGCCACCGAGCAGTCCGCCGGTGAGGCCTTCGCTGCCGAGCAGGCCGGACAGGGCGCCGTCGCCGCCGAGCACGCCGCCCAGGATGCCTTCGTCGCCGAGGAGGCCGTTGACCAGGCCGTCGTCGCCCAGCACGCCGCCAAGCAGGCCGCCCTCGCCGCCGAGGACGCCACCCAGCAGGCCATCGTCACCCAGGACGCCCCCGAGCAAGCCGCCTTCGCCACCGAGGACACCGCCCAGCAAGCCGTCGTCGCCCAGCACGCCGCCGAGCAGACCCCCATCGCCACCGAGCAAGCCGCCCAACAGGCCGTTGTCACCCAGCACGCCGCCAAGCAAGCCGCCTTCCCCGCCGAGGACACCACCCAGCAGGCCGTCATCGCCCAGCACACCGCCGAGCAGGCCTCCATCGCCACCGAGCAAGCCGCCCAACAGGCCGTCGTCACCCAGCACACCGCCCAGCAGGCCGCCTTCGCCGCCGAGCACGCCGCCCAGCAAACCACCATCGCCCAGCACGCCTCCCAGCAGCCCGTCATCGCCCAGCAACTGCCCGATCAATCCGTCTTCGCCGAGCACGCTGCCCAGCAGGCTGCCGTCACCCAGCAGCCCCTCGAGCACCTGGCCGACGACACCGTCCGTGCCGAGCAGGTCGTCCACGAGGCCGTCCAGGCCCAGCGGGGTGGTGATGCCGCCGAGCAGGCCTTCGCTGCCCAGCACGTTCTCCAGCGCATTGCCCAGCGCGTCGGTCAGGTAGTCGACCTGGCCGATCAGCGAGCCGACGAGGGCGTCGGTCAGGCCATCGCCGAGCAGGTCGTCGACCACGGGGGTCAGCACGCCGCCCACGTGAACGGCAATGTTTTCGACCGCGTTGTCCACCGGTTCGAACTCGTTGGGATCGTTGGGCTTGAACTCATCGCCGGTGACCGGCGAGAGCAGGTCGTCGACCAGGTCGGTGAGGCCGTCGGCCACGGGCATCAGCGAGGCCAGCGTGCCCGACGAGCCGGAGGCGCTGCGCACGTTGGTCGCACCGCCGCCCAGGCCGAGCGCGTTGTCGAGGGCGCCCAGCAGGTGCCCGGCGAGGCCGTCGCCCGGATCGAGCAGGTGGTCTGCGTCGGCATCGGCATCCGCGTCCGAATCGGCGTCTGCATCGGCATCAGCGTCTGCATCCGAATCCGCGTCGGCGTCCGAATCGGCATCGGCGTCTGCATCCGAGTCGGAGTCGGCGTCGGCGTCTGCATCGGCATCCGAATCGGCATCCGCGTCGCTGTCGCCGATGCCCGAGACGAACAGGGGAAAGCCGCCGCCGTCGCCGCCACCACCGCCGCTCAGCGCGGCGCCCAGGCCGATGGCGCCCAGTGCGCCGAGTGCGAATTCACCCAGGCCGATGCCGCTGCCGGCCGCGGTCTTCTTGCTCACGGCGAGCGCCGCGGCTTCCGCGTCGCTGTCGGGCGAGGTGACATCGAGGTTGCCCGCGGCCACGTCGACGTTCACCTGCTCCAGGCCGCTGGACAGCTTGGTCGAGGTGATGGTGGCGTCGGTGCCGCCCGCAAACACGCCGGCCAGCGGCGCCTTGTTGGTGGCCGAGCCGGGGAAGAGCACGTTGGCCTGGCCGCCGTCGGGCACGATCACGCGGTCGCCGGCGATGAGGGTCTGGTTGCCGTCCACCGGCATGCGAAATCCGTCGCGCATGACGACCGTGCCGGGCGTGGCGTTGGACAGGGTGCCCAGGCTGGTCGGCCCGGCGGGCGCGGCCATGGGGGCGCTCGACCCGACAGGGCCCAGGGGCGTGACGCTGGCCTGTGCAAGCACCACGGGAGCGCCGCTTTCGGCGGCGGCGGGGATCGAAGCGATCGGCGATACGGTGGTGGTCATGCGGCCTCCTCGTCAAATAAATGACTACAGAGGGCAACATGCGTGCCGCCTTTGACTTCAGCCGTCAGCGGCGGGCCGGAAACACCGTATCTCGTTGATTCGAAAAGACTTTTGTGCGGATGGCCCTGTCAGGCCCGTGGTGCAAAACGGGCAGCTGTCGCCACTCGTTACGTAACACGGCGCACGCTTTGGCCGGAACGCCGGGCGCGTTCAGCGCGGGTCAGCCGCGCAGCCGGACCTGCAGGCTCTTCAGGTTGGCGAGCCACGCGAGGTAGTCCTCGTCGTCCTCGCCCAGCTCGGCCCAGGTGTCGTGCCCGTCCGCATCGGGGTCGTCGAGGATGGCCTGCAGCGCGTCGGCGGCGGCATGGCGCAAGTCGGCCGGCGGCGCGGCCTTGCCGGCGCACCAGTCGACGGCGTCCGGGTGCACGTCGGCGCTGCCGTGTCCGGCGAGCAGTGCCAGCACTTCGGCCGCGGCGACGGTGCCTTCGGTCGACCCTGAATCCAGCGTCTCGCGGATGAAGGCGAGCGCGTCATCGGCTTCCTGCAGTTCCGCCAGCCAATCGAGTGCCTCGTCGTTGCCGAAGCCTGCTGTCGACCATGTACCCATTCGTTTGACTCCCGTGTGTGGCGTGTCGCAGTGCGGCCACGGTTTGAAGATGCGGTGATGCTAGCGGCGCGAATCTCGTGATCGCGCGGCCTCGCAGAATTCGTCAGAATGCCAAGCGACGCTTCCCAGTAGCATGGCCGCGCTCCTGACATGGGGGCGCGTGATCATCCAGTCCGTGAGCCGCCGGGGAACACTTCCCTTGGGCCGGCGTTGCGGCGGTGTCCTTCCAGGACACGCCGCGGTCACGGCCGATCTGCCGTGCATGGCCCACGGAAGCAGATGCCGGGCCGCTTACCCATTCACAACCACGGTTTCAGGGAGAGATTCAGCATGTCATTCGTTTTTTCGTCGTTCACCGATCACCTGGGCGCGTTGCCGCCCGAACGCGCGCGCCACGGCGATGCCTTACGCGCACGCGTGCAGCAACAGGTGCAGGCACCGTTGCATGCCGACCTGTCGGCCTTTTCCTTCCTGCCGGACCAGGCGGACCACCCCGACCACGAGGATGCGCCGCAGGTGTTCGCGCAGGCGGTCGAGCAGATGTACCTGCCCAGGCCGTGGCTGGGCGACGAGATTCCGCTGTTCTTCCTCGGCTACCACGCGATGAACCGGCTCAGCGGCAAGCGCACCTCGCAAGGGCTGCTGCTGACCGACCAGGCGGTGTACGTGCAGGACGACTTCACCGTGCTGTCCGCCGCACCGCCGCCGGCGCAGGGCCATGCCTTGCCGGCGCGCGCAGACGACGCACCTTCGTTCGTCTCGACGCTGCTCGCGCGCTTCAAGGCGTGGAAAGACTGGTCCGGCGTGGCCGACGCGCCCGAGCCGGTGCTGCTCAAGCGCTGCGGCGAGCTGCTGGCGCCGACGGTGGCGGCGGTGGTCGCGTACCACGTGGAAAACGGCAGCCAGCGGCAGGCGCAGCAGCGCGTCTGGACGCTGGCCGAGCTGGTGGCCGACTACGGCGCGGCCGACACCTTGCTCGACCCCGCCAACCCGAAGTTGGCCAAGAAGCTGGGCAAGGTGACGGACAAGTTCCAGATTCCCGCGGGCGAGACCTTGCAGTTCGCACTGGCCGACTTCCCGCTGTTCGGCGGCCCCTACGGCGTGGCGCTGACTGCGCAGGCGCTCTACGGCAAGGACCTGATGGAGTCGCCTCTGCGCATCGCGCTGGAGCGCGTGGAGGCGCGCGCGCTGCAGATCGGAGAGAAGGGTGACCAGCTGCTGACGGGCTCGACCCCGCCCATCGCGCTGCCCGCGCACATGAAGGAATCGCTGCGCGCACCCTTCCTCGCGTTCCTGCAGCAGGAGATCGCGCGCCTGCAATCTCGGGCCTGATTCGCCCGCGCGCCATTCAACAAGATTCGGAGGAGTTTTCATGGGGTTCAAGGACACGCTCGCGCACGCGATGCTCGACAACGACAAGCTCAAGTTCGACACCGCCGCGCCCGCGCTTTCCGCGCAGGAGCAATGGCTGGTCACGCTGAGCACGCCGCTGTCGGCCTTCAACGGCGACTGTGTGAACGCGGTGCTCACCGGCAAGGACAACGACACCCTGCGCGAAGGCATCGCGCAGGTGTGGAACGTGAGCGACCGCGCGAGCTTCGAGCAGACCGCGCGCTGGCTGACCGAGGAAGGGCAGCGCGCGAAGTACCTGCCGGCCTGGAAGGCCATCGGTGCGATCGATGCAGCGGTGCAGTCCACGCCCGGCGTGCTGCGCCTGGTCATGGACGCGTGGTTTCCCGCGTTCTTCCAGATCAAAGCGCGCGAGCACCTGGACATGCGGGCGCTGTCCGCGCAGACCGGGCACTCGAGCGCCGAGCTGAGCCGGCTGATGACCGGCAGCCAGAGCTGGGTCCAGGCCCTGCGCAAGCACTTCGGCGTGGCGCCGGACCAGCTGACGAACCTGGTGGCCTGGGACGCGGTGCGCCTGGCCAGCCTGTCGCGCTGGGCCGTGCAACTGGGCTTCATCGAACGCGCGGAGTTCGCCGACTTTGCGGGCGGCCTGGCATCGCAGGTGCGCGCGGCCTATGCCAACTGGTCGCTGGTGAGCGCCGCGTACATCGCGGCGGGCCTGATCTGGCAGTACTCCGACGCGCGCGAAGAGCACCTGCTGCGCACCAACCGCCTGCTGCTGAGCGACACGCGCAGCCCGTGGCGCAGCGTGCCTTTCGCCTGACGCAGCCCTAGTCCTTTGCCCTCAGCGCGTACACCGCATAGATCGGCACGCCCAGGAAGAACAGCACCATCGGCGCGAACAGCGTGTAGGGCCAGCCGATGCCTTCCATCACGCGGTAGGTGCCGTCCAGGTGCAGGCGCGGATGGGGCTGCGTGAGGTCTTCGTACCGGCGCAGGCCCCACTGGAACTCCGCGCCGGTCGCGCGCACCGAAGGATGCTGGCGCGCGCGGCCCACGGCCAGCCAGCACATCGCGTCGAAGGCCAGCACCGAACCCGCAGGCGCGCGTTCGCCGAAGGTGGTGAACACGGCGTTCACCTGCTCGGGCGTGAGGTACATCAGCACGCCCTCGGTGAACAGGAAGACCGGCTGCGCCTGGCGCTTGCGCGGCAGGCCGAGCTGCTCCCACCAGCCGGGCGCCGAGAGGTCGAGTTCGCGCAGGTCGTGGCGCGGATGCGTTTCGGGCAGCAGCTCGCGGCGCAGGGCCAGCACCTCGGGCAGGTCGGCGTCGGTCATGCGCGACTTGCCGTCGTCCAGCCATTGGAAGTAGTGGCTCAGGCCGCAGCCCATGTTCACGACGCGCGCGCCCGGGTGCAGCTTGAGAAAGTCCTGCGCCAGGCTGCGAAAGCGCCGCGTGCGCGCGAGGATGCCGTAGATGGTCGTGCGGTCGTCGGGCAGGGCATGGTCGTCGTCGCGGATCTGCTCGAGGATGCCGGCGGCGTAGGCGTCGCGCACGGCCATCTGCGGAAACAGCGCATCGCCCGAAGCCCGCGCGGCCAGCGGAATCCGCAAGGTGGACGGCACGGCCGAGAGCTTGCGCGCGGATTTGCCGGTGGTCATGAATGCGGGGGCAGGGCCATGCGCAAAGTCTGGCCGCTCCCGCGCGTGCGGGCAAGTCAGTCTTTGGTGTTGCCCGCGGGCGGGCGCTGGCGCGCGAGGTGGCGGTACACGGTGCTGCGGTGAACGCCGAGCCGGCGGGCCGCGCGCGCCACGTCGTGGTCGCAGGCGCGCAGGGCTTCGTCGATGGCGTGGCGCGTGATGGTCTGCAGGGGCGCGTTGGGTTGCGACAGTGTGGCTTCGCTGAAGTCAGCGAGGGGTGCGGCGTCTTGCAGGTGCGCGGGCAGCGCATCGGCCGTCACCGCATCGCCCGGGTCGGCCAGCGCCACGAGCGCACGCAGCACGCTGCGCAGCTCCCGCACGTTGCCGGGCCAGCGGTAGGTGGCCAGGCGCTCGAGCGCGTCGTTCTCCAGGCACAGGTGCTTGGCGGCGCCGCCCGATTCGAGGAACAGCCGCGCGATCAGCGCGCGCCGGTCGGCACGCTCGTGCAGCGCGGGCAGCGCGACGGTGAAGCCGGCCACGCGGTACATCAGGTCGGCGCGAAAGCGCCCGGCCTCGACCAGCGCGGGCAGGCCGGCGTGCGTGGCGCAGACCAGGTCGAAATCGACCGCCACGCCCTGACCGCCGCCCAGCGGCGTGACCACGCGGCCTTCGAGCACGCGCAGCAGGCGCGTCTGCAGCGCGAGCGGGATCTCGGCGATCTCGTCCAGAAACAGCACCCCGCCATGCGCCTCGCGGATGCGCCCCGGCATGCCCTTGCGGCGCGCGCCGGTGAAGGCGCCTTCTTCGTAACCGAACAGCTCGGCCTCGATCAGCGTCTCGGGCAACGAGGCGCAGTCGACTGCCACGAACGGGCCCGCGCTGCGGCGGCTCGCGGCGTGCAGGCGGCGCGAGAACACCTCCTTGCCGCTGCCGGTCTCGCCGTTCACCAGCACCGGCACGCCTTCGTTGAGCACGCGCACGGCGCGCGCCAGCAATGGGCGCACCACGTCGTCGTTGTCGACGGGCGCGGCGTTCGCGGCCATCACCTGCCGCGCGCCGGTGCGGCCCGTGCCGCTGTTCGCTGTGCCCGTGCGCTCCATGACCGTCGCGATCTGCCGTCCGCCCGGCAGCGTGAGCAGGCTGCGCCGGTGCTCCATGCGCGGCCACTGCGCGCCCAGGAACTCTTCGGCGTCGAGGTCGAGCAGGCCTTCCCATGTGCGGCCGAACAGGTCGAGTGCCACGCGGTTGGCCGCCACGATGCGGCCGCCCTCGATCACCATCAGGCCTTCGCGCGCGGTGCCGATCAACGCCGGCCGTGCATGGAAGCGCAGCACGTGGCCCGAGGCCTCGGCCAGCAGCATGCGGTGCTCCACTTGTTGTGCCGCCATGCGCACCAGGCCCAGGGCGTGGTGGTTCACGCGCGCGGTCTCGCCCGAGATGTCGAGCGCACCGGCCAGCTCGCCGCGTCCGCTGAAGATGGGCGCCGCCGCGCAGCCCAGCCGGCCGTTCTGCGCCAGGTAGTGCTCGCCGCCCAGCACCATCAGCGCCTCGCGCTCGGCCAGCGCGGTGCCGATGGCGTTGGTGCCGCGATGGCTCTCCGACCATTCCACGCCGGGCTGCAGCGCCACGCGCTGGGCCTTGGGCAGGAAGTCGGGGCTGCCGATCTCTTCGAGGATCAGGCCGCTCGCGTCCGACAGCGCGACGATGCAGCCGTTGCCCACCGCATGCTCGGCGAGCCCGTCGAGTTCGGGCTGCGCGCAGCTGAGCAGGCGCATCGCCTGCTCGCGGCGCTCGTTGAGCAGCGAAGGCGCCATGGGCGTCGGGTCGATGCAATGCGGATCGACCGGCCGGCTGCGCTGCCACGAGCGCGAGATGTGCGGCGCGATCCACGGGGCTGGGTCGCGGCCCTGCGCAAAGAACAGCTCGCGGGCCTGCGCGACGCTGGTCGATGGTGCGGAAGCTTCACTCGTCATGCGTGACTCCGTTGGCGGGATTGCCGGCGATTCGCCTTGTGCGACATCGTAGTCGCCGTATTCGCGCAAACATGTCGCAGATTGCGAATGGAAACCCTCTGCGCGGGCCGCGCCCCTGTGGCGCGGGGCTTGGGGATTGTCCCGATCCACGCGGGTATGCCGCTTGCGGTGCCTGTGCGGGCCGCCGCATGTCGCGGTGCCGCCTGTTCACACCTTACCCAACGGAGACAACCCATGGACATGCTCGAACCGGGCAAATTCGGTACCGCGGTGCCTTTCAAGGCGCGCTACGGCAACTACATCGGCGGCGAATGGGTCGCGCCGGTGGAGAACCAGTATTTCGGCAACATCACGCCCGTCACCGGCAAGGTCTTCTGCGAAGTGCCGCGCTCCAGCGCCGCCGACATCGAGCGCGCACTCGACGCCGCTCACAAGGCGAAGACCGCCTGGGGCCGCACCTCGACCACCGAGCGCGCGAACATCCTGAACCGCATCGCCGACCGCATGCAGGAAAACCTGGCCATGCTGGCCGCCGCCGAGACCTGGGACAACGGCAAGCCGATCCGCGAGACCATGGCCGCCGACCTGCCGCTGGCCATCGACCACTTCCGCTACTTCGCCTCGTGCGTGCGCTCGCAGGAGGGCGGCATCAGCGAGATCGACCACGAGACCTTCGCGTACCACTTTCACGAGCCCATCGGCGTGGTCGGCCAGATCATTCCGTGGAACTTCCCGATCCTCATGGCCGTGTGGAAGCTCGCGCCCGCGTTGGCGGCCGGCAACTGCGTGGTGCTCAAGCCCGCCGAGCAGACGCCGGTGTCGATCCTGGTGCTGATGGAGGTCATTGGCGACCTGCTGCCGCCGGGCGTTCTGAACATCGTCAACGGCTTCGGCGTGGAGGCGGGCAAGCCGCTGGCGTCGAGCAACCGCATCGGCAAGATCGCCTTCACCGGCGAGACCACCACGGGCCGGCTGATCTCGCAGTACGCGAGCCAGAACCTCATTCCGGTCACGCTGGAGCTGGGCGGCAAGTCGCCCAACATCTTCTTTGCCGACGTGATGGAGCGCGACGACGCCTTCTTCGACAAGGCGCTCGAAGGCTTCACGATGTTCGCGCTGAACCAGGGCGAGGTCTGCACCTGCCCGAGCCGCGCGCTCATTCAAGAGTCGATCTACGACCGCTTCATGGAGCGCGCACTGAAGCGCGTGGCCGCCATCAAGCAGGGCAGCCCGCTCGACGCGGCCACCATGATCGGCGCGCAGGCCTCGAGCGAGCAGCTGGAAAAAATCCTGTCTTACCTGGACATCGGCCGGCAGGAAGGCGCGCAGGTGCTCATCGGCGGCGAGCGCCAGCAGCTCGACGGCGACCTGGCCGATGGCTACTACGTGAAGCCGACCGTGTTCCGCGGCCACAACAAGATGCGCATCTTCCAGGAGGAAATCTTCGGGCCCGTGGTGTCGGTCACCACCTTCAAGGACGAGGAAGAGGCGCTGGCGATTGCCAACGACACGCTCTACGGCCTGGGCGCCGGCGTGTGGAGCCGCGACATGAACCGCGCCTTCCGCATGGGCCGCGGCATCCAGGCCGGGCGCGTGTGGACCAACTGCTACCACCGGTACCCGGCGCACGCGGCCTTCGGTGGCTACAAGCAGTCGGGCATCGGGCGCGAGAACCACAAGATGATGCTCGACCACTACCAGCAGACCAAGAACCTGCTCGTGAGCTACAGCGAGAACAAGCTGGGCTTCTTCTGATGACCGGCGAGGTCCTGCGCGTCACCGCGACCGACGCGGCGCTCGCGCTCATCGACGACCTCGCCGCACGGCACGGCCCGCTGATGTTCCATCAGTCGGGCGGCTGCTGCGACGGCAGCGCGCCCATGTGCTACGCCCAGGGCGAGTTCATCGTGGGCGACTACGACCGGCTGCTGGGCCGCATCGGCGGCATGCCGTTCTACATCAGCGGACCGCAGTTCGAGTACTGGCAGCACACGCAGCTGATCATCGACGTGGTGCCGGGGCGCGGCGGGATGTTCTCGCTGGAAGGGCCGCTGGGCGTGCGCTTCTTGACGCGCTCGCGGCTGTTCACGGAGGCGGAGTGGGCGGTGCTCGAGGCGGAGGCGGCGGGGTAGGGCGGGGGCGTCGCGTCGATAAACTGGCGTGCTCGATTCCCCGTTCCCAGGAGCTCTCCATGAAGATCAGCGCACGCAACGTCCTGTCCGGCAAGGTCATCGCCATCGTCCGCGGCCCCGTCACCACCGAAGTCACGCTGGAGATCGCTCCCGGCGTGCAGATCGTCTCGACCATCACCAGCAGCTCGGCCGAGTCGCTGAAGCTCAGCGAGGGCTCGAATGCCTATGCGGTGATCAAGGCGTCGAGTGTGATGGTGGGCACCGATTGAGGCTGGAAACTGTCCTGCCCACGAAGCAGCTCGTGATCGAGGTGCTGGAGGGGCTGCTGTCCGGCAGGTATGACAGGACCGAGGTGGTCGCATGGTGGAACACCGTTTGCGATGTTCATGCCCTGCGTGGGCCCGGCACCTTGCTCGTACCTCTCGGCAATGCGGAAGGCTACTGGGAGTTTGTAAGTCTCTCTGCATTGCTCCTGCCCGCAAGAGATGACGGCCGCGATGGGGCCTATTTCATTCGCAATACGGACGTTTCCGAATGGTTGGCATACCTGACCTGTTCAGGAGAGCCATTGGAAAAGGGACTGGTGCACCGACATCGGTGGCCATCCAGTTTGGATCAGGAGGACTGTCTGTTGCTCTCGATGAATGACCCGGATGGCTTGTTGTTCTCGTCCATGGATATCAAGCCTGTGCGCGGTCTTGTGAACGACCTGGGATTGCCGACGGAATTCGCGTTGGTCGATTGGCAGGGGCAGCGGCTTTGGCTGGAAAGATGTTGCGATGACTATCCCCGGATCGGTCTTGTCTTCATCCATGGGTCTCTTGTTGGCGCAGCGCAGGCAGTGGCGTCGTTGCTCGCGACGATAGGCGTGAGTCCTAGACAACTGGATTGGGTCAACCCCGAGTTGGAAGACGGTCCTTGGGCGCTCGCACAGCTGGATGACAGCGGCAATGAGCTTGCGGTGATCGAGTACGCGAGCTTCGTCGAGGCGCGACTTTGGCAGGCGCAACTGGAGCGTAGCGGAACCAGGCAGGGCAGCCTTTTGCGGAGGGCGTAGCTTTGGATTGCTCGCTTCCGCGAAATGCGTCGGCGGTCTAGCGGTGCGAAAGCCTCGAAAGTGCCGTGAGCAGAAGCCAGCCGATCACGCAGACGATCGGGATGGCAACCGCGTAGACATTGAGCACCTGCCGCCAATTCAGTGGGACAGGCTGCTCGTGAAAGACCTGCCCGGTGTGTGTGACGTCCCGGCCGTGGAAATGGCTGTGGTCAACGGTTTGCTGTTCGGTCATCGGATACACGCGCCATGAACTCAAGGGCAGCAGAGGGATTCCAAAGAGCACGATCCACTTGGTCGTGATGTAGGTCCCGCCGATGTCGTGTTCGCGCGCGCCGTAGTAGCGCGTTCCGGTGCCATTCAATGTGTAGGGCATTTTTCTTTTCCTCCGCCCGGCAGCATAGCGGCTCCGCGTGCCGCTACGCCCCCGCCTGCTGCAGAAGCTGCCGCACCAGCAACTGCGTCGCCGGCGTCAGCGCCGCGCCCGCCTTCGTCGCCATCAGCAGCCGCCGCGTGGCCCAGGCGTCCCTCAGGTGCACCACCTTCAGGCCGAGTGCGGCCACCTGCGCCTTGCAGGCGGCCAGCGGCACCACGCCGATGCCGAGGTTGGCCGCGATCATGTGACACATCGCATCGAAGCTGCGCACCTGCACGCGCAGGCGCATCGGGATGCCGGCCTGCTCGGCCGCGCGCGAGGTCAGTTCGAGCAGCGAGCTGCTGCGGTTCAGCCCCACGAACTCGTGCGCGAGACAGGTCTTGAAATCGACCTGCTTCGCGCGCAGGCGCGCCAGCGGATGCGGCCTGGCGCACAGCACCACGAGCTCGTCGGTCTGGAAGGGCGCGACATCCAGGCCGTAGGCGGGCGTGTTCTCGGCGAACACGCCGACGTCGGCGAGGCCGTCGACCAGTGCGCGCACGATGTCGCCGCTCAGCTGTTCCTCGACCTCGACGCGGATATCGGGATGCTGTCCCAGGAACGCCGCCAGCGTGGTCGGCAGGAACTCCGTCAGCGCCGACATGTTGGCCCACAGCCGCACGTGGCCGCGCACGCCGCTGGCGTAGTCGCCCAGCTCGTTGCTGAACTGCTCGAAGCCCTGGAAGAGGCGCATCGCATGCTGCATCGCCACATGCCCGGCCGGTGTGAGCGCGATGCCCTGGGCGCTGCGTTCGAGCAGCTTGGAGCCCGTGGCGGCTTCGAAGTCGGACAGGCGCCGGCTCGCCGCCGAGAGCGCGAGGTGACACGCTTCCGCGCCCTTGGTGATGCTGCCTGACTGGGCGACGGCGCAGAACAGGCGCAGCGTCACGAAATCGACACGCGCGGGGTTGATGGTGGGGGCCATCTGCGGATTCTAGAGAGCGCGCCAGTGCCGAAAGTCATGCGCACGGGTTAAAAGAATTTTTGACATGTTATGTCGCTGCACCTATAGTGAATCCATCGAAGCATCGCGCGCTTCCCACGGTAGACAACCCAAAGGAGAGGTATGCAATCACTGCTGGATCAACTCGAAGGCCTCGATGTGCTGGCCGGTGCCGCGATGGGCGGGCTGTCTGTTCAGCTGCAGCCGATTCCGGGCAGCACGCCGGTGGTCCAGGTGAGCATCGAAGGGCGTGACGAGCTGCCGATCTTCGTCACCAGCTCCGACATGCAGATCATCTGCATCTGCTACCTCTGGACCGAGGAAGACGTGAAGCCCGCGCGGCGCACCGAGCTGCTCGAATCGCTGCTCGACCTCAACCCGTCGGTGCCGCTGTCGTCCTTCGGGCGCGTCGGCGGGCGCTACGTGCTCACGGGGGCGCTGGGGCGCAACGCGAGTGTGGAAGACATCGCACGCGAAGTGGCCGTGCTCAGCGACAACGCGCTCGATGCGCTCGACGCCTTGTCCGAATTCCTGAATTAAGCGGAGATCATCATGACAGTCATCAAGAAGCTGGTCACCTTGCTGCGCGGCAGCGCCCGCGAAATCGGCGAGAGCGTGATCGACAGCAACGCCACGCGCATCTACGAGCAGGAAATCATCGACGCCAAGCACAGCATCGAGAAGGCCAGGGGCGACCTCACGGGCGTCATGGCCAAGGAGATGCAGTCGGCCCGCGAAATCGAACGCCTGAAGGGCGAGGTCGCGCGCTACGAAGGCCTGGCGCTCGAAGCGCTCAACAAGACCCAGGAAGGCCTGGCGCTCGACGTGGCGGCCAAGGTCGGCACGCTCGAGCAGGAGCTCGAGGAGCAGGCCAAGGCCCATGCTTCCTACGCGCTGCAGGTGTCCCGGCTCAAGGACCTGATCAAGTCGGCCGAGGCGCGCATCCGCGAGCACGAGCGCGAGATCGGCATCGCCAAGACCACCGAAAGCGTCTACCGCGCCACGCAGTCGATCTCCGAGAACATCGGCAGCGGCGGCTCGCGCCTGGCCAGCGCGCGCGAGTCGCTGGAACGCATCCGCTCGCGCCACGAAGACCTGTCCGACCGCATGACGGCGGGCCAGCAGCTCGAGGACGAGTTCGGCCACAGCGCGCTCGAGAAGAAGCTGGCCGCGGCGGGCATCGGCAACGATGCCGACCGCACCGGCAAGGTGATGGAGCGCATCCGCGCCCGGCAGGCCAAGCCGTCCGAACCGTCCAAGCCGGTTCAGGAGTGACGATGGTGCGGGTCAAGCCGGTACGCTGGCAGGGCTCGGACGAGGCGATCCGCGCGGTCCAGGTGGCCTTCGACGTGGAGGAGGCCGTGCTCGAGGCCGTGCGCACCGCGGCCTTCGAGCAGCATGTGTCCACGCCCGACCAGATCCGGCAGGTGCTGGGCCTGGCGACCACCTCGAAGCCGAAGCGGCCGCGTCTCACCGTGTCGCTGAGCACGGCCGACTACGAATTTTTGGCGGCGCGTTATGGTCTGTCACCTGACGACCGCCTGGCCATCAAGGAGAGGGCCACGCGCGAACTGATTGCCTTTGCAGGCAAGGCGAACAAGAAGAACACCGGCACGAAGAAGCCGGGCGGCAGGTAAGAAGAAAAGAGAACAACAACCAACCCGCACGCGGGAGGATCAATGGGCGATTTCATGGGAGCGGTGACGGGGTACCCCACCGCGATCTACACGGTGCTGCTCGGCGTCGTGGTGATCTATTGGGTGCTCGCGGTGGTCGGCATGGTCGACTTCGAGAGCAGCGGGATCGACGTCGACCTGCAGACGCATGCCGACGGCGACACCAGCGACATGGGCCAGATCGCGAGCTACGTGGTCGCCTTCGGCCTGAACGGCGTGCCGTTCTCGGTGGCCGTGAGCCTGCTGGTGCTGGTGGCCTGGACGCTCTCGTGCCTGGGCGGCGAGTGGCTGCTGCCACTGGTGCCGACGATGGTGCTCAAGCTGGTGGCCGGCACGGTGCTGCTGGTGGTCAGCGCGGCCCTCGCCATTCCGGTGACGGCGGTGGCCATCCGCCCGCTCAAGAGCCTCTTCGTGAGCCACACGGCCGTGAGCAATGCGGCGTTGGTGGGCCAGGTCTGCCGCGTCGTCACCGGCGTGGTGAACGAGAAGGACGGCCGCGCCGAAGTGGCGCGCCGTGGCGCCAGCCTCAACATCCGCGTCTGGGCGCCCACGCCCAACGCCCTCAAGCGTGGCTCGCACGCGCTCATCCTCGAATACGACGAGGTGGCCGCGCGCTACCTCATCGCGGCGCACGAAGACATCGTCTGAGAAGGCGTGAACGAACCCGCCATGTCCGTTCATCGGCCACGCCGGATTCATTCACACCTTCTGACCGCGCGCATCCCTCACCCAAGTTCGTTCGCTCGCTCTTAAAGCATCTGGAGAAAAAATGGAGCCCATCATCTTCGCCGTGGTCATACTGGCCGTCGTCATCCTCGGCCTGTTCGCGATGTTCGCCAAGTTCTATCGCAAGATCGAACAGGGCCACGCCCTCATCGTGAACACGCTGCGCGCCGAGCCCGAGGTGACCTTCACCGGCCGCATGGTCTACCCGATCATCCACAAGGCCGAGCTGATGGACATCTCGGTCAAGACCATAGAGATCGACCGCTCGGGCAACGAAGGCCTCATCTGCCGCGACAACATCCGCGCCGACATCAAGGTGAAGTTCTTCGTGCGCGTCAACAAGACCGCCGACGACGTGCTGAAGGTGGCGCAGGGCATCGGCTGTGCGCGGGCCTCCAACCACGAGACGCTCGAAGAGTTGTTCTCCGCCAAGTTCTCCGAAGCGCTCAAGACCGTGGGCAAGTCGATGGACTTCGTCGACCTGTACCAGGCGCGCGACGGCTTCCGCGACGAGATCATCAGCCAGATCGGCAACGACCTCTCGGGCTACGTGCTTGAAGACGCCGCCATCGACTACCTCGAGCAGACCCCGCTGTCGGAGCTGGACGCCAACAACATCCTCGATGCGCAGGGCATCAAGAAGATCACCGAGCTGACGGCGGTCGAGCACGTGCGCACCAACGAGTTGCGCCGCAACGAGGAAATGCAGATCAAGAAGAAGAACGTCGAAACGCAAGAAGCACTGCTCGAACTCGAACGCCAGCAGGCCGATGCCACCGCGCGCCAGCAACGCGAAATTGCCAGCGTGCGTGCCCGCGAGGAAGCCGAAACCTCCAAGATCCAGTCCGAAGAGCGCACCAAGTCCGAAACCGCGCGCCTGATGGCCGAGCAGTCGGTCTCGGTGCAGCAGGAGAACGTGCAGCGCGAAAAGGAAGTGGCCGAGAACAACCGCAAGCGCGCGGTGGCCATTGAGGAAGAAAAGGTCACGCGTGCCCGCGATCTCGAAATTGTCGATCGCGAGAAGGAAGTGACCCTGCAGCGCATCGAGAAGGACAAGGCCGTCGAAGTGCAGAAGAAGGCCATTGCCGATGTGATCCGCGAGCGCATCGTGGTCGAGCGCACCGTGGCCGAGCAGGAAGAAGCCATCAAGGAACTGCGCGTGGTCGCCGAGGCCGAGCGCACCAAGAAGTCGGTCGTGATCATGGCCGAGGGCCAGGCCGAAGAGAAGATGGTGCTCGACGTGAAGGCCGCCGAAACGCAAGAAAAGCGCGCCCGCCACAAGGCCGCCGAAGAACTCACGCTGGCTGACGCCAAGCTCAAGGTGGCCGAGCGTGACGCCGAATCGAAGAAGCGCGAAGCCGAGGGCGTGGAAGCCATTTCCGCCGCACCGGGCCTGGCCGCCGCCAAGGTCGAAATCGCCACGGCCCAGGCCAAGCTGGCAAGCTTCGAAGCCGAGGCTTCGGGCAAGGAAAAGCTGGGGCTGGCCGACGTGCATGTGCGCCAGGCCGATGCCGACGCGATCCTCAAGGCCGGTCAAGCCGATGCGCAGGTCATCGAAGCCCGTTCGCAGGCCGAAGCGGCCGGCATGCGGGCCAAGTTCGAGGCCGAGGCCTCGGGCAAGGAAAAGCTGGGCCTCGCCGAAGTCAACGTGCGCACGGCCGACGCCGAGGCCACGCTCAAGTCGGGCCAGGCCGATGCGCAGGTCATCGAAGCGCGCTTCAACGCCGAGGCCAAGGGCCTGCACGAGAAGTTCGAGGCCATGAAGTCCATGAGCCCCGAAACCCGCGACCACGAAGAGTTCCGCATGCGCCTGGAAAAGTCGCACATCGAAACCATGAAGGGCATCGACGCGCAGACGTCCATCGCCAAGGAACAGGCCGACGTGCTGGGCACCGCGCTCGCCAACGCCAAGATCGACATCGTGGGCGGCTCGGGCGACTACTTCGACAGCTTCGTGCGCTCGCTCTCGGTGGGCAAGGGCATTGACGGCGTCATCTCCAAGAGCCAGGCGGTGCAGGTCGCCTTCAAGGAACAGCTCTCGGGCGAGCGCGACGTGGTGAAGGACCTGCGCGACATCGTCGGCGCGCTGGGCAACTCGTCGGGCGAGATCCAGAACCTCAGCGTCGCCTCGCTGATGAGCAAGATCGCCAACGATGGCACCGAGAGCCAGAAGTCGGCGCTGCAGAACCTGATCTCCTCCTTCCGCAACTGAGCCGGGGGCGCGCGATGAACCCGAACCTGAGGTGCAGTTGCGCCACCCATGCCGCGATGCAGCCCGTCGCGCTCGCCGAAGCCCTGCTCGGCGTGCAGTGCGGCGACTGCCACGGCATGGTGATGGACATGGACGACTGGCGCAGCTGGAAGGCCGCCGACCCGAAGCGCGTGCCGCATGAGGTCGACGACGAGGTGATCGAGGTGTTCGACATCGCCGCCGTGCGCCACTGCCCGGAATGCGAGCGGTTGATGCAGCGCCTGCGCGTGAGCGCCGGGCCCGACTTCCGCATCGACCGCTGCGTGGCCTGCCAGAACCTCTGGTTCGACCAGGGCGAATGGCGCGCCCTCGTGAGCCGCGGCCTGGCCGGCCGGCTCGACGAGCTGCTGTCCGACGGCTGGCAGCGCCGGCTGCAGACCGAGGAGGTGCGCGAGGCGCGCCTGGCCGCGCTGCGCCGCCGCTACGGCGACGACTGCATCGACGAGCTGGACCGCATCCGCGCCTGGCTCGACACCCAGCCTCACCGCGACGAATTGCTCGCACTGCTGCGCGCGGACTGACCGCGCCGATCCATGCAACCCACCGACGACACCGCAGCGCCGCCCGGCGCCCAGGCCCCCATCGACCCCACCGAAGCGCTGGTCTCCGGCAGCGGCAGCTACGACCTGCTGAAGAAGCGGCTCGAAACCCAGGGCGAGGGCCTGCTCAAGAAGACGCAGGCGCTCAACGAGCAGCGGCTGGCCGAGTTCGGCCGCTCCGACCAGGCGCTGATTTTGCGCACCCGCGCGCGCACCGAGAACAACGCGGTGGCGCGCGACATCGTGCGCATCGGCGACCTGCTGCTGTTCGGCTACAACGTCTTCATCGGCCTGCGCAAGGAAACGGCCGTGGGCGACGTGTTCGGCCTGTACCGGCTCGCATCGCCGGGCGAAGCCGCCACCGAGAACGACGAGCTGCAGCCCGTGCCGCTGGCCGGCACCTTCCTGGAAGACGCGCGCTTCGCCTCCGACTTCCGCGAGCTCTACGCCTACTACAAGCAGGCCACGCTGCTGCAGCTGCGCGTGACGCAGGACAAGCTGCTGGCCTCGTTCCAGATCGGCCAGCAGCTGCACGACGTGCGCGTGTTCCGCTGGGCCATCGAGCGCAACGGCAACATCAATTACATCGACAACCGCGGCGAGCGCGACATCGCCTTGCCCGCGAGCCACGATTTCGAGTGGACCGTGGCCACGCGCGAAGACCACGTGGGCGGCAAGCATCCGCACGTGAACGTGCTCGACACGGTGTTCGTCGAGACGCTGGGCGGCGACCTCACGGTCAAGATCGAGAACAACACCGAGACCGGGCTGGGCATCTACAGCGAGCCGGTGGAAGACAAGAGCCAGTCGCTCACCGACGCCGAGATCGCCTGGGCCAAGCTGGGCATGCTGATATTGCTGCGCGTGAAGCCCTACCGCGAGCAGGTCACGCGCTACCTGGTGTTCAACATCCGCACGCAGCAGGTCGAGCGCATCGACGCCATCGGCGGCTCCTGCGTGCAGCTTCCCGAAGACCACGGCATCATCTTTCCGGGCGGCTACTACCTGCAGTCGGGCGAGTACAAGCGCTTCGACCTGCCGGCCGAGGTGGTGGAAAACCTGCGCTTCAAGCGCATGCTGCGCTCGCCCAACGGCGAGGACGTGGCCTATGTGTTCTACGACCCGAAGCCGGGGCGCTATGCGCTGTTCAACTACAACCTGATCGACAAGAAGCTCGCCACGCCGATCATCGCCAACGGCTACGCGCGCTTTGCCGACGGCCGCATGCTGGTGTTCAATGGCGACGACGTCGAGCCCACGCGCGTGCACCCGATGCAGCTGTGGCAGACGCCGTTTGCCAGCGAAGAGCACGTGAGTGCACAGCCGCCCGCCACCGGCTTCTTCGGCAAGATCGGCAACGCCGAGCTGGTGCGCGGCGTGAGCGACCTCATGGGCATCGCCCGCGCGGTGCGCGAGCAGGCGCCTACGCGCGCCGCCTACGAAGACCTGATCCGCCAGTGCACCCGCGTGAGCGACGCCTATTTCTGGCTCGACGCGCCCGAGGCCACAGGCCTCATGGGCGAGCTGCGCAGCATCGCCGAGGTGGCGCGCAGCACGCTGGCCGAGTTCGAAAAAGTCGACACCATCCGCCGGGAAACCGCGCGCGCGCTGGCCCGCGCGGAAGACGAGCAGCACGCGCTGCTGGTCGACATTGCCAGCACACTCTGGCGCGCGCCCGACGATTTCGTGAAGGCGCTGGGCCGGCTGCGCGAACGGCGCGGCGCGCTGCAGATGCTCAAGGAGCTGCGCTACGCCGACCTGCCGCGCATCGCCGCGATGGACGCCGCGCTCGAGGTCGAGCAGCAGCGCATCGGCGAGCGCGCGATGCAGTTCCTGGCGGCCGACACGGCCTTCCACGGCCAGCGCCAGGCGCTGGACAAGCTCGCGCTCGAACTCCCCAACCTCGCCACCTCGCCGGCGCTCGGCCAGATGCTGGCCACGCTCGACGAGCAGGCGGCCGGCCTCGACCTGCTGACCGAGCAGCTGGGCAGCCTGCCGGGCGGCGATGCGGTGATCCGCACGTCGATCCTGGACCGCATCTCGCTGATCTATGCCGACATCAACCGCATGCGCGCCGATGCGCGTGCGCGGCGCAAGTCGCTGGGCGCGACCGAGGCGCGTGCCGAATTCGGCGCGCAGTTCAAGCTCTTCAGCCAGGCGGTCGAGAACGCGCTGGAGTTCGCCGACACGCCCGAGAAGTGCGACGACGCGCTCACGCGCCTGCTGGCCCAGCTCGAAGAAATCGAAGGCCGCTTCGCCGAGCAGGAAGACTTCCTGGCCGACATCGCCGAGAAGCGCGAGACCGTGTACGAGGCGCTGTCCGCGCGCCGCCAGAGCCTGGTCGACGCCCGCCAGCGCCGCGCGCAGGGCGTGGTCGACGCGGCGGGGCGCATCCTCGACGGCATTCCGCGCCGCATCGCGCAGTTCGGCGACCTGACGCAGGTGCACAGCTACTTCGCGGCCGACCCGATGATCGGCAAGCTGCACACGCTGATCGCCGACCTGCGCACGCTGGGCGCCGCGGTGCCGGCCGACGAGCTCGACACGCGCCTGAAGACCGCGCGCGACCAGGCCCTGCGTTCCATCCGCGACAAGCGCGAGCTGGTGAGCGAGGGCGGCGACACGCTGCGCCTGGGCCGCCACGCCTTCACCGTGCACCGCCAGCCGGTCGACCTGACACTGGTCGCTCGCGACGAAGGCATGGCCTACCAGGTGACGGGCACCGACTACCAGAGCCCGGTCGATGAGCCGCGGCTGCTGCCGCTGCAGCGCTACTGGAACCAGTCGCTGGTGTCCGAGACGCCCGAGCTGTCGCGCGCCGAATACCTCGCCGGCCGGCTGCTGGAGGCGCTGCTCGCCGGCAAGGCCGAGCGCACCTGGGCCGAGGTGCTCACGCTGCTGGCCGAAGACCCGCTGCATCCGCAACTGCTCGACATGGTTCGCCGCTTTGCCGCGGCCCGCTACCAGGAGGGCTACCAGAAGGGCATCCACGACGACGACGCGATGCGCCTGCTGGGCGCGCTCGTCGGCATGCAGGACCAGGCGGGCCTGCTCGCCTGGGGCCCGACCGAACGCGCGCTGGCCTTGCTCTACTGGCAGCACGGCCACCTGATCGCGCACCGCGAATCGATGCTGCGCCGCGCGCGTGCCGCGATGCAGATGCTGGCGCTGTTCGGCCGGCGCGATGCGTTGGAGCAGCTCGAAGCCGACATCGCGCGTGCACTGAACCACTTCGCCCGCGACGTGGTGCCCGACCTGCTGCCGCCGGCCGACGCTGAAAACGATGAGGAACGCGATGCACGCGACGGCCGCGTGACCACCCTGTGCGACCAGGCCGCCGCGTACCTCGTGCGCGAACTCGCCGGTCCGCATGGCGGCGAGACCTGGACCGTCTCGGGCGCGGGCGAGGACCTCGCGGCGGCGTTGCTGCGCGAGCTGGAGCGCGGCGGCCGGCGCGACGCGTGGCAGCACGACCTCGACGCCGCACCGCCCGCCGAGCGCTGGCGCCTGGCGCGCGACTGGGTGCGCGCTTACGCGACGCACCAGGCGCCGCAATCGGTCGACTGGACCGACGACGCGGCCAGCGTGCTGGCCATGCCGTTGCAGCGCACCCGCGTCAACGCGGCGCTCGACCGCACCGTCGAGGGACTGCGCGGCGAGCACCCGCGCGTCGCCGAAGGGCGCCTGACGCTGAACCTCAACGACTTCTGGCGCCGCTTCCTGTTCCACACCTTGCACGCGGTGCCGGGCTACGAGGCGCTGCACAGCTTGCGCCACGAGCTGCTCGAGCGCGAGAAGGCGCGGCTCAAGCTGAGCCAGTTCCAGGCCAAGCCGCTCTCGACCTTCGTGCGCAACCAGCTGATCGACGAGCTGTACCTGCCCATCATCGGCGACAACCTCGCCAAGCAGATCGGCTCGGCGGGCGAGGGCAGCCGCACCGACCGCATGGGCCTGCTGCTGCTGATCTCGCCGCCCGGCTACGGCAAGACGACGCTCATGGAGTACGTGGCGGACCGCCTCGGCCTGATCTTCGTGCGCATCAACTGCCCGGCGCTGGGCCATGGCGTGACGGCCATCGACCCGGCGAACGCGCCCAACAGCGCGGCGCGGCAGGAGCTGGAAAAGCTCAACCTCGGCCTGGCCATGGGCAGCAACGTGATGCTGTACCTGGACGACATCCAGCACACCAGCCCCGAGTTTTTGCAGAAGTTCATCGCGCTGGCCGACGGCACGCGCCGCATCGAGGGCGTGTGGAACGGCGAGCCGCGCAGCTACGACATGCGCGGCAAGCGCTTCGCGATCGTTATGGCGGGCAACCCCTACACCGAGTCGGGCGACGTGTTCAAGATCCCGGACATGCTGGCCAACCGCGCCGACATCTACAACCTGGGCGACGTGCTCTCGGGCCGCGAGGCGGCGTTCGCGCTCTCGTACATCGAGAACAGCCTGACCTCCAACCCCACGCTGATGCCGCTGGCCTCGCGCGACCCGAAGGACGTGCAGCTGCTGGTGAAGATGGCGCAGGGCCACGACGTGCCGAGCAGCGCGCTCTCGCACGCCTACAGTTCGGTCGAGCTGGAAGAGATCAAGGCGCTGCTGCAGCGCCTGTTCCGCGCGCGAGACCTGCTGCTGAAGGTCAACCTGGCCTACATCGCCTCGGCTGCGCAGCAGGAGAGCTACCGCATCGCGCCGCCGTTCAAGCTGCAGGGCAGCTACCGCAACATGACCAAGCTCGCGGGCAAGATCACGCCGCTGATGCGCGACGACGAGCTCGACGCACTGCTGCGCGACCACTACCGCGGCGAGGCCCAGACGCTGACCACCGGCGCGGAAGAAAACCTGCTGCGCCTGGCCCAGCTGCTCGGCAGCCCGACGCCGGAGGAGAGCGCCCGCTGGACCGCCATCTGCGACGAGTTCGTGCGCCAGCGAAAGCTCGGCGGCGCCGACGTGGACGGCAGCCAGCGCATCGCGAGCAGCATGCTCGACGTGGCGCGTGCGGTCGATGCACTCAAGCCCGAGCCCAAGCCCGTCGCAGAGGGGCCGAACGAAAGCCAGCGCCTGGCCGACGCCATGCTGCAGATCGCCGTGACCTACCGCGAGCTGATCCTGCCGCTGGTGACCGCCACCGAACGCCGGCTGGAACTCGACCGTTCGATCAAGCAGGACATGGAGCGCCTCGCCGCCGAGGTGCAGGCCACGCGGGCCGCGCCCAAGCGCGTGCCACCGCCACCATCTCCGCCCAAAGCCGACAAGGATCACTGATGTCCGCACTGCCCGAACTGCTGGCCCAACTCGACGCCACCCTGGCCGACACGCGCCTGAGCGACGACGAGCGCCGTGTGCTGGTCCACACCCTGCGCGAGGCCTCGCCGCCCGAAGACGGCCTGCGCCAGCTGCGCAACCGCGCCTTCGACCTCGTACGCTCGCGCACCGCCGACCCCGAGCAGCTGTCGCTGCTCAAGTGGCTCGAAGGCGTGGTGCGCGCGATCGACACCGGCCGTTCACCCGACAGCGTCACGGTGCGCTCGCAGGCCCACTTCAGCCCGGGCACGGCCTGCCTGCAGGCGATCAACCAGCAGCTGCGAACGGCGAAGCGCGCGGTCGACCTGTGCGTGTTCACGCTCTCGGACGACCGCATCACCGCCGAGGTGCTGGCGGCGCACCGGCGCGGCGTGACGGTGCGCTTCATCACCGACAACGACAAGGAGTACGACCGCGGCAGCGACGTCGGCCAGCTGCGCGCGGCCGGCATTCCGGTGGCGGTGGACCGCACCGAGGCCCACATGCACCACAAGTTCGCGATCTTCGACGGCGCGCGGCTGCTCAACGGCAGCTACAACTGGACCCGCAGCGCCTGCGAGTACAACGAGGAGAACCTGGTGCTGAGCAACGACCCGCCGCTGGTGCGCCGCTTCGCGGACGAATTCGACACCTTGTGGAAAGAACTGCAGGCCCCCTGATGCCAAGACGAATCGACTACGACTGGGAACTGCCCGCTGCCATGCAGCAGCGGCTGGGCGGCAGCACCTACGGCGCGCAGCGCATCATCCACGAGCAGGAGCACCTGATGGTGATCCTGCACGAGCCGCCCTCGGGCACCGGCGCCGAGCGCAAGCCCATCGTGTTCCTGCGCAAGCCCGACGGCGCATGGCTGCACAAGGGCAACAACCCCGGCGAGCGCGCGCTCGCCAAGCTGCTCGAAAGCTACCGCGCCGCGTTCAGCACCTTCGAGATCCGCCACCAGGCCGCCGAGACCTCGGAAGACCTGTTCCAGATCCTCGGCCCGCTGATCCCGCTCACCCGCGCCGCGCGGAACATGCAGGACACCCTGCAGGCCGCGCGCGATGCGGTGAAGGGCGACCTGATGCTCATCGACCAGCGCGACCTCGCGGTGGAGATCGCACGCGGCTTCGAGCTGCTGCTGGCCGACACGCGCATGTCGCTCGACTACCGGCTCGCACGCGCCGCCGAGGCGCAGGCGCATTCGGCCCTCGAGATGAGCCGTGCGCAGCACAAGCTCAACACCATCGCCGCACTGACCTTTCCGCTCATGGCCGTCGGCGCGGCCTTCGGCATGAACCTGCACAGCGGTGTGGAGAACCTGCCTTCGTGGGTGTACTGGCTCATCTTCGCGGCCGGCATCTGCCTGGGCGTGATGCTGCGCGGCTGGGTGAAGACGCCGGCCGAGCCGCCGGTGGTTGCCAGGCCTGCGTCCACGCTGAAGAAAAAGTAGGGCGCACCGCAGGGGGCTTCGCGTTTCGCGAAGGCCTGCTGCCATCCGAGCAATTCCGTTCATCGCCATCTGTTCCTAGAGTCGGGGCAACCCACCTGGAGACAGAGAAAGATGAACGCACTCGAAGGCCTGAAGGTGCTGGAGCTCGGCCAGCTCATCGCCGGCCCGTTCGCCGGCAAGACGCTCGCCGAGTTCGGCGCCGACGTGATCAAGGTCGAGCCCGCCGGCGTCGGCGATCCGCTGCGCAAGTGGCGGCTGCTGCGCGATGGCACCTCGGTGTGGTGGGAGGTGCAGTCGCGCAACAAGCGCTCGGTGTGCCTCGATCTGCGCAGCGCCGAAGGGCAGGAGGCCGTGCGCGCACTGGCGCGCGAAGCGGACGTGCTGATCGAGAACTTCAAGCCCGGCACGCTCGAAGGCTGGGGCCTGGGCTGGGAGCAGCTGCATGCGCTGAACCCACGGCTCATCATGCTGCGCATCTCGGGCTACGGGCAGACCGGCCCCTACCGCGACAAGCCGGGCTTCGGCGTGCTCGGCGAATCGATGGGCGGGCTGCGCTACCTCAGCGGCGAGCCCGGCCGGGTGCCGGTGCGCGTGGGCGTTTCGCTGGGCGACACGCTGGCCGCGCTGCATGGCGTGATCGGCGTGCTCACGGCGCTGCACCACCGCACGGCCCACGGCGGCGAGGGCCAGTTCATCGACGTGGCGTTGTACGAGTCGGTCTTTAACGTGATGGAAAGCCTGCTGCCCGAGTACGACGCCTTCGGTGCCGTGCGCGAACGGGCCGGCAGCGCCTTGCCGGGGATCGCGCCGACCAACGCCTACCGCTGCAGTGACGGCCACTACGTGCTGGTGGCGGGCAACGGCGACAGCATCTTCTGCCGGCTGATGCGCGCCATCGACCGCGCGGACCTGGAGAACGACCCCGGCCTCGTGCACAACGACGGCCGCGTGCTGCGCGTGGAAGAGATCGATGCGGCCATCGAAGCCTGGACCCTGCAGCGCAGCCGCGACGAGGTGCTGGCCGTGCTCGACGCGGCGGGCGTGCCGGTCGGTCGCATCTACACGGTGGCCGACATCGCGACCGATCCGCAGTACCTGGCACGCGAAATGATCGTGCAAACGCGTGGCTCCGACGGCGCGCTGCTCAAGGTGCCGGGCGTGGTGCCCAAGCTCAGCGCCACGCCGGGGCGCATCGCGCACGCGGCGCCGCGCCTGGGTGAACACACGGCGGACCTGCAGGGCGCGGGCTGGCCGGTGCGCAGCGCGGAAAGCGAGGCCCTATGAAAACCGGCAACGGCACGCGGCTGTTCATCAACGAGGTCGCCACGCGCGACGGCTTCCAGATGGAAAGCCGCTTCATCCCCACGGACGACAAGATCGCGTTGATCGACCGGCTCGGCACGCTCGGCTACGCCAAGATCGAGGTCACCTCGTTCACTTCGGCCCAGGCCATTCCCGCGCTGCGCGACGGCGAAGAAGTGATGCAGCGCATCGCGCGCTGGCCGGGCGTGGTCTACACCGCGCTCGTGCCCAACGTGCGCGGCGCCGAGCGCGCGCTCGAAAGCCGCATCGACGAATTCAACGTCGTCATGTCGGTCAGCGAGACGCACAACCTCAGCAACCTGCGGATGACGCGCGAGCAGTCGTTCGCCCAGCTGGCTGAGGTGATCGCGCTGGCGAAGCAGGCGAAGGTGCCGGTGAACGTGTCGCTCTCCTGCGTGTTCGGCTGCCCGATGGAAGGCGAGGTGCCGCTGGCCACGGTGCTCGGCTGGACCGACCGCTTTGCAGCGCTGGGCGTGCAGGGCCTCACGCTCTGCGACACCACCGGCATGGCCTACCCCACGCAGGTGCAAACCGTGTGCGAGGCCGTGCGCGCGCGGCACCCGGCATTGGAATGGACGGCGCATTTCCACAACACGCGCGGCATGGGCCTGGCGAACACGATCGCGGCGGTCGAGGCGGGCATCCGCCGGCTCGACATGTCGCTCGGCGGCATCGGCGGCTGCCCCTATGCGCCGGGCGCGACCGGCAACGTCGCGACCGAGGACGTGGTCCACATGTTGCAGTGCATGGGCTACGACACCGGCATGGACCTCGATGGGTTGATCGGCGCTGCGGCTGAACTCGAATCGCTCGTGCAGCACGAACTGCCTGGCCAGGTCTCGCATGCCGGCCACCGGCTGGCGCGTCATGCGCCGCCGGCCGATTTCAACGCCATCGTCGAGCGCGCAAAGGCGCGCCCCATCAAGAAGGAGAACGCATGATCGACCACCTGGATCACTTGGTGCTCACGACCGCGAACGAAGAGGCCTGCGTGCGCTTCTACATGGAGACGATGGGCATGACGCTGGAAACCTTCGGCGCCGGCCGCAAGGCCTTCCGCTTCGGCAACCAGAAGATCAACTTGCACGTGAAGGGCCACGAGTTCGAGCCCAAGGCCGAGCTGCCCACGCCCGGTTCGCTCGACCTGTGCTTCATCGCCAGCGTGCCGCTCGAAGAGGTCATCGCGCGGCTGCAAGCGCAGGGCGTGCCGATCCTCGAAGGGCCCGTGATGCGCACGGGCGCCACGTCGCGCATCCGCTCGGTCTACGTGCGCGACCCCGACCTGAATCTCATCGAGATTTCGGAGCTGGCGCCCTGACGCGCACAGCCTGAAGACAGTCCACAAAAACCACCGGAGACAAACCCATGAAACCCGCTCACCGCCTGCTCGCGGTCGGCCTCGCGCTGGCCGCTGCCGCCTCGCACGCCGACACCTGGCCTTCCAAACCCCTGACCTTCGTGGTGCCCACGGCACCCGCGGGCTCCACCGACATCATGGCGCGGCTGGTCGCCGACCCGCTGCAGCGCGCGCTGGGCCAGCCGGTCGTGGTCGACAACAAACCCGGCGCCAGCGGCAACATCGGCACCGAGTTCGTGGCCCGCGCCGCGCCCGACGGCTACACGCTGCTGCTGCAGTACTCGGGCTACCACGTCGGCAACCCGTCGCTCTACCCGAACCTGCGCTGGAGCCCGACCAAAGACTTCGTGCCGGTGGCGATGGTGATGCGCGCGCCGCACGTGGTCGCGGTGAGCGGCAAGCTGCCCGTGACCTCGATGAAGGAACTCATCGAGTACGGCAGGAAGAAGGAGGGCGGCCTGTTCTACGCCTCGTCGGGCAACGGCTCGATCCAGCACATCGCGGGCGAGCTGCTGTCGCGCCAGACGAAGCAGCCGGCCACGCACGTGCCCTACAAGGGCTCGGGGCCGGCCATCAACGACCTGGTGGCGGGCAATGTCGACATCTTCATCACCACGCCGCCCTCGGTCATCGGCCACTTCGCGGGCGGGCGCATCAAGGCGCTGGCGTACACGGGCAGCAAGCGGCACGCGTCGATGCCGAACGTGCCGACCTCGGCCGAGGCCGGGTTGCCGGGCTACGAGGTCGAGTCGTGGTTCGCGGTGTTCGCGCCGGCGAAGACGCCGCCCGAGGTGGTGAACAAGCTCAGCGCCGAGATCAAAAAGATCGTCGAGAGCGAGGCCTTCCGCAAGAAGGTGGACGAGCAGGGCGCCTTCGCGACCTACATGGACCCCGCGACGCTGGGCAAGTTTGTCGACCAGGAACTCGCGGCCTGGTCGAAGGTGATCAAGGGCGCCGACATCAAGCCGGAGTGAAGGCCCCCCGCCAGGTTCAGGGCTTGACGCCCAGCACCGACAGGATCACCGCCGCAAGGCCGAGCGCCACGGGCACCTGGTGCCCGGCCAGCGCGCGGGCCTGGGCCACGGACAGCCTGGTTTGCTGAAGGAGGTTCTTTTCCGAATGAAGGGGTGTGGACATGGTGTCTGCTCCTGTGTGGGGCGAACGGTGTGTTCGCGTGGGTTCCACGATAGGCCTCTCAACCGGCGATGGCGCATGGCTTTTGTCGACACGGCGTTTCCGTTTTCGCAACGATCCGGGGGCTTTGGCAGGGAACTTCTGCCCAGAACTCAGAATGAGGTCATGCAACGGAAAGTACGAAACACTCACATGAAGGGCTTGACGATGCGCAGGGCCACCCCGGCGGATGCGGTGCCTTGGCCGCTCCTGTTCGACGCGGACGGCCCGCGCCCCGAGATCGAAAAGTACCTGCTGCGCGGCGAGCAATGGCTGGCCGAACAGGCCGGCGAAGTCGTCGGCCAGATGGTACTCATGGCCACGCGCGTCGACACCTGGGAGATCATGAACATCGCCGTGGCCGAAGCCCACAAGGGCCAGGGCATCGGCACCGCGATGCTGAAGAAGGCGAAAGCGCTTGCCAAGCAGCGCGGTGCGCACCGGCTCGAAGTCGGCACAGGCAACAGCAGCCTGCGTGAGCTGGCCTTCTACCAACGCTTCGGCTTTCGGATCGTCGGGGTCGACGTCGACTACTTCGTGCGCCGCTGGGGCAAGGCGACGAAGCAGAACGGCATCCCGCTGCGCGACCTGGTCCGCATGGAGATGGTGCTGTCGCGCGACGCAGGCTGATCGCCTCGCACGACGACAGCGCCGAGCGGGCGCAGGACACTGGGTGCTTCCCGCAGCGAAATCAAGGAGGAGGGGCGAAGCCCCGGGGGACATTCGCGGAGGGAAGTACCCGGTGGCCTGTGCACGCGCCCTGAAAAAGATCACCCCGCGATCAGCTTCTGCACCAGCTCCGCAGTCGTCGCCGCCGCGTACTTGCGCATCAACCGCGCCCGATGCAATTCAACGGTGCGATGGCTGATGCCCAGCGCCTTCCCGATCTCCTTCGACGTCAGCCCGCGCATGACTTGCGCCGCCACCTCCCGCTCACGCGGCGTGAGCTCGGCCTTCACCGCGCGGCGCGAGCCCAGGTCTTCGAAGGTCCAGATGCCGGCCTCGTGTGGCGCCGCGCGGTTCATCGCGTGGCCCGTGACATGGCACCAGAAGGTCTCGCCGGCCAGCGCACCGTGCAGGCCGCCCAGGCGCTTCATCATGCGGTTGTCTGCATAGTGGCCGCTGGCGTTCAAAAAGGGCTCCATGCGCTTGCCGATGCGCTCGAACTCCGCCACGCTGGGGTACAGGATGCTGAACGAATGCCCGACCAGCGCGGAGGGCTCCGCGCCGAAAATTTCGCACACGCGCTGGTTGCAGGCGACGATGGTGCGGTTGCTCGAGACCACCATGCCGACGGGTGCATGTTCAAAAGCCAGCCGGTAATCGATCTCGGGCATCGGGTGTCACCATTACGAAATACTACGTATACGAGTAGGTAGTATCGTTGAAGCCTTTCCCACCCACTCTCCACCACCCATCAAGGAGCCCGAGTGAACAAGATTTATCCCTCCGCAGACGCGGCACTCAAGGGGGTCGTGGCCGACGGGCAGACGCTCGCGGTCGGCGGCTTCGGCCTGTGCGGCATTCCCGAAGCGCTGATCGACGCGCTGAAGGATTCCGGCGTGCAGAACCTCACCGTCATCTCGAACAACGCGGGCGTCGACGGTTTCGGCCTCGGCAAGCTGCTCGAGACGCGCCAGATCAAGAAGATGATCGCGTCGTATGTGGGCGAGAACAAGGAGTTCGAGCGCCAGTACCTGGCCGGTGAACTGGCCCTCGAATTCACGCCTCAAGGCACGCTGGCCGAGAAGCTGCGCGCCGGCGGCGCGGGCATTCCGGCCTTCTTCACGAAGACCGGCGTGGGCACGCAAGTGGCCGAAGGCAAGGAGCTGCGCGAGTTCGGCGGCGAGACCTACGTCATGGAGCATTCGCTGGTGCCCGACGTGGCGCTGGTCAAGGCCGACGTGGCCGACAAGGCCGGCAACCTGCGCTTTCGCCTCACGGCACGCAACTTCAACCCTGCCGCCGCCATGGCCGGCAAGGTCTGCATCGTCGAGGTCGAGAAGATCGTCGAAGTGGGCGAGCTGGCCCCCGACGACATCCACCTGCCGGGCATCTACGTGCACCGGCTGGTGCTCAACGCCACGCCCGAGAAGCGCATCGAGAAGCGCACCGTGAGCGCCTCGGTCGATGCCGCCGCCGCCAAGGTTGAGGCCCAGACCGCCATCGCCCAGGCCGCCGCCGCCGGCAGCGAATCGGCCGTGAAGGCCGTCAACAAGAAAGAAGGAGCCTGAGATGCCCTGGACCCAAGACCAGATGGCGGCCCGTGCCGCCCAAGAACTCGAAGACGGCTTCTACGTCAACCTCGGCATCGGCATCCCGACCCTGGTGGCCAACCACACCGGCACCAAGGAAGTCTGGCTGCAAAGCGAAAACGGCATGCTCGGCATCGGTCCGTTCCCGACCGAAGACAACGTCGACGCCGACCTCATCAACGCCGGCAAGCAGACCGTCACCACGCTGCCCGGCAGCGCCATCTTCGGCAGCCATGACAGCTTCGCGATGATCCGCGGCGGCAAGATCAACCTGTCGATCCTGGGCGCCATGCAGGTCAGCGCCAAGGGCGACCTCGCCAACTGGATGATCCCCGGCAAGATGGTCAAGGGCATGGGCGGCGCCATGGACCTCGTGGCCGGCGTGAAGCGCGTGATCGTGCTGATGGAACACGTCGCCAAGAAGAAGGACGGCACCGAAGACCTGAAGATCCTCGAGCAATGCTCGCTGCCGCTGACCGGCGTGGGCGTGGTCGACCGCATCATCACCGACCTGGCCGTGATGGACGTCGTGCCTGAAGGCCTCAAGGTGATCGAACTCGCGCCGGGCGTGAGCTTCGACGCGCTGCAGGCCAAGACCGGTGCCAAGCTGATCCAGTAAGCCATCGACACAAGGTCGCGAACGCAACGACACACAACACAGGCAGGGCCGCGCAAGCGGACCCTGCCTTTTTCATTTCCTCTTTCCCCTGAAGGGTTGACGCATGGCAACGAGTGAAGAAGTCCTGGCGGGTCTCTGGCAACTGGCGGGGCTGCCCGCCGAGGCGCTCGCCTTCGCGCGGCTCACGGGCGCCGACCCGGTGCTGCCGTCGTCCTTCGCGGTCGGCCTCGCGGCGCAGGCCAGCATCGCCGCCGCCGCGCTCGCGGCCTGCGAGCTGGGACACCGGCGCGGCGTGGCGCGGCAAGAGGTGGCGGTCGACACGCTGCACGCCGCGCTCGACTGCACGGGCTGGTTCAGCCTCGACGGCCGCGTGCCCGACCTGTGGGACACCTTCTCGGGCGTGTACCGCTGCGCCGACGGCTGGGTGCGCATCCACGCCAACTTCAAGCACCACCGCGAAGGTGCGCTGCGCCTGATGAAACTGGACCCGGCCAGCGCCACGCGCGCCGATGCCGAGGCCGCGATGGCCGGCTGGCGCGCGATCGATTTCGAATCGGCCGCCGCCGCGCAAGGCCTGGTGGCGACCGCACTGCGCCGCTTCGACGAATGGGACGCGACGCCGCAGGGGCAGGCGGTCGCGGCGCAGCCGCTCTTCACCATCGAGCGCATCGGCGATGCACCGCCGCGCGCGCTGCCGCCGCTGCGCGATGACCAGCGCCCGCTCGAAGGCCTGCGCGTGCTCGACCTCACACGCATCCTCGCGGGCCCGGTCGGCGGCCGGGCGCTGGCGGCTTATGGCGCCGACGTGATGCTGGTCAATTCGCCGAACCTGCCGAACATCGAATCCATCGCCGACACCAGCCGCGGCAAGCTCTCGACGCACGTGGACCTGTGCACGGATGAAGGTCGCGCTGTGCTGCACGGCCTCGTGGCCGACGCGCATGTCTTCGTGCAGGGCTACCGTCCCGGCGGCGTCGCGGCGCTGGGCTTCGGCCCCGAGGCGCTGGCGCGCGAGCGGCCGGGCATCGTCTGCGTGTCGCTCACGGCCTATGGCACGCAGGGGCCGTGGGCCGATCGGCGCGGCTTCGATTCGCTGGTGCAGACCGCCATGGGCTTCAACCATGCGGAAGGTGAAGCGGCGGGCGACGGCAAGCCGCGCCCGATGCCGATGCAGATCCTCGACGAAGCCAGCGGTTACCTGATCGCCCTGGGCGCCGCCGCGGCGCTGTGGCGGCAGCAGCAGGAGGGCGGCAGCTGGCATGTGCAGGTGTCGCTGGCGCAGACGGGGCAGTGGCTGCGCGGGCTGGGACGCGTGGACGGCGGGCTGTCGATCGCGCGGGCCGGTGTCGAGCCGTATGTCGAGACCTCGGCCTCGGGCTTCGGCGAACTGACGGCGGTGCGCCACAGCGCGCAGCTGTCGCGCACGCCGGCCGCCTGGCCGCGGCCTTCGATGCCACCGGGCAGCCATCCGCCGGTGTGGCCCGCCGCTGCCAGGGGATGAGAAACTGGGCGCATGGCTTACCTAGACATCGACAACCTCCAGAGCATTTTTCTTGACGACGAGGCGCTGCGCGCACGGCATCTGCAGCGCCAGCCTTGCGGGGCCCTGCACCTCACGAGTGGCCGCATCGTGGCCTGCGACCCGCTAGTGCAGCCCGAGCGCGAGCCCTTCGTTCGCAGCGTGAGCGGGCGCGGTGCATTCCCCGTCGAGGTGCTGCAAGGCGGCGGCCGCCATGCGCTGGCCGTGCTGTGGCTGCGTGAGCGCGGCAGCCTGCAGGCGAGCGATCTGCAGTGGGAAGCGGCGCTGCTCGAAGGGCAATCGCAGGATGAACTCGGCAGCGACGAGTTCTACGGCTACCCGGTCGATGCCGGCGTCGGTTGCTTCATGGACGCCGACGGCGCCAAGGCCATGGCCGAGCGCGAGGCGCGCGAGTCCGCCACCAACCCCGAGTACGTGAGCTACTACGACGACGTGCTCGGCGCAGACCTCGCTTCGGCCGACATCGCCGACCACTACCCGCTGGGCGCGGGCAGCGCGAACAACGTGCTGATCTTCAGCGCCGGCTGGGGCGACGGCAGCTACCCGAGCTTCTGGGCGCTCGACGCCGCAGGCGAGCCCGTGGCGCTCGTGACCGACTTCATGGTCATGCAGGGCGGCGACGCGCGCGACGAGGACGACAAGCGCAGCGACGCCTACCTGGCCAGCCTCTCGCCCGAGAAACTGGCGGCGCTCGAAGCCTTGGGCGCCGCGGCGGTCCAGGGCGATGCGGCGGCAATCCAGCCCCTGCTCGACGGCGGGCTCGCGCAGCCCAACGAGATCATTCCCTCGCTCGGCGAGACCGCGATCATGAGCGCCATCCGCATGAACCAGCTGGACGCGCTGCGCGTGCTGCTGGCGGCGCTGCCAGGCCAACTGCCGATGCCGCCGCAGTTCTATCGCATGGACGAGGAAGAGAGCTACCTCGACTACGCGCGCCGGCTGAAGAAGCCGCGCGTGGAGGGGCTGATCGAGCTGCTCGAAAAGGCCGCGGCGCCGGCGCCGGCGGCCAAGCCTGGGTTCCTGAAGCGCCTGTTTTCCTGAGCGCGCGAGCCGGTCACCTGGCGTTCGCCGCGCTGTCGGGCAACAGCACCTGCTGTTGGGCCGTGGCCGTCGCGCGCAGAAATTCCCACACCGTCTGCATGCGCGCCAGGTGCTTCGTTTCCGCCGGCATCGACATCCAGAAGGTCCGCGTGAAGTTCGCCGCGTCCGGCAGCACCGGCTTGAGCGCGCGGTCGTCCTGCGCGATGAACGCCGGCAGCACCGCAATCCCCGCGCCCGCCGCCACCGCCCGGTGCTGCGCCAGCACGCTGGTGCTGCGCAGCGCAAAGCTGTCGGGGCGGTGCAGTTCGTCCAGGTACTGCAGCTCCTTGCTGAACAGCAGGTCGTCCACGTAGCTGATGAAGGTGTGGCCGCGCAGGTCTTCGCGCGTCTTGATGGGCTTGTGCGCGGCCAGGTACTGCTTGGATGCGTACAGGCGCAGCGTGTAGTCGGTGAGCTTGGTGACCACCACCGGCCCGCGCGCCGGCCGCTCGAGCGAGATGACGATGTCGGCCTCGCGCCGAGACAGGTGCACCAGCCGCGGCATCGCGAGCAGGTCGATGGTGAGCTTCGGGTGCTGCACCGCGAACAGCGCCAGCTGCGGCGCCAGCACCACGGTGCCGAAGCCCTCGGTGGCACCGATGCGCACCAGCCCGGACAGGCCTTCCTGCGATGCCGGCGCGGTGCTCTCCACGGCCTGGAAGGCGCTCTCCATCGCCTCGACCTGCGGCTGTAGCCGACGGCCCGCCTCGGTGAGCCGGTGGCCGCCGGCCTCGCGCGAAAAGAGGGGCGCGCCCACCTCCTTTTCGAGCGCCTGGATGCGCCGCGCGACGGTGGTGTGGTCGACCTCCAGCCGGCGCGCCGCGCTCATCAGCGTGCCCGAGCGGGCGAGTTCGAGAAAGTAGCGCAGGTTGTCCCAGTCCATGTGCGTGCGGCCTCGTGTGGGGTGGCGTGCGGTGCTTTGCATTTTTGCAAAGCGATGACGCATATTTGTCTATTGTCATGGCAAATCTGCAAAGCTAGGATGCAGGCTGCACCGGTTCGAACCGGTCCCGTATTCACAGGAGACAAACCCCCATGGACGCCACCACCACCCCCTCGACGCAGGTCGCCACCGTCAAGCTGCTCATCGGCGGCAAGTTCGTCGAATCGAAGACCACCGAATGGCGCGACGTCGTCAACCCGGCCACGCAACAGGTGCTGGCCCGCGTGCCCTTCGCCACCCAGGCTGAACTCGACGCCGCCGTGGCCTCCGCCAAGGAAGCCTTCAAGACCTGGCGCAAGACCCCCCTCGGCGCGCGCGCCCGCATCTTCCTGAAGCTGCAGCAGCTCATCCGCGAGAACATGGGCGAGCTGGCCGCGATCCTCACGGCCGAGCAGGGTAAGACGTTGCCGGACGCCGAAGGCGACGTGTTCCGCGGCCTCGAAGTGGTCGAGCACGCCTCGAACATCGGCAACCTGCAACTGGGCGAGCTGGCCAACAACGTGGCCAACGGCGTCGACACCTACACGCTGCTGCAGCCGCTGGGCGTGTGCGCCGGCATCACGCCGTTCAACTTCCCCGCCATGATCCCGCTGTGGATGTTCCCGATGGCCATCGTCACCGGCAACACCTTCGTGCTCAAGCCCTCCGAACAAGACCCGATGGTCACGATGCGCCTGTGCGAACTGGCGCTCGAAGCCGGCGTGCCGCCCGGCGTGCTGAACGTGGTGCACGGCGGTGAAGCGGTCGTCAACGGCATCTGCGACCACAAGGACATCAAGGCGATCAGCTTCGTCGGCTCGACCAAGGTCGGCACGCACGTCTACAACCGCGCCACGCTGGCCGGCAAGCGCGCGCAATGCATGATGGGCGCGAAGAACCACGCCATCGTGATGCCCGACGCGAACAAGGAGCAGACGCTCAACGCACTGGCCGGCGCGAGCTTCGGCGCGGCGGGCCAGCGCTGCATGGCCGTGTCGGTCGCGGTGCTGGTGGGCGAGGCGCGCAACTGGGTGCCCGAGCTCATCGAGAAGGCCAAGACGCTGAAGATCGGCGCGGGCACTGAAAAGGGCGTGGACGTGGGCCCGCTGGTCTCGTGCGCCGCCTACGACCGCGTGAACAGCCTGATCGAGCGCGGCGAAGCCGACGGCGCCAAGCTGGTGCTCGACGGCCGCAAGCCCACCGTGCCTGGCTACGAGAAGGGCAACTTCGTCGGCCCGACGATCTTCACCGGCGTGAAGCCCGGCATGACGATCTACGAACAGGAAGTGTTCGGCCCCGTGCTGTGCATCGCCGACGCCGAGACCATCGACGAGGCCATCGACCTGATCAACAGCAACCCGAACGGCAACGGCACGGCGATCTTCACGCAGTCGGGCGCCGCGGCGCGCCGCTTCCAGGAAGACATCGACGTGGGCCAGGTCGGCATCAACGTGCCGATCCCGGTGCCGGTCCCGATGTTCTCGTTCACCGGTTCGCGCGCTTCGAAGCTCGGCGACCTGGGCCCGTACGGCAAGCAGGTCATCATGTTCTACACGCAGACCAAGACCGTGACGGCACGCTGGTTCGACGACAGCACCGTCTCGCACGGCGTCAACACGACGATCAGCCTCAAGTGAGGCAGGGGCTTCGCGTCGCAGCCTGGGCCGCCACGGCGGCGCTTGCCCTGCTGGCCGGCGGGGCGCAGGCGGCCGGCTCCGACGAGCCGGTCGACTGCAATCCCAACGGCAATCAGCAGCAGATGAACGACTGCGCGCTGCGCGATTTCCGCGCGGCCGACGCCGAGCTCAACATCCGCTACGGCGAGGTGATGAAGACGCTCTCGCCGCAGATGCGCGTCGCGCTGCGCACCGAACAGCGGACCTGGCTCAAGGGCCGCGACCCCGGGTGCAAGCGGGCCGCGAAGGCGAACGAAGGCGGCTCGATCTGGCCGCTGGTGTTCAACGCGTGCCTGGAAAAATCGACCCGCAAACGCACCGCCGAACTGGACCTCTGGAAGGGTCGTCAACCATGAATTTCGAACTGTCCGAAGAACAGAACGCCTTTGCACAGACCGCGCGCGATTTCGCGCAGGCCGAGTTCGCACCGCACGCCGCGCAGTGGGACGCCGAGGCGGTCTTTCCGCGCGAGGCCATCGCCAAGGCCGGCGAGCTGGGCTTTTGCGGCCTGTACGCGCCCGAGCGCATCGGCGGCCTTGGGCTGCCGCGGCTCGATTCGGCGCTGGTGTTCGAGGAAATGGCCGCGGTCGACCCGTCGACCACCGCCTTCATCACGATCCACAACATGGCGACGTGGATGCTCGGCACCTGGGCCACCGACGCCGTGGCGCAGCAGTGGGGCGAAGACCTCACGAGCGGGCGCAAGCTGGCGTCGTACTGCCTGACCGAACCGGGCGCGGGCTCCGACGCGGGGTCGCTGAAGACGCGCGCCGAGCTGCAGGGCGCCGAGTACGTCATCAACGGCGGAAAGGCCTTCATCTCCGGCGCCGGCTCGACCGACGTGCTGGTGCTCATGGCGCGCACGGGCGGCGCGGGCGCCAGCGGCATCTCGGCCTTCGCGGTGCCGGCCGATGCGCCCGGCGTGAGCTATGGCAAGAAGGAGCACAAGATGGGCTGGAACAGCCAGCCCACACGCACCATCAACTTCGACAACGTGCGCGTGCCGGCGCAGAACCTGCTGGGCAAGGAAGGCGAGGGCTTTCGCATCGCCATGAAGGGCCTGGACGGCGGGCGCATCAACATCGCGACCTGCTCGGTGGGCGCGGCGCAGGGCGCGCTCGACGCGGCGCGCCGCTACCTGCACGAGCGCCAGCAGTTCGGCAAGCCGATCGCGAGCTTCCAGGCGCTGCAGTTCAAGCTGGCCGACATGGCGACCGAGCTGGTCGCCGCGCGGCAGATGGTGCGGCTGGCCGCCAGCAAGCTCGACGCGGGCCATGCGGACGCGAGCACCTATTGCGCCATGGCCAAGCGCTTCGCGACCGATGCGGGCTTCAACGTCTGCAACGACGCGCTGCAACTGCACGGCGGCTACGGCTACCTGAGCGAGTTCCCGCTCGAGCGCCTGGTGCGCGACACGCGCGTGCACCAGATCCTCGAAGGCACCAACGAAATCATGCGCGTCATCGTTGCGCGAAAATTGCTGGAAGGCGACAGCGACATCCGCTGACCCCGCCGCACCCAGGACCTGAAAACAATGACCGACAACGTAGTTCTCTTCAACGAAATCAAGACAGCCGGCGGCCAGCGTTTTGCCGTGGCCACGCTCAATGCGCCGGCTTCGCTCAACGCGCTGTCCGTGGACATGGTGCGCCTGCTCACGCCCAAGCTGCGCGAGTGGGCAGCCGACGCCGGCATCGTCGGTGTGCTGCTCGACGCGGCGGGCGAAAAAGCCTTCTGCGCCGGCGGCGACCTGCGCCAGCTGTATCAGACGCTGCTCGACTGCGGCCCCGCGCGCAACACCTACGCCGAAGACTTCTTCCGCGAGGAGTACGAGCTCGACCACCTGATCCACACCTTCCCCAAGCCCTTCCTGTGCTGGGGCCACGGCATCGTGATGGGCGGCGGCGTGGGCCTGCTGGCGGGCGCCTCGCACCGCGTGATGACGCTGCAAAGCCGCATCGCCATGCCCGAGATCAACATCGGCCTGTACCCCGACGTGGGCGGCAGCTGGTTCCTGCGCCGCACGCCGGGCCGCACGGGCCTGTTCCTGGCGCTCACGGCCGCCAACATCAACGCGCACGACACCATCTTCTGCGGCCTGGCCGACGTGCTGGTGCCGCACGAGCGCAAGGGCGCGGTGATCGAGGCCATCGCGTCCACGCAGTGGGCCGGCGGCGACGCCAAGGCCGACCGCGCCACGCTGTCGCGCATCCTGGCCCAGGCGGGCGAGGGCGCCGAGATGCCCGCGTCGAAGGTGCGCGAGCACTACGACACCATCAACGCGCTGATGGCCGGCGACGACCTGCTCGACATCGCCAAGCGCCTGCGCGAGGTGCAAAGCGACGACGCCTGGCTGCAGACTGCTTCGAAGACCTTCGCCAAGGGCGCGCCGAGCTCCATCGCGCTGAGCTTCGAGCTCTGGCAGCGCGTGCCGCGCATGTCGCTGGCCGAGGTGTTCCGCCTCGAGTACTGGGCCTCGCTGGGCTTCTGCGCGAACAAGGATTTCGCCGAAGGCATCCGCGCCGTGCTGGTCGACAAGGATCGCAACCCGCGCTGGAACCCCGCCACGCTCGAAGAGATCACGCCGGCCTTCGTCGAAGACCACCTGCGTCCGCGCGGCGAGATGCCGGCGGAACTGGCCTCGCTGACCTGACCGGCCCCATTCCCTGCACAGAACAACGGAGACAAGACACATGAAGATCGCATTCATCGGCCTGGGCAACATGGGCGGCCCGATGGCCCTGAACCTGCACAAGGCAGGCCACACGCTCAGCGCCTTCGACCTCTCGGCCGAAGCCTGCAAGAAGTTCGCTGCCGAAGGCCTGCCGATCGCGAAGTCGGCCGCCGAGACCGTGGCCGGCGCCGAGGTGGTGATCAGCATGCTGCCCGCCAGCGCGCACGTCGAGGGCCTGTTCCTCGGCGGCGCCGGCAAGCCCGGCCTGCTCGACAGCATCCAGGCCGGCACGCTCGTGATCGACAGCAGCACCATCGCTGCCGCCACCTCGCGCAAGGTGGCCGAGGCCGCCGCCGCCAAGGGCGTCGCGATGATCGATGCGCCCGTGTCGGGCGGCACCGGCGGCGCCATTGCCGGCACGCTGACCTTCATGGTCGGCGGCGAGACCAAAGACCTAGAGCGCGCGCGCCCGGTGCTCGAGAAGATGGGCGCCAACATCTTCCACGCCGGCGCGGCCGGTGCGGGCCAGACCGCCAAGATCTGCAACAACATGCTGCTCGGCATCTTGATGATCGGCACCTCGGAAGCGCTCGCGCTGGGCGTGGCCAACGGGCTCGACCCGAAGGTGCTGTCCGAAATCATGCGCCGCAGCTCGGGCGGCAACTGGGCGCTCGAGAAGTACAACCCCGTGCCCGGCGTGATGGAAGCCGCGCCGGCCTCGAAGAACTACGCCGGCGGCTTCGGCACTGACCTGATGCTCAAGGACCTGGGCCTGGCGCAGGAAAACGCCACCGCCGTGCGCGCGGCCACGCCGCTGGGCGGCCTGGCGCGCAGCCTGTATGCGGCGCACAGCCTCGCCGGCCACGGCGCGCTCGATTTCTCGAGCGTGCTGAAGCTGGTTCAGAAAGCCGGCTGAACGGCGCGCCGGCCGCGCCGCGCCATCGCGAGCAGCAGGCCGGCCGCCACGAGGTTGGCGCCGATCGCCACGAGGATCGGCAGCAGGTAGCTGCGCGTGAGGTCGAAGGCGAAGCCCGCGGCGCTCGGCCCGATCAGCGTGCCGATGGCCACGCTGGTGTACAGGATGCCGATGATCGCGCCGATGTGGCGCCCGCCGAACCAGTCCATCACCAGCGCGGGCAGCAGCGCGACGAAGCCGCCGTAGAAAACGCCGTAGGCGAAGGCGAACAGGGCCAGCCCCCAGAACCCGCCCGACACGGCCCACACCACCAGCGACAACGCCATGCCCGCCGACATCAGCGGCAGCGCATGGTCCCGGCCCATGCGGTCGGCCAGCCCGCCCAGGAAGAAGCGGCCCGCCGTGCTGCCCACGCCGATCGCGCCGAGCAACAGCACCGCCGACGACGCGGCCACGCCGTGGTCGAGCGCGTAGGGCAGCAGGTGCACGAAGGGCACGAACAAACCGAACGAGCTGATGAGGCAGGCCGCGTACAGCCCCGCGAAACGGCCTGAGCCCACGGCCTCGCGCACCGAGGCGCCGGGCGGCAGCGCGGTGGAAGCCTGCGCTTGCGGCGGATCGCCATCGGGGCCGAGGCCGCGTGCGCGCGGGTCGTTCTCGACCAGCAGCGCCATGCCCACGCCCACCACGGCCGCGAGCACGCCGAGCGCCAGGTAGGCGTCGCGCCAGCCCAGCATGTCGATGAACCACGAGGCCAGCGGCGGCATGGCCAGCGTGCCCACGCCGATGCCGCTCACGGCGAGCCCCGAGGCGAAGCCGCGCTGGCGCACGAACCAGCGCTGCACCGCGCCCAGCACCGGCACGTACGAAGCACCCACGCCGAGGCCGACGCCGAGCCCGTAGGCCCAGAAAATCTGCGTCAGGCTGCGCGCCTGTCCCGCAAGCACCAGCCCGAGGCCGACCAGCACCATGCCCGCGACGGCGTGCCGCCGCGCGCCCCAGCGGTCGGCCAGCGGGCCGCTGAACACGCCGAGCCCGAAGTACAGGAAGCCCGCGAGCGAGAACACCAGCGACACCTCGCCGCGCGAGGCGCCGAAGTCGCGCTGCAGCGCATCGAGGAAGGCGCTGAAGGTGTAGGCGCAGCCGAAGCCCACGAACATGACGGCGAAGGCGCCGGCGACCACGAGCCAGCCGTGGAAGAAGCGGGGGCGTGGAATGGCAGGGGTGTCGAGTGTCTTCGGAGAGGTCATGGGGCGATCCGTGATGGTGGTCGATCTTCAGGCCGTGCACCACCCTGCACTGGCCGGATTCGGACGTGATCCTCCCGCCGTCGGGCTTACAGGGCTCACAGCAATTCGATCCCCGGCAGGCTCTTGAAGCAGCTCTCGCGCGTGACGCGCACGAAGTCGTCCAGCCAGGGTCGCGCCGACGTCGCCTGCGTGCAGGCCATGTACAGCCGCCCCGTCAGGCCCCGGGCGCCCACGCGGCGCGCCGTGACGTAGCCGCGGTCGAGGTAATTCTGCACCGCCCACAGCGGCAGCGTGGCCACGCCGCGTCCGCTGGCCACCAGCTGCAGCATCGCCACCGTGAGCTCGGTCGTGCGCCGGTGCGCGGGCTCGACGCCGGCGGGTGCCAGCACCTGGCGCACGATGTCGAGCATCTCGTCGGGCACGGGGTAGGTGATGAGCGTCTGGTCGGCGAAGTGCCGGGCCGTGAGGTGCGCCTTGGCCGTCAGCGCATGGTCGTTGGCGAGCAGCGCGACGATCTCGAAGCGGAACAGCGCGTGGTAGTCGACCGTTTCGTCGGGGTCCTGCTCGGAGACGATCGCCACCTCGGCGCGGTTCTGCATCACCAGCGCGATCGGGTCGGGGTGGAAGCCCGAGACGATGTCCAGTTCGATCTCGGGCCAGCGCTGGCGAAAGGCGTCCATGGCGGGCATCAGCCAGTCGAAACAGGTGTGGCACTCGACCACGATGCGCAGTTGCCCGCTGCGCCCCAGCGCGAGCCGCGCCACGTCGCGCTCGGCCTCTTCGACGAGCGGCAGCGCGGTGTCGGCCAGCTGCAGCAGCCGCAGCCCCGTGGTGCTGAACTGCGGCGGCACCGACTTGCGCTCGAAGAGCTGGGCGCCGTAGCGCTCTTCGAGCAGCTTGATCTGGTGCGACAGCGCCGACTGCGTGAGGTTGAGCAGCTGCGCCGCGCGCACCAGGCTGCCGGTGTCGCGCAACGCGGCCAACGTGCGCAGGTGGCGGATCTCGAGGATGGACTGCATCATGAAAATGATTCAAGCGAACGGGCAAAAGGTTTCGTTTGAATCATATGCGCCAAACGCCGACGATCACCGGTTTCCAAGACCAGCGACCGGATTACCTGCAATGACCACCCGTACCCACATCCTCGGCTTTCCGCGCATGGGCGCCCACCGGGAACTCAAGTTCGCCCTCGAGAAGCACTGGCGCGGCGAAACCGGCCACGCCGCGCTCGAAGCCGTCGGCGAGGCGCTGCGCGCGCGCCACTGGCAGGCGCAGCGCGACGCGGGGCTGGACTTCGTGACCGTGGGCGACTTCGCCTTCTACGACCACGTGGCCAACCACATCCAGCTGCTGGGCTGCGAGCCGGCGCGCTTCGGCTTCAGCGGCGACGAGCCCGAGCTGTCGCGCTACTTCAAGATGGCGCGCGGCGTGGAAGACGAAGCGGGCCACGTGCACGACGACAGCTGCACCCACGGCGCCGAAGGCACCTTCGCGCTCGAGATGACCAAGTGGTTCGACACCAACTACCACTACCTCGTGCCCGAGTTCGATGCGGCCACGCAGTTCAGGCTGGCGTCGACGCGCCTGTTCGACGAGGTGGCGCAGGCGCAGCAGGCCGGCCACGCGGTCAAGGCCGTGCTGCTCGGGCCGCTGAGCTTCCTGTACCTGGGCAAGGAAAAGGCGGCCGGCTTCGACCGCTTCTCGCTGCTCGAATCGCTGCTGCCTGTGTACGAGCAGGTGCTCGGGCGGCTCAAGCAGCAGGGCGTGGAGTGGGTGCAGATCGACGAGCCGATCCTCGGCCTCGATCTGCCCGAAGCCTGGCGCAATGCCTTCGAGCGCGTGTACTGGCAGATCGCGCGCAACGCGCCGAAACTGCTGCTGGCGAGCTACTTCTCGCCGCTGTCCGAGAACCTGCGCCTGGCCTGCCAGCTGCCCGTGGCCGGGCTGCACGTCGATGCCGTGCGCGCGCCGCAGGAGCTGACCGGCGTGGCCGACTGGCTGCCGGCGCACAGGGTGCTGTCGCTCGGCGTGGTCGACGGCCGCAACATCTGGCGCACCGACGTCGACGTGGCGCTGGGCAAGCTCAGGCCCGTGGCCGAGAAGCACCAGGGCGAGCTGTGGATCGCGCCGTCGTGCTCGCTGCTGCATGTGCCGTTCAGCCTCGCGGCCGAGACGAAGCTCGACACCGAACTGAAATCGTGGCTCGCCTTCGCCATCGAGAAGCTCGACGAGCTGCGCGTGCTGCGTGCCGCCGTCGAAGGCCACGAAGCCTCGGTGGCCGCCGAACTCACGGCCGCCCGCGCCGCCGTGGCCGCGCGCCGCGCCAGCCCGCGCGTGCACCGCGCCGACGTGGCGCTGCGCCTGGCACGCAGCGTGGCCGGCGACGACCGCCGCGTGTCCGCTTTCCCGCAGCGCCAGCAGCTGCAGCGCACGCGCTTCGCGCTGCCCGCGCTGCCGACCACCACCATCGGCTCGTTCCCGCAGACCGCCGACATCCGCGCGGCCCGCGCCGCCTTCAAGCGTGGCGAGCTCGATGCCCCCGGCTACCGCGAGAAGATGCGCGCCGAGATCGCACTCGCCGTGCGCAAGCAGGAAGAACTCGGCATCGACGTGCTGGTGCATGGCGAGGCCGAACGCAACGACATGGTCGAGTACTTCGGCGAGCAGCTCGACGGCTTCGCCTTCACGGCCAACGGCTGGGTGCAGTCGTACGGCTCGCGCTGCGTGAAGCCGCCGGTGATCTTCGGCGACGTGGCGCGCCCGGCACCGATGACGGTCGAGTGGACCGCCTATGCGCAGAGCCTCACCAAGTTGCCGATGAAGGGCATGCTGACCGGCCCCGTGACCATCCTGCAGTGGTCCTTCGTGCGCGACGACCAGCCGCGCGCCACCACCTGCGAGCAGATCGCCTGGGCGATCCGCGACGAGGTGAACGACCTCGAGGGCGCCGGCATCGGCATCATCCAGATCGACGAACCCGCCATCCGCGAAGGCCTGCCGCTGCGCCGCGCGGGCTGGCCGGCGTACCTGAAGGCGGCCACGCGCGCCTTCCGCATCAGCGCCTCGGGCGTGCGCGACCAGACGCAGATCCACACGCATATGTGCTATTCGGAGTTCAACGACATCCTGCCGGAGATCGCCGCGATGGACGCCGACGTGATCACCATCGAGACCAGCCGCTCGGACATGGAGCTGCTGCGCGGCTTCGGCGGCGAGGGCGGCTTTCGCTACCCGAACGAGATCGGCCCCGGCGTGTACGACATCCATTCGCCGCGCGTGCCCTCGGTCGACGAGATCGTGCGCCTCATGCGCAAGGCCGCGCAGGTGGTGCCGGGCGAGAACCTCTGGATCAACCCCGACTGCGGCCTCAAGACCCGCGGCTGGCCCGAGACCGAGGCGGCGCTGTCGAACATGGTGGCGGCCGCGAAGCTGCTGCGCGGGGAGCTGGCGCAGGCCTGATGAAGGGCGCGGGATCGCGGCGTGCCAATAATGCGGCATGTCCTTGCTCCCCCGCCTGTCGTCGCCCCGTTGCCTCTTGTTGCTGTCGTTGCTCCTCGCCCCCTTGACGGGGTGGACGCAGGACCGCGCGCAGGCCTTGCTCCAGTTCGAGGGCGTGCAGGCGCGCTACCAGAACGCCTACGGCCCCGGCGCCGTGTCGCGCGGCGCGCGCGAGCTGCTGGAGCCGCCCGACCTGGCCATCGCCGACAAGGCCCTGCAGTCGCTCGACGTGGCGGCCGGCCGCGCCTTCGACGTGAACGCCTCGGTGGCCGCGATCCGTCAGGACGTGGCGGCGGCCGGGCAGGGCGCCGCCGCGCCGGCGCCCCCCGTGCTGGAGGCCGTGGCGCGCCTGGCGAAGCTGCGCGCCGACTACGCTGCGATGGACGAGCCCGCCAAGGTGACTTTTTTCCATCAGCAGCACGCGCGGCCGGCCGACCCCGCGCGCGTCGAACTGCTGTCGCGCATGACGGTGGCCGAGGCGCGCGAGATCGATTTCTCGAGCCAGCTGCTCATGAGCGCGGTGGTCAAGCAGCTGGCGCGCGGCAATGCCGGGCAGTTCAGTTCGCTGCCCGACCGCACGCTCGACACCGCGCTCGATTCGCTGTGGTCGCGCGGCGTCACCTCGCCGCGACCGCGCAACCTGATGACCGTGGCGCGCGAGTTCGAAAAGCTGGTCACGCAGGCGCTGCTGCTGGCGCTGCCCGACGCCGACGTGGCCGCCTTGCTCGCCTGGCGCAACGAACCGCAGGCCGCCGCCGAGCGCGAGGCGCTGCTCGGCAGCTACCGCGCCGAGGTCAAGGGCAGCGGCGCGGTCGCGATCCGCACGCTGGTGCGCAGCTGGGGGCGGCCCTGAGACTTGACGAAAGCGCGCCAAAGTTTGCAAACTCGGGGGCATTTGTACGAAAAAGTTTCACGCGAACCCCGCATGTCGGAAAGTTCCCCGTGATTGTTTCAATTCCGTGAACACTGCGATTCAGATTGACTGGGGTTTACCCTAGGAATTTGGCGCACACTTCAGGGCATCCAAAGCCCAATCAAGAAGGAATTGAAATGAAGACCTCGAACATCCTCGCCGCCGCCGCTTTCTCCCTGCTCGCCGCCGCTGGCGCCGCCCACGCAGAGACCTACGAAGGCGTTCACGCCGTGACCTCCGGCTACAGCCGTGCCGATGTGGCACCGCAAGCCGTGGCCGCCGCCCGTGCCGGCAACGAATACAGCGACGCCGTGTCGGCCAGCGTGGCCCCCGTGCTGGCCTCGTCGGTGGACCGCGCCTCGGTCCGTGCCGAAGCCGTGGCAGCTGCCCACGCTCCCGGCCAGAACCTGCGCCGCGAATCCTTCGCCGGCAGCGTGATCCCCTCGCAGGCACGCAGCTTCACGCGCCAGGCTGGCCTGTGATCGACGGCGGCGCAAGCCGTCTCGGTTAAAGAGACCACCACCCGAAAAGACCGGACCGTGCAACAGCACCGTCCGGTTTTTTCACGTCTGTGCTGTGCTCAGGCGCGCCGATGGCTGCGGTGGCAATGGCAGTCGGGCGCGTGGTCGTCGACGATGCCCGTGGCCTGCATCCAGGCATAGACGATCACCGGGCCGACGAACTTGAAGCCGCGCTGCTTCAGCGCCTTCGACATCGTTTCGGACAGCGGCGTCTGCGTGGGCACCGTGCCCGTGGTGTTGACGACCGGCTGGCCGCCTGCGAGGCCCCAGACGAGATCAGAGAAATCTTCGCCCGCCGCCTGCATCGCGAGGTAGGCCTTCGCGTTGCCGATGGCGGCCTCGATCTTGGCGCGCGAGCGCACGATGCCCGCGTTTTGCATGAGGCGCTCGACGTCGGCCGGCGTGAAGCGCGCCACCGTCTCGGGCACGAAGCCCTCGAAGGCCGCGCGAAAGGCGTCGCGCTTGCGCAGGATGGTGAGCCACGACAGGCCGGCCTGGAAGCCGTCGAGCATCAGCTTTTCCCACAGCGCGCGGCTGTCGCGTTCGGGCACGCCCCATTCGGCGTCGTGGTAGCTGGCCAGCAGCGGATCGGTGCGGGCCCAGGCGCATCGCGGGGGCGAAGATTGGCTGTCGTCGTGAGGCATGGCTCGGCTATCGTCGGGGAATGTTTTCGGAATGAGGGGGTGACCCTGATGCAGCAGTCTCGTTTTTCATTGTCGGCGCTTTCGCTGGCTCTCATGGCGCTCGCCGTCGCTGTCCCGGCCGGTGCCGAGACCCTGAAGAAGCCCGCGCTCGACCAGCTCGCCACCGCCTGGAAGGGCGGCCGCACGGCGCCCGACTTCAAGGCCTTCCTGGCCCAGGCCGCGCAGGCCCAGCCCGCGCTGCAGCCCAGTGTGGCGGCCTACACCGGCGGCAAGGCGCTGGCGGGCGACGACCTTGTCAACATCGCGCGCCTGCTCGGCCTGTACAACCGGCTGCAGAACCAGCAGGCCGTGATCGCCAGCATCGGCACCATGGTGGCCTTGCCCACCGTGCGCAACGTGCAGGTGCCGCCGCACGAGAGCCCGCCGATGGTCGCGTTCGGCCAGCTGGTCGAGAAGATGGCGAAAGATTTTGGGCTGGGCTACCGCAACGTCGACGGCCGCATCTTCGAAGTGAGCCTCAAGGGCCGTGGCAGCGAGGAGTTCGGCATCCTCACGCACGCCGACGTGGTGCCGGCCGTGCTGTCCGAATGGGTGCTCGACGACGGCACGCGCCTGGATCCCTTCGCGATGACGCGCGTGGGCGACTTCCTCTACGGGCGCGGCACCATCGACGACAAGGGCTCCATCGCCGCCGTGCTCTACGCCATGAAGGCCGTGAAGGACAGCGGCCTGCCGGTGGAGCGCGGCGTGCGCCTGATGATCGAGACCACCGAGGAAACCGGCGGCGACGCGATGCAGTACTACCGCGACAAGACGCCGCTGCCGGCCTACAACATCGTGCTCGACAGCAAGTACCCCGCGGTCGTGGCCGAGAAGGGCTCGGGCGCGCTCAAGGTGTTCTTCCCCGCGGAAGTGGCCGACCCCGCCGCGACCGCCATCACCGCGATGAGCGGCGCCGCTTCGGCCAATGCCATTCCGCAGACCGCGACCGCCACGCTCAAGGGCGGCGACCTCGCGGCCGTGGCCGCGAAGTTCGAGGCCGCCAAGGCCGCCTTCGTGCGCAAGTACGAAAGCCAGGGCGGCAAGTTCGCGATCGACATCGCACGCGGCGCCGAGGCCGTCGAGCTGAAGGTCACGGGCACTTCGGCCCATGGCTCGCGGCCCGAAGAGGGCGTGAACCCCGTGCCGCGCCTGGCGCTGTTCCTGAAGGAGTCCGGCGTGCCGCTGGCCGCCAACCCCTACCTGCGCGCCGTGCAGTACATCGACGCGCTCTACGGCACCGGCTACCTCGGCGAGAAGATGGGGCTGGGCTACCAGGACGACTTCATGGGCCCGCTCACGATGTCGCCCACGCTGGTGCGCATGGGCGCCGACGGCCGCCTCGAGGTGACGGCCAACGTGCGCATGCCGCGCGGCCGCACGCCCGACGAACTGAAGACGCAGGTGGCGGCCAAGGTCAACGGCTGGGCCACGGCCAGCCAGGTGAAGCTCGAGCTGGCCTACGACCAGGGCAACTGGATGGCGCGCGACCCGAAGGGCGCGTGGCTCTCGACCCTGCTCAACATCTTCGGCGACACCACCGGCCTCGAAGCCAAGCCCGTGCCCACCGCCGGCAGCACCACGGCCAAGCTGATGCCCAACGCCATCAACTTCGGCCCCGCGATGCCCGGCAAGAAGTACACGGCGCACAACGCCAAGGAATACAAGGAAGTGCCCGACCTCGACGCCGACATGCAGATGTTCACCGAGATGCTGGTGCGCATCGGCAACCTGCAGCAGATGCAGTAGCGGCTCACGCTGCGGCGCGGCGCGTCAGGACTTCGATGTCGCCAGGGGCACCAGCGGTGCCCCGTTCTTCGTCTTGGCCTGGATTTCCGCGATGGTGCGCCGCATCGCGACGAAGCGCTTGGCGGAGCTCGGCGGGGCGCTCATGAACCCCTTCTTCTTCGCGCCGGCCGTGTGCACCCCGAGCTCGCGCCAGATCCGTTCGGCGCCGTCGATGTCGTAGCCCGCCGCGGCCACCATGTAGAGGCCGAGGTAGTCGGCCTCGGCGTCGAACTGCTGCGAGAAGGGCGACGACAGCGCCTCTTGCGCCAGCCCGGTGCCGCCCAGCGCGCCATCCACGATGCCGGCCGCGATGCCCACCGCGCGCGTCTTTCCGCCATGCGACAGCACGCCGTTGGCCAGCTCGTGCCCCAGCACGATCGCGAGGTCGCGGTTGTCGGGAAAGAAGCGCATCAGCGCCGAGTTGACGACGATCTCGTGCCCATCGTTCTCCGCATGGACCTCGTTCTTCATGCGCGTGACGGCGGTGTAGTTGCACGCCGCGGTGTACGGCAGGCGCAGCGCCGTCGACTGGCCCTCGCGCTGCACCACGGCTTCCAGCCAGCCTTCGCGTTTGGCGGGCTTGGCGCGCGCGGCGTTGATCAGCACGTCGTTGAGCCGGTCGATCCCTTTCTCGCCCGCGGGCAGCGGCTTGCCGCCGACGGACAGCAGCACGTCCCCGGCGCGCAGCGGCGTGGCCGGCGCCTGCTTCCTGTCGAGCGTCCACAGCACGGTCAGCCGGTCGTCCAGGTGCAGGGTCTGCTTCGCCGCCGCGCGTTCTTTCTTCTCGAAGCTCCACAGGCTGGCGATGTGCGCGCCCAGGCTGGCCCGCACGTCGCCGCCGCAGAACGGCGCGCCGTGCTCCAGGAGCGGGATCGCCACGTCGTCGAGCCGGCGCTGCAGCGTCATGCGGTGGTTCAGCGACAGCGAGTGCTGCAGGGCCTGTTCCTGCACGACGTCGGGGTCGTCGCTGGCGGGCCGGATGGAGGCGGCGCAGGCCGTGAGGACAAAGGTGGCCGCGATCGACGCGCAGGCCGGCAAGAAGGACGGGCGAGGGTTGTTCATTCGCTCATGAGGTGCTCGGCATCGGTCGCATCCAGGCCCGGATGCGATGCCGGATGCCATCAGGGGAAGGGGGGATGTCCCGGCGGCGATGGCGGCCGGGATTCCCAGGCAAGGCGAGGTGTCCCGCCCGCTGGAATTGTGGGAGCGCCAACGCGCCCCAAGCTGAAGATCAGATGAAGGCTTAGCCGGTCTTGCGCGCGCGCAGCGTGGCCGAGGGCAGCTCGCCGAAGCGCTGCTGGTAGGCCGCGGCGAACAGGCCGAAGTTGGCGTAGCCCCATGCCTGCGCCACCGAACGCACCGTTGCGCCGGCGTCGGCCATCAGCAGTTCGGCGCGCACGCCCTGCAGGCGCTGTTCGCGCAGCGCGCGCATCGGCGTGGCCTGGCGGTATTCGCGAAAGGCGCTGTTCAGCGTGCGCACGCTGACGCCCGCCACGCTCGCCAGTTCGCCGAGCGTGGGCGCGTGCTGTGCGTGCTCGCGGATGTGGCGCTCGGCCGCCAGCACATGCCGCGGCGCCATGCGGTGCTGCACGGCCTCGGCGGGGTGCTCCAGCTGCGCGCGCCACTGGGTCAGCACGTGCACGCCGATCATCTCCTCGAGGTGCCGTCCCAGCGGGCCGGTGTCGACCGCCTCGGGCAGCTCGGTCACGCAGCGGCAGGCATACGACAGCAGCGCGATCCAGCTCGAATGGGCGCCGCCGAACTTGAACTTGCGCGTCCACAGCCGCTCGTCGGCGGGCGCGCCGAACCAGCGCGCGTGCAGCGCGGCCAGCGCATCGTGCGAGAAGCTGAGATTCACCTGCAGGTGGTTGGCGTCGAAGTCCACCCAGTAGTGCGTGCGCGAGGTGTCAACCACGAAGGCGTCGCCCACGCCGGTGTCGGCATAGGCGTTGGCTTCGGACCAGTGGCGGCCCGCGCCGCGCACGGTCGTCAGCACCATGCCGACGCCGCTGTCGGGCGAGAAGTCCTTGATGTTCACCGGAATGCCGTAGTGGAAACGGCTCAGCGTGAAGTGCCCGATGCGCGTGGCGTCGAGCACCGAGTCGGGCGTGCGCGCCCGCCCGATGGGCGTGACGCGGTAGGGCATGTAGATGCGGTCCGACCAGCGCCGGATGTCGTCCCAGTCGTGCGAGGCCACCAGGCGGTGGCGCTCGCTCGGCTGCCCGCGGGCGTCGGTGACCAGCACGTTGCGGATCGCATCCATCGCGCACCTCGGTTCAAGGAGAAGAAGGCGCCGCGCCCGGCGGCAACGGCTCAGCGGTGATGGTAAACCGCAGTCTCGAAAGCCACGAAGCCTGGGTAGCTCGCGCAGTCCTGGAAGGGCAGGATCTGCGTCGCCCAGTAGCCGCCGATGCCGCTCTCGCGGTCGATCCAGAAGAAGCTGTTGGCCAGGCCCGCCCACATCAGCGAGTTCGCGGCGCGGCCCGTGGGCGCGCGCTCGCGGTTGGTCATGAAGGTGTAGGCCCAGCCCTTGTCGGTGCCGGGCAGGAATTCGCCCGTGTTGCTCAGCGCCGGCACCGACGTGCGCCAGCCGCCCACCGACAGGTCCATGGCGGCCAGGCCGTCCTGCGCCATGCGCTGCACCGTGTCGGCCTTCAGCACGCGCCCGTGCGGCCCGGCGCCGTCGTTCAGCACCATGCGGATGAACTTCATGTACTCGCCCACGGTGGCGTAGAGACCGTGGCCGCCCATGTCCATCGGCGGCGGCTCGGGCAGCACCAGCTCGGGCAGCGGCGTGAGCCGGCCGTCGGCGGCACGGTCGTGGATGGTCACGCGGCGCACCTTCATCGACTCGGACATGCCGAAGCCGATGTCCTGCATGCCCAGCGGCTCGAAGACGCGCTCCTTCATCACCTCGCCCAGGCGCTTGCCGCGCTGCTGCTCGACGATGCGGCCCAGCCAGTCGATGTTGGCGCCGTAGGTCCAGGCCGCGCCCGGCTCGTGCAGCAGCACGGTGCGGATCGATTCGAAGCTGCCCGACACCACCGTGGGAATGTTCAGCGCGGCGCGGTACTTCAGGTCGTCTTCGCTGAAGAACTCGTAGCCCAGGCCCGAGGTGTGCAGCATCAGGTCGTTGACCGTGATGCGCCGGCGCGGCGCGCGCGTGCGCGGCCGGCCGTCGGCGTCGAAGCCGTCGAGCACCTGCAGTTCGTCGATCTCGGGCACGTAGGCGCCGGCCGGGTCGGTGAGCGAAATCTTGCCTTCCTCGACCAGCTGCATCACGCAGGTGCCCGTGATCGCCTTGGTGGTCGAGAAGATGGCGAACACGCTGTCGGTGGCCATCGGCCGGTCGAGCCCGAGTTCGCGCGTGCCGGCGGCGCCTTCGTAGAAATTGCCCGTGCGGTCGGTCGCCATCGCGACGACGCCGGGGGCACCGCCGTGGCGGTGAACGGTCTGGTGCAGCGTTGCGTCGAGCGCGGTCTTCAGCCTGTGCGAGGTCATGCCTTCTTGTCTCCTGTGTGAGGAGGCCGGGCGGTGTGTGAAGGGGTGCCTGCGCGCCGGCCTGCCATGCGAAATTCCGCAGGCAGCGGCAATCTAGGGCCGCGGGCTCACCGATCCTGTTCGCAAATGGCGGGCGGCTGTGCGGATCTGGCAGTCATTGCATGCGCGCGACCCGCGACGCGCGCGCGGCGCCTTTCAGCCCACGCCGTGCGCCTGCAGCACCGCCTTCAGCCGCCGCACCTCGTGCTGCAGGTCGAGGATCAGCGCGGCGGCGTCCAGGTTCACGCCGAAGTCGCGTTCGAGCCGGCGCGCTTCGAGCGCGTGCTGCAGGTCGGTGCTGGAAAACTCCCAGCGCTCGGGCGGTGCGTCGGTCGTGGTGACCTGCACGATGCCCACTTCGACCAATTGCACGACCCAGGCGGTGTCGGCGCCGCAGGCGTGCGCCAGTTCGTTCGCGGCCAGCGGGTGCGAGACGCCGATGGCCGTGGTGGTGGTCACGGAAGAAAAGTTCGCCATGCTCAGACTCCCAGGTGCTGGCGGGGGTTGAACGAGGAGGTCGCCTGCGCGAGTTGTGCGTAGGCGTTGCGCGCGGCCTCGCTGTCGGCGGGCGGCAGCGCGATCTCGAGCAGCAGGTACAGGTCGCCGGGCGTCTTGCCCGCGAAGCCCCGACCCTTGAGCCGCAGCTTCATGCCGCCGCGTGCGTTGGGCGGCACGGTGACCTCGACCACGCCGCCGGTGGGCGTGGGCACCTGCACTTGCGCGCCCAGCGCGGCTTCGGCCGGCGTGACGGGCAGCGTCATGTACAGGTCGCGCTCTTCCACGCGGTACAGCTTGTGCGGCGCGATGCGCACCTCGAGGTACAGGTCGCCGGCCGGCTCGCCGCCGTGGCCGGGCATGCCCTGGCCCGCGAGGCGGATGAACTGGCCGGGGTGCACGCCGGGCGGGATCTTCACGGCGAGCGTGCGGTTCTCCCACTGCGGGTGGCCCTGCGCATCGAGCGACTGGGCGCGCAGTGTGAGCTCGCGCTCGGCGCCGTTCAGCGCGTCTTCGAGCGTGATCTCGATGGCCGCGTGGTGGTCTTCGCCGCGCGCGCGGTAGTTCTGGCGCGTGGCGCCGCGCCGCTCGGCGTCGCCGAACATCGACGAGAAGAACTCGCTGAAATCGGCGTGGTCGGCCGGGCCCTGGCGCGGGCCGCGGTGAAACTCGTAGCCGGTGTCCCAGCCGGGCGGCGGCTCGAAGCTGCCGTCGGGGCGGCCGCCGCGCGCGACACGGTCGGCCAGCGCGTCGTAGGCGGCGCGCTTGTCCTTGTCGCCGAGCACGTCCTTGGCCTCGTTGATGTCGCGCATGCGCTGCTCGGCGTCGGGCTCCTTGCTGACGTCGGGGTGGTACTTGCGGGCGAGCTTGCGGTAGGCCTTGCGCACCTCGTCGTCGGACGCGGTGCGTTCGACGCCCAGTGCGCTGTAGTAGTCCTTGAATTCCATGGTGGGTGGTGATTCCTTTCAGGACGGCGTACAGATCAACCGGGAGCCAGGTCAGGCCAGGGCTGCTCCGCCGTCGGCTTGCCGCTGTTGCAGCGGCGTCACGGCCCATGTGGGGCCGGCACGTGTGAAGCGCAAGGGTTGCGCGTTGCCGAAGATGCTCGCATCGACCGCCACGCCCAGCAGCGCGGCCAGCGCGTAGAGCGTGCCGCCGTGCGCCACCACCAGCACCGGCGCGGGCTGCGCGGCGAGCGCGGCGGCCAGCGCTTGGCGCTTGCGGTCGACGAACTGCGCCAGCGTCTCGCCGCCCTCGGGCTCGCAGGCCCAGTCGATGTGGGCCGACGAGGTGCCGATGAGCGCGCCGAAGTTGCGCTCGCGCAGGTTCTCGTGCGCGCTGGGCACGAGGCCCAGGGCGCGCGCCACGGTGTGGGCGGTGTCGAAGGCGCGGCGCGCGTCGCTGCACACGATGGCGCCGATCGGCTCGCCGGCCAGCAGCTCGGCCGCCTGCACCGCCTGCTGCTCGCCGAGCGCACTCAGGGGCTCGTCGGGCGCCTGGAAGACGCGCAGCGCGTTGCGCCCGGTCTGGCCGTGGCGCAGGAAGTAGAAGTGGTCGCAGGCCGGGGCGAGCGGCTGCTCGGCGGCCAGGCGGTTCAGCAGGTCGATGCCTGTGGCGGCGTGGGCGGGAAAGGGGACGGTGGTCGAGGACATGGTTCAGTACGCCAGCTGCAGCGGCTTGCCTTCGCGCTGCGCCTGCACGTCGGCCGGGTGGAAGGGCAGCGGGTGCCACTGCTTGGCCGCGAACAGCGGCAGCTGGTCGTAGGCGCGCGGCGAGGCCGAGTCGCTGCTCTGGCCGTAGGTGAGCAGGCCTTGCGCCACGGGGCCGCGCGCGTCGAAGGTCACGACCTGCATGTAGCTGCTGCCGTAGTTGATGGCGTAGCCCTTCGGGTCGATCAGCGGCTGGCCCTGCGATTCGAGCTTGTTGAGCACGCCTTCGAACTCGTCGCCGCCGGGCAGCGCGATCTTCTGGCCGCGCACGGTGCGCGACTGCGGCACGCCCAGCGCCACGTCGGCCGCGAAGCCGGCGGTGCGCACGGTGCCGACCGCGTCGCCCAGCGCCTTGAACACCGCCTCGCGCGTGGCGGGCGTGGCCATGTCCAGGCCGGTGGGCGTGGTCACGGGCTGCGCCGGGTCGAAGGGCACGCGCCAGACCTTCGGCAGGTCCTTGGCCTTGCGCCAGAACTCGCGGAACAGCGCCGCGCCCTTCGACTCGGCGTTGCTGGTGCGGTCCCAGGCGGAAAGCACGCGGCAGCCCAGGGCCTGGTCGGTGCTCAGCGCGGCGCCAGTGGCGGTGCATGCGGCCTTCAGGTCGTCCATCACCAGCATGCCGGCGAGGTTCTTGTCGCGGAAGATCACGCTGCGCAGCTCGGCCGCGCCCATGCGGTTGCCCGGCAGGCCGTCGGTGCCCGCGAGGCGGCCTTCGATTTCCATGATGCCGCTGCGCGTGCGCAGCCGCTGCGGCACGCCGACGGGGCCGACCAGCGGCGACACGCCGGCCATCGGCGGCACGCGCGGGTTGCTGAGCCAGAAGCTGTCGTTGCTGTTCTGCACCCAATCCGGCGTGACGACGACGGGCATGCGGGCCGGCGCGATGATGCCCGGCGCGGCGGCGCTGGGATCGCGGTGCCAGGCGCAGGCGCTGCGCGAGCCGTCGAGCACGGGCAGGCCGGCCGCGTTGAGCAGCGCGGCGGCGGCCGGCGAGGGGGCGCAGGCCTTGAGCATCTCGGCCGACACGTCGGGCACCACCGACAGGTCGGCGTACATCGCGTTGCCCTCGCGGTCGGCCGCCAGGGTGTTGATCCACGGGATGCCCTGGTTGCCCATGGCGGCGCGCAGCTCGGCGACGCTGCGGGCCCGGCCCATCTTCATCCAGCTCTCGGCCGAGCGCACGTTGAGCGTGTTGGCGTCGCGGATCGCGTAGGCCTTCTGGGCGGTCCAGCCCAGGCCGGCGCGCGGCAGCGAGACCACGGGGCCCCAGTCGGTCGCGTAGAAGGTGTGCTGCACGGGCGCTCCACCGGCCGTGGCGGCGGCCGGCAGTGCGACGGTGCGCGCGACCATCTTCTTCGGCTGGCCGTCGACCCAGTACACGGTCGGGTCGTTGGGGTCGAGCTTGAGTTCGTACAGCGTGAAGCGCTTGCCGGTCGACACGGTGTGGGTCCAGGCCACGTCCTTGTTGAAGCCGATCGACACCACCGGGCTCAGGCCGCCGGTGGCGCCCATCACGTCGAGCTGGCCGGGGATGGTCAGGTGCATCTGCCAGAAGCGGTTGGTGCCGTTCCAGGGGAAGTGCGGGTTGCCCAGCAGCAGGCCCTTGCCGTCGGGCGTGGCGTTGCGCCCGAAGGCCCAGCCGTTGGAGCCCAGCTCGCCGCCTTCGGGGTTGGCGTTGAAGCTGTGGCGGCCGATCTCGGCCACCGCCTGCTCGAGCGCGACCGGCGCCGCACCGGTCTTGACGCCCGGGGCCGGCGGCACGGCGGCCAGCACCGCGCCGGCCAGCGCGCCCAGGCCGCCCTGGATCATCGATTGCTCGGTGGCGCGCGCCAGGTCGGCGGCCGTCATCGGGCGCACCCAGGGCTTGCCGCGGCAGGCTTCGGGCAGGCCATTGGGGCCCGCATCCTGCAGGTAGCGGTTGTAGCCCGCCACGTAGCCGCGCAGCGCGGCCTTCACCTCGTCGTTGGTGGTGGCCGCCGCGCGGGCCAGCGCCGCGTCGTCCATGTGGTAGCGCACGAACAGGTCGATCTGCGCGTTGGGCATGCGGCCCAGGCCGAAGTCGCCGGTGTTCTGCGCCCCGAGGAACTGCGCGCGGTCGCCGCGCAGCGTCAGCAGGTGCTCGGCGGTCTGGCAGACGTTGTCCTGCGCATGCGCGTAGGCGGTACCGTAGGCCAGGCCTTCGTAGTCGGGCGCCGTGATGTGCGCGATGCCGAAGGTGGTGCGCTCGATGCTCACGCTGCGGCTGCCGGGCGGCGGCGTGCTGGCACAGGCCCCGAGCAGGGCGACCAGGCCCAGGGAGAGGGCCGTCAACGAGAACCGGGAGCGCGAGGTGTTCGAAGTCATGGGGCGGGCGTGAGGTGGGGAAAGGGTCGAAAAAGAGGGACCGATTAGAGGATGAACCTCCGCCGCGCACTGTCGCCAGCGCGGCACGCCTTGCCGCTTACTTCAACCGAACTTCATGCCTTTGGGCCGCGCCTGCAACCGGTGGATGTAGGCGTCGAGCTTGGGCCGGTTGGTGCGCCCGCCGAAGGCGCGGTGCCAGATGAGCATCGAGCCGATCATCACGTCGGCGGCCGTGAACTGGGCGCCGAACAGGTAGGGGCCGTCGCCGAGTTCGCGTTCGACGGCGTCCTTGGCCTGCTCGAAATCGGTCCAGCCGCGCGCGCTGTTGTTGCTCTTGATCTTCAGCAGGCTGTCGCCCATCGAGGGCTCGAGCTGCGCGGTCGAATAGACCATGAGCGACAGGTAGCGCCCGCGCTCGGGCGTGCCCACGGCCGGTGCCAGGCGCTTGCCGGGGTACTTCTCGGCGATGTACATGCAGATGGCCGCGTTCTCGAAGATGCGCGTGCGGCCGTCGACCAGCGCGGGCAGCTTGCCGGCCGGGTTGATCTTCAGGAACTCGGGGCGCTTGTGGGCACCCTCCCGGATGAGGGTGGGCACGATCTCGTAGTCGACCTCGGCCTCGTCGAGCATCCACTTGGCGACCTGCGCACGGCTGCGCGGGTCGAAATACAGCTTCATCGCCATGCGGGGTCCCCTTTGTCAGGTGGGTGAGATGGGCGGGTTGTCAGAACTTGGGAATGCGCAGGGTCTTGCTGATCATCAGCGTGCCCGAGAGCGCGAACAGCAGCACCAGCGGGTGCAGCTGCCAGGGGCCGAGCGTCCAGGCGCCGCCCCACACGTTGGCGCCGAGGGCGCCCTTCGACGCCGCGTAGGCCAGCACGCCCACCAGCACCACGCTGGTCGGGATCGGCGTGCCTTCGAAGTACTTCACCTTGTCGGCGCCGGCCGAGAGGGCTTCGGCCGTCACGTTGTAGCGCGCGAGCCGGCTCACGCCGCAGCCCACGAAATAGATCAGCACCGCGCAGTCCCAGCCGCCGTCCAGGCCGGCGGCGAAGCCGAGCGCGGCGGGCAGCACGCCGAAGGAGATCACGTCGGCCAGCGAGTCGAGTTCGCGCCCGAGCGCCGACTGGGTCTGGCGCCAGCGCGCGATGCGGCCGTCGAGCACGTCGAAGATGAAGGCGGCCGGGGCGAGCGCCGCGGCCCAGTAGAAGTGGGCGAGCGACTGGCTGCGCATGAAGGCCATCGCGAAGAACACCGCCCCGACGCCGCAGGCCGCGTTGCCGAGCGTGAACACATCGGCCAGGTGAAAGCCGCGGATCATCGAGAAGTGCTTGCGGGCCGGCGGGGACGAAGGCGTGGTCATGAGGCGGGGAAAGCTGCGAAAGGAACCGCACCTTAACCCAAGCGGGGCCCGCTTTTTGTAGTCGCGCGCCGACGCCCCGTCGGCGCCCCGTCGGCGCCCTCAGGCGGCTGGCTGCGCCTTGGCCTCGACGATGCGCGCGAAGCGCCCGAGCAGCCCCGCCGCCGCGTCGGTGGGGCGCACGCCTTCGCGCAGCGCCGCGGCGTCGAGCCCGTCCGCGGCGAGGTCGCGGGCCAGCAGCTCGATGTAGCCGCCCATGGTCTTGGCGTCGAACTCGGGGTGGAACTGCAGGCCCCAGGCCTGCGCGCCCACGCGGAAGGCGTGCACGGGTTCGTGCGCGCTGTGGGCCAGCTTCACCGCGCCCTCGGGCAGGCGCAGCGCGCTCTGCCAGTGGATCGCCTGTGCCGGGAACTGCGCGGGCAGGTCGCCCAGCAGCGCGTCGCCGGCGGCAGCTGCGTCGAGCGTGACGGTGACCGTGCCGACCTCGGGCCCTTGCGGGTGGTGGCCGGCCTCGCCGCCGAGCGCGTGCGCCAGCAACTGGTGGCCGTAGCAGATGCCGAGCACGGGCGTGTCGCGCGCGACCAGTTCGGCGAGCCAGGCGGCGGTGGTTTCGCTCCAGGGTTCGCGGTGCGACACCATCGCGTGCGAGCCGGTGACGACCACGCCCGCGACCTGGCCGGGCGCGGGCAGCGTGTCGCCGCGACGCGGGTCGACCACCACGAGGGGCAGGGTCTGCGTGCCGAGGCCGTCGGCGATCCAGTGCTCGAAGTCGCCGCGGCCTTCGCGCAGCGCGTCATGGGTGTCACCGACCTTGACGATGACCAGGGGATACGGGGGCGTGCTGTGCATGGCGTCGATCATGCCGCAGCGCACCGTGCGCCGGTCAGCTGCGGGACGATTCCCGACGGTGCAGCAGGTCCATGAAGGCGCGGCCCACGGGCGAGGGCGAGCGCCCCGCGCGCGTGACCAGACCGATGGGCCGCGACATCAGCGGGCGCTGCAGCGGCACGGTGGCCAGCTCGTCGTTCTGCGACAGCTGCAGCGCGAGCCGGGGCAGGGCGGTGAGCCCCAGCCCGGCCGCCACCAGCGCGCCCGCCACGGCCACGCTCGGGTATTCGAGCGCGGGCTGCACCTGCAGGCCGCGCTGCAGGAAGGCGGCGTCGGTGATCGGCCGGATGCTGCTCTGGAAGCTGCTCGCAATGAAGGGCCGCGTCGCGAACACCGACCACGACACCGAGGCCCGCGCGGCCAACGGGTCGTCGCGCCGGCACAGCAGCACGAAGGGGTCGTCGCGCAGGTGGCGGTACAGCAGGGGCTCGTGCGCGCCGGGGCGCACGCTGAGGCCGAAGTCGGCGCGGCCTTCGTCCACCGCGGCGCGCACCGCCTCGGCCGGCCCTTCGATCAGCGAGAACTGCACCTGCGGATGCTGCTGGCGGAACTCGGCAATGGCGCCGGGCAGCAGCGCCACGCCGGTCGAGGGCAGCGCCGCGATGGTGAGGTGGCCGCTGCGGCCTTCGAGGAATTGCGACAGCTCGCTGAACGAGCTGTTGAAGTTCTCCAGGATGCGCAGCGCAATCGGCAGCAGCTCGCGCCCCGCCGGCGTGAGCTCGACGTGCCGCGTGTCGCGGTCGAACAGGCGCGCGCCCACCAGGTCTTCGACGATGCGCACCGTGCGGCTCAGCGCCGGCTGCGACACATGCAGCGCCTGCGCGGCGGCGCGGAAGTTGGTGGTCTTCGCGACTTCGACGAAGGCCTCGAGCTGCTGCAGCGTGATGTCGACTCGCACGGACGCGGCTCCCTCGGGGCGGCTGTGGATTGATCCATCCAAGTTATCACAGATATAGGAATATTGTTCTTCACAGATCAATGCGCGGCGCCGAGACTGGCGCATTCGATACACGGAGACAAGGGGCCCACGCGCCCCCGTGACATGGACACCAAAATTCTGGAAGGCATCCGGGTGCTCGAGCTCGGACAGGTGCTGGCGGGGCCCTTCGCGGGCGCGATCCTGGCGGACCTCGGCGCCGACGTCGTGAAGCTCGAGCGCGTCGAGGGCGGCGACGACGCGCGCCACATGGGCCCGGCGTTTCGCCACGGCGACGCGCTCAACTTCCACGTCTTCAACCGCGGCAAGCGCTCGGTCGCCATCGACCTGAAGAGCGAAGAGGGCATGGCCGCCTTCGAGACCCTGGCGGCCGGCGCCGACATCCTCATCCACAACCTGCGCCCGGGCGTCACGCAGTCGATGGGCATCGACGGCCCGTCGCTGTGTGCGCGCCATCCGCGGCTCATCTACTGCGAGATCTCGGCCTTCGGCCACACCGGCCCGCTGCGCATGCAGCCGGGCTACGAGCCGCTGATCCAGGCCTTCAGCGGGCTGTCGAGCATCAACGGCGGGCCCGACGACCCGCCCATGCGCACCGGCGCCTCGGTCTGCGACCAGGGCACCGGCATGTGGGCCGTGATCGGCGCGCTGGCGCTGCTGCAGCGGCGCCACCTCACGGGCCGGGGCGGCGTGGTGAGCACCTCGCTGCTGGAGACCGCGCTGGTCTGGACCGGCCAGAAGGCCGACGCCTACGTCAACGAAGGCCGGCTGCCCGAGCGCCACCGCTCGGGCCATCCGGGCTTTGTGCCCTACGAGTCTTTCGATACCGCCGATGCGCCGCTTCTGATCTGCTGCGGCAACGACCGGCTCTTCGCCAAGTTCGCGCATGAACTCGGGCGCGACGGCTGGACCACCGACGCGCGCTTTGCCGGCAACCGCCAGCGGCTGCAGCACAAGGCGGCGTTGTTCGACGAGATCGGCCCGCTGCTGCGCGCGCGCACCCGCGCCGACTGGATGGCGCGCTTCACCGCCGCCGGCGTGCCCTGCGCGCCGGTGCACACCGTGCCCGAGGCCGTCGCGCATCGGCAGGTCGAGGCGCTGGGCATGCTGCAGGCCGTGCCGGGCGAGGACTTCCGCCTCACGGCGCTGCCGATGTCCATCGACGGCGTGCGGCCCGCGCACCGCGCGGTCGCGCCCCGGCTGGGCGAGCACAACGCGGCGCTCGGCGCGCCGCCGGTGCCGCCGCGCGACGGCGCCTGAGCGGCCGCACCTTTTCCCTTCTTAAAACTACATCCCACCGGAGACATCACCCATGCGCACTTCCATCTTCCGCCTCGGCGCGGTCCTGGCCTTCGCGGTCGCGGCGGCGGCACCTGCCCAGGCGCAGGACTACCCCGCCAAGCCGCTCACCGTCGTCGTGCCCTTCGCGGCCGGCAGCGGCACCGACCAGCAGGCGCGCAGCATCGCGCAGGCCCTGACCACCGAGTACAAGGTGCCGGTGATCGTGGAGAACCGCGCCGGCGCCAGCGGCTTCCTGGCCGCGCAGTACGTCGCCAAGGCCGCGCCCGACGGCTACACGCTGCTCATGACCACCAACACCACGCACGCCGCCAACGAGCACCTGTACAAGAAGCTGCCCTACGACCCGGTGAAGGACTTCACCCCCGTCGCGCTGCTGTCCAAGGGCCACATGCTGCTGCTGGTGGGGGCCGATTCGCCGATCAAGTCGGTGGCCGACCTCGTGGCGGCGGCGAAGAAGTCGCCGGGCAAGCTCAACTTCGGCAGCGGCAGCTCGTCCAGCCGCGTGGCGAGCGAGCTGCTCAAGCAGATGGCCGGCATCGACATGGTGAACGTGCCCTACAAGAGCAACCCGATGGCCATCACCGACCTGCTGGGCGGGCAGGTTGACTTCATGTTCGCCGACGCGCCCACGGCGCTTCCGCACGTCAAGAGCGGCAAGCTGCGCGCGCTGGCCGTGAGCGGCGACAAGCGCCTGGCCGCCGTGCCTGCGCTGCCGACCGTGGCCGAGGCGGGCGTGAAGGGCTACGACATGTCGTACTGGACCGCCGTCTACCTGCCGCCGGGCGCGCCCGCGGCCGTCACGCGCAAGCTCAACGAGATGCTGGTGAAGGTGTCGGCCTCGCCGGCCATCGTCGCCTACCAGGCCATCTCCAGCGGCGAGGCCGCCACCGGCACGCCCGAGGCGCTCGCGAAGTTCCAGGCCGCCGAGTCGCAGAAGTGGGGCCGCGTGATCCGCGCCGCCGGCATCGACCCCGAATGAGCCGCGCGATGAACAGCCCCCACACGCAGCAGAAGACCGTGTGCATCGGCGGCGCCTCGGGCTTCTGGGGCGACAGCAGCACCGGCGCGCCGCAGCTCGTGGCGCATGGCGGCATCGACTACCTCGTGTTCGACTACCTGGCCGAACTCACGATGTCGCTGCTGGCCGGCGCGAAGCTGAAGAACCCCGACGCCGGCTACGCCACCGACTTCGTCACCACCGCCATGGCCGCCGTGCTGCCCGACGTGATGCGCCAGGGCATCCGCGTGATCGCCAACGCTGGCGGCGTGAACCCGCGCGCCTGCGCCGCCGCGCTCACGCAACTGGCGGCCGGCATGGGGCTCGCGCCGCGCATCGCCGTGGTCATGGGCGACGATGCGCTGCCCCATGCGGAAGCGCTGCGCGCGCAGGGCATCGGCCACATGGGCACGGGCGCGCCGCTGCCCGAACGCCTCGTGAGCGCCAACGCTTACCTGGGCGCCGTGCCGATCGCGCGGGCGCTCGATGCCGGCGCGCAGATCGTCATCACGGGCCGCTGCGTCGACAGCGCCGTCACGCTCGGCGCGCTGATGCACGAATTCGGCTGGGCCGACGACGACTGGGACCGCCTCGCGGGCGGCAGCCTGGCCGGCCACATCATCGAATGCGGCGCGCAGGCCACCGGCGGGCTGCACACCGACTGGGAGCAGGTGCCCGACTGGGCCCACATCGGCTACCCGGTGGTCGAATGCGCGGCCGACGGCAGCTTCGTCGTCGGCAAGCCGCCCGGCACCGGCGGGCTGGTGAGCCGGGCCACCGTGGGCGAACAACTGCTGTACGAGATCGGCGACCCGGCGGCCTACCTGCTGCCCGACGTGACCTGCGACTTTCGCACCGTGCAGATCGAGGCCGTGGGCACGGACCGGGTGCGCGTCTCGGGGGCGCGCGGACGTGCGCCCTCGGGTCGCTACAAGGTCACGGCCACCTACGCCGCGGGCTACCGCTGCAACGCCGAGCTGCTGATCGTCGGCTTCGACGCCGCCGCCAAGGCGCGGCGCAGCGGCGAGGCGATGCTGCGCCGCACGGGCGACCTGTTCGCGCAGCGCGGCTGGGCCGACTTCTCGGCCACCCACATCGACGTGCTGGGCGCCGAGCAGTGCTACGGCCCGCACGCCACCGCCCAGCCGCCGCGCCAGGCGGTGCTGCGCGTGGCCGTCACGCACGCGGACAAGGCACCGCTCGAACTCTTCGCGCGCGAGATCTCGGCGGCCGGCACCTCGTGGGCGCCCGGCACCACCGGCCTGGGCGGCGGGCGGCCGTCGGTGGCGCTGTCGATCCGGCAGTTTCCGCTGCTGGTGGACAAGGCGCTGTTCACGCCCGTGGTCGAGATGGCGGGCGAGTCGTGGCCCGTGGCCGTGAGGGCGCAGGCGGCGGAGGTCGCTGTGGCCGATGAGGTGGCGCCGCAGGCGGACGCCACCGACCCGGACGCGGACGACGAATGGCTCGAGGTGCCGCTGATCCGCCTGGCCTATGGCCGCAGCGGCGACAAGGGCGACGTCTCGAACATCGGCATCCTCGCGCGCGAGCCGCACTACCTGCCCGTGCTGCGCGAGCAGCTCAGCGCGCAGGCCGTGCGCGCCTACATGTCGCACCTGGTCGAAGGCGAGGTGACGCGTTACGAACTGCCCGGCATCGGCGCCCTCAACTTCGTCTGCGAAGCGGCGCTGGGCGGCGGCGGCATGGCCTCGCTGCGCACCGACCCGCTGGGCAAGAGCATGGCGCAGATCCTGTTGTCGATGCCGGTGCGCATCGCGGCCCGCCGGCTGCGCGCGGCCTGAGCCGACGCGCCGCCGGGCCCGCGTTTTCAGCGCGGGCCCACGCCGTCGCGCATCGCTTTCGGATTCGTCCGATGGCCTGCCGCGGTGGTTTTTCCTAGAGTGCTTCGTTCCCTGAGCGCTGGCCGTTTTCCGGCCGGTCTGCTCTTCCTTCTCTTCGCCAGATGGCTGCCTTTTCTTGTGAAGGCGCTCGAAGCACGCCATGTCCTTGTCCAGATTCCTTTCCTTCCATCCCCGCCTGCGCGCGGGCCGCTGGGTGCTTGCCGCCTCCACGCTGGTCGCGGGCTGCGGCCCCGTCGCCGTCACGCCGTACGTGCCCCTGCCGCCGATGCCGCCGCCTTCCGAGCCGATGAACATGGCCGTGCCCGTCGCGGTATCGGCCACGAACGCGCGCAAGGGGGCGATGTACAGGCCCGCGCCTGCGGTGGTGCCCGAGCTGGCGCAGGTCGTGTTCTTCCGCCGCGCCACGTCCACGCCCAGCACGGGCGCGGCGCATGTGTATGTCGACGGCGAGTTCCACGCCGCGCTGATGCCCAACGGCTTCACGCGCCTGTGCGTGGCGCCGGGCGCGCACTCGCTGGAGGCCTACATCGACGATGCGCCGCTGTACGCGGGCAAGTCGCAACCGAAGACGCAGGCGGTGCTCGAAGGCGGGCAGACGGTGTTCGTGGCCGTGTCGGAAATGGGCGAGGGCGCGCCGGTGCCCCACGGCAGGGTCGCGGCCGAGCGCCTGCTCAAGAGCGCGCGCGAGCAGCGCCAGGTGATCAGCCGCGCAGTCCGCGTGCAGCCCTGCCGCGCGCCTTCGCAGCCCGCCCGCCGGGCCTGACGCGGCCCGACGCCCTTCAGCGGATGTGCGTCGCGTAGGCCGCCTCGGCGGCCTCCAGCTGCGTCCAGAAGCCTTGCGGCGCGCGCCCGTGCAGCACCTCGTCGAGCACGCCCAGGTGCGCGTGCCAGCCGCTGGCCACGCTCAGCGTTTCCTTGCGGTCGGGCAGGCGGCGGTGCGTGAGCACCAGGTGCGTTGTTTGCGCGCCCTGCGGCGACAGTTCGAAGCTGACTTCCGACGCGTCCTCGCGCTCGCTGCCCCAGCTGATGACCAGCAGGGTCGGCGGCTCGATGCGCAGCACGCGCGAGTGCTGCACGTGGGTCTCGCGGTAGGCCGCGAAGCGCTCGGGCGCCACCTCGCCCGACAGCTCGGTGTGCTGGAAGCGCAGTTCGAACACCGCGCCCGGCGCCTGCGCCATGGTGCCGCCGGCCAGCCAGCTGCGGCGCTTCTCGGGGTCGACGAGGTAGGTCCACACGCGGTCGATGGGCGCGGGCAGGGTGCGCTCGATGCGCAGGGTGCCGGGCTCGGTCTGCGTGCCCAGGCTGTGCTTCAGGGTCGTGGTCATGGGTCGGTGCTCCTTGGGTGAATGAGGGGAGAGAAGGCGCTCACGCGCGGCTGTGGCCGTCGTCGTGGGCATCGCGCCGCAGCGCATCCGCCAGCGCGTCCAGGCGGTGGTTCCAGAAGACTTCGTACGCGCGCAGCCAGGCATCGGCCGCGGCGAGCGCCGCCGGTTCCAGCCGGCACACGTGCGCGCGGCCCTGCACGGTGCGCGACACCAGCCCCGCGCGCTCCAGCGTCTTGACGTGCTTGGAGGCGCCCGCGAAGGACATGCGAAACGGCGCGCCCAGCTCGCCCACGCTGCATTCGCCCTGCGCGAGCAGCTGCAGCATGGTGCGCCGCGTGCTGTCGGCCAGGGCGTGGAACACGGCGTCGAGCCGTTCGTCTTCGATTTCAAGTTCAACCATGAAGTTGAATATAGATCGGCCCCGAAGAAAATTCAACCCGAAGGTTGAATGATGAAATGGCGTTACACGTGATACACCCGGGACGCTGTGCGCGCACCGGGCGCTGGAAGCGCGGGGGCTGCGCTCCTACGATGCCTTTCATTCCATCCACTCGCGAAAAGAAAGACACACGCACATGAACCCTCTGATCCAGCGCCGCACCCTGTTGCTCGCCGCCGCCGTGACCCCGCTCGCCGGCGCCTGCAGCGCATGGCCGAAGAAGGGCGCGCAGTCGGACGCCGAAACGCAGCTCGCCGAACTCGAGCGCGCCTGCGGCGGACGCCTGGGCGTGTCGGGCTTCCACACCGGCAGCGGCGCGCGCCTGCAGCACCGCGCGCATGAGCGCTTTCCGCTGTGCAGCACCTTCAAGCTGGTGCTTGCCGCGGCCGTGCTCGAACGCAGCACGACCGACGCCAGCCTGCTCGGGCGCCGCATCAGCGTCGGCAAGGGCGACCTGGTGTCGCACTCGCCGGTCGCCGAGAAGCACCTCGCCACCGGCATGACCGTGAACGAGATGTGCGCCGCCACCATGCAGTACAGCGACAACGCCGCCGCCAACCTGCTGCTGAAGGTGTTGGGCGGGCCGGCCGCCGTCACCGCGTTCGCGCGGCGCATCGGCGACACCACCTTCCGCCTCGACCGCACCGAGCCCGAGCTGAACACCGCCATCCCCGGCGACCCGCGCGACACGACCACGCCTGCGGCCATGTCCGACACCGTGCAGCGGCTCGCGCTGGGCGATGCGCTCGGCGCGCCGCAGCGCGAGCAGATGCGCGAATGGCTGCTCGGCAACACCACCAGCACCGAGCGCTTCCTGGCCGGCGTGCCCAAAGGCTGGCGTGTGGGCGACAAGACCGGCGCGGGCTCGTACGGCAGCACCAACGACGTCGGCGTGCTGTGGCCGCCGTCGGGCGCGCCGCTGGTGTTGTCGGTCTACCTGACCTTCCCCGACAAGGACGCGAAGGGCCGCAACGACGTGGTCGCCTCGGCCACGCGCATCGCCGTCAAGGCCCTGGCAGGCTGAGTCAGCGGCGGGGCCACAATGGGCGCCCCATCTTTCCCCGTCGCCCCATGGACCTGAGGTCTCTTCGCTATTTCATCGCGGTGCTCGAAGCCGGCAGCCTGTCGCGCGCCGCCGCGTCGCTGTACGTGGCGCAGCCCGCGCTGACCGCGCAGATCAAGAAGCTCGAGGCCGAGCTCGGCACGCAGCTGTTCGACCGCTCGCACGTGGGCGTCACGCCCACGGCCGCCGGGCTGCAGCTGTACCAGGACGCGCGGCGCCTGCTGTCGGATGCCGCAGCGATGCGCGAGCGGCTGCAGCGCGCGCCCGACGGGCCCGAGGGCTCGGTCACGGTGGCGGTGCCGTTCCTGCTGGCCTCGCTGCTGCTCGGGCCGGTGCTGGCGCGGCTGAAGCAGTCGCATCCGCGCATCCGCGTGTTCGTGATCGACGACCTGAGCCTGATGGTGCGCAAGGCGATGGTCGATCGCCGCGCCGACATCGGCCTGCTGGTCGACACCCCCAGCGTCGAGGGGCTGGACGTGCGCCCCTTCGTGCGTGAAGGCATGTTCCTCTGCGGCTTCGATGCGAAGGGCGAGGTGGCGGCGTTGCTCGGAAAAAGCGCGAAGGGTGGGCGCGCGAAGAAGGGCGCACCGGTGCGTCCCACGGTGCCTTTCGCACGCGCCGCGAACCTGCCACTGGTGCTGCAGTCGCGCCGCTTCAGCATCCGCCAGCGCGTCGAGGCGGCGGCCGAGGCCGTGGGCGTGGAACTCAACGTGGTGCACGAGCACGACTCGGCGCGCGTGCTGCGCTCGCTCTACCTGGCGGGCGCGGGCTTCACGGTCACGCCCGCCTGCGCGCTCGCGGACGGGCCGGGCGATCAGCCGAACTGGTTGATCGCACGCATCGTCGAGCCCGAGCTGGCGCGCACCTACCACCTGGCCACGCCGGCCGGCAAGGTGCCCGACGCAGCCACGCAGGTCGTGAGGCAGGCGCTGGCCGACGAGGCGCGCTCGATGATCGCCTCGGGCCGCTGGGACGCACAGTTCCTGGGCGACGGCAAGGCGTAGCCATCGCGCACGGCGGTGCCGTGCGCCGGGGCCATCATCTTTTGTGATGGCCGCGCATCAGCAATCGGTATTTGTTGTGCGGCGGCGTTGTTTGCGAAAGTTCTCCCCACGGTGCACAGGCACCGGCCTCAAGGAGACAACTTGCCCTCACTTTCGCCCGAGGTCGCCAACGTCGGCGAACTCGCATCCCGCGCCGCCCGCCTGCATGCGCGGCAGATCGCCGTGACCACGCCGCAGCGCGCCTGCACCTACGAACAGCTCGACCGGCGCGCCAACCGCCTGGCCAATGCCCTGCGCGGGCTCGGCCTGCAGCGCGGCGACCGCGTGGGCGTGTACCTGCCCAACTGCATCGAGATCGTCGAGCTGGAGCTGGCCTGCTACAAGGCCGCGCTGGTGAAGGCGCCGATGAACGCGCGGCTCGCGCCGGTCGAGGTGGCCGAGGTCATCGAGAACAGCGACGCCACGCTGATCGTCACCACCGCCGCGCGCGCCGAGACCTTCCTGCCGCTGCTGAAAGGCGCGGCCCCGAAGCTGTTGCTGCTCGACGCGGCCGAAGGCACGCCCGCTTCGTACGAAGGCCAGCTGGCGCGTGCGAGCGACGCCTTCACCTGCGAGCGCGTGCGTGCCGACGAGCTGGCGGTGCTGCACTACACCTCGGGCTCCAGCGGCGTGCTCAAGGCCGCGATGCAGACCTTCGGCAACCGGCTGGCCCAGCTGCGCAAGTTCCTCTCGCGCAGCGAAGGCCTGCGCCCCGGCGACCTGTTGGGGCTGGTGGGGCCGATCACGCACGCCTCGGGCATGCAGATCGTGCCGGCGCTGTGCAGCGGCGCGACCATCCGTCTGTTCACCGGCTTCGAGCCCGCGCGCTTCCTGGACGACATGAAGAAGGAGCGCGTGACCCACACCTTCATGGTGCCCACCATGATCAACATGCTGCTGGCCGAGCTGCAGGGCCGCTACCGGCCGCTGCCCGACCTGCAGCGCCTGGGCTACGGCGCCGCGCCGATGGCGCCCGCGCGGATCATGCAGGCGATGGACGTGTTCGGCCCCGTGCTGTCGCAGGGCTACGGCGCGGGCGAGACCACCTCGGGCGTGTGCGGCCTCTCGGTGGAAGACCACCTGTTCGCGCGCGCCGCCATGCCCGAGCGGCTGGCCTCGTGCGGGCGGCCTTTCCTCGAATCGCTGGTGGAGATCGTCGACGACGAAGGCCAGCCGGTCGCACCCGGCGAGGTGGGCGAGATCGTGGTGAGCGGCGAGGACATCTTCGCCGGCTACTGGCGCGCGCCCGAGCTCACGGCCGAGGTGCTCAAAGAGGGCCGCTACCACACGGGCGACCTCGCGCGCGCCGACGACGAGGGCTACATCTACATCGTCGACCGCAAGAAAGACATGGTCATCAGCGGCGGCTTCAACGTGTACCCCTCGGAGGTCGAGGCCGTGCTGTACCAGCACGCGGCGGTGGCCGAGGCCTGTGTGTTCAGCGTGCCCGACGACAAGTGGGGCGAGGCGGTGGCCGCGCACATCGTGCTGAAGCCGGGCGCCTCGCCCGACACGGCCGGGCTCGACGACTTCTGTGCCGCGCGGCTGGCGGGCTTCAAGCGGCCGCGCCGCATCGAGTTCGTCGAGTCGCTGCTGAAGAACGCCAACGGCAAGGTCGCGCGCAAGGCGATCCAGACGCCGTACTGGGCCGGCCACGCGCGCCGCGTCAACTGAAAGAGAACGACATGGACACCACGCTGACACCTGCCGCCGCTCCCACCGAGGCTTCGGCCATCCGTGCGCCGCTGTTCGACGGCCCCTTCGAAGGCTCGCCGCGCGCGGCCGAGCTGATCGCCCGCATCGGCGATTTCCTGAACGGCGAACTGGCCGACCTCGTGCGCGAGAAGGGCATCGACCACGAGCACGGCCCCGACAGGGACACGCTGCGCCATGTCTGGCGCCGCTCGCACGCGATGGGCTTCTACGGCATGACGCTGCCGCCGGCGATGGGTGGCCTGGGCCTGTCGCTGGTCGACCATGTGCTGGTGAAGGAATCGATCTACGCCAGCGGTTCGCCGCTCGCGCCGCATGTGTTCGGCGAACTCAGCGGGCCGCCGCGTGTCGGCGCACTGGCCAAGTTCGCGACGCCGGATCAGATGGCGCAGTTCATCCGTCCCGTGGCGCAGGCCGAGAAGGCGATCTGCTTCGCGCTCACCGAGGCCGAGGCCGGCTCCGACGCCGGCGCGGTGCAGACGCAGGCGCGGCGCGAGGGCGACATGTACGTGCTGAACGGGCGCAAGCGCTTCATCTCGGGCTCGCCGTTTGCCGATCTCGCGGTGCTCATGGCGTCCACCTCGGACGATCCGGCGCGTCGCGAGGTGACGGCGTTCTTCGTCGACCTGACGCAGCCGGGCGTCCAGGTGCAGGCAGGCTACAAGACCATGGCGGGCCAGTCGACCACGGGCGACATCGTGCTCACCGATTGCCGCGTGCCCGCCGCGAACCTCATCGGCGAGCCCGGCAAGGGGCTGGCGCTGGCGCTGGGGCGCATCACGGTCAACCGGCTGCTGCACTGCCCGGGCATGGTGGGGCTGGCGACCGTGGCGCTGAAGGACGCACGCGACTACGCGCGCACGCGCCGCCAGTTCGGCCGCGCCATCGCGCAGTTCCAGGCGATCCAGCATTCGCTGGCCGACATGGCGACGCAGCTGTGCGCGGCGCGTGCGCTGATGCTGTCGACCGCGCGGCAGATCGACGCCGGTGGCGACCCGCGCGCCGAGGCCTCGATGGCCAAGCTGTTCTGCTCGGAGGCCGCGTTCCGCGTGGCCGACGCGGCGGTGCAGATCCACGGCGGCGAAGGCATCGTGCAAGGGCGGCGCGTGGAGTTTTTGTTCCGCATGCTGCGCATGTACCGCGTGCTCACGGGCACGAGCGAGATCCAGAAGAACATCATCGCGCGCGAGCTGATCGGCGATGCGGCCTGAGGCCGGACCACAAAATCAGGAGACACCACAAGCCATGACTCTCATCAATGCCCATCGCCGCGCGCTGTGCGGTGCGATCGCGGCCTCGGCGCTGCTGCCGGCCGTTGCTCGCGCAGCGGGCGCGAACGCTTCCGCCTGGCGACCGACCCGCCCGGTCAAGTGGGTCGTGCCGTACCTGGCCGGCACCGGCCCGGACAACGCCGCGCGCATCCTCGCGGAAGCGCTCGGGCCCTTGCTGGGGCAGCCGGTCGTCATCGAGAACCGCGGCGGCGCGGCCGGCAACATCGGCGCGCGCCAGGTCGCGCGCGCCGCGCCCGACGGCTATACCTGGATCTACTCGAGCGCGCCCATGGCCGCCAACATGCGCATGCAGCAGAACCCCGGCTACGACGCGCTCAAGGACTTCCGCCACATCATGCGGCTGACCACCTCCGACGTGCTGCTGGTGGTGAATGCGGGCTCGGGCATCCAGACCCTGCAGGAACTCGTGGCGCGTGCGCGCGCCAACCCCGGCAAGCTCGACTACGCCTCGGGCGGCGTCGGCACGCCCTCGCACCTGGGCGTGGAGCTGTTCCTGCAGGCCGCGGGCGTGCAGGCCACGCACGTGCCGTACAAGGGTGCGTCGGAAATCGTCAACGCGGTGCTGGGCAACCAGGTGAACTTCGGCATGCCGATCTTCTCGGTGGCGCTGCCGCACGTGCAGGGCGGCAAGCTGCGCGCCCTGGGCGTGGCCGGCGCCAAGCGCAACGCGGCCTTGCCGCAGGTGCCGACGCTGGCCGAGCTGGGGCTGCGCGGCGTCGAGCTCACGTCGTGGGGCGGCGTCTCGGTGCCGGCGGGCACGCCCGACGCGATCGCTGCGCGCATCTACGAGGTGTTCGGGCAGGCGCTGAAGCAGCCGTCGGTGATCGCTGCGCTGACCGAGCTGGGCAGCGAGGTGAGCCCGTCGACGACCGAGGCCTACGTGCAGGGCTTCGCGAGCGAGATGGAACTGACCGAGCGGATGATGAAGACCGCGAAGCTGCAGCCGTTGTAAGAGGCAGGCTTCAGAGCACGAACCACCCCACGGCCACGTAGTGGCTCGTGGTGCCGGCCAACACGAACAGGTGCCAGGCGCCGTGCGCGTGGCGCAGCCCCCGCCGGTTGCGATAGAACACCGTGCCCACCGTGTAGAGCACGCCGCCCGCGACCAGCCAGGCCAGGCCCGTGGCGTGCAGCTTGGCCGCCAGCGGCGCGGCGGCCAGCACGCCGAGCCAGCCCATGCCGATGTACAGCGGCAGCGAAGGCTTCTTCGCCGCGTCGGCTGCAGCCGGTTTCAGCTCGCGCCAGATGCCGAAGCACGCCGCACTCCAGATCGCCGCGAGCAGCAGCCAGCCCCAGGGGCCTTGCAGCGTGACGAGCGCGAAGGGCGTGTAGGTGCCCGCGATGAGCAGGAAGATCGCGCAGTGGTCGGCGCGCTCCCACAGGCGCTTGCTGCGGCCGCGCGTGCTGTGAAAGAGCGTGGAGGCCGCGTACAGCGCCACGGCCGAGAGCGAGAACACCAGCCCGCCCGCGATGCGCGCCGGATCGCCCGTGGGCAGCGTCTTGGCGAGCAGCAACGCGGCCGCCGGCAGCGCGAGCAGCAGGCCGAACAGGTGGCTGTAGCCGTTGAGTCGTTCGCCGGGGTACATGAGGTGCTGAGGTGCGGTGAGGAGGTGGGCGCGTCGGGCGCACGCGGATGCTAGGGAAGGGCCATGACTGCCCCGTGACCGGGCAAACCCTCTCTGGCTTCTGGTTGCAAATGTTTACATTCAGCGGCCGGGATGCGTTCCCGACACCCGCCGCGTGCTTTGGCGCACCCGCGCCGGCGGGCCTTCTCACCGCGAGGGACTGCCGATGAAAAAACGTTTGATGTCGTGGCGCCGGGCTGCTGTCCTGTGCGTCGCCATGGGGAGCGCCGCTGTCGCTGGTGCGCAAGTGCAGCAGTTCAAGTGGGGCCATATCTACGAGCCCGCGAGCATCTTTCACCAGCAGGCCGAACTGGCGGCGCGCAAGATCGCCGAGCAGTCCGAGGGCAAGATCAAGATCGAGGTGGTGCCCGCCTCGAAGCTGGGGCAGGAGCGCGACTACGCGCTGATGCTCGCCAACGACGCCATGCAGATCGCCTACGTCGGGCAGGCCACGCTGGCCGAGGGCTATCCGCCGCTGGGCCTGGGCAGCTACCCCTTCGCCTTCAAGGACCTGGACCACGTGCGCAAGTACCTCGCGAGCCCGCTGCTCGCGGACCTGATGAAGGGCTACAACGAGCGCAGCGGCAACCGCATGGTCGCGTCGGTCTACTACGGCGCGCGGCAGGTGACCTCGGGCAAGCCGCTGCAGCGCCCCGAGGACTTTCGCGACCTGCGCCTGTACGTGCCCGACGCCGCGGCCTACCAGCTCTTCGCCACCGCGCTCGACGCCAAGCCCGTGTCGCTGCCGTTCAACAGCCTGTACGGCGCGCTCAAGAAGAACGAGGTCGAGGCGCAGGAGCATCCGCTGGGCACGGTGCGCGCCAAGCAGCTGTACGAGGTGCAGAAATACGTGCAGCTCACGGGCCACATCTACGACACGCTGGGCATCGTCATCGGCAAGGCGGCCTGGGCCCGGCTCACGCCGGCGCAGCAGGCGATGGTGGAGAAGACGCTGGCCGACACGGCCAAGTGGACCAACGTCGGCGTGATCGCCAGCGAGCTGGAAGACGAGCAGTTCCTGCGCGGCAAGGGCATGACGGTGCAGCCGGTCAACCGCCTGCCGCTGCTGGAGCGCGTGACGAAGCGCTCCACGCCCGAGCAGATGGGGGCGCGGCCGGGCGACTTCGCCAAATTGCAGGCGCTGGCCGGGGCGGCGAACTAACCCGCGCGCTGGCGGTAGCCGCGCGGCGTGCTGCCGGTCCACGTGCGAAACGCACGGTGGAAGGCCGGCGTGTTGTCGAAGCCCACCGAGGCGGCGATGCGGTCGATGGGCTCGCGTGTCTTCACGAGGCGCTGGATCGCCAAGTCGCGCCGCACCTCTTCCTTCAGTGCGCGAAAGCTGGTGCCCTCGGCCGCGAGCTGGCGCGACAGCGCGCGCTCCGACATGTGCACCGCGCGCGCCGCCGCGCCCAGCGTGGCGTCCGAGGCGAGGTGCGCGGCGACGAACTCGCGCACCGTGGCGCTGGTGGTGTCGTGGTCGAAGGTGACGAAGATCCAGTCGTCGGGCGCGCGGCGCACGAAGTCGAGCAGCTCGGCGCGCGTGCGCTGGAAGGTCTGGCGCAGCACCGGTTCGGCAAAGCGCACGGAAGAAGTGTCTTGTTCGAACTGCAGCGGGCCGGGGAACAGGTTGGCGTATTCGTCGAAGCGCGCCGGACGCGGGAACGCAAAGCCGACGCCCAGCACCGGCAGCTGCCGCCCCATGAGCCACGAGGCCACGCCGTGGATCAGCTTGACCATCAGCGCATGGCCGAAGGGCGTGGTGGGCCGCGCGGCCGCTTCGGGGTGCGGCGCGATGGCGATCGTGGCCACGCCGTGGGCGCGCGTCATGCGCAGGCGGTGGTCGTCCAGCAGCAGGTTCCAGAAGCGCGTGAAGCGGTACATGGCGACCATGAGCGAGGGCGCATCGAGCAGGCTGAGCCCGAGGTACTTGAGCGCGCCCGCGCGGATCGGGCGCGACCACAGGCCCAGCATCTCGTCGCCCATGAAGAGCGACACGCACTCGTACATGCGAACGAACTGCTCGCGCGTGACGCGCGCGCCGTCCTGGCGCAGCAGCTGCGGCGAGAGGCCGGCCTGCGCGGCCAGCATGTCGATGTCGCGCGGGCTCAGCTGACGGCGCGCGCCGCTCAGCAGGTGCTGCAGGAAGCTGACGGCGACGGTGGCGCGCTCTGGCGGCATGGCGGGTTCAAAAAGACGGTTGGCGGAATCTGCAAATGAATGGGCGCGATCTGCAAGCAATGGCGCGGCGCCCAGGGCTATCGTAGCCCTGAAGCGCCCCATTCCGGTGGCGGAACCCGCAACAACCCAAGGAGCCCTGCCGTGATCGAACGGAACGTCACCCTGCACATGGACGAAGAGGTCGCCGTCGTGACCCTGAACCGTCCCGCCAAGCGCAACGCCATCGACGAGGCCACGCTGGCCGCGCTGGACGCCGTGTTCTCCGCACTGCCGCGCGAGGCCAAGGCCGTGGTGCTGACCGGCGCGGGGCCGCATTTCTGTGCCGGGCTCGACCTCAAGGAACACCACGACAAGGAGCGCACGGCGGTCGACTTCATGCGCGTGTGCCAGCGCTGGCACAGCACCTTCGACAAGATCCAGTACGGCGGCATCCCGGTGGTCGCGGCGCTGCACGGCGCGGTGGTCGGCGGCGGGCTCGAACTGGCGGCGGCCACGCATGTGCGCGTGGCCGACCCGTCGACCTACTTCGCGCTGCCCGAGGGGCAGAAGGGCATCTTCACCGGCGGCGGCGCGACGGTGCGCGTGGCGCGCATCATCACGCCGGGCCGCATGGTCGAGATGATGCTCACCGGCCGCGTGCTCGACGCCCGCGCCGGCAAGACGCTAGGCCTGGCGCACGAGATCGCCGCCCCCGGCGAGAGCCTGCGCGCCGCGATGGTGCTGGCCAAGCGCGTGGCGAAGAACGCAGCGCTGTCGAACTACGCGATGGTGACGTCGATCAGCCGCATCGCCGACATGTCGGCCACTGACGGCATGTTCGCCGAGTCGCTGATGGCGGCGGTGGTGCAGACCGGCGGGGAAGTGCAGACGCGGCTGGGGGCGTTCGTCGACAAGTCGCTCGCCAAGGTCACGCCCGAACAGGTCGCGGGCTGAGGCGAGGCCTCAGGCGTCGAAGGCGCGCCGCAGTTCGATCGACAGCGTGCCCGCCAGCGCCTCGCGCTGCGGCGCGGGGCGCCAGGAGCTGCGCGTGAGGGCACCGGTCGATTCCCATTCGGGATGGCTGCGCGCGGGCTGCACGGCGCGCACGGCGCCGGCGGCAGCACGCATCAGCGTGTCGTCCTCGTCCGCCGACGGAGCCTCGGCCCGGATGCGTTCCACGGCCGCATGGCCGCGCCGTTCCAGCGCCTGCGCCAGCTGCAGCTGCCAGGCCGCGAGCGTGAACAGCACGCTGTCTTCCACCGTGAGCTCGTGCATGTCGCGCAGCTTGTTGGCCAGCTTGCGCCCGAGCGGCCCCCAGCCCTGCGACACCGCGCCGCCGATGGCGCCGCCCAATGCCGCGCCCGCGCCCAGCGACAGGCCCGCCACTGCGAGGTCGGCCACCACGCCCACGGCGGCGCCGATGACCGCGCCCTTGCCCAGGCGCAGGCCCGCGTCCTTCATCGCCTCGGGGTTGAAGAAGTCGAGCGTCCAGCGGCCTTCGATGATCGGCAGCGGCGCTTCGTCGGCGTCGCCCTGGCGAAAGCCGTAGAGCGCGAGCAGGTCGTCGGTGCAGCGCTGGGCCTTGTCGAACACGTCCTTCTGCACGCTGGCGACCAGCGCCTGGCGGCGCGTGGCGTCGGCGAACTCGGTGGCGGGCACGGTGCGGCGGATGGCCGCGGCATCGACCAGCAGGTCCGCGATGCGCGTGCAGGCCGACTGGCGGCGCGCGTCGGCCTCGGCGTCGAGCGCGTCGACCACGCCGCGCAGCGCGTCGCGGCGGTCGCGCAGCAGCGTGGCCAGGTCGTTGTAGAGGTCGTGCTCGGCGCCCACGAAAGGCGCCGCCGCATCGAAGCGCACCTGCACATGCAGGCCGTAGGCCGAGAGCAGTTCCTTCCAGGCCGGCTCGCGGCTGGCGGCATCGCGCACGAAGTTGAGCACCGGCAGCACCGGGCGCGCGCAGGAGTTCAAGAGCTCGATCTCGTCGCGGAACTTGGGCAGCACCGGCTCGCGCACGTCGATCACGAGAAAGGCGGCGTCGATGTCGAGCATCGCGCGCAGCACCTTGGCCTCCTGCTCGAACACGCCCTGCGCCTCGGGGCCCTGCAGAAAGCGGCGGATGCGCTCGGGCGGCGTGGCCTGCTGGGCGGTGTCGAGGCCGGCCAGGTGCTCGCGCAGCGCGACCGCGTCTTCCAGGCCCGGCGTGTCGAGGAAGCGCACGGCCGGCTCGCCGTTCACCTCGAGATCGACCGACTCGACATGGCGCGTGGTGCCGGGGCGCTGCGACACCTCGCCGAAGTTCACGCGCCGCGTGAGCGTGCGCAGCAGCGAGGTCTTGCCCGCGTTGGTGTGGCCGACGACGGCAATGCGGATCGGAGTCGGGGAGGTCATGCGGTGGCGGTGCCTTCCGTGAAGACGGCATCGAGCCGGTCGCTCGCGACCACGTGGGCGAGCCCTGCGTCGCGCAGCCAGTCGCGCCAGCGCTGCGTGGCAGCGGCGTTGGGCGCATCAGCCAGCCAGAGGCGGCATTCGCCGCAATGCGCCAGCACCTCGCGCAGGAAGCGCTCGGTGCCGCGGTCGGGGCTCGAGGCCGCATGGCAGACCAGCAGCACGGTGCGCGGGTGGACCTGCGCGAGCTGGTCGAGCAGCGCGCGGCGCGCCGGGGCGCTGCCGTCGATGCGGACCGCCGGTGCGGGCAAGCCGGCGGGCGGCCAGGGCAGGTCGGGCGGCAGTTCGAAGCCGACGACGAACAGGCCGTCGTGCTGCTCGGAGGCCGGCAGGCCCGTGGGCGCGGCGGGGTGCGCGCGGCCCGGGTCGGCATCGACGATGGCGGGCGGCGCCAGCGCGGCGAAACGGGCCAGCAGCTTGCGGTAGTAGGGCGCCTGCCAGTCGGGCTGCAGCGCGGGGCGGCGGTGGCGGCAGACGGCGGCGCTGAGCAGCACCAGCGCCAGGCGCGGCAGCAGGCCGTACACCGCGATGCAGCCGGTGAGCCACAGCGCCCAGGTGCGCTGGGCCGCTGCGACTGGGGTGGCCGATTGCACGGTGGCCGCATCGGGCACCGGAAAACCGAACTGCGCCGGCAGCCAGCCCAGCGCCTGCACCACGCGCACGAAGAAGGCCGGCTCGAGGATGGTGGTTTCCCAGCTCAGCGTGTAGCTGCGAAAGGCGAGGGCGAACAGCATCGCGGCCAGCACCACGGCGAACGACAGCGCCCAGATGCCGTGGCTCACGAGCCCGAAGGCCCAGGGCAGCAGGCGCGCACGCGTGAGCAGCCCCGTGGCCGCGCGCACCAGTTGCGGCGCCTGGCCGCGCTGGCCGCCCGCCACGCGCGCCGTGAGTGACAGCCACAGCCAGCCCAGCGAGGCCGTGCCGAAGGTGCCCGACGGCAGCCACAGGCCGGCCAGCCACAAGAGCAGCGTGAGCGCATGCAGGCCCAGCAAGCTGACGAGCGCGACGATCACGTTGATGTGGCGGTCGTTGCCGCCGACCACCTGGCCCGCGAGGCCCAGGCCCGCGATCACGACCAGTGCCACCAGCGCCAGCAGCACCCACGGCGCCCATTGCCGGCCGCGCGCGAGTTCGGCCTGCAGGCCCATGCGCTCGCCGAGCTGGCGGGCGCGTTCAACGATGCGGGTGGGGCCGTCGGCTGCGCGCGAGGCCGCGGTGCGAAGGGCCGACGCGTCGTCGAGCGGGCCGTTCTGTTCGGACCATCGGACCGCCTCGGTGATCACCGCATCCGGAAAAGCAGGTGCGCGCAGCGCGGTGGTGGTGATCAACAGGGTCCCTTCTTCTTCGCCAATGACGCCCCGGCGCAGCAAAGCGGCGGGGCGCGCAAATTATGCCCGGCGCATGCAGAAGGCCTGCCCAAGAGAAACGGGGCCGCGAACGGCCCCGTGGCGCTGCGCTTGCGGATTCAGCGCAGGCCGAAGAACGACAGCACGGCGACGACGACCACGACCAGGCCGACGATGTAGATGATGGAATTCACGCGAAGGCTCCTTGTGGTTGGCGATGACCCAGCATCGGGCGCCCGCCGGCGCGCGGGTGTCGGCGGGGGGCGGTGCGTGCTGTAGGACTCGCGAAGCGCGGATGCGACGACAAATGCCCGGCGCGGGCGTCCGCATTCGAGCTAGGCCCGCTGTGTGACCATTGTTTGCAATGAGCGGCGGGCATCCACGCAAGACTCTGCCCCTTCCAGAAAAGGCCAGGTCATGCGGCTCACCGAGCAATCCCCGTTCACAGGTTCCCACCCCGCGCACCCCGGCGCCCGCGCGCCCCGCGGGCCCGATGCACCCGCCGCACCGCGCGTCAACGCGCAGCTGCTGCCCACGCTGTTCGACCGCCTGCGCGACGAGGCGCCCGGCCGCGGCGCCGAGCCGCCGTCCGAGTACACGGCCACGCCGGCCCGGATGCGCGAGATCATCCAGCGCGACCTGGCCCTGCTGTTCAACACCACCAACGCCGAAGACCTGATCGACCGCACGCGCCATGCCGATGCGGCGTCTTCCACCGTCAACTACGGCGTGCCGCCGCTGGCCGGCAGCTACCTGTCGGAGCGCAAGTGGGCGGACATCGAACGCATCATCCGCCGCGCGATCCGCGACTACGAGCCGCGGCTGATTCCCGACAGCGTGCAGGTGGTGCCGCTCATGAAGGAAGACGGCGCGGCCGAGGCCTACAACGTGCTGCTGTTCGAGATCCGCGCGCTCATTCATCTGAAGCTGTACCCGCTGGCGTTCACGGTGCAAAGCGCGGTCGATCTCGAAACCAACCGCATGCGCATCGTCGGCGCGGCGGACTGAAGCCTGTCTGTCTCTTTTTCATTTCTCCTTTACTTCAACCACGCCAGGGAAGGCTCACCGTCATGGACCCGCAACTCCTCGAGTACTACAACCGGGAACTCGTCTACATGCGCGAGGCGGCGAGCGAGTTCGCCGCCTCGCACCCCAAGATCGCCCGCCGCCTGGGCATGCACGGCATCGAGGTGGCCGACCCGTACGTGGAGCGGCTCATCGAGTCGTTCAGCTTCATGTCGGCGCGCATGCAGATCAAGCTCGACGCCGAATTTCCGCGCTTCACGCAGCGCCTGCTCGAGGTGCTGTACCCCAACTACCTGAGCCCCACGCCGTCGATGGCCGTGGCGCAGCTGCATCCCAGCGTGAAGGAGGGCGACTTCACGCGCGGCTTCGTGGTGCCGCGCGGCACGGCCTTCCATGCACGCGTGCCCGCGGGCGAACAGACGCCGTGCGAGTTCCGCTCCAGCCAGGACGTGACGCTGTGGCCCTTCGAGATCGCCGAGGCGCGGCTCACCGGCGCACCGCCCGACATCCCGGCGCTGGAGCGCTACGTGCCGCCGCATGTGCAGGTGACGGGCGCGCTGCGCCTGCGGCTGCGCATCGTGGGCGAGATGGGCTTCTCGGCACTGTCGGGGCTCGACCGGCTGCCGATCTACCTGCGCGGCAACGAGCAGGTGGCGTCGCACCTGTTCGAGCTGCTGCACACCTCGGCGGTCGCGACTTTCATCGGCGAGCCCGGCCAGCTGATGGACCGGCCGCACGTGGTGACCGAAGGCGCGCTGGTGCACGAAGGGCTGGGGCCGGGCGAAGGCCTGCTGCCGCTGGCGTGGAACACCTTCCACGGCCACAACCTGCTGCATGAGTACTTCGCGTGCCCCGAGCGCTTCTACTTCTTCACGCTCACGCAGCTTGCGCCGGGGCTGGCGCGCATTCCCGGCAAGGAGGTCGAGATCGTCGTGCTGCTGAGCAAGCCGCCCGGCGCGCTGGGGGCGCTGGTCGATGCGGCGCAGTTCGCACTGTTCAGCACGCCGGTGGTCAACCTGTTCGAGCGGCGCACCGACCGCATCGAGCTCGACAGCGCGCAGACCGAGTTCCATCTCGTGCCCGACCGCTCGCGGCCGATGGACTTCGAGGTGTATTCGGTGCAGCGCATCGCCGGCCAGCAGGCGCGCACCACGGCCGAGATCGACTTCCGTCCGCTCTACCAGACGCTCAACGAAGACGAGGGCAACCACGGCCGCTACTTCTCGGTGCGGCGCGAACCGCGGCTGGTGTCCGAAACGGCGCGCAAGTACGGCACGCGCACGCCGTACATCGGCACCGAGGTGTTCCTGTCGCTGGTCGACCAGCAGGAGGCGCCGTACCCCGAGAGCCTGCGCTATCTGTCGGTGAAGGCGATGCTCACCAACCGCGACCTGCCGTGCCTCGTGCCGCGCAACGGGCAGGCCGACCTCGCGGTGGCCGATTCGATCCCGGTGTCGGCCGTGGGCCTCATCCGTGCGCCGAGCACGCCCAAGTCGCCGTTCGCGCAGCGCGAGATCGCGTGGCGGCTGATCCGCCAGCTGGGCTTCAACCACCTGCCGCTGGCCGATATGCCGCACCGCGAAGGCGCACAGGCGCTGCGCGACATGCTGCGGCTGTTCGTCACGGCCGACAACGACGTGCTGCGCCGGCAGATCGACTGCCTCGTCGGCTCGCGCATCGAGCCCGTGACGCGGCGCCTGCCGGGCGCGGGGCCGCTGATCTACGGGCGCGGCGTGCAATGCACGCTGAGCGTCGATGAAGAAGGGTTCTCGGGCACGAGTCCGTACCTGCTGGGGCTGGTGCTGGAGCACTACCTGGCGCGGCACGTGAGCATCAACGTGTTCACGCAGACCACGCTCGAATCGATGCAGCGCGGCACCGTCGCCAAGTGGCCCGTGCGCATGGGCGGTCGAGGCGCGGTCTAGTTCCTCTTGGGCGGGAGCGCCTGCTCCAGCAGCCACAGCATGGCCGCCCGCACCTTGGCGGCATCGGCGCCGGCGTCGATCTCCAGCGCCGCGCGGTCGAAGGCGGCCGACAGCAGGCGGGCGAGGGCGTCGAGCGACACCTCGCCGCGGCCCATGCCGGCGCGCGCCAGCCCCTGGCGCAGCGAGTTCGCCGAGGTGGCGTCGTCCATCGACATCATTTCCGCCAGGCCCAGCACGGCGGGCCCGTCGATCAGCAGCAGCCGGGTGCGCCCCGGCACCGTCATCGCCTTCAGGTAGGCCTCGCTGCCCACGAGCAGGGCGTCGCGCGGGCCGAGCTCGTCGGGCGTGGCGGCATCGATGTCGGCCGCGACCGCCTGCGCCTCGAGCAGCAGCACCTGGCGGAACAGGTCGCGCTTGTCGTTGAAGTGGTGGTACAGCGCCCCGCGCGTGATGCCGGCGGCCATGGCGATCTCGGGGGTCGAGGTGTCGCCGTAGCCCTTGCTGACGAAGAGCGTGCGGGCCGCCTCGGTCAGCGCGAGGCGGGTGGTTTCGGTGCGTTCGCGGTTGGTGCGTGCCGGGGTTTTGACCATGCCCCTAATTTACATGCAGTCTGTTTGTGGATTAATATTTAACTTACATGCAGTTTGTATGTTTAATCCACGAAGGAGCCACCCCATGAAAGTGACGAGCTATTACCCGGTGATCATGACCAACGACGTGGCCGGCACCGCGGCCTTCTACCAGGCGCATTTCGGGTTCATGTCGCTGTTCACGACCGACTGGTATGTGCACCTGCAGCTGGCGGACGATGCCTCGGTGAACCTTGCCGTGCTCGACGGCAGCCACACGACCATTCCCGCCGAAGCGCGCGGGCAGGTGGCGGGCGGGCTGCTGCTGAACTTCGAGGTGGAAGACCCCGACGCGGAGCACGAGCGCCTGAAGGTGGCCGGCCTGCCGATCCTGCTGTCGCTGCGCGACGAGGCTTTCGGCCAGCGCCACTTCATCACGCGCGACCCGAACGGCGTGCTGATCGACATCATCAAGCCGATCCCGCCGAGCGGGGAGTTCGTGCAGCAGTACGAAGCCGGCGCGCTGCCGACCTGACGCCTGCTCAGGCGCGCAGGGCTTCGTCTTCTTCCAGCCCGTCGCCCAGGAAGCCGCCGCTCTGGTGCGCCCACAGCCGCGCATACAGGCCGCCCTGGGCCATCAGCGTGCGGTGGTCGCCTTCCTCGACCACGCGGCCTTCGTCGAGCACGATGAGCCGGTCCATCGCGGCGATGGTCGAGAGCCGGTGCGCGATGGCGATCACGGTCTTGCCTTCCATCAGCGTGTACAGGCTCTGCTGGATCGCGGCCTCGACCTCGGAGTCGAGCGCGCTCGTGGCCTCGTCGAGCAGCAGGATCGGCGCGTCCTTCAGCATCACGCGCGCAATGGCCACGCGCTGGCGCTGGCCGCCCGAGAGCTTCACGCCGCGCTCGCCCACGTGCGCCTCGTAGCCGCGCCGTCCGCCCGCGTCGCCCAGCGTCTGGATGAAGTCGTGCGCTTCGGCACGCCTGGCGGCGGCTTCGATCTGCGCCAGCGTGGCGTCGGGCCGGCCGTAGGCGATGTTGTCGGCCACCGAGCGGTGCATCAGCGAGGTGTCTTGCGTGACCATGCCGATGTGCATGCGCAGCGAATCCTGCGTGACCTTCGAGATGTCTTGCCCGTCGATGAGGATGCGGCCGCTTTCCAGGTCATGGAAGCGCAGCAGCAGGTTCACCAGCGTCGACTTGCCGGCGCCCGAGCGGCCGACCAGGCCGATCTTCTCGCCGGGCTTGACCACGAGGTTCAGGTCGTCGATCACGCGGCGGCCTGCATCGCCATAGCGGAAGCTCGCCTGCTCGAAGCGCACCTCGCCGTGCGGCACGTCGAGCACCGTGGCATGGGGCGCGTCGAGCACCGTGCGCGGGCGCGACAGCGTCTTCATGCCGTCCTGCACCGTGCCGATGTTTTCGAACAGGCTGGTCATCTCCCACATGATCCAGTGCGACATGCCCTGCAGCCGCAGCGCCATCGCCGTGGCGGCGGCCACCGCGCCCACGCCCACCGTGCCGTGCGACCACAGCCACAGTGCCATGCCGGCCATGCCGGCCGTCAGGCCCATGCTCAGCGTGTGGTTGACGATCTCGAAGGCGCTCACCAGCCGCATCTGGCCGTAGCCCGTCTTCATGAACTCGCGCATCGCGTCGCGCGCAAAGCCGGCCTCGCGCTGCGTGTGCGAGAACAGCTTGACGGTCGCGATGTTGGTGTAGGCGTCGGTCACGCGCCCGGTCATGAGCGCGCGCGCGTCGGCCTGCGCCTTGCCGACCTTGCCCAGGCGCGGCACGAAGTACACCAGCGAGGCGATGTACAGCGCCAGCCAGATGACGAAGGGCCACACCAGTTGCGCGTCGAGCACGCCCACCAGGATGATCATGGTGGCCACGTACACGCCCATGGCCACGAGCACGTCGGCCAGCACGAACACGGTCTCGCGCACGGCCAGCGCGGTCTGCATCACCTTGGCCGTGATGCGGCCCGCGAACTCGTCCTGGTAGAAGGCCATGCTCTGGCCCAGCATCAGGCGGTGGAAGTTCCAGCGCAGGCGCATCGGCAGGTTCACCGCCAGCGTCTGGTGCTTCACGATGGTCTGCAGCGCCACCACCCCGATGCTGATCACCAGGAATGCGGCCAGCCACAGCAGCGTGTCGCCGCGCTCGGCCCACAGCTTGGACGGCACCTGGCCGCCGAGCCAGTCGACGATGCGCCCGAGGATCGCGAACAGCGCGGCCTCGAAGGTTGACATCACCGCCGTGAGCACCGCCATCGCGGCGATCTTGCCGCGCACGCCGTGCGTGCAGGCCCACAGGAAGGCAAAGAAGCCCTGGGGCGGCAGCGTCGGTTCGGCGGCGGGGTACGGGGGAAGGAGTTTTTCGAAAAAGCGGAACAAGGAATCGGTCTCCAGCAGAGCCTTCGAATGTAGCCCTGCATGCATGACCTTGCCCCGAAAAGGTGCGTTCGCGGCCGGTGCCTTCAGCAACCCTTCAGCTGCGTCGTGTCTTGGTGTCGTCGGCGCGTGCTGCCTTTGTTTCCATGCCCCCCAGGCGCGCGCTCAGGAAGTCGATGAAAGTTCGCAGCTTGGGCGACATGTACTGCCGGCTCGTGTATACGGCGAACAGCGTGACCGGCGTGGCCTCGAACGCGGGCAGCAGCCGCACCAGCCGGCCCTGCGCCAGGTCGTCGTCGATGAGCCAGACGGGCAGGTACGCGATGCCCATGTCGGCGCGCACCGCGTGCAGCGTGAGCGTGGTGTCGTCGGAGCGCATCGCGGGCGTGAGCCGCAGCGGGAACATGCGCCCGCCAGGCCCCTTGAGCGCGAGGTTGTCCAGGTTCACGTAGCTGGGCACGATCGCGCCCAGCTTCGCGAGGTCGGCCGGCACCGCGGGCAGGGCGCCGTGGCGCTTCAGGTAGGCCGGCGTGCCCGCAAGATGAAAGGGCACGCGGCACAGCGGCCGCGCGATGAGCGCGGGCGAGGGCTCCTGTGTGGCGCGCAAGGCCAGGTCGTAGCCGTCGGCCGCGAGATCGACCTTGCGGTTCTCCAGGTGCATGTCGACCAGCACCTCGGGGTACGCCGCACGGTAGTCGGCCAGCACGCGCGCAAAGCGCGGCGTGGCGCACCACACGGGCGCGCTCACCTTGAGCTGGCCGCGCGGCGCGTCGCTGGTCTGGCCGATGGCGGCTTCGGCCGCATCGAGCAGGTCGAGCGCGCGGCGGCTCTGTTCGTACCAGGCGGTGCCGGCCTCGGTCAGGCTCAGGTGGCGGCTCGAGCGGTGCAGCAGCCGCGCGCCCAGCGATTTCTCGAGCTGCGCCACGTGCTTGCTGGCCATCGGCGCCGACAGGCCCAGGCGCTCGGCCGCCGCCACGAAACTGCCGGCCTCGACGACCTCGCGGAACACGCGCAGGCTGGTCATGCGGTCCATCGATGATTTCCTGTGAAGAAAGGATTCGATGCATCGTAGCCTGTCGATTTCCTGAAAGGAAATGTCTACAGTCGATCCAACGCCTTCAAGGAGCATCGACTTGACCCACGACAACACCACGCTTTCCCGCCTGCCCACGTACTTCATCTCGCACGGCGGCGGCCCCTGGCCCTGGATGAAGAAGGAGATGGGCGCCACCTACGACCAGCTCGCTGCCTCGCTGGCCGACATGCCGCGCCAGATCGGCCGCACGCCGGCCGCCATCCTCATGGTCTCGGCGCACTGGGAGTCGCCCGTGTTCACGGTGCAGGGCAACCCCAAGCCGCCGATGATTTACGACTACGGCGGCTTCCCGGCCCACACCTACGAGGTGCGCTACGCCTCGCCCGGTTCGCCCGAACTCGCGCAGCGCGTGCAATCGCTGATCGCCGCCGCCGGCCTGCCGGCGCAGATCGATCCCGAGCGCGGCTACGACCACGGCATGTTCTCGCCGATGGCCGCGATGTACCCGAACGCCGAGGTGCCGGTGGTGCAGCTGTCGCTGCGGCGCGGGCTCGACCCGGCCGAGCACCTGGCATTGGGCCGCGCCATCGCGCCACTGCGCGACGAGAACGTGCTCATCGTCGGCAGCGGCCTGAGCTATCACAACCTGCGCAACTTCGGCCCGCAGGCGCACGGCGTGTCGAAGGCCTTCGGCGACTGGCTCGACGAGACGGCTGTGCAGGCCACGCCGCAGGCGCGCGTGCAACGCCTGCAGGACTGGGCCTCGGCCCCGTCGGCGCGCATGGCGCACCCGCGCGAGGAGCACCTGATTCCGCTGATGGTCGCGGTGGGTGCGGCCGAGGGCGACGTCGGCGAGCGCGTCTACCACGAGGACGCCTTCATGGGCGGGCTCGTGGTGTCGAGCTACCGGTTCGGCACGGCCTGAAGGCACGCGGGCCGCGCGGCAGAATGAAGCCATGCCCACGCCCGCTCTTCCCACCCCCGACGAATCCGCCGAAGCCCGGCGCCAGATCGCCCGCATCGAAGCCCTGTCCACCTCGCACGACCCGGTGCACGACGGCATTCGCGTGCGCTGGCGCCGCTTCGGCACCGACACGACGAAGCCGCCCATCGTGCTGCTGCACGGCGGCCACGGCAGCTGGATGCACTGGCTGCGCAATGCCGAGGCGCTGTCGGCGCAGCGCACGCTGCTCCTGCCCGACATGCCCGGCTTTCACGATTCCGACGCGCTGCCACGCGTGGCGCCCGGCGAAGACGCCCTGGTGCCGCTCCTGGCCGCGCTCGGCGGCACGCTCGATGCGCTCATCGGCGCCGGCACGCCCATCGACCTGGGCGGCTTCTCGTTCGGCGGGCTCACCGCCGCGCGCTTCGCGGTGCGGCGCGGCGCCATCCGCCGGCTGGCGCTGATGGGCAGCGGCGGCCATGGCACCTTGCGCCGCATGACGGTCGAGATGATCAACTGGCGCGCCGCCCCCGACCGCGAGACCGAGCGCGCCGCGCTCATGCACAACCTGGGCGCGCTGATGCTGCATGCGCCCGCCGCCATCGACCCGCTGGCCTTCGAGATCCACGACCTCTCGTGCCACGGCACGCGCTTTCGCAGCAAGGAGGTGTCGCTCTCGGGCGGGCTGCAGGCCGCGATCGACACGCTGGGCGTGCCGACGCTGCTGCTGTGGGGCGAGTTCGACGTCACCGCCGATTCGCGTCCGCTGGTGGCGCAACTGGCCAGCGAAGGCCCCGGCCGCGAAGGCGTGGTGATCGACGGCGCGGGGCACTGGGTGCAGTACGAGCGCGCCGACGCGGTCAACGCGCAGCTGGTGAAGTTCTTCGGCTGAGGTTCACAGGCCCAGCGCGCCTGCATGCTGGCGCCAGAAGGCCGCATCGGGGAAGGTGCCGACCCCGACCCCGACCCCGGCCGCGGCGTTGTCGGCCATGTGCTCCGCACGGCTCGTGCCCGGGATCGTGCATGTCACCGCCGGGTGGCTCAGCACGAACTTCAGCAGCACCTGCGCCCAGCTCGTGCAGCCGATCTCGCCGGCCCAGGCGGGCAGCGGCTTGTCGCGCAGGCGCCGCAGCAGGCCACCGCCGCCGAAGGGCATGTTGACGATCACCGCCACGCCGCGCTCGGCCGCGAGCGGCAGCAGGCGCTGTTCGGCATCGCGCGCATCGAGCGAGTAGTTGATCTGCAGAAAGTCGAGCGTCTCGGCGCGCAGCACGGCCTCGACTTCGTCGTAGGCCGAGGCGGTGTAGTGGGTGATGCCGATGTAGCGCACGCGGCCCTTCTCCTTCCAGCCGCGCAGCGTGGCGAGGTGAATGCGCCAGTCGACGAGGTTGTGCACTTGCATCAGGTCGATCTCTTTCGTGCGCAGCCGCGCGAACGATTGCTCCATCTGCGCGATGCCGGCTTCGCGGCCCGAGGTCCAGACCTTGGTCGCGAGGAAGGGTTTGGCGCCCGGCCTGGCGGCGGCCAGCAGTTCGCCGGTGGTTTCCTCGGAGCGGCCGTACATCGGCGAGCTGTCGATCACCGTGCCGCCGGCCGCGAAGAGCGCGTCGAGCACGCCGGGCAGGCGCTGGTACTCGTCGGTGCCGGGGCGCTGGTCGAAGCCGATCCAGGTGCCGCAGCCGACGACCGGCAGGGCTTCCTTCGTGGAGGGAATGGGGCGGGTGGTCATCTGCATCGCGGGCCTGCGGGGTGGCTGCTGGGCGAAGGAGGGGAGCGCGGCACCTGCGCACAGGGCTGCGCCCAGTCGGAGCAGCCGGGCGCGCGTGAGGGCGTAAGGGTGTGCGTTCGTGAGGGGCGTCGTCACGAACGAAATTCTGCGCCCGCGAGGCCGGCGGGCGGAAGGGCTCAGCGCAGGTAGCGCCCGTCGGCCTTGAGCATCGACAGCTCGGAGAAGGTCAGCCCGCGGTGCTCGCCGGGCCGGTACGACACGGCGATGCCGCCGAGGTCCAGCGTCTTGAACGACTCCAGGCCCTTCTGCAGCGACTCGGGCGTCGGGTTGGCGCCCGCGCGCTTCAGGCCTTCGACCATGACCTTGGCCGTGACGTAGCCCTCCAGGCTGGCGTAGCTGAACTCGGTCATGCCGATCTTCTTCATCGCCGCCTGGTACTCGGCAATCACCGGCATCGCGCTGTTCCACGGATAGGGCACGACCTGCGAGATGACCACGCCGGCCGCGTCCTTCTTGATGTCCTGGAACAGCTTCTGCCCGTTCAGGAAGGAGAACGAATAGAAGGCCGTCTCGCCGCCGGTCGCGCGGTAGGCCGCGATGAATTTCGCCGCCACGTCGTTGGTGGCCGACAGCACCACGGCCTTGGGCTTGAGCTTGGCCAGCTCGGCGGCGCGTTCGGCCGCGTCGGAGCCGTCGTTCTTGATGGCCACGCTGCCGACCATCTTGTCGCCGCGTTCGGCAATGAACTTCTGCGTGCTCTCCATCGCCGAGCGCGCGCCGGGGTTGTCGTTGTGCGCGAAGGCGATGCGCGACAGGCCGATGGTGAACAGGTGGTTCACGATGCGGCTGTATTCCTCGTCAAAGCTGATGCGCACCGGAAAACCGAACTCGCTGAACTTCACCACCGGGCCCGCGCCCGTGTACGGGCCGACGACGGGAATCTTCAGCTCGTTGGCCGCCTTCAGCGCGCCGACCGCCGACGAGGTGCCGATGGGCATCAGCACGCCCACAGCGCCGTCGCGCGCGAAGGTCTTGACGTTCTCGGCGCCCTTGGCGGGGTCGTAGGCGTCGTCGAGCTGGCGCAGCTCGACCGGGCGGCCGTTGACGCCGCCGCTCGCGTTCAGCGCGGTGAACATGGCACGGATGCCCACCAGCGGCTCGGTCGACAGCGATGCGAGCGGGCCGGTCTGCACGTAGGTCTGGCCGATCAGGAGCGGCTTGGCGGGCTGGGCCGAGGCGGGCGCCCCCGCGAAGACGAGGGCGGCGAGGGCCAGAAACCGCAGGTGAATCTTTTTGTGTCTCATGGTCACTAATTGTTAATAAACCGATCTTAAGGCGCGGGCCTTCGCAGGTAAATCGATCGCTGGTTGCGACCTGGGAAATACTGTATAAAAATACAGTTAACAACTGCAATCATGGGCCTCCCTTTCCTCGACTCCTTTTCCACCGCCGCGGGCCGCGGCGTCTGGCACGCCGACGAACTCGGCCTGGCCGACGCGCAGGTCGTGGCCACCGGGCATGCCGCGCTCGACGCCGAGCTGCCCGGCGGCGGCTGGCCCGTGGGCGCGATGACGGAGCTGCTGCAGGCCACGCCCGAGGCCCATGTCTGGCGCCTGCTGCTGCCCGCGCTGGCGCAGGCCGTGGAAGCGCGCGGCGGGCCGGTGGTGCTGGTCGGCGCACCCTACGAACCCTGCGGCACCGCGCTGGCGGCGCAGGGCTTGCCGGTGGAGGCGCTGATGTGCGTGCGCAGCGACGCCCCGGCCGCGCGGCTGTGGGCCTGCGAGCAGGCGCTGCGCTGCGCCGAGATCGCTGCCGTCGTCGCCTGGCTGCCGCAGGCCCGCGTGGGCGAGCTGCGGCGGCTGCAGCTGGCCGCCGCGCAGCACGAGGTGCTGCTGTTCGTGTGCCGGCCCGAGTCGGTGGCGCTGTCGGCCTCGCCCGCGCGTCTGCGCCTGCGCGCCGAGCGCTGCCCGGACGACCCGGCGCAGATCGCGCTGCACCTGCTCAAGCGCCGGGGGCCGCCGCTGGCCGCGCCGGTGCGGGTGCCGGCGCGCAATGCCCGCATGAGCGCGTTGCTGGCCGCCGCCCGCGTGCGGCGCCAGCTGCGCCTGCAGCCGGCCGTGACGCCGGCCGCCGCGCCGTCGGCCACGGTGGTGCGCATCGACGCATGGAAAGGAGGCCCGGATGCACTGGATCGCCTTGCAGTGGTCGTCTGAAACCGAGGACGCCGACGCCCCCGACATGCCCCCGCCCGAAGCCCTGGGCTGGTGGGCGCTGCAGTTCACGCCGCACGTCGCCTGGCAGGACGAGGCGCTGATGCTCGAGGTCTCGGCCTGCGAGCGCCTGTGGGGCGGTCGCGCGCCGCTGATGCGCCAGCTGCTGGCCCTCAACCCCGCGCCCGACGCGCGCATGCGCGGCGCGCAGGGCGCCACCAGCCTGATCGCGCTGGCGCGGCTGCGCCTGTTCGCGCGCAACGAGCACCGGCCCGCCGACGTGCCGGCCGGCCTGCCGCTGGACACGCTGACGGCCGCGCAGGGCCACCTCGACCTGCTCGCGCGCCTGGGCTGCCGCACCTGGGGCGAGGTGGCGGCGCTGCCGCGCGGCGGGCTGGCGCGGCGCTTCGGTGCCGGGCTGCGTGAGGCGCTCGACATCGCCTGGGGCCTGCGCCCCGAAAGCCACGCCTGGCTCACGCTGCCCGACGTGTTCGAGCAGAAGCTCGAACTGCCCGCGCTGGCCGAGACCGGGCCCGAACTCATGTGGTCGGCCAACCGCCTGCTCTCGGCGCTGCAGATCTGGCTGCGCGCCCGCCAGCGCGGCGCGCGCGCGCTCGAGCTGCAGTGGACGCTCGACCTGCGGCGCCTCAACGGCGTGACCCTGCCGCCGCACCAGCAGCTCACCGTGCGCACGGCCGAGCCCACGCAGGACATGGCGCACCTGCGCCGCCTGCTGTCCGAAAAACTCGCGCTCACCACGCTGGCCGCGCCCGCGAGCTGGCTGAAGCTGCGCACGCTCGAAACCGATCCGCTGGCCGGCGCCAGCACGAGCTTCCTGCCCGAAGACAACCGCAAGGGCGACAAGCTGCACGAGATGGTCGAACGGCTCAGCGTGCGGCTCGGCGCCGACCAGGTGGTGGTGCCGCTCGCGCAGGCCGACCACCGGCCCGAGCGCCAGCAGCGGTGGCGGCCCGCGCTGCAAAAAGAGAAAACGCCTGCACCCGACAAGGCCCGCAAGGACGCCGCCTCGCAGCCCGATGCGATCTACCCGCCCTGGCTGCTGCCCGAGCCCTTGCGGCTCGAGATGGACGGCGAGCGCCCGTGCTACTGCGGGCCGCTGCGCAAGCTGGTCGGGCCGCAGCGCGTCGAGGCCGGCTGGTGGGGCGGTGAAGAAGACGGCGGCCAGCCCGCGATGCGCGACTACTACGTGGCCGAAAGCCCCGAGGCCGGCCTGGTGTGGATCTTTCGCGAGCGGCCCGCCACGCGCTTTTCGTCGGGCGAGGTGCGCTGGTACCTGCAAGGCTTCTATGCCTGACCTGAGCGGCAAGGAAGAGCGCAAGCGCCAGCCCGCCAAGGTGCATGTGCTGCCGCAGCGGCTGCGCCCGGCGCCGGGCCTGCCCGGCTATGCCGAGCTGCACTGCCTCACGAACTTCAGCTTCCAGCGCGGCGCGTCGACGCCCGAAGAGGTGGTCGAGCGCGCCTACCACCTCGGCTATGCGGCGCTGGCCATCACCGACGAGTGCTCGGTGGCCGGCATCGTGCGCGCGCATGTCGCGTTGCGCGATCTGCCCGTCAAGCTGGACACCTACGAGCGCGAGCACCCGGACGAACCGCCGATCCCGCGCCACCCCGAATTCCGTCTGCTGTTCGGCAGCGAGTTCCGCTTCGAGCGCTTCAAGCTCGTGGTGATCGCGAACGACACCGAGGGCTGGGGCAACCTCTGCGAGTTCATCACCGCCGCGCGCAACACCGAGCTGCCCAAGGGCGAGTACCGCGTCGATTGGGACACGAGCGACGTCGCCTCGCTGCAGCGCTGCCAGGTGCTTTTCGTGCCGCACCGTCCGCCGGGAGGCATGCCGGATGCGGCCACCGTGCAGGAGGACCTGGCGGCGGCCAGGGCGCTGTACGGCGACAACCTCTGGCTGGCCGTGGCGCTGTTCAACGAACTCGACGACGACCTCTGGCTCGTCACGCTGATGCAGGCGGGCGAGCAGGCCGGCGTGCCGCTGGTCGCGGCCGGCGACGTGCACATGCACGCGCGCGGGCGCAAGCCGCTGCACGACGTGCTCACGGCGGTACGCGAAGGCCGCACGGTGGCCGAGTGCGGCTTCGCGCTGCAGTCGAACGCCGAGCGGCACCTGCGCCAGCGGGTGCGACTGGCCGAGCTGTACCTGCCCGCGATGCTGGCGAACACGCTGGCGGTGGCGCAGCGGTGCCGCTTCGATCCCGAGGTGATCCGCGAGACCTACAAGTACCCGCTGGAAACGCTGGGCAGCAACGAGACGGCGACGCAGACGCTGGCGCGCAAGACGTGGGAAGGGGCGCAAAGGCGCTACCCGAACGGGATTCCTGATGGCGTGCGAGCCCAGGTGCAGAAAGAGCTGGACCTGATCAGGGAGCTTGAATACGAGATGTTCTTCCTCACCGTAGAGAACATCGTCCGCTTTGCGCGCTCACAGAAAATTCTTTGCCAGGGTCGCGGGTCATCGGCCAATTCCGCTGTCTGCTATTGCCTCGAAATCACCGCAATCGACCCCGAGAAAGGCCACCTGCTGTTCGAGCGCTTCCTGAGCCGCCACCGCAAGGAACCGCCCGACATCGACGTCGACTTCGAGCACCAGCGGCGCGAAGAAGTCATCCAGTACATCTACGAGAAGTACGGCCGCGAGCGCGCCGCCATCGCCGCCGTCGTCATCTGCTACCGCTCGCGCAGCGCCTTGCGCGACGTTGGCAAGGCCATCGGCATCGACGAGCGGCTGGTCGACGAGTTCGCCAAGGACCACTACTGGTTCGACGACACCGTGCTTGGCGAGCAGCTCGACAAGGCTGCCGCGCGCGTCGGGGTGAAGGAAGACCGGCTCAAGCTGATGCAGTGGATCGAGCACACGCAAAAGCTCAAGGGCTTTCCGCGCCACCTGAGCCAGCACGTCGGCGGCTTCGTGCTCACGCACACCAAGCTCACGCGGCTGGTGCCGGTCGAGAAGGCGTCGATGAAAGACCGTTCCGTCATCCAGTGGGAGAAAGACGACCTCGAAGCCATGGGCATGCTCAAGGTCGACGTGCTCGCGCTGGGCATGCTCAGTGCGATTCGCCGCGGGCTCGATCACATGAACCGCTGGCGGGGCTCGATGATGGAGATGCACCACATCCCCAACGACGACCCCAACGTGTTCGACATGATCTGCGACGCCGACACCATCGGCGTGTTCCAGATCGAGAGCCGCGCGCAGATGTCGATGCTGCCGCGCCTGAAGCCGCAGACGTATGAGGACCTGGTGATCGAGGTGGCGATCGTGCGGCCCGGGCCCATTCAAGGTGGCATGGTGCATCCGTACCTCAAGCAGCGTGAGCGTGTGGCCAAGGGCTTGCCGATCACCTACGAAAAGGAAGAACTCCGACCTGCCTTGGAGCGGACCTTGGGCATTCCGATCTTCCAGGAGCAGGTGATGCAGATCGCGATGATCGCGGCCAAGTTCACGGCAGACGAGGCCGATCAGCTGAGGCGCGCCATGGCTGCATGGAAGCGCAAGGGCGGACTCGGGAAGTTCCACAAGAAGCTCGTCGATGGCATGAAGGACAACGGCTACAAGGAAGCCTTCGCCGAAGCCATCTTCAAGCAAATCATGGGCTTTGGTGATTACGGCTTTCCCGAAAGCCACGCAGCGAGCTTCGCGCTGCTGGTCACCATCAGCAGCTGGCTCAAGAACTACGAACCCGCCTGCTTCCTCGCCGCACTGCTCGACTCGCAGCCGATGGGCTTCTACAGCCCCTCGCAGCTGGTGCAGGACGCGCGCCGCCATGGCGTCGAGGTGCGGCCGGTCGACGTCACGTGCAGCGAGATCGACACCACGCTCGAAGCCCGTACGGCCGATGCGCCGCGCATGCCGCCTGGCACCGACACGCGCTACGCCGAGCGCCTGGGCAACGAGAACCAGCCGGCGGTGCGGCTGGGCCTGAACCGGGTCCTGAGCCTCAGCGAAGCCGGCGCCAGGCGTTTGCTCGCAGCGCGCGCACAAGCGCCTTTCACCAGCACCGAAGACCTGGCCCTGCGCGCCGAACTCGAAGGCAAGGACATGGCCGCGCTCGCGGCGGCCGATGCGCTGATGTCGCTCTCGGGCCATCGGCGCCAGCAGGTGTGGGATGCCACGGCGCAGCATCGCTCGTCGGCCCTGCTCAAGGGCGTGCCGATCCACGAACAGGCGCTGCTGTTGCCCGCCGCGCCCGAGGGCGAAGAGATCGTCGGCGACTACGCGGCGCTGGGCCTCACGCTGCGCCGCCATCCGCTCGCGCTGCTGCGCCCGCGTCTGGCGCGCATGCGGCTCCTGAGCGCGGTGGAGTTGCGCGCCGCGCGCAGTGGCCAGACCGTACGCGCCTGCGGCATCGTCAAGGGCCGGCAGCGGCCCGGCACCGCCAACGGCACCATCTTCGTCACGCTGGAGGACGAGACCGGCAACGTCAACGTGATCGTGTGGAGCCACGTCATCGAGGCCTGGCGCGAGCCGCTGCTCAAGTCGCACCTGCTCGCGGTGCAGGGCACCTGGCAGCGCGACGACGACAGCGGCGGCAAGGTGCAGCACCTGATCGCCACCGGCTTCAAGGACCTCACGCCGCTGCTGGGCCGGCTGGCGCAGAGCAACACCAGCCGCGACTTCCACTGAGGCATTGCGAATGCAACCGATCGTTCCATGCCTCGCGCCGCCCCTCACTTTTCGCTAACCTGTTCCTCCCATGTCCGCACTCGCCGCAACCGCCGGATTTGCCCTTGCCGATGAGGTCGTCGCCACGCCGATCGGCCCGCCGCCGCCCGCGCCCGATGTGCCCATGCCACCACCGCCGCCGCCCGTGCTGCCGCCCGAAGGCGATCCGCCGCCGGTCATGCCCCCGGTGACGGACCCCGGTTTTCCGCCGCCGGTGACCGACCCACCGCCCCTGCAGACGGCCGTGCCCTTCGGCAAGCCGCACGCACGGCGCCTGCGCGAGATCTACCGCTCGGCCGGCTGGCCCTGCTGCGACACCATCGAGGTCGAACTGCTCGCGGGCGGTTTTCTCGAACGCGTGCGCAGCGCGCTGGGGCACGAGACGCTGCGCGTGACCGACGCGGGGATTGCGCGCATCGCCACCACGCTCACCGTCAACCGCGCGGCGCTGTCGCCGCACGAGGCGCTGGTGGAGCGCGTGGCGCGCGAGATGACGCGCGGCGGCCGCATCGCCTGGCGCGGCCTGGGCCTGCGCGCCCGGCTGCCGCCGCTGGAAGAGGGCGGCAAGCCGCGCTGGTGCATGGCGCGGCCCGACGTGTTCTCGATCCGCAACACCAGCGTCGAGGCCTATGCGCATCCCATCGTGCACGAGGTGAAGGTCAGCCGCGCCGACCTGCTGGGCGACCTGCGCAAGCCCGACAAGCGCGCGGCCTATCTCGACCTGGGCGGCGAGTGCTGGTACGTGCTGGGCAACGACGCCAAGGGCCGCTGCATCGCGTCGCCCGACGAGATCCCGGCCGAATGCGGCGTGATGGTGCTCGAGGGCGAGCGCCTCGTGGTGGCGCGCGCCGCGGTGCACCGCGCCTTCGAGCGCATTCCTTTTTCGGTCTGGCTGGCGCTGGCCAAGGCGCAGCCCGTGGCGGGCTTCGAGGACGACGCGCAGGACCTGCTGATCTGACGGATGCTCGTCAGGTGATGGCGTCGTAATCGCGGTGCGCGACGGCGACCACGTTGCCCGGCTCGAACTGGCTCGCCATCTGGCGCAGGCCTTCCTCGCGGTCTTCGCGGCTGGCCTGCGGGTCGAACATCTGGTCGCAGAACTCGAGCAGGTCGCGCACGATGCGTTCGTGGCGGTAGTAGGCGAGGGCGAGCGTATCGACCGCCTCGCTCGTGCCGTAGCCCTGGAAGAACAGCGCTTCTTCGCGCGGCTGGTTCCACACGCCGCCGACCCCGCCGCCGATGAACATCAGGTCGCGCTCCTTCGGCGCGAGGATCAGCGTGTCCCAGTCGACGATGCACAGGCGATCGTCGTCGCCCAGCAGCACGTTGCCTGCATGCAGGTCGGCATGGCACAGCACCTGCGGCAGCGACTTCTCGAGCAGGATCGAGGCAAGCTGTTCGCTGCGGTAGACGATCGAATCGATCTCTTCGTCGTGCGCCTCCCAGAAGGCGAGGAAGTGCGCCACCAGATCGTCGCCCGCCACGCCGTTGATGAAGCGGCGCTGGTAGCGGCGCACGCCTTCGCGCCAGTGGTGCGAGTAGCTTTCGCGCGGCAGGCCCGCCCGCAGCGATTCGGGCAGCTCGGTGCGGTGGATGGCGCTCAGCGCGGTGCCGAGCAAGGTCCATTGCCGGTCGGTCGGCGTGCGCGTGAAGCCGTCGACGCCGTCGAAGAAGGGGTAGAGCGCCCAGTCGAAGCCATGGTCCTGCACGCTGAGTCGCCGCGTGCGCGTGAGCAGCGGGGCCATCACGGCGTCGATGTCATAGGTGTGGTGCAGCACGGCCGGCACGTCGACCACGGCGGGTGTGAAGCCGCCTCGGCGCAGCTTGAGGAAGTACGTGCGGCCGTCCGATGCCTCGATGCGGAACGCGGCCGAATCGACGTCGGCGCCCAGCGGCAGGAACTCGGCGCGTGTCGCCTGCAGGCCGTAGGTTTCGGCGAGACGCGCTTGAATGGCGTCGGGGGCGATATCGGGTGGTGTCAGCATGCGGCGGGCGTGGCGTGGGTTCGATGGGCGCCGAAAATTGTCTCACCCGATAAGGCCACGAAAGCCGGCCCGCCGTTGTCAGACGGCGTCTTCTTTGTCTTCTTCGTCGGCCTCGTAGGTGGCCAGCACCTTGTGCTCGACGGGATGCGAAGTGAACGAGCGCACGAGCAGGAATTTCCTCACGCGCCACGGGATCGGCGGCAGGCGCATCGGGTAGGCCGCGCCCTCGGTGCGGCGGGCGATGGTGATGTGCGGTGTGAACGTCGGCGTTTCCGTGACGATGCCCGCCTTCTGGACGGCACGGCCGATGTCCGCATGCAGGGTGCGCAAGGCGCCGTGCTCGGCGGGCTGCAGCACCGCGATGTCGTTGCGCCATGTGCGGGAGCTGTCCAGCACGAGGCTCATGGGCCGCACCCGAACCTGGGCGAGCGCTTCACGCAGGCGTTTCTCGACCTCCTTGGACTGGTCGCCGAAGCAGTGGAGCGTCAGGTGCAGTCGCGGGCTGCGAGGAAAGTAGTGGCCCTTGGGCCAGATCCATTCCTTGCGGTGCGCTTCGATCGCCGCTTGCACCTCGGGCTCGGGAAACAGCGCGATGAGAAGGTGGCGTTGCCTCTCGAAAGCGGGGGAGTCCCAGTCGGGTTCGGGCCCGTTCGCAAACGCATCGCCACGGTTGAAGTCGTCCATTGCAGTTCTCCGGGGGAAGAAGGATGAAAAGGCGGCTCAGGGCTCCGGCGGCCACCAATGCGCGGCCGTCGTCCGGATGACGCGCGCCGCCTGAACGCGGATGTCATCCTGTTCGTTGCTGTCGTCGTGGCCGTGCTCCCGCGTCACGCGGAAGGGCCAGTTCGAAATCCGGCCTGTCTTGCCGGTGGTGCGCGAACGCGACTGCAACGGATGCTGTCGCGAGGAGAAAAAAAGCACCTGCGCCGAGGGCGCAGGCGGGTTGGCGGTGGTCATGGCGTCGCCTCGAATGTTGTTCTTGGAGACGAGCCATTCTAGAGAAAAGACTGTATTTATGTACAGTATATTTGCAGTCTATCGAAGATCGTTGCCCAGCAAGGCGTCGAGGTCGATGGCCGCCGCCATCGCCTTGTAGCCGGCGTCGCCGGGATGCAGGTGGTCGCCCGAATCCATGGCGGCTTTCAGCCGGGTCGGCCGGGCCGGGTCGCGCAGCAGGGCGTCGACATCGACCACCGCATCGAAGGCACCGCCTTCGCGGATCCAGCGGTTGACGGCCTGGCGCACGGTGTCTTTCTCGGGCGAGTGGTGGCCGGCCAGCGGCGTGCCTTCGAGCGCACGTTCATTGGGCGGAATGGTGACGCCCACGATGCGCACGTTGTGGGCGTGGGCCATTTCGATCAGCTGGCGAAAGCCCTGGATCACGGCCTCGGCGCGCACCGCGGGTTCCTGCGGCGCAAAGGGACCACCGGGCCAGCCGATGTCGTTGGTGCCCAGCAGCACGACCATCGCGCGCACGCCGGGCTGCGCGAACACGTCGCGGCCCGCGCGTTCGAGCGCCGCGCGGCCCATGCCGTCCTTCAGCAGCCGGCCGCCCGAGATGCCGGCGTTGAGCACGCCCACGCCGCGCGGCGCGAGCCGTTCGGCCAGCGCGTCGGGCCAGCGCGTGTGGGCGCCGGGCGTCGAGCCGTTGCCGTCGGTGATCGAGTCGCCCAGCGCGACGACGGTGACGGGCGCTTGCGGCGTCTCGACGATCAGGCCGCTCACGTAGACGCGCGTGCTCCACGGTGTGGCGGCGGCCGGCAGTCGCGCCGCGGCGCTCAGGTCGCCGTCGGCGATGTACAGCGTCTGCCGCGCGTCGAAGTGAAAGCCCGCGGGCTGGCTGGATTCCGGCAGGTAGAGCGACACGGCCACCTCGCTCAGCGCGGGCAGCGGCAGGTCGACCGGGTCGCTCACGAGGCGCGCACCGGGCGGCAGCGTCACGTCGCTGCGGCCGCTGAAGCGCAGCACGCGGTCGCTGCCTTCGACGATGGCCGAGCCGCTCGCATGGCGGGCCACGCGCGCCGCGCCGATGCGCAGCGGCGTGGTGCCGCCTTCGTTGCTGATCACCACGCGCAGCCGCGTGCCGCCGATGCTCAGGCGCGCCACCTGGCGCAGCGTCTGCCGCTCGAAGCGGGCGGGAATGCCCAGGGGCAGCACGAAGCTTTCGTCCCACAGCGGCTGGGTGGCGGCCATCCAGCTGGGGCTCCAGTGAGTGGGCGCGGCCATGGAAGCGGTGGCGGCGCCCGCGAGGGAAAGGGCGAGCGCGCCCTGGCGCAGGAGGGAGGTGAGTCGCGAAGCGGTCATGTGAATGTCCTCAGGTGAAAGAAGTGTCGATGGGCGAACTTTCTTTCATTCGAATCGCGAGGGGTAGAAGGCAGAATGGCATGCATCAAATTCCTGATTCGAATGACCCCATGGACACCCTTCGCGCACTCTCCGCCTTCGTGCACAGCGTCGAGATCGGCAGCCTCTCGGGCGCGGCCCGCGCGCTCGACACCACGCAGCCCACCGTGAGCAAGCTCGTCGCGGGGCTGGAGCGATCGCTGGGCGTGCGGCTGCTGCGGCGCGCGGCCACCGGCCTGAGCCTCACGGAGGAGGGCCAGCGCTTTCACGAACGCGCGCGCCGCATGCTCGAGGACTACGGCGACGCCGTGGCCGATGCGCGTGCGCAGGTGCAGCAGCCGCGCGGCCTGCTGCGCCTGAGCGCGCCGGTCACGCTGGGGCAGCGGCACCTCAACGCGATGGCGGTCGAGTTCCTGCGGCTGTACCCCGACATCGAACTGGAGCTGGTGCTCGACGACCGCTTCGTCGATCCGCGCGAGGAGCGCATCGACGTCTCGCTGCGCGTCGGCGGCGCGCTGCCGCCCGACCTCGTCGCGCGCCACCTGGGCAGCTGGCCGCGCGTGCTCGTCGCGTCACCGGACTACGTGGCCGCACGCGGCAAGCCGCGCACGCCACAGGACCTGCTGGTGCACGACTACCTGCGCTACGCGGCGGGCGACGACGGCGTGCTGCTCACGGGCCCCGACGGCGCGGTGGCCGTGCCGGTGCGCAGCCGCTACCGCGTCAACAACGCCGTGGCGCTGCTCGACAGCGTGCTCGCGGGCGCGGGCGTGTCGTTGCAACCCACGTGGATGGTCGCGGACCTGCTGGCGCAGGGGCGGCTGGTGCGCGTGCTCGCGCGGCACACGGGGCCGGCGCAGGAGCTGCACCTGCTCTATGCGCCGCGCCGGCAGCTGCCGCTGCGCGTGCAGGTGCTGGTCGACTTCCTGGCGCAGCGCGTGGCGGCGCTGCCGGGTGCGGCGAAAGCGCCGCGGCGTTAAGCCTAAGCCGCCTTGCGGGCCACGCTCTTCGCGCGTTTGGCCGCCGCAGGCTTGTGCGCGGTCTTGCGTGCAGAAGCCGTCGACTTCGCCGCACGCTTCTTCGCCGCAGGCGGCGTGCGCTTGCCGCTGCGCAGGCTGCGCGCGAGCAGCTCGGTCAGGTCGATCACCTCGGCGCCGCCCTCAGGTGCTTCTTCTTCCGGCTGCACCACCGTCTCCGTGTCGCCCGCCTTGACCTTCTTCTCGACGATCTTCATCACGGCGTGCTTGAACTCGTCCTTGAATTCGTCAGGGTTCCACGGGCCCGACATGTCGCCGACCAGCTGCTCGGCCATCTTCATCTCGGCGGCCGACAGCTTCGCGCCCTTGATGCCGGCGGCCGGCAGGTCGAGCCCGTCGGCGTCCTTGATCTCGTCACCCCAGCGCAGCAGGTTGAGCACCAGCACCTTGCCGAAGGGAATCAGCAGCGCCAGGTGCTGCTTGGTGGCGATCACCACCTTGGCCAGGCCGACCTTGCCGGTCTTCACCAGCACCTCGCGCAGCAGTGCGTAGACCTTCTGGCCCTTGTTGATCGGCGCGAGGTAGTAGGGCCGCTCCAGGTACACGAAGGGAATTTCTCCGACGTCGAGAAAGCGCTGGATCTCGATGGTCTGCGTGGTGCGCGGGTAGACGGCCTCGATCTCCTTGGGCGAGATCACGACGTACTTGCCGTCTTCGTACTCGAAGCCCTTCACGATCTGCTCGCGCGCGATCTCCTTGCCCGTGCGCTTGTTGATGCGCTTGTAGCCCACGGGGTCCATGCTGCGCTTGTCGAGCCAGTCGAAGTCGATGCCCTGTTCGGTGCTGGCGGTGTGCAGGCCCACGGGGATGTGGACCAGCCCGAAGGTGATGGCGCCTTTCCAGAGGGTTCTCGTGGCCATGGTGTGCTTCCTTCCTTGTTCGTGGGTTCGTGGCTATCGCTTGAAGCCGAGCCGCTTCATCGCCTCGCCCAGCGGCTGGCGCGTGGTCCAGTAGTCGGCCCAGGGGTCTTCGGACTGGAACGACAGGTGTTCGCGCGCGGTGGAAATGGTCCAGTGGGCGCCGCTCTTGAGGCCGGCGAGGTCGTCCCAGCGCACCGGCATCGACACGCCCATGCCGGGCCGCGCCCGCGCCGAGTAGGCCGCCACCGTGGTCGCGCCCACGCCGTTGCGCAGGTAGTCGGCAAAGAGCTTGCCGACGCGGTTCGAGGGCCCGCTCTTGGCCACGAACTTCGACGGGATCACCTGGGCCATGTGCTGCACGATGGCGCGCGAGAAGGCCTTCACCGTGTCGTTGTCGTAGTGCATGCGCAGCGGCACGACCACGTGCAGGCCCTTGCCGCCGCTGGTCTTGAGCCATGACGCCAGGCCCAGCTCGGTGAGCAGCGTGCGCATCAGCAGCGCGCCTTCCTGCACATGCGCCCACGGCGTGCCTTCGCCCGGGTCGAGGTCGAAGATCATGCGGTTGGGCCGGTCGAAGTGCGTCGAGGTCGCGTTCGAGGTATGGAACTCGATCACGTTGAACTGCGCCGCGTTCAGCAAGGCCTCGCGCGTGCCGACCTCGAGCATCGACGGATGGCCGGGCCACAGGGCCGGGTCGAGCTGCTTCACGCCGGCGATGTGGACCTTCTCGGCATGCTTCTGGAAGAAGATTTCTCCGCCCACGCCCTGCGGCCCGCGCACCAGCGCGCAGGGGCGGCCCTTCAGGTGCGGCAGCATGTCGTCGGCCACCGATTCGTAGTAGCGCGCGAGGTCGAGCTTGGTGCGGCCCGAGGCGGCATCGATCACGCGCTCGCCGTGGCTGACGGCGACGCCGCCGACGGTGGAGGCTGTTTTCTTCGATGAGGTCTTCATGGCCTTCGTGCCCTTTGCACGTGAAGCAGGGGCGATGTCGCGGGGTTCTTCATGCACGATCTCCGAGGCCGGCTTGTCGTCGCGCATCGCCACGAAGGACGCGTGGCGGACCTGCCCGTCCGGCGTCCATGCGGCGAAGCGCACCTCGGCCACGAGCCTGGGCTTCACCCAGTGCCGCGTGCCGCCCGGCCGGCGGCGGCCGGGCTTGGCCTCGCCGCCGGTGAACGGCGCGTGGTCGGTGTCGAGCGCGGCGAGCTGGCGGCGGATGTCGCGCGCTTCGCGGTCGTTCCAGCCGGTGCCGACGCCGCCGACCGACACCAGCTCGCCGTTCCTTGCGTGCACGCCCAGCATCAGGCTGCCGATGCGCGTCGGGCTGTCGGTGCGCAGCGTGTAGCCGCACACCACGAACTCTTGGCGCCGGATGCACTTGAGCTTGAGCCAGGTGTCGCTGCGGCGCGAGACATACGGCGCGTCGGCGCGCTTGGCGATCACGCCCTCGAGGTTCATGCGGCAGGCCGATTGCAGGATCGAGTCGACATCGGCCTCGAAGTCGCTGCTGAAGCGCAGGCGGCGCGTGGCGCGTGCGTCCATCAGCTGCTTGAGCAGCCCGCGGCGCTCGGCAAGCGGTGCGTGGCGCAGGTCGAAGCCTTCGAAGAAGGGCACGTCGAACAGGAACATCACGATCGGGTCGGCGCGCTCGCGGTCGAGTGCGTTCTGCAGCGCGTTGAAGTCGGGCGTGCCGTCTTTGTCGGGCACGACGATCTCGCCGTCGAGCCAGGCGTTGCCGATGCCCAGGCGCTCCAGCTCGGCCACCAGCTTCGGCAGCTTCGCGCTCCAGTCGTGGCCGCCGCGCGTGAGCAGGCGGGCCTTGCCGTTGCCGATGCGCGCCATGAGGCGGTAGCCGTCGAACTTGATCTCGAAGATCCAGTCGCCGGGCGCGCCTTCGGGCACGCCGGTGGCGAGCGTCGCGAGTTGCGGTGAGAGTTTGGCGGGCAGGCGTGCCTTCACCGCGCCCGTGGCGGGCAAGGCGGGCGATGTGGGCGCGGCCTTGGCCTTGGCCTTGGCGGTCTTGCGCGCTCCGGCCACGCTGTCGGGCAGCGCGGACACCACGTCGTACTCGGCATGCGAGCGCGCGAAGGCATCGCGCTTCTTGAACAGCAGCCAGGGCTCCTGCCGCTCGCCGCCCTTGGCGATCCTGACGAGTTCCCACAGCCCTTCGAGCTTCTGGCCACGCAGCCGGAACGCGAGCTTGCCCGCGGCCAGGCCCTTGCGCGGATCGCCCACGGGCTCCCAGGTGCCGTGGTCCCACACGATGACGTCGCCCGCGCCGTAGTGGCCTTCGGGAATCGTGCCCTCGAAGCCGGCGTACGACAGCGGGTGGTCTTCCACATGCACGGCCATGCGCTTGTGCGCGGGGTCGAGGCTCGGCCCCTTGGGCACGGCCCACGATACCAGCACGCCGTCGAGTTCGAGCCGGAAGTCGTAGTGCAACCGCCGCGCCGCGTGCTTCTGGATCACGAAGGCGGGCGCGTGCGGCCGGGCCTTGCCGCCTTCGGCGGGTTCGTCGGTGACGGCGAAGTCGCGCTTCGCCTGGTAGGTTGCGAGGGGCGTGTCGGAACGGGCCATGGCCTCTGGTGTGCCCGCATTCGGGCCGCGCCGCATCGGCCAAGTGCCCGGTCTTCGTGTGGGCCAAGGCCGCACGCGCGCGCGAAGGCGGAGCGAGGCGCAGGCGGGTGCCAGACGGGTCCCACGCGCAGGCGCTGTGCCCTCCGACCGGCGTGCCGCGCGATCCGCAGAACATGGAGGCACTGCAGCCGCCAACCCGGAGGAGGCAGCCATGTGAGCCCGTGTGCATCGCACCAAGGAGACCCCATGACTTCGAAGCAGACCCCCGACCCGAAGCCGGCGAGCCTGGACCAGAACCCGCCGGAGAAGTTTCCGTTTCCCACGTCCGAGAACCACGGCAAGCCACCCACCGAGCCCGCCAAGCCGACCGAGCAGCCGTCCAGCGAGGAAGCGCTCGACAGCGGCGTGGAAGAGTCCTTTCCGGCGAGCGACCCGGTGTCGGTCACCGTCACGAAGGTCAAGCTGCCATCGGGCGATGCGGACAAGGACAAGAAGGCCGACGCCTGAGGCCCCGATGGACCTGCGCCTGAACACCGTCATGGCCGCGGAACCCGCCACCGGCCCGGCCACGCGCCGCGTCGTCACCTGGGACGTGCGTCCGCAGGGCTACTGCAGCGAACACGAGCACGCCACGCGCGCCAACGTTGCGCAGCGCCTGGCGGCGCTCCAGGGCTGGGCGTTCGCGGGCGCCTACGACGCCAGCCAACCGGGGCCGGACCCGCTCTACTTCGTGCCGAGCGACACGCTCACCGACCCGCACCAGGCGCGCGCCATGGGCATCGCCGGCGTGGACGACCTCTTCGGCGGCGTGGTGCCGCATGCCTTCGTCGCCACCAAGGCGATCAGCCATCCGCTCGTCGGCCCCGACGCCGTGCGGCCCCTGGGCTGGTCGGCGCGCGTCGCGGTGGAGATCGGCGATGCCGCCTTGCCCGGCTTCACCTGCTTCAGCCTGGACGAGGCGCGCGTTGCGGGGAGGGCGCTGCTCGACATCGGCCGCGTGCGCCTGAAGCCCGTGACGGCGACCGGCGGGCGCGGCCAGCAGGTGGTCGACGGCATCGATGCGCTCGAGCGCTGTCTCGATGCGATGGACGACCGCGCGATCGCCACCGAAGGCCTCGTGCTCGAAACCAACCTGGAACAACCCCAGACCTACAGCGTCGGGCAGCTGATCGTGGCGCAGCGCCTCGTCAGCTACTGCGGCGAACAGCGCCTCACGCGCGACAACGCCGGGCAGGAGGTCTACGGCGGCTCCGACCTGCTGCTGGTGCGCGGCGACTTCGACGCGCTGCTGGCCCGCGTCGATCCGCCGCCACCGCTGTGCCGCGCGATCGAGCAGGCGCGGCGCTACCACCGCGCGGTGATCGACTGCTACCCCGACTTCTTCGCCTCGCGCGTGAACTACGACGTGGCGCAAGGGCTCGACGGCCAGGGCGACTGGCGCTCGGGCGTGCTGGAGCAGTCGTGGCGCGTCGGTGGCGCCACGGGCGCGGAGATCGCGGCGCTCGAAGCCTTTCACCAGGACCCGGCGTGCCAGCGCGTGCACGCGTCCTGCTTCGAGGTGTACGGCGAGGCCGCCCGCGTGCCCGCCGGTGCCATCGTGGCCTACCAGGGCAACGACCCCGAGACCGGGCCGCTGTGCAAATACACGGTGATCAAAACCACCGCCACCCCGCATGCCGACACGCCATAGTTCCATCGACATTCCCGTGGACGGCCATCACATCGAGGGCACGCTGTTCGCCGCGTCCAGCATGGTGCCGGGCGTGCTGCTGGTGCACGGCTGGGACGGCAGCCAGGAGCAGTACCTCAAGCGCGCGCAGGAGATCGCCGCGCTCGGCTGCGTCTGCCTGACCTTCGACCTGCGTGGCCATGCGCGCCATGAAGGGCTGCGCCAGCAGGTGACGCGCGAAGACAACCTGCGCGACGTGCTCGCCGCCTACGACGCGCTGGTGGGCCACCCGACCGTCGACCCCGCGGCCGTCGCCATTGTCGGCAGCAGCTACGGCGGCTACCTGGCCGCGCTCGTCAGCGCGATGCGGCCCGTGCGCTGGCTCGCGCTGCGCGCGCCCGCGCTGTACCGCGACGGCGAGTGGGACACGCCCAAGGGCCTGCTGAGCCGCTCCGACCTCGTGGCCTACCGCCGCACGCTCGTCGGGCCCGACGACAACCGCGCGCTCGCGGCCTGCGCGGCCTTCACCGGCGACGTGCTCATCGTCGAATCGGAAGACGACCAGACCGTGCCGCACCCCGTCATCGAGAACTACCTCGCCGCCTTCAAGCGCGTGCGCTCGGCGACCTACCGCACCTTGTCCGGCGCGGACCACGCGCTGTCGCGCCTGGAATCGCGCCAGGCCTATGGCGCGCTGCTCGTGTCGTGGATCACCGAGATGACGCTGGGCGCCAAGGCGACGTCGACGCTCACCAGGCCGGTGTCGAGCGGCTCGGCCTGAGGCACGCGCCGAGGCTGTAGGCCGCTTCCTTCCCGAACATGCGCGCCAGTCCATCACCATGCGCCGCGTCGCGCGCGCCGAATCTTGACCCCATGGTGACGGAGACAAAGAGATGGACTTCGAAGGCATCTACTGCTTCGATACGGCCACGGTGCGTTTCGCCGTGTACCCCGACGGTCCCGACGGCGCGCGCGTGCTGGCGCAGATTTCGCAAGACGTGCTGCACGATGCGCTCGGCGCGAAGGAAATCGGCGAGCACACGCTGCATGCCTGCAAGCGGCATTTCGACGTGATCTCGGCGGCGGCGGTGGCGCGCTTCAGGGCCGATCCGCACGGGCCCATCGTGCTGGCCTGCGGCGATTTCGCACGGATGCGTGCACGGCGGTGAGACGCGGGCGGCGAGGCGCTGTCGGGCGAAAGTTCTCGCACGCCGCTCGCACCGTGCGACCTGTCGATTTGGTTACAAAAGCAGCCCATCCGGGCTGCATTTTCGGGGGTGCAACGACCTAGACTGCGCCTCGTTTCCTCAGGAGCCTTCCCATGCCCATGGACTTTCTGGAGCGCATCGAAGACGCGTCGTTCCCGATGGCGGTCCGCGACGAAGCCGACATCCACTGCGCGACGATGCTGGTCGCCGCGCACCTCATCGAAGCCGTGCTGCCACCGGCCGCCAGCGGCACCGGCCCGCGCGTCGCCGTCGTCCTGCTCATCACGCCGCAAGGGCGCGCGGCGCTGCGGTTGCGAAGGGATGCGCTGCAGACCTGAGCGTGTGCCGTGTGCGAGTGAACTGACGTTAGAATCCGCGCCTGCTGCGGGTGTAGTTCAATGGTAGAACGGCAGCTTCCCAAGCTTCATACGAGGGTTCGATTCCCTTCACCCGCTCCAGTTGACGTTCCGAGGCATTCCTAGAGGATCCAAGAATCTCTTGAAAATCAAGGGGTTACGGTTAAGAAGGGTCCGAGAGAAGCCTACGCGATCCAAGCGAAGCCAACGCCTCCACGGGGCACGGCACGGGGAACATCGGTATATTTGGCTCAGACCCAAAGCCTTGTTCCCCTATGCTCACAGAACTCGCCTGCAAAAACGCTTCGTGCCCCTCTGACAAGAAGCGCGCGCGCCTCAGTGATAGCGGCAATCTCTACCTGGAAGTCGCGTCCAACGAATCCAAGCGCTGGTTTTGGAAGTACACGGTTGGCGGCAAGGAGAAGCGGCTCGCGATTGGCAGCTACCCCGCGGTCAAGCTCAAAGATGCGCGAGCGGCTCGTGATGACGCGCGCAAAGTGCTGCAAACCGGTGCTGACCCCACCCAGCGCCGCCGCCTAGACAAGGCAAAGGTCCGCGCGACCGCAGTGACAACCTACGAGAAGGTCGCTCGTGAATTTCACGCGCTCAAGCAGCGGGAGTGGAGTGAGGCGCACAGCACCAAGTGGTTGCGCCTGCAAGAGAGCAATCTTTTTCCCTGGATTGGTGGATTGCCTCTGGGCGAGATCACCGCAAACGTCTTGTTAGAGCCGCTGCGCCGAGTCGAGGGGAAGGGGTTGAATGAGACGGCGGTTTCCCTGCGCCAGTACGCCGGGCAAGTCTTTCGGTATGGCATCGCGACGGGGCGCTGTGAAGATGATCCGGCCACCAAGCTGCGGGGAGCGTTGGGGGCGGTGATCGTAAAGAACATGGCTGCTGTGCTTGATCCCCAGAAGGCGGGGGACCTCATGCGCGCGATTGACGGCTATCGCGGACTGCCCGCAACAAGAGAAGCGCTGCTCTTGTCCGCTCTACTTTTTCAGCGGCCCGGCAACATCCGCGCGATGGAATGGAGTTGGGTCGACTTCAGTGGCAGCCAGGTCGTCATACCGGCAGCATCGATGAAAAGGACGAAGCAGGCAAAGCTCAATGGCGAGCCTCACCTCGTTCCCCTCGCCCCTCAAGCGGTTGATTCGTTGAAGCGTATGAAAGTCCTGACCGGACATGGGCGCTACGTTTTCCCCAGCTTGCTTACAGGCGAGAGGCCGATGTCGGACAACACGGTTAATACCGCACTGCGACGGATGGGGTTCAATAACACGGAAATGACTGCGCATGGTTTTCGCGCGATGGCGAGAACGATCATGGTTGATCAGCTCCGCGTCAATCCTGAGGTGATTGAAGAGCAGCTGGCGCACGGCAAAAGCGGGCCTTTGGGGACCGCGTACAACCGCACCCAGTTGAAGGAACAGCGCCGCGAAATGATGGTGCTCTGGGCGAATTACTTGGATCAACTCCGTCTGTCCAAGCCGGCTCTCTCTTGAGGGCTCGTGTTTGCGAAAAACACGGTGCTGATATCACGCAATGCTTCGCTTTTTCTCGTGAAGCTTGCCAAGAGGCTGAGGCTGTATCAGCGCCCCGCGAGCGGCGCCTGCTGAAAGACGCTTTCAGACTGGTTGCAGTCAGTCGGTATGGCCCGCTGAACGTCTGCTGTGCGTCTCAATCGAGTCCTCCGGCAGCGCGTCGATCCGCCTCGCCGCGGCGGCAAGGCGGACGGATCTGCGCCGCTCAATCGACGCTCGCTCAGATTTCCGTCTGCTCCGAGATCTCTAGGGAACGTCTGATCAAGTCCGCCGATGAACGATCGGAACGTTGATCACGCCTCGCAGCCGGAGATTGCCAAGCTGCTCACGAGCCATGCGGAGTTCCGGCTGCCCGGCTCCTATCCGCGGAAATATTGAAGTCACCATCGAGCGACGCCGGCAGGGCCTGCCCGGCCCCCGGTCTGATCGCCGGGAAGAGAAAGTCCGCTCAGGGGTCTTTCTCCAGCATGCAGTCGATGAAGGCGCGCAGTGCGGCAGGGAAGTGGCGCCGGCTGGGGTGGTACAGGAACAGGCCAGGCCTTGCAATCGACCAGTCGGCGAGAACCTCCACCAGTCGCTCCTGGGCGAGCAGTGCATCGACGCGTTCGCGATCGAAGGCATAGACGATCCCCAGCCCTTGGAGTGCCGCAGCGACGCCAGTGTCCGAGTGGTTGGTGACCAAGGGTCCTTCCACCGCCACTTCGATCCGCTTGCCCTTTTTTTCGAACTCCCAGCGGTAGGCACTCCCGTCGCCCTGCAGGCGCCAGTTGATGCAGGCGTGGCCGTGCAGGTCGGCGGGGGACCGCGGTTTGCCGCGACGCTCCAGATAGTCCGGGGATGCCACGGCCACCATCTTCACGTCCGGCGTCAAGCGCACTGCGATCATGTCCTTCTCCAGCTTGCCCCCGACGCGGATGCCCGCATCGAAGCGACCGGCGACGATGTCGCTCAGGCCGTTGTCGACCACGATGTCCAGTGTCACTTCCGGGTGCGTCCGGTGAAACCGGCCCAGCCGGGGGCCGATCACCTGCCAGGCGGCCATGCCGAGGGTGTTGATGCGCAGCGTGCCGCGCGTCTGACCCGCCATCGCGCTGGCTTCATTCACCGCATCGGCCATGTCCCGGAAGAGCGGCGCGATGCGCCCGTACAGCTGCGCCCCGGTAGCGGTGGGGGCCACGCTGCGGGTCGTGCGGTTCAGCAGCCGCGTACCCAGCCGGGTTTCCAGCTGTCGGATGGTCTGACTCAGCGCCGAAGCAGACAGCCCCAGATGCTCGGCGGCGCGGGCAAAGCTCGCGCGTTCCACCACGGCAGCAAAGGCCTTGAGCTCGGCAAACTCCGATCCGCGCATTCTGTATTTCCTTCTACATAGCTCGTGAAGATTCTAGGCGATTCACTTATTGATGATCGACGCGCATCCTGAGGTCTTCACATCCAAGGAGTCGTCACCATGAGTACCCTGATCCTTCCCGCTCCGATCGCCGCCTACTTCGCGGCCGATCGGCAGAACGCCGAGGCCCTGGCCCGCTGTTTCACGCCTCAAGCCATCGTGAAGGACGAGGGCCGCACCCACACCGGCCGCCGCGCCATCCAGGAATGGAAGAGCGCGACATCCACGCAGTACGCGTACACGGTCGAGCCATTTGCGCTGGACTACGCGGGGGAGTTCCAGGTCGTGCGGGCGCACGTGGCCGGCAATTTTCCCGGCAGTCCGGTCGATCTTCGATATCGCTTTCGCCTCGAACGCGGCCTGATTGCGTCGCTGGAGATCACGGCATGAGCTTCGATCTTCAACTCCAGGGCCAGCGCGCGCTGGTCACCGGCGGCACCAAAGGCGTTGGCGCCGCCGTCGTTCAAGGCCTGCGCGACGCCGGTGTGCAGGTGATGACCACGGCCCGCGCCGCGCCCGCGCGGCCCATCGGGGGCGTGGTCCATGTGACCGCCGATCTGGCGACGGCTGAAGGCGCCGCCAAGGTGGCGCACTCGGTGCTCGGGCATTGGGGCGGCCTCGACATCCTGGTGCATGTGGTCGGCGGCTCCAGCGCACCGGGCGGCGGCTTCGCGGCCCTGGACGATGCCCAGTGGTTCGCCGAACTGAACCAGAACCTCATGCCGGCCGTGCGGCTCGATCGTGCGCTGCTGCCCGCCATGCTCGCGCAGGGCTCTGGCGTCATCGTCCACGTCAGCTCGATCCAGCGCCTGCTGCCACTGCCGGAATCGACGACCGCGTATGCGGCGGCCAAGGCGGCCTTGTCCACCTACAGCAAGGCGTTGTCGAAAGAGGTGACGCCCAAGGGCGTGCGCGTGCTGCGCGTGTCGCCCGGATGGATCGAGACCGAAGCGTCGGTGGCGCTGGCCGATCGCCTGGCCCACCAGGCCGGCACGGATTACGAGGGTGGCAAGCAGATCATCATGCAATCGCTCGGCGGCATTCCGCTGGGTCGACCGGCCAGGCCGCAGGAAGTTGCCGACTTGATCACGTTCCTTGTGTCACCCCGGGCGGGCTCGATCTCAGGGTCGGAACACCTGATCGATGGCGGGACCGTCCCGACGGTCTAGGCAAGGCCGCGGCCATCACCGGCACGGTACGAAAGCAGCTGGCTGCACACGCGTGCGATGGCGAGGGACTGCGTGCGTGGCAACGCTTCCCGCGCGCCATTCGGACCGAACAGCTTTATTGCGCATCTGCAGCGTGTCACGAAACGCAGTTTTGAAGAACAGCAATTCTTGCGCGCAAAGCTTCAACTTTGGCGTGATATTCGCAACCCTGTTCAACACGTTCTTTCCTACCATTTCGCTTCTCCCATCCACTCATAGGACATCCCATGAACTCACTGATTCGCAAGCTTTTGATCGCAGCTGCGACAACCGCCAGCATCGTCGGTCCCGGTGGCGGCGCCCATGCCCAACAGGTGCAGGCGAAAAACGTCGTGCTGGTGCATGGCGCCTTTGCCGATGGTTCGGGCTGGCGCGGCGTCTATGACGAGCTCATCGGCCGAGGCTACCGGGTCACCATCGTTCAGAACCCGCTGACGTCTCTGGCCGACGACGTGGCGGCGACGCAGCGCGCGCTCGCGCGCCAGGACGGTCCTACTATCCTCGTGGGTCACTCGTGGGGGGGCACGGTCATCACCGAAGCGGGCATCCATCCGAAGGTGGTGGGTCTTGTCTATGTCTCCGCGCTGTCGCCCGACGCCGGCGAGACCACAAGCGAACAGTACGCGGGATTCACGGCCCCCGACTTCGTGATCGACACGCAGTCGGACGGATTCGGATTCGTCAATCGGGAGAAGTTCAAGATCGGCTTCGCCGGCGATGCCAGCGATGCGGACGCCGCGTTCCTGCGTGATTCGCAGGTGCCGATCAACATGTCGGTGTTTGCGACCAAGCTCAATCACGCCGCATGGCGGACCAAGCCAAGCTGGGCGGTGATCGCGACCGAGGACAGGGCCTTCGACGTCCGGATGTTGCACAAGATGGCCAAGCGCATCGGCGCCACGGTTCAGGAGGTCAAGGCAAGCCATGCGGTATTCATGACCCAGCCGAAGGCAGTCGCCGACGTGATCGATCGAGCTGCCAGGGAGGGAGGGCGCCGGGCCCAGTGATTCCCTTGAATGCGAGATGGCCGTTGCGCGCTCGCTTCGTCTAAAGCTTGGCCATCAGCTCTCGAAGCTTCACTTCGTCAGAAGCAAGCGCAGCAAGTTCCAGCGGGGTGCGTCTTTGGCTGCCATCCAGCTTCCGCGGACGAAAGTCGATGACGCAGATTGACCCGAGTGCAAAGCCGTCGGTGTCATGGACCGGCGCCCCTGCATAGAAGCGAAAATGGGGGGTACTGGCGACCCCAAGGTTGCAGACTTGCACGGCTCGGCCGTTCACTATCTCGAAGGACGCTGCGGCGTCCCCCAACCGCACGCGGTTCAAGAAGTTTGTGACTGCGAGCCTGCCGGGCCACGTGCCACCGGATAACCAGCCACCCGCCGAATTTGCGAGGACGGTCCTCGAGCTCAGGGCCAACCAGCGTGGGTGGAAATTGGTGCCCGTACTCAGCCCCTGACCGCGGAATTGGCTCCGGCGTTCGGTCTCGCTGCCCCATTGGGCGCGCCCGGAGCATCAGTGCGGTGGACGATGGCGCATCCCATCCAGTTCTCTGGAGCTGGCCGGTTGAGCATCTTGAAGGGCCAGGGCTCGATCGATGGAGCGCCGCGAAAACACTTGCGATTGCCCGCAGTTCATGCAGCGATACATCTGAACCCGGGGTAACAGGCGAAGCCATGCCTGCCCCGGGACACTTTCCAGATGCTTGATGTTGCACGAGCATGCAAAGTACGGAAGCTTCATCGCGATACCGGGTGGGCGCAACATTCCTGTGGAATTGCGAAGTTGCGGCTTGGTGAGGGCCAGCATTGACGGCTGCGTCTTTGCGAAGGGGCGGCGGAACGCTTCCAGGAAGGGGGCCTAGGGGCAGTCTAGGCCGTGAGGGCCATGTCCGCCATCAATTCTTCTTTGCGAGTGGTGAGTTGCTCGCGCATGGCAACCAGGTCGAGTCCCCGCGCGGCACGCGCTTTGGGGAACATCTCGTTGCGCTCTTCCTTGACGTGGTGGTCGATGTACTCGCCCAGGACCTTCACCTTCGCATCGAACATCTCATCGACTTCGGTCGAATCCTGGATCTGCGCAATTAAGTCTTTGGCGCTCGCATGTTCAACCTCGGCTTCGTCGAGCAGTTCAGTTTCCTTGATGGCTTCGCGCACTGCTGGATAGAGGATCTCTTCTTCGAGTTGCGTGTGAACGGTCAACTCCATGCAGATCTGCAGTGCAAGATCTCGCTTCTTCTCCGAGGCGCTGGCAGCTTTTGAGCTGGCAAGCTCCTCGTAGGCGGCGAACATCTTCTTGACGTTCTTGTGATCGGTGTCGAGTAGCGAGCATGCATCGGGTTCATGGCGCTTGGCTGTCATCGGGGTCTCCTGGTCGGTGGGTCCCCAACATCTCAGGGGTGGGTGCTTGTGGGCGTAGGACGGCGTCGCTGCGGGAAGCCGTCAATGTGCTGAGGCTCTCCGGTGCGTGAACTGTGGGCTCAGCCCCAGGAGCGGGAGAAGTCCGTTCTGCTCATGGAAGAGAGAAGGGCCTTGCGGGGATTGAGGGAGGTCCTTTGACCTAAACTGAGCCGCTTCGAGAAAGGGAGCGCTTCATGCCGATGGATTTCCTCAAGAAGGTCGAACACGAAACGTTGCCGCTGACCGTGACCGACCCCATGGACATCCGCAACGTCGCGGTGCTGGTTGCCGCGGGGCTTGTCGAGGCGATCCTTCCAGAAGAGGCTGAAGCCCATGACCTGCCAGCGGTTGTTCTGCGAATCACGCCTCATGGCCGGGGCGAGCTTGAGCGGATGCGCGACAGGCCGCTGTGAGAGCCTGCGCAGCGCAGGAGAAACATCACTCGGTGTTGAGTGCAAGCCGCCAAGACGATAGCGCACAGCCAGTGAGCAGGAGGTTGGGTGGCTTCCCGCCTCCTCTCGACGCGCGCAGCCGAGGCGAAGCGCGAGAGGGTCGTCAGATCAACCCGAGCGCGCGCAGCTTCGCATCGGGTGCGGAGTAGGGCCGCTCGCACACGATCTTGTCGGAGCCTGGTGCGAACTCGAAACTTGCCGCCAGGCGGATCCGGAATTTCCGGCCTGTGGCATCGAACACCTTGTCGTTGGCATGCAGCGGCCCGAGGTGCGTTCCGCTGAGCCAGAACTCGACCAGTACCGTGTCCTGGTCGGCGGCGATGGCGATGATCTCGTTGGCCAGGTCGGGAAAGGGCGTGCGCGAGCTGCGGAAATAGCCGCGCACTTCTTCCTCGCCGTCGAACACCACGCCGCTGCCGTGCATCTCGTAGCGGGGATGCTCGAAGGTGTCGATCACCGCATCCCACTCCTGCGTGCACTCGAGCGCCATGTGATCGCGTACCGTCTTGATGCGTGCCGCTTGAAGGGTTGTGGTCTGCACGGAATCTCCTGCTGGTTGCTGAGCGGGGTATGCCATGGCCGTCATGGCGTGGGCGCGGCGCCGGTTGCGCCCATGCGGCGTATCGGATCCTTGCCGTCCCACCCTTCGGCTGCACGCCGGATCTGATGGAAGTACTCGCCCTTGCCGCCGGCCATCTCGGAGATTTCGAACATGCCACTGGGCAGGTCGGGATGGACGAAGTAGGCGAAGCGCCCCCGCATCCCCATGCGGCCGCTGTGCCCCTCCATGTAGCCCATCGACAGCAGGTGTTGCACGGCCTTGTCGAAGCCGTCGTCGGTCCAGTAGGCCAGGTGCTGGGCGCCCTCGCCGCCGCGGCGCAGCGAATCGAGGTAAAGCGACGGTGCGTCGTCGCGCTGCTGGATCAGTTCGATCTGCAGGTCGCCGGAATTGGCCAGTGCAATGGACAACCTGGGCAGGCGCGAGGGCTTGCCGTAGTAGGTGAACTCGGTCGTGCCGACTTCTTCCTTGTAGAACCACGGACCCACGCCCAGCGTGCGTGACCAGTGGGCCATGGCCTTCTCAATGTCGTGGACGACATAGCCGACCTGGCGGGCGCCGCCGAACAGCATGCTCATTGAATGGACTCCTTGGGGCGTGGTCAGCGCATGTACGCGCCGCCGTTGACGTCGAGCGTTGCGCCGGTCACGAAGGACGACAGGTCGCTTGCCAGGTACAGGCACGCGCCCGCGATGTCTTCGGGCTGGCCGACACGGCTCAGTGGAAAGGTCTTGCCCAGCGCGTGCTTGTTGTCGTCGGAGTTCGCGCCGCGCGAGAAGTCCGTCATGATCAAGCCCGGCGTGATGGCGTTGGCGCGAATGCCTTGGGGGCCCAGTTCCTTGGCCATGGCGCGCATGAGGCCCAGCACGCCGGCCTTGGCGGCGCAGTAGTGGCTGCCGCCGAACACGCCACCGCCTTGCTGCGCGGACATCGACGAGATGCAGATGATCGAGCCGCTGCGTTGTTCGATCATGGTGGGGATCACGCACTGCGACATCTGGAGGGTGCCGCGAAGGGCAATGCCCACGACCTGCTCGAAGTCCTCGGCGCTCACGTCCAGCACACCGCGTTTTTGTGTGATGGCAGCGTTGTTCACCAGCACGTCGATGCGGCCCGCCCATTGCAGCACGCGCGCCACGGCCGCCTTGCAGGCGCCGGCATCGCGCACATCGCAGCCGATGCCGATGTGCTCGACGCCGAGGGATTCGGCAGCGACCTGTGCCTGCCCTTCGTCGAGGTCGAGCAGCGCCACCCGGGCACCGTGGCGGGCGAACAGCCGTGCGGTCGCCAGGCCGATACCGCGCGCACGGGACGCACCGGTGATCAAGGCCACGCGGCCCTGCAGCAGGGGAAGGGCCGCGTCACTCATTGCTGATGTTCGCGGCCTTGGCGATCTGCCGCCAGCCCTCGATGTCTGCGGCGGTCATGGCGCGCAGTTCGTCGCCACCGACGAACGCGGCGGTGATGCCCAGGTCCAGAAGACGCGCCTTCACGTCCGGCATCTCGACGACCTGCTTCAGCGCGGCGGAGAGCTTGGCGACGATCGGCTTGGGGGTGCCCGCGGGTGCGTACAGCGCCCAGCGCAGCGCGCCCATGCGCTTGCCCGCGAAATCGATGCCTTCGTCGTCGTAGCTCGAGACGTCGGGCAGACTGGGCGAGCGCGAGGTGCAGGCGGTGATCGCCTTGACCTTGCCGGACTTGACCATCGGCGAGCCCGATGCCATGTCCACGTAGGCCAGCTTGACGTGGCCACCCAGCATGTCGGTCTGGATCTGCACCACCGATTTGTAGGGGATGTGGCTCATCTGTGCCTGCGTGCGCAGATTGAAGAGCTCCCCGCAAAAGTGACCGGTCGAGGCGATGCCCCAGCTCGCGTATTGCACGCTGCCGGGCGACTTCCTGGCCAGCGCAATGAGCTCCTTGGCGTTGTTTGCCGGGAAGTCGTTGGTCGCGATAAGCAGGATAGAGGCGGTGCCGACCTGCCCGATGGGTGCGAAGTCCTTGACCGAGTCGTACGAGAGCTTGGGATTGCTCGCGGGCAGCAGCACGTGCGTGGTCGCGCCGCCCAGTCCGATCGTGTAGCCGTCGGCCGGCGCCTTGGCGACGAAGTCGGTGGCAATGGCACCGCTGGCGCCCGGCTTGTTGTCCATCACGAAAGCGCCCTTGACCAGGGGCGCCATCTTGTCGGCCAGGAGCCGGCCGAGCGCGTCGCCGCCACTGCCTGCGGCCGAGATCAGGACGAAGCGGATCGGCCGCGACGGATAGTCCGAGGGCGCCTGGGCATGGGCGGCGAATGCGAGGCCCGCGAGCGCGGCAATCCACAGTGTGCGCATGGTGTTGTCTCCTTGTCGTTGATGCTCGAATACCCGTCTACAGGGACAGTCCGCCGTCGACCACAAGCTCCAGGCCCGTCACGTAGCTCGATTCGTCGGAGGCGAGGAACAGCGCCGCGTTGGCCACGTCCCAGGCCGAGCCCTGGCGGCCCATGGGGCAGCGCGCGTTGCGTGCCTGTCGGCCGGCCTGCGCCTCTTGTTCGCTCTTGAAAAGGGCCGCGGCATGCGGCGTGTCGATCAGGCCCGGAACGATCACGTTGCAGCGCACCTGGTGCTGCGCGTACTGGCGCGCCACGACGCGCGTCATGTGGTTCAGTGCCGCCTTGGAGGTGCTGTACGACAGGAACTGCATCGGGCTCCACTTGCGGCTCGCGATGGAGGAGACGTTGATGATGGCGCCGCCGCCTTGTCGGATCATGTGAGGCACTACGGCGCGCGCCGTGAGCATGGGGCCCTTGAGGTTGATGGCGTGCACGCGGTCCCAGGACTCCTCCGTCACCTCGATCAGCTCGCCGAATTCCTCGATGCCGACGTTGTGGTGCAGCACGTCGATGCGGCCGAAGCGCGCCAGGCAGTGGTTCACCATCCGCTCGATCTGCTCGCTGCTGCGCACATCGGCCTCGAAGGCCTCGGCGATGCCGCCGATGTCATGAATGCGACGCACCGACGTCGCCGCAGCTTCGGGCGACCGGTCGACGCAGATCACCGTCGCGCCTTCGCGGGCGAAGGTGACGGCGCAGGCGGCGCCGTTGCTGATGTCGGTGCCGATGGAGCCGGCGCCGACCACGATGGCCACCTTGTCTTTCAGACGCTGCGTCATGAGGCCGCTCTCGTTTTCTTGCGGACGGCAGCGGGTGCCTTGGCGACCGGACCGCAGGATTCGCGCAGCACCATCTGGGTGGTGAGCAGGATGCGCTCCTGCTCAAGGGGGGCTGTGCTGTCCAGCCGCCGCAGCAGCAGCTCGGCCACGGCGGTGCCGACCGCTTCCAGGTCCCAGGTCAGCGAGGTGATGGCGGGACTGAAAAGCTGCGACAGGTCGGTGTCGCCGATGCTGACGACACTGACGTCATCGGGCGCCAAACGGCCCGAGTGACGCAGTGCCTGCAGCACGCCCGACAGGATGCGGGTGCCCAGGCACAGGAAGGCCGTGGGCGCCGTGGGGGAGCCCAGCAGCGAGAGGGCCTCGCTGAAGGCGAAGTCCATCGCCGACTTCTCGGCGCGGATCAGCTTGGGGTCGGGCTGCAGACCACGCTCCAGATAGGCGTCCCTGTAGCCCATGATGCGCTCGCGACCCGGACGCAACACGCTGCCGGGCGTCAGCAGTGCGATGCGCGTATGACCGAGGTTCAGCAGGTAGCGCGTGGCCTGAAGCGCGCCGTGGTAGTGGTCAACGTGCACGCCCGCGTTGTTGCCCTGGAAGTCGCGATCGAGCGCGATCACCGGGCCGTGCGCCGCCAGCTGGTCGAGGTAGGCCGGGGTCTCGGCCTGGCAGGGACCGAGGATGAGCCCGTCCACGCGCCGGCGCCGGAACAGGTCGATCAGGGTTTTCTCGCGCTGGTCGTCGTTGTGGGTGCTGGCCACCAGCAGCGCATAGCCCGCCGTCAGCAGGCGCGATTCGACCGCCGTGATGATCCGCGCGTACAAGGGGTTGGCCAGATCCGACACCAGTAACCCGACCACGCCTGTCGAGCGGGTGCGCATGCTCTGCGCCACCGAATCCGGCGTGTAGCCGAGCTCGCGCGCCGCCTTGGTGACCGCTGCGATGGCCTGCTCGCTAACGCGCCCGCTGCGGTTCAGGGCCCGCGAGGCCGTTCCAATCGCAACGCCGGCGGCCTTGGCCACTTCGCGGATGGTGATCTTGGCCTTCATGCCGGCACTTTCGCCTGTGCAAGCGGGGCAGGGAAACGCTCGGCACCGGGCTCGAGCGGCACGGCCGCGCTGTTCAGGAACAGCGCGGCCATGTGATAGAAGCTCGACGCGAAGATCAGCTCGATCACCTGCTCCTGCGGCCAGCCCGCGCCAAGGGACTGCCAGGTCTGATCGGACACCGTGCAGTGGTGGTGCAGCTCATCCACCATGCGCACGATCAGGCGTTCCTTGTCGCTCCACAGGCCTGGCGACAGCGCATGCCAGTCGGCACTGCCGGTGAGCTCGCGCACCTGCGCGGCATCCAGGCCGCACCTGTCCGCGTAGATGCTGATGTGCATGCCCCATTCGTACTCGGACCGCGTGAGCGCGCCGGTGCGGATGATCGCGATCTCGCGGTCCCGTTCGGGCAGCGCGCACTGGAACAGCACCACATGTGCCATGGCCTGGAAGGCCGGGCCGAGCTTGCTGTGATTCGCGAGCGCCAGTCGAAGGTTCAGGGGTGACAGGCCCTTGAAGGCGGTGCTCTGCACGGCTGCTGCCACCTCGGGTTCGTAGGGGGGCGGCCGCAGTGGCAAGCGTGTGGAGGGTGCGAGAAAGGGCGATGCAGAACCGGTCATGACTGCAGTTTGCGGGGGGCGTGGAAACGTTTCTACAGTGATAACCCTGAATTCCCAAAACGAAGGAAATTACGAAGGAGAAAGAAGTGCCGAACGAATGAAAACGGTTCTACATCTTTCCACCGCCTTAGGATCGACTTCAGCCGGATGGCCTTCGCCCCGGAAACAGACGTGGTCCGGCGATGGGAATCCCTGCGACGCCGCGTGACGTCAAGGGCCGGCTCAAGCTGTTTGCAGATGGCCGTTGCGCGCTCGGCCAGCATCGGATGAGCTGCGCTGGACGCGACGCATGTCAGTCTCCGGCCAGCAACCGCTTTCGTTTTCCGGGTTGGGCCGAAGCTCTTGATGTCCGCACACCTGGCGCAGCCTGCTGCAGGCAGAGGGTGCCCGTCGAAAAACGGCTGACGCAGCGACCGCGGCCCCTGGAAAGTGCTTGACCCTCTCGCAACGGCACGGTCTAGGATGCCTTCAACTTGAGAGGGATGTTGCCCGAATACGCCCTGCAGAATCGACGCGCCCAGGCGCGTTAGCGCGTCGGTCCGGCCATTGCGCTGGCGTTCAAGAATCAGAAGTTGTCTGACATGCCTGCGTCGGCGCGGCGCGGTAGCTTTTTGTCTCCGCGGCACCACCGCGGACTTGCTGTAAACCTCAGCCCGGTCGCGTGCGGCCGGGTTTTTTTCGTGTCGGCCTGCGTCTCGCGCGGGTGTCGAAAACCGCCTCTTGAAAATCGATTCGAAGGCTCCTATGTTCGCTTGCGTCGGAAATTGGTCAACCGAAAAGGAGGTATTCAATGGCCATGAACTTGCTCAAGCAAATTGCCGGCTCTCGCTTGCCTGTCTCGTTCTATCGCGCCGCGGACATCGATCAGGTGCGGGTGCTTCGGGCCGCCGGGCTCGTCGTTGCCCTGATCCCCGCGCCCTCGAACTCGCTCGCTCTGTCTGGCTCCCCTTCGGCCGCCCAGGTGCTGGCCATCACGCAGAAGGGGCGCGAGGAGTTGGCGAAATTCTCGTACCCGCAGTCGCGCACCGCGCGCTGGCGACAGCGACCCTCCAGGATCTTTGCACGGCACCGCGCGGACAGCGATGGCGCTGCGCGGCCGACGGGCACGCACGGCCTGCCCCAGTGAGGGGCGGCTCGATTCTGTTCAGGTTCAATTGATTTGACAGGAGGTTTCCCATGTACCGATCTTTCTTCCCGCGCGACATGCTGGCCGAGATGGATCGCCTGCAACGGGACATGCAGCAGGCGTTCGATCTGTCACCCACCATTCGCGGCTACGGCAGCAACGGATTTCCCGCGTTGAACGTGGGCGCCACGCCGCAGGCGCTGGAGATCTTCGCGTTCGCCCCCGGCGTCGACCCGGCCACGCTGGAGATCAACCTCGAGCGTGGTCTCATGACCATCGCGGGCGAGCGCAAGAGCCTGCTTCCCGATGCGCAGGCCAAGGCGGCCGTGCACATCAACGAGCGCTTCGAGGGGCCGTTTCGCCGTGTCCTCACGCTGCCGGACGATGCCGATCCGGAGGCCGTCGAGGCCCGGCTGCGCGACGGTGTGCTGCGCATCACGGTCCGCCGCCGGGCCTCGGCACAGCCGCGGCGCATCGCTGTCCTGTGAAACAAGGAGGTGAACATCATGAGCAATGACGTACAGACCGCATCGCCCAGCGCGCCGGAACCCATGGATCGTGGGCAGGCGCCACGCTATCAGGGCGCGGCCCTCACACCGCCTGTCGACGTGGTGGAAGACGCCGGGGGCATCACGCTCTACGCCGATCTGCCCGGCGTGTCGCGCGACAAGCTGAATCTTCATGTCGAAGCGGAGACCTTGACCATCGAGGCGGAGTCGGGCCTGAGCGTGCCGGATGACCTGAAGACCAGCCACACCGAGGTCGGCCTGGGCCGGTTTCGCCGCGTCTTCACGCTCAGCAAGGAGCTGGACACCGAGAAGGTGTCCGCCGAGCTGGCGCAGGGCGTGTTGAAACTGCGTATCCCCAAGGCCGAGCATGCCAAGCCGCGGCGAATCAATGTCGAGGTCGGATGAGTCGTAAGGCGAGGGCGCCCGCGGGCGCCCTCAAGAGAGCGTCAACCCGCATGGGCGGCAAATGTGCAGCGCTTGCGCTCGCCGGCCGCCCGCGAAGGAGCGTCAGTCCAGACGGACGCGGTTCAGCTCCATCGTGATTGCTGACCGCCCCCGACCCCACAGCGGGCATGGTGGCGCGACCCTGCTCGCTGACCCGGTTACCTTTCTGGCCGTGCGCTTAGTCTTCAGTGAACTGAAGAAGCTCTCCATGGCCGAGCTGCCCCAGACCTCGCCCGCACGGCTCATACTGCAGGAAATACTTGGTTCCTTGAGCAGCTCCTGGAAGTGCTCGCTGGTAACAGCGGACGGTCGGCGCCGACCGCCAATCAAAGGAATCCAGTTGTTCAATTAAGCAGCGCTGCGCGCCGGCCGTAGCTCACCCGCGCATCACCCCGGACTCGGCCGTGCATCGCCGGGCGCGGCAGCGCTCCGCGCGGACCCCGTGATCGCCCACACGTCGACCTTGGATTTTGCGAGGCGTCTCAGCCGGTCTCGGACTTCCTTGGTACGGCGGCCCTGGGTGCCGACGGCGAGCCGGGCCTTGAACTCGTCGTCGGCGAACAAGTCCGCGTGGCCGAAGATCTGGTCGCCGGCGCGGTCGACCTGGATCGCGATATTGAAGCCCCGGTAGGGGATGCGGCTGGACGTCTTCGAACGCATGGCGGCCTCCCTACATCAGGCGGGTGCGGATTGCGTGGGGCAGCTTCGCGCGCCACCGCGACGCGGCACCGCGCCACGGGCCCTGTGCGGCCACGGGGTAGTGGATGCGTTCGAGTTCGGCGCGGCCTTTTTCGGTGATGGCGAGCACCTGGGCGGCGTCGGGGCTGCCCGAGAGGGTGAGGGGATCCGACGGCGCGGGCGTCAGCGCGATCACGAGGCCGGCGGCCCGCAGCAGCTTGATCTGGTCGATCTCCGCCCGGGTCCGGAAGGTCGCCGGCAAGGGGGAGCCGGCAAGTTGTTTGAGCATGTCCATGGCCATGGCTTTGTCCTCCATTTCTCTACGACCAACTTGGAACGGGAGAAAAATAGGACGTCTCAGCAGCGTCTTCAAGGGGCGGTTGCGGAGCGCAAGGCAACAGAATGTATCGGAGCTTTCGAGCACAGGCGAGAGAAGAGCTCCGAGCTGCTCGCCAGCGTGGGCCGGGTCGTGAGCGCGCTTTTGCATGGAGGCAAGCTCCGAGATTCAGAAGTCGCTGCACAGCAGACCTAGGAGTCGGCGCGTCGTCTCAAGAAGTCGAACACCGTCTGATTGAACTCCAGCGGCTTCTCGAAGTACGCAGAATGCGCGGCCTCCTCGACGACAACGACCTCGCTTCCTGGCAGGCGCTGGCCGAGTTCGCGCATGACCGCCGGCGGAACAATCGGGTCTTCGGCGCCAACGAGAAACATCGTCGGGCAAGCCAGCTGGTCGATCTCAGCGACGGCAAGCAGGTTCTCGGGCTGGTTCAGACGCAGTACGGCCTCGCGCCAGGCTTCGGGCTCAATACTGTGAGCGCTCGGGTTGAAGTGGTTGATCTGCGCGTAAAGCGCTGCAAGCGCGGGCTGCGCCTTCAAGAACCAGGCGCCCAGCGAGCGCTGCTCGATGCTTACCGCGGAAACTGTCTTAAAGCGCCGCTCGATGCTGTCGACCAGCGTCGGGTGGTCGATGGCCAGCGACGTGTCGCAAGCGACGAACGCGGCGACGCGCTCGGGATGGCGCAGCGCGAGCCGCAGCCCGATCATCCCGCCAAGCGATTGGCCGACGACCGTCGCACGCTCGATGCCTTCGCGCGCCAGTACCGCCAAGGCATCGCCGACAAAGAGCTCCAGCGAGAACTCCTCCGGCGGCGCCACCGAACGACCGAAGCAGCGGATGTCCATCGTGAGACAGGTGTACTGCGGCGTGAAGGCCGGCAATTGCTGCCACCAGGTGGCGGCGTTCGATCCGGCTCCGTGCAGGAACAGGATCGCCGGGCCGGCGCCGTGGCGCTCGTAGTAGATGTCGCGTTTGTTCGATGTGACAAAAGGCATGAGGGATGGGCTTGGGTTTCAGTTGGCCTTGAGTTGCAGGCTGCGTGTGAGTGCACCCCAGCGCTCGGTATCGCTCTTGACGACGCGCGTGAACTCGTCGGGCGTCATCGTCATCGGCGTGATGCCTTCGGCGTCGAGCTTCTTTTGCAGCTCCGGCCTCGTCATCGCTTCGCGCACTGCTTCGTTGACCTTGCGCACGACTTCGGGCCGCGTCTTCCTCGGTGCCGACAGGCCCACCCAGGAGATCACCGTCAGCTGCTTGTAGCCCAGCTCCTCGAAAGTCGGAACCTGAGGGAGCTCGGGGCTGCGCTTCGGGCTGGACACCGCCAGCACCCTGAGCTTGCCGCTCTGGATGTACTGCATCGACCCGCTCGGCGGAATCACGGTGACAGCGACCTGGCCTCCCAGCACATCCATCAGCGCCGGCGCGCCGCCCTTGTAGGGGATGTGCACGAACGAGGTTTGTGTCGCCTTCTGCAGCAGTTCCATCAACAGATGGCCGGTGCTGCCGGCGCCCGAGCTCGCGTAGTTGATCGCGCCCGGCTCGCGTCTGGCGCGGGCGATCAGATCGGCGAAGGACTCGATGCCGGACTGGCTGTTGACCACCAGCCATTGCGCGCCGCCGCCGATCATTGCGACGTGGGTGAAGTCATTGACGATGTTGAAGGGCACGTTGTCGTACATGCCTTGGGCGATCGTGTTCACCATGCCCGTCATCGTGAGCGTGTAGCCGTCGGGTGGGGCCGCGGCGCCCGCCTGGGCGCCGATGATGTTGCCGGCACCAGGCTTGTTGTCGATCACCACCGGTTGTTTGAGCAACGACGCCAACTCCTGCGCAAGCGGTCGCATGGTGCGGTCGTAGGCGCCGCCGGGCGGGGTCGGCACGATCATTCGGATCGGCTTGGATGGCCAGACCTCGTCCTGCGCATGGGCCGAAAAGGCGCCGAGCAGGCAACAGACAACCGCGAGCAGCGGCCATTTTTTTTTCACGTTTTGTCTCCTGTCGCGTGGCTTGCTGCCCGCCGTTTGTGGAGTTGCCATCATTCCTGAGCAAGCCATCGGCGACAAATTAAAAATGACGCTCTTCCATTAGACTTTCCGATATCTTGAGCCATGACGCGTCCGTCCTCTTCAACCGCCTGCTCGCGCGCGGCAAGTTTCGGCATGTGCAGATCCTCTTGAAAGTGGCAGAGCTGGGCAGCCTCCAGCGGGCGGCGGACTCGATCGGCATGACGCAGTCGTCGGTGACCCAGGGCCTCGCGTACCTGGAACGGCTGCTGGAAGTTCAGCTCTTCGAGCGGCATGCGCGCGGCGCGCGACCCACGCAGGCGTGCGAAGACCTCTTGCCCGTTGCGCGTCGCATGCTGATCGGCGTCGCCGACGGCGCCGAGGTCGTCACCGCGCGACGGCAACGCATCGGCGGCGCCATCCGCCTCGTCGCCTCGGTCGGCGCGATGAACGGGCTCCTGCTCAACGTGCTGCCTCGCTTCGCGCAACGGCATCCGGATGTCACCGTTCACCTCTCGGAAGCCGAAGGGGACGATCAACTGCTGGCCATCGCACGTGGCGAGGCAGATCTCGTGGCATGCCGACGGCCTCCCGTGATCCCGGAAGGCTGGCAGTTCATGCCGGTGCGCGAAGATCGTTTCGCGGTCTTGGCGCGCGCAGACCATCCGCTGGCGCGCAAGCGTTCCCTGGGCTGGCCGCAACTCGCCGACGAGACCTGGCTACTCGCCCCCACGGGTTCGGCCGCCCGTGAGCGATTCGACGAATTGACCGCGAATCTGCCTCACCCGATCCGCACCTATCCGGTCGTCACTCGTTCAACGGCCATGTTGTGGTGGCTCTCGCAGCAAGAAAACCTACTGTCGTTCCTGCCGCTTAGCTTCGTGCGGCCTCTCCTCGATGCCGGTTTGCTGCGCGAGTTGAAGCTACGGCCGCTTTACATGCTCGAGCCACTCGGCTTGATGTTCCCGATCGCAGGACCGTTCGGGGCGTGGCGGCAACTGGTCGACTTTATGAACCCTGAAGTACCGCATTGACAGAGTTTGCGGTGGGCTCGCGGCGCTGCTGTCGATCTGCACCATGGCGCGTGGGGCCAGCCTCGGGTGCCTTGCAGGCAGCGTCCCCTCAGTGCGCGATATCGTGACGTCCTTGGTGTAGCCCGGCAATGAACAGAGGGGATTTGCTTGCAAGCCATGCTGCCTTCGACTGAACCCATGAGTAACTGCTCCGTCTCGCGTCGCTGCCGCGCGCCCCGATGTCCAAGGTTGGCGGCCGTGTCGATCGCGGAAGGGATGATGCCTTCGAGAAGGCCCGGGGGAGCATCAGCACCTTCGACGTTTGCGCCATCCACAACGATGCCGTTCACCCGCTGAGCATCCGCGTCGCGCCCTTGACCAGGGCGTTGTGCAACTCCTGCGTCACGCGCGACGCAGTCAGTACCACCAGCGGCACCATGATCCGCTCCCGCAGCGGCCTGGGCTGTACGCCCGCGTAGCGATGCAACGCAAAGGGCGCAGGCAGGCAGGTGCAGCCACGGCCGGCGCCGATCTGGGCGAAGACATGCAACGGATCGGGTGCTGGCGCCTCGGCCTTCGGCCGAAAGCCATGCGCCGTGTACTCGCGCGTGAACTCGTCGTACATGCGTGTGTTCACGCTGCGACTGAAGCGGAAGAATGGCGGCAGGGACTGCAGGTCCCGCACTGCAATGCGCCGCTGGCGCGCGAGATCCGACGTCGCAGGAACGAAGGCCATGAGGGGGACCTCATCGACCAGGTTGCCACGCAGGCGGTACATCGAAGCCGGCCAGAGCACGATGGCGGCATCCAGCTCGTTGCGCCGAAGGGCCGAAGCTGCGGCAATCGTCGTTGTCGTTTGTACGTCGATCCCGCTCGCATGCCCCGATTCCACCAAGCTCCGTTCCATTGCGGATAGTCGGTTCAAGTGAACCCAGTTCAGAACGCCCAGGCGAAGACGCGGCAGCTTGTTCGCGGACTGGGCCACATGCTCGAGCGTCGCGTCGAAACTGTGCATCAGCTCCGCGAAGCTGCGCATGGCCAGCTCTCCGGCGCTGGTCAGCCGCACGCCGTGCGTATTGCGCTCGAGCAGTTGCAGGCCCAGTTCAGCCTCCAGCTCTGCGATCTGCCGCGACAGGGGCGGCTGCGTGATGGCCAGCCGCTCGGCGGCGCGCCTGAAGTTGCGCTCCTCGGCAACGGCGAGGAAGTAGCGAATCTGGCGGACGGTGACTGGTCTGGTCATCCAAAAAAGGTATCACAAAAAACGCAATTCCCAGTGCGGCCAGCGCTGCCTACAGTCGCGGCCGCAACAAACCGTTGCTGGCCGCGTCGCCTAGGAATGGGCGCCGGCATTGCCTTTTTTGCACCTGACGATGACAACCAAGAAAAGCCCTCTTCCTTCGATATCCGCCTCCCTCTCTTCCCTGGCTCCTTCCCGTGGTCGCCGGAATTTCCTCGGTCGCGCATCCACGGCCGCGCTGTGGCTCGGTGCTCCTTCGCTGCTTGTCGCCTGCGGCGGCGGAGGGGGAGGAGGCAGCGGCCCGCTTGCGGTAGGCGGTGGAGAAGGCCCCCGGACGGACGGAGGGCTTGCGCCCGCAAGCCGCTTCGCCAGCATCCGGGCCGTGGAAGCTGCATGCTTGGATCTCGAATCGCGCAAACTCGAGCCGATCGCCTACCTGACCGAGTTGACGGGGATCATGGCGAAAGACCCGAACTATGTGGAGACAGGCTTTGACGAACGCTCACTGACGGCCTGGGGCACTTTCGCCGATGGCCGCGTGCACATGGTGTCGCACAACTTCAAGCCCACCGGAACTTCGACGCTGACCGCCGCCATCGCTGATACGGGCCAAGCACAAAAGGCGGCGGGGCTGGCTGCCGCCAAGCCGCCGGAACTGCCTAGCGAGCGCAAGGCACGTCTGATGCATTCCTTCTTCACGCCTTTCGACGGCCAGGCAGCTATCGCGGAAATGTCCGGCTGGCTCAGCGCGCATGACTACGCGCTGCAACCAGGCGTCGAGGGTGACGCGCACATTACGACCCTGCGCCAAATCAAAGGGGACGGCTTCTTCTACATCAACACTCATGGCGGCGTGAAGCACACGCGCCATCAGGATACGGGCTCACCGCAGATGTACTCCATCCAGTCGTCCACGCTGATCGACCCCACCCTGGAGGCACAACCCGATTTCCAGGCCGATCTCGCCGCCTTCCGGCTGACCTACTTCACGGCCTACAACGGCCTCGCCACCGTGGACAGCAAGGGCGAGGAGATCATGCTCAAGGACACGCGCTACGGCATCACCGCTGCCTTCGTCGACACCTATTGGGAGTTCGCGCAGGACAGCGTCGTCGTCATCAACGCCTGCAACAGCGCCAACAGCGCCGACAACGACCGGGTGATCGACTTTCTCGTCGCCTGCCACCGTAAGAACGCGGGCCTCTACCTGGGCTGGACGGAGATCTGCTCGCCGCCGGCCGCCTTTGACATACCGAAGTACTGTGTTGACCGGATGCTGGGCGCCAACCTCTTCAAGCCGCACACGCCGAAGCAACGCGCCTTCACGGGCGAAGAAGTGATCGCCCATATGCAGCGCAAGAATCTCAACCACGACACCGGCAACGGCACCAAGACCGGCGCCTACTTCATCGCCAAGCCCAATCCGCGCAGCGCGGTGAGTCACATCCTCTCGCCGTCGATTCACCATGTCGAGGTCGATGAACTGAACGACCAGCTCAACCTCATCGGCGCTTTCGGTCGCAGGCAGGGCAAGGTCTTCGTCGACGGATCGCAGCGCCAGGTGGTGCGCTGGGAGCATGAGCTCGTCGTCTGCGACCTGCCGCGCGTGGGCGCGGGCTCGCGCGGACCGGTGTGGGTGGAGCTGGGTGCGGATCGCAGCAACCGGCGCACCGTCAGCCAGTGGAACATCCGCATCGACACGCACTGGTTCAAGCAAAACTACCCGGGCCTCGCCGTCGACGGGCCGATACGCACGCGCTGGCGAGCCGACGTAGGGCCGGTGCGCGACACCTGTGGCGAGGATGTGAAGCGGCCCGTGCGCTATGCGATCGGCACCTATGACTCCACCATGGAGCTGGCGGCAGGCGGCGCCTTCCACGTGCCGCCGGACTGCACGATCACCTGGAGCGGACAAGCCAGCTTCGCCTCGCAGGTGAAGCTGATGCGAGAGCCCAGCGCCGGCGACCGTGTGATCTTCACCTACCTGCGGATCGACCCCGAATCGAAGCTTGGCGCCATGGGCCTGGCGATGGGCGCGAGCACCGGGCCGTTCGTGGAGCACGGTTGCCGCTCCACCGATACCTTCGCTTCGGCGCTGGGCCTCTTGGATGGTCCGCAGGATTTCGAGGTCACGGGCGCAGCCGCGACGATCCCTCTGCCCGCCAAGAACATTGTGCTCGGCAACGATCTTTCCATCCTCGGCGACGGCCACCTGGACGACAGCCTGCGGCTGCAATGGAGCACCGCGCCGATCGAGTCGCCGCCTGCGGATGCCGAACTGATCTGAGTCTCAGCGACACCCAAACGCTACCAATCCGCATTTCGAAGTGAGCGACACAGGCATAGGAATTGACCTGAGCCAGCAGGTCGATATTTTCGGGCAATTCCAACAGGTCCAGGCTGCCAGCGGCAGTGCAGGCTTGGGATTGTTCATCGCTCAGCGCATTGTCTCGGCCATGGGCGGATCTCTGAACGTCGCAAGCGTCATCGGGCAAGGCACTACGTTTTCTTTCACGCTGAATCCAAAGACCACCTTGTTCTTCGCCGCCTTCCTGCCGCAGTTCATGGACGCTCACGGCAACCCGCTGATGCAGACCGTTGCGCTCGGTGGTGTTTTCGTTGGTATCGCTTGCTGCACCGACGTCATCTACGTGCTAACGGCAAGTCTCGTCGCACCGCGCCTGAGACGAGCTGCTTGGGGCGGCCGCTGGGGTAACCGGCTCGCGGGAACATCATTTATCGGGTTGGGCGTGCTCACGGCCATGGGCACGCGCCCAACACGCTGACGCGCGCTCATCCGCGCCGAACGGCGGCTTATGGCCGACTGTAGCCGGTCGCGCCGCCGTCGTGAACGGGCCCGGAGCGGCCAAATCGCTGAGCGATTTCAAGGTCGTACAGCGGTCGCTCAACGTTTGAGCTAACCGGACCGTTGCGGCGTGTGGCTAAAGGCCCAGAATGAAATGGCGGGACTTTGGCCGCACGCCGCAATGGGTCCGGTTGAGCGAATGCTTAGGCCGCAACCACGCAGTTTCAGTACGGCTAGACCTCATTGCTTACCTCGATCAGGTTCTCGTCGGGATCATAGAAGTAGACGGAAACCAATGCGCGTTGCGCGCCAGTAGCTAGGACTGGCCCTTGCACGACCGGAACGCCTTCGTTTTGTAGGTGCACAAGTACCTGTTCTATAGGTGTTACGGTCAAGAAGCATAGATCCGCAGAACCTGGAGTAGCGTGCTTCACATTCGGATCGACAACAGTCCCCAACTCGTGCAGGTTGATCTTTTGTTGTCCAAAGTGCACTGAGAATCGCCCGGCCTTGAACTCTCTGGCTTCAAAGCCTAGGACACGCTGATAGAAGTCAAGTGTCCTTGGGATGCTTGCAACCGTTAATACCAAATGATCTAGCGCTTCAATCTTCATGGGGGGGGCGGGCTTTCGGGTGACGAGCCACAGGTAGTCGGTTTTGCGGCCTAACGCAAAGGTGAGCGGATGCCGTAGGCGGTCCGCTCGACTGAATGGTTAGGTTGAGCGCCAATAAGAAGAAGCGTACCTAATTTTCGTTCGAGGAAACGAACTATGGAGTTACGCATATGGTTGAAGAAGTCCGTCGTGGATGAGAAAACTATCAAAATTCCGAAGACTCCCACCATGACACGCACCGGTTGTCGATCGGATCGACTACGAAATAGCGACGCTAGAAAGCTTGGCAGATATACCAAGATGGCGGCAACGGTAGCGACTTGAACGGCAAACACGACATTGGCCAACAGGCTCAGGTTGAAGCCCAAGTCCTCATGTACGCGATCCGCAAGACAGGTCATCAGATAAACAACGCTGAAGATACCTTCGGCCAATTTCAAGCTGCGGTATGAGTCTTTCATGCGGATTTCTTCTCTGATAAGACTACTTCTGGGGCGGGTCCTGCTGCTATCGCCAATGACTGGTCTTGGCCGATAGTAGCCATTCGCGCGAGGCCGAGGGATGTCGGGTGTCGCTGCGTACCTGCCACTCGCAGGGACGAGCTGCCGGCCTGGGTGCAGCATGTTCCTACCGTTTGCGGTGCGTTCTCAGCCGCCGATAAGGGAGCATTGACGTGCCTTTGGTTATCGTCGGTTAGGTCTGCGGCGTTCGGCTTCGGGCTCCGGTGCTGGCAGTCCACTGCTCGAGAGAGTCAATGTGCGAATGAGCACTAGCATGGCGACGCGGCGTTGATATCTACGAGCAGATGGGTGCACCCGGGCGAATCGAAGATCTCGTTACAGCAGACAAACGTAAGAGGTTTGATCGCGATGTGACGTGTGAACTAGTTTTCCGATCCGCGCCTGATGTGCGCATGCCGATTTTACGAGCGCAGGTCTTTCCGATTCCTCTCTGGCGATCAATCTCAGGACGAACGACTGGAACGCGCGCTCCAGACGTTCGGGCGCGCGACTTGATTCTCAAAGCCCGCCGGGACGGGCATGCTGGAAGGCCCGTTGCTGCGATGCAGAAGGTTTCGGCTACGGAAACGTGGCGTGTCTTGATCGCATGACTGCCGAAGTCGAATTTGGCGCAAGACTTGATCTGCAGGTTCTCGAGACGAGACCCGCAAGCGTTTTTCTCCAACCTTTTTCTTTGGAACCTCCATGAATCTCACGACAGCCATGAAGATCGTATCGGCCCCTGTTCTGACCCTCCTGGTCGCGGCCGGCGCCCACGCAGAGGCGTACGACGGTGTGCACAAGGCCTTCTCCAGCAAGACGCGCGATGAGGTGAATGCCGAGGCCGTGCGCACCGCCAAAGCGCCCGACCAGAACGTGGTTCGCGGTTCTCGCGGTCCCGAGACCATGGCTGTTTCGACGGCGCGTTCTCTCGTTGAAGCCGAGGCCGTTCACTACAACCTGCGGCCCGACCAGAATGTCGGCTCCGGCTCTCGTGTGAACAGCAAAGTTATTTCGACGATGCCGCACCCGGCCGATCTGCGCGCCAAGGCCAATTGAGCAACGACTGCTTCACGCTCCGCGTGCGGTAAGAAAAAAACGGTCGGCAGGAGAGCCCGAAGTTGCGGGTGCCCATCACGCACATGCCAGCCAAAGGTGGACACCTGATGACAACTTCCCTCACTGCTGACGCCGCCAGAGCCTTGGAGCCAGCCCCTTTGCCCGCCAAGGTCAACTCGGGCGTCGCCAACCCCTTGCTGCACGCGCCGCTGCTGCCGCTGTTGATTCGCCTCGCGGTGCCCACGGTCGCCGTGATGCTCATGCAGACGGTGCTGAGCGTGGCAGAAACCTACTTCGTGAGCGGGCTGGGTGTCGACGCTATCGCAGCGGCCTCGTTAGTCGTGCCCGTCATGTTGCTTATGACCATGGTCTCCAACGGCGGTGTCGGAGGCGGGGTTTCTTCGGCGGTCGCGCGGGCGCTCGGCGGCGGGCGGCAAGACGAAGCCGAAAGTCTCGTGTGGCACAGCGTCGTGATCGCGATCATCGCAGGCGGACTGTTCGCCTTGGCTGTGATCGCCGCGGGTCCGATGCTCTACCGTGAACTGGGTGGAACAGGCGCGTCCTTGCAGCAGGCGATTCGATACTCGGACATTCTCTTTGGCGGCGCGGTGCTGTTCTGGATTCCGACGTTGCTGCAGTCAGCCTTGCGAGGTGCGGGCAACGTCAGAACTCCAGCACTGATCATGCTCGGCGGCGTTGGCGTCGGGCTCATTATTTCTCCCGTCCTGATCCTGGGTTGGCTGGGGTTTCCGCGGATGGGCGTCGCCGGTGCGGGCGTGGCGCAGGTGCTGTGCAGTGCAGGCTCGCTCGTGGCGATCGTTGCCTCCATGCGATCCGCGGGCTCGAGGCTTCGACTTCGTCGGCACCCGCTACGGCGTGATCACTTCGGTGCCATCCTTGGCGTTGGCTTGCTGTCGACCCTCAACGCGGCGATGACGACGCTTTCAATTGCCGCGATCACGGCGGCTGCAGGCGCCTTCAACGTGTCGACGATCGCGGGCTACGGTATCGCGTCTCGACTGGAAATGTTGCTGGTTCCCGTGATGTTCGGCTTCGGCACCGCCGCCGTCGCCGTGGTTGGAACCTGCATTGGCGCCGGCGATGTGGTGCGTGCGCGGCGCGCTGCGCTGGCGAACGCATTGTTCGTTGCTGGGTTGCTCGAAGTGCTGGGCCTCGGCGTGGCATTCTTTCCTGGACTGTGGATGTCTCACTTCGCGAGCGACCCCGACGTATTGGCCGTCGGGGGGCAGTACCTGAGGGTGATGGGCCCGGTGTTCGGCTTCATTGCCGTCGCGTTGTCACTGTATTTCGCGGGGCAGGGCGCGCGGCGCGTCGGCTGGCCGCTTGCGGCCGGTGTCTTGCGCTTCGTGTGCGCGCTGTCCGCAGCGGCGCTGGTGTTCGCGGGGAGGCTCAGCCTCGAGTCTGCCTTCCTGCTGGTGGCTGGGGGCGCCATCGTCGGCGCCGCAGTGACGGTGTGTGGCTTCGCCCGGGGAGATTGGGGAAGACGCTAGAGTCACTCGCTTCGTGCTGCGGCACAGGAGGTTTGTAGCTGTACATCTGTGCGATGTCGCTGCGTCTCTCTGTCCTTCGGCGTGGAGGTCGGACGAACCGGTGTTTTCGAACGCAACGGGTGAGTCTGTCGGATCGCCCGGGTTGCCGGGACGTATTCAGTGTCTCAATGCGGACGGATTGCCACCGCTTCGAGGGGTTCAGCCTGCCAGCCGCCACCCAGCGCCTTGAACGCGCTGACCGCCGCGCGCGCCGACTCCGTTTGCGCTTGCGCTCTTGCATCGGCCACGCGCAGCAGGCTCTCGTCCGCTTGCAGCACTTCGATCAGGCTGATGACGCCTCGCTGATAGGCCGCGAACGATGCCCCTCGCGCGCGACCGAGCGATGCCTCGCCCTGCGCGAGCAAGGCGGCTTGTTCTTCACGCTTGACCAGGGCGGAGAAGGCGTTCTCCACGTCTTCGGTCGCACGCAGTGCAGCGAGCCGGTAGGCTGCGAGCAACTCCGCGTCCTGCCCCTTGGCGAGTGCAATCTGCGCGTCGATGCGCCCGAAGTCGAACAGCCGCCAGCGCAGGCCGAGCAGGGCCGCAGCCTGGCTGGCGCCGCCGGTGAACAGATTGCCGCTGGCCACGGACGTGGCGCTGCCGATCGTTCCCCCCAGTGAGAGTTTCGGGTAGTACTCGGCCATGGCCACGCCAATGCGCGCGTTCGATGCCGCAAGGCGCCGCTCGGCAGCGATCAGGTCGGGCCGCCGCCGCAGCAAATCGCCGGGTGTTCCGGTGGCGCCGATGCGCGGTGCGACAGGAATGACACCCCCCGCCGCCAATTCGGAGCGGTGCGCGCCCGGCGTCGCGCCCAGCATCACGTCGAGCGCGTTCATGGCCGCGGCCTCGCCCGCCTCCAACACTGGCACAGATGCACGGACCTGCGCCAGGGCACCTTCGGCTTGCCTCAGTTGGAGTTCGGCGGCCAGCCCCTTGCCGTAGAGGAGGTTGATCTTCGACAGCAGGTCCTGCTGCGTGGCGACTTGCCGCCGTGCCACGTCGAGGCGGGCCTGTAGACCGCGCAGCGTGATGTAGATGTCTGCGGTCTGCGCGGCCACGGCCAGGCGCGTGGCGGTCGCGCCGGCCTCCGATGCCTGGTAGTCGGCCAGCGCTGCCTCGCGTCCCCGGCGCAGGCCGCCGAAGATGTCCAGCTCCCAGCTTGCGCCGAGACTCGCTTCGTAGGCGTTGCCGTAGCGATCGAACCCTGGCTGCGAGTTCAGGACCTGGCCCAGTGGCGTCTCCACCGACTGGTAGGCCCTGGCAGCTTGTCCGCCGAGATTGCCCGAGGGCAGCAGCGCCGCATTCGCCGCACCGAGCCCGGCCCGGGCCTGCGTCACGCGGGCGGATGCCTGCGCAAGGTCAAGATTCTGTTTCAGCGCGAGTTCGACATAGCGGGCCAGTCGTGCATCTCCGAAGCCGGTCCACCAGGCCACCAGCTCGGCGGTGGCGGTGGCGGTGGCGGATCGCTGGTCGAGGGCTGTCGCGCCGATGAATCGGTCCGGCAGGCTCGGGGCAGGTCGGACATAGTCAGGCCCGACAGCGCAGCCTGCGAGGAGGCTGAACAGCAGGGGCAGGGCAAGAGTACGTTGGGACATGGGTTGCTCCGGGACGGCGGACAGGAAAAGGTGTGTGACTATAATTCAATATGGTCACTTGTTGTCGTTTGTTTGTCCGGGCGGTAAGCTCTGGTCATGAGCAATGCAACTTCTTCTCCGCCTGTAGCGCGGGGGCCGGCCGATCACGACGTGCGCGCGCAGATCGTCGTCGCGGCCACCGAGCACTTCAGCCAGTACGGGTACGAGAAGACCACGGTTTCCGACCTCGCCAAGGCCATCGGCTTCTCCAAGGCGTACATCTACAAGTTCTTCGAGTCCAAGCAGGCGATTGGCGAAATGATCTGCGCGAACTGCCTGCGCGAGATCCAGGAGGGCATCCGCGTGGCGGTCGACGGGGTCGAAAGCCCGCCCGAGAAGCTGCGCCGTATGTTCAAGGCCATTGTCGATTCGGGCCTGCGCCTGTTCTTCCAGGACCGCAAGCTCTACGAGATCGCCATCTCGGCGGCCAGCGAGCGCTGGCCTTCGGCCATTGCCCATGAAGAGTGCATCCGGCAGATGCTCATCGAGCTGCTGAAGCAGGGCCGCGAGTCGGGCGACTTCGAGCGCAAGACGCCGATCGACGAGGCGGCGGCGGCCATTTATCTGGTCATGCACCCCTATATCAACCCCGTGATCCTGCAGCTCAGCGCTCATTACACGGACCAGGCGCCGGCCCAGCTGTCGGGTCTGGTGCTGCGCAGTCTGTCTCCTTGAAGATATAAATCGACTGTGACCATTGACTAAAATGGTCACTGTTATCAGAATCGGGGCCCTGATCGATTCGTCTATGGGCCCCTCATGCACTCGCGCCGCTTCCTTACATCTGCACTTGTCTGCGCCTTGCCGTTCGCGCTGGCCGCCTGCGACGACAAGGCGCCGCCCGATCCGCGCACCCAGGCGCCGTTGGTGCGCGCAGCCACCGTCCAGACGGCCGCGTCGGCATCGCGCTCGTTCACCGGCACCGTGGCCGCGCGGGTTCAAACCGACCTGGGTTTCCGCGTCTCCGGAAAGGTGCTGGAGCGCTTCGTGGACGCGGGCCAGACGGTCAAGCGCGGGCAGTTGCTCATGCGCATCGACCCGGTCGACCTGAGGTTGGCGGCGCGTGCCCAGCAGGAGGCTGTCAGCGCTGCACGGGCGCGTGCAAAGCAGGCGAGCGACGAAGAAGCGCGTTACCGCGATCTGCGCGGCACCGGCGCCATTTCCGCCTCGGCGTACGACCAGGTCAAGGCGGCGGCGGATGCGGCCCAGGCCCAGCTCGGTGCGGCCGAAGCGCAGGCCGAGGTTGCGCGCAATTCCAGTCGTTATTCGGAACTCGTTGCCGACGCGGACGGCACGGTGCTCGAGACGCTGGCCGAGCCTGGCCAGGTCGTCAACGCCGGGCAGCCGGTGGTCCGCTTGGCGCAGGCCGGGCGCAGGGAGGCCGTGGTCCAGTTGCCGGAAACGCTACGTCCGGTCATCGGCTCCGTCGGCCAGGCCACGCTGTTCGGCAGGGAAGGTGTTGCGGTGGCCGTCAAGCTCAGGCAACTCTCCGATGCAGCCGACAAGCTCACGCGCACCTTCGAGGCGCGCTATGTGCTTGATGGCGAGATGGTCAACGCGCCACTCGGGGCCACGGTGACGGTTCACGTCGGGGATGGCAAGGTCGTCGCGAAGAACGGTGTGCAGGTGCCCATCGGCGCCCTGTTCGACGCCGGCAAGGCGCCGGGGGTCTGGGTCATCACCGGTGATCCGGCGAAGGTGCACTGGCAGCCGGTGACGGTGGAGTCGCTGGAAGACGACCGCGCCCAGATCACGGGCGAGCTCAAGCAGGGCGATCGCGTGATCGCACTCGGCGCGCACCTGCTGCGCGAGGGTGAAGAGGTGCGCGTTGCCGGCGCGGCCGCGGCGCCTGCGGGTGGCGGAGCCCGTCCATGAGCGAAGGCCGTTTCAATCTGTCGGCGCTCGCAGTCCGTGAGCGCGCGATCACCCTGTTCCTGATCCTGCTGATCTCGCTGGCCGGCCTCGTCGCTTTCTTCAAGCTGGGGCGCGCGGAAGACCCGGCCTTCACGATCAAGGTGATGACCATCATCACGGCCTGGCCCGGCGCCACGGCGCAGGAAATGCAGGACCAGGTCGCCGAGAAGGTCGAGAAACGCCTGCAGGAACTGCGCTACTACGATCGCGCCGAAACCTACACGCGGCCCGGTCTCGCGTTCACCACGCTGACCTTGCAGGACAGCACGCCACCCTCCAAGGTGCAAGAAGAGTTCTATCAAGCACGAAAGAAGGTCGGCGACGAAGCGGGCAATCTTCCGGCGGGCGTGATTGGCCCGATGATCAACGACGAGTACGCCGACGTCACCTTCGCCCTCTTCGCACTCAAGGCCAAGGGAGAGCCGCAGCGCGTGCTGGTGCGCGATGCGGAAACGCTGCGCCAGCGGCTGCTGCACGTGCCGGGCGTGAAGAAGGTGAACATCGCCGGCGAGCAGCCCGAACGGATCTACGTCGAGTTCGCGCACGACCGGCTGGCCACACTGGGCATCGGCCCGCAGGATGTGTTCGCCGCGCTCAATGCCCAGAATGCGCTGAGCCCGGCCGGGTCGGTAGAAACCAAAGGTCCGCAGGTCTTCATTCGCCTGGACGGTGCCTTCGACACCTTGCAGAAGATCCGGGACACGCCGGTGGTCGCGCAAGGGCGCACCCTGAAGCTGTCGGACGTCGCCACGGTCAAGCGCGGCTATGAAGACCCAAGCACCTTCATGATCCGCAGCGGCGGCGAACCGGCCCTGCTGATCGGCGTCGTGATGAAAGAGGGTTGGAACGGGCTCGACCTGGGCAAGTCGCTGGACGCGGAAGCCCGCGCCATCAATGCCGAACTGCCGTTGGGCCTGAGCCTGTCGAAGGTCACGGACCAGTCGGTCAACATCGCCGCATCGGTCGACGAATTCATGATGAAGTTCTTCGCGGCCTTGCTGGTCGTGATGCTGGTGAGCTTCCTGAGCATGGGCTGGCGCGCGGGCCTGGTTGTCGCTGCAGCCGTGCCGCTCACGCTGGCCGTGGTCTTCGTGGTAATGGCCGCCACCGGCAAGAACTTCGACCGTATCACGCTCGGTTCGCTGATCCTGGCGTTGGGCCTGCTGGTGGACGACGCCATCATCGCCATCGAGATGATGGTGGTGAAGATCGAAGAAGGCTACAGCCACATCGCTGCATCGGCCTATGCGTGGAGCCACACGGCGGCGCCGATGCTCTCGGGCACGCTGGTCACCGCCGTCGGCTTCATGCCCAACGGCTTTGCGCCGTCGACAGCGGGCGAGTACACGAGCAACATGTTCTGGATCGTCGGCATCGCGCTGATCGCCTCCTGGGTCGTCGCGGTGGTGTTCACCCCGTACCTGGGCGTGAAGCTGCTGCCGAACTTCAAGAAAATCGAAGGCGGCCACGCCGCGATCTACGACACGCCGCGCTACAACCGCCTGCGTCGCGTGCTCGAGCGCGTGATCGCACGCAAGTGGCTGGTCGCAGGCGCCGTTATCGCGCTGTTCGTGCTGTCCATCCTCGGCATGGGTGTCGTGAAGAAGCAGTTCTTCCCGATCTCTGACCGTCCCGAGGTCCTGGTCGAGGTGCAGATGCCCTATGGCACGGCCATCACGCAGACCAGCGACGCGACGGCGAAAGTCGAGGCCTGGCTGTCTAAGCAAGCCGAGGCACAGATTGTCACCTCCTATATCGGCCAGGGCGCACCGCGCTTCTTCTTCGCCATGGGCCCGGAACTCCCGGACCCGTCCTTCGCCAAGATCGTCATCCGCACAGCCAGCCAGGAAGAGCGTGACGCCCTGAAGCTGCGGCTGCGCGAGGCCATCGCGCAGGGCTTGGCGCCCGAGGCGCGGCTGCGGGTGACCCAACTGGTGTTCGGCCCGTACTCGCCGTTCCCGGTGGCCTACCGTGTCACGGGGCCGGATGCAAACGAATTGCGGAAGATCGCGGCCGACGTGCGTCAGGTCATGGATGCGAGCCCGATGATGCGCACCGTCAGCACCGACTGGGGCACCCGCACGCCCGCGCTGCACTTCACCTTGAATCAGGACCGTCTGCAGGCCGTGGGCCTAAGCTCCAATGCCGTGGCGCAACAACTGCAGTTCCTCTTGAGCGGCGTGCCAGTGACGACCGTGCGCGAAGACATCCGCACCGTGCAGGTCGTCGCCCGTTCGGCGGGCGACACGCGTCTCGACCCGGCCCGCATCGCGGACTTCACGCTCGCCGGTGCCGGCGGTCAACGCATTCCGCTGTCGCAGGTCGGCCAGGTCGAGATGCGCATGGAAGAGCCGGTCATGCGGCGACGCGACCGCGTGCCCACCATCACGGTGCAGGGCGACATCGCCGACGGAACGCAGCCGCCGGACGTGTCGAACGCGATCACCAAGCAGCTGCAGCCGATCATCGAAAAGCTGCCCGCGGGCTACCGCATCGTCCAGGCCGGCTCCATCGAGGAATCGGAGAAGGCGACCGCGGCGATGCTGCCGCTGTTCCCGATCATGCTGGCGGTCACGCTTCTGATCATCATTCTCCAGGTGCGCTCGATGTCGGCGATGGTCATGGTGTTCCTTACCAGCCCGTTGGGACTGATCGGTGTGGTGCCAACTCTGCTCATCTTCCAGCAGGCATTTGGCATCAATGCGCTGGTTGGGCTCATCGCGCTGTCGGGGATTCTGATGCGCAACACGCTGATTCTGCTGGGGCAGATCCACCACAACGAGCAGGAGGGGCTGGACCCTTTCCACGCGGTGGTCGAGGCGACGGTGCAGCGAGCGCGGCCCGTGATCCTGACGGCGTTGGCGGCGATCCTCGCGTTCATTCCGCTGACGCATTCGGTGTTCTGGGGCGCATTGGCGTACACGCTGATCGGCGGCACTTTCGCGGGGACGATCCTGACACTGGTGTTCCTGCCGGCGATGTATTCGATCTGGTTCAGGATCAGGCCAGGCAACGCGACCCAGCCCGCGCACTGATGCGCTTCATCATCATTCATCAAGATCGAAGGAACCAGTCATGTCGAGTTCATCAGTCGTCGTAGTGACTGGCGCGTCCTCGGGCATCGGACGTGCCGCCGCGGAAATGTTCGTGGCGCGAGGCTGCCGGGTTTTCGGCACCGTTCGCGAGTTGCGCAAAGCACCCGCGCTGCCTGGTGTGGAGTTCATCGAAATGGACGTCCGCGACGAAGGCTCTGTCCAGAGGGGCATCGAATCCGTCATCGACCGGGCCATGCGCATCGACGTGCTGGTCAACAACGCGGGAATGATGATCATCGGCGCGGTCGAGGAAACCGCGACAGCCGAGGCTGCAGTGCTGTTCGATACCAACGTTTTCGGCATGCTCCGCACGACGCGCGCGGTGCTCCCGTACATGCGTGAAAAACGCCGCGGGCGAATCGTCAACGTGAGTTCCGTGCTCGGTGTGCTTCCGGCTCCGTACATGGGACTCTATGCGGCCACCAAGCACGCAGTGGAAGGGCTGTCGGAGTCGCTGGACCATGAAGTGCGCCAGTTCGGCATTCGTGCCACGCTGGTGCAGCCGGCCTTCACCCGGACCAACCTCGATGCCAATGCGCCTCGTGTCAAGGCGCGGATCGCGGGCTATGACCGCGAACGCGAGCTGGTGACGCTCTCCGTGGCCGAGAGCGTGAGCAGTGCGCCCGAGCCGCACGGCGTGGCGAGCACCATCGTCGAGGCGGCGCTGGGCCCGTGGCGAATGCGTTGCACGCCGCCGGGGGAGGCGTCTCTGTTGACGAAATTGCGCCGCTTCATGCCGGCGGGACCGGTGGATGCGAGCCTGAGGAAAAAACTCGGGCTCGTCTGAGCACCTGTCCGAGATGCTTGTACCGAGCGTCGCCCTGACCAACAAGAAGGAGAACATTTGTGGACAGCCTGGATCTCCTGCGCACATTCAGCGAGGTCGCCACTTCGGGGAGCTTCTCCCGCACGGCCAAGCATCTTTCGCTGTCCAAGGGCACCGTCAGCAAATACATCGCGGCACTCGAGAGCCGGTTCGGTGTCAGATTGCTGAACCGGACCAGCCATGCCGTCAGCCTGACGGACGCTGGCGCCTTGCTGCTCGAAAGAAGCAGGCCCATGCTCGAACTGGCCGACGTCACGCAAGCCGAGCTCCAGGACCGCGCGCGGATCCCCAGCGGGCGCGTGCGCATCTCGGCGCCTTACGGCATGGAACTGACCGAATTGCCGGCATTGATCAACGCCTTTCTTGGCCACTATCCGGAGGTCAGCATCAGTCTCGTGCTCACAAACCGCATGGTCGATCTTGCGGAGGAAGGCGTCGACATCGCGCTTCGCTTCGGCGCGTCAGCCAATGAGAACCTGATCGTTCGAAAACTGGTATCGATGGAGCTCACTGTCTGCGCGGCTCCCGTTTACTGGCGTAAGCATGGTGTGCCAGCTCATCCGGGCGAACTTGCGCATCACATCGCGCTGTTCAGCAGCCATCTGAATCCGCTGCCCAAGTGGCGCTTCGAAGTCGACGGTCAGCCACTCGAGGTCCCGGTCCGTGGACCGTTGGATGCGACGGAAGCCAGTCCGCTCATCCAGGCGGCGCTGCTTGGCGCAGGCGTCGTCTACTTGCCCTCGGTGATGCTCGCGCCTTACGTCGAGAGCGGGCGACTGGTGCCCGTGCTGTCGGAGTTCGTTCGCAGCGACATGTGGCTGTCCGCTGTGTACCTGGAGCGCCGGCACAGCACGGCGGTGCATCGGGCACTGCTGGATTTTCTAGTGAGCCGGTTGAAGCCTACAGGTTCGCGGATGAGGATCGACGCGCAGTGAGCTGGCAACGTGCGAAGGATGCGCGCCTCCCTGCGGGTTGTCACTGAAGCGAGCAGGATCGCGCAACCAGCTTGCTGCGGCGTGACCAGGCGCCCTGATGTCGTCCGCTGGGACGGCCACGTCGTAGTCCAAGTCCTTCGGGATCTCGAAGGTTTCGAACTCCGCGTTTCTGCGGGAGGCCTTTGATGTGGATTCCCACGCTCATTGGCCCCACTTTTCCATCGAACGCTGACCCGCTTCTGCGCACCGATGCGCAGAACCACAGGCGTGCGCGTTGGAATACAGGCGGTTCAAGCGTCAGCGAAAATGTGGGTCCACGCGTCGATGGCCGCACCGATGCCGCTAGATGCGCCGGTCACCAGTGCGCGCTTGCCGATGCGGGCGGTTGTGTATGAACTCAAGGTCGATCTCCTGGTCATGCAGAGCGGGTACAGAACGCCAAGGCCACCGGAGGCTTGCGCGTCGGCCGTGCGATGGCCTGAGTCGGCGGGGCAAGGGCCTGATCAAAGACGCTAGCGCAGGCAGGCGGCAGCTACACCACTTGCACCACGACCTTGCCCTTGGCGCGCCCACTGTCGACGTAGGCCAGTGCTTTGTGGGTGTCCTGAAATGGGAACACTTTGTCGACGACCGGGCGGATGGCGCCTGACTCGATGAGGGCGGTGATCTCTCGCAACTGCGCCCCATCGGCCCGCATGAAGACGAAGGTGTAGTGGCCTCCGTTCTTCTTTGCCTTGTTCCTGATGCTGAAACTCAACAGGCGCAGCACTTGCCTGAGCGGCCAGGCCAGTCCTCGCGCGATGGCGAACGCCGGGGTGGGCGGCCCCGAGATGGAGATGAGATGCCCGCCCGGCTTGAGAACCTGGAGGGATTTGTTCAGCTCGCCGTTGCCGAGGCTGTTCAACACCACGTCGTAGTCGCGGAGCACCGTGGCGAAATCCTGCTGCTTGTAATCGATGACGACGTCCGCGCCCAAGGCCTTCACCCAGGCGACGTTGGCCGTGCTGGTGGTCGTGGCCACGAATGCCCCGAGATGCTTGGCAAGCTGGATGGCAATGGTGCCGACGCCGCCGGAGCCGGCATGGATCAGGACCTTCTGCCCCTTTTTCAGCTTGGCGGTTTCGACCAGCACCTGCCAGGCGGTCAGGGCCACCAGAGGAACGGATGCGGCCTCGACCATGCTGAGATTCTTGGGCTTCAGCGCCAGCGACGATTCCTTGACGGCGATGAACTCGGCGAAGGTGCCGATGCGATCGTCGTCGGGGCGCGCATAGACCTCGTCGCCCGGTTTGAAGCTGCGAACGCGAGCGCCGACCCGCTCAACCGTACCGGCCAGGTCGTTGCCCAGGATCAGGGGGAAGTGGTAGGGAAGAATCAATTTGAATTCGCCGCTCTTGATCTTCGAGTCCAGGGCATTGATGCTCGCCGCGTGGATCTGGATCAGGACGTCATCGTCCCGCACCTCGGGCTCGGGCGTTTCGCCGATGCGGCCAACTTCATTCTTTCCGTAACGATCGATGATGAACGCTTTCATGGGCGACTTTTTTCCAGAGTGTTTGATTGAATGCGCTTCGGGCAGCCCCGCACTACAGGGGGCGGTCGGGAAAGTCGGCCTGAAGCCGGTTGCGAAAGATGCCGTCGTTCAGTCATTGAGAAAGGCCAGCGCCTTGGGCACGAATTCGCCGTGGTACTGGAAAATCCCGCCATGCCCAGCGTCTTTGTAGATGACCAGTTGCGAGCCTGGGATGCGACGCGCCATGTCATGGCTGTTCACAGTGGGCACCATGATGTCGTTGTCGCCATTCGCAATCAACACAGGGATGCGGATGCCGCCCAGATCCTGGGGCACCTGCCGGCCCCAGGCCTTGATGGCCTTCAGCTGTCGCAGGAAGGCAGGGGGCGTCGGCCCCTTGTCCCGATCCGCCTTGCGCTCCTTCAGTCGCTCCAGGAAGGCTTTCGCGGCTTGACGACCGTTGGCCGTGGAGGTGAAGAACAGAAAGGTCTTCGGATCCCGCAGCGTCAGCAGGCCTTTGACTATCAGCGGCCAGGAGACCGCTCCGACCCGTTCGATGCCTGTGCCGCCTGCCGGCCCTGTGCCGGTCAGGATGAGTCGGCGCACCAGGCCGGGGGCTTTCAGCACGATGTCCTGCGCCACGAATCCTCCGAGGGAGAAGCCAAGCAGATCAATCTTCTCGAAGCCCAGTGCGTGGACCAGCGCGATCGCATCCCGCGCCATCGCATCGATGGTCACAGGCGCTGTTCCGCCTGAAGCGCCGATCCCTCGGTAATCGATGGCGATGATGCGATGCCTGCGGGCAAGTCCATCGACGATCCGCGGGTCGAAATTGTCGAGGACCGCGCCCCAGTGGTTGAGCAGGACCAGAGGCACGCCATCGCGCGGCCCCAGGTCGCGGTACGCGAATGCAGTCCCGTCGACATCGATCGAGAGGTTGGGAGCGTCGATGAAGGGCATGCGCGATCCGGTCAGGCGTTCACATCCACGATGGTGCGCCCCTGGACCTTCCCTGCGAGTACCTGGCTGGCAACGTCAGGAACCTCTGCCAATCCGATCACCTTGGTGGTCCGTGCCAGCTTGTCCAGGTCCAGGTCGCTGGCCAGACGCGACCACGCCTGCAGCCGCGCAGGCTGCGGCGCATTGACCGAGTCGATACCGGCGAGGGTGATGTTGCGCAGGATGAAGGGCAGGACAGATGCCGGCAGGTCCGCGCCCTGTGCGAGCCCGAAGGCCGCGACCACGCCGCGATACCGGGTCTGCGCCAGGACGTTTGCCAAGGTATGGCTGCCGACCGAATCGATGGCCCCGGCCCATCGCTCCTTGGCGATCGGTGCGCCCGCTTCGGACAGGGTGTGACGGTCGATGATGTCCGCCGCGCCCAGCGCACGCAGGTAATCGGATTCCTCGAGACGCCCGGTCGACGCGATCACGCGATAGCCCAGGCTCGACAGCAGCGCGATCGCCACGGAGCCGGCGCCGCCATTGGCGCCCGTCACCAGGATGTCGCCGTGCTCGGGCGTCAGGCCACCATGCTCGAGCGCGAGCACCGACAGCATGGCGGTGTACCCGGCGGTGCCGATGGCCATGGCATCCCGGGTCGAAAACACCTCGGGAACCTTGACCAGCCAATCACCGCTCACCCGCGCCTTTTGCGCAAAGCCGCCGTGGTGCGTCTGGCTCAGTCCCCAGCCGTTGGCCAGCACACGGTCGCCGGCTGCGATGCCGGGATAAGTCGACGACTCGACGACACCGGCAAAGTCGATGCCCGGAATCAGCGGAAACTGGCGAATGACCGGTGACCGGCCACTGAGCGCCATCGCGTCCTTGTAGTTCACCGTCGAGTACTCGACCGCGACGGTGACGTCGCCCGGCATCAGGTCCTCTTCCTTGAAGTCGACCAGGCTGCTTGAAATGGTGTCGCCGGTCTTGCTGGCGAGCAGTGCCTTGAATGTCATGTGCTGTTCCTTCCGTTCTGGCGTTCTTGCCGTTTCAGGCGGCGGTTCGATAGCGCTCCGCCACGTGCGCCTGCCGAATGTCCGCGACCAGGGCCTGACGTGCCGTGTTCAGCACCTCCCAGCGCGCGGCATCGTGCAACGGCGGGATGGTCACGAGTTCACGGCGGTCGAATCCGGTCAGCGCGGCATCCACCAGCTCTTCTACTCCCATCAGGTCGGGCATCGCACGGGTATCGATGCCCGCGCGCTCCCAGATCTCGGTGCGGGTGCCGGCCGGCAACACCGCCTGCACGTAGACGCCCTTGGGCGCGAGCTCCAGGCTCAACCCCTGGGACAGGAACAGCACGAAGGCCTTGGTCGCGCCGTAGACCGACATGCCGAACTCGGGCGCCAGGCCGACCACCGAGCCGATGTTGACGATCGCGCCTTTGCCGGCCTGCACCAGGCGCGGGGCGATGGCGCTCGCCAGCCTCACGAGTGCGGTGGTGTTGAGGCTGACCAAGCGGGCGACATCGTCTGTCGACTGGTCGATGAACGGGCCGGACAGTGCGGCCCCGGCGTTGTTGATCAGGGTCTCGATCCTGGCGTCCTCGCGCAGTCGCGTCTCGACGGCGGCCAGGTCGCCGGGTTGGGTCAGATCGGCCGCAAGGATATCGACGGCAGCGCCGGTTTCCTCACGCAGGCGCGCCGCGAGCGTTTCCAGCCGCGCCTTGTCGCGCGCCACCAGCACGAGGTCGTGGCCGCGGCGTGCGAAGCGGTCGGCATAGATGGCGCCAATGCCGGTCGAGGCGCCCGTGATGAGAACAGTGGAATGAGAGGTCATGTGTTTTGCTCGTGATCGAAAGGGTGAGTCCATGCCGCGACATGCAGCGTGGAAAAACGACTACCGGACGCTGGAATCAGCGAGGGTCGGATAGTCGATGTAGCCTTTGGCGCCACCGCCATACAGCGTGGTGGGGTCCAGCGCGGCGAGGGGTGCGCCGATCTCCAGCCTTTCGACCAGATCGGGGTTGCTGATGAAGGGGCGGCCGAAGACGAACAGGTCGGCCTTGTCCTCGATCAGGCGGGCGTTGGCCAGTTCGAGGTCATACCCGTTGTTGGCCAGGTAGGTGTTCTTGAAGCGAGTGCGCAAGGCGTCGAAATCGAACGGTGCGGCATCGCGCGGCCCCCCGGTGGCGCCTTCGACCACATGCAGGTAGACGATGCCCATCGCATTGAGTTGCTCGGCGATGTAGTCGTACTGCGACTGCGGATCGCTGGACGAAATGGCGCCGGCCGACGACACCGGCGAGAGGCGCACACCGGTGCGCTCGGCACCGATTTCCTTCGCCACGGCGGCCGTGACTTCGAGCAACAGGCGCGCGCGGTTCTCGATGGAGCCGCCGTACGCGTCCGTCCGGGTGTTGGCACCGTCCTTGATGAACTGCTCCAGCAGGTAGCCGTTGGCACCGTGGACCTCGACGCCGTCGAACCCCGCAGTGATCGCATGGGCCGCAGCCTGGCGGAAATCCTCGACGATGCCTGGAATCTCATCCAGGGTCAGGGCACGTGGCTCGGAGACGTCATGAAAACCGTTGTTGACGAAGGTCTTGGTCGCGGCGCGGATGGGGGAGGGGGCCACCGGCGCGGTGCCACCAGGGCGCAGGTCGACGTGGGAGATGCGGCCCACGTGCCACAACTGCACGAAGATCCGCCCGCCCTTGGCATGAACGGCGTCGGTCACCTTGCGCCAGCCGTCGATCTGCTGCGGCGTGTACAGGCCCGGGGTGTCCTGGTAGCCCTGGGCATCGGCCGAGATCTGGGTGGCCTCGGTGATGATCAGGCCCGCCGAGGCGCGCTGACCGTAGTAGGTGGCGGCGTACTCGCTGGGCACCAGACCCGCGCCTGCCCGATTGCGCGTCAGCGGCGCCATCACGATGCGGTTGGACAGTTGGAGTGAGCCAAGTGTGTAGGGCTCGAAGAGCGTCTTGTCAGTCATGCTTGTTTGCTGTGTCGTCGTTGATCGGGCGGGGACGGGGATGCGCTACGGCATCACTCCTCGAGGAACTGGATCGCGTGTTGCAGGAAGCGCTCGGGATACTGGAACTGCGCGCCGTGTCCGGCGTCGGGATAGATCAACAGCTGCGCGTTGGGAATGTTCTGCGACAGATGCCAGGAGTTGATCGTGGGAATCATGATGTCGTCGACGCCGTTGAGCACCAGGGTCGGCTGCGTGACGGCGTTCAGGAAGGCATAGGGGTTCGCACCCGGTAACGGCTGCAGGTAGGCGGCGTGCGCCTCGGCTTGGGCTTGAGCGACGGCCATCGAGCTGGGCGGGTCCTGATCGACGCGCTGGTGGCGGCGCTCCCAGAAGGCCAGGCCTGCCTGCTTGGCAGCCTCCGAGCGGCCGAAGAACAGGTAGAGAAAGTCATCCGCGGTCGGTACGGGGTTCGGCGCGACCTCCAGCACCCTGGGCTCCATCTTCGGATCGCCGCCGCGCAGTCCGGTGCCGAGCAGGACGAGCTTGCGAACCAGTTGCGGGTGACGCAGCACGACCTCCTGCACCTGGAAGCCCCCGATTGAGAAACCAAGCAGATCGACCTGGGACAGACCCAGCGCCCGGATCACCAGGGCGATGTCGTCCGCCATGTCTTCGATCCGGTTGCGGGGCGTGCCGGTCGAGGAGGCAATGCCGCGACCGTTGTAAAGGATGACCTCGCGGCCTGCGGCCAGACCATCGGTCAACAGGGGATCCCAGTGGTCCAGGCCGCCGCGGAAATGTTGGACGAAGAACAGAGGGGGCTGTCCGCTGGAGGTGTTGCCCCAGCGGCGATAGGCGAATTTTTCGCCATCCACTTCGACGAAGCGGGTGGGTGCGGTCAGGTGGGTATCGCTCATTTTCGGAAGCCTTCCAAGGTAAGTTGGCTTAATGATGTCGATCATCATCTTTGATGTCAAGGACTTTGATGATGATCGACATCAATGTATATTCATGGCTTCACCGATGGCACATCTAGAGAGGTCCTGGACATGAAGGTCACCAAGGCGCAGGCACAGGCGAACCGGGCGCACATCGTCGAGACGGCCTCCACGCTGTTTCGCGAGCGTGGTTACGACGGGGTGGGGATTGCGGACTTGATGGCGTTCGCAGGCTTCACCCACGGCGGGTTCTACAAGCACTTCGAATCCAAGGCCGACCTGATGGCGCAAGCCGCGACCTGCGGTTTTGCGCAGACGGCCGCCAAGGCCGAAGGCGTCGATGCGATGGCATTTGTCCATCACTATCTGTCCCGTGAACACCGAGATGCACCGGGTGACGGTTGCACGATGGCCGCCCTGTGCGCAGATGCTGCGCGCCAACCGGAGTCGATCAAGACGGCGTTTGCGACCGGCATTGAAAACCTGCTGATGACCCTGGGAAACCAGTTCGACGCGCCAGAGGAGGACGATCAGGGCGGCGACGCACGCGCCAGGCGGATCGACCTCATTGCGCAGGCAGTCGGTGCCATCGTGCTGTCGCGGGCGTGTCCTGACGACTCGCCACTGGCCGATGAAATTCTGGATGTCTGCCGCAGCGCCGTCCTGTCGAGGCTTTCCTCGATGACGCCTGGCGCTTCCGGTTCCCAGAGCACCTAGTCGCACAACTTCCGCGACAGCCCACGACAGAGGTCGGCGGCATCTCATTGCTGCGGACGCTGCGGGTCCCCTGAGGCCGCATCCTGCACAGCGCGAAACGCGCTTATAAAGAGCTCGCCCCACCACTGATTCTTGAGCGAGTGCGTATGAAGTCTGCAGGCTTGAAGGGAACCGTGTCCATTGAACTGGTGCACGAGGCGATCCACGCCGCGGCGCTGAGAAACATGGACATCAGCAGCGTCCTCGAAAGCGCCAAGATCGACCGCGAGCTGTTGAACGCGCCGCGCGCGCGCATCTCGGCGGCGGCGTACTCGCAGATGTGGGTGGCGCTGGCCGACCTGATGGACGACGAGTTCTTCGGCCTGGACAGCCACGGGCTTCGCCGCGGCAGCTATGCGCTCATGACGCGCGCCGCCGTCAACGCCGACAACCTCGCGCACGCATTGCGCCGCATCCTGAGGTTCCTCCACGCCACGCTGGACGATTTCCGCGGCGAGCTGGTCTGCGACGGCGACGAGGCGCGCGTCGTGCTGCATGACGGCGGCGTGCTGCGCCGGCTGTTCGGCTACGGCACCTGGTTCATCTTGGTCCATGGCCTGGCCTGCTGGCTCGTGCACCGGCGCATTCCCCTGCGCGAGATGCAGTTCCGATGCCCGCCGCCCGGCGACGACAGCCACTACCGAACGCGCTTTTGCGAGAGCGTGAAATTCAATGGCGAGACCACGCACATCAGTTTCGCAAGCGATCTGCTGGACCTGAAGATTGCGGAGTCGCCCGCCACGGTCGACAACTTCCTGAGGGAAGCGCCGGCCAACCTGCTGGTCAAGTACCGTAACGACGCCAGCACCAGCGCCCAGGTGCGCAACAGGTTGCGAAGCCAGATGCCCGAGGCGTGGCCCGAACTCGAAAAGCTCGCACAGGAACTCTGCGTTTCCGGCACCACGCTGCAACGCCGCTTGCAGCAGGAGGGCGTGAGCTACCAGCGCGTGAAGGACGACCTGCGGCGGGACATCGCCATCGACCTCTTGTCGAGCGCGTCGCTGACGGTGGCCGAAGTCGCTGCCCGCACCGGCTTCCAGGAAACCAGCGCCTTCCATCGCGCCTTCAAGAAATGGACAGGCGTCAGCCCGGGCGCCTATCGCTCGTCCGCACCCGCGCCGCAATAAGCCGAAGCTCCGGCGTCCGGCAGGGATGCCGACATGTCCGAACGCCCCATCCAGATCGAGACGCGCGGGCATGGAAGCGTGCCGCCTGCAGAACTAACCTCCCGTCGACATCGCATCTCGCGACAGATCAAACGACAGGAGACGAAAACATGCAGCAGGCCGGCAAGCAGGTCGATATTCACGCGTTGGCGGGGCCCTCCCGGTTCAACGGCTTTCACGGGCTCGTGCTCTGGTGGTGCGTGTTGATCCTGGTCATCGACGGCTATGACCTGGCGGTCGTGGGCGCCGCGCTGCCATCGATCATGAAAGACATGGGCGTCGATGCCACGAGCGCCGGCGTCATGGCCGGGTCGGCGTTGTTCGGAACCATGCTGGGCGCGATCTTCCTGGGCACCCTGGCAGACCGCATCGGCCGCCCTCGCATGATCGCGGTGTGCGTGGCGCTCTTCAGTGTCTTCACGGCGCTGACTGGGCTGGCCACCGAACCCATCGGCTTCAGCGTCGCCCGCTTCATCGCGGGCCTCGGCATCGGCGGGGTGTTGCCCATCGTGACCGCGCAGATGGGCGAGTTCGCACCGGCGAAGCTGCGTACGCGCCTGGTGACGATGGTTTTCGCGGGCTACTCCGTGGGCGGCATTCTGGTCGCGCTCACCGCCAAGCAGCTCATCGAGAGCCATGGATGGCAATGGGTGTTCTATGTGGCCGGCTTGCCCGTGCTGCTGATTCCGCTCATCCTGAAAACGATGCCCGAATCGCTGTCGTTTCTTCTCAAGAAGGGTGACCAGCGGCAGCTCGGGGAGATCGCGGCCAAGCTCGCGCCGGAGCAGCCGAACGCAGCCGGCACCGTGTATGTCGGCGCGTCCACCGACCGCCTGCACGACGCGCCGGTGCGCACCCTGTTCGACGCCGGACGCGCGTTCAGCACCGTGATGATCTGGGTGGCTTTCATGACGGGGCTGTTCATGGTCTACGCGCTGAACTCCTGGCTGACCAAGCTCATGGCCATGGCGGGATACAGCTTGGGCTCGGCCCTGAACTTCGTGATCGTCTTCAACGTCGGCGCGATCGTGGGCGCGATCGGCGGCGGTCTGCTGAGCGACAAGTTCAACATCAAGCATGTGCTGGTGGCGTTCTACGTGGTCGGGGCTGCGTCGCTGGCCGCGCTCGCGTACACGAAATCGACCGAGCTGCTGTTTGTTGCCGTGTTCGTGGTGGGTGCGTCCACGCTCGGAACGCAACTGCTGGCCTATGCCTACGCTGGCGATTTCTATCCACCGGCCGTGCGTTCGACCGGCGTCGGCTTCGCCTCGGGTGTCGGCCGCATCGGCGCCATTGCTGCGCCGATTCTGATCGGCTGGCTCGTGTCGCTGAGCCTGCCCATCGAGCAGAACTTCATGGCGATCGCGCTGGCCGGCGTCATCGGCGCGGCAGCGGTCTCGTTCGTGAACCAGTCGCGCGCCGCGTCGACTCAGGCCAAGGCCGCGCGCGCAGCCACCGGCGAAGCGAGCCGTGTGGACGGGGCGATTCGCCCGGCTTCGAAATAGCAAGGAAACCTCAATGAACCGAATGATGGCGCCGCCGCTGGAGGCACACGCGCTGCAAGGAGCGGTCGACTGGGCCATTGCCACTCGGCGCAGCGTCAGGGCGTTCTTGCCCCGGCCGGTGCCCCGGGAAGAGGTCGAGGCGATCCTCTCGACGGCGCGCTACAGCGCCTCCGGAATGAACATGCAGCCCTGGCATGTGCATGTGCTGACGGGGCCTGCCAAGGCCCGTCTGTCGGCGGCGATTGCCGTGCTCGACGACGATCCCGGCCGGTCGGGCGAGCTGCTTGAGCCCTACGACTACTACCCGCGGGAATGGTTTTCGCCGTACCTGGAGCGGCGCCGCAAGGTCGGCTGGGACCTCTACGGATTGCTCGGCATCGCCAAGGGCGACAAGCAGCGCATGCACCTGCAGCACGGTCGCAACTACCGCTTCTTCGATGCGCCCGTGGGCCTGTTCTTCACGGTGGACCGTGAACTCCAGGAAGGCAGCCTGCTGGACTACGGCATGTTCCTGCAGAGCGTGATGGTGGCCGCACGCGGCCGCAACCTTCACACCTGCCCACAGGCCGCGTTCCTGAAATTCCATCGCCAGATCGCGGACCTGCTGAACATTCCCGTCGGCCAGATGCTGGTTTGCGGCATGAGCCTGGGCTACGCCGACACCTCGTCGGTCGAGAACTCACTCGTCACCGAGCGCGAGCCAGTCTCCGCGTTTACGACCTTCCACGACACCTCCAAGGAGACCACCGCATGAGCGCGCCATCCTATGCACGGGGCCTCGAACGCTGCGCGGCAAATCATGTGCCGCTCACGCCGCTGGGCTTTCTCGACCGCGCGGCGCTCGCGCATCCGAACCGCGTGGCGGTGGTGCACGGCGAGCTGACGCGAACCTGGGCGCAGACGCGCGAGCGCTGCCATCGCCTGGCGTCCGCGCTGGCGATGCGAGGCATCGAACCGGGCGACACCGTCTCGGTGCTCGCGCCCAACACGCCGGCCATGCTGGAGGCCCACTTCGGCATTCCGCTGGCCGGCGCGGTGCTCAACGCAATCAACCATCGCCTGGATGCCGAAGGCATCGCGTTCATCCTGCGCCACGGCGAGTGCAAATTGCTGATGGTCGATCGCGAGTTCGCCGCCACGGTGGCCGCAGCGCTGAAGCTGCTCGACCGTGCGCCTGCGGTCATCGACATCAACGACCACCTCGCACCACCCGGCGAACCCATCGGCGAGACCGACTACGAATCGCTGCTGGCGAACGGAGACCCGGACTTTGCCGGTCGCTGGCCCAGCGACGAGTGGCAACCCATCGCCCTGAACTACACCTCCGGCACGACCGGAGACCCCAAGGGCGTGGTCGCCAGCCATCGCGGCACCTACCTCATGAGCCTGCTGCAGATCACGAACTGGGCGATGCCACGGGCGCCGAAGTACCTGTGGACCTTGCCCATGTTCCACGCGAACGGATGGTGCTTCACCTGGGCCGTGACTGCGGCGGCGGGCACCCATGTCTGCCTGCGCCGGGTGTCTGCCGACGCCGTGCTGGAGGCCATCGAGCGCCATCAGATCGATCACCTCTGCGCAGCGCCGGTCGTGATGGCGATGCTCGCGGACGCGGCGAAAGATACCCGGCTGCCGCGCCCCGTGCGCGTGCTGACGGCCGGCTCACCGCCGCCGCTCGCCGTGCTGAACGCGGTGCTGGCGATGGGCTTCGACGTGGAGCACGTCTTCGGAATCACGGAGGTTTCCGGCACGCCGGTGAGTTGCGTGTGGCAGGACGGCTGGGACGACCTAGCGCCCGCCGAGCAGGGGGCGCTGCGCGTGCGCCAGGGCGTGCGCGCCGCCATGTTCGAAGGCCTCATGGTCGGCGATGCCGACACCCTCGAACCCGTCGTGCCCGACGGCAAATCGGCGGGCGAGCTCATGCTGCGCGGCAACACCGTGATGATGGGCTACTTCAAGAACGAGGCGGCAACGCGCAAGGCGCTCGCCGACGGCTGGTTCCGCACCGGTGACGTCGCGGTCCTGCATGCCAACGGGTATGCGCAGATCACCGACCGGTCGAAGGACGTGATCATCTCGGGCGGCGAGAACATCTCGTCGGTCGAAATCGAAGACGTCGTCCATGGACACCCGGCGGTGCTGCATGCCGCCGTGGTGGCGCAGCCCGACCCCAAGTGGGGCGAGGTGCCGTGCGTGTTCATCGAGCTGAAGGCCGGTGTCGCCGCGCCCACCGAGCAAGAGATCATTGCGTTCTGCCGCGAGCGGCTGGCGCACTTCAAGTGTCCGCGCCGCGTGATCTTCATCCCCTTGCCGAAGACGGCCACGGGAAAGATCCAGAAGTTCCGCTTGCGCCAGCAGGCCGGAAGCCAGGACGCCATCACCCGGCTCGCGAGCCATGGTTGAGTGCGAAGCGGCCGCGGCCCTGGGGCCTGTCGGGCCCGGCTATCGCTTCTCGCGACCCCACACCTTCGACGAAGCGCAAGTGCGTGCCTTCGCGCTGGCCGCGGGAGACGAGAACCCGCTGCACCACGATGCCGCGTTTGCACAGGGCACGCGCTTCGGCGGCTTGATCGCCAGTGCGACCCACACCACCTCGCTGCTGATGGGGCTGACCGCCAGTCACTTCGCTACGAGGGGGGAGGTGCTGGGCATGAACTTCTCGGTCGACCTGCTGCGTCCCGTACGGGCGAGCGAGACGGTACTCATCGAGTGGCGCGTGACGTCGATGGCCGCGCATTCGAAGGGCGGCTGCGTTCTCGAATTGCAAGGTGCGATCAAGAGCGCAGACGACAGGACCAGCGTGCTCGCGCAGGGCACGGTGCTTTTCACGCCCGCCGCATGAGTGCTTTCCGCGCCAGCGTGCGCGTTCACGGGGGCATTGCCCCAACAAGGAGACAAAGAATGAAGATAGCCCCTCTCACATGCCGACGCGACACCCACCGGCGCATCATCTCGTGGTCCGTGGTGGCTGCTGCGGCGCTGCTTGCTTCCTGCGGCGGCAGCGGCAGCGGTGGTGGCAACTCGCCACCCGCGCTGTTCCCGTCCGCTGCCGGAAGCGCGCAGGCCGCGTGCAACAGCTTCCTGAGCCGGGCCTTCGAAGGCGCCACGATCACGCAGGCGACGCTGACGCCCCAGACAGACACCACGCCGGAGACCTGCATCGTGCGCGGCGAGATGCCGCCGGAACTCGCCTTCGAAGTCAAGCTGCCCAGCAGCTGGAACCAGCGTGTCCTGTTCATCGGCGGCGGCGGCTTCGACGGCGCCATCTACCCCAGCGCCTACAGCCCTGGCGTCGCGGAAAGCGGCTACGCGACCATCGCGACGAACCATGGACACGATGCGGCCAAGCATCCCAATGGCTCCTTCGCTATGGACCCCCAGTTGCTTCAGGACTACGCAGACGGTGCCGTGCCCAAGGTGCTTGCATCGGCGAAGGCCGTGCTCCGCTCGCGCTATGGCGAATCGGTCGGCCGCTCGAAGTTTGTCTACGAGGGCTGTTCGGGCGGTGGGCGTCAGGCGTTGATCCAGGCGCAACGGCATCCCGACCTGTTCGACGGCGTGATTGCGCGCGCCCCGGCCAATGCCTACACGGGCCAGTTCCTCTGGTATCAAAAAATACTCAAGCAGCTGGCCCAGCCCGAGGCGGGCCTGAGCATCCCGAAGGTCAAGACCCTCGCGAACTTCATGCAGTCCCAATGCGATGCACTCGACGGCCTGAAGGACGGCATCATCAGCCACCCCGAGGCCTGCAAGCCCGATCTGGCCAAGCTCCGATGCACGGGCGCCGACGCAGACTCTTGCCTGACCGACGCGCAGCTGGCGTCCGCCAAGGTCCTGTACGAGCCCACCGATGTGGCGGGTGGTCGCTACACATGGCCGGCCTTTCCCTATGTCGGCGGCGAGACCGCCGACGACGCATCGTGGCAGGCCATCGGAGGCACCACGTTTCAGATTCTCGGCGGCGACTACATGAAGTACTTCGTGGCGCAAGACCCGTCCGCAGACCCGCTGAACGTCGACCCGCTGCAGTACACGAACCGACTCGACCACCTCGCCCGATTGATCGATGCAGTCAACCCCGACCTGAGCGGGTTCCGGGCCCGCAACGGCAAGATGCTGCTCATGCACGGCACCACCGACTGGCTGATCACGCAGAACAACACCACGGACTACTACCGCAAGGTCGTCGCCGCAGCGGGCGGGCAGGCCGCGGCCGACCGGTTCGTCGAGTACTACGTGCTGGCAGGCAACGACCACTGCGCCGCCACGCCGGCAGGCGGCAAGGGCCCGGACAGCGTCGACCTCATCACCCCGATGTTCGACTGGATCGAAACCGGCACCCATCCCAGCGCCCGCGAGATCGTGGCCACGCGCAGCGTCGAGCCGGGCAAGGGCATGCAGCGGCCGATGTGCAGGCACCCGCAGTTTCCAAAGTACAACGGCACCGGCGATCCCGACGCGGCGTCCAGCTTCACCTGCACGTCACCTAGCTAGGCGTCGTGGCGCTGTGTACGCAGCAGTGTTGGCACAGGCTGGTCTGTGAAGGCATTCGCGAAGAGAACGCGCGTCGCCCGTTCTGGGTGGCGCGGGAAGGATTCGACACGCGCTGATGCATTCAATGGATACGGTGTCCTCCTGCTGGTTTCTCGCACCCTCTGGCCGCCGAAGCGCGCAACTTCGGCGGGCGGCGAGGGCATGCGTCGCGGCGTACTGACCCTACCTACGAAGCCCGATCTGGACTGAGCCCCGCAGCGATTCACACTGCCTTGGTTGTCGGGTATTGGCCTCGTTGCAGACATCGATTGTTCCGATCCCGACTAGGGCAATCGCTGCATAGCCGCCCTTGGGGTATACCCCCTTCAAATGGGTTGCCGACGTTCGAGAGGCTCGGCTTGAGAGGAGCTGTCCGTCAAGAACGAGCCGCTCCCCATTTGCGCGCGGCACGCCTGCCATTGTTCCCGCGGCTGCGGAGCAGGGCGATCAGGCCTCAGGCCCACACTTCGTCGATCACGGGGTTTTGCAGAATGCCTATGCCTTCGATCTCCACTTCGCAGACGTCGCCCGGCTTGAGCCAGATCTGCGGCGTGCGCGCCAAGCCCACCCCCGAGGGCGTGCCGGTGATGATCATGTCGCCCGGCTGCAATTCCATGCCTTCCGAGCACGCAGCGACCAAGGTCGCCACGTCAAAGATCATGTCGCGCGTGTTGGCACTTTGCAGCACCTCGCCGTTCAGGCGACAGGTCAGCTGCAGGCCGCTGGCGCCCGTCGGCAGTTCGTCTGCGGTGACGAACTCGGGGCCGAAGCCGCCGCTGCGATCGAAGTTCTTGCCCCACAGCCATTGGCCGGAGCGGAACTGGTAGTCGCGGATGGAACCCTCGTTGAAAATGGCGTAACCGGCCACGTGCGCCAGCGCATCCTCCTTGGCGATATAGCGGCCGGCCTTGCCGATGATGGCCACGAGTTCCGCCTCATAGTCGAACTGCGTGGAGACCCGCGGGCGCACCAGGGGCTCGCCGTGTGCGACCCATGAAGAGGGAAAGCGCTGGAACAGGACCGGGTGCTTGGGCGGCTCGAAGTTGCTTTCCGAGGCGTGATCGACGTAGTTCAGGCCGATGGCGAAGGCCTTGGAGGGGTTCTGAAGCGGCGGCAGCAGTTTCAGCTCGGCGAACGCCAGGTGCTGCGTCGCGCGGGCGGCGGCATCCTTCACTGCGCTCAGTCCGTCGGGGTGCTTGAGCAGCGCGTCCAGCGTCGACGGCAATCCGACTTCGGTGAGGTTGACGACCTGCGAACCGGTTCGCAGCCCCAAGGCGGGCAGGCCGTTGCTGGCGATAAAGGCGATGAGTCTCATGGTGTGGCTTTCAAGGCCGGCTTATGCCGGCTGCTCCAGGTTGGTGATGAAATCGGGGGGGAGCGAAGGCCCCCACACATACAGCGAGTCTTCTGGCGGATGGTCTGCCGCGGGCCACTCGCTGTCGGCCGGCACGTAGTCGATGTCGTGCGAATACTCGGCATAGCTGCCCCACGGATCGCGCACGTAGTAGAAGTAGTTCGACCCGAGCACGTGCCGCCCCACGCCCCAGCCTCGCCCATGGCCGGCATTGCGCATCTGCTCGGAGCCGCGCCCGACCTCGTCGATGCTGCCCACGTCCCAGCTCGAATGGTGCAGGCCGGCCGCGTGCGACTTTGCGAAGGCCACCAGATGATGATCGGAGCCATGGGCTCCATGCAGGAAGGCGATCAAGTCGCCGGAATGATCGGACAACCGCAGGCCCAGGATTTCCTGCGAGAAGCGGATCATTCGCGGCACGTCGGGCGTGAAGAAAAGCACGTGCGACAGGTAACGGGGGCGAACCTGCAGCGCGCGGCTGCGCGCTGGCGCGGCGCCATGGCCCGGTGCGACGGGCGGTGTCACGACCGGGCGGGACTTGTGCGAGGGCGACACCTTCGACGCTGCCACGAGCTGCAGGTGTGTGCCGTCCGGGTTGCGCAGCCAGACGCCCTCGGCATCGCCCAGCGGGTGCGGCTGTGCCTCGAGGCCAGCCGTGACAATGCGTTCCCGCAAGGCATCCAGCTGATGCGCATGCACGCCATAGCGCACGTACTCGAGCTGCTTCGACCGGCCCGATGCATGGACCCAGGCCCAGCAATGCGGATGGCCGAAGGTGTGCAGCGCCAGGCGGTTGCCTTCGCGGCGCACGTCCAGGCCGAAGGCGCGGTAGAACTGCTCGGCCTCATGCAGGTCGGGCACGCTGAACACGAAGCGGTCGACCGAATGGACCGACGCATGGGGGGCTTGATTCATACCTCAGCCTCCTTTGTGTCGTCGGGGCGGGCACGCAGGGTCGCTGCGAAGCAGCTGCAGATTTCGTCATTGGCGCGCCGTGCAGCCTCTGAGACCTCGAAGAACCCGAAGAAGGGATGGAACATGTCTTCGTAGCGCAGCACCTGCGTGGCAATGCCAGCCGCCTGCAGCCGCGCCGCATAGGCCAGCCCCTCGTTGTACAGGGGGTCGCACCCTGCCACGGCAATGACCGTGGCGGGCAAGTCGCCCAAGTCTGCGCAGTGCAGGGGAGACGGAGGAAAGTCCGTCGCACGGTCCGCTGCCGTGCCCAGGTAGAGCCGCGCCACCTCCCGCAGGTCGTGCGGCGTGAGCATTGGATACGCACACCCATCGTTTCTCTCGAGCCTGACCGTGTCGCGTGCGAAATCGACGCCGGGCACGATGAGCAGCTGACCCGCGAGCGCAAAGCCGCGGTCGCGAACCTGGATAGCCGACGAGGCAGCGAGACTGCCGCCCGCGCTTTCCCCTGCCACGGCCACGCACGCAGGATCGCCACCGAGGGCCACGGCGTTGGCCAGCGCCCACAACGTGGCAGCCAGCGCGTCGTCGTGCGCGGCGGGAAAGGGATGCTCCGGCGCGAGTCGATAGTCCACGGACACCACCACCGCCTCGATGTCGCGACACAGCTTGCGCGCGATGTCGTCCATCAGCTCGACGCTTCCGAGCACGAAGCCGCCGCCGTGGAAGAAGACGACGGTCGGCAGCGACGGCCTGTGCGAATGCGGGCGGTACACGCGCACCGGAACGCGCACGTCTGCGTGCGCGGCAATCGTGTCCTCCACAGACTGCACATCCGGCAATCCGGAGCGCTCGCGCGCGGCAAGGACCGCGGCGCGCATGCGACCGCGCGCCTCGTCCGGCGTGCCGCTGAACGGTGGGGGCGCACCGCGTGCCTGCAGGGCAGCAACCACCACGGCGAGTTGGGGATCAAGCTGCGGCATGGCCGGCATCACATCTCCCCCAGCACGTGTCGTTGCGAGTTGAAGGCGCGGGCGCGCAGCGCGTCGACATCGATGTGCAGCATGCGGCCATTGCGCTTCACCGCGCGTCCGGCGACGTAGACGGAATCGACATTGCCTGGGTGCGCGGCCAGCACGATGGCCCCGACGGCGTCGGACACGGGGGTGAGGTTCAGGTCGTCCTGCCGCACCAGAATGAGGTCGGCCTGCTTGCCCGGCGTCAGCGATCCCGTCTTGTGCGCCAGCCCGGTGGCCTTTGCACCGGCGATCGTGCCGAACTCGAGCACGTCACGCAAGGTGATGGTCGGTGGTGCGTTCGCGGCCTTCGAATGGCCGCCACCCATCCAGGAGCGGTAGTGCGCAAAGGCATGGCGCATCTGCGTGAACATGTCGCCAGCGCATTTCGTTTCGGTATCGCCGCTCAGGCTGGGACGGATCCCGGCGGCTAGCAGCCGGTCGAATGGGATATCGCCGATTCCCTGCGCGTTCAGTTCGCAGTGCACGCCCAACGAGGCCGTCACGCCCGCGTCGGCCATCATGGCCAGTTCGTCGTCCCCGCAGAAGCAGCAATGAACGAAGGTAAGGTCGTCGCCCAGCACGCCGGCCTGGTGCATCTGGGCGATCGCGCGGACCGGTGCATTGCGCGCATACGCGCCCATGTGGATGGTGGAGCGAATGTCCAGTTCGCGCGCCAGGCGCAGGTCCTGCAGCCAGACCTCGCGGCGTGCCATTTCCGGGCCGCGCCCGGCCATCGCCAGCGTCAGCAACTGGTCGTCTGAAGAGAAGTACTGGCTGCGCAGCCTGCGGATGTCCTGCGGATGACCGCGTTCGCTGTCGAACATCCAGGAATGCCCCTCGACCAGCGGCCAGCCATGGGCGAAGACACCCCGGATGCCGGCGTCGCGCAAGGCCAGGATCGCGGCGTCCGCATGCTCCGGTGTGTTCTGGACATGCGACCAGTCCAGCATCGTGGTCGTTCCGCTGTCCAGGGCCGACACCGCGCCCAGCAGGGTGCCGGCATAGACGTCCTCGGTGCGGAAAGCAGCGCCCTTGGCGCCGAGCATTTCCGCGAAGTAGATCTGAGGATCGATGTCCGCATAGCGATGCCGCACGCAGGTTTGCCAGGTGTGCCGATGGGTGTCTACGAAGCCCGGCATGACGATCATGCGTTGCGCGTCGATGCGCTCGGCCGCTTCGGTCTCGATGTGGGGGGCGACCGCGACGATGCGCTCGCCTTCGATCAGGACGTCGCCGCGGCGCAGGTCGCCGATGGTGGGGTCCATGCTCAGGACCCAGCCACCGGCCAGGAGGGTGCGGTGGGTGTTCACTGCTTGCTCCGCGTGAGCCAGCGGCCCAGTTGCGCCTCGACCTCACCGGCCCGTGCCAAGGCGCTGCTGGCCCAGGCGACGTAGCCGTCCGGGCGCACCAGGATGCCCGTCACGCCGTCCATCTCTGCCGGTACACGGCCGACGCGGGCGCTGACGACGTTCAAGGGCAGGCCAGCGCACTGCAGCGCTTCGAACTGGCGGCTCTGGCCTTCCAGATCGAGCAGCAGGAACTTGCGATCGCGCAGGAGCTCGGCCGGCCGAAGCGACCGGCCATCGAGCGTGAGGAGGTCGAAGTCGGGTAGGCGGCAACCGGTCAGCGCGTGGTTGCCTGCTTCGTGCGGATACGGCGCTTCCAGCCCGCACAACTCCAGCACCAGTTTGCGCTGCACGTCCGGCAGCGGAATGATCTGCTCGGCCATGCGCCGCTTGAGTGTGAGGCCGCTTTCGTCGAAGTTGAACTGCAGCACACACTGCGCCTTGACGCTCTCCAGCAGGGCGCGCATGACAGGCAGGCGCTCCGCGTCGTAGCTGTCCAGTGTCGACTCATCGGCATGGCCGTTGACCACGTTGGCCAGCTTCCACCCCAGGTTGAAGGCATCCTGCAGGCAGAAGTTCATGCCGACGCCGCTGGCTGGATAGTGGATGCGGGCCGACTCGCCCACCAGGAACACGCGACCCTTTCGCAGCGACGGCACCGAACGCATCTGGTCGTCAAAGCGCGATGCCCAGCGGTGGCTGGTGATGCCGTAGTCGGTGCCGTGCACGTCCGCGATGCATTTCAGCGCTTCTTCCAGGGTGACGGGTTCATTCTTCGGTGCCACGCGTCGGTCGCGATGGACGATGTTGAAACGGGTGATGCCTTCACCGAAGGCGTAACCGCGGACCCAGCCCATCTCGTTGTCGACGTTGATGCGTCCTCCGGGCCAGGGCGCATCCAGGTGCGCATCGATGACGATGCCGCGGAAGGTGCCGGAATGGCCATCGAACGGGATGCCGGCACCGGAGCGCACCGTGCTGCGGCCGCCGTCCGCGCCGACGAGGTAGCGCGCGCGCAGCGTCGCTGGCGCCCCCTGGGCATCGGTGACCGACACGGTCACGCCGCTGCCATCCTGCTCGAAGGACTGCAGTTCCGTGCCGCGGCGAATTTGCGCGCCGCTCTCGGTCGCCCATTGCCAGAGGATTTCTTCGGTGAAGTTCTGTGGCAATCCCAGTGTGAAGCCGAATCGGCTTTCCAGGTACTGCCAGCGAATCGGATGAAAGCCGGCCCATATGTGCGAAGGCCGAAACGGGTACGGCACGATCTCGCGCGTGCGCTCGATGAACCGATCCGCAATGCCACGCGCATCGAACAACTCGAGCACGCGCGGCAGGATGGTCCCCGCCCGCGACTGCACGCCCTCGGTCCTGCGTTCGAGCACCAGCGTCTTCGCGCCCGCACCCGCCAGTTCGGCGGCTAGTGTCAAGCCCGAAGGGCCACCCCCCACCACGATGACATCCCATGACTGCATGTTTGTTTGCTCCCTATTCAGGCTGGATGCCCGCTGCCTTGATGGCCGCTTCGACCATCGGGCGATCATTCGAAATCAGGCGCGCCAGGTCTTGCGGCGAGCCGCCCATGACGCGCCACTGTTCTTCCTCGATCTTCTTTCGCACCTCCGGCAGCTGAAGCGCCTGGGCGAAGGCGGCGTTGAGCTTGCGCACGATCGGCTCCGGCGTGTTCGCCGGTGCGACGAAGCCCATCCAGTTGCCGAACGGGCGGAACGACGGGAACACTTCCGTCATCGTCGGAACGCCCGGCTGCGATGCCAGGCGCTTGTCCGACATGAAGGCCAGCACCCGCACCTGTCCCGCTTTCCATTGCCCCAGCACCGACCCGACGCTAAGCACCGTCACGTCCACGCGACCGCTGAGCAGTTCAGGGATGATGGGCGCGGCGCCCTGGTAGGGCACGTGGAGCATGTCCACGCCCGCCACCGCCTTGAACTGCTCCATCAGCAGGTGGTTGAAGGAGCCGATGCCGACGCTCGCATAGGGCTGCCCCGGCTGCTTCTTCAGCTGCTCTACGAGTGCGCGCAGGTCGGTCGCGGGCAGCCGCGAGCTGACGATCAGGCCCACCGGGATGTCAGCGACGGCAATGACCGGCGTGAAGCTGCGCACCGGGTCGTAGGGCAGGTCCTTGCGCTGCAGGCTGTTCAGGAGCAGGGCCGAGGTCGTCGTCAGTGCCAGCGTGTAGCCGTCCGGCTTGGCCCGGGCCACCTGGGTGGTGCCGAGGATGCCGTTGGCGCCGGCCTTGTTCTCGAAGACGATCGGTTGGCCGAGGATGCGCGAGGCGCGTTCCGACACCAGGCGTCCCACCACTTCCAGCGAAGAGCCTGCAGGATAGGGAAACACGACATGGATGGGCTTGTTGGGATACGCCGTCTCTTGCGCGAAGGCTGGCGTGAGCGCCAGCAGTGCGGTGGCTGCGGCGCAGAAGGTCAGGAAGGTTCGTCTCATTGGGATGTCCTTTTTTCTTGAAGGGCCGCGTCAGAAGCTGTGGCGAACGCCGAGTTGCGTGCCCATGACGTCTTCGCCCTTGGCGAGAACGGGCAGCGCTGGATTTAGTGTTTCGGAGAAGCCCGCGCCATTGTTCAGGCGTGCGATGCCGGCAAAGACGGCCGTGCGCCGAGAGAGGAAGTGCATGTACTGGAGGGCGACTCTGGAGGCCTTGCTTGCCCCTTGCCGCTCGACCAGGTAGCTCGCGCGGATTTCACCGGCGCCGAGCGGCCAGTTTGTGCCGACCAATGCCGAGGAACGTCGGGGTTGGCCCGGATCGTTGCGCTGGATGTAGAAACCGGTCAGGCGCGGACCGCCGAACTTGTAGTCGCCGCCCACCATGAATTCCTTGCGATCGCCGGCGGGCACCGCGTTCTTCTGGATGGTGTAGGCCGCGTGTAGGTCGAAATTCGTGTCGTTGTAAGAGACGCCCAGGCCGGTGTATTGCGCACCCCTGACGCCTTCGCTGGCACTGGCAAGCGCACGCACTTGAAAGCCGCCCATGCGCGGGCTGAGGTACTTGACCGAATTGTTGATGCGCGGCGTGAAGAGGGTCATCGGCCAGGCTGCGCCGATGCCGGTGAAGTAGAAGGGATCGAGCGGCCCGGTGAGGTCGTCCATGGGGATGTAGTTGCGACCCAGCCGCAATTCGCCATAGGGCGTCACCAGCCCAACCATGGCCTCGCGGCCGAAGTAGATTCCGCCGAAACCCACAGTGCCGGTGTCTGCGTTGAAGCCATGATCGAGCTTGAACTTCGCGCCCCAGCCGCCACCCAGGTCCTCGACGCCTTCGAAGATCAGGCGCGACGAGTCGCTGGACAGCGCCGTCAGCGTGCGGGAGCTGCCGTTGGGCGAGGAGATGCGCAGGTGGTCGACGGACATTTCCACCTTTCCGGACAGGGTGATGGAACTCTGGGCGCCCGCGCTCGTGGCAGCCCATGCCGCGCACGCGGCCACCAGATGGATGTGCCTGGCAGGCGAACGGCGCAAGCCGGATCTTGGCGCAGCTGCATGCCGCGCGAGCGATGAGGTCATTCTTGTTTGTCTCCGGGTGAGTGAGGTGACGGACCGAGGCGTCCCTCGATGGGCTCGATTGTTCGCAGCCCACATCCATGCGACAAATGAATTGTTTAAAGTATTGTCATTTGCCGCGCAAATGGAAGAACCGACATGCGATTCGACAAACTCGACCTGAATCTCCTCGTCGTGCTCGACGCACTCCTGACCACCCGCAGCGTGACGCGCGCCTCGGAGCGCGTCTTCCTCAGCCAGCCTGCGACCAGCTTGTCTTTGCGGCGCCTGCGCGAGTACTTCAAGGACGAGTTGCTGCAGCCGATCGGCAAGTCATTCGTCCTCACGCCGCTGGCTGCCGAACTGGTCAAACCGGTCCACGACGTGCTCCTGCGTGTGCAGGCCATCGCCCGGGCGCAGCCGACGTTCGACCCGACCACCTCGCAGCGGCGCTTCGTCATCGATTCCTCGGACTACGTCATCTCGGTGTTGCTGTCGGAGGTGGTCAGGCGTGCGGCCAGCGCAGCGCCTCGGATGGAGTTCGACCTGCGCGCCAGAAGCCCGCAGTCTCGCGACCTGTTGCAGGCCGGAGAGATCGAGCTGCTCATCACGCCGCAGTTCGCCATCGTGCCCGGGCATCCTTCCGAGTTGTTGTTCGAGGACACGTTTTCATGTCTCGTGAGTCCCGAGCATTTCGGCATGACGAAGAAGCTCACGGCGGAGCAGTATTTCGAGGCCTCGCACATCGGTGTCGAGTGGGGCGGTGGTCGGCGCCTGACCTATGACCAGCAGTTGATCGCCGTGGGCAAGCGCGCCCGCAGGCAGGACGTCATCGCGCCCAGCTTCACCCTGGTGCCGCCGCTGTTGGTCGGAACGCCGCGCATCGCCACGCTGCCGACACGGCTGGCGCAGCAGATCGCCGAGCGCTTTCCGCTGCGCGTCGTCGAGTGTCCAGTGGAGATCCCTGCGTTTGCCGAGCACATGCAATGGCACAAGTACCAGGAGCGCGATCCTGCGATCGCTTGGCTCCGCAGCTTGCTACTCGAAGTCGCGCAGGGCCTGCAGCCGAGCCGGGCGACAGCGACGCGTGGCAGAGGGGCGAGTGGGAAGTGACGCGGCCTTTCGAATCGCGGTGCGAAGAATGTCGCTCGGATGGCCGCGATGCGGATGAGCTCCTGCGTTCATCGTGCGACTGCCGCGGGCGACAACTAGCGCCCGATGGATCGAGCCTGAAGCGCCGCGTAGCCTCCGCCGAGCGCGATCAGGCTCATGCCCATCTAACTGGTGGCATCGGGCCAATGGCCGAAGACCATCCATCCGAGCAATGCGGCCCATAGCATTTTCTATGACGCCGCGGAAGGCTCCAAGACTACCAGTCAGTGCGCACGCGCTTCGGGAGGCGGAGTCAAACGTCCGGACCTGGCCGTTCTACGACTTCGCGGGCAAGGTTCTTACCTGGCCTTGACGGACGAGAAAGTCCTTTGTGGCCCGAGCTAGGGAATCGTCTTCGATGACACGCGCCATGAATTGACCGGCATCGTTCTCGTAGCACGGTAGCAACCCGTTCAGCACAAAGTGCTGTCTCCACGTTACGCCGTCGCTCTGCAAGGCGGCCATGACTACTTCGTCAGTGTGTTCCATCGCGGTGTTGCATTTGTGCGGTCGTCCGACTGACCGCTTCTGGTCGACTTTAGCCGGTCGCGCGAAAGAACTTCGAGCCGGTTCCTGTATCCTGACCTTCTTGAAGGCAGTCACTGGCTGATGGCCTGAAGGGGTCAAATTCGCGCAGGTCGCCAAGTTCCGTGGAAGCCGAACGGTACGCGATGCGGCAAACGGGCGACCGCGACGGGTTCCGCCGCCAGGTCCATTGCATCGAGTACCAGTAGGTCGCTGCGCCTGTCCTGTTTACGCCAGGCCACGGCGAGCAGCCAGCCGTCGCCCTCGGCTGCGTCGGTGGCGCGCGGCACGAACACTGGTTCCGACACCACGTCTCCATGCGGCAGCGTGTGCATGCTGCGCTCGCCGGTATCGAAATCGAAACGGGCGAGGCTGTCGTAAAGCACGCTTTCCGAGTCATCCCTTGCTCGCGCCGTCGCATGGCAGGTGTAGAAGCCATAGCGGTTGCGCCGGCCCGCGTAGCGCTCGTCGATGCGCGGAAACTCAGCCACCAAGTCGTCGAGGTACTCGCGCCGGAATCCCGTGTCCGTGCCGCTTAAATCGAAAGTCCAGCGGCACAGGCGTGCAGCCATGGCGGCGGGGTCACCGGCGAGGCCTTCGGCATCGGGCAGTCCGGGCGCCGTTTCCGACTGCATCACATACGCCACGACAGTGGCGCCGTCGTCCCAGGCATTCATCACATGGAACACGTGGCAGGCGTCGGAGTCGAACCAACGCAGTGTGTCCGCAGTGCCACCGCGCTGCATCACGCCAACATGGGTCCGCAGGGCGGCATCCCAGGCCAGCAGTGGCTTGCCGCGCATCGCGCGTTCCACGCTGAGCGTCAGCGGCGTAACGGGAAAGAGCACATGCCCGCGCGTCACCATGAAGTCGTGCGCCATGCTGGCATGCGGCGCTTTGAAAGACTCTAACCGTGTGACCTCGCAGTGCTTGTCCATCACGCCGTAGAGCATGGTCGGCGAACAAGGGCCGTCTGGCGAGTAAGCAAAGAAGTGCAGTTCGCCGCTCTCGGGGTCCACCTTCGGATGCGCGGTGCATCGCGAGGTCACCCGGTCGCCGAAGCTCTGGTGCCCTTTGGAAGCCAGCGTGTAGGCGTCGAGCTCAAAGGGTTGATGCGACTCTTCGAGGGCGAACAACCGGTCGCCATGCCACAGCATGCTGGTGTTGGCCGTGCCACCGTTTTGGCCCTGCGCCAGCGGGTCGCTGGTGGCAGGGTTGCCGAAAGTGCCGAAGAGCGCGCGCCCGGCTTCATGTTCGAGCTGCCATTTCGGCGTGCGCGCCCAACGGTTGCTGTACGACACGCCGCCCTTGTCGACGTGGAAAGCATGCACCATGCCGTCGCCAGAGAACCAGTGGTAGTTGTTGTCGCGCGGCGCGTACTGCGGGCTTGGGCCGACACGGTACAGGCTGCCCGACAGCCCGAGTGGCATCGTGCCTTCGATGTGGAGGTGCGTGATGTCGTGCTCCTCGGCGAGCGGTGCGTAGTTGCCGGCGAAGAAGTGAGGGTTCGTTTGTGCTTCTGCGTTCACGTGGGGCCTTTGGGGTTCATTTGTGAGGTCGATGTGTCGTTCAGGCGCGCGATGGCTTGCCCGACGTAGGCGGCCAATGTCTCGTCGATGCCTGAGCCAACCCGCAGCGCCGAATCGTGGTGAAACGCGCGCTGCAGCTTCGCGCCTAGCGCGGCATCGCCGCCCACCTTGGCGAGCGAGAGCTCCTGCCAGCGCCGGGCCAGCGCACGCATGGCTTCGTCATCGATGGGGGTGCCTGCCAACATCTGTTGCCGAACTTCGGCGATGAGCGGCGGCCATGCATCGGTCTGCGCAACGTAGTGCTGGCGCAGCTTGGCCATGTCGCGGGCGCTGCAGTAGGGCGCGTAGAGCTGGAGGCGCGCAAAGGCCATGGCGTGCGAGATGTAGCGGATGCCTGCGCGGTCCACACCGGTCAGCGCGTGGAGCGACGGCTCGCTCCAGTGCATGGTGTAGAGCTTTATCAGCAAGCCCTCGTCGCCGCCAGCTTCTTCGAGCAACAGCTCAATCCAACGTTGAGCCAGCGCCTGCGCTTGCGGGTTCTCGGGCGATATGCCTGCGGCGACCAGACGGTGCAGCCACACCGACAACTCCGTGCGCTCGGGCGCCATTGCGTCAGTGAAACCGTCGCGCTGCGCCTTGAGCGTGCGCTGTTCGTCTTCGCTGAAGTACTTCGAGCCCGCGACCATGCTTTCGAGTGCCAGGAGCCAGTCGTCCATGCCGGGTTCTTCGCTGGTTTGCAGCTGGTCCTGCACCGCGAGCAGATGGGTGCGCAGCGCCGACGCCTGCAGGATTTCGCGGTCGAGCTGCGCCACCTGCTGCGCCACGACTTCCGAGATACCGCCGGCTGCGTTGTCGAGCAGGCCTTGTATGTCGGCAAGCGACAGGTCGAGTCGCCGCAACGCCTGAATGCGGTAGAGACGCGCCACGTCTTTCCGCCCATATAGGCGGTAGCCGCCACTGGACCTTTCGGACGGCACCAGCAGGGCAATATCGTCATAGTGCCGCAACGCGCGCACTGTCAGCCCGGTGCGCCGGGCCAGTTCACCAATCCTCAGAAACATGCCTTCCCTCTCAAGTTGAAAGGCATCCTAGACCGTGCCGTTACGAGAGGGTCAAGCACTTTTCGTGGCCCGCGGTCGCTCCGCCATCAGCTTTGTCGCTTCCGAGGCGACTCTGGCAAGAAACTGGACCGCCGCGCCGAACTTCCGCTATTGGCCGATAGTAGCCATTCGCGCGAGGCCAAGGGATGTCGGAAAACGCTGCAATGCAGACGTCGCCGATGTCCGCGCTGACCGACAGTTCGGGTTGAAAGCTCTGCGCCTCTCCAGCCGACGCAACTTCGTCGAAACGCCGCGGACCATTAGAGTTCGGTCTCAACACCATGGCCACAACGAGGAGCGGAAAATGGAAAGAGAAGACGTACTGGTTTTGCTAGACGCCAGTTTGCAACCAATCTTCGAGGAGCAATTCGAGCAATCGGCCCGAATCACCTCCCTGCGCTTCTTGCTTGAAGACCTGTTCGCGGACCAGTATTCGGCCAGGCTGCCAGATTTCAGTGCACGCATGGATCGGCTCCTGGAGCTGACACGTATCGCGTCGGTGAAAGGCGGCCCCGCGAGTGCTGAGCGCTTGCGTGAGATGAAGGTGCGCGTTGCGACACATCTCGAGCGGTTCCGAAGCGAGACTGAACGGAAAATCGTGGCGCGATCTTCGGGATAGACCTGCTCGAAAGGGCGCCTAATCGTCGAAGGCGGGCTTGTCGCAAGCTAGAAGAATCGCGTCCAAAACTGCGTCTCTAGCGGCTTCGTCGGCATTGTCTCGACAGGCAGCGCACACATGGATTTCGGTCCCCTCTGCCGAGACGATTTGGACAACTCCCTCCCACGCGCCACCCGATTTTCGTTGCCGGGATGTCGCGAAATACAAGGCGTTTGCACCACGGACGACGTCGAACATGCGACCAGCGTAGCCCAAAATTCCTGCCGATTCCATAGGGGGAGGCGGCTCCCTTTCGACATCATTTGCCCCGCCTGCCGTTCCTGGTGCCGCCGGTATAAGGCTAGCGCGGCCGTCGGCAATGCCGCCGACGCGGTCATGGCATCGCTGATGTAGCGCTGGGAGCGACCCGATGTTGAAAATCTAGCCAAAACTTCTGGATTCCAGAATTTTTCAGACCCATATGACTAAGGTGAGCACGCAGGAGAGCTCAGCTCTTTCGCGTTGGCTTTCGTGCATGGCCGACGGACTTGTCCAGGTCCTTAAAAAACTCTGACGGTTGGACGCCGAGGCCCTCGATGATTTTGAGGATGTTGATGAGTGCGAGATTGTGCTCGCCGCGTTCAATTCCACCCATATAGCTGCGATCTATTCCGCAAGCATCGCCAAACGCCTCTTGCGAATAGCCAAGGTCCTTTCTGCGGCGGCGAACGGCTTCTCCGAAAGCCACTAGCTCCGAGGCTTTCTGCTTGTCCGATGTACCAGTTTTGACCATCCGCCAATGGTCTTGTCCTCCTGCATAAAGCTCCACGGGATAAGATTGCGCGGGATATGGTTACCATTTGAGAAAAGAGTTTCAAGGAGCGTAGGGACGCCTTGGGAGCTTGCTGTCGCTTGGAGATTCGCAGAGACACGTGAGGCTCTACGTCCGGCGTTCTCTCGCGCCTTTCACGACCTTTCAGTTCAGTCAGAAATTAAGGAGAACCCAATGACCAACTTCGTCCACTGCCGCGGCTGCGGCCACCAGATCCACGAAACCGCCCCGACGTGCCCCAAATGCGGCGCGCCTCAAGCTGTCGCACCGCAGCTTGCATCCACCACTCATGCGCCATTGGCGGGAGCTCCTGGTCCCTACGGCGCCATTCCCTGGTTCCGCCAGCGCTGGGCCTTGGTCTGCATGTTCCTGGTCTTCGCTCCAGCAGCCGTGGTCGTCGCCTGGAGTGGCGAGATTTACTACTTGGCGGGCACAGCCATCAAGACTTTCCCGAAGAGCGCCAAGATCATCATGACGGTGATCACCGCACTGCTGCTGATCGCCCTGGCGGGCGATGACGAGGCCTTCCAAGGCTTCGCCGGCATGACTCTCATCGGCGGCGCCATCGGCTTGTCAGTCCGCAAGTGAGCCGAGCGGACAACCAATTCCTTCCTCCCCACACCCCATGAAAACCATCATCAAGGCGCTTCTCGCGCCGTGCACGTCCGTGGCCGCCGCGCTCCTACTGGTCGCCTGCGGTCCTTCGACCTTGGAGTTCCGCAACGCGGAGATCGTCCAAGGCAAGTTCTACCGCCAAGGCGCCGACAAGCCTTTCAGCGGCAAGATCGACAACGTGCCTAGCAACACAATCCTCGTACGCAAAGAGTTCGATGTTGTCAGCGCGCTTCCCACAAACGTGTTGGACAAGGCGGCTCCGGACATTCTGCACAACGCCATGGGCCAAGTCTGCGAAGTCCGGGTTGACGAAGGTGTCCTGGATGGCGCCACGACCTGCACCACAGGCTCAGGGAAATTCAAGGCCTACGAAATGACGTTCGATCAAGGCGTGCTCACGGGCGAGTTCAAGTTCTATTTCCCAGGGACGAACAAGCCCAAGGCAGTGGTCCGCACCGACCACGGTGTACTTGATGGACGCTCTATCGTTTACGGTCCCGAAAGCGGCCGGGAGGTGCTCAATGTGACCTTCAAACAGGGCAAGCTCGCCCAGACCGAAGAAATCTTCGATGACCAGTCTGGCAAGCTCGTGCGCCGCATCCCGGTCGAAGACGGGGCCATCACGGGCGAGATCGTCGAGTACGTCAAGCATGGCACCCAGCTGTACTACCGATCGCATGTGCAGATGGGGGTGAAGCACGGACTCGAAGAGCAGTATGTCCATGAGAGCGGAATCCTCGAATACCGCCAAAACTGGGTGATGGGCCAGCTGAACGGCGATGTGTTGCGTTCAAAGCGCGACCCCAAGACCGAACGGACCGTGAACGAGCAGTACGTCGCTCAGCGCTACGCAAACGGCAAGGTGGTCTATGCGGCGGATCCCAGCGATGGGTATATCCCTGATCTGGAGAGGATTGCTGAAGACGCGCGCCGGGAGAAGGTCCGGGCTTGCGTCAAGGAGCGCCGCGACAAACTGGCTCAGGAGGGGCGAGATTTTCTCAATGATTCAGCGATCGATCAACTCAACGCCGAGTGTTACCACGCGGTGGTAGCCGCCACCTCGAGTACATCAGTCGCGGCACCCACGCCAGCCAAACTCCAGGGGTGCATCGACGCCCGCATCGTCGCCTTTCGGATCCAGCATGGAGACGAAGAAGTGATCACCGCTGACCAGCTCTCCGAATGGGAGACCGAATGCCGTGAAGGCAAACGCTCCTGACGCCACAACAGGAGCTCTCTCGCTCCAAGGGAGCCATCTCTCCGCTCACCACAAGCCGCCCTCGGGCGGCTTTTTCGTTTCCGTCTTCCGAAGCGCCCGGCGCGGCCACCGCCCGCGTCGGGCTCTATGCCGCCGCATCGCCACAGCTCCCTTGATTTGTCCCTTGCTTCCTTTCCATCCCAACCCCTCAACCTCAACAAAAGGACCCATTCACCTTGTCTTATCTTCAATGTCCCAACTGCGGCTCTGACCGTATCGAGACCCGCGACATCGCCCAGCGAACCGGCGGCACGCTCGGTGGCCTGGCCGGTGCCGCCGGCGGCGTCGCCGGTGCGCTTCGCGGCGCGCGTGCCGGCTTCGCGATCGGCATGGCTGCCGGCCCGGCCGGCGGAACGCTCGGCACAGTCATCGGTGTCGTGCTCGGAGGCCTGGGTGGTGGTGCTCTCGGCACCGAGGTCGGCGCCATCTTCGGCCGCGTCGTCGACGACCGGGTCCTGAACAACTGCAGGTGCGCCACCTGCGGTCACACATTCAGTGGTCGACGGGGCGCGTCCGAAGGGCCGTGGTCGCCACCGGATTCATCACCTGTGTCGTCGTCGTTCCGACCGACCGATCCGTCCCCAACGAGCACCCCGTACTACGACGACCCCGAGGACCCGGACCTGGACTGATGCGGTTTCGCCGATCTGCGACCTCCCAGACTTCTACATCCGAACTTTCCGCATTCGATCCCTCGTCAAAGCCCCGCCTCTCCATTGAGAGGGCGGGGCTTTTTGCTGGATGGAGATCGATTCCAACCCTTTCATGGAGAGAACTCATGAAGAATCCAAACAGCGAGACCACGCAACGCACTCTGGCAGCGCGCGTCCGGCGGCGCGGCCCTGCGTTGCAACTGGTTCAGCGCGCCCATCCGCAGACGCCGACGCCCGAGCGATGGCCGAACATGCGCGAAGCCGGCCTCGGACACCTCGACGCCGCTGCAGCCGTCGGTCGTGATCCCTTCAAGATGCCAGTCCGGCTCTGGAGGGAGAAGACAGAGCGGCATGACCTGCTGCAGCCTGCCCAGAAGCACCGCTCGCAGCTTGAGGACAGTGCTTCCTACTGGAATCGACTGCTCGATCCCATCGTCGCGGCGCACTACACCTTGCGCACCGGCCGCAAGGTGCAGCGCACGAGCACCTTGTTGCGGCACCCGCAGCATCCTTGGATGTTCGCCCACCCCGGTCGCGAGGTTGTCGGTGCTGCCGACGTCCAACTCCTGGAGTGCCGATGCGTCGGGATGGATGCCGCGGCAATGTGGGCTGAAGGCCTTCCCGGCTACGTGCGGATTCAGGTCCTGCATCAACTGGCCGTTGCCGGTGTCCAGGCCATCGACGTCGTCGCGCTGATCTGTGGGCAGGATCTGCGCATCTATCGCGTCGAGCGGGACGAAGTCGAGATATCCCGGCTCATCGAGGCCGAGCGCGAGTTCTGGCACTGCGTGGAGATCGATCAGGCACCGCTCGACCAAGGCGAGATGGTCGCACCGTCATCTCTGAGCCCTGAAAGCTCCCGCCCGTCAACCGACCCGCCAGAACCGCCACCACCGACGCTGCGTTGCTGTCCGCAGCTCCAGAGGGCGCAGGTCCAGGGTGTCGTAGTTCGTGAACGGTGAGCCGGCGCGGCGGCGCATTTCTGTCTCGAACTCGTGAGCGGTGCCGCGCGCGTAGAGGTCTCCCTGCAGCGCCTTCTTGCGCCACTCGCTCGCCAGTGCGCCCAGCTCCTCGTCGGACAGCCTCTCCTTTGTCGTCATGTGCGCAATTGTGCCGTGCCAGGCGCCGGTAGATGAGCGCGCACGCGACAACTTGCCCTGGGACTGGCTGCGGCCATGCCCGGAATTTCTCTTCCCTCCCTACAGCCCGCCTTGCGCGGGCTTTCTTCATCAGTCACATGCCACACAACACTTTTTTCGCGGGGATCGGCGTGCCCGTCGCGCTCGTCCCCACATTCCACCCGCCTTGCGCATGCGTTGCCACGCTCGGCTCATCCAATCGGAGCAACTGACATGGGGAGCATCGTCTACCGGGCTACCAAGGACCAAGCCGTCCATGACGAGCTGCAGAACGTGGGAGCTTTCGCCGCGGTGCTTGCTCATCGCGCGATCGGCAACCGACTGTGGTTCCTGGCGCAAACCCGCTCGGGGAAACATGCCGGACGGATCTGGATCGGCTTGACTCTCATCGACTGCAGGAGCGGCCAAGCGGCCGTCAAGAGCATGGACGAGAGCTGCGGCCCGTGCTACTTCGACTGTCCTTTGGCCTTTCTGGATCGCGCCGATCCTCCGATTGGTCCCTACGCAGGACCTTGGCGCGAGAAGGTGCGTGAGTTCCATACCAACCGAATGGCCAAGCGAGCAGCCATTCGGCAGGGGCTGCGCGTCTCGTACGACGGGCGTACCTACGAACTGCGCCACAGCCTGGGCCGGCGTGGTTGGGAGGTGCAGCGCGAGGACGGGGTGATCTTCCGCATGAAGGCAAGGCAGCTGCAGCAAGCGGCGCTGCTGCCTGCGCCAGAGGCGAGGGCGCGCGCATGAAGCAATCTCGATCTCAGACCAACGTCGAGTTCGTGGTGGACCTGATGGAGTTCAGCGCGCATGGGGCGTTGATCCAGGCCTTCGTGCTGCAGGCATTGACGTACTACGCGCAGAAGGTGGCCGCAGCCGATCCAGAAGCACTGGATACCGGAATGGTCAGCGGCCATGCCTGGCACGGCTGCGCCGTCGAGATCCAACGAAAGCTCAAACAGCGCCTCGATAGCTAGGCCCTTCCTTCTCGGGCCCCGCGAGCCCGAACCATCCCTTCCATCCCGCAGGCCCGGACTTCTTCTCGAGCCCATGCAGTGGGTAGGCGAGGGCGGTGCGCTGCGGCATCGACTCTCAAAGGAGAAAACCTTGGTCACCACGATCTCACGAGGTGGTCCGGCGCTGCGCGCTGCGTCGACTGCCCCCGCCGAACCATTCATTTATCACTTCACCCGCGTCAGCCGCAATGAGAAGACTGGGCCGATGGCTGTCACGACGACGAGCGCGAACACGTGTCCTCCGAACTGTGGCCTACGGCACAACGGCTGCTATGCCGAGAGCGGGCCGCTGGCGATTCACTGGAGAGCCGTCTCGGAAGGCTTGCGCGGCTCGACCTTCGACGCGCTGCTGCAGGAGATCGGCACGCTGCCTCGCCGTGCGCTGTGGCGCCACAACCAAGCCGGGGACCTGACACCATCGTCGCCCGGCGTGATCGATGCGGGGTTGCTGGTCAGGCTCGCGAGGGCAAACAGGGGGCTGCGCGGATTCACCTACACCCACTACCCGCCCACGCCAGCGAACAGCGCAGCCATTCAGCAGGCGAATCAACTTGGCTTCACGGTCAACCTGAGTGCACAGACGCTGGCTCAGGCCGACAGCTACGCCAGCCTGGGGATCGCACCCGTCGTCGTCACTCTGCCGCAGGGCACCATCAAGCCAGTGCGCACGCCAGCAGGCCGTCAGGTCGTTGTGTGCCCAGCGAGCCTGGGCAACATCGATTGCCTGAACTGCGGCATCTGTCAGCAGCGTGACCGCTCGGTCATCATGGGTTTCCCTGCCCATGGAACAAGGGCCAAGCGCGTGGAGGCGATCTTCCTCAAGGAGGCCTTCCGATGAGGCAAGTCGATGAGACACGAGCCTCAAGCGCACAGTCTCAGGACGCGGAGATCTTGTTCGACGAAGAGTTTCTCAGCCAGGTAGACCGTGCAATGCTTGCACGCAAGCAAGCTGATCCCTCTCGCTTGGAGGAAGTGCGGCGGGCTGTGGAGGTTGAGAGTCAGCTAGCCAACTTGACGAACGCATACGGGATTGATCGGCGAAGCGATCGCGGCCGCAAGGAAATCGGTTGAAAGAAAGTCTGGGCACTCCTTCACGAAACGAATTCGTGAAGGAGTGCCCAGACGGTCAGCTACGACTTCTTTTTGGCAGTTCTCGTATCGTCCTAGAGCGGAAGGGTCTAAGGCACTCGAAGCGGCCATCTTGGCCGAACTGCCAACTAAGCAAGAAACGGCACAATGCGCTCATGCCAAATATCGCCTCGATTCTCAAAGCTGAAATTTCCCGCGTAGCTCGCAAAGAAGTGCGCGCCGAGATTGAAACGCTGAAGAAAGCATCGGTCGCACATCGTTCGTCCATTGCCGACCTCCGCCGTCAAGTGAGCGCGCTGGAAAAGGAGCTGCGACGCGTCGCGAAGGGCGCGGTACGTTCTTCTGCGGCTCCGGATTCGGGTGGTGATGCAGGCGAGGTGACGAAGCGCCGCTTCAGTGCTTCAAGGTTGGCGGCACATCGCGCAAAGTTGGGACTATCTGCCGCGATCTATGGACAACTGGTGGGCGTGTCTGGACAGACGATCTATCACTGGGAACAAGGCAAAGCGCGTCCGCGGGCTGCGCAACTCGAGAGTCTTGCGGCAGTGCGAGAGCTTGGTGCGCGCGAAATTGCGGAACGTCTCACCACTCAATAGCACAGAGCTTCTGCAAGCGCGGGGCTACGTTCTGAACATGAACATGGATACTCGCCGGGCGGCGATCCTCCTGTTGGTACTTGCAGTCATAGCAGGATTGCCATGGCTTGTCGGGTATCTAAGACGCGACTTGCCCACGCCGCAACAGGCCTGTATTCAGAAGTGCTCAGAGATCAAGAGAGATGGCTACCTCGTTTACCGAGGGCCCGCGACCCCAAAGGATAAGACGGCCGACCTCGAGTGTGAGTGCCGATGATGAGGTAAGGAGCGCACCAGACGGCACTACTTACAAGATCGGCTCAGTTTCCGGTCGGCGCCAGTACGTTGAGAGGGATCTACGAAGGATCCACTCTCCAAAGTACAACCGCGTCTGGGCCTCTCGGCGCAAGCGCGTGCCCGGTCCCAAGGGGTGGGTGGTGGCCGCGTGCTGAGTCAATCGCGTGGCAGCGTGGAGGGCGGACGTCCCGCGAGGTGACGGCTTTCGCGCGCCAGGTGCGGTTGATCGGCGTAGCCGGCTTCGGCGGCCAGTTGGGCCAACGGTGTCGATGGCTCTGCGCGCGCCAACTGCAGGAAGCGCTGGTAGCGCAGCAGGCGTGCCAGTGTTTGCGGGCCGTAGCCGAAGTGCTGCACGAAACGGCGACGCAGCGTGCGCTCGGGCTGCTGCAAGCGCTCGCAGAGCCAGCGCAGCGGCGAGTCTGCGGGGGCCATACCGGCCTGCAGCAGGCAAAAGGCTTCGGCCATTGCGGCATCGGGCGTGAGGTCCGCGACTGGCCGCGCGGCCACCCTGTGTACGAATTCTGTGGACGAATCGGCGGCGAGACATGCCGCACGCGAACCCCACAGATCGTCCAGTGCAACGCGGCAATCCGTCAGCGCATCCATGTCGATGCCCAGCCATGCGGCCGCCGCACCGGGATGGAAGCGCAGGCCCAGCACCTGCGCGCCGGGCCGTAGCGCTTCGGCGTGCGGTTGCCGGTCGGGGCCGGCCACGCGCACCACGCCATCGATCCACTGCAGGTCGATCGAGCCGTCGGGCACCACCAGCAGCGGCGTGCCGTCGGCATCAGTAGGCAGCACATGCATCCACTGACAGGCAAAGATGCCACGCAAGGGCGGCGGCACCGGGATTTCGGCGTAGTGACCCACCTCCTGGGCGAGCGGTGTGGCCGTTTTGTTCAAGTCGGCGGGCATGACGTGCTGCAAGCTGGAGGCTTCGATTGGACAGCAAACCAGGAGCCCCACACATGAAAGCCCGCATTTCCGTTCTCACCCTCTGCGTCGACGACCTGGAGCGCGCGCTGCGCTTCTATCGCGACGGCCTGGGCCTGGCGACGCCGGGCGTCATCGGCCAAGAATTTGAACACGGCGCGGTTGCCTTCTTCGACCTGCAGCCCGGCCTGAAGCTGGCGCTGTGGCCGCGCGAGAGCCTGGCGCACGACAGCGGCATCGCGCGCCGCGGCAGCGCCTCGCCCGACTTCACTATTGGCCACAACCTGCGCAGCGAAGCCGAGGTGCTGGCCACGATGGCGCAGGCCGAGGCGGCCGGCGCGACCATCGTGAAGCCGGCGCAGAAGACTTTCTGGGGTGGCTTCGCGGGCTACTTCCAGGACCTGGACGGGCACCTGTGGGAGGTGGTCTACAACCAGGCGTTTCTGCCGGAGGACTGACGCGGACATGGCGCCAGCACCTCGTGCCGGACGGGCCACGTACAGCGATTCAATGACACTTCTTCACCTCGACAAGAAAATCTTGTTCGGCGAGCGTCCTGCCATGACTGTCAGTGCAGCTTGTGGATTCAGCACGCCCGACACCACATCGATGGAGTAGACCGACACGTTGTTGTCAGTGTTGTCCGCCACATACGCGAACTTCCCGTTCGGTTCTATCGCAATCGAGGCAGGACGATTTCCTGTGGGAATGGTTGGCGTCACTGCGGGTGCCAGCGCACCGGTCGAGGCGTCCAGGGTATAGGCCGACACGTCATGGCTGTCCAGGTTCGCCACGTAGGCAAAGCGTCCCTTCGGGTCCACGGTGATGCTAAATGGAGCGCGACCTGTCGCAGGCGGTGTTGTTGCGAGCGGCGCCAGTGCCCCCGACACGGGATCGATGGAGTAAGCCAAGATGTTCCAGTCGCCCTGATTCAACACGTAGGCGAAGCGGCCGGAGGGATCCACGGCAATATCGCGGGCTCCGGCCCCGGCCGCCACGGTGGGGATCGCCATGGGACTCAGCGCACCGGACGTGGCATCGATGTTGAATGCCGACACGGTGGCGTCGCTGATGTTCGCCACATAGGCGAAGCGGCCCGTGGGGTCGATGGCAATACCGTAAGGCGCTCTGCCGGTCGCCACGGACGGCACCGCCATCGCGCTCAGCGCACCCGTCTCGGGGTCGATGTTGAAAGCCCGTACGCTGTTGCCCACCAAATTCACGAAGTAGGCGAAGCGACCAGTGGGATCCACCGCCATCCCCGCTGAGATTCCCCCCGCCGCCACAGTTGGGGCGGCGATGGGGTGCAGGTCGCCCGTCGTGCGATCGATCGCGTACGCCGACACGCCGTTGCCCAAAGCGCTCGACACGTAGACGAATCGGCCCGAGGGCTCGATGGTCAACGCGTACGGACTTGGCACCGACAGCGTTGCTGCCGGGCGCAGGGTGCCGGTCGTCGCATCGACGGCGTAGGCCGACACGCTGTCGCTGTTGCCGTTCGACACGTAGGCAAAGCGTGAAGGAGGCTCGGCGCAGACGACCTGGATGTCGCTCACCGTGGCCGCCGCGATCGTTCCGCTGCCGTTGCTTACGGTACACACGCGCGTCAGGATCTTCGACTGGGATTTGATCGACACAGCGTAGCTCGCACCATCGGCAAGCGGGGTCACAAAACTGAAGTGGCCATCGGTGGCGATGGGCAGGTCGTCACCTGCGTTGTTCTGCAGCACAAGCCCGGCGCCGAGCAGCCCCGTGACCTTGCCGCCGATCGTATAGGTCGGTGCGGGGGGAGTTGGGGCTGGGGGCGCTGGGGCAGGAGAGGGCGCGGGGGCAGGAGAGGGCGCGGGGGCGGGGGCGGGGGGCGGCACCGAGATCGGGGAAAAGCCGCCACCTCCACCCCCGCCGCACCCTGAAACGACTAGCGCCACCAGCGCGCCTGCGACGCGGAGAAGAATTTCGCTTGAGTGGAGCCGAGGCTCCGATCCGTGCCATCTCATGTTCTCGCAAGGCCCTGCCATTTGTTACGGCCGGCGATGTTAGTGAGCAACAGCGCAAACGGCCATACCCGAGAACTGGTAGACGCACCCTCACAGATTGCCCCTCAGGTCGGGGACGGCGGCGCCACGCCAAGGCGATCGACTGCAGCCTGAGGCGCCGGCCGCCGCCGAGATGTCGCAGTGCTGCCGTGCAACACCACGAGCCCTCGTACGACAGCGGCTGAGGGCGGGTGTCGGACAACCTTTAACCGTTGCAGCCGGTCGGCCCATCCGCAGCCTTGATACATTGCTGCAGTTCCTCATTCACCAGCCGCACCAACGTCCCCAACTGAACGTTCCCCGGAGGGCGGATTGATGACACACCATGGGAAGCATCGATGTCGAAATACACGCGGCGGGGAGCTGCCTACTTATCGCTGAGTGACGCTTTTCGCCCCTTGCTTCAGGGGGGAAGAAGCTGCGGCATTGAGGTCAACTGGACGTACGAAATGCGTCGAAATTGCCTGAGGCAAGCGCGCCCGGAGTACTGAAGCACCTGCCAAGCCTGGATGCGTCGCGGACGCCCCCAGTCCGGGGGGGCGATGTGCGACAAGTCTGCGAGTCGAATCATCTCTCCACGGTAGATGGCGTGCCCAATCAACTGCTCCAATTGCATCGCGTCGTGCTGAGCTCGTGTCTGCGGTGACGTCTCTGTGATCATGCGCACGAACTGGCGTGAGTGCCACTGGACGATGCATTCAGCATGGGCGAGTGTTTCCGCATTGATGAAGCCCGGAAAATCGTTGAACGTGTGGATGATGCATGCATATCGGGCTACGCGTTCCGCAAGCTTGGCCGCGTAGCCTCCGAGGTGTTGAAGAGCCCCTCCAGGTGCAGACATCGAGACGGTGCGTTGACGCAGGTCGCGGAAATATGCGGCCCCATCCCTCGTGAATGGGATTGCACGCCGTGGCTTGTTTCCTGCCCTACGGGTGCGGATGCGTTCCTCCAACAAGTAGCTGGTGCGCGATTGGTACGCCGGAACGGCGATGTGCCTCTTCGGTCCCGAATACGGGGGGTGATCGTTTGCTCTTTTGGGCAGTAGGTATGCCCATTCCACCCGTGCAGAAAAACCTGTGTCTAGCGCTTCTTCGCCGCGACGCTTGAAGTACCGAAGCGTGGGCAACGGCTGCACGAAGCTCAGAGCCGAAAGACGAGGGCCATAGATGGTGAAGGCGTGCTCGGCGGTTGCAGACCGGTTCGTGTCGCCATCCCACGTGGAATCCATGAAATCGAAGTCCTTGCCCATTGCTCCATTGAGCATCTGACCTGCGTCCATGGAGACGATGAACCCGGATGGCCAGGCTGCAAGGCCACGTCGCAAACCGGTTGGGGTCGGGTTTTGGTAGAGCAGCTGAATTTGCGGCGGCGCCTTTGGCTCATTGCGCAGGTGCGCGACGATGGCTGCTTGCGCCTGCGCGGTCGACTTCTCTTCGGCGAGAAGGCGCCGCACCTCGGAACGCTTGTGGGCCAATTCCTCCTTCCACACAAGCCGCGAGGCTTCGAGTTCATGGAGATCCTGTGCTTGCTCGTCCAACTGCATCTGCACGCGCTCGTGAGGCTCCAGGAACACTTTGGCTCCCGTGCTCTTGCCTTCACCCGATTGGGCGCAAATGAAGGAGATCATGGCGATGGGCGACGGCGCCAGATCCGGGCGCTGGACATCAAAGTGATCCTGAACAGCCGCAGCAGCGGAAGTCATTGCAGCGATGGCCGGAATGGCCTGTGCGGTGTCGGTGTTGTGGCTGTGCTCGATGGCTGCGCTGGAGATCAGCGGCCCGCTCGAAAGCACCGGGTAGGGGTCATCGGGGAGATACATCAATACATTCCGAGGTCGATTACAGATACACCAAGCCGCATTCGCGATACGGGCCGCGTTGTCATGTGGCACCCCGAGAAATTTAGATGAATGCACCTCCTCGTTCTAGTTGCTTCAGCTGAATGGACGTGTGCTCGTTCAGCACCTCCCCTAATTTCATGCAGGACTCCGAATCTAGTGGGGGATGGACGCCCGAGGCGGGAATGCGAAGAAATGGCTGCCGTGCATCCACCAAGCAGGAACTAGATCAACAAGCAACTTTTCATTTTTGGAGTTCTCGATCGTCCGTGATCCGCACCTTCCCCACTTTTTGGGGGGCTGCTCAAAACACATCGATGGATTTAGTTGCAGCCCTGTTCTTCCGAAATCGAATGTCTCAGAATTCCTCTCAACGCTGTTGATCGATCCACGTGCAGGGGAGGTCGACTGCATGTTTGGTCAGCCGGTCGGTGACCAATTCAACGACGAGTGGAAGGAGAAGAAACGCGCGTTAGGCCGGGGAAATCTGAGGGCAGTGCTGATTGCGATCACACTTCTGCGCAGGCCGAGATCCGGTATCTATGTTATTGCTCGATAAGAGATGGGGATAGGAATCTTTCGACTGTCCAATGACAGTCGAAATCTGAAGACGAACGAGGTGAATTCATGCTCCTCAAGAGCATGAATTTAGGATCATGAAGATCCACGTCCATCAACCAATCAGCCTGCTTGGAGATATCAGGAGAAATCGAAGTGAAATGCACTGTCGTTAATCAGTGCGGTAATGAGGAAAAGGGAGAGATGAAATCGTCGAGAGACGAAAGAACTTGCAATCATCAAGGGCGAGGAGCTCTTGAACCTCAAATCCCCCCACAAGGTGGGGCACAACGCTACTTGCTATTTTCTTTTCGGCAAGGCGGAACTGTCAGTCCATGAGAAGGACCTCATGGGCCGAAGCGATAGGAGAAAAAAGTGATCTCGAAAGGCTACGAGCGCAAGCTCTTTGATCGCCGTGCGCCTGAGCGCCATGCGTACATCTATGGACTGAACAAGAACGGCGGGCGCACCCAGACGCTCGTTCTGGGAAAGGAGCACGAATACGCCTCGGACGTCAAGCGCGCCGCGCAGGTGGCGCACGCGGTTGCTCGCTCGCAGGGCGCGGTCTTCTGGCTGGAAAAGGAGCGCGGCGGGACATGCCAGGTAATCCGCGCGAGCCACGATGGAAAGCGCTTGCTGCAGGCCCTGCAGTTGCCTTTTGACGACATCCAGGCGACGCTGCCACAGCATCACATGAACCCGCTGTACGAACTCTTGCAGCGCTCTCGTGAGAAGCACACCCCGGACCCTATGGCGCTGAGCTTTTGGAACGCGCATACCGACGACGCGGCACATGTGTTGCTGGGCTCGTTGGAGGCGGTAGTGCGAGATATCCGCGAGGGCTGGACGTCCGGAGGGGTACGCAAGGCATTGGACACCGCGCGACGTCGCTCGGACAAGCGCTGGAAGTCGGTGAAGAAGGCAGAAGAAGAGTCGTTCCAAGACTGCGCTGATCTCCTGACGATTCGCTTGGACCTGCACTTCCACTCGCAGTTGGATGGGTATCCCTACGCACCGGCTGTGTCGGAGGATGAGGCGTACGGCTATATCGTGAAGTTTGAGCGCTATCTGCGTGAGCGCCACCCCTTGGTGCGCTACATGCGCAACATGGAGTACGGGACCGAGACCGGGTTCCACTTTCACATGCTGGTGTTCCTGAACGGAAGCCTCGCCCAGGACGGCGTGGGGACCGCAAAGGCGATGGGCGAGCACTGGGAGTGGGTGATCACCGAAGGGAAGGGGCGTTACTTCAACTGCAACGCGCAAAAGTACGTGAAGCCCGTCTTGGGGCGCATCCACTACTCCAATGTGGTGGCGCGTCACGCGCTGCTTGAATCGGCAGCCTCCTACCTGACCAAGACGGACTTCTGGATGCGCTATGACGCATCGGGCAAGTCATTCGTGATCAGCCGTCGCTACAAGCAGCCCTACCCGGGGGGCGCCAAGCGCAAGTTGTGGCCGGAGGCTGAAGGCGCCGCTGCATCCGCGTGAACAAGTGGTCGCGCTTTGGTTGCTTGCTGTGCTTCGGGTGCGCTACTTCCAGGGTGCTGTCGTGATGCGCCGAAGGCTGAGAGAGCTCGCCATTGCGCTGCAACGAATGCGCGCCATGCGCATTCGTGCATCCCGGTTGGCGTCCGGAAATGGATGAAGGTTGGCGTAGAGAGGAGGGCCTCACGAGCGTTTCTATCGGGAGGGTTGGCTCAAGCGTTTGATAAAGCGTTCGTGGGCGTAGCGCCGACAAACTTCCAATGCGCGCGGATCATTCCGAATCAGTAGGTCAACCTTATCGATCCAAGTCTCCTCGGATAAGGCGACATTGATTTTCCCCTTGTACTTGTGAGCGATCTCACTCAAGCGTTCACCGATGCTCTCCGTTGCGTGGCGCTTGTACCGCCACTTTTCGGGGGGAGCCATGGTGCGCAGAAAGCGAATAGCCAAACGCAGGAGGCGGGGGGTGTCCTTGTACCCCTTGTCGCTGTTCTTGCCGCCTTTTTTGCGGGCCTGTTTCGCTGCTTCTTCGATCTGCTCGTGCTTGGCCCTGAGCTCATCGTGGAGCACCAGGCGCGAAATGGTACTGTCCACGAAAAGGTCATGGACCATCGAGGCAGGGTACGACGCCAGGATATGCCAGGTGATTGCCTGCTCCAGTTCGCGGACCATGCCCTCGATCCGCTTTACCTTCGCTGTCGGCATTTTCTTGGGCAGCCGCAGCTTCACATGTTGCTCGAAGAAGCTCGGCTTTATGAGGCAAGACAACTCGATCATTGAGCTCGTCCGACCAGTTTCTCGCAGTTGCTCGAGGGCGAAGCTGCGCATCTGATCGTAGTTGATCGGAGGTGAGACAGGGATTGCTTCGGCGCCCCTGCGCATGGAGCGCGCAATGTTCTGCAATAACTCTTGGAGGCTGTCCCGATCGCTGTTCAACCGCAATCCTTTAGGTCAACGTCACGGTCCGTCGAAGGGACAATGGAAAAGATGGAGCTATTCATATTCGTTTTCACTTCTGCATGCGTTCAGAGAGAGCTATCGCTTCGTCATTCGTCTTGGCGATGGTGTCCTGAAAACCGTTGAGCTAGGCTCATTGTTCTTTCTGGAGCTGTGATGCAATCCATGCATCGAGCTTATCCTCTCGGTAGCCAATGGCACGTTGCTCGATCTGCACTGGGCTGGGGAACGTCTTGTCGTGGTAGCGGCTCTTGGGGTTTTGTCGCTCATGGAGACTTGAGCGCGAGACACCATACGGGCGACGGCTTCCTTGGAGTGAAGCAGTCGTGTTTCGAATCTGTAGAGTTGCGGCATGGGCGCCAGTGCTTGCAGTACTACATACTGCATGAATAGCTCAGCGTGGTGACCATCGTTGCCTCATTGGCGCGACGCGCGGGTCCTCGCTGCGAGCCAACTTTCAATTTCGCTTTCCAGCCAGCCAACGCTTGAACTGCCGAGTTTCACCTGTTTGGGAAAGGCGGGGTCATAGCGCGGAGAGTTTGCGTCGAGTCGGTCATAGATGGCCGAGCGCGACAACGAGGTTCGCGCCTCGACTTGGCGCCGGCGCAAGATCACTGTGGCAGAGCTGTGCTGCGTGGGTTCCACTGAAGCTTCTATGCTTTCCCTCGGTGATCGGTGAGACTTGCTGTCCTGTTGGGAGGATGGCTGCTTCATTTTTGGCCGCGGGGATGCCGAGATTGGCGTCGTTACGGGAGAAGCGAGGTCAACGAGTGCTGTCGTCCCTTCGGGGGCGCTGGTCGGGTCTGCTTTCACCGAATCACTTTGGTGATCGGCTTCAAGTGCTTTAGGTGATGTTGCCGTTCTTGCGGCCGAGGCTTTCGGTTTCGACACCGAGTGGATGGAGCGAGAGCCTGGATCATCAACCGTGCGAAACCTATGTGCCTTGAGGTAGTTCAACGCATCTTCGCGACGGATGAAGATGTTCTTTCCTGCACGGCCCTCGTCGATGTGATGCTGGTTGAATGCGATGAGCTTGCCGGACGCGATTTCTTGCTGAAGTGCGAGGCGATGCTTCTCCTGAATCTGGAGTATCTGGTGGCCGTTGGCGGCAACCGTTTCTTCGCTCACAAACACGGGCCTCCAAGGGAGGCGATCAGGATGCTTCAGATAGGCATCCATGAACACCTCTCGCTCTCTTGGGGGCATACCGGCGTGTGGTGGCAGACCTGGCAAGATTCGAAGCAGCGTTGCTCGTTCTGCCGCTGACATATCGGATTGGATCTCTAGATCCGAGGTCGGCAGCTTTACGAGCTTCTTCTGGAGCCAGGCATAGTCTTCGGCTTCTCGCATGCTGGGGCAGATGGACTTGGCGATTAGCCGAGTGAAATCCCAAAGATCGATGGGATCATCGAGGGGAAGTTGGATGTCAGTCTTCTGCACGCCGGGCCTTCTCGAAAAGTTCCTTCCGTCCTTTCGATTGCTCGAAGGGAGGGCGTCGGGCCCTCACTTCAACTGTACCAATCTTGACTTCCAGAAAGGGCGTGGAAGTCAAGAAGACGGCCGCGCGAATTTCCGCGCATGGCGCGAGGGCCGCTACCGCGGTAGCGGCCGACTAGTGCGGGTGAAAGGGCTGCCGCGGCTATCCGGCTGACCATGCGGTTTGGCCGGTCGCCGAGTCCGTACGCGCACGCCTCATTTGCACCTGAGTCGACGGAACATGCCTATCGATATTCGCGGAATACCGCGGGGCGCAAGCAAGGTGCTTAGTCCGACATCGCGTCGCGGAATGGCAACAAACTCGCTCAGCCAGGACCCTCAAGGGATTCGAACCCCAAATTCAGGGGAACGACGAGGGGAACAAGTGTTGCATTGAATGGGTTATCTTCAATCCTCCTGTGATGTAGAAGAATAGATTGGATTCCCTTCACCCGCTCCAGCCAACATTCCTCGGCGCCCGGCAGCCTCTCAATCGATGCCGTGCTGCCGCAGCACCTCGGCCTCATCGCCGGTGATCCAGCCGAACACCTTCGCGCTGTCGCCCTCGAGCCGCACCAGATAGACATTGGTGAAGTCGATCACCTTCTGCGCGCCCTCGACCTTGTAGATCGCTCTCCACGCCACGCGGGCGAGCCCGTGCATGTCGTCGATGGCCGAGATGTCCAGGTTGCGCACGGTCATCCGCTGCACGCCGGTGTCGCGGTAATGCTTGAACCCCTTCGCGGACACGCGCCTGAGTTCTTCATCGTTCTTGCCCGTGAAGACGCCTGCGGGCGAGGCGGCAATGAAGCACGCGGCGTACAGCGCCGCCACGGCTTCGAGGTCGGCTTCGCCGGTCAGTCCCGCATTGAATTCCCGCTCATAGCGGTCGAACAACGCGCGCGTCGCGGATTGGATCGGGTGGGCTTCGGCTCCGTTGAGCATGATGGCGGGCACTCCTTGTCGATGGCGTTTCCGACCGGATGCCCGTCATGCCATGCCCGTATCAAGGTCGAATTTCGGTGACCTTCGCACCCTGCACCGACGCACCAGCCTCCAGGCCCACATTGGTCATCACGAAGGCGACCACGGGTTGCCGGAAGGTGCTGCTGTCGACGACGCCGTTGGCACCGTAGCGTGCCAGCGCCACCGTCGCGTCGACACCCACCGTCCAGCCCCGGCTCTGGCGGAACTTGTCCAGCGCCTCCCTGGAGGTGAACACGTAGAACACGGCCTTCGACTGCGCACCGGCCTGGAAGCCGATGGAGCCGGCGGTCGTGCTGTAGTAGCTCTGCGTGCGGCCGCCGCTGCGCAGGGCACCGCGGCCATAGTCGGCGCCGATGCCGAAGCTTCCGCCCACCACGGACGGGAAGACCAGCACGCCCTGCGCGCCAGCGACGAGCGCGCGCGAACCGGCGACGGTGTCATAGAGGCGGGCCAGCGATGCGTCGACCTGGGCGTCGATGGCCGATGCCGACGAGGCCGGGATGTCGTTCGCTGCGCCGCTGGGGCGGGTGACCGTGCAACCGGTCACGGCGAGGCTCGCCGCGATGGCTGCGGCTGCGAGCAGGTGGAAAGGTGCGACGTGCATGGCAAGTCCTCCAGGAAGAAAGGGAAGGGACAGTGAATCGGGGTGAAGGACCTCGCCTGGTCAGACCTTCTCAGGCCTCGACGGGTTGCGAGATGCCGCACAGCGCCTCGGCGGCCGGCTTGACCTTGGGCTCCTTCACCGCGACATCGGCCAGCGCCAGGATGCCCACCAGCCGCTTGTCGCGGTTGACGATGGGCAGGCGCCGGATCTGGTGCTCGGCCATGAGCTGCGCCGCATGATCGACGGCGTCGTCCTCATAGGCCCAACGGATGCCGTCCGACATGACGTCGCGCACCTTGGCGTTGCCGTCGTGCCCTTCGGCGATGCCGCGCACGGCAATGTCGCGGTCCGAGATCGCGCCGATCATGCGGTCGTTCTCGCCCACCGGCATCATCCCGAAGTCGCCGTCGCGCATGCGCCTGGCGGCCTCCGCGAGGGTGGCGTCGGGACTGATGACCTCGACATCGCGGGTCATCACAGCGTTGACTTTTCGCATCTGGAATCCTTTGAAGAAGAAAAAAGCAGGGTGGGCTACAGGTCTAGTCTTCTGCGCGTTGCGATGTGTAGGACAACCGCCGAAAAGCCGGTGGTGCAAAGGAAGAACGCGCGCATGCCGCAGCCTGGGCGTGTCCCCATGTCGCGAAGGGCATAGGGCTCGCCGGGGTTGATGACCGTCGCTGATGCGTGCCCGCCACAGCGCCCCTGCGGCGGCTGTGACCAATCGCGGCAATATCGTTACGGCCTGTTGAACGCGACGCCGAAGCCGCGTTGTCGACGCCGCGCGCGCAGCGGGCCGCTTCATCGGACCTGGCCCCGTGCGACGCCCGTGGGCCTTCGAGACAAACGCGATCGCGCGCTGTTCCGTGCGTGCCGACACGCCCAGCCCGTGTCAACCCCCACCGCCGCAACACCTATGTAGGACTTCGCCCGGTCCGCGGCCGAAAAGTAGATGTGAAGTTCGCACATCTTGTTTCTCCCGGAAGCAGGGTCGGCCGCGCTTTGGGCGTACCTTTATTGCACCGCAGCACGACAAATCGAGGCGCGGACCGAGGGGTCGGGAGGTTGATTCGAGTCTCTTTCTTCACCAGACGGCATGCCGTTCGCCGGCATGCCGTCGATGTTTCCAAGAGGTGGTTATGCGAGTGTCCAGACCCATTCCTTTTCCGTCGGAACCGGGCCGACCGCGCGCCCCGGGTGCCGGAAGTGCCCGGCGCCAGCGGGGCGCCTTCGTTCCCAAGCTGGCGGCCTATGTGCTGCTGGCCTTCGTGCTGTGGCTGATGGTCGCCACGCTGGTCGAGCCGCTCCTGTCCTCGCAGGCCACGCGGGCCGTGCTGCAGGCGCCGGTCGGCATCGTCACCTCGCCGATCAACGGCGTGGTGACGCAGATGGCGGTGCGCACGCGCGATGCGGTGGCGCCGGGCACGCTGGTGGCCACGGTGCGCAACCCGACCGTCAGCCAGGAGATCCTCACCACGCTGACCACGCAGCGCCTGGCCCTGCAGAGCCAGCTGTCGCAGCTGGGCAACCAGTACAAGTCCGACAGCCAGGAGATGCGCTCCATCGGCCAGCAGGCGCAGGTGACCCGCCAGGCCTCGCTGGCGCAGACCTGGGACGCCTGGGAGATCGCACAGCGCCAGCGCGACGTGGCGCACAGCGTGGTCGCCGAGCAGGAGAACAAGGTGCGCACCAACGAGGCGCTGCTGAAAGAAGGCGCCATCAGCGAACAGGTGATGAACGCGTCCGAGGCCCAGCTGAGCACCGCGCGTGCCAATGCGGCGGTGGCCGAGCAGGCCTTCGCGGGACAGGCGCAGACGGTGGTGAGCGCGGGGCAGGGCGCCTTCGTGGGCACCAGCGGCAACAGCCTGTTCCAGACGCTCGCGAGCCGGCGCGAAGCGCTGCGCAACAGCAGCGACCGCGCGCGCCAGGACGGCACCGCGATCGTCAAGCAGCTCACGCAGATCACGCAGCTCGAGGACGAAGAGCGCCGCCGCGTCGACAAGCTCGCCGCCTACGAGGTCAAGGCGAGCCAGTCCGGCATGGTGCACACGGTGCTGGCGCCCGAGGGCGCGTATGTCACGGCGGGCTCCTCGCTGGTGCGCGTGACCGACTGCAGCCGGATCGGTGTCGTCGCCGTGTTCCCTGCGCGGCTGGCCAAGCGCCTGAGCGTTGGCTCGAAGCTCGACGTGAAGGTGGCCGAGAACGTCGCGGTGCCGGCGCGTGTCGAGCAGCTGCTGCCCGTGGCCTCGGATGCACTGCAGAGCACGTACAGCGTGCCCTTCCCCTTTGCCGAGCAGGGCTCGATCTATGCGGTGGCGCGCATCGAGGCGCCCGAGCCGCCGCCCTCGGAAGACGGCAGCCGCCAGACCCTGTGCGTGCCGGGCAAGGTGGTCTCGGCCAGCCTCGCCAAGGCGTGAGAAAGCATGTCGCGCAGCCCACCGAGAACGCCATGCCGATCCCTTTCTCTTTCCGTGCCGTGGCACGGTGCGCCGCCGCATCGATGGCGCTTGCCGGCGTCGCTGCTGCTGCCGCGCCTTCGCCTTCACCCGGCACCACGCAAAAGGCCCTTGCGCGCGAGAGCTGCGACGGCCTGCGCCGCGCCGTCGCGCACGACCAGGGCGGCGCGACGTCGGGGCCGTTGTTCCTGACCAGCTACCGCCCGGCGAACGCACAGGGCGAGCCGCCGTTCGAGCCCGCGCTGGCGGGCGCCGCCTTCACCTACGACAACGCGCTGGCCGGCATCGCACTGCTGGCGTGCGGCGAGCGCGCCGCCGCGCGGCGCATCGGCGACGCCGTGGTGCGGGCGGTGGCGCACGACCAGACGATGCCCGACGGGCGCGTGCGCAATGCCTACCGCGCCGGGCCGGTCACCGAGGAAAAGCCCGCGCTGCCCGGCCGCTGGGACGCCGGGCGCAAGCAGTGGATCGCCGACGCTTACCAGGTCAGCACTGCCACCGGCAACGTGGCCTGGGCCGCGCTGCTGCTGCTGAACCTGCACCAGGCCGAACCCACGCCCGCCTACCTGGCGACCGCGCGACGGCTGCTGGCCTGGACAGAACAGAACACGCGCGCCCGGAACGGCCCCGACGGCTACAACGGCGGGCGCCACGGCTGGGACCACGCGCAGCGCGCGCAGACCTGGAAGTCGACGGAGCACAACCTGGACATCGCCGTGGCGGCGGCGTGGGCCGCACGGGCCGTGCGCGCCGACGGCCAGCCGGACGGACCCGAGCCACGCCAGGCGCGCACCGCGCTCGACTTCGTGGGCCGCATGTGGAACCCGTCGGAGCAGCGCTTCCACATCGGCACCAAGGAGGATGGCGCCACGATTTCCACCGAAGGCTCCGGCCTCGATGCGCAGCTGTGGCCTTTGCTCGCGGCGCCCGAGGGCTCCTGCGCCTGGGTGCGCAGCCTCGACTGGGTCGAGAAGCACCACCGCGTCGGCGCGGGCTACGGTTTCTCGCGCGAGCCCGACGGCATCTGGACCGAAGGCAGCGCGCAGGCGGCCGCCACGCTGGTGGCCCGCAAGGGCGCGGCGCCCGAGGCGCTGTGGCAGCTGCTGGCCTCGCAGCGCGCCGGCAACGGCCTGTACTACGCCACGCCGAGCGCGCGCATTGCCACCGGCCTGGCCATCGGCCCCGATTCGACCGGTGCCGATTTCTTTTACTACCGCTGGCCGCACCTGGGCGCGACCGCCTGGATCGCCCTGGCCGCCACGGGTTTCAACCCCTTCACCGGCAAGACCGCCGCATCGGAAGTCCCCTCATGTCCAGCCTGATCGCCACACCGGAATTCCAGCTCAACGCCCTGGTCGGGGGGCTCGCCTTGCTCCTCATGACCTGGGCCAGGGTCGAGCGCATCACCCACCGCGTGCTGTTCGGTGCGCTCACCGCGTTGCTGCTGCTGCGCTACGCCGTCTGGCGCGTGGTCGCCACGATGCCGCCTTCGGACCTGGGCTTCGAAACCCTGTTCGCCTGGGTGTTCCTGGGCTTCGAGCTCACGGCCATCGTCTACACGCTGATGTCGATCCACATGCTCATGCGGCGCCGCGACAACCGCGCGCAGGCCGACCGGGGCGAGGCCGCGCTGCGCGAACGCCATGCGCGTGGCGAGGAGGTGCCGGCCGTCGATGTCTTCATCTGCACCTACAACGAAGAGCTGGCCGTGCTCGAGAAGACCATCATCGCCGCGCAGGCCATCGACTATCCGCGGCTGAACGTCTGGGTGCTCGACGACACGCGGCGCGACTGGCTGCGCGAGTACTGCGAGCGCCGCGGCGTGCACTATGCGCGGCGGCCCGACAACCGCCACGCCAAGGCCGGCAACCTCAACAACGGCCTGCGCCTGTCCGCGGGCGTGACCGACGCGCCGTTCATCCTCGTGCTCGACGCCGACTTCGCGCCGCAGCGCCAGATCGTCTACCGCATGCTCGGCCTGTTCGAGGACCGCCGCGTGGGGCTGGTGCAGACGCCGCAGTTCTATTACAACGCCGACCCCATCCAGCACAACCTGCGCGCCACCGACAGCTGGGTCGACGAGCAGCGCGTGTTCTTCGACGTGCTGCAGCCCGCCAAGGACGCGGTCGATTCGGCGTTCTGCGTGGGCACCTCGTTCATCGTGCGGCGCGACGCGATCACCGAGGCCGGCGGGTTCCCGGTGGGCAGCGTGTGCGAAGACATCCACACCACCTACCTGCTGCTGCGCCACGGCCGCATCACGCGCTGGCTGGGCGAGCGGCTGTCCAATGGGCTGTCGGCCGAGAGCATCATCGACTACATCAACCAGCGCAGCCGCTGGTGCCTGGGCACCGTGCAGCTCGCGCTGCTGCCCGACGGGCCCCTGCGCGGCCCGGGCTACAGCCTGTCGGCGCGGATGCACTTCCTGCACGGGCTGCTGCACTGGCTGGGCAAGCCCTTCATGGTGCTGGTGCTGCTGGCACCGGCGCTGTACTGGTATGCCGGCGTCTCGGCCTTCCATGCCACGCCGCAGGCCTTCGCGGCCTACGGCCTGCCGTCGCTCGTGATGTTCTGGGCCTACAGCTACTGGGTCAGCCAGCGGCGCTGCCTGCCCGTGTTCAGCGAGGTGAGCCAGCTGGTGGCGGCGATGGCCGTGAGCGGCACGCTGGCGCGCGCGATGCTGAAGCCCTTCGGCCATCCGTTCAAGGTGACGGCCAAGGGGCTGGACCGCTCGCGCACCGTGGTGCACTGGAAGCTGGTGGCCGTCTTCGGCGGCCTGCTGGTGGCGCTGCAGGGCGCGGCCGCGATGGCGGCGCTGGGCGGCGAGGCGCTGACGCCGGGCGACCAGCTCAACCTCGTGTGGACCGGCATCGCGCTGGTGCTGTGCCTGAGCGCGCTCATGGCCTGCGTCGACCTGCCGCGCCCGCAGCAGGAAGAGCGCTTTCCCTGGCGTGCGCGGGCACGGGTGCGCACGGCGGCGGGCGAGGGTGAGTCGCGCTTCGTCAACATCGCGGCCGACGGCGCGCTGCTCGAAGGCCGGGGGCCGCTCAAGCGCCTGCGCGTCGGGCAGCCGCTGGAGGTGCACGTCGAGCCTGTGGGCTGGCTGCCGGCCCACCTTGCCGCGCGCGGCAGGGCGGGTGCCGAGCTGAAGTTCGCCGCCACCGAGGCGCAGCGTGAAGACCTGGTGCGCCACGTCTTCAACGTGCCGCCGAGCCACGTGGCCGTGCAGGTGCGGCCGTGGCAGGCGGCGTCGGCGCTGTTCGCGAGTGCGGGCATGCGCGCGCCGGGCGCGGGCTTTGCGCGCCTGTCGCTGCGCCTGCTCTTCGCGGTGCTGGCGGTGTGCATCGTGCTGGTGACGACCGGGTGCAACCTCACGCCGCCGCTCAAGAACCCCGACCTGTCAGTGCCTTCGCAGTGGCCTGCGGGCACGACGGCGCCGGGCGCGCAGCCCGTGGACTGGCGCAGCTTCGTGCAGGACGAGGAGCTGCGCGGCCTGATCGCCACGGCGCTCGAGCAGAACCGCGACCTGCGCGCCTATGCCGCGAAGGCCCGCGAGGCGCGCGCGAACTATGCGGGCAACCGCGCTTCGCTGTTCCCGGCGCTGGGCCTGTCGGCGCATGCCCAGCGCGCGCAGACCACGCCGCAGGGCTCGCTCAGCCCGGTCGGCAACCTGCCGTCGGACGGGCGCGTGTCCAACAGCTTCGACGTGCAGGCGGGCGTGATGTCGTACGAGCTGGATTTCTTCGGCCGGCAGCAGAGCACCGCGCAACAAAGCGGCGCGCTCGCCGAGGCCGGCGACAAGGACCACGCGGCCGCGCGCATGAACCTGGTGGGCGAGGTCTCGAACGCCTACCTCACGCTGCGCGCCGACCGCGCCCTGCTCGCGCTGGCCGAGTCCAACGAGGCCGCGCTGAACGCCAATGCCGACACGATCGGTCGCGCCCGCGCCGTGGGCGGCGCCGCGCAGCTCGACGTGTACCGCGTGCAATCGCTGCTGCAGACCGCGCGCGTGCGGCAGGAGGAATACCGCATGCGTGTCGCGCAGGACCTGCAGTGGCTCAACGTGCTGGTCGGGCGCCCCGTGCCGCCCGAGACGGGCAGCGCGCGGCCCTGGCCCGAGCGCTCCACGGCGCAGGTCGCGGCCGGGTTGCCGTCGAGCCTGCTGCAGCGCCGGCCCGACCTGCTCGCGGCCTATGCGCGCGTCGAGGCCGCCAACGCCGGCGTGGGCGCGGCCAAGGCCGCGATGCTGCCGACCATTTCGCTCACGGCGCTGGCCGGCGGCGTCAGCAAGGAGCTGTCGACCCTGCTCAGCAGCGGCAACAGCAGCTGGGCCGGTGTGCTGGGCGTGTCGCTGCCGATCTTCGACTGGGGCCGCCGGTCCGCCAACGTGAGCGCCAGCGAAGAGCGGCTGGCCGCCGCGATGGCCGGCTACGAATCGGCGGCGCAGGTCGCCTTTCGCGAGGTGGCCCATGCGCTGATCGCCAGCGACCACCTGCAGCCGCAGCTGGAGGCACAGCAGGCGCGCGTGCAGGTGCTCGAGAAGGTGGCCGGCATTTCGCGCACGCGCTTTCGCAGCGGCATGGAAGACTACTTCTCGAGCCAGGATGCGCAGCGCGAGCTCTACACCGGGCAGCAGCAGCTGATCGAACTGCAGCTCAAGGCGGCGGTGAACACCGTGAACCTGTACAAGGCGCTGGGCGGGGGCTGGGGCAGCGCGTAGTGCGTGGCGTCGGCGAAGAGCGGCGATTCAGTTCACTGCACCTCGTCGCACCACACCCTGAACCCATCCAGCTCGTTGGGCCCGAAGGTGTTGGACAGTGCGACGTCGCTGGCGTCGCGCCCTTGCGCGATCAGCACGCGGCCGATGCGGGGCACGTTGTTGCGCGCGTCGAAGGTGTACCAGCGGTCGCCCAGGAAGGCCTCGAACCAGCCCGCGAAGTCCATCGTGCCGTGCGGCGGCGGGGTGCCGACATCGCCGAGGTAGCCGCTGCAATAGCGGGCCGGAATGTTCAGGCAGCGGCACAGCGTGATGGCCAGGTGCGCATAGTCGCGGCACACGCCTTGCCCTTCCTTGAAGGCTTCGAACGCCGAGCGGGTGCGCCGCGCATGCGGGTAGCCGAACTCGATGTGCTGGTGCACGAAGTCGCACACCGCCTGCACGCGGCCCCAGCCGATCGGGCCGTTGCCGAAGCGCTGCCAGGCGAAGTCGGACAGCAGGTCGGTTTCGCAGTACCGGCTGCCCAGCAGGTAGAGCAGGGTGGACTCGGGCAGGTACTCCACCGGCACCTGCGGCGCCGAGGGCACGACGATGTCGGGTGCGCCGCTGTCGTGGACCACGGTGTCGGTGCTCAGCACGAAGCGGCCCGCGGGGGCGACCAAGCGTGTGCACCAGTTTCCGAACAGGTCACGGTACGCGGTGGTGGGAACGGCCGGTTTCGTGAGCAGATGGTCCGGACGCAGGAGGTCCGAGGCGCGCGAGTAGTGAATGCTGAGGGCCAGGATCATCGGCGTCGGCCGGGGAAACTGGTAGGCGATCTCGAAACCGAGCTGGATGTTCATCGGCCCATGATGCGCCTTCATTTGCGGGCGCGCTGGAATTCGCGGTGCGATGCCAGCGCGCGGCGGCTTTCAGGGGGAGTCGCCGGACCCCGACGTGGCGTGGCGCTGCTCGGCATAGGCCTTCAGCGACCGCATGGTCCGGGGCAGCCCCTGTCGGACCTGCTTGGCGACGCCCGGCCCGAACAGGAAGGCCAGGGCGCCGGTGAACCACACGCGGTGCACCACGTCCGAGCCGCTGTCCGTTGCGGACACCGTGTGCTTGAAGTGCATGCGGAACAGGGGGATGTAGCCCTGCGCGGTGAATGACTGGCCTTCGGAGCGCTCCGTGACCACCATCGGAACGCCCATGCCTTTTTGCGGAACGATCCGGCCCTTGGTGCCCACGGCGAAGGGGCCGTCGAGTCGAGCTTCCTTGGTGTCCGGGTCCCACAGGTGCCATCGGTCGACCTCGCTCCAGATGCGGTCGATGACCCGGGGCGGGACGGCGATGTGGATGCGTTCTTCGATGTGCATGGGAGGAGGGGGTGAAGGGATCGTGGAGCCTAACGCATGCCTTGCGGCTTCAGTCGTCAGCGCTCCTTGCGCAGGATGGCTTCCAGCGCCTCCATGGCTTGCGACGCCGAGGGACTGAGGTAGCCGCCGGCGCGCCGCACGATGCCCACGCGGCGGGTCGATCGCCATCCGCCGACGGGGCTGACCGGCACGAACTGCGCCGCGACCGGCGGCTCTTTCAGCACCGAACGCGGCACGGGCATCAAGGCGCCCAGCGAGCGCACCAGCGCCAGCTCGCGCTGGGACGAACGCGAGGTGCCCACCGGCGCGGGCGGGTCGAGCCGGTGCGCGCGGAAGTTCGCTTCGAACTCGGTGTGCGTCGAGGTGCCGGGCGCCATGACGATCCACCGCGCCTGCGCGAGTTGGTCCCAGCCCACCTCGCGCCGGGTGCGCGCCATCGGATGGCCGATCGGCGCCATGGGCAGCAGAGGGTCGTCCCGCAGGCCTTCCCATGCCAGCACGGCCGCCGGTTTCTTGTGCAGGCCGGTCAGGGCGAACTCCAGCTCGCCCATGGCGACGGCCCGCGTGAGCGAGTCGGAGTTGCCACCCGACAGGTCCACGCGGATCCCGCGCTCGATGAGCGCGGCCACCACCGGCAGCACCCAGCGGTCGGGAATGCCGTCGCCGACACCGCAGCGCAGCACGCCGGCGCGCGCCTGCCGCAGGTCGCGCAGTTCCGCATGCAGGTCGGCGGCATCCAGGTCGATGCGCTGCGCCCGCTTCAGGAAGGCCTGGCCCAGCTCGGTGGGGCGCATGCCCCGGGCCAGCCGTTCGAACAGCTTGACCTTGGTGGCGCGCTCGAGCCGCGTCACGGCCTTGCTCAGGGTGCCCGGTGAAATGCCGAGGCAGGCCGAGGCATGGCTCAGGCCGCCTTCGCGCGCGATCACCACGGCCAGATGGAGGTCGTTCAAGTTCATGGTTTTCCAAAGTGGAAAAGGTCGCCACGGAATGTAGGTTGCTGCGCGCCGGGCGGCAACCTATCGTTCAGCCTGGACACCACCAGGAGACACACCCATCATGCTTCGCAGTTCATTCTTCCTGGGCGCCCTGTGGGCCCTGGGGACTGCTTCGGCCTGCGCACAAGCGGCCTATCCTTCGCGCCCCATCACGCTGGTGGTTCCGTTCGCCGCGGGCAGCGGCACCGACATCGGCGCGCGCGTGCTGGCCAAGGACCTGACGGACATCCTGAAGACGCCCGTCATCGTCGACAACAGGCAAGGCGCCAACGGCGCGCTGGGAACGGCGACCGCAGCGCGCGCGAAGCCCGATGGGTACACATTGCTGATCGGCTCGGCCACGACCAACGCCGTCAATTTCTCGTTCTTCCCGGCCAGGCTCGGCTATGAACCCGGGTCGTTCGAGATGGTGGCGGGCCTGGGCACCAGCCCGATCTCGCTGTACGTCGCGGCCAACGCCAAGTGGCGCAACCTGGCCGACCTGATGACCTACGGCAAGGCCCATCCGAATGCGCTCAGGTGCGGCAGCGGCAACGCCGTGACGCAGGTGGCCTGCGAGATTTTTCGCAAGTCGGCGGGCATCGACGCCGTCACGGTTCCCTACAAGTCGAACCCGCAATCGCTGGCGGACCTGGCCGGCGGGCACATCGACTTCGCGTTCTCCGACGCGTCGGTGGCCAAGGTCTTCATCGACGGGAACAAGCTGAAGCCGCTGGCCGTGGCCGCCGCGCGGCGCTATCTGGCCACGCCGGACGTCGGCACGTTCCGCGAACAAGGCATTGCCGATTTCGAGATCACCGGATGGACCGCCGTGTTCGTGCCCGCGGGCACGCCCGCGCCCATCGTCGAGACGCTGCATGCGGCCATCCGCAAGTCGTCGGCGTCGCCGGAGTCGGTGCAACTGCGCGCCAGCAGCGGAACGCAGCCGCTGGCGTTCAATCCCGAAGAGGGCCGCCGCTTCGCCAGGGAAGAGATCGCCCGCTGGGCGCGCTATGTGAAGAACAGTGGCGTCAAGCCGGAGTGACGTGATGACATCGACCCCCACACCCCTGGCCGGCTTGCGCGTCATCGACTGGACCCACGTGCTGGCCGGCCCCTTCGCCGGCTACCAGCTCGGCCTGCTCGGCGCCGAGGTGATCCGCATTGAGCGCGCCGACGGCGACGACATGATTCGCGCCAAGGGCCTCGATGCCGAACTGACCGCGCTCGGACTGGGCGAGACCTTCGTGACGCAGGGCGCGGGCAAGCGCTCGCTGGCCATCGATGCGCGCGACCCGCGGGCCAAACAGGCGCTGGCCGAACTGATCGGCAGCGCGGATGTGCTGCTGGAGAACTTCCGGCCCGGCAAGCTGGCGGCGCTCGGCTTCGATCCGCAGCAACTGATCGCGCGCCATCCGCAGCTGGTCGTCTGCTCGATCACCGGCTTCGGCCCTGCATCGGACCGGCGCGCCTACGACCACGTGATCCAGGCCGCGAGCGGCCTGATGGCGGCCAACGCCGACCGCGACGGCAAGCCGCAGCGCGTGGGTTTCCCGCTCGTCGACTACGCCGTGGGCCAGCAGGCGGCGCTGGCGGTGATGAGCGCGCTCTACCGGCGCGACCGGCCGAGCGGCGAGGCGCGCACGCGCGGTGAATGGCTCCAGGTGTCGATGATGGGCGCGGCGCTCACGCTGATGGCGCCCACCTACGCCGGGCCGCTGGTCAGCGGCATGGAGATGCCGCGCAGCGCATCGACCGCGTTTTCCGGCAGCCCCCTGTCGGGCACTTTCGAGGTGGCCGACGGCCAGCTGGCCATCGTCTGCAATGCGGCCGACCAGGCAAGGGGGTTGCTGAACGCGCTGCGCGAAACCGGCACGGACGCCTCGCTGCTCTCGTCGCTGCACGAAGCCGCCGAGCTGCGCGACGTGCCGCGCGCGCAGGCGCTGCTGGGCCAGGCGCTGGGTGGACGGAGCACGGCCGAATGGGATGCGCTGCTGACCCGCCACGGCGTGCCCGCCACGCCGGTGGTGCGCCCCGCACAGGCGGCGGCACAAATGGCGCGCGACTGGCCGTACGTGGAGCTGCCCTTGCCGAACGGCGCGCGGCGGGTGCTGGTGCCAGGCATCGGCTTCACGTCCAGCGAGCCGCTGACGCCTTCGCTGCGCGCGCCCGTGCGTCGTGGCGCGGACACACGCCGCCTCCTGGCCGAAGCCGGGCTGGAGGCGCCGACCATCGCGGCCATGCTCGCCGACGGCGCGGCGAGCGAGCCTGCGGACTGAGCGCCGCGGTGGTCCCGCCGGGGCTGCGGCGCGTCCCGATTCAGCGCGGAAAGTGTGGCAAAAACGCCGAGAAAAATATTTCTCCAGGTTTTTCAGCGTCGCTGCCTGTTTCGCAGGCACCGTGTTGCAGGCCCCGCCAGGCAAGGGTTTCGCGCGCTGCGCACACGGTTTTCCACAACATTGTCCCCATCGGGATTGGAAAACCCGTCACTTCGATGTGCTAGGGGCGCGAACCGGGCAGGGGCAGCCGCAGCCAGACGGTCGTGCCGGCACCGGGGGTGCTGTCCGCGCCCAGGGTGCCGTTGTGTTTCTGGACCACCGCGCGCACGACGGAAAAGCCCAGGCCCATGCGCCGCGTGCCCGTGCCCTTGGTCTCGCCGGGGGCGGCTTCCGGCGCGGTGGGCGCGCGCCGTCCGCGCGGTGCGTGGAGCAGGGCGTCGAGCTGTCCGGGCGTCATGCCCGAGCCCTGGTCGCTGACGGAAATCCGCACGCTGGCCGCGTCCGCGCCGTCGGCGCCGGGTTCGATGGCCATGCCCAATTCCACGCGGCGGCCGGACGGGCTGTGGCGGATGGCGTTGTTCAGCAGGTTGACGATGGCGCGGGTCAGCAAGGCCCCGTCGGCGCGCAGGATCGTGTCGCCGGCGGCGTCGTCGATGCGGGCTTCGACACGCACGCCATGGGACTGCGCGTAGTGCCACACCTGGTCTCTGGCATCGAGCAGCACGGCGCCGACATGCGTGTCCGCAAAGCGGTAGTCGTCCGATTCTGCGAGCGCGAAATCCATGAAGCCCTCGGCCATCGCGAGGGTGCGCTCGGCTTCGCGGCCGATGGCCGAACGCATGTCGGCATCGGCCGTGGGATGCATCGACAGGATGCTGAGGATCGTGACCTGCGGGCTGCGCAGGTCGTGCGACAGGAACTGGCGCCACTCGTCGCGCTGGCGCTGCGCTTCGCGCTCGGCCGTGAGCTCGGGCAGCATCACGACCCAGCCCCGGTCTTCGGGCGCGTCGCCGCTGAAGGCCGCGGCCTCCAGGCGGAACACGCGCGCGTCGGGGGTCGCGTATTCGCCGTGCAGCCGGTCGGTCCAGTGGGCGGCGTCCGTGCGGGCCGGCGCGCCGCTGGCGGGCGGCACGGCCAGCGGCGCGATCAGCTCGGGCAGGCGCACGCCGCGCAGCGCGGGCGGTGCCATGCCATCGTCCTCGTGCGATGGCATGGCACCGGCGCCCAGCAGCCGGAAGGCCGCGGCGTTGCCCGACCCGATGCGCCCCTCTTCGTCGCAGATCAGCATGGCCACGGGCATCGCCTGCATGGCCTTGTCCATGAGCTGCTGCATGCGCCGCAGGCGTGCAATGGCGCGGTCGAGCGCCTGCTTGGGATGCTCCGCCGGATCGGCGGGCGCCGGCGAGCGGGCCGGCATGACTTCGAAGGTGCCGCCGGGGAGGGCGTCGAGCACCTGCGCGCGCTTGCGCAGATAGACGAACTGCGATTCGAGGCGGCGCCAGCTCCACAGCAGGTAGAGGATGGCCAAGCCGAGCATCGGCGCGACAGGCGGCAGCCAGTGGTGCCACGCCAGCATGGCGACGCTGCTGATCAGCAGGCACGCGCTCGCGAGGCCGGCGGCGATCGGCAGTGCGTGCCGGCCCCGACGGACCAGCAGCCACAGCGCGAGCCACAGCGGCACCACGGTCCAGGCCGCGTGCCACAGCGGCGGCGACACGCTCACGTTGCGCCCGTGCATCAGGTTGTCGATGGCATTGGCATGCACCTCCACGCCGGGCAGCACGCCGCGGATGCCGGCGTTGGGCGTGAGCGTCTGGTCGCCGAGGCCGGGCGCGGTGGCGCCCACGAGCAGCAGCTTGTCGTGCAGCAGCTCGGCGGGCACTTCGCCGCGCAGCACGCTCACGTAGGGCACGGTGCGGTAGCTGCCGCGCGGGCCGGCGAACAGCAGGCGCAGCGGGCTCTGGCGCAGCCAGTCGACCGGCGTCGCTTCGGGGTCGACCACGGCCGGCGGGACGCGATGCGCCATCAGCGCGCCCACGTAGGGCTGCAGCTGGTTCGGATAGCCCTCGAGCAGGTACAGCGTGCGCGCCACGCCGTCGGTGTCGGGCGCGAGGCCGGCATGCCCCACGCCGCGGGCCTGGGCGGCAAAGTCCGGCAGCGGCGGCAGGAAGCCCGGCCATTCGTGGCTCGTGAAGGCCAGGGGGCTCGCATGCAGCAGCGGCAGGTACACGGGCAGCAGGCCCATGGCCTGCGCCAGGTGCGCGTCTTCGCGCGGGTCGGCGCTCGGCTCGGTCAGGAAGAGATCGAGCAGCACCGCGCGCGGCGCCGCCGGCGCGAGCCGCTCGAGCAGGCGCGCGTGGGTCGCGCGGCTCCAGGGCCAGCGCCCGAGTTCGCGCAGGCTGTGCTCGTCGATGGCGATGATCAGGATGTCGGCCGACGCCCGGTGCGAGGCCAGGATCAGCAGGCGGTCGTGGATGTACGCATCCATCTGCAGCAGGCCCGGGCGGTGCGCCAGGCCGAGCATGGCCAGCGGCAGCAGCAGCGCCATCAGCAGGCGTTCGACGACGAGGCGCATGCGCGTGGCCCCGCTTCAGCGCACCGGGATGTCGAAGCTTCCGCCGAAACCGGTGGCTGCGGACGCAGCACCGTCGGGGGTGGCCTGGCGCGCGCGCCAGTGGTAGCGCCCGCCGAGCGCGAAGGGGCCGACCGTCATGCCGGTGGCGTAGACCGCGGGCTCGTTGACCAGCAACACGGCGAAGTCGGGGCTGCGCGAGAGTTCGAAGGTGTAGCGCTGGCCCGCGATGCCCGGCCAGCGGACCTCCACGCGCCCGTCGGGCAGTGCGGTCGACGTGCTCTGGCCGCCCGCGCCGCCTTCGACCGTGGGCAGGTAGACCGTGCCGTCGCCCGGCAGCCCTTCGAGCCGGGCGGCATCGAAGGCCGTGAGGCGCAGCTGGTACAGGCCCGATGGCAGTTCTGCCGGCACCGTGAAGGAAGGTCCCGGGCCGCGTTGTTCGTACACCGGCAGCAGGAAGCGCTCGTCGCGCGCCAATTGCAGGCGGTAGGTTTGCGCGCCCGCAACGGGCGTGAAGCGGAACGTGCGGTCGTTGCGCGCCGTCGTTTCGGGCACCAGCTGGGGCGCCGGCAGCAGGCCCTGCGCTTGCGACGGGCCGCTCTCCAGCAGCACCGCGCCGCGGCCTTCGCGCAGCACGAGCGGCGGTTCGGCCTGCGCGGTGCGCTGCACCACCACTTCGCCCGAAATCACTTCGCCCGTCAGCACGCCGTCTTCGTCGCGCACGCGAAAGTGCGTGCCGCGCACGCCCAGGCCCATCGACCGCGCGCGGATCTCGAACTGCTGGTTCGGCTGCTGCTTGTGCACCTGCGATTCGACGCGGCCTTCGATGAGCCGCAGCCGCACCGTATTGGCATCGATGGCCAGCACCTCCAGCGCGCTGCGCGAGGGCAGCACGACGCGGCTCCCACCGGCCACGCCCAAGGTCACGAAGGCATCGGTGCCAGTGATGAGCGTGTCGCCGGCCTGGATCGGCAGGCCGGGCGTGAGGACCTGTTCAGGCACACCCGCGCGCTTGCGCGAGGCCCGGCCTTCGACCGCAGTGACCACTGCCGAACCCTCGGGCACGAGCCGGCCATCGGCAAAGTACAGCACCGTGCCCGGTTGCAACAGGCGCGGCTCGCCCACCTGGTTGCGTTGCTGCACTTCGGGCCAGCGCAGCGGCGTGTCCAGCTGCTGGCCCGAGATGCCCCACAGGGTTTCGCCGGGCTTCACCACGTGCGGCGACTGCGCACCCGCCGCCGTGGCGACGAGCAGCGCGGCGCAGGCCAGGAGGCGGTGCAGGCGGAACGGGGGGGGGTGCGTCGTCGCCATCAGGAATCCGCCTGCGGTGCGTGTTGCGTGGCCTCGAGCCGGTAGCCGCGGCCGTACACCGTGCGCAGGCTCAGTCCGCTTTCGGCTTCGAGGCCGAGCTTGCTGCGCAGCCGGTAGATGTGGCTGTCCAGCGTGCGCGAAGGCAGTTCTTCGTTGCTGTAGCCGGCGCTTTCGAGCAGATGCGCGCGCGACACCGTGTCGCCCATGTGCTGGAACAGCGTCAGCGCGAGCTTGAATTCGCGGTCGGTGAGGGCATGCCGCTGCGGCGCGGCGTCGTCGCCCGGGGCCGGGTGGATCAGGACGCTTTGCGACACCCGTTCGAACTCCCAGCGGCCGAAGCGCTCGCCGTCGGACGGCGCGAGCGGCACGCGCCGGGCCATCAGGCGCTGCACGCGGGCGCGCAGTTCGAGCGGTCGGAAGGGTTTGACGATGTAGTCGTCGGCGCCGAGGTTCAGCGCCTGCACCACGTCGTGCTCGGAAGCGCGCGAACTCAGCATGAGCACCGGCACCTTGTCGGTCTGCCACTTGCGCAGCCACTGCAGCAATTCGACGCCGGCCAGGCCGGGCACGTTCCAGTCGAGCACCAGCAGATCGAAGCTTTCGCGCCGCAGTGCCTGTTGCAAGGTCGACCCGTTCGAAAACGTGATGCACGTCACATTCGTCTCGCCAATTGTTAACAGCTGCTCGAGTGTCCGCACGAGATGCGAGAGCTGGTTCGGGTCGTCTTCAAGGATGGCGATGCGCATGGACTCCAAGGGTGGCGGCGGCAATTTTGACAGTGAATCCACACCCGAAATCTGACGAATTCCGTAGCGTGAACGTTAGCAACATTGTTGGCGATGGTTATGAAGTAGTAAAGAAATTCACAAATGCAGCCTAAAGCTGGCTGCAAATCTGACCAAACCTCACGCCGGCCCTTCGACCCTCGAAGGCCGTCGACATCATCCGCCCCCTGTAGCGCCACCCGGCGCTCCGATCACTCCACATCTCCGGTCATCTCCGCTCGCCATGTCGCGATCCTGCGGGGTACAGCCGGCTTGCATCCGAGGAACAGGGGAAATGAACAAGTCTTATCGATCCATCTGGAATGAGGCGCTGGGCGCTTGGGTTGCCGCGTCGGAAATTGCTTCGGCCCGAGGCAAGAGCTCCCGCAGCAAGAAGGTGCTTGCTGCTGTCTCGTTGGTCCTGGCCGGCATGTCGGGGGCCGCTCTGGCGGAGTTTTCGCAGGGGCTCGAGGGACAGTTCTGCAGCCGCCCTGTCAGGGGCTCCGGCACATGGACCTGCAATGTGCCCAACGCTACCGGCGGCTTTGCCACGGTGAGCGGTGTTCCCGACCTGGGGCCCAACCCCGATTTCACCGCCCTGACGGCCTGGGTGTCCGCCAACCTGGGTGCGAACGCCATTGCGCTCGGCTCGCAAGGGACGAAGGCCAGCGGCGCCAATGCCATCGCCATCGGTACCGACGCCGTTGCGATGGGCGACGGATCGACCGCGATCGGCTATGGCAGCAGCGCCAAGTATGCGAATGACGTTGCGGTCGGTCGCGCCAATGTGGCGGTCGGGAATTCCATGAATACCGTCAGGCCGGCCGTTGCGATGGGTTTCAACAACAAGGCGCTCCAGACAGATGCCGTGGCGCTCGGCTCGGGGAACAACGCCTGGGGAGAGAGCGGTGTGGCGGTCGGCCACAGCAACGCGGCGGGCAACGCCGGCTCGGCCTTCGGGTATGGGAATGAAGCGACAGGTGACTTGACGCTTGCCATGGGCGTGTTTTCCCGCGCGACGAACCTCTATTCCATGGCGGCCGGGGCGCAAAGCGTTGCGGAAGGCGTCTACGCGACCGCGCTCGGCGGAGCCAACGTGGCTCGCGGCGACAACGCCACCGCAGTAGGTACGGGCAATGCCGCCGACGGCGAGTCAAGCACCGCCGTGGGCAAATGGAACACTGCCAATTCAAGCAGCGTGGACTCCACCGCCATCGGCTCCGGCAACACGCTGGGCTTGTGGAACGGCGGCGGCACGCTGCCCGAAGGCGGTGAGCGCTCCACTGCCGTCGGCTATGGAAACACCGTGAAGGCCAATGAGGCCGTCGCCCTCGGCGCGAACAACACCATCGACCAAGGCGCGGACCGGGCGGCGGTACTGGGGTCGAGCGCAACGGCCAAGGTGGCCGACGGCGTGGCACTGGGCTCGAGCGCGGTGGCCGACACCAAGTCCTTCACCGACGATGCGACCCGCGCGGGTTACGTGCCCGCTGGCGCAACTGCGGCTCAGAAGACGGCCATCAATGCGACCAACAGCACGTTGGCGGCGGTGAGCGTGGGTGACGCAGCCAACGGCAAGTACCGCCAGATCACCGGTGTGGCAGCCGGCACCGAGAACGGCGATGCGGTGAACGTGGCGCAGTTGAAGGCAGCACAGGCAGCCGCGACCACGCATTACTACAGCGTGAACGACAACGGCACGCCGGGCGGCAACTACGACAACAACGGCGCCACCGGCACTAACGCCATGGCTGCGGGCGTGAACGCCGCGGCCAACGGAGCCAACACAGTCGCTGTCGGCGTGGGCGCCCAGGCCAATGGCCTCAACTCGCTCAGCGTGGGACCGAATGCCGGCCGGGGCTCGAGCGGTGCCTTCAACGCCGCGTTCGGGAGTCAGGCGGGAAGGAACGTGACCGGAACTAGCAACGTCGCTCTAGGTGGCAACGCGGGCAACCGCGTCACCGGTGACTTCAATCTCGGCGTGGGAGAAGGCGCGGGTGGGGACGTGCAAGGTGCCTATAACACCGCACAGGGCTACTACGCCGGTGTTGGCGTCGAGGGCCAGATGAACCTCGCTTCCGGCTTGTTTGCGGGCGCGTTTACCAAGGGCGACAGCAATGTGGCGCTGGGCTCCGTGGCGGGCCTCGGTGTCGAAGCCAACGACACGGTGAGCATCGGCAGCGCCGCGGTGGCCGGCGCCGAACGCGGCATCGCCATTGGCAAGGAGGCGCTGGCCGGTGCCCAGGGCAAGTTCGACTCGATCGCTATCGGCACCAGCGCCGTCAGTGGCAACGATGCCATAGCCATTGGCGGCGGAGCGACGGCTTCCAATGACCGGGCGATCGCCATCGGCATGAATGCAGGCCAAGCCGCAGGTGCTGGAGTCAACCAGCTTTTCATCGGCTTGAACGCAGGAGCGAATTCGTCAGGCGATGAGATCGTTGCGATCGGGCAGGGCGCAGCGACAGATGCCGTTGGCTCTCAAAATGTTTCGGTTGGTTCGCAGGCCGGGACGCGGATGAAGGGCAAGGACAACGTCAACGTTGGCATCAATGCAGGGGTTGGATTAACGGGCGACGAGAACGTCAATACAGGCGTCCTCTCGGGTTATGGCGCCACAGGGAGCGGCAATGCCTATGTCGGGTGGGAGGCCGGGCGGTCAGCCAAGGGCGACGACAACGCAGCGGTCGGCCGTCAAGCCGGCTATGGTGTCCGGGGAGACGCCAACGCCGCCAGCGGTTACGGGGCGATGTACGCGGTGCAGGGCAACCAGAATGCCGCTTCGGGTGCGATCGCAGGAGCCTACAGCGTAGGCAACAACAATGTAGCCTCCGGCAGTGCAGCGGGGGTTGCGATTGCTGGCAACAACAATGTGACGATTGGACAGTCGGCGGGGACCGGCTATGTTGTTGACACCACGGCTCGGACGTTCACTGATCGCAATGGCAATGCCGTCACGGCTACGCCGAGCACTCTGGCGCTCAACGATGTCGTGGCCATTGGCAACAGGGCCATCACCGACGCCGATCGCACAATCGCAGTGGGTAAAGGTTCGACGGCCAGTGCTGTGGATGCCATCGCCATTGGCAGTGGCGCTAAGGCTGTCGGTGCTCAGTCGATCAGCATCGGCACCGGCAACGTCGTCAACGGCAACAACAGCGGCGCCATCGGCGACCCGACCGTGATCGACGGCGCCAACAGCTACAGCGTGGGCAACAACAACACGCTGGGCGCTGCGGCGAACAACACCTTCGTGCTGGGCAACAACGTCAATGTCAACGTGGCCAATGCCACGGCACTGGGCGATTCGACCAGCGTGACGGTGGCTGATGGCGTGGCGCTGGGCAGCAAATCGGTGGCGAGCACGGACAAGGGCGTGGCGGGCTTCGACCCGGCCACGGGCCTGGCCTCGACGGACACCTCGGCCACGTGGAAGAGCACGCTGGGTGCGGTGAGCGTGGGCGGCAATGGCCAGACGCGGCAGATCACGAACGTGGCGGCGGGCACGCAAGCCACCGATGCGGTGAACGTCGCGCAGCTGAAAGCGGGACAGACGCACTACTACAGCGTGAACGACAACGGCGTGCAGGGCGGCAATTACGCCAACGACGGCGCCACCGGCATCAACGCACTGGCGGCGGGCGTGGGCGCCCAAGCCAACGGCGAGCGCAGCGTGTCCATCGGCTACCAGGCCGGCGTGGGTGCCAGCGCCGGCCTGGCCGGCCAGAACAACGTGGGCATCGGCACCGAAGCGGGTGGCGGTGTCGTGGGGTCCAGCAACACCGCCGTGGGGTCCGCTGCGGGCAAGGACGTGGCGGGCAGCTCGAACGCGGCGTTCGGCATCGCGGCGGGCCAGGGCGTCCAGGGCGACTACAACCTGGCGATGGGTGTCTACAGCGGCATCGGGACCAAGGGCACCTACAACACCGCGATCGGCGGCAGCGCGGGCCAGGCCGTGAACGGCAACGACAACATCGCCATGGGCGACCTGTCGGGCTCCTCCGTCGTCGGCGATGCAAACATCGGCATCGGTGCCCTGGCCGGCGCTGGAACAACAGGCAGCAGCAACATCGCCATCGGCAGCCTGGCAGGCATCGTCGACACCGCGACGTTTGCCGGCATCACTGCCAACAACACGGTGAGCATCGGCAACAGCGCCGTGGCCAGCAAGGACGACGGCGTTGCCGTCGGTCATGGCGCGCAGGCTGCCGCCGTCAACAGCGTGGCGCTGGGCGCGGATTCGAAGGCGACGCAGGACGCAGCCGCACTGGCGCTCAAGAACGCCTATGTGCCGGCAGGCGCGACGACCGTGGCCGGCACCGCGCCGGTGGGCGAGGTGTCGGTGGGCAGCGCGGGCAAGGAGCGGCGCATCACCAACGTGGCAGCCGGGTCGGACGACACCGACGCAGTGAACGTGAGCCAGCTCAAGGGCGCGCAGACGCACTACTACAGCGTGAACGACAACGGCACGCAGGGCGGCAACTACGACAACAAGGGCGCCACCGGCCTCAATGCGATCGCGGCAGGCGTGGATGCCGTGGCCGCGGGCGTGGGCACCGTGGCGGTCGGCAACTTGGCCGGCTCGGGCAGCACGGCGGCTGGCAACTCGCACAACACCTTCGTCGGGTACGCCGCGGGCCGGCAGGTGGCGGGAGCGGACAACACGGCCGTCGGCAACAGCGCCGGTGTGTCGGTGGCGGGCGGGAACAACACCGCGCTCGGGTTGAGCGCGGGCGCCCGCGTCACCGGTGACTCCAACATCGGCATCGGCGTGAACGGCGGGGCGGTCACGACCGGTTTCTCCAACGTGGGCATCGGAAGTTCCGCGGGGCAGGGCACCAACGGCGCCTTCAACGTGGCGCTGGGCGGTCTTGCCGGCGGCGGGGTCCAGGGCAGCGCCAACGTCGCGATCGGCTTGAACGCGGGCGAGAGCGTCAGCGCCAGCAACACCGTCGCCATCGGCACCCGTGCCAAGGCCACGGGCGAGAGCGGCGTCAGCATCGGCACCGATGCCAGCGCCACCTACGCGAACGCGGTGGCACTGGGTGCCAACAGCACCACGGCCTCGGACCTGGCGACGTTGAACGCGAACGCGGCCTACGTGCCGCCGGGCGCAACGTCGGTCGCCGGAGCGGTGCCGGTGGGCGAAGTGTCAGTAGGCGGCGTGGGTGCCGAGCGGCGCATCACCAACGTGGCGGCCGGCGCGGTCGATACGGATGCGGTGAACGTGAGCCAGCTCAAGGCCGTCGATGCGACCGCCAACGCGGGATGGAATGTGGCTGCCAACGGTGAAGCCACGGGCGGCAATGTCGCACCGGGCGCCAAGGTCGACTTCAGCAACTCGGACAGCAACATCGCGATCACGCGCACCGGCACGGATCTCGACTTCAAGCTCGCTGACGATGTGAAGGTCAACAACAGCGTGACGGTGGGCCAGAGCGTGCTCAACACCACGGGCCTGACGGTGAACGATGGAACGACGACCACGGCCGTTGCGGCCGGTGGCGTGACCAGCGGGACGGTCAAGCTGAGTGGGGTGACGAACGACATTCAGGGGCTGAGCAACAAGACGCTGACCGATCCGAGCTTTGCGACGGTGGGCCGTGCGGCCACTGAAGAGCAGCTCAAGATCGTCAATGACACGGCCAGTGCAGGTTGGAACGTGGCGGCCAACGGCGAGGCCACGGGTGGCAATGTGGCGCCTGGCGGCAAGGTGGACTTCAGTAACTCCGACAGCAACGTCACGATCACCCGCAGCGGTACGAATCTTGACTTCAAGCTCGCTGACGACGTGAAGGTCAACAACAGCGTGACAGTGGGCCAGAGCGTTCTCAACACCACGGGTCTGACGGTCAACAACGGCACGACCACCACCGCGGTCGCGGCAGGCGGCGTGACCAGCGGGACGGTCAACCTGAGTGGCGTGACCAACGACATCCAGGGTTTGAGCAACAAGACGCTGACTGATCCAAGCTTTGCGACGGTGGGCCGTGGGGCTACGGAAGAGCAGCTCAAGATCGTCAACGACACGGCCAGCGCAGGCTGGAACGTGGCAGCGAACGGTGAGGCCACGGGTGGCAATGTGGCGCCTGGCGGCAAGGTGGACTTCAGTAACTCCGATAGCAACGTCACGATCACCCGCAGCGGTACGAACCTCGACTTCAAGCTGGCGGATGACGTGAAGGTCAACAACAGCGTGACCGTGGGCCAGAGCGTGCTGAACACCACCGGTCTGACGGTCAACAACGGAACGACCACCACCGCGGTCGCGGCAGGCGGCGTGACCAGTGGCTCGGTCAACCTGAGCGGCGTGACGAACGACATTCAGGGTCTGAGCAACAAGACGCTGACCGACCCGAGCTTTGCGACCGTGGGCCGTGGGGCCACGGAAGAACAGCTCAAGATCGTCAATGACACGGCCAGCGCAGGCTGGAACGTGGCGGCGAACGGCGAAGCCACGGGAGGCAACGTCGCACCGGGCGGCAAGGTCGACTTCAGCAATTCGGACAGCAACGTCACGATCACGCGAAGCGGTACGAACCTCGACTTCAAACTGGCCGACGACGTCAAGGTCAACAACAGCGTCACGGTGGGCCAGAGCGTGCTCAACACCACGGGCCTGACGGTGAACGACGGCGCGGGCAACGTCACGACGACGTCGGCGACGGGCACCACAGTGACCAACGGCACGACCACCACGACGATGGCTGCCGGCGGTGTGACCAGCGGGACGGTCAGCCTGAGTGGCGTGACGAACGACATCCAGGGCTTGAGCAACAAGACGTTGACCGACCCGAGCTTTGCGACGGTGGGCCGTGCGGCCACTGAAGAGCAGCTCAAGATCGTCAACGACACGGCCAGCGCAGGTTGGAACGTGGCGGCCAACGGCGAGGCCACGGGTGGCAATGTGACGCCTGGCGGCAAGGTCGACTTCAGCAACTCCGACAGCAACATCGCGATCACGCGCACCGGCACGAATCTCGACTTCAAGTTGGCGGACGATGTGAAGGTCAACAACAGCGTGACCGTGGGCCAGAGCGTGCTCAACACCACGGGCCTGACGGTGAACAACGGCACCACGACCACCGCAGTGGCCGCAGGCGGCGTGACCAGCGGCAGCGTGAACCTCAGCGGTGTCACCAACGACATTCAGGGTCTCAGCAACACGACGTTGACCGACCCGAGCTTTGCAACCGTGGGGCGTGCGGCCACTGAAGAGCAACTGAAGAAGGTCAACGACACCGCCGGCGCAGGCTGGAATGTCGCAGCCAACGGCGAAGCCACGGGCGGCAACGTTGCACCGGGCGCCAAGGTCGACTTCAGCAATTCAGACAGCAACATCGCCATCACGCGAAGCGGTACGAACCTGGACTTCAAGCTGGCCGATGACGTCAAGGTCAACAACAGCGTGACCGTAGGCCAAAGCGTGCTCAACACCACGGGCCTGACGGTCAACAACGGCACCACGACCACTGCGGTGGCCGCAGGCGGCGTGACCAGCGGCAGCGTGAGCCTCAGCGGTGTCACCAACGACATCAAGGGTCTCAGCAACACGACGCTGACCGATCCGAGCTTCGCGACGGCGGGACGTGCAGCGACCGAAGAGCAACTGAAGAAGGTCAACGACACCGCCAGCGCAGGCTGGAATGTCGCGGCCAACGGCGAAGCCACGGGCGGCAATGTCGCTCCTGGCGGCAAGGTCGACTTCAGCAACTCCGACAGCAACGTCACGATCACGCGCAGCGGCACGAACCTCGACTTCAAGCTCGCTGACGACGTGAAGGTCAACAACAGCGTGACGGTGGGGCAGAGCGTGCTCAACACCACGGGTCTGACGGTGAACGATGGCACGACCACCACGGCTGTTGCAGCCGGCGGCGTCACCAGCGGCACCGTCAAGCTCAGCGGCGTCAACAATGACATCCAAGGCCTGAGCAACAAGACACTGACCGACCCGAGCTTCGCGACCGTGGGCCGCGGGGCCACGGAAGAACAGCTCAAGATCGTCAACGACACGGCCAGCGCGGGTTGGAATGTCGCAGCCAACGGCGAAGCCACGGGCGGCAACGTCGCACCGGGTGGCAAGGTCGATTTCAGCAACTCGGACAGCAACATCGCCATCACGCGCACCGGCACGAACCTCGACTTCAAGCTGGCCAACGACGTGAAAGTCAACAACAGCGTGACCGTGGGCCAGAGCGTGCTCAACACCACGGGCCTGACCGTGAACGACGGCACGACCACCACGGCCGTCGCGGCGGGTGGCGTCACCAGCGGCACCGTCAAGCTCAGCGGCGTCAGCAATGACATCCAGGGCCTGAGCAACAAGACGCTGACCGACCCGAGCTTCGCGACTGTGGGCCGTGCTGCGACGGAAGAGCAACTGAAGCAGGTCAATGACACCGCCAGCGCAGGCTGGAACGTGGCGGCCAACGGCGAAGCCACCGGCGGCAACGTCGCGCCGGGCGGCAAGGTCGACTTCAGCAACTCGGACAGCAACATCGCGATCACGCGCACGGGCACGAACCTGGACTTCAAGCTCGCCGACGACGTGAAGGTCAACAACAGCGTGACGGTGGGCCAGAGCGTGCTGAACACCACGGGCCTGACGGTGAACAACGGCACCACGACCACCGCGGTGGCCGCAGGCGGCGTGACCAGCGGCACCGTCAAGCTCAGCGGTGTCAGCAACGACATCCAGGGCCTGAGCAACAAGACGCTGACCGACCCGAGCTTCGCGACCGTGGGCCGCGCGGCCACCGAAGAGCAGCTCAAGCTGGTCGACGCCACGGCCAGCAAGGGCTGGAACCTGAGCGCGAACGGCGAGGCGACGCCGCAGAACATCGCGCCCGGCGGCACGGCCAACTTCGCCAACGGCGACAACATGGTCGTCACGCGCAACGGCAACACGCTGACCGTGGCCACGGCCAAGGACGTGAAGTTCGACAGCGTGACCACCGGCGACACGGTGATGAACAACGCCGGCGTGACCGTCGGCCCGAACGTCACCCTCGGCGCCACCGGCCTGACCATCGTCGGCGGTCCGAGCGTGACCACGGCGGGCGTCGACGCGGGTGGCAAGGTGATCACGAATGTCGCGCCTGGCGTGGCCAACACCGACGCGGTGAACGTCAGCCAGCTCAAGGACACGGTCGCCGAGAGCAAGACCAAGTACTACAGCGTGAACTCGACCGGCGGCGGCAACGAGAACAACGACGGTGCCACGGGCGCCGACGCTATCGCCGCAGGCAAGGACGCGCAGGCAACGGCCGTCAATGCTGTGGCGATGGGCACGGCGGCGCAGGCCGCGGGCATCGGCGCCACGTCGATCGGCAATGCCGCCTGGGCGATGGGCGACCGCAGCACGGCGGTCGGCTACTTCTCGACTGCCGACGGCATCGACAGCGCGGCCTTTGGCGCCTGGGCGCGGGCTGCGGGCAACGGCAGCGTGGCCGCGGGCGCGGCCTCGAACGCCTCGGGCGTGGCAAGCGTCGCGATGGGCGCGGCGAGCGCCGCGGTCGGCGATGTGAGCGTGGCAGTGGGTGCAGGCAGCACGGCCACCGCGACGGGTGGTGCGGCATTGGGCGCAGGCTCGGTGGCAGACCGCGCGGCGGGCGTGAAGGGCTATGTGCCGCCAGAGGCGACCGCGGCACAAGCGGATGCCATCGCGGCCACCACCAGCACGACGGGTGCGGTGGGCGTGGGCGACGCGGCCAACGGCGTGTTCCGCCAGATCACCGGCGTGGCCGCCGGCTCCGCACCGAGCGACGCCGTGAACGTGGCGCAGCTGCAGGCGGTGGCCAGCCAGGCCGCGGCGGCGGGCAGCAAGTGGATCACCGGTTCGCCGACGACCTACGTGGCGCCCACGTCCACGGGGACCGACAGCACGGCGGTGGGTTCGGGCGCGGCCGTCAAGGCCGACCAGGGCGTGGCCATCGGCACGGGCGCCGTGGTCACCACGAAGAACAGTGTCGCGCTGGGCAACGACTCGACCACGGCCGAGGCCAAGCCCACCAAGGAGGTCACGCTCCAGGGCACGACCTACCAGTTCGCCGGCGCCAAGCCGGTGGGCGTGGTGAGCGTCGGCTCGAAGGACGCGGAGCGCCAGATCACCAACGTCGCGGCCGGCGAGATCAGCGCCACCAGCACCGACGCGGTGAACGGCAGCCAGCTGTACGCGACGAACCAGGCGATCAACAACATGACCACCGGTGGCGGCGGCATCAAGTACTTCCACGCCAACTCGAAGGCGGCCGACTCGAACGCCGCCGGCGCCGAGAGTGTGGCCATCGGGCCGAACGCGGTCGCGCTGGGCAACAACGCCATCGCCACCGGCAACAACGCGCAGGCCAAGGCGGCCGGCAGCATCGCGCTGGGTGCCAACAGCACGGCCAGCTCGGCCAACAGCGTGGCGCTGGGCGATGGCGCGGTGGCCAATCGCGCGGGCATGAACGGGCAGCGCGAGATGTTCTCGAACACGGTGGTGCAGTCGGCGCAAGGCGCGGTGTCGGTCGGTGCGGCCGGCAACGAACGCCAGATCACCAACGTGGCCGGCGGCACGCAGGCCACCGACGCGGTGAACGTGCGCCAGCTGCAGGCCGTGCAGCAAAGCGCGGTGCGCTACGACACGAACGTGGACGGAAGCGTCAACTACAACAGCGTGACCATGGGCAACGGGGCCTCCACCGGCCCGGTCACGGTGCAGAACGTGGCGCCGGGCGTGGCGCCCACCGACGCGGTCAACGTGCAGCAGCTGAACCAGGCCGGCGCCGCCGGCATGGCCTACACCGACGCGCGCACCAACGCGCTGGGCAACGAGCTGCGCAACACCGCCAAGAACGCCTATGCCGGCGTGGCCGCCGCCATGGCCGTGCAGATGCCGGGCACCTCGGTGCCGGGCAAGACGGTGATGCGCGTGGGCTACGGCACGTTCAAGGGTGAGAGCGCGGTGGGCATCAGCTTCCGCCGCACGGCCGAGAACAACGGCTGGAGCGTGACCGGCGGCGTGGGCATGAGCCGCGCCGGGGCCGCGGCCACGGTCGGCGCCGAGTGGGTCTTCAATTGAAGCGGGAGAGAAAAAGAATGAAGCAGATGAATCGAACCCTGTCCGCCGTCGCCCTGGCGGCGGTGCTTGCGGCCCTTCAAGGCTGCGCCTCGCCCGGCGCCGCCATCGACAAGGACGCGCAGGCGCGCGCCGCGGCCGAGAAGCCGGCGCCGCCCAAGCCCGAGGAGTTTCCCGACCTGGGCAGCGCCAAGTGGAAGCAGGGCGCCTTCCCCAGCGTCGACAAGTTCCAGCGCGTGCGTCCCGGCATGGGCAAGGACCAGCTGCGCGAGCTGCTGGGCTGGCCGCACTTCAGCGAAGGGCTGTGGGGCGTGCGCGAGTGGAACTACATCTTCCACTTCTATACGGGCAAGGGCAGCGACTACACCACCTGCCAGTACATGGTGCGCTTCAACGGCAACGAGCTGATGACCGGCGGCTGGTGGAAGAACCCCGACTGCGCCTTGCTCGCGCAACCGCCGCTGGCCACGCCGATCCCGGCCAGCACCAAGCTGGCACCGCCGCAGAAGGTCACGCTCAATGCAGACGGCCTGTTCCGCTTCGACGGCGCCTCGCTCACCGACCTGCAGCCCGCAGGGCGCACGCGGCTGGAGCACCTGGCCGTCGAGCTGCGCAACAACTTCCGCTCGCTGCACTACATCGTGGTGACCGGGCACACCGACCGGCTGGGCGGCGACGCCTACAACGAGGCGCTGTCGCTGGAGCGCGCCAACACCGTGCGCGACCTGCTGGTGCAGCAGGGGCTGGACCGCAAGCTGATCCGCACCGCGGGCATGGGCAAGCGTCAGCCGGTGGTGTCCGACTGCGAAGGCAGCCGCAGCACGCCGGCGCTGCTGCAGTGCCTGCAGCCCAACCGGCGCGTCGAGCTCGACATCGCAGGGGAGCAGTGACGATGAACGCGCCTGCTCCCTCGGGGTACCGGATCGCGCTGGTCGATTCCGACGCCTTGCAGCGCGCCTGCACCGGCAACTCGCTGACGGCGCTGGGGGCCGACTTCATCCCGTTCGTGCGCATCGCCGACCTGATCCAGGTGCTGGAGGTGGGCCAGCGCTTCGACGGGGTGATCGTGGGGCTGCACGCCGACGCGCAGAAGACGGTGGCGCGCGTGCCCGCGATGCACCAGGCGGCCGACTGGATGCTGCCGCTGCTGTACCTCACGCACCGCTCGGAGCTGGAGAGCGTGGAGTCGGTGCCGGTCGCGGTGCGCGCGCAGCGTTCTTTCGAGCTGCTGCTGACGCCCGTGTCGAACGAAGACCTGGGCGCCTGGCTGGCGTCGCTGGACGGCCGGCTGAAGCCGGCGCGTCTGATTCGCGTGGGGGCGGACGCCTGACGCGCGCCCGGGGCCCGGCCCGATGCAGGGCCGGGCCTGTCAGCAATTCACGGCAAGGGCGGCATGGCGTGGCCGGCCTCTTCGTGTGAACTCCCTCTCCTTGACGGGTTCGCGCCCAGGCAACACCGACACCAGCCGGTAGCCCTGCTTGTAGACCGCGCGCAGCTCGTAGCCGTTCGCGGCGCACAGGTCCAGGCGCTTGCGGATGTTGGCCGCGCACACGTCCAGCACGCGCGTGCCTTCGTAGGGCGTGGTCTTGTCCCAGATCGACTGCCACAGCCACTCGCGCGTGATCACCTGCCCGGCGTTGCGGAACAGCGTGACGGCAAAGGCGTACTGGCGCGGCTGCAGGCGGATGCGCCGCTCGTGCAGCAGCACCGTGTGGGCCATGTCGAGAAAACGGTAGGGGCCCCAGCTCGCCGCGCCGAGGCTGGCGGTCTGCGCGGCCTGCCGGGCGCGCAGCAGCAGGGTGCGCATGCGCCAGGCCAGTTCGTTGATGGCGTCGTCGATGCCGGCGCCGTGCAGCTCGATGAAGTCGTCCCAGCCCGGCGCGTCGCGCCAGGGCATGAGCTGCTCCCAGCGCCTGTCGCGCACGATGAGCAGCGTCGGGATGTTCAGCGCCCGGCAGGCGGCGAAGAGGCTGCGCGAAGCCAGCTCGTTCTCGACCACCAGGAGCAGCAGGTCGATCGGCTGGCCGCTGTCCAGCAACGCAAAGAAGTCGCCCGCACTCGAGAACCGCAGGGTGTCGTAGCCCAGGCGGGGCAGGCTGTGCAGCAGCTGGGGTCCGGTGGTGCCTTGCGGGTCGAGCAGGGCCACGCGCGTGGTCACCGGCATGGCTCAGGACGCCTTCTTGCCGTCCCGGACCGCCAGCACCACGATGCCCACGGCGCACGCCGCGAACAGCACGCCCGTCGGCACGGCGCCCAGGGTGCCCATCAGCCAGCCGTACAGGTCGGTCAGCATGGCGATGAGCCGGTTGCCGCGGGTCTGGCGGCTCAGGTCGTTGGCAATGAATGCGTTGAACGACAGCACTGAGAAAACCAGCGCCACAAAGCCAGCCACGATCCACTTCACGATGTTTTGCTCCCTTGGTCCCCGGCGCGGCGCAGGCTGGCCGCCCGGGTCGTTCGATGCTAGCGGGGGCTTCGGGATGGGAGTCTGATGAATTCTTTCAGCGCCGTTCGGAGCGGCGGTGGACCGGTCTCGGAGGGGAAAGCGGGCGGGAAAAATATTTTTCCGGGTTTTTTACCTTCGCTGCCTCTTTCGCAGGCACCGCGTTGCAGGCCCCGCCAGGCAAGGGTTTCGCGCGCTGCACACACGGTTTTCCACAACATTGTCCCCACCGGATTGGGAAAACCCGTCATGGCGATGTGGTAGGGCGACGGTCGGCCCGGTGGCGGGCAAAAAAATACCCGCCGGAGCGGGTATCTCGAGGGGCCCCCGAAGGGGCGCGCTCTAAGGCAAACAGAGAGCTCTTCTTTTGCGGCCCTGTTGCGTGACAGCAAGTGCATCCTCGGCGAGGACGCGCGCCCAGCATGTCAGCTGAAAAATGTCGTAACCGTAGGACAAGTTAAAAAGTGTGAAGAATTTGGCACTTTTTCGAGCTTCGGGGGATACCCTCGGTCCGAACGATCGTGCAGAACTGTCGGTGTTGTCCGACAAGCCGGGGGCGGTCCGGGCCCTAAATTTTGCGGACTCGCTTCAAGTGCGGGTTCTCTGTGCGTGACAGCAATCCAGAGATTCAGCCCAGCATCGTGCTGGGTTTTTTTTGCGCGTTTTCCGGCGTTTTCTGGGGTTTGGGGCCCGTCAGCGCAGGAAGACATGCTCCATGAACTGCCGGATCGGGTACTGGATCACCGTCTGCACCCGCGCCGGCAGCTCCAGCGGCCGCATCAACATCTTCAGCGTGGCGCCGGGGCTCAGGTGGGTGCGGATGGTGCGGTTCATGTGCGCGCTCAGCTGCTGCACGTAGGCCGCGTCGCCGGCGCGGTGCGGGGCGCGGGCCTGCAGCACGTGGCGGACGGCGCAGTCGGCGTCCTCGCTTTTCAGCTCCAGCGTGCGCCGGCCGATGGTGCCCATCACGCGGAAGCGGTTCAGCCGCTCCTGCGCGCGGTAGCGGCGGAAGAACCGGTAGAAGTGCTTGTAGTGGTTGACCTCGTCGGTCGCGATGCGCGTGGCCAGGTCGCGCAGCACCGGCTCGGTGGTGCTGCGGGCCATGGCCCGGTAGTAGGTGGCGGTGCCGGTCTCGACCACGCAGCGGGCCGTCATTTCCAGGGCGCGGGTCGGGGCCAGCAGCTCGACCTTGCAATACGTGGCGTACTCGTCGAGGAAGCCGCGGTAGGCGGTTTCCCAGGGAAATTCGGGCCAGACGTGGTCCACGTAGGCGCGCAGGGCCCGGCCGTGCTGCAGCTCTTCCTGCTCCCAGTGGTTCGACAGCCACTCGGTGACCTCGTCGTCGCCCCGGAAGAAATCGACCAGGTTCTGCGTGTACAGGTCGGAGCCGCTCTCGATGAAGGAGGCCGACGCCACCAGGTAGAAGAGGTTCTCGTCCGTGCGCACCTGCTCGCGTGCGATGCGGGAGAAATCGAGGTCTTCGATCTTCCAGTGTTCCGACGCCTGACCCGCCATGCGTGCTCCTTGATTCATGTTGCCGATGAAAACAGGGAAGAAACAGGCTGCAGCCGGGGAGGGCGCGCACCGCTTCAGCCGTCCATATTAGCCCCGGCTCCCGGATCGCGCGTGCGCAAGGCCCGCGGCGGGCCCGGGCACCATGCGCAAACCTATAATCGATTGTTCAAGCAAATCAAGCAGTTAGGCCGGTTCAACGCAGTGGTTTCGACGCAGGGTCGCCATCGCCAGGCCGCCCCCGACAGCAGACGAAATCCAAAGATGAGCCAGCCCACATTCACGGTCGCGGACATCCGCAAGACCTTTCTCGATTTCTTCGCCTCCAAGGGCCACACGGTGGTGCCTTCGAGCTCGCTGGTGCCGGGCAACGACCCGACGCTCATGTTCACGAACTCGGGCATGGTCCAGTTCAAGGACGTGTTCCTCGGCGAAGACAAGCGCCCCTACGTGCGCGCCGCCTCGGTGCAGGCCTGCCTGCGTGCCGGAGGCAAGCACAACGACCTCGAGAACGTGGGCTACACCGCGCGCCACCACACCTTCTTCGAGATGCTGGGCAACTGGAGCTTCGGCGACTACTTCAAGCGCGACTCGCTGAAGTGGGCCTTCGAGCTGCTGACCCAGGTCTACAAGCTGCCGGCCGAAAAACTCTGGGCCACCGTCTACATCGAGGACGACGAGGCCTACGACATCTGGACCAAGGAAATCGGCCTGCCGCCCGAGCGCGTCGTGCGCATCGGCGACAACAAGGGCGGCCGCTACATGTCCGACAACTTCTGGATGATGGCCGACACGGGCCCGTGCGGCCCGTGCTCCGAAATCTTCTACGACCACGGCCCCGAGATCCCCGGCGGCCCGCCCGGCTCGCCCGATGAAGACGGCGACCGCTACATCGAGATCTGGAACAACGTGTTCATGCAGTTCGACATGCAGCCCGACGGCTCGGTCAAGAAACTGCCGGCACCCTGCGTCGACACCGGCATGGGCCTGGAGCGCCTGGCGGCGATCCTGCAGCATGTGCACAGCAACTACGAGATCGACATCTTCGACGCGCTCATCAAGGCCGCCGGCCGCGAAACGGGCACGCAAGACCTGTCGAACAACTCGCTGCGCGTGATCGCCGACCACATCCGCGCCACCTCCTTCCTGGTGGCCGACGGCGTCATTCCCTCGAACGAAGGCCGCGGCTACGTGCAGCGGCGCATCGTGCGCCGCGCCATCCGTCACGGCTACAAGCTGGGCCAGAAGAAGCCCTTCTTCCACAAGCTGGTGCCCGACCTCGTGAAGCTCATGGGCGACGCCTACCCCAAGCTGGTGGCCGACGAGAAGCGCATCATCGATACGCTGAAGGCCGAAGAAGAACGCTTCTTCGAAACGCTGGCCAACGGCATGGAAATCCTCGACGCGGCGCTGGCCGGCGACGCCAAGGTGCTGCCGGGCGACGTCGCCTTCAAGCTGCACGACACCTACGGCTTCCCGCTCGACCTGTCGGCCGACGTGTGCCGCGAGCGCGGCCTGAGCGTCGACGAAGCGGGCTTTCATGCCGCGATGGAAAAGCAGAAGGCCGCGGGCCGTGCCGCCGGCAAGTTCAAGATGGACCGCAACGTCGAGTACACCGGCGCGGGCAACACCTTCACCGGCTACGACCACCTCGAACAAAACGCCAAGGTCGTCGCGCTGTACCTTGAAGGCGTGGCCGTCGACGCGCTGAAGGAAGGCCAGAGCGGCATCGTGGTGCTCGACACCACGCCCTTCTATTCGGAAAGCGGCGGCCAGGTCGGCGACCAGGGCGTGCTCGTGGCCGAAGGCGTGCAGTTCGGTGTCGACGACACGCAGAAGATCAAGGCCGACGTGTTCGGCCACCACGGCACGCAAACGCAAGGCACGCTGAAGGTCGGCGATGCAGTCAAGGCCGCGGTCGACACCGCGCGCCGCGCCGCCACCATGCGCAACCACTCGGTCACCCACCTGATGCACAAGGCCCTGCGCGAAGTGCTCGGCGACCACGTGCAGCAGAAGGGCTCGCTGGTCGACGCCGACAAGACGCGCTTCGACTTCGCGCACAACGCCCCCGTCACGCGCGAGCAGATCCTCGAGATCGAGAAGCGCGTCAACGCCGAGATCCTGGACAACGCGCCCACGCAGGCCCGCGTGATGGACCTCGAATCGGCCCAGAAGACCGGCGCCATGATGCTGTTCGGCGAGAAGTACGGCGAGACCGTGCGCGTGCTCGACATCGGCACCAGCCGCGAACTGTGCGGCGGCACCCACGTGGGCCGCACGGGCGACATCGGCCTGTTCAAGATCGTGAGCGAAGGCGGCGTGGCCGCCGGCGTGCGCCGCATCGAGGCCGTCACCGGCGCCAACGCGCTGTCGTACCTGCAGGACCTCGAATCGACCGTGCACAGCGTGGCCGCCACGCTCAAGTCGCCGGCCGCCGAGCTGCAGGGCCGCCTCTCGCAGGTGCTCGAGCAGGTCAAGACGCTCGAACGCGAAGTGGGCGCGCTCAAGGGCAAGCTCGCATCGTCCAAGGGCGACGAACTCATCGCGCAGGCGGTGGATGTCAACGGCATCAAGGTGCTCGCGGCCAAGCTCGACGGCGCCGACGCCAAGACGCTGCGCGACACCATGGACAAGCTCAAGGACAAGCTGAAGACCGCCGCCATCGTGCTGGCTGCCGTCGACGGCGACAAGGTGCAGATCGCCGCCGGTGTCACGGCCGACAGCATCGCCAAGGTCAAGGCCGGCGAGCTGGTCAACTTCGTGGCCCAGCAGGTCGGTGGCAAGGGCGGCGGCAAGCCCGACATGGCCATGGCCGGCGGCACCGACGCCGCGGGCCTGCCGGCCGCGCTGCAATCGGTGCAGGCCTGGGTCGCCCAACGGACCTGAGGTCCTTTCCGCTCACCACCCACACAGCACTTCATGTCCGACGCGATCCCCGGTGAAGTGCTCGTGATGGGGGCGGGCACCATCGGCTGTTTCATCGGCGGCAGCCTCGCGGCGGCGGGCGTGCCCGTCACCTTCGTCGGCCGTCCCCGTGTGCTCGACAAGCTCGCGCGCCACGGCCTCACGCTCACCGACCTCGACGGCGCCAGACACAAGCTCGCGGCGCCCACGCTGCGCCTGTGCGAGCAGGTGCCGGTGGGCGCTCGGCCCGCGCTGGTGCTGCTGTGCGTGAAGAGCGGCGCCACGGCCGAGGCGGCGCGCGAGCTGGCCTTTGCCTTGCCGGCCGGCACCACGGTCGTCTCGCTGCAGAACGGCATCTCGAACTGCGCCGCCGCGGGGCAGGCCGGCCCGTCGCTCAACATCCGCGCCGGCATGGTGCCGTACAACGTGGCCGAGATCGACGACGGCGCCTTCCACCGCGGCACGCCCGGCCGGCTGGCCGCGGAAGACGACCCCGCGCTGCGTGACTGGCTGCCCGTGTTCGAGCGAGCCGGCGTGCCGCTCGACCTGCATGCCGACCTGCTGCCGGTGCAGTGGGGCAAGCTGCTGCTCAACCTCAACAACCCGGTCAACGCACTGTCGGGCCTGCCGCTGCGCGACGAGCTCATGCAGCGCGGCTACCGCCGCTGCTTCGCGGCGCTGATCGACGAAACGCTGGGCGTGCTGCGCACCGGCGGCATCGTGCCCGCGCAGGTGGCGGCCGTGCCGGCGCGGCGCTTGCCCGGACTGCTGCGGTTGCCCGACTGGCTGTTTCGCATCGTCGCGGCGCGCATGCTGCGCATCGACGCCAAGGCGCGCTCCAGCATGGCCGACGACCTCGCATTGGGCCGTCGCACCGAGATCGACGCACTGAGCGGCGAGGTGGTGCGGCTCGCGCAGGAGCACGGCCTGAGCGCACCGCGCAACGCGCGCATGGTCGCGCTGCTCGAGGCCTGGCCGCAACAACCGAAGCGCTGGACGGCGCGCGAACTGCAGGACTCGCTGGGCCTGTAAGCGCCGACCCTGTACTCTCAGGCCCATGGCGGCTTTCAAGAGGGAGGGGTTGTCATGCAGGTCCTGATTCTCGGCAGCGGTGTCATCGGCACCTCGGTGGCGTACTACCTGGCGCGCGCCGGGCACGCGGTGACGGTGCTGGAGCGCCAGCCGGCGCCCGCGCTCGAAACCAGCTTCGGCAACGCGGGCGAGGTGTCGCCCGGCTATTCGGCGCCGTGGGCCGGGCCCGGCGTGCCGGTCAAGGCGATCAAGTGGATGCTCATGCAGCACAGTCCGCTGGTCATCAAGCCGATGCTCGATCCGGCCATGTGGCGCTGGGGCCTGTCGATGCTGCGCAACTGCACGCAGGCGCGCTACGAACTCAACAAGGGCCGCATGGTGCGGCTGGCCGAATACAGCCGCGACTGCCTGAAGGCGCTGCGCGCCGACACCGGCATCCGCTACGACGAGCGCATGCAGGGCACGTTGCAGCTCTTTCGCACGCAGGCACAGCTCGACGGCACCGCGAGGGACGTCGAGGTGCTGAAGGCGTCGGGCGTGCCCTACCAGGTGCTCGACCGCGACGGCTGCGTGTTGCATGAACCCGCGCTCGGCGCCGTGAAGGACAAGTTCGTCGGCGGCCTGCGCCTGCCGGGCGACGAGACCGGCGACTGCTTCAAGTTCACGCAGGCACTCGCCAAGCTGGCCGAAGCCGAGGGCGTGCAATTCAGATTCGGCGTGAACATCCAGGCCCTCGAACACGAAGCGGGCAAGGGCGTGACCGCGGTACGCACCGACCAGGGCCCCTTCACCGCCGACCGCTACGTGGTCGCGCTCGGCAGCTACTCGCCCGCGCTGGTGCGGCCCTTGGGCATCGACCTGCCGGTGTACCCGGTCAAGGGCTTCTCGATCACGGTGCCCATCACCGACGCGAGCGGCGCGCCCGAATCCACCGTGATGGACGAGACCTTCAAGGTCGCCGTCACGCGCCTGGGCGATCGCATCCGCGTGGGCGGCACGGCGCAGCTCTCGGGCTTCGACCTGGCGCTCGACGCGCGGCGGCGCGACACGCTCGAGCACGTCGTGACCGACCTGTTCCCGCGCGGCGGCCCGGTGCGCGACGCGTCCTTCTGGACCGGCCTGCGCCCCATGACGCCCGACGGCACGCCGGTGATCGGCGCCACCCGCGTGCCCAACCTGCTGCTGAGCACCGGCCACGGCACGCTCGGCTGGACCATGGCGGCCGGCACCGGCCGCGTGATGGCCGACCTGGTCGCGGGCAGGGCGCCCGAAATCGAGATGGAAGGCCTGACCGTGGCGCGCTACGGCGGGTAGCCGCTCCACGCTTTCCCCCTCGAAGGGCGGCCCGAAACGGCCGCCCTTTTTCGTGGGCCACGCACCCCGGTGTCACCTCAACTAGGGTTTTTACCTAGTCATGAAGTTGTCTTCGTCGGTATTCTCGCGGTGTTCCATTAATAAATCGTTGTTTCTTTAGTGAAACAAACCACCGATTCCACGGACCCTCGATGACACACACTCGCCGCCTCGCCATCGCCGCTGCCGTCTCCCTGGCCGCCGCTTGCGCTTCCGGACTCGCCTGGGCAGACACCTACCCCAGCAAGCCGATCACGCTGGTCGTTGCCTATCCGGCGGGTGGCGACACCGACGCCCTGGCGCGCCTGTACGCCGAAAAGCTCTCGGCCCGCGTCGGCCAGCCCGTGGTGGTCGACAACCGGCCCGGTGCCAGCGGCATCATCGGCAGCGCCTACGTGTCCAAGGCCGCGCCCGACGGCTACACGCTGCTGCTCGCGCCCAGCACCTTCTCGATCGCGCAGCTGGTGCTCAAGACCGGCAGCACCTCGGGCTACGACGTGCTCAACGGCTTCACGCCGATCGTGCAGACCGGCAATCTGCCGCTCTTCCTCGTGGCCAGCGGGGCCAAGGGCTACACCGGCCTGAAGGACGCGGTGGCCGCGGCCAAGGGCGGCAAGTCGCTGAGCTACGCCAGCCCGGGCAGCGGTTCGCCGATGCACATCCTGGGCGAAATGTTCGCCCGCGCCTCGGGCACCAGCCTGGCGCACGTGCCCTACAAGGGCGTGGCGCCCGCCGTCAACGACGTGCTCGGCGGCCACGTGCCGGTGACCTTCATCACGCTCGGCCCGGTGGCGCCCTACATGCCCAACGGCAAGATGGTCCCGCTGGCGGTGGCCTCGCGCGAGCGCTCGCCGCTCGCGCCCAAGGTGCCGACCTTTGCCGAGCTGGGCTACAAGGACGTCGAGCTCACCGCCTGGAACGGCCTGTGGGGCCCGCGCAACCTGCCGCCCGAGATCGTGAAGACGCTCAACGGCCACTTCAACGAGATCCTGAAGATGCCCGAGATCGTCGCGCGCATGGCCGTGCTGGGCACCACGCCCGTGGGCGGCGACGCCGACGTGCTGGCCAAGACCAACGCCGCCGACTTCGCGCGCTTCGGCAAGGTCATCAAGGAACTCGGCATCCAGGCCGACTGAACTTCACTGAGACGCCCGCCATGACCGACCTCAAAGCCATCGCCGATCCCTCCAGCCTGCAGTCGCTGCTGGCCGAGATGCCCGCCAACCTGCTGGCCGGCCGCCGCGTGCTCGTGACCGGCGGTGCGCGCGGCCTGGGCCTGGCGTTCGCGCAGTGCGTGGCCGCGGCGGGCGCGAGCGTGGTGCTGGCCGACATCCTCGGCGAGCTGGCCGAGACCGAGGCCCAGGCGCTGCGCGAGGCCGGCCGCACGGCGCACGCGCTGGCGATCGACCTGTCGGACCCGGCCTCCATCGAGGCGGGCGCCGCCGAGGCGGTGCGCCTGCTCGGCGGGCTCGACGGCCTCGTCAACAACGCCGCCATCACCAATTCGGGCGGGCGCGACGCGCACCAGCTCGAGATCGACATGTGGGACCGTGTGATGAACGTCAACGTGCGCGGCAGCTGGCTCATGGGCCGCGCCTGCCGCCCCGCGCTGGCGGCCAGCGGCCGTGGCGCCATCGTCAACCTCGCGTCGGACACGGCGCTGTGGGGCGCGCCCAACCTGCTGGCCTATGCCTCGAGCAAGGGCGCCGTCATTTCCATGACGCGCTCGCTGGCGCGCGAGTGGGGCGGCGACAACATCACGGTGAACGCCGTGGCGCCCGGCCTCACGCTGGTCGAGGCCACCGAGTACGTGCCGATGGCGCGCCATCAGAAGTATCTCGAAGGCCGCGCCATCCCGCGCGAACAGCAGGCGGCCGACGTCTGCGGCGCGACCGTGTTCCTGCTGTCCGGCCTGGCGCGCTTCGTCACCGGCCAGCTGCTTGCCGTCAACGGCGGCTTCGCGATGCACTGAACCCGTCACCACCGACCGAATTTCCCGACCAAGGAGTAGACCCATGAGCGATTTGTCCGAACAGCAGAAGATCAACAACACCCTGGCGCAGCCCGAGGGCAGCAGCCTGGCCGAGTGGATGAACACCCGCATCGCCCGCTACGAAACCCGCAAGTACGACTGGGACGCGCTGAAGTTCCAGGCCGACTTCGACCCCAAGTTCCGCCGCGCGCAGATGCGCTACGTGGGCACCGGCGGCACCGGTGTCGCGGCCGACACCAACACCGTGCCCTCGGAGCACTTCACCTTCTCGACCATGGTGATCCCGGCCGGCCACGAAGGCCCGCCGCACATTCACACCGACGTGGAAGAGGTGTTCTTCCTGATCCGCGGCAAGCTCAAGGTCGTGATCGAGAAGGACGGCGAGCGCTTCGAAACCATCATGACCGACCGCGACCTGATCTCGGTGCCGCCCGGCGTGTACCGCGAAGAGATCAACATCGGCGACGAAGACGCGCTGATGTGCGTGATGCTCGGCGCCAAGAAGCCGGTCACGCCGACGTACCCCGCCGACCACCCGCTGGCCAAGATCAAGCGCTGAGCGAACCAGCGAGCGAACAGGCCATGAGCACCGTCGACATCTCCGCGCAGACCCTGCCGGCTTCCGAGCTGGCGCGGCTCGACGCGCGCTTTCCGGCCCGCGACGTCGCGGTGGGCGGCGGCGCGGTGGTGTCGGTGCGCGAATGCGGGCAGGGCCCCGTCATCGTGTGCCTGCACGGCATCGGCTCGGGCGCGGCCTCGTGGCTCGACACCGCGGCGCTGCTGGCGCCGCAGGCCTGCCTCATCGCCTGGGACGCACCGGGCTACGGCCGCTCGACGCCGCTGGCCTCGGCCGCGCCGACCGCCGCCGACTACGCCGCGCGGCTTGAAGAAATGCTCGACGCGCTGTCGATCCGCTCCTGCGTGCTGGTCGGCCATTCGCTGGGCGCCATCGTCGCCGCGTCGGCCGCCCGCAGCGAGTCGAGCGCCAGTGAGCGCATCCGCCGCCTCGTGCTCGTGAGCCCCGCCATCGGCTACGGCGCCGCCGCGCGCATCGACGCCCGTGCCAAGGTGCGCGCCGAACGCCTGGCCACGCTCGACGACCTCGGCATTGCCGGCATGGCCGCCAAGCGCGCGGGCCGGCTCGTGTCCGACGGTGCCAGCGAACACGCCCGCCAGTGGGTGCGCTGGAACATGGCGCGCCTGAACGACCACGGCTACCGCCAGGCCGTCGAGCTGCTGTGCAACGCCGACCTGCTGGCCGACCTGCCGCCGCCGATGCCCGTGCGCGTGGCCTGCGGCGCGCTCGACGTCGTCACGCCGCCGGCTGCCTGCGAAGAAGTCGCGCGCCGCTGCGGCGTGCCCCTCGAATTGGTGGACGATGCGGGTCACGCCGGCTATGTGGAACAACCGCAGGCCGTCGCCGCCTTGCTGCGCGAATCGCTCGCCGGCTGACCCGACACGAACAAGACAACCGAGAGGAATTCCAAGATGGCCACCGACAACGAAGTGATGGAAGAGGGCGCAGACCGCTACAACGTGCCCGCGCTGGAGCGCGGCCTGCGCGTGCTGTGCGAGTTCAGCCGCGAGAGCCGCACGCTCTCCGCGCCCGAGCTGGCGCGCCGTTTCGACCTGCCGCGCTCGACCGTCTTCCGCCTGCTCACCACGCTGGAGAACATGGGCTTCCTCGAGCGCGCCGAGGGCGGGCGTGACTACCGCCTGGGCCTGGCCGTGCTGCGCCTGGGCTTCGAATACCTGGCCTCGCTGGAGCTCACGCAGCTGGGTACGCCGCTGCTCAACCGCCTGTGCGACGAGCTGCGCACGCCCTGCAACCTGGTGGTGCGCGACGGCCGTTCGATCGTCTACGTCGCCAAGGTGGCGCCGGCCACGCCGTTCGCCAGCTCGGTCACGGTGGGCACGCGCCTGCCGGCCCACGCCACGGTGCTGGGCCGCATCCTGCTCGAAGACCTCACGCTGCCGCAGCTGCGCGCGCTGTACCCCGAAGACAAGCTCGAGACCTTCTCGCCGAGCACGCCCAAGACCGTGAACGAGCTGTTCGACATGGTGCAGGCCGACCGCCAGCGCGGCTATGTGCTGGGCGAGGGCTTCTTCGAATCGAACATCTCGACCATCGCCGCACCGGTGCGCGACCACAGCGGCCACATCGTGGCGGCACTGGGCGCCACCATCACCTCGGGCCACATCGACGAGAACCGCATGGACGAGATGGTGCAGCGCGTGCGCGGCACCGCCGACGAGATCTCGGGCCTGCTCAATTACTCGCCCGCGCGCACCAGCAAGGTGGTGCCGCTGCGCAGCGCCTGACGACTGATTTGCGATCGACCATGACGACCTTCGCCCCTTCCTCCTCTTTCTTCGCCGCCGACGCACTGGCCGGCCGCGTGGCCGTGGTCACGGGCGGGTCGTCGGGCATCGGCCTGGCCACCGTCGAGCTGCTGCTGGGCTGCGGCGCCGCCGTGGCGCTGTGCGGTCGCAATGCCGAACGGCTCGATGCCGCCGTGGCCGGCCTGCGTGCCCAGTACCCCGACGCCAAGCTGTTCGCGCAGACCTGCGACGTGCTCGACGCCGCCTCGGTGCGCGCCTTCGCCGCCGCCAGCGAGGCCGCGCTCGGCCCGGCCTCGATGCTGGTCAACAACGCAGGGCAGGGGCGTGTCTCCACCTTCGCCGACACCGACGATGCGGCCTGGATGCAAGAGCTGAACCTGAAGTTCTTCTCGGTCATCCACCCGACGCGCGCCTTCCTGCCGCAGCTCACGGCGCAGCGCTCGGTGCTGGGCGATGCCGCCATCGTCTGCGCCAACTCGCTGCTGGCACGCCAGCCCGAGCCGCACATGGTCGCCACCTCGGCCGCGCGCGCGGGCCTGCTGAACCTCGTGCGCTCCATGGCCACCGAGTTCGCGCCGCAGGGCGTGCGCGTCAACGGCATCCTGATCGGCCTGGTCGAGTCGGGCCAGTGGCGCCGCCGCTTCGAGGCGCGCGAGGACAAGTCGCAGGACTGGGCTGCCTGGAGCCGCCAGCTCGCCACCACCAAACACATCCCGCTGGGTCGCCTGGGGCTTCCGACCGAAGCCGCGCGCGCGATCCTTTTCCTTGCTTCACCGCTCGCGTCGTACACGACCGGCAGCCACATCGACATCTCCGGAGGCCATTCCCGCCATGCATAACCCCAACAACACCGTCACGGTCGGCGCCGTCGTCGCCGCGTTCCTCGAGCAGTGCGGCGTCAAGGCAGCCTTCGGCGTGATCTCGATCCACAACATGCCGATCCTCGATGCCTTCGCGCAGCGCGGCACGGTGCGCTTCATCTCGGCACGCGGCGAAGCCGGCGCGGGCAACATGGCCGACGCCTATGCGCGCTCCACCGCCAGCCTGGGTGTGTGCATCACCAGCACCGGCCCGGCCGCGGGCAACATCGCGGGCAGCATGGTCGAGGCGCTGACCGCCGGCGCGCCGCTCTTGCACATCACCGGCCAGATCGAGACGCCGTACCTGGACAAGGGCATGTCGTACATCCACGAGGCGCCCGACCAGCTCACCATGCTCAAGGCGGTGTCGAAGGCCGCGCTGCGCGTGCGCAGCGTCGAGACGGTGCTGGGCACGCTCAAGCGCGCGGTGCAGCTCGCGATGACGGCGCCGACCGGCCCGGTGAGCGTGGAGATTCCGATCGACATCCAGTCGGCGCTCACGACCATGCCGGCCGACCTGTCGCCGCTGCCCATCGAGCGTCCCGTGCCTTCGGCCCCCGGCCTTGATGCACTGGCCGCGCGCCTGGCCACCGCCAAACGCCCGCTGCTGTGGGTCGGTGGCGGTGCCCGCCATGCGCGCAGTGCGATCCAGCGCCTGCAGAAGCTGGGCTTCGGCGTGGTCACGACCACGCAGGGCCGCGGCACGGTGCCCGAGGACGACGCCGGTTCGCTCGGCGCCTACAACATCCAGAAGCCCGTCGAGGCCTTCTACCAGACCTGCGACGCGATGCTCGTGGTCGGTTCGCGCCTGCGCGGCAACGAGACGCTCAAGTACGAACTGAAGCTGCCGCGCCCGCTGTACCGCATCGACGCCGATGCCGCCGCCGAAGGCCGCTGCTACGCGTCCGAGGCCTTTGTCTGCGGCGATTCCGCGCTGGCCCTCGACGGCCTGGCCGATCGCCTCGAAGCCGCGAAGTACCAGGCCGACCCGCAGCTGCTGGTCGACCTGCGCGCCGCGCACGACCAGGCGGTTGCCACGCTGCGCGACGGCCTCGGCCCGTACGCCGAACTCGTGCGCCAGCTGCAGTCGGTGGCCGGCCGCAAGTTCAACTGGGTGCGCGACGTCACGGTGTCCAACAGCACCTGGGGCAACCGCGAGCTGCGCGTGTTCGAACCCAGCGCCGGCGTGCATGCCACGGGCGGCGGCATCGGCCAGGGCATGCCCATGGCCATCGGCGCGGCCATCGGCGCGGCGGTGACGGGCTCGGGCCGCAAGACCTTCTGCCTGGCCGGCGACGGTGGCTTCATCCTGAACCTGGGCGAGCTGGCCTGCATGGTGCAGGAGAAGGCGCCCATGGTCATCGTGCTCATGAACGACAAGAGCTACGGCGTCATCAAGAACATCCAGGACGCGCAGTACGGCGGGCGCCAGTGCTACGCCGAGCTGCACACGCCCGACTACGACCTGCTGTGCAAGTCGATCGCGCTGCCGCACGCCCGCGTGAAAGACCTGGCCGACCTGCCGGCCCAGCTCGACCAGGCGCTCGCCGCCGACGGCCCGTTCCTGCTGGAGATCGACATGCTGTCGATCGGCGGTTTCAAGACCAGCTTCGCCGGCCCGCCGACCAACACGGTCACGCAGATTCCCGCGCTCGGCGCGGCCAAGTGAGCGAACGCGGAGCCCCACGCATGACCACTGCCATCACGCGCATCGCACTCGTCGGCTGCGGAGCCATCGGCACCTCGGTGCTCGAACTGCTGCGCGGCGATCTCGCCCTGAAGGTGGTGGCCATCGTCGTGCCGGCCGAAGGCATTGCCGCCGCACAGAAGGTCGCGCCCGACGCGCAGGTGGGCAGCGCCGTGCCCGCCGACGGCATCGACCTCGTGGTCGAGACCGCCGGCCATGCCGCCATCGAGGAGCACGTGCTGCCCGCGCTGGCGCGCGGCACGCCTTGCGTGGTGGCGTCGGTGGGCGCGCTGTCGGCCACGGGCTTCGCCGAGAAGCTCGAAGCCGCCGCCGTCGCCGGCCGCACGCAGGTGCAGCTGATTCCCGGCGCCATCGGCGGCATCGACGCGCTGGCCGCGGCCCGCATCGGCGGCCTGGACAGCGTGCGCTACACGGGGCGCAAGCCGCCGCAGGCCTGGAAAGGCACGCCGGCCGAGCAGGGCCGCAACCTGGACACGCTGGCGCACGAAACCATCATCTTCGAAGGCAGCGCGCGCGAAGCGGCCTTGCTCTATCCGAAGAACGCCAACGTGGCGGCCACCGTCTCGCTCGCGGGCCTGGGCCTGGACCAGACGCTGGTGCGCCTCATTGCCGACCCGGCCACCACCGAGAACGTGCACACCGTCGAAGCCGAAGGCGCCTTCGGCAGCTTCGCGCTGACCATGCGCAACAAGCCGCTCGCGGCCAACCCCAAGACCTCGGCCCTGACCGTGTACAGCGCCGTGCGCGCGCTGCGCAACCGCGTCGCGCCGCTTGCCATCTGACCTTCCGAGTCACCCCATGATCTCCACCGAACTCCTTCCGATCTGCATCGCCGGCGAATGGCGCCTGGGCGGCGGCGACGTCTACGAAAGCCTGTACCCGGCCACCGGCGAGCCCATCGCGCGCCTGAAGGCCGCGAGCCTGGCCGATGTCGAAGAAGCCATCACGCGCGCCGACCACGCCTTTCGCACCAGCGGCTGGGCCCAGCGCCTGCCGCACGAGCGCGCCGCCGTGCTGCACCGCGTGGCGCAGCTGATCCGCGAAGAGGGCGAGTCGCTGGCGCAGAAGCAGCGCCTGGACAACGGCAAGCCGATCAGCGAAACCCGCAACCTCGTGGCCAGCGCCGCGGGCACCTTCCAGTTCTTCGCCGCCGCGCTCGAGACGCTCGAAGAAACCATCACGCCCTCGCGCGGCGCCTTCGTCACGATGAGCGTGCACGAGCCCATGGGCGTGGTCGCGGCCATCACGCCGTGGAACTCGCCGATTGCCAGCGAAGCCCAGAAGCTGGCGCCCGCGCTGGCGGCCGGCAACGCGGTGGTCGTGAAGCCCGCCGAAGTCACGCCGCTCATGGCGCTGGAGCTGGCGCGCATCTGCGAGCTGGCCGGCGTGCCCAAGGGCATCGTGAGCGTGCTGCCGGGCAAGGGCTCGGTGATCGGCGACGCGATCACCAAGCACCCGCTGGTCAAGCGCGTGTCGTTCACCGGCGGCACCACCACCGGCAAGCACATCGCCCACATCGCGGCCGACAAGATGATGCCGGTGTCGCTCGAGCTCGGCGGCAAGTCGCCCACCATGGTGCTCGACGACGCCGACCTCGACCATGCGGTGAACGGTGTGCTCTACGGCATCTTCAGTTCGTCGGGCGAGTCGTGCATCGCGGGCTCGCGCCTGTTCGTGGCGCGCGGCATCTACGACGAGTTCCTCACGCGGCTGGCCGAAGGCGCCAACGCACTGCGCGTGGGCGACCCGGCCTCGGAGCGCACGCAGATGGGGCCGCTCATCACGGCCAAGCACCGCGAGGGCATCGAGCGCTACGTGGACCTGGGCGTGTCCGAAGGCGGGCGCATCCGCACGGGCGGCGTGCGCCCGCACGGCGCCGACTACGACAAGGGCTACTTCTACCAGCCGACGATCCTCGAAGGCCTGACCAACAACGCCCGCATCAGCCAGGAAGAAATCTTCGGCCCGGTGCTGGTCGCGATGCCCTTCGACAACGAGGAAGAACTGATCGCGCAGGCCAACGACAGCGTCTACGCATTGGCCGCCGGCGTGTGGAGCCGCGACTTCAAGCGCGCCTGGAAGCTGGGCCGCGCGGTGCAGGCCGGCACGGTCTGGGTCAACACCTACAAGCAGTTCTCGGTCTCGACGCCGTTCGGCGGCTGGCGCGACAGCGGCCTGGGCCGCGAGAAGGGCCGCGAAGGCATCTTCCAGTACATGGAACAGAAGAGCATGTACTGGGGCACCAATGAACAACCGCTCCCGTGGGCGAACTGAACAGGAGCACACGATGAGCGTACTTGGCATCGACCAGATCACCTACGGCGCGGACGACCTGCCCGCCTGCCGCCAGTTCTTCCAGGACTGGGGCCTTTCACTCACGTCCGAAGCCGCCGACGAACTCGTCTTCGAGTGCCTCAACGGCTGCAAGGTGGTCGTTGCGGCGTGGGACAAGCCCGGCCTGCCGCCCGCGATGGAAGAGGGCCCGACGCTGCGCGAAGTGGTGTGGGGCGTGGAAAGCGACGCCGACCTGGACCGCTACGCCGCCGCCATCGCGCAAGACCCGGCCTTCACCGACACAACGGTCGACGGCGCACGCCGCATCGGCTGCACCGACCCCAACGGCCTGGCCGTGCGCCTGCAGGTCAGCCGCAAGCGCGCGGTCGAGGTCGATTGCGGCGCCATGAACACCTGGAACGCCAAGCCGCGCGTGAACCAGCCCGCGCCGATCTACGAACGCGCCACGCCGATCGAGGTCGGCCACGTCGTGTTCTTCGTGAGCGACGTGAAGGGCACGAGCGCGTTTTATGCGCAGCGCTTCGGCTTCGTGTCGTCCGACGGCTATCCGAACCGCGGCGCCTTCATGCGCTGCGCGCCCGAGGGCGGCCACCACGACCTGTTCCTGCTGCAGATCCCGTCGGGCAAGCGCGGGCTCAACCACGTGGCCTTCACCGTGCGCGACATCCACGAGGTGTTCGGCGGCGGCCTGCATTTCTCGCGCTGCGGCTGGGACACGCAGCTGGGCCCGGGCCGCCACCCGGTGTCGTCGGCGTACTTCTGGTACTTCAAGAACCCGGCCGGCGGCCTCATCGAGTACTACGCCGACGAAGACCAGCTCACGGCCGACTGGCAGCCGCGCGAGTTCGAACCCGGCCCGACCGTGTTCGCCGAATGGGCGGTCGATGGCGGCCTCGATGGCCACACGCGTCGCCAGAAGAACGCGGAAGGCCCGAAAGGTGCTTTCCTGACCGAGAAGAAATGAATCCGGTGACCCTCATGCAACGACGTTTTTCTTTCTCCCTGCTGGCCGCTGCGGCGCTGGCCATCGCCTTGCCCGCGCACGCACAGAGCGACGTGCACAAGCAGCTGTCGAGCGACCGCTTCACCATCGTCTCGCCGTTCCCGCCCGGCGGCCCGGTCGACACGCTGGCCCGCATCCTGTCGGACGGCCTGGCCAAGCGCTACGGCCAGGCGGCCGTGGTCGAGAACATGGTGGGCGCGGCGGGCAACATCGGCATCGACAAGGTCAAGCGCGCCAAGGGCGACGGCCACACGCTGCTCGTGGTGCCGGCCGGCAACCTCACGATCAACCCGACGCTGATGCCGAACTTCCCGTTCAACATCGAGAAGGACTTCGTGCCCGTCACCATGCTCGCCAAGGCGCCCAACGTGCTGGTGGCGTCGCCGGCCTCGGGCATCAAGAGCGCGAAGGAGCTGGTGGCCATGGCCAAGGCCAAGCCCAACACGCTGTCGTACGCCTCGCCCGGCGTGGGCAGCGGCCTGCACCTGGCGGGCGAGCTGTTCAAGCAGCAGGCCGGCATCGACCTGCTGCACGTGCCCTACAAGGGCACGGCGCCCGCGCTCAACGACGTGCTCGGTGGCTCGGTGCCGCTGATGTTCAGCAACCTGCCCGCGACCATGCCCTTCATCAAGAACGGCAAGCTCGTCGCGCTGGGCGTGACCGAAGCCAAGCGTAGCGCCGCCGCGCCCGACATCCCCACGCTGGCGGAGCAGGGCATCCAGGGCGTCGCCGTGACCTCGTGGTACGGCCTGCTGGCCCCCAAGGGCACGCCGCCCGCGGTGGTCGAGCAGCTCGCCAAGGACGCGGCCGAGATGCTGGCCCAGCCCGACGTGCGCGAGCGCCTGAAGGCGCAGGGCATGACCGACGCGGCCATGAAGCCCGCCGAGTTTGCCGCCCACATCCGCGATGAGACGGCCGTCTGGGCCCGGATCATCAAGGCCCGCAACATCGTGGCCGAGTGAGCCACCCCCAAGAACAAAGAGAGACAGAGACCATGCAGACAAGTGAATCCACCATCGGCATCGTCGGTGCCGGTATCGGCGGCCTGGTCGCCGCCATCGCACTGCGCCGCGCGGGGCACGACGTGGTCGTGTTCGAGCAGGCGAAACAGTTCGCCCGCGTCGGCGCCGACATCAACCTCACACCGAACGCCGTGCGCGCACTCGACGGCCTGGGCGTGGGCGACGCCGCCCGCGTGACGGCGGCACGCCCGTCGCATCGCATCAGCCGCACCTACGACAGCGGCGAAGAAACCTCGCGCCTCGAAATGGCCGACTCGGCCGAACAGCGCTACGGCGCGCCGCAGCTCACCATCCATCGCGCCGACCTGCTGGCCGCGCTGGCCGACATGTTCCCGGCCGAGCGCGTGGCGCTGGGCAAGCGCGCCGAGACCATCGCGGCCGACGACAACGGTGTGACCCTGTCGTTCAGCGACGGCACCAGCGCCCGCGTGGGTGCGCTCATCGGCGCCGACGGCATCCACTCGGGCGTGCGCACCGCGATGTTCGGCGCCGAGAGCCCGCGCTTCACGGGCATCGTCGCCTACCGCGCCGTGGTGCCCGCCGAGCGCGTGGCCGGCGTGCCCAACCTGGGCGCCTTCACCAAGTGGTGGGGTCCGAACCCGCAGAGCCAGATCGTCACCTTCCCGCTGAACCGCGGCAAGGACATCTTCATCTTCGCCACCACGCCGCAGGACACCTGGCACCTCGAGTCGTGGACCGCGCCGGGCAGCGTCGACGAGCTGCGCGAGCAGTACGTGGCCTACCACCCCGAGGCGCGCGCGCTGCTCGACGCCTGCGACACGGTGCTCAAGACCGCGCTGTACGAGCGCGACCCCATGCCCGCCTGGGCGCAGGGCCGCATGGCGCTGCTGGGCGATGCCGCGCACCCGATGCTGCCCTTCATGGCGCAGGGCGCCGGCATGGCGATCGAAGACGCCGTGGTGCTGTCGCGCCACCTCGACGGCGTGGCCATGGCCGGTATTCCCGCTGCGCTGCAGGCCTACCAGACCGCGCGTATCGAGCGCGCCAGCCAGGTGCAGCTCGGCTCGCGCGGCAACAACTGGCTGCGCGAAGGCGGCAACGCCGACTGGGTGTACGCCTACGACGCCTGGGCCGTGCCGCTGGGCGTGCCGGCGCAAGGCGCTGCTGCCGCTGCCGTCTGAAATTTTTCCCCTCGCTTACGGAGGCTCACGATGCAACAAGACCGCTTTCTCCAACCGCACCAGGCGCGCCAGCGCCCCGCGACCACCTACGAAGACCTGCTGGGCGACGTGATCGAACGCGCCTACGCCGACGGCATCCACGACCTGCCGGGCCTGGTGCAACGCCTGAACGACAGCGGCCTGGCCACGCCGGGCGGCCTCGCATGGACCGAGGCGCTGTACCGCAAGGAAATGGCCACGCTGGCCGCCTGAGGAGAACCATCATGACCATCGCCATCCATCCCGTCGCACCGGCCCCTGCCGATCCGGTCGACCACCTGCTCGAGATCGGCCTGAAGGACCTCTGGTACCCGATCTGCCCTTCGCACTTCATCAAGGAGAACCCCATCTCCCTGCGCCGCCTCGGCCGCAAGATTGCGCTGTGGCGCGACGGCGAAGGCGTGCTGCATGCGCTGGAAGACCGCTGCCCGCACCGCGGCGCGCCGCTGTCGCAGGGCGTGGTGCTGGGCGACCGGCTCTCGTGCCCGTACCACGGCGTCGAAGTGCGCCACGACGGCGTGGTCACGCGCGTGCCCGGCAGCCCGGGCTGCAAGCTCGAAGGCTCGCGCGCCACGCGCCACTTCCATGTGCAGGAGCGCGCGGGCGCCGTGTTCCTCTACAACTCGAAGGAGCCGGTCGACGTGCCGCCGCCGCTGGTGCTGCCCGAGCAGCTGACCGACGAGGCCGAGTACTCGAACTTCCTGTGCTACACGGAGTGGAAGGGCGACTACCGCTACGTGCTGGACAACGTGATGGACCCGATGCACGGCACCTACCTGCACAAGCAGTCGCACTCGATGGCCGAAGGCGACTCCAGCGCCAAGTTCGGCGTGCGCCCGACCGACATCGGCTTCGTGTTCGAGAAGGAAGGCCAGCGCAACGTCAACTTCGACTGGACCGAGTGGGCCGACACCGGCATCCACTGGATGCGTCTGGAGATCCCGTACCCGAAGACCGGCGGCCCCGGCGGCAACTTCATCATCATCGGCGCCTTCTCGCCCATGGCCAACGGCATGACCGCCACCTTCTTCTGGCGCGCGCGCAAGCTGGCGCCGGGCTGGGAGCGCGACACCTGGCGCTTCCTCTACAAGAACCGCCTCGAGGCGCGCCACTGGCACGTGCTGGAACAAGACCGCGTGATGCTCGAAGAGATGGAAGCCGACGCCAACCAGCACGAGAACCTGTACCAGCACGACCTGGGCATCGTCCGCCTGCGCCGCCACATGCGCAACCTCGCGCAGGCGCAACTGGCGCAAGCCGAGGCCGCCACGGCCTGAACTGAAAGCAAGCGAGCATCGCCATGTCTTCTCCCACGCTGAACGCCCTCGTGCACACCATGCGCTACGAGGCCGACGGCATCGTCAGCGTCGAGTTCCGGCCGGCCACGCCGGCGGTGGACTTTCCCGCCTTCGAGGCCGGCTCCCACATCGACCTGCACCTGCCCAACGGGCTGGTGCGCAGCTACTCGCTGTGCAACCCCTCGAGCGACCGCCAGCGCTACGTGGTGGGCGTGCTCAACGACCGCAAGAGCCGCGGCGGCTCGCGCTACGTGCACCAGCAGCTGCGCGTGGGCATGACGCTGCCCATCTCGGCGCCGCGCAACAACTTCAAGCTGGAAGAGGGCGCCGAACGCTCGGTGCTGGTGGCCGGCGGCATCGGCGTGACGCCCATCTGGTGCATGCTGCAGCGGCTCATCGCCATCGGCAAGCCGGTGGAGTTCGTGTACTGCGCGCGCACCCGCAAGGAAGCCGCCTTCTGCGACGCCATCGAGGCGCTGGCCACCGAGAAATCGGTGCAGCTCACCTGGCACTTCGACGACGAGAAGGGCGCGCCGCCCGACCTCGCATCGATGCTGGCCGGCAAGGGCGTCACCAGCCACTACTACTGCTGCGGCCCCACGCCGATGCTCGACGCCTTCGAAAAGAGCTGCGAGCAACTGGGCTACGCCAACGCCCACATCGAACGCTTCGCCGCCGTGCATGTGGAGGCGCCCAGCGCCACGCAGACCTGCGTGGTGCAGTGCGCAAAGAGCGGCAAGAGCGTCGAGGTGCCTCCGGGCAAGTCGATTCTCGACAGCCTGATCGACGCTGGCCTCAACCCCGACCACAGCTGCAAGGAAGGCGTCTGCGGCGCCTGCGAAACGGCGGTGCTCGAGGGCGAAGTCGATCACCACGACGGCATCCTCACCAAGATCGAACGTGCGTCCAACAAGACCATGATGATCTGCGTCTCTCGCTGCAAAGGCGAGCGGCTGGTGCTGGATATCTGAGCAACAAGGCCACAACCGACAAGACGGCCGAGAAGAAAACCAACCGAGACATTCAATGAAAAAGTACTTGATCGCGATGGCTGCGGCCACCGCGGCTGGCGGAGCGCTGGCCCAATCTTCCGTGACGCTGTTCGGCGTCGTCGATGCCTCCGTGGTCTACACGCGCGGCAGCGGCAACGGATCGGCCCACAAGACGCAGCTGGGCAACAGCGGCAACATGTTCAGCCGCCTCGGTTTTCGCGGCACGGAAGACCTCGGCGGCGGTTACTCGGCCAACTTCTGGCTCGAGATGGGCCTGCAGAACGACAGCGGCACGGGCTTTCCGTCGAACTCGAACAACCAGGCCAGCGGCAACGGCACGCCCGGCGTGCTGAGCTTCAACCGCCGCTCGACCGTGAGCCTGGCCGGCCCCTTCGGTGAAGTGCGCCTGGGCCGCGACTACGTGCCCGCCTTCTGGAACACCGCGATCTTCGACCCCTTCGGCACCGGCGGCGGCATCGGCGCCAACCAGATCTACTTCTCGGGCCTGGGCGGCCTGGTGGCACCCACCGGCACGCGCGCCTCGAACAGCATCGGCTACTTCCTGCCGGCCAACCTGGGCGGTTTCTACGGCCAGGTGATGTACGCGATGGGCGAGAACGATTCGACCTCGGTGCTGCCCGGCACCCAGGTGTCGAACAAGCGCGACGGCCAGCACACCGGCGCGCGCTTCGGCTACCAGAGCGGCGGCCTCAACGTGGCGCTGGCCACCGGCCGCACGCGCTACGCCGCCGGCGACCTGCGCGTGACCAACCTGGGCGCGTCCTACACCTTCGATGCGGCGCTCATGAACCTCAAGCTCACGAGCGAGCTGTACAAGGAATCGAAGGGCAGCACCGATGCCAAGGGCGTGCTGGTCGGCTTCCAGCTGCCCATCGGACCGGGCGAGATCAAGGCCTCGTACGCGCGCTACAAGCTGGAGCCCGCCAACGCGGTGCGCGAGCCCACGTCGTCGAAGCTGGCCATCGGCTACGTGCACAACCTGTCCAAGCGCACGGCGGTGTACGGCACCATCGCGCGCATCAGCAACAAGAACGGCGCGACGCAGGCCCTGGCCGGCGCCATCACCATGCCCAACCGCGCCTCCAGCGGCGTCGAGTTCGGCATGCGGCACATGTTCTGACGCGGGAGGGCCGGCATGCGCGCAACCCCCGTCTGGCCGCAGGTGCGGCGCCTCGCAGCGCTGGCCCTCGGATCGCTGCTCGTGGCCGGCTGCGCCGGCATGTCGCCGACCGCGCCGCCCGCGCCCGGCCAGCTGCTGCTGGCCAGCCCTGACAAGCTGCACGGCCTGCCCGACGCAGGGCGCAACTGGGTCATGTCGTACGCGTCCACCACCTTCGACGGCGCGAACGCGGTGGTCGTCGGCCAGGTGGCGCTGCCGCGTACGCCCGCGCCCGCCGGCGGCTATCCGGTGATCGCCTGGGCCAACGGCTCGACCGGGCTCGCGCCGCAGTGCGCGCCCTCGCTGGTCGTGAACCGCGAGCGCGATGCCTACCTCAACGCCTGGGTGCAGCAGGGCTATGCCGTGGTGCGCACCGACTACGCAGGGTGGGGCGCCTTCGGGCCCGTGCCCGACCTGCACAGCCGCAGCAACGCCGAGAACCTGGCCGATGCCGTGGCGGCCGCGCATGCGCTCGACGGCACGAAGCTGCGCCCCGACTGGATCGCCGTGGGCCACAGCAAGGGCGGCGGCGCCGTGCTGTGGGCCGCCGGCCTGCCGGACCGCAGCGCCGGCCGCTACCCGCTGCGGGCGGCGATCGCCATCGCGCCCACGGGGCCCGGCGTGCTGCGGTTCATGGACAGCGTGGTGCGCGGCGAAGCGGTCGCCGTCCCGGCGCTGCCCTTCGTGTCGCTGACCGTGATGAGCGCCAAGGCGATAAACCCGGCCATCGACGTGCAGGCCCTGGCCTCGCCCGCGCTGCGCCCGCACCTCGACGCGATGGGTTCCGCCTGCCTTTCGGGGCTGTTCGCGATGCCGCCGCTGCCGCCGGGCCCGTACCTGAAGCCCGGCGCGGCGTACGACGCGATGGCCCGGCTGCTGGCCGCGCAGGATGCCTCGTCGCTCACGATGCGGGTGCCCGTGTCGGTCATCCAGGGCGAGAAGGACGAGACGACGGTCACGCCCGACACCACGGCGGCGATGGTGCGCAGCCTGTGTGCGCGCGGCGCGACCGTGCAACTGAAGCAGTACGCCGGACAGACCCACCGGTCGGTCATCGGCGCCTCGCAATCCGACGCGTTCGGGTTCGCCCGAACGGTCCTCGACGCAGGCAGGCCGGCGAGCGACTGTCCCTGAAGCCGCACCGGCCCCCGTGCAACCCACCTGAGAAGAATCCCATGTCATCCAAGGCCATGCGCTGGTACGGGGTCGTCACCCTGTTCGTGATCGTCGCGATCTCCTACGTCGACCGCATCAACATCGCGGTGCTGATCACCGATGCGGCCTTCCTGAAGCACGTGGGCATCGACGCCTCCGACCGCGTGAGCCAGGGCCTGCTGGCCACGGCCTTCATGCTGGGCTACGGCATTTCGGCCTTCGTGCTCACGCCGTTCTGCTCGGCGCTGTTCGGCGTGCGGCGCAGCCTGATCTACGGCCTCGTGCTGTGGGGCGTGGTGACCTGGGCCTCGCCGATGTTCAACAGCTACGGCCTGCTGCTGGCCTCGCGCGTGCTGCTGGGCGTGTCGGAAGGGCCGCTGTTCTCGCTGGCCTCGTCGTACATCAAGGCGCACTTCCAGAGCCATGAGAACGGCAAGCCCAATGCGCTGGTGAACATGGGCACGGGCCTGGGCCTGGCGGTGGGCTACCCGCTGGTGGGCTACCTGCTCACGCAGTTCGAATGGGACAGCTCGTTCCACGTGCTGGGCGTGCTCAACATCGTGCTGGGCATTCCGCTGGTGCTGGCCTTCGTGCGCATGCCCGCGGGGCACGGCGACGGCATCAAGCCCTCGTCGCTGGGCGATGCGATGGCGCGCGTGGCGGGCATCGTGAAGGGCGCGTTGCACACGCGGCACCTGTTCCTCATCACGCTGCTGACCTCGGCGGCGCTGGCCTATCTCTGGGGCAGCAGCAACTGGCTGCCGACCTACCTGCGCGAGGCGCGCGGCTTCTCGCTGCGCGAGATGGGCTGGATCGCCTCGCTGCCGCAGTACGCCACCGTGCTCGCGGTGTTCACGGGCGGCGTGCTCATCGACAAGCTCGGGCGCGACCGCGTGCCCTTCATCTTCATGGGCGCGAGCGCGGGCGTGGCACTGTCGGTGCTGCTGGCCATCAATGCGCGCGACCCGTACATGGCCGCGACCTGCCTCGTGGCGGCGAACTTCTTCTGGGGCCTGCAAAGCCCCGCCATTCCAAGCACCGTGCAGCACTGCTCGCGGCCCGAGCACACGGCCAGTGCCTTCGGCGTGACCAATGGCGTGGGTAGCCTCGTGGCGGGCTTCATGCCGGCGCTGATGGGCGGCGTGATCACCGCGGTGTCGCACAGTGGCGGCGCAGCGCACACAGCAGTCACCGCGGCCTCGTCGGCGGCGGGTTTCTTCGCGGGCTTCGCACTGCTCATCGGCACGCAGGTCGTCGTGTTCGCATGCGGCTTTCTGCTGTGGTGGCGCGAGCGCGCGCAACGCACTGCTGCAGTCTCTGGTTCACAGCTTTCGTAGCCTTGGTCGCAGCTTGAACCTTCGTACTGTGGCCGCTTCGTCACAGTGAAGGCCCCGTGTTTTTGTCATCTGCGTGAGCAGGTGTTTCGCGCGCAGAACCATCTTCGTATCGCATGGCACGCGTCGCGTGCCATGACGCCATTCGGCCTATCGCGCGCGAACAATTGGAGAGAGAAAAGTTCCGCGGATCGTTGAGCTCATTGCATCGATCAGCTACAACTGCGTGCACTTCAACGGACGAGGGAATGCGCGTGAAATCAACCACAAGAGCCGCAGCCAGTCTTGCCGTCGCCATCGCTTTCGCCATGGCCCCGGCCGTTCACCTGACGGGTGAACGCATCGCGTCAATGCACGGGCACTGAGCCCGGCCCGCGACACCCCACCGCGTTCACACGCTCCCCCCCAACACCCCGCGTCCTGACGGGAATGGCGCCGCTCGCCCCGCGCATTCTGGGACCACCGCAGCACATGCGGTGCGGTCCGGCCTGAGCCTGCGTTCCTGACGAACGGTTTGTTCGCCGGGAGGGCGCTGTGCTGCCCGCATTTCCTGTTGATCTGTCGTTCCACTCATCCCGCGCGCGTCACGTGCATCGCCGGCTATCCGCCGGTGCCTGCGGTGCGGCGCATGTTCCTTACCAAGAGTACCCAGAGGCGATCATGAAATCACTGAATACACCTGTCGTTCATTGCCTGGCCCTCACGGCCGTGACCCTTGCCGCGCTGACGGCCTGCGGCGGCGGCGGAGACAGCGGCGGTGGCGCATCCTTCGGCGGCTCCGGCCTGAACGCGCCGTCGCTGGCCAACGCGCCCGCGGCCGACGGCGGCGACACCACCAAGAAGACCCCCGACGACGGCGTGCCCACCGCACGCGATTCGGCGGCGGCTGCGGTCGACCGCTCGGCCCGGCCGATGGAACTGCCCGACACGGTCTGGCCCGTGAACTACAAGCTGTGGTTCCGCCCCGATGCGGCGCTCAAGACTTTCGTGGGCCGCGCCGACGTGGAGATCGACGTGCTCAAGCCGGTCGACGCCATCGTCGTCGCCGCGCACGACCTCAACTTTGCGCGCGGGCGCACCACGCTGCGCAAGGTGTCCAAGCCGGGCGAGGTGATCCCGCTGATTCCCACGCCGCAGACGCGCGGCGACTTCGTGCAACTGCGCCTGAACGACGGCCAGATCGCCAAGGGCAAGTACCTGCTGCACATGGAGTGGGACGGCAAGATCCAGTTCTCCGATGCCGAGTACTGCACGCCGGAAGTGATGGCGAAGAACCCGCTGTGCTCGGCCGCGTCGGGCATCTTCAAGGTGGGCCTGTCCACGCCCGAGGGCGTGAGCAGCGACGCCATCGTGACGCAGGGCGAAACCAACTTCGCGCGCCAGTGGTTCCCGGGCTGGGACGAGCCGGCCTTCCGCCACACCTTCGAGATCTCGGCCGAGGTGCCGGGCGACTGGAAGACCGTGTCCAACGGCGCGCAGACCGAGGCCGTGAAACTGCCAGACGGCTACCAGCGCGTGGCCTTCGAGAAGACGCCCTCGATGCCGATGTACCTGGCCTTCTTCGGCGGCGGCAAGTTCGACATCCTGGCCGACACCTTCAAGAACCCGCTGGACGGCAGCGACATGGCGCTGCGCTGGTTCACGCCGCCGGGCCGCTCCGACTGGGCCAAGTTCGCGATGGAGTGGACCAAGGTGTCGATGGACTACTACTACAAGTACACCGGCATCTCGTTGCCCTTCAAGAAGTTCGACACCGTGGCCGCCAACGACAGCTACGACAACAAGCCCAACACCGGCTTCGGCGGCATGGAGAACTGGGGCGCGATCTTCGAGTTTGCCGACGCGGTGCTCACCAAGCCCGGCGACAAGCCCACGCTGTACTCGGTGACCGTGGTCACGCACGAGGTGGCACACCAGTGGTTCGGCGACCTGGTCACGCTCGACTGGTGGGACAACGTGTGGCTCAACGAGTCGTTCGCGCGCTGGTTCGAACGGCGCACCACGATCAAGTTCCACCCCGAGTACTACAGCTTCTCCGACTACGTGCTGGACAAGCACAACGTGATCGTGGCCGACCTGAAGCCCTCGGCCGTGCCGGTGCAGCGCAACCTGAACGACGCGGGCTCCTTCGGCTTCATCAGCCCGGCAATCTTTGTCTACAACAAGGGCAGCCACGTGCTGGAGATGGTGCAGAACTACATCGGCGAAGAGGCGATGCAGAAGGGCCTGCAGATCTACCTGAAGGACTACGCGTTCGGCAACGTCACGCCCACGCGGCTGTGGACCTCGCTGGAGAAGGCCGCCGGCGGCAAGAAGGTGAGCGAAATCGGCGACAGCTTCATCCGCCAGACCGGCATTCCGCTGCTCACGGTCGATGCGCAGTGCGCCGGCGACCGCACCTACGTCAACATCACGCAGGAGTCGTTCCCCAACCAGAACCAGTTCCCGGCCTCGACGTGGACCATTCCCGTCACGCTGGCGTACGGCGACGCGATGGAAAAGCGCGAGACCTTCGTGATGTCGAACAACGCCACGCAGGTCGAGCTGCCGGGCTGCACCGCGGTGCTCGCCGGGCCGACAGGGCAGGACTACTACGTGAGCAACTACAGCGCGCAGTCCTGGAGCAACCTGCTGGCCAAGGTGCAGAACTTCGCGGGCAACAAGCCGCTGCTGCTGAACATCGAGCGCGATGCCTTCCGCCTGCTGGGCGTGGGGCGCATCACGCAGGCGCAGTACGACCAGATCAAGGGCGTGCTCAACCTGCCGGCACCGCTGCTCGCCAAGACGCAGCAGAGCCAGCAGAAGATGGCGGCGGTGGAGGCGGGCGGCGAGGAGGAGTACCCGCACGCACTGCGCTTCCAGGGCAAGCTGCCGCTGCGCGAGAACCAGAAGCGTTGAGTTGAACTGAACTCACTTTCGTGAACCCTCGCATGTGCCGCTCGGCGGCGCATGCGTCACTTCATTCGAATTCCATGAAAACTTTTCTGAACTCTTTGCTGGCAGTGGCCTGCGTGTCACTGCTCTCGGCCTGCGGCGCGCGCGGCGGGCCCGAGACCGAACTGGTCGGCGTTTACGCCGTCGAGCGCAACGGCGTGCTCAAGGAGGTCGTCAAGATCGAGCGCGACGGCGACCGCTACATCATGCGCGACAAGGTGCGCACCCCCGAATGGAGCGAACCCAAGATGCAGCTGCAGCCGGTGACGCGCGAGCGCTGGAGCCGCATCACCACCGACACGGAGAACACGTCCTTCGTCGGCATCTCGAGCGACCAGCTCGGCATCTTCAAGGTGCCGCCCGGGTGGCAGAAGAACGGCTTCAAGACGCAGACGGGCTACTTCCTGTTCTATTCGCAGGGGCCTGTGGAGGCGCACAAGTTGTGATGTCCAGGGCGTCGCTCCCGCCGACGAGGTACCTTGCTCCGCGAATGTCCCCCGGCCTGCGGCCTCCTCCTTGATTTCGCTGCGCAAGGCACCTCATCGACGTGAGCGAGTTCAGAGCGGTTGTTGATCAGCCAACACAGCAACAGCGCCCAGCGGGTGCAGGACACTGGGTGCTTCCCGCAGCGAAATCAAGGAGGAGGGGCGAAGCCCCGGGGGACATTCGCGGAGGGAAGTACCCGGTGGCCTGTGCACGCGCCCTGAACAGGAGCGCCTAGTTACGGCGCAACGATCGCGCCTTCGATGCGATGGCGTTTCAACGCATCGGCCACAAAGCCAGAAGCCTTCATCTCCTCGACGAAGGCAGCAAGCAGCGCCTGCGCCTCGGCCCCGCGACTTGCCGGCGTGCCCATCGCCTGCTGGATCACCATGAAGCGCCCCGGCAGCACACGCACCCCCGGTGCCCGGGCAGCCTCGCCTTCGAGCAGTTGGCGAATGCCCGCCGCCACCTCGACCTCGCCCGCGCGCAATGCAGCGAGCGCAGGCCCCGCGCCCGGCAGGCGCACGATCTCGGCCGCCTTGATCTCGCGCGTGAGGAACAGGTCGTAGGCGCTCCCAGAGCCAACCGAGATGCGGTGGCCTTCGGCATCGACCTGCGCGTTGTCGGTCAGCGCAGAAGATTCGGGCACGAGGTAGCTGCCCTCGATCAGCACATAAGGCGCCGTGAAGCGCAGCCCTTCGCTGCGCGCCGGATCGACCGCGAAGAAGCCGATGTCGGCCTTCTCGTTCTTCACCGCGTCCACCGAGGCCGCGGCCTTCTCGAACACCACCAGCTCGATGCCCACGCCGAGCCGCCGGGCGAACTCCCGGGCCAGGTCGATCGACACGCCGAACGGCTCGCCCGTGGTGGCGTCCTTGTTGGCCAGGATCGGGTTGCCGAGGTTGATCGAGGCGCGCAGCGTGCCGCTGGGCGCGAAGGCGGTCACGAGGGCGGAAGAGGGCGATGTGGTCATGGCGTCCGTTCGTCGGGAAGGCGGAAGGAGGGGATGAAGGCTGCCAGTTTACGGGCCGCGAAGCCGCCGCTTCAGCGCGCGGACAGTGGCTCCAGCCCCGTCTTCGCGATCGTCGGCGCCGCCGCCGGCGCGTTGAGGTAGCGGATCAGCTGGCGCGCCGCCTCGGGCTGTTTCGAGGCCGTGGCCACGCCGGCCGAGAACACCGTCACGCGCTGCACCTCGGCGGGCAGCGGGCCGATGTAGTCGATGCCCTCGATGGGCAGCAGCTCGCTCACTTGCTGCAGGCCGAGGGCCGCGTCACCGCGCGCCACCACGGTGCCCACGCGCTCGCTGAGGATGCGCTTGCTCTTGGGCTTCACCTGGTCCTCGATGCCCAGCGTCTTGAGCAGCTCGGTCTCGTAGTAGGTGCCGCTCGCGCTCGCCGAGTAAGCGATCGACGGCGCCGCGAGCAGCGTGCGCTTGAGCGCGTCGACCGTGCCGATGTCCGGCTTGGGCGCGCCCTTGCGCACCGCAAAGCCGATCGATGAACGCACCAGGTCGACCTGGCTGCCCGCCACCACCTTGCCCTGCGCCACCAGCGCATCGAGCGCCGGGCGGGCCAGGATCACGACGTCGGCGGGTTCGTTGCGCCCGAGGCGGCTGGGAATCGAATCGCTGGCGTTGCCCATCGACGCGCCGTAGGCCGTCTTCACGCTGCGCCCGGTGCTGCGCTCGAAGCCGGGGCGCAGCTCGTTGTAGGCGGCGGTGAAGCCGCCGGAGGTCATGACGTGGATGTCGCCTGTCGCGGCGGGTGGGGGGCTGACGCAACCGGCGAGGACGAAGGAGGCGGCCAGCGCCAGGGCGGCACGGCGGGTCAGGGCGGAACGGAGGGCGAAGGTGGTCACGGCGTGTGTCTCCTGATGAAGGGTGCCGTCCCATCGTAGAGGCCGAGGCTGTCAATCGGCCTTCAGGAAATTCGGGGTTACTACCAGCCTAGCGCGGCGGCTTGGGCGGCGCCGCATCTTTGGCGGGCGCAGCCGCCGCCGGCAGGCGCCCCCGTTTCGCGAGCCCTTCGCGCAGCAGGAACTCGACCTGCGCGTTCGCGCTGCGCAGCTCCTGGGCCGCCAGCCGCTCGATCTCGGCCCACAGGGCCGGATCGATGCGCAGCGGGTAGGACTTCTTACCGGGACTGGCCATCAGGGAACAACGACGTGGCGGCGGTGAACAGGTGCCGTGGATGCATCAGGTGTAGAGCGTGCCCGTGTTGACCACGGGCTGGGTTTCGCGGTCCGAGCACAGTACCACCAGCAGGTTCGACACCATCGAGGCCTTGCGCTCGTCGTCGAGCACGACGAGGTTGCGCTCCGACAGCCCCTTGAGGGCCGCCTCGACCATGCCCACCGCACCCGCCACGATCTGGTGCCGCGCGCTCACGATCGCCACCGCCTGCTGGCGCCGCAGCATCACCTGGGCGATCTCGGGCGCGTAGGCCAGGTGGGTGAGCTTGGCATCGAGCACCTCGACGCCGGCGCTGGCAAAGCGCTGGTTCAGCTCGGCCTTGAGGGCGTCGGCCACCACGTCGAGCCCGGCGCGCAGTGTGACCTCGTCGCTTTGCAGGTCGTCGCCGCTGTCGTAGGCGTAGAGCGTGGCCAGGTGGCGGATGGCGGCTTCGGACTGGATGGCGACGAACTTGTTGTAGTCGTCGATCTCGAACACGGCCTGCGCCGTGTCGTGCACGCGCCAGACCACGGCCGCGCCGATCTCCACCGGGTTGCCGCGCTTGTCGTTCACCTTCAAAGGCGGCGTGTTCAGGTTGCGCGCGCGCAGCGAAATCTTCTGGCCGGCCTGGAACGGGTTGGTCCAGCGCAGGCCCTCGGTGCGGTCGGTGCCCTGGTACTCGCCGAACAGCGTGAGGATGATGCCCTCGTTGGGCTGCAGCATGTACAGCCCCGGCAGCAGCGCCACGCCCGCGACGATCAGCAAGACGTTCATGGGCAGCGGCATCATCCGCTGCACGAGGGCCCAGGCGCCGACCGCAAGGATCAGCAGCGCCACGGCGACGATGCCGTATCCGTTGACGGACCGATACGGCCGCTCCCTGCGGACCGGGCGAGGGATGGACGGGGTCTGCTCGTGCATGAAGGCCTCCTGTTGAAAGTGATATCACTTTAATATCCTTTTGGAGGTCGTCAAGGCTTTCTTTCGGCCTGCCTTCGCCGGTTCGGCCGCCTCGCGCAGGCACTGCGCAAACTGCGCGACGAGGGGCGGGCTGGCCCGTGGCTTGCGCTGCAGCAGCCCGATCTCGCGATGGAACGTGGCCTCGCCCAGGGACAGCATGCGCACGCCCGGCGGCAGTGGAAGGTGGGCCTCGACCCACGGCACGAGCGCAACGCCCAGGCCCTTGGAGGCCAGGTGGATGAGCCCGGAGATTTCGTCGACCTCGATGGCTTCGCTGACCACGAGGCCTTCGCGCTGGAGGAATCTTTCGACCATGCGTCCGCCGAACGATGCACGGTCGTAGCGCAGGAACGGCTGTTCCAGCAGCAGGGTGCGCCAGTTCCTGCCCGGCACGTTCGCGGGGGCAATGAGCACATAGGGTTCGCGCACCAGGGTCTGCCACGTCAGCTCGGGAAGAATGCCGAAGGGCGGCCGGATGATCACGGCCGCGTCGATGCTGCCGGCGTCCAGGTCGTCCATCAGCCGCATCGACACGCCGGGCGAGATGTGCACGCGCAGCAGGGGGAAGCCGGCGCGCAGTTTCTCGAGCGCGCGCGCCACCAGCGTCGGCTGCGCGGACGCAATGGCGCCGATGCGCAGCAGCCCGGCGTTCGCGGCGTCGTCGGGCAACTCGCCGAGCTTGGCGTAAAGCGCGCAGATTTCTTCCGCCCGTCCCAGCGTGGTCTCGCCCGCCGCATTCAAGGTGGCAGAGCGGCCTGTGCGATCGAAGAGCGGGAACCCGAGGGATTCCTCGAGCCGCTTGATCTGGCTGCTGACGGCCGATTGGGTGAGGCCGATGCGCTCTCCCGCCGCGGCGAATGTGCCGTGGCGACACACGGCGATGAAGGTTCGAAGCTCGGTGATCATTCGGTATTCATCGAAATGGGTGGTGCTCAGCGATGAAATATATCGTTTTCGGTTATGTGGCTCGCTGCTTAGAGTCCGTCCACCCTGAACTCCTTGATCGATGAACCCCATGAGCACCCCCACTGCACGCATCCCATTCCACCTGGCCTTTCCCGTGCGCGACATCGCCGAGGCGCGCGCCTTCTACGGCGAGTTGCTCGAATGTCCCGAAGGCCGCAGCTCGACCGAGTGGGTCGACTTCAACTTCCACGGCCACCAGATCGTGGCGCACCTGGCACCCGACGAATGCGGCCACAAGACGCACAGCGCTGTGGACGGCCACGACGTGCCCGTGCGTCACTTCGGCGCCGTGCTGCCGATGGACCTGTGGCAGGCGATGGCCGACAAGCTCATTGCACGCCAGACGAAATTCGTGATCGAGCCCTACATCCGGTTCAAGGGCGAGCCCGGCGAACAGGCGACGATGTTCTTTCTCGACCCGTCGGGCAACGCCATCGAGCTGAAGTCCTTTGCGGACCTGGATTCGCTGTTCGCCGTCTGAAAGCGCCGACGTGAAAACAACCCACTGCCTTCTGGCGGCCGCAACGGCCGCGGCGCTCCTGCTGAGCGCCGGGCGTGCATCCGCCCAAACCGACGTGCTGAAGAAGATCAGGGAGTCTGGCGCCATCACCATGGGTGTGCGCGACGCCTCGGGCGCCATGTCCTTCACCCTGGGGCCCGGCAGCTACACGGGCTTTCACGTCGAGGTCTGCGAACGTGTCATTGCCGACATCGGGAAGGCGTTGCAGATCGGCAAGATCCACGTGAAGTACCAGCTCGTCACGCCGCAGAACCGCATGCCCCTCGTGCAGAACGGAACGGTCGACATCGAGTGCGGTACCACGACCAACAATGCGGCGCGCCAGAAGGACGTCGCGTTCGCCCCGACGCTCTATGTCGAGGGGGTTCGCATCGCGGTCAAGGCGACATCCGGCGTTGCTTCTGCGGCTCAGCTCGCCGGCAAGGCGGTGGCCGTCACGACGGGGAGCACCTCCGTCCAGCTGCTGAGAAAACTCAAGCGCGACAACGCCCCGGAGATTGCGGAGGTGTACGCCAAGGACAACAGCGAAGGGTTCCTGCTGCTCGAATCGGGCCGCGCGGAGGGCTTCGTCGCCGACGGGCAGATCCTTGCCACCTTGATTTCCAGGAGCAAGGAGCCGGCGCAGTACCGGCTGCTCGACCAGGTGCTCAGCGTCGAGCCGATCGCGATCATGATTCCCAAGGGGGATGCCGCGTTCAAGAAGCTGGTCGATCAAAGCGTCCTGGCGTTGGCAAGGAGCGGGGACGCCGCGCGGCTCTACGACAAGTGGTTCATGCAACCCATTGCGCCGCACGGCGCGAAGGTGGGGCTGCCGGCCAGCGCCCTGACCAAGGCCGCCTGGGCCAACCCCAGCGACAAGCCGATGGAAGACTACGAGGTGCGATAGGGTCGCACGCGCAAGGCAATGCGGTCGAATCAGGCGATCAGGTCGAAGCAGCAGCCCGCGTAGTACGGCTTGTCGCCGCCATCGACGAAGGGCACCTCGATCGGCTTGCCCTCGTTGCGCCACACGTCGCGCTTGCGGTAGCCGGCGCGTGCCAGGTCGGCCAGCAGCTCGTCGTGGTGCTGGATGCGGTAGGCGCACACGGCCACGCCGATGCTGTTGAGCGTGTAGATCGTGCGCTCGGGGTGCACGGCCGTGGTGTTCATGACGATGCGCCGGGGCTTCACGGCGAGCGCGGAAAGAATCGCGTCCATGCGCATCGGCAGGTACTGCAGGCTGCCCGACACGTACAGCACGTCGCAGCCGCTCGCGTCGCGGTAGTCGGTGGTGAAGCCGAGCTGCGCGGTCGCCTCGCGCTTGACGGCCATTGCGCGGCCGCTCTCGACCACGCCGGGCACGTCGCACACCGTCCAGCGCAGGGTGTCGGGGTAGCTCAGCACGCGCCGGAAGGCGTAGTACTTGATGCCGACGTGCCCGCCCAGGTCGAACACGCGCGTCAGGCCCGCATCGATGGAACGGCCCAGCCAGAAGAGGCCGGGATAGTCGTAGAAATAGATCTGCGGGCTGTAGAGCTCGCCCGCGTCGGCGTTGGCGTAGCCGACGGCCTTGGAGGGCGGCGCGCCGGCCTCGGCCGCCTCGAAGCTCTCGAACGACCCCATGAAAAGGTTCTCGTCCGTGTTGTTCAGGAACTTGCGCCGGTAGGCGCTTTCGCGGGGCGGGAAGGTCAGCAGGCTTGAAAGCATCTCTCTCTCCTGTGGCTTTCGCATTCTGAGCGCAACCGGCGCCTTTGGGGGGCGATAGCCCACCGCCGCGGGGGCGGTTACCCCGTGGGGGTTTACATGCCGCTCGCCAGTGCCGCAGCCGCCGCGCGGGTCTCCACCCCCAGCTTCTCGAAGATGTGCTCCAGGTGCTTGTTCACCGTGCGCGGGCTGGTGCCCAGGATCTCGCCGATGTCGCGGTTGGTCTTGCCCTTGGCGAGCCAGGACAGCACCTCGGTCTCGCGCGGCGTGAGGGCCGCGTCGGCCAGGCGCGCGGCCGGCCCTTCGCGCTGGATGGCGAACAGCAGCATGGTCTCGCCCAGCGCCGCCGCGCCCAGGTTGCGCACCGACAGGCGCATGCCCGTGGCGGTGCCGATGGCGATCGACGCACCCGGCGCCAGCGCAGGCTCCACCGAGGCGGGCAGGCGCCCCGGCGCCACCGGGTCTTCGAGCGCGTGCAGCCACAGCGCGGCCTGCGGCGAGCGCCAGGCGATGCGCCCGCGCGTGTCGACGAACACCACGCCCATGCCCGCCACGTCGACCGCGTCGCGCGCCATGCGGGTGATGCGGGCGTTGCGCGTGTGGGTGTGCAGGCGCGCCAGCACCTCCTGCGCGCGGATCGGCTTCACCACGTAGTCGACGCCGCCGCACTCGAAGCCCTCGACCACGTGCGCGGTTTCCGACAGGCCGGTCATGAACAGCACCGGGATGTGCGCCAGCGCCGCGTTGGCCTTGATGCGCCGGCAGGTCTCGAAGCCCGAGAGGCCGGGCATGAGGCCGTCGAGCAGGATCGCGTCGGGCACCACCAGCTCGAGCCGCTGCAGCGCGGCCTCACCGTCGGCCGCCACCAGCACGGTGTAGCCGCTGGCCTCGAGCGTGTCGCACAGCATGCCCAGGCTGCTGGGGGCGTCGTCCACCACCAGCACGACGGGGCGTTCGGATTCATGACCGGGCGAGGGGAGTGTCTGCATCTTCTGCCAGTGCGTTGCGGAGGTTGTCGAGTTCGAAGCGCGCGACCATGCCGCGCAGCCAGGTGCAGGTGGCCGCTGCGGCGGGCGAGGCCGCGGCCAGCCGGTCGAGCGCGGTGTGCAGGCCGCGCACGTGGCCCATCTGCACCAGGCGCATCAGGTCGGCACGGTCGTCTTCGCCGAGCGCGAGCAGGGGCGGGCGCGGCGGCGCCAGGTCGGGGTCGGCGGGCGGCGGCATCGCATCGCCGATCGCCAGCCATTCGAGGCCCAGGTGCCGCTCCAGCGTGGCGATGAGTTCCGACTCGATCACCGGCTTGCCCACGAAGGCCTGGCAGCCCGCGGCGCGCAGCCGGTCGGTCTGGTTCTCGAACATGTTGGCCGAGACGATGATGATCGGCAGCTCGGCAAAGCCCGAGGCCCGCACCGAGCGCGCGGTCTGCCAGCCGTCCATGTCGTCCATCGTCAGGTCCAGCAGGATGGCCGAGGGCAGCTCTTCGCGCAGGCTGTCGAGGCACTCGGTGCCGCTGGCGGCCTCGCGCACCGTGAAGCCCAGCGGCGCGAGCATGCCGGCCAGCATCTGGCGCTGCACCGGCTGGTCGTCCACCACCAGCAGCGTGCGGCGCTCGCCCAGGTAGCCCGACACCGGTTCGCGTGAGCCCGCCTGGGGGCCGGGGTCGGAGACCTCACGCAGGTACACGCGCACGCTGAAGGTGCTGCCCGCCGACGAGGTCGACGCCAGCTTGAGCTCGCCGCCCATGAGCGAGGTGAGCAACCCCGTGATGGTCAACCCCAGCCCCGTGCCCGGCTCGCCGCGCCGGCGGCCCGCAGCGCCGCGCTCGAAGGGCAGGAAGATGCGCTGGCGGTCCTGCGGCGCCACGCCGATGCCGGTGTCGACCACGTCGAAGCGCAGCACCTCGCGCCGCGCGTCGACGTGCAGCGTGACGGTGCCGCTGTCGGTGAAGCGCACGGCGTTGGTCAGCAGGTTGATGAGAATCTGGCGCAGCCACTTCACGTCGGCGTGCACCCACGGCGGCAGCCGGCCCGCATGCGTGTAGACGAACGCCAGGCCCTTGGCCTCGGCCTGCGGGCGCACCATCTGCACCACCTGGTCGAGAAAGGCGGGCAGCGCGAGCGGCGAGGGCTCCAGCTGCAGCCGGCCGGCCTCGATGCGCGCCAGGTCGAGCAGCCCGTCGATGAGGCCCAGCATGTGCTCGCCGCTGCGGTGGATGGTCTGCACCGCCTCGCGCGGCGGCAGGGCCGCGTCGCCGCCCTTGAGCAGGATCTGCGAGTAGCCCAGGATGCTGTTGAGCGGCGTGCGCAGCTCGTGCGTCATGCCGGCCACGTAGCGGGTCTTGGCCTGGTTGGCGGCCTCGGCCGCTTCCTTGGCGGTCTGCAGCGCGGCGTCGGTGCGGCGGTGCGCTTCGATCTCGAGCGCAAGCAGGTTGTTGTGGCGGTTCGACTCTTCCTGCGCCATCTGCCGGCTCTCACTGCCCAGCACCACCCACCACGCGGCCACGGCGGCGATCACCGAGAGCAGCGCGAACACTTTCAGAAAAGCCGTCGCCATCGCCGAATCGATGGTGCCCGCAATGGCCTCCTGCGCGTAGACCACGCCCACCACCGTGGCCAGCAACGCGATGAGCGAGGTGGCGACCAGCAGGTAGTGCGCGAAGCGGAAGTTCAGCCGCGCCGACAGCGCCGGCGGCAGCAGCGCCTGCAGCCAGCCGCTCATCTGCTCGGCGGCGCGCGAGTCGGTCTTGCAGCGGTCGTGGCAGCGCGATTCGAGCGTGCAGCACAGCGAGCAGATCGGCGCGCTGTAGGCCGGGCAGTGCGCCATGTCTTCCGACTCGAAGCTGTTGTCGCACACCGAGCACTTCACGCTCTGGCCCGGCGTCCAGCGGTCGATGTCGGTGCGCGCCAGGTAGTAGCGCCCGCGCGTCCGCCACGCCAGCAGCGGTGACACGGCCATGGCCGTGGCCAGCGCGATGAAGGGCGAGAAAGCCCGCGCCCACTGGCCGAGCGCACCCGAGTAGGCCAGCATCGCCAGCGCCGCCGCCACCAGCATCGCGACCAGGCCCACGGGGTTGATGTCGTACAGGTGCGCGCGCTTGAACTCGATGGTCTTCGGGCTCCAGCCCAGCGGCTTGTTGATGACCAGGTCGGCCACCAGCGCGCCGACCCAGGCGATGGCGATGTTGCTGTAGAAGCCCAGCACGTGCTCCAGCGCGGCGAACACGCCCAGCGCCATCAGCAGGATCGCGATGGCCACGTTGAACACCAGCCACACCACGCGCCCCGGGTGGCTGTGCGTGAGGCGCGCAAAGAAGTTCGACCACGCGAGCGAGCCCGCATAGGCGTTGGTCAGGTTGATCTTCATCTGCGAGACCACCACGAACAGCACCGTGATGCCCAGCACCCACGCCGGGTCGCGCAGCACGTACGAGAAGCCCGTGAGGTACATCTGCGTCGGCTCGATCGCGTGGTTGGCCGGAATCTCGTGCTGCAGGGCCAGGAAGGCCAGGAACGCGCCGCCCATCATCTTCAGCATGCCCGGAACGATCCAGCCCGGCCCGGCGACCAGCACGGCGGTCCACCAGCGCCCGCGGTTGGCGGCGGTCTTCTCGGGCAGAAAGCGCAGGTAGTCGACCTGCTCGCCGATCTGCACCACGAGCGAGAAGGCCACCGTGGCGGCAGCGCCGAACATCAGCGGATCGAAGCCGCTGCTGTCCGAGGTGCGGCCCACGAGGCCGGTGAAGTCGGCGTACAGCTCGGGCTTCTTCACCATCACCGCGATGAAGGGGCAGACGAACAGCACGATCCAGATCGGCTGCGTCCACAGCTGCAGCCCCGAGATGAGCGTGATGCCGCGCGCCACCAGCGGAATGATCACGATCGACGACACCAGGTACAGCAGCCACAGCGGCCAATCGAGGTACATCTGCAGCGCCAGCGCGAGGATGGCCGCCTCGAGCGCGAAGAAGATGAAGGTGAAGCTCGCGTAGATCAGCGAGGTGAGCGTGGAGCCCAGGTAGCCGAAGCCCGCGCCGCGCGTGAGCAGGTCCATGTCCACGCCGTGGCGCGCCGCGTAGTACGAGATGGGCAAGCCCGTGAGGAAGGTGATGAGCCCTACCACCAGGATCGCCCACAGCGCGTTCGAGAAACCGTAGCTCAGCGCGATGGCGCCGCCGATGGCCTCCAGCGCCAGGAACGAGGTGGCGCCGAAGGCCGCGTTGGCCACGCGGAACTCCGACCACTTGCGAAAGCTGCGCGGCGTGTAGCGCAGCGCGTAGTCCTCCAGCGTTTCGTTTGCGACCCAGGCGTTGTAGTCGCGGCGGATGCGAAAGATCTTCTGTCCGGAGACGGATGTCATGGCGGGTTCTCGCGGCGGCGGCAACGGTGGCATGCGGCAGGTACAGCAAGAAGCGCTCCCTGCTGTCCCGTGCCTTGTCTGCTCGCGAGTCTGCGGCCCGGGCAGGGGCGCATCGCTACGTTGAATGACGTATTCGCGAGTACGCAAGTGATTTCTAAAGTACCAGCCATGGTGCTCGCAGCACCGTCCGATGCACTGCGATGGTGCGCGGCTCACTCTTCTTTCAACCTGCCTGGAGTTCCTGATGTCGCGTGATTCCGATCCTTCTTCCCTCGATGCCATGGCACTGCGCCGCCGCCGCCTGCTGCAGGGCGCCGCCGCGCTGCCCGTGATGGGCCTGAGCGGCCTGAGCTTCGGCCAGGGTCAGTTCCCCACGGCCAAGGTCAACACCACCAAGCTCGCGGTGACCGACACCGAAGTCACGGTGGGCCAGCTGCATTCGTCCACCGGCACCATGGCCATCTCGGAGACGGGTTCCATCCAGGCCGAGCAACTGGCCATCGACCAGATCAACGCCATGGGCGGCATCCTGGGTCGCAAGATCAAGGTCATCAAGGAAGACGGCGCCTCCGACTGGCCGACCTTCGCCGAGAAGTCGAAGAAGCTGCTGGTCAACGACAAGGTTGCCGCCGTGTTCGGCTGCTGGACCAGCGCCTCGCGCAAGGCCGTGCTGCCGGTGTTCGAAAAAGAGAACGGCCTCTTGTACTACCCGACCTTCTACGAAGGCCTGGAGCAGAGCAAGAACGTGATCTACACGGGGCAAGAGGCCACGCAGCAGATCATCTGGGGCCTCGACTGGGGCGCGAAGGAGAAGAAGGCCAAGACCTTCTTCCTCGTCGGCTCCGACTACATCTGGCCGCGCACCTCGATGAAGATCGCGCGCAAGCACATCGAGAACTTCCAGAAGGGTTCGGTCAAGGGCGAGGAGTACTACCCGCTGGGCCACACCAACTTCAACTCGCTGATCAACAAGATCAAGGTGGCCAAGCCCGACTGCATCTTCGCGGCCGTGGTGGGCGGCTCGAACGTGGCCTTCTACAAGCAGCTCAAGGCCGCGGGCATCACCGGCGACAAGCAGTTCCTGCTGACGCTGGCCGTGACCGAGGACGAAATGACCGGCGTGGGCGGCGAGAACTTCGCAGGCTTCTACTCGTCGATGAAGTACTTCCAGACGCTGGACAACGAGAACAACAAGAAGTTCGTGGCGGCGTTCAAGGCCAAGTACGGCAAGGACGCGGTGATCGGCGACGTGACGCAGGCGGGCTACCTGGGACCGTGGCTGTGGAAGGCGGCGGTGGAGAAGGCGGGCAGCTTCGACATCGACAAGGTGGTGGCGGCGTCGCCGGGCATCGAGCTGAAGACGGCGCCGGAGGGCTACGTGAAGCTGGATGCGAACCACCACTTGTGGAGCAAGGCGCGCATCGGGCAGGGGCAGCTCGACGGCAGCTTCAAGGTGGTTGCGGAGTCGGGCGAGTTGATCAAGCCCGATCCGTTCCCCAAGGGGTATCAGTAACTCCCCCGAAGCGGCTCACTTCGTGTAGCCGCCTCCCCCTCAAGGGGGCGACACCTGCGGCCCGGCAAAGCCGGTTCCGCGGTGTCTCACGACTTGTTCCCTGACCCTTACCGGATATTGCGCAATGAGCCTCTCGGACATGATGAACATCGGCCTGATGCAGGGCTTCGCGGGGCTGAGCCTCTTCGCGGTGCTGCTGCTCATGGGCCTCGGGCTCGCGATCATCTTCGGGCAGATGGGCGTGATCAACATGGCGCATGGCGAGTTCATGACCATCGGCGCCTATTCGATCTTCCTGGCCGCGCAGGTGACCGAGCGCATGGCGCCTTCGCTCATGCCGTACTACTTTCCGATCGCGATCGGGCTGGCCTTCGTGTTCGCCTTCATCGCCGGCTGGCTCGTGGAGTGGGCGCTGATCCGCCACCTGTACAAGCGGCCACTCGACACGCTGCTGGCCACCTGGGGCGTGAGCCTGGGGCTGCAGCAGATCTTTCGCACCTTCATCGGCCCGAAGGAAGTGAGCCCCACGCTGCCCGAGTGGCTCATGGGCTCGTGGACGCCGCACGAAGGCCTGGACATTCCGATCAACGGCCTCTTTGTGCTGGCGCTCACGGCGCTGGTCACGGGCGGCGTGCTCATTGCCTTGCACAAGAGCCGCTGGGGCCTGCGGGTGCGTGCCACCGTGGCCAACCGCACGATGGCCAACGCCACCGGCATCGACACCAAGAAGACCGACCGCCTCACCTTCGCCATCGGCTGCGGCATTGCCGGCGTGGCGGGCGCGGCCTTCACCACCATCGGCTCGACCGGGCCGACCTCGGGGTCGCTGTACATCGTCGACGCCTTCCTGGTCGTCACCTTCGGCGGCGCGGCCAGCCTGCTGGGCACTGTGGTCTCGGCCTTCGGCATTGCGCAGACCCAGTCGATCTCGGAGTTCTTCATGACCGGCTCGATGGCCAAGGTGCTGACGCTGTCGCTGATCGTGCTGATTCTCATGATGCGACCGCAGGGACTTTTCGCAGTCAAGGTCCGCCGCTGAACCCGATTCCTGTTTTGGAGAACGTTCCGATGAATTTCATCAAGGCCTCGATCCTGCGCTACCAGCTCGGCAGCCTGCTGCTCCTGGTGCTGCTGCTGGCGGTCGTGCTGCCGCTCTCGCTCGACATCTTTCGCCTGAACCTCGTGGGCAAGTACCTCACCTATGCCTTCGTGGCCGTGGGCCTCGTCATGGTGTGGGGCTACGGCGGCGTGCTGAGCCTGGGGCAGGGCGTGTTCTTCGGCATCGGCGGCTATGCGATGGCGATGTTCCTGAAGCTCGAAGCCTCCGACCCCATCACCACCAAGATCCAGTCGACGCCCGGCATCCCGGACTTCATGGACTGGAACCAGATCACCGAGCTGCCCGCGCTGTGGCTGCCGTTCAAGAGCCTGCCGCTGAGCCTGGCGCTGGTGGTGCTGGCGCCGATGGCGCTGGCCTGGCTCATCAGCTTCGCGATGTTCAAGCGCCGCGTGGGCGGCGTGTACTTCGCGATCATCACGCAGGCGGTGGCGCTGATCTGCACCGTGCTCATCATCGGCCAGCAGGGCTACACGGGCGGCGTGAACGGCATGACCGACCTGAAGACGCTGCTGGGCTGGGACACGCGCACCGACAGCGCCAAGTACATCCTCTACTACGTCTGCGTGGGCCTGCTGGTGCTGAGCATCCTGCTGTGCCGCTGGGTGCAGACCAGCAAGCTGGGCACGCTGCTGCTGGCCATGCGCGACAAGGAAGACCGCGTGCGCTTCTCGGGCTACGACGTGTCGAACTTCAAGGTCTTCACCTTCTGCCTGGCGGCCGGGCTCTCGGGCATCGGCGGCGCGATGTTCGCGCTGCAGGTGGGCTTCATGTCGCCCAGCTTCGTGGGCATCGTGCCCTCGATCGAGATGGTGATCTTCTGCGCCGTCGGTGGCCGCATGAGCCTGGTGGGCGCGGTGTACGGCGCGTTGCTGGTGAACGCGGGCAAGACGCTGTTCTCCGAGAGCTTTCCCGACCTGTGGCTGTTCCTGATGGCCGCGCTCTTCATCGGCGTGACCATGGCCTTCCCGATGGGCCTGGCCGGCCTGTGGGAAGACACGATCAAGCCGTGGTGGGCTTCGCGCCGGCAGGCCCTGCGCGACGCCGCGACGAAGCCACCGCCCGCCGCCGTGTCAGCCCCTTCACCCGTCGCCGCGCCGCAGGCCGAGCCCGTGCTGCCCGAAGGCATCGGCCGCCAACGCGCCTGACCGACACCGGAACCCCACCCCATGAGCAACACCGACTTCGCACTCGCCGTGGAAGACCTCAGCGTCTCCTTCGACGGCTTCAAGGCCATCGACGACCTGACGCTGTACATCGACAGGAACGAGCTGCGCGTGATCATCGGCCCGAACGGCGCCGGCAAGACCACGCTGCTCGACCTGATCTGCGGCAAGACACGCGCCAGCGCCGGCAGCATCAAGTTCAAGAACACCGAGCTCACCAAGATGGCCGAGCACAAGCGCGTGCGGCTGGGCATCGGCCGCAAGTTCCAGACGCCGTCGATCTACGAGAACCTCAGCGTGTTCCAGAACCTGGAGGTGTCGTTTCCGAAGGGGCGCTCGGTGTTCGGCGCGCTGGCCTTCCAGTGCGACGACGAGGTCAAGGGCAAGGTGCAGGCCATCGCCACGGAGATCGGCCTGGCCGACAAGCTCGGCACCGAAGCAGGCCTCCTGAGCCACGGCCAGAAGCAGTGGCTGGAGATCGGCATGCTGCTGATGCAGGAGCCCGAGCTGCTGATGCTCGACGAGCCCATTGCAGGCATGAGCGCGCGCGAACGCGAACTCACCGCCGACCTGTTGCAGCGCATCTGCCGCAACCGCGCCGTGATCGTCATCGAGCACGACATGGCTTTCGTCAAGCAGATCGCGCACAAGGTCACCGTGATGCACCAGGGAAAGATCCTCGCCGAAGGGCCGATGGAGAAGGTGCAGGCCGACCCGAAGGTCATCGACGTTTATCTGGGCCACTGAACCATGAGCACCATCATGCTGAAGGTCGACGACCTGCACACCGCCTACGGCCAGAGCGAGGCGCTGCACGGCATCTCGTTCGTGGGTCATGCCAACGAAACCATCGCCATCATGGGCCGCAACGGCATGGGCAAGACCACGCTGTTCAAGAGCCTCATGGGCGTGCTGCCGATCAAGAGCGGACGCATCGAGGTGGCGGGGCAGGACGTGTCGCGCGACGAGAGCTTTCGCCGCGTGGCCAAGGGCATCGCCTACGTGCCGCAGGGCCGCATGATCTTCCCGACGCTGACGGTGGAAGAGAACATCCAGACGGGCCTGGAGAACTCGAAGACCCGCCGCATCCCCGAAGAAATCTACGCACTGTTCCCTGTGCTGTGGGACATGAAGAGCCGCAAGGGCGGCAACCTCTCCGGCGGCCAGCAGCAGCAGCTTGCGATTGCGCGCGCGCTCGTCACCGACCCCAAGGTGCTGCTGCTCGACGAGCCCACCGAGGGCATCCAGCCTTCGATCATCAAGGACATCGCCAAGGCGCTCAACGAGATCCGCAAGCTGCGCGGCATCACCATCGTCGTGTCCGAGCAGGTGCTGAGTTTCGCGATGGACGTGGCCGACCGGCTGTTCGTCATCGAAGGCGGCCGGCTCGTGCACGAGACCGCGCGCGACAAGACCGATGTGGAACACATCAAAGCCTATCTCTCTGTCTAACCACAACCCCAGGAGCCACTGCACATGACGGACACGCTGATCAAGGTCGACCTGACCAAGCCGCCCACGGAGAACGAAAACATCCACAACCGCTGGCACCCGGACATTCCGATGGCCTGCTGGGTCAACCCGGGCGACGACTTCATCCTCGAGACCTTCGACTGGACCGGCGGTTTCATCAAGAACAACGACAGCGCCGACGACGTGCGCGACATCGACCTGAGCACCGTGCACTACCTTTCGGGCCCCGTGGGCGTGAAGGGCGCCGAGCCCGGCGACCTGCTGGTGGTCGACCTGCTGGACATCGGCGCCAAGCAGGACAGCCTCTGGGGCTTCAACGGTTTCTTCTCGAAGAAGAACGGCGGCGGTTTTCTCACCGATCACTTTCCCGAAGCGCAGAAATCGATCTGGGACTTCAAGGGCATGTTCACGAGTTCGCGCCACATTCCCGGCGTCAACTTCGCGGGCCTGATCCACCCCGGCCTGATCGGCTGCCTGCCCGACAAGCCGATGCTCGACCTATGGAACGAGCGCGAAGGCAAGCTCATCGCCACCGGCCCAGACCGCGTGCCCGGCCTCGCGAACCCGCCGTTCGCCGGCACCGCCCACATGGGCAAGATGACCGGCGAGGCGAGGGCGAAGGCGGCAGCCGAGGGCGCGCGCACCGTGCCGCCACGCGAACACGGCGGCAACTGCGACATCAAGGACCTGTCGCGCGGCTCGAAGGTGTTCTTCCCCGTGTACGTCGACGGCGCGGGCCTGAGCGTGGGCGACCTGCACTTCAGCCAGGGCGACGGCGAGATCACCTTCTGCGGCGCCATCGAGATGGCCGGCTGGGTGCACATGAAGGTCACGCTCATCAAGGGCGGCATGGCCAAGTACGGCATCAAGAACCCGATCTTCAAGCCCAGTCCCATCACGCCGCAGTACAACGACTACCTGATCTTCGAAGGCATCTCGGTCGACGAGAGCGGCAAGCAGCACTACCTCGACGTGAACGTGGCCTACCGCCAGGCCTGCCTGAACGCCATCGAGTACCTGAAGAAGTTCGGCTACTCGGGCGCGCAGGCCTATTCGATTCTGGGCACCGCACCCGTGCAGGGCCACATCAGCGGCGTGGTCGACGTGCCCAATTCGTGCGCCACGCTGTGGCTGCCCACGGGCATCTTCGACTTCGATATCAACCCGAACGCCTCGGGGCCGGTGAAGTTCATCGACGGCAGCGTGGACATGCCGCTGTCGCACGACCTGCGCTGAAGCCATGCCGACCTACGACTACGCCTGCGGACAGTGCGGCGGCTTCGAATCGCTGCGGCCTTCGGGCCAACGCGACGAGCCCGCTGCCTGCCCCGATTGCGGCACGGCCTCGCCGCGCGTGTTCACGGCCGCGCCGCGCCTGGCGCTGATGGCCGCCGACACGCGCCACGCGATGGCCACCAACGAACGCGCGCGGCACGAGCCCGCGAGCTCGCGCGACTATGCGCGCCTGCGGCATCCCTCGGGCTGCGGTTGCTGCGCGGGATCGTCGCGGCGCAGTGCCACGCAGACCGCGCCGAACGGGGCGAAATCGGCCCCGTCGCGGCGGCCCTGGATGATCTCGCACTGAGGGTCCGGCGTGCATTCCTTGCATGCGCTAGGCGCATGCAAGGAATGCCGGCAGCGAGAACTTTCTCGTGCGTTCCCTCTGGAGGAGAGGGTTCCGGGTACCGCATCGCATGCGCGGGCGGCGCGCGATTGTTTCAATCCCGTGAACGCCGCGATTCCTTTTGCTGCGGTTTTTTGGGGCGCTTCAGGTTCAAACTTCATCCCATCAACACACCACCTGAAGGAGATTGAAATGAATGCCTCGAAGACCCTCGCCGCCGTTGCGCTCTCGCTCCTGGCTGTTGCCGGTGCCCACGCCGAAACCTATGACGGCGTGCACACCGTGCACTCGACCCTCTCGCGTTCGGACGTCGCGTCGCAAGCCGTGGCTGCCGCCCGTGCCGGCAACGAGTACAGCGACGGCGCCACCGCCGGCGCACAGACCTTCACCTCGACCGCCGACCGCTCGACGATCCGCGCTGAAGCCGTCGCCAAGGCCCACGACCCGCTCGCCAGCCTCGACCGCCGCGCGTTCTACCGCGACGAAGTGCCGGCTGCGTACAAGAAGCCCAGCGTGTCGTTCACGCGCCAAGCTGGCCTGTAATCAGGCGACTGTGGCAAGCCGGTGCCTGCATCGGCTGGCTGAAGACCGAACGGGCCCTTGCGGCCCGTTTTTTCGTTGGGACGTCGCGCGTCAGGCGGCGTGTGCAAGGACGTTGACAAGCTTCCCGAACGGATCGCGGACATAGAAACGGCGCACACCCCAGGGTTCGTCGACCGGGCCGTATTCGATGGCAAAGCCGGCAGCCCGCATGCGCGCAAGCGCCGTGTCGACATCGTCGACTTCGATGGAAAGGTCAGGCACCGGCGTGCCCGAACCGCCTTCAGACGCAAAGCTGACCTGCACGCTCATCTCGGCCTGTGAACCGTAGGTGCGTATCCAGCCGTGGTCCATCAGCAGATCGAGGCCGAGCACGTCGGCGTAGAAGACCTGTGCGCGTGCCACATCCTGCGTCGCGAAGTTGGCGACCAGTCGTTTGACTTTCATTGTTTGGAACTCTCTTCGACGGTTTCGGGTGCGATGCGGAAAGCCTTGGGCTTGCCGCCGGATTCGGCATGGAGCAGGTCGCCTTCGATGCGGATGCGGGTCCACGTGTCGATGATGCCGTCGGCGCCGATCAGCTCGATGCTGTCGCCAGACAGTACCCGGTAGCGAAACGATGGCGCGCACTGCGGGCCATCGTGCGTGCCCAGCACCGCGCGAAGGAATCCGTTCGATGCGAACCAGTAGATCTCGACCTGGGTGTCGGAGATGAGTTGCAGCCGGCGGTCGATGGGGAGGGCGGTGGTCATGAGAGATGAGGGGGCGGGGGGTCACCACAAGGCAGCCAACTTCGAATGAGGAACGGCCGAATATAGAAGACCCCGCATGTGCCTGGCCAGCCGCGTGCGTGAAACCGCCATGGTTGCCGGGTAAGCTCGCGGCCCATGAAGCGCAACAGCACTCCCCGCACGTCCAAGTCCACCGGCGGCAAGGCTGCCGCGGCGCCCGCCGCCGAGGCATCCGACGTTCCGGTGTCCGCTGTGCTGGCACGCATCGAAACCCTCTGGTCGTCGCTGGGCCCCGTGGGCCAGCGCATCGCCGACTTCATCGTGAAGAACCCGCGCGAGGTGGTCCACATGTCGGTGAGCGAGGTGGCGGAGCGCACCGGTTCGAGCGAAGGCAGCATCGTCGGCCTGTGCAAGAACCTCGGCGCCACGGGCTTCCAGCAGATCAAGATCGCGCTGGCGCAGGAGATCGTGCGGCCGGTGCAGTTCATCCACGAAGACCTCGACCCGCAGGACAAGGCCGACGCGGTGATCCGCAAGATCTTCCAGAGCAACGTGCAGACGCTGCACGACACGCAGTCGATGCTCGACGCGAAGGCGATGGAGCGCGCGGTGCAGCTGTTTCGCAAGGCCGAGCGCATCGAGATCTACGGCATCGGCAGCTCGGCCACCATCGCCGAGGACGCGCACTACCGCATGCTGCGCATCGGCCTCAATGCCAAGGTGGTGGTCGATTCGCACGTGCAGGCCATCAGCGCCTCGCTCACGAATGCGAAGACGGCGGTGCTGACCATTTCGCATTCGGGAAGCACGCACGAGACAGTGACGGCCACGCGGCTCGCGAAGGAGGCGGGCGCGGCCACGGTGTGCATCACCAACTTCGGCAAGTCGCCGATCCAGGCCTTTGCCGACGTGCTGCTGTTCACCATGGCACGCGAAACCAACTTCCGCACCGAGGCGATGACGAGCCGGCTGGCGCAGCTGGCGATCATCGACGTGCTGATCGCCTGCCTGGCGCTGTCGGACTACGACACCTCGGTGCGCACGCTGCGCCAGACCTTCGACGTGCTCTCGCTCAAGCGGTACTGAGGCGCGGGTTCCACTGCTTCTGAGACGGGCGGCACGAGCAGGCCGGCCACCGTGGGCGCCACCGCCCCCGGCGATTCACCCACCAGCACGCAGGCCAGGCCGAGCCGCGCGGCGCCTTCGCCGTCGGTCAGCGGGTTGTCGCCGACCACCACCGTGCGCCCGGCGCTCGCGCCAAGGCGGCGCAGGCCCTCCTCGAACAGCAGCGGCGCGGGCTTGCCGACCACGCACCACGGCTGCACGCCGCTGGCCGTGACCACGGCCGCGAGCAGCGCGCCGGTCTCGGGCACCACGCGGCCGTGCGGGCCCGGGTGCGTGGCGTCGGCATTGGTCACCATCAGCCTGGCGCCGCGGCGCAGGGCGTTCGCGATGACCGACAGGCGTGTGTGGCTGAAGTGCATGTCGAGCGCCAGCAGCACGACGTCGGCCTCGGCCTCTGCTGACACCAGCCGGCAGCCCTGCGCGCGCGCATAGCGCTGCAGGGCAGGGCTGGCGGCCAGCAGCACGCGCGCCTGCGGATGCTGCTGCACCAGCTGGCGCACCGCGAGTTCGCCGGCCAGCACGATGCGCTCGGGCGGCACGCGCAGGCCCAGTTTGCGCAGCCGCACCGACAGGCCCTGCGCCGTGTGCGTGGAGTTGTTGGACACGATGGCGTAGCGGTCGTGGAAGTGCGCCAGCAGGCGGGCCGCGCCGTCGATGGCTTCCTGCTGGCGCACCAGCGTGCCGTCGAGGTCGACCAGCAGGTGGCGGGCCTGCGCCAGCGCATGGACGGCGCCTGCGTTCGTGGTCCCTGTTGTCGTGTGATGCGTGCTCATGGATCTCCGGGAGTGGGGCCGTCTTGAGGGGCTCGGCCGTGGCGGCGGATTCTATTGAATATTGCTCAGTGATATTTGAATTTTGAAATGAGCTTATTTCATTTCCCTGTCATCTGCGGCTCCTAAAGTTCTCTTCATCGGGGCGTTGCAACCGCACGCCCACCGCTTTCCAAACGAAGGAACCGACCATGAAAAAGCTCCTGGCCCTTGCGGCTGCCGCCCTCTCGCTGACTGCCGCGCTGCCGCTGGCCGCGCAGGCCCAATCGGTGGCCGACGGCTCGCGCGAGCGGCCGCTGCGCGTGCTGCTGATCCCGGCCGACGGCGGCACCGAGTCGGGCACCAAGGCCGACTACGCGCCGGTGTTCAATGCCATCACGCGCAGCACCGGCCTGAACTTCGACCTCAAGGTCGGCCAGTCGTACGGTGCGGTGGTGGAGGGCATGTGCAACCAGCTCGCCGACATCGCGTTCTTCGGCCCCGTGTCGTATGTGCAGGCGAACAAGCGCGGCTGCGCGCAGCTGCTGGCCGTGGGCGTGGAGAAGGGCGCCTCGGTGTACTACGCGGGCATGTTCGCCAAGGCCAATGCGCCCATCGCCTCGGTCAAGGACCTCAAGGGCAAGCGCGTGGCCTTCGGCGACGTCAACTCGGCCTCGAGCTTCACCTTCCAGGTCGCGATGCTGCTCGACGCCGGCATGGACCCGGCCAAGGACCTCGGCGCCATCCGCATGACCGGCAGCCACGCCAGCAGCCTGGCCGCGCTGGTGCAGGACCAGGTCGACGTGGCCTCGCTCTCCTTCGACTCCTACGAGAAGGCGGTGAAGCAGGGCGTGGTCGACCCGAAGACGGTGAAGGTGGTCGCGCGCAGCATGGCCATTCCATACCCGCCGCTGGCGCTCAACTCCAAGCTGCCCGAGCCGCTGAAGGCGAAGCTGAAAGACGCCTTCCAGACCGTGAACAAGGCCCCCGGCGTCACGCCCGACATGATCCGCGGCTACGGCGGCGGCAAGATCGACGGCTACGACACCAAGTTCTCCGAGGCCGAGTTCAACGTCGCCGCCGAAAAGCTCGGCCTGCTGACCGACGAGCTCAAGGGCCGCATCCTCGCCAAGTCCGCCGAGCGTTGAGCGTCGCCATGCTGAATTTCGAATCGGTCGCCATGCACTACGCCGACGGCACGCGCGCGCTCGACGGCGTGTCGCTGCAGGTGCCGGCGGGGCAGTTCTGCGTGGTGCTGGGCGCCTCGGGCGCGGGCAAGTCGACGCTGCTGCGCATGGCCAACGGGCTGGTCAAACCCACGCAGGGCGCGGTGCAGGTCGAGGGCGTGCAGATCGCTGCCCACTCGCTGGCCCGCATCCGCCCGCGCATCGGCATGATCCACCAGCAGTTCAACCTGGTGCTGCGTTCCACGGTGGCCGACAACGTACTGGCCGGCGCGCTGCCCGCGGTGCCGACATGGCGCGCGCTGCTCGGCCTGTTCACCGACGCGCAGCGTGCCAAGGCCTGTGCGCTGATCGAATCGGTCGGGCTGCAGGAGCAGCACCTGCTGCGCCGCGTGAGCGAGCTCTCGGGCGGACAGCAGCAGCGCGTGGGCATCGCGCGCGCCTTCATGCTCGAGCCGCCGCTGGTGCTGGCCGACGAACCGGTGGCCAGCCTCGACCCGCAGACCAGCCACGACGTGCTGTCGCTGCTGCGCACGCAGGCGCGCGAGCGCGGCACCACCGTGCTGTGCAGCCTGCATCAGATCGAGCTGGCCTGCGAGTTCGCCGACCGCATCGTCGCGCTGCGCCACGGCGCGGTGGTGTTCGACGGCGCGCCTGCGGCCTTCGACCCGAAGGTGTTCGACGCGGTCTACGGCCGCACGCCGGCGCCCGCGCGGCCCGCGCCCGAAACGCCGCTGCCGCTGCATGCCGGCGCGCTGGAGCTGGTGCCATGAGCCACCCCGCATCCGCCTGGGAGCTGCCGCGCCCCTTCGGCGCGCGCAGCCTCGCCGTGCTGCTGCTCGTGGTGGTGGTCGGCTTCTTCGCCGGCCAGCGCGTCGAAATGGGCCGCATGCTGTCGCTCACGGGCGAGGGCGTGCTCGCGGCCGTCGGCCTGCGCGAGCAGTCGCAGGTGCTGTCGGGCCTGGGCACCATCGCCAGGTCGCTCTTTCCGCCGCAGGTGTCGGAGCGCACCGAGGTGTCGCGCATCGAGGGCTTCGACCGCGAGCGGCTGCCGTGGTTCTCGCATGTCGAGACCGAGGAGTCGCGCCAGCCCAAGCTCAACCCGCAGACGCTGCAGATGGAAGAGGTGGTCGACCGGCGCGAGGTGCTGGTCGAGCCCTTCGGCTACCTCTGGCACGTGGCGGTGAAGATGCTCGAGACCTTCGAGATCGCCATCTGGGCGACGCTGCTGGCCATCGTGCTGAGCGCGCCGCTGGCCTGGTGCAGCGCGAAGAACTACACGTCGAACCGCGCCGTCTACACGCTGGCGCGCGGCGTGGTCGGCATGTTCCGCGCGGTGCCCGAGCTGGTGAGTGCGCTGTTCCTGGTGCTGGCCTACGGCTTCGGTCCCATCGCCGGCGTGCTCGCATTGGCACTGCATTCGGCGGGCTTCCTCGGCAAGTTCTACGCCGAAGACATCGAGACCGCCGACGACAAGCCGCAGGAGGCATTGCGCGCCATCGGCGCCAACAAGTTGAAGGTGATGCGCTTCGCGGTGCTGCCGCAGGTGATGCCGCAGTTCATCGCCTACACGCTGTACATCCTCGACCGCAACGTGCGCATGGCCACCGTGGTGGGGCTGGTGGGCGCGGGCGGCATCGGCCAGGAGCTGAAGGGCCGCTACGACATGTACAACTACGCGCACGTCGGAACGATCCTGATCGCGATCTTTCTCACGGTGCTCGTGCTCGACAGGGTCGCAGCCCGGCTGCGCAGCCGCTATGCCTGAGCGCTGACACCCATCCATCCGCCCACTTCGGGCACCCGACTTCATTTCGTTTCTTCCCGTTCCGGTGCAAGCCCTTCGAGGCCTGCACGGCCCGGCTTCGCCCGGCTTTTCTTCCCACGCCCCTTCGATCCAGAAAAGGACACCTTCATGACCTCACGTTCTTCCCGGTATGGCCTCGCTGCGGCGGGCTTTCTCCTGTGCCTGAGCCTTGCCGCATGCGGCGGCGGAAGCGGTGGTGGCGGCGGCCTGCCGGTGCTGCCGCCCACCGGCCCCACGCCCCCGACCACCACGCCGGAGCAGCCCGGCCCGACGCCGGCGCTGAAGTGCGCGCCCTGAGCCGCGCGCGGCCTTCATCCACACGCCTTCCATTTCTTCTGTTTTTGTCCTCGCGTTGAAAGACTCCCCATGAACCCCTCCAACCGTCGCGATTTCTTCCGCAAGTCGGCCGGCGCCGTCGGCGCGGCCTCGGCCCTCACCCTGCTGCCGCCCACGATCCGCAAGGCGCTCGCCGTCGAGGCCGCGGTCGACACCGGCACCATCAAGGACATCAAGCACGTCGTGATCCTGATGCAGGAGAACCGCAGCTTCGACCACTACTTCGGCACGCTGCGTGGCGTGCGCGGTTTCGGCGACCGCTTTCCGATTCCGCTGGCCAACGGCAAGTCGGTGTACTTCCAGTCGAACCCCGCGGGCGGCGCGGAGATTCCGCCGTTCCGCCGCGACTCGACGATCGCCAATGCGCTGATCGGCTCGGGCACGCCGCACAACTTTCCCGACCAGCAGGCCGCCTGGAACCAGGGAAAGATGGACCGCTGGATCCAGTTCAAGAACCAGGCCACGATGGGCTACTACCTGCGCGAGGACATCCCGTTCCAGTTCGCGCTGGCCGATGCCTTCACGGTGTGCGACGGCTACCACTGCTCCATCCTCACCGGCACCGACCCGAACCGCATCGTGTTCTGGTCGGGCTCCAACTTCAACCCGGAGCTGCGCAAGAAGGGCATCAACAGCACCGACACCGACTCCGAGCCGGTGAACTCGCGCTGCTGGCCCAACCCGTCCAACTGGGTGGCGGGCCGCCCGCAGCAGGCCGACGGCTCGGGCCAGAAAGACCCGATCAAGGGCGACTACAACTACAAGTACGTCAACAACGCCTTCAAGTGGGACACGCTGCCCGACGTGCTGCAGAAGAAGGGCGTCAGCTGGCACATCTACCAGAACATGAACAACAACTGGACGGGCGCCATGCACGGCTGCCTGGCCTTCGAGAGCTTTCGCACCGCGCAGCCGGGCTCGCCGATCTATGAGCACGGCCTCACGGGCGGCCCCGAGGCGGCCGACGGCGCCACCAACTTCCTGGCCCAGCTCAAGCAGGACGTGATGACGGGCAAATTGCCGGACGTCTCGTGGGTGCTGCCCACGCAGGCGCTGGCCGAGCACCCCGGCAGCAGCGAAGGCACGGCCGGCGCTGCCGACTTCATCGCCGACGTGCTGGACGCGCTCACGTCCAACCCGGCGGTGTGGAGCAAGACCGCGCTGTTCGTGACCTTCGACGAGAACGACGGCTTCTTCGACCACCTGGCCATGCCGGCCGTGCCCTCGTACGACGCCAACGGCACGCTCATGGGCAAGTCGACCGTGCCGCTGGAGGGCGAGTACTTCGACGCCTCGGTGGGCAGCTACCTGGCCGCCGCCGACAACACCACCACCGGCAAGATCCGCCCCTGGGGCCTGAGCTCGCGCGTGCCGATGTACGTGGTGTCGCCGTGGAGCAAGGGCGGCTGGGTCAACTCGCAGGTGTTCGACCACACCTCGGTCGGCCGCTTCCTCGAGAAGCGCTTCGACATCACGGTGGACGCGATCAGCCCGTGGCACCGCGCCGTGTGCGGCGACCTCACGACCTGCTTCGACTTCGTGAGCCCGAACGACCCGGTCGTTCCCAAGCTGCCCGACACGAGCAACTTCCCCGCGATCAATGCGGCGCAGCGGCTGCTGCCCACGGCCCCCGTGAGAAACGCCCCCGCCACGCCGCAGCCGCTGTACCAGGAGACCGGCACGCGCTTCTCGCGCGCGCTGCCTTACGAGCTGCACAACAGCGCGCGCGTCGAGCCGCGCGGTCTGGTGCAGCTGGTGTTCGCGAACTCCGGCACACAGGGCGCCGTGTTCCATGTCTACGACAAGCTGCACCTGGATCGCATTCCGCGCCGGTACACGGTCGAGGCCGGCAAGCAGCTGGCCGACTACTGGAACACCGGCGCCAGCGACAGCGGCAAGTACGACCTGTGGGTCTACAGCACCAACGGCTACGTGCGCAGCTTCCAGGGCGACGCACTGGCCTTCGACACCGCCGGCTTCAAGCCCGAGGTGCAGGTCTGCTACGAGCCGGTCGACGGGCAGGTCTACCTGAAGGTGCACAACTCGGGCAAGGCGGCCGGCAAGGTCACGGTGACGGCCAACGCGTACCGCAACGACGGCCCCTGGACGCTCGAGGTCGCGCCGGGCGCCACCGGCATGCTGCACTGGAGCCTGGACAAGAGCGGCTACTGGTACGACTTCACCGTCACCGCCGGGCACACCGAGCGCCGCTTCGCGGGCCGCGTCGAGACCGGCAAGCCCGGCGTGAGCGATCCGGCCATGGCCCTGCACCTGAAGGCCTGATCGTCATGAAGTTCAAGAAAAGAACGCGCAGCAAGACCCTGCTCGGGCTGGCCGTGGCCTTCGGCTCGGTGGCCGGCATGGGCATCGCCTCGGCCCAGCCGATCACCTGGGACCCGGCCAAGGGCAACCTGGGCATCGGCGACAAGGCCGGCACCACCGGCGTCACGGGCAGCAACGACCTGGCCTTCGGCAAGGGCGCGGGCAACAACGTCAGCACCAACTGGAACCTGGCCATCGGCGAGGGCGCCGGCACCGGCGTGTCGGGCAAGAACGCCAACCAGGCCATCGGCTACTACGCGGGCACCAACGTGGTCGGCGGCTGGAACCAGTCGATGGGCCGCAGCGCGGGCCAGAACGTGACCGGCGACTACAACAACGCCGTCGGCTTCTGGGCTGGCACCGACGTGAAGGGCAACGGCAACGAGGCCTACGGCAGCAACGCCGGGCGCAACGTGACCGGCAACGCCAACCAGGCCTACGGCGGCGACGCGGGTCGCAACGTGACCGGCAGCAACAACCTGGCCACAGGGCAGGGCGCGGGCAGCGGCGTCACCGGCTCGGGCAACCAGGCCTCGGGCCAGATGGCCGGCGCCCAGGTGGCGGGCAGCAACAACGTGGCCATGGGCCAGGCCGCGGGCGGCGGCGTGCAGGGCAACCAGAACCTGGCGCTGGGCACGGCGGCCGGCCAGGGCGTGGTCGGCAGCCACAACATCGCGCAGGGCAGCGGTGCGGGCCAGAACGTCATGGGCAGCGGCAACATCGCCATCGGTGCCGACGCCGGCGTGTACGTGAACGCGAACCAGGCGATCTCGCTGGGCAGCGCGGCGCGCGCGAGCGCCGACAACGCCATTGCCCTCGGCAGCAACGCATCAGCCTCGCATGCCAACAGCGTGGCGCTCGGCGCGGGCAGCACGACCACGCGCGGCGCGCAGTCGAACTACGTGGCCGTGGGCATGAGCGGGCTGCAGTCGTCGACCGGCGAAGTGGCGCTCGGCAACCGTCAGCTCACCGGCGTGGCGCCCGGCAGCGCGCCCGACGACGCGACCAACGTGGGCCAGGTGCAGGGCATGGTGCAGCAGGGCGTGAGCGCGGCCAACGCGTACACCGACACCGTCGCCGCGCAGGGCCTGCCGCTGGGCAAGGCCTACACCGACTTCACGGCCGCGCGTCTGCAAAGCCAGATGGATGAGAACGCGCGGCGTGCGTATGCCGGTATTGCAGGTGTCGCCGCCATGGAAGCTGCGCCGGTCGTGCCGGGGAAGATCAGCTACGCCGTGGGGCTCGGCAACTTCCGCAGCGAAAGCGCGATGGGCGGATCGATCCGTCGCACCTCGCAGGATGGGCGTTACAGCGTGACGCTGGGTGTGGGCGCGAGCAGTTCGGGCGTGGTGAGCCGGGTGGCGTTCACGGGGGTGTTCGACTGAATTCGTTCAGGGCGACGATCCCGCCGACGGGGTACCTTGCTCCGCGAATGTCCCCCGGCCTTCGGCCTCCTCCTTGATTTCGCTGCGCAAGGCACCCCATCGACGTGATCGTCATCAGTGGGGTCGTTGATTGGCCAGCACACCACCGCCGCTTCCCGTGCGCAGGACACTGGGTGCTTCCCGCAGCGAAATCAAGGAGGAGGGCGAAGCCCGGGGGACATTCGCGGAGGGAAGTACCCGGTGGCCTGTGCACGTGCCCTGAAAAAAACTCACTCCCGCGTCAACACGAAGCGCTTCTGAATCCCGCCAGCCGCAGAAGGCGCGACCCACAAGTCGAACTCGCCCGGCTCGATCACAGGCTTCATGTCCCGCCCCAGAAACTGCAGGTCGTCATTGCCGACAGTGAACTCGACCACCTCCGATGCCCCCGGCGCAATCCGCACCTTGCGGAAGTTCTTTAGCTCGCGCACCGGCCGCGTCACGCTCGCAGCGCGCTGCGCCAGATACAGCTGCACCACTTCTTCCGCCTCGCGCGCCCCCGTATTCGTGACGGTGGCGCGCACACGCAGCGTCTGGCCGATGGCGAGGCGATCGGTGCTCAGCTCGACCTGGTCGTAGCGCACCGGCGCATAGCCGATGCCGAAACCGAAGGGGTACAGCGCCTCGTTCGTCGCGTCCAGGTAGCGGGTCTTGAAGGCCGTGCCCGGCGCGCTCTCAGGCGAGGGGCGGCCGGTGCGCTTGTGGGCGTAGTAGTAGGGCACCTGGCCGGCGGTCTGCGGAAAGCTCACGGGCAGGCGGCCCGAGGGGTTGGCGTCGCCGAACACCACGTCGGCGATCGCGTGGCCGGTCTGCACGCCGAGGAACCAGGTCACGAGAATGGCGCGCGCATTGCGCACGGCCCCCTTGAGCGCCATCGCGCGGCCGTTGCTCAGCAGCACGACCACCGGCTTGCCCGTGGCGGCCACGGCCTCGGCCAGGTCCTGCTGGGCCTGCGGCAGGCCGATGTCGCTGCGCGAGCGCGACTCGCCCGACATCTTCTGGCTCTCGCCGATCGCCAACACCACCACGTCGGCCTCGCGCGCGGCGGCCACGGCGGCCTCGATGCCGCCGGGCAGCGGCGACTCGACGTTCGCACCGCGCGTGACGGTCAGCCGCGAGGCCTCGGTGCCCAGCGCGGCATGCAGGCCTTCGTCGATGCCCACGGGCGCGGACTGGCCCGGGAACAGGCTCCAGGAGCCCATCAGGTCCTTCGTGCCTTCGGCGAAGGGGCCGATCAGCGCGATCTTCTGTGGGCCCGTTTTCGCGAGCGGCAGCAGCTGGCCCTCGTTCTTCAGCATCACGATGGAGCGGCGCGCGCTCTCGCGGGCCAGCGCGATGAACTCGGGGTTCTCCACGCGCTGCGCGGCCGGCGGACCGTCGAGGCCGCGCATCGGGTCGTCGAAGAGGCCGAGCTTGAGCTTGACTCGCAGCACGCGCCGCACGGCCTCGTCGAGCCGCGCCATCGGCACCTCGCCGGAGGCCACGAGGTCGGGCAGGTGGCGGATGTACAGGCCGCTTTGCATGCTCACGTCGGTGCCGGCCATGAAGGCCAGTTTGGCGGCCTCGCGGCCGTTGGCGGCGTGGCCGTGTTCGATGAGCTCTTCGTCGGCCGTGTAGTCGGACACCACGAAGCCCTTGAACTTCCACTCGTCGCGCAGCACGCCGGTGAGCAGCGCGGGGTTGGCGGTCGAGGGCACGCCGCCGATCTCGTTGAAGGCGCTCATGACCGACAGCGCGCCCGCATCGAGCGCCGCGCGAAACGGCGGCAGGTAGACCTCGCGCAGCGTGCGCTCGGAGATTTCGCTCGTGTTGTAGTCGAGCCCGCCCTCGGCCGCGCCGTAGGCCGCGAAGTGCTTGGGCGTGGCCAGCATCGAGTCGGCGTTCGCGAGGCTGCTGCCCTGGAAGCCGCGCACGCGCGCCGCCGCGAACTGGCGCGCCAGGTACGGGTCTTCGCCCACGCCTTCGAGGCCGCGGCCCCAGCGCGCGTCGCGCGCGATGTCGACCATGGGGGCGAAGGTCCAGCGGAAGCCGTCGGCCGTGGCCTCGACCGCTGCCGCGCGCGCGGTGCGCTCGGCCAGCGCGGGCTCCCAGCTCGAGGCCTCGGCCAGCGGCATCGGGAAGATGGTGCGAAAGCCGTGGATCACGTCGGCACCGAAGATCAGCGGAATGCCCAGTCGCGACTCGCGCACCGCCACCTGCTGCAGCCGCCGCTTGCCCTCGAGGCCGGCGTTGTTGAACAGGCCCGTGAGCCGCCCGTTGCGCACGTCCTCCGTCTCCTGCTGCCCGTTGCGCCAGCCGGCCTGCGGGTTGTTCGGGATGTTGATGTCGGCCGGGCCGTAGAGGCTGAGCTGGCCGGCCTTTTCCTGCGGTGTCATGCGCGCGATCAGCGACTCGATGCGGGCTTCGGCTGCGTCGGAGGGCTGGAGGTTTTTCGGAACGGACGCCGCGATGGTGGGGAGCGAGAGGGCGGACAGGACGAGGGCGAGAACGGCGGCTTTTCGAACATGCATGGCCGCCTATTCTGCAGACAACGCGCGCCGGCCCCGGCCAGCGGGTTTCCGCCCTGGGCGTAGGGCCTTGTCCGACCCCGGCCGCTTCAGGCCATGCCGGTCAGTCCGCACCCAGCCGCAACCGGCTGGGCAGTCGCTTCTCGATGGCGAACTTCAGCAGCGCCGCGCAGCGGAAGATGCCGTGCGCGAACTTGCCGTAGGGCAGCGTGAGAAAGAGCGCCATCACCACGCCCAGGTGCACCGCCAGCAGCAGCGCCATGAAGCGGGTGTCGCGCCAGGCCAGCAGGGCCAGGCCCGTGAGGCTCGTGAGCAGCAGCAGCGCGATGAAGCCGCGGTCCATCGGCCGCTGCGCCGCGTCGCCGTGCGCGGCATGGCGCCGCAGGTTGAGCCACAACAGGCCGACGGGGCCGATCACGAGGCCGATGCCGCCCGTGGTGCCCAGCAGCACGGGCAGGCTCGTGAGCGCATAGGGCGCATGCAGGTCGAACAGGTAGTGGTAGAGCGTTGCCACGCAGGTGGAGGCGAAGCACAGCATGAAGCCGTAGAAGGTGAAGTGATGGAAGCGCCGGCGCCAGAGCGTGAAGCGGTCGTCTTCGTTGTTGCAGCCTTCGCCATGGCCGCCATCGAGATACTTCAGGCGCAGCGCGTCGTGCGCGGCTTCGGCGCTGGCTGCGCGGCGCACACCCGGCAGGTCGGGCGCGTTGCCCGGGTCGTTCGCGGGCGAGACCTCGCGCCAGAAGCGGCGCGTGCCCATGGCCAGCGCGAACATCACGAACAGGAACACCGCGCCGAACACCAGTGCCAGGAAGTTGTGCGGAAAGATCGCGTAGAAGTTGCCCGCGAGCGGCGCGTGCACGAGCGAACCCGACATCGCCACGGCCAGCACGAGGAACAGCGCGAGCCCACCCGCTAGTGCCAATGCGACGGTGAGCCCGGCCCGCTTGTAGAGCGCGCCCATCGCGGGCGGCCAGGCGTAGTCGTGGTAGGTCTGCAGGCGCACCTGCGCCATCGCCTGCGGCACGTTCACGGCGAATTCGTGCGGGGGCGCGTACTGGCAGGCATGCAGGCAGGCGCCGCAGTTGTGGCACAGGTTGGCGAGGTAGTGCGTGTCGGCCTTGCCGAATTCGAGCCGGCGCGTCATGGCGGGGAACACGGCGCAGAAGCCCTCGCAGTAGCGGCAGGCGTTGCAGATCTGCAGGATGCGCGCGACCTCGCCCTCGGAGGCGGTGAGCGGCAGGGCGGGCTGGATCGGGATGACGCGCGACGGGGTGCTGCCGATGCCGTCGGCTTCCGCACGGGCGCGTGCGACGAGGTCAGTGAGCTGCTGCAAGGGCGGCCTCCGGGGAATTCTTCGAAACGTTCTTGGCGGCCTTCGCGGCCTGCGTCCCGGCGATGCGCCCGAAGGCCGTGCCGATGCTCATGCCCACGCCGGCCGTGTAGCCTTGGCCCAGCACGTTGCCGGCCATCATCTCGCCGGCCACGAAGAGGTTGGGGCTCGGCCGGCCGCCGAAGCGCACGGCGGCGGTCTCGTCCACTTTCAGGCCGAGGTACGTGAAGGTGATGCCGGGGCGCAGCGGATACGCATGGAAGGGCGCCGTGTCGATCGGGCGCGCCCAGTGCGTCTTGGCGGGCGCGAGGCTTTCGGTGTGGCAGTCGTCCAGCGCCGTGTGGTCGAAGCGGCCGACGCGGCAGGCGGCGTTGTAGTCCTGCACGGTGCGCACGAAGGTGGCTTCGTCCAGGCCGATCTTCTGCGCGAGTTCGCCGAGCGTGCTGGCCTGCGTGCCGGGGAACACGGGCGGCATGAAGCGCCCGACCGCCTGCTGGTCGATGACCGACCACGCGATCTGCCCCGGTTGCTGCGCCACGAGCCGGCCCCAGATCGCATAACGCTTGGGCCAGAAGTCCTCGCCCTCGTCGTAGAAGCGCTGCGCGTCGCGGTTGACCACCACGCCGAGCGATACGCAGTCGATGCGCGTGCAGATGCCGCCGTCGTACAGCGGTGCGCGCGCGTCGATGGCGACCATGTGGCCCTGCGACGGATCGCCGATGGGGTCGGCGCCCGCGTCGATCATGTGCCTGAGCAGCACGCCCTGGTTGAAGCGCGTGCCGCGGATGAGGAAGTTGTCGGCCGGCCATTCGCCGCGCTCGTTCCGGCCCCACGCTTCGCGCAGCCATTCGCGGTTCGATTCGAAGCCGCCCGAGGCCAGCACGCAGCTCTTCGCCGCGATGCGCTCGCCAGTCTCGGTGCGCACGGCCACGAAGCGCTCGCCGTCGAGTTCGACCGAAGCGACGGGCGTGTCGTAGCGGATCTGCACGCCGAGCGCTTCGGCGCTGCGGTAGTAGGCGTTGACGAGCGCCTTGCCGCCACCCATGAAGAAGGCGTTGGTGCGCGCCACGTGCAGCGCGCCCGACAGCGGCGGCTGAAAGCGCACGCCGTGGCGGCGCATCCAGTCGCGGCAGTTCGACGAGGCGCGAATCACGAGGCGGGCCAGGTGCTCGTCGGTGAGGCCGCCGGTCACCTTCAGCAGGTCTTGCCAGTACTCCTCTTCAGGGTAGGCCTCGACCAGCACGTCCTGCGGCGCGTCGTGCATGCAGCGCAGGTTGCGGGTGTGCTGCGAATTGCCGCCGCGCCATGCTTTGGGCGAGGCCTCCAGCAGCAGCACCGAAGCGCCGGCCTCGCGCGCCATCAGCGCGGCGCACAGCGCGGCATTGCCGCCACCGACAACCAGTACGTCTATCACTCGTGGGTCTCCTTGGAATGCAGGAGACTTTAGGCAGCGAGGCCTTCACGCGAAAGGCCGAAAGAGGCAACAGGTGTTCAGCTTTCGAGAAGACTTGCACCGGCCCAGCGGCCTTCGCTGACCAGCGTGCGCGCCGTTTCGGCGACCACCACGCGCGCGGCCAGCGCGGCGGGCGAGAGCTCATCGTCCGACAGGCTCACGAGCAGGTTGCGGCGCCCCACGTGCGCGTCCGAAATCTGCGTGAGCTCGAGGTCGTCGCGGTCGTGCCGCGCCGTGGCGGCGCCGGGCTGGATGGTGGCGCCGTGGCCGGCGCGCACCGCGTCCATCAGCAGTGCCAGGCCGTCGACCTCGGCCACGATGCGCGGCGCCACGCGCGCCCGCGCAAAGGCGGCCATCAGCGTGGCGCGCAGGCCGTGGCTGTCGCTGGGCAGGATCAGCGGCACCTCGGCCAGCTGCGACAGGCGCACCTTCTTGCCCGTGGGGCGCGGCGTGAGGGTGGGCGACGCGATCACGAAGAGCTTTTCGGCCAGCAGCGGCGACACGCTCCAGCGCCGTGGCGTGTCGGTCTGGAACAGCACGGCCAGGTCGAGCTGGCGCGCATGCAGCATGGTCGTGAGGTGGCCCGACAGCGCCTCGACCATGTGCAGCCGCACCTCGGGGTAGCGCGCCTGCATGGCCTGCATCAGCGGCACGCCCAGCACGGTGGCGGTGGTGGGCGCCAGGCCCACGCTCACATGGCCCGACAGCCGCGCCTGCTGCGCCGCGCGCACGGCGTCATCGGCGTGGCGCAAGGTGAGCTGCGCCTGGTGCAGGAAGGCCAGGCCGGCGTCGGTGGGCATGACACCGGTCGAATGGCGGCGCAGCAGGCGCGTAGAGAGTTCGCTTTCGAGCCGGCTGATCTGCTGGCTCAGCGCCGAGGTGACCACCCCCAGCTCCACGGCCGCGCGGCCCATGCTGCGCAACTCGCAGACCTTGACGAAGTAGCGCAGTTGTCTCAGTTCCATCCGCGCATCATGGCGCAGGCACGGCGGCGGGCTGGCCGCGCCGAAGCAACAGCCATCCGAACAGTGGGGCGGTGATGTACATCACGACCGAGTAGATGGCGGCCGGCAGCGCGAGCGGAAAGCTCCCGAGCACGCTCACTGCGATGAAGATGGCGAGCGTGGAGTTGTGGATGCCGATCTCGTAGCTGATGGCGGTGGCCAGCGGCTTGTCCAGGCCGGCGGCGCGGCTCAGGTAGTAGCCGGCCAGCAGGCTCACGAGGTTGAACAGCAGCACCGGCACGCCGATCTCGGCGAACGTGGTGGTGATGTTCTTCCACTCGTTGGCGATGGCCAGCACCGTGACCACCGCGAGCACCACGGCGCTGAAGACCTTGGTCGGCTTTTCCATGCGCGCCGCGAAGCCGGGCTTTCGCGACGCGACCACCATGCCGATCGCCACCGGCACCAGCACGATGGCGATCACCTCGACCAGCTTGCGCGTCTGCAGCGGCACCACCTGGCCGCTTTGCGCGAAGTGGCCGATGGCCCAATTGGCGATGAGCGGCAGCGTGACGATCGACAGCAGCGTGTTCACGGCCGTGAGCGAGATGTTCATCGCCACGTTGCCGCCGAACAGGTGCGAGAACAGGTTGGCCGAGATGCCGCCCGGCGAGGCCGCCAGCAGCATGAGCCCGATGGCGAACACCGGCGACAGGCCGAAGCCCACGATGATCGCGTAGCAGGCCAGCGGCAGGCCGATGACCTGCAGCACGAGCGCGATGGTCACGGCCTTCGGGTGCTTGAACAGGCGCCGGAAGTCGTCGAGCGAGAGCGACAGCCCCAGCCCGAACATCACGAGCGCGAGCGCGCCGAACAGGAACCGGGTCACGATGAGCGTGGTGTCCATGCGGTGGTGTCTCCTCTTGGGTTCTTCTGCTTAAAAAAATGGCTGCCGGCACCCGTCGCGCGGGCGCTGGCAGCCGTGGAAACCGGGATCGACGTCTGTCTTATTGTTTGTAGCTGTCGTCGATGCGGTCGAGTTTGCGGATCAGCGAAGGCCAGACGAACATGCCGCCCAGGCCGCCGCTTTGCACCTTCATGGCCTGGCCCACGCCGTCGATGATCCTCGGGTCCACATGCGTGAGTTCACCGCCGCCGGCCTGCGCGGCGATCTGGATCTGGCAGGTGTTTTCGAAGGTGTACATCGAAAGGAAGGCGTCGGCAATGGTCTTGCCGCAGGTCAGCAGGCCGTGATTGCGCAGCATGAGGAAGTTGGCGTGGCCCATGTCGGCCTGCAGGCGCGGCTTCTCGTCGTCGCGGAAGGCCACGCCTTCGTAGTCGTGGTAGGCCAGCGAGGCCAGCACGAAGGTCGACTGCTGGCTGATGGGCAGCACGCCGTTCTTCTGCGCGCTCACGGCGATGCCGGCCCGGGTGTGGGTGTGCAGCACGCACTGGATGTCCTCGCGCGCGGCATGCACGGCGCTGTGGATCACGAAGCCGGCCGGGTTCACGGGGTAGGGCGAGTCGATGATCTTGTTGCACTGCTGGTCGACCTTGACCAGGCTCGAGGCCGTGATCTCGTCGAACATCAGGCCGTAGGGGTTGATCAGGAAGTGGTGCTCGGGGCCGGGCACGCGCGCGCTGATGTGCGTGAAGACGAGGTCGCTCCAGCCGTACAGCGCCACCAGGCGGTAGCAGGCGGCGAGGTCGACGCGCAGCTGCCATTCTTCGGCGGAGACGAGCTTCTGGATTTCGGAGGCGGAGGTGGCGTTCATCGGGTGTCCTTTGTCTTGATCAAGCGGTGGTCGGCTCTTGCAGCACCGTCTTGTAGACGCTCTGCTTGGGCTGCGCCATCAGGCGGCGCAGCATGGGCTCGAACTCGCTGATGGGCAGGGTCTCGGCCTTGGGGTCGAAGGCCGGGTTGTCGTAGAGCGCGCAGAACTCGGCGGTGCGCTCGTAGTGCGGGTGGTCCTTGAAGCTGTCGCGCATGTCGCGGTCCAGCCCGATGTGGTGGAAGAAGTAGTGGCCCTGGAAGATGCCGTGGTTCTGCACCATCCAGTGGTTGGCCTCGCTCACGAAGGGCTTGAGGATGGCGGCGGCGATGTCGGGATGGTTGAAGCTGCCCAGCGTGTCGCCGATGTCGTGCAGCAGCGCGCACACCACGTACTCCTCGTCGCGGCCGTCGCGCAGCGCGCGCGTGGCGGTCTGCAGCGAGTGCGTGTAGCGGTCGACCGGAAAGCCGCCGTAGTCGCCTTCGAGGATCTGCAGGTGCTTGATCACGCGCGCGGGCAGGCCGCCCGCGAACTGCATGAACTCGCCGCCGATCAGTTGCCAGTCTTCGCGCGTGCTGTCCTGCATGCGCTTGAAACTTGCCCGTGCGTTCATCGTGTGGGGTCTCCGTTCTTGGGGGATGGCGGCCACTGTAGACCTGCGCTTGACCTTCAACTGTCAAGAATTTGACAATGCGAGGTTCTGGTAAACCCGCCTCAGGCGCCTTTTTCCCCTCTATGGCCACCTCGACCAAGCCGCGCCTGTCGGCCGCGCACCGCGCCGCGCTCGACGGCAACCCGTGGTTCACCAGCATGCCGCGCGCGCAGCGCGACGCGCTGCTGGGCGCGGCCGAGCTGCTGCATGTGCGGCGCGGCACCATGGTGTTTCGCCAGGGCGATCCGATCCATGCGGCGGGCGGCGGCTTCTACGGGCTGGTGGGGGGCACGATCAAGATTTCGTCGCTGCGCCAGGACGGGCGCGAAGCCATCCTGGCGGTGCTGGAGCCGGGCAACTGGTTCGGCGAGATCACGCTCATCGACGGCTCGCCGCGCACGCACGACGCCACCGCGCTCGAAGCGCTCGACCTGCTGGTGGTGCCGCCCGAGGCCTTCGTGCGGCAGATGCGCGACGTGGTGTTTTCCAACGCCATCGCGGCCATGCTGGCCGCGCGCGTGCGCATGCTCTACGGCCTGGCCGAAGACGCCACCTTGCGCAGCCTGCGTGCGCGCGTGGCGCACCGGCTGCTGGTGCTGGCGCGCGGCGACGCCACGCAGTCGGTGCACCTGCGGCACGAACTCATGCTGTCGCAGGAGGCGCTGGCCATGATGCTCGGCGTGACGCGCCAGACGCTGTCCAAGGAGCTCAACGCGCTGGCCACCGAGGGCGTGGTGTCGCTGGGCTACGGGCGCATCGAACTGCTGTCGCTCGAGGCACTGCAGGGGCTGGTGCGCACGGGCTGAGGGTCTTGTCACAGCGCAGGCAGGGCGCAGGCGTATAAGACTTTCCCGGCCCGTCATTCCGGCGGTCCGGTGTCTTATTTCTTCACTGGAAGGTGGCGAATCATGAGCAACAACAAACCGACGGTCGTCCTGGTCCATGGTTTCTGGGGTGGTGCGGCGCACTGGCACAACGTCATCGTGGAGCTGCTGCGCAAGGGCCACACGGCCATCCGCGCGGTCGAGCTGCCGCTGACCTCGCTGGCCGACGACGCCGAACGCACGCGCAAGATGGTGGCGCAGGTGCAGGGGCCGGTGCTGCTGGTCGGCCACTCGTACGGCGGCGCCGTGATCACGCAGGCCGGCGACCTGCCCAACGTGGTGGGGCTGGTCTACATCGCCGCCTTCGCACCCGACGCGGGCGAAAGCCCCGGCGGCATCACGCAGGAGCATCCGCCGGTGGCCGTGCCCAATCTCGCGCCCGACAGCGACGGCTACCTGTGGGTGATCCCCGAGAAATACCACGAGAGCTTCTGCCAGGACCTGAGCGCCGAAGAGGGCCTGGTGATGGGCCTGACGCAGAAGGCGCCGCTGGCCAGCACCTTCGGCGACACCATCACGGCACCGGCCTGGAAGAAGAAGCCGTCGTGGTACCAGATCTCGAGCGAGGACCGCATGATCTCGCCGGTGAACCAGGAGCGCATGTCGGCGCGCCTGGGCGCGAAGAAGGTCATCACGCTGGCGGCCAGCCACGCCTCGCTGGCCTCGCAGCCGCAGGCCGTGGCGGCGCTCATCGACGAAGCCGCGAGCGCCTGAGGCCGGCTACGCGCAGCGCCCGGCGCGCTGCGCACCCGTCGGGCGGGCCCGCCAGCCGAGGAACGCCACGGCGCAGGCCGCCGCGACCACGATCGCCACGGCCACGCCCATCACCGAGAAGAAGGCCTGGTCGAAGGCCGTGTGCGCGAGCGCCACGAGCTGCGAGGCGATCGGCGCGGGCAGCGTTTCGGCCGCCAGCAGCGCGGCGTCGATGCTGTCGCCGGCCGAGGCCGGCACGGCCAGGCCGTCGGGAATCACCAGCGCGGCGGTGTAGCTCGCCGAGAGCACGCTGCCCAGCAGCGCGATGCCCAGCACGCCGCCGAGTTCGTACGACACCTCTTCGATCGACGCCGCCATGCCGGCGTGTTCCACGGGTGCGTTGTTCATGACCGCGTTGGACGCCGCCGTGATGGTCGCGCCCACGCCCAGCCCCAGCAGCACCAGGATGGCCGGCTTGAGCAGGCCTGCGGCATCGACCGCCAGCGCCAGCGCGCACAGCGCCAGCGCCGTGGTCACGAGGCCGCCCAGGATGACGGGGCGCGAGCCGATGCGTGCCAGCAGCAGGCCCGCGAGCGGCCCCGCCACGAAGGCGGCCAGCGGCAGCGGCAGCAGGGTGAGGCCCGCCTGCAGCGGCGTGAGGCCGACCACGAGCTGCAGCCGCTGGCTGAACACCAGCTCGACACCGATCAGCGCCACCGAGGCCACGATGGCTGCGATCACGCCGCCCGAGAAGTAGGCGTTGCGGAACAGGCGGAAGTCGATCAGCGGGGCGCTGCTGCGCCGCTGGCGCCGCACGAACAGGGCCATGGCCACCGCGGCCAGCGCGCCGGTGATGGCGGCCGTTGTGGCCGAGGGCGCGAACTTGGTGAGTTCCTTGATGGTCAGCACCAGGAAGACCAGCCCCGCCAGCACCTGCACCGAGCCGATGAAGTCCCACGGGCGCGTGCCGGTGTTCTTCTGCGTCGGCAGCAGCCACAGGGCCAGCACCAGCGCGAGCACCACCACGGGCACGTTGATGAGAAACACAGAACCCCACCAGAAGTATTCGAGCAGCACGCCGCCCACGACCGGCCCGAGCGCCGCGCCGCCCGAGGCCACCGAGGCCCACACGCCGATGGCCACGGCGCGCTCGCGCTCGTCGGTGAACACCAGCCGCAGGATCGCCAGCGTGGCCGGCATCATCATCGACGCGCCCACGCCCAGGAGGGCCCGCGCGGCGATGAGGACGGCCGGGTTCGGCGCGTAGGCCGCGCACAGCGAGGCGATGCCGAACACGGAAAGACCCGCGACGAACATGCGCCGGTAGCCCACGCGGTCGCCCAGCGCGCCCATGCCCAGCAGGAAGCCGGAGACGACCACGGTGTAGGCGTTGAGGATCCAGAGCTTCTCGGTGGCCGACGCGGCCAGGTCGTGCGTGAGCGTGGGCAGCGCTGTGTAGAGCACGGTCATGTCGACCACGATCAGCAGCAGCGCCATCGAGACGATGCCGAGCGTGATCCATTTCTTGGCGGTGGGGTTCAAGCCGTTCATGGCGTGGCCCTCCGGTCGTGCGGCTGTGCGGTGGTGCCGTCCAGTTCCTTGAGCATCGTCACGGACACCGTCGTGCAGCCGCGGGCGTGGAAGAAGTCGTGCGCGCGGGCATTGCCGATGCCGCTTTCGAGAAAGAGACGCTGGATGCCGTGGCGCTGCAGCTCGGCGCAGACCCAGTCGAACAGCTGCCCGCCCAGGCCCATGCCCTGGAAGCGCGCGTCGACCACGAGGTCGTCGAGCGTCGCGAAGCTGCGGGCGGCGCGGCGGGTGTCGTCGATGGACACCAGCGCGAAGCCGGCCAGAGCGCCGCCGGTTCGGGCGACGGCCACGCGTGCGTGGGCGGTGGCCGGGTCCAGCGCCAGGGTCTCGTGCACTTGCGCCATGAAGACGGCGGGCAGGTCGGCGCGCCATTCGCCGGGGGCCACGGCGCGCCGCTCCTGCAGCTCCGAGTGGGAGATGTAGGCAGGGGAAAGTTGCTGCAGGAACAGGGCGGTCAACGCCTGCGCCTGGGAAGGATCGCTGCACCAGCTCAGTTCGAACGCCGGTGTCGTCTTGTTGTTTGCATTCGTCATGGCGCCATGTTGCTCCATTAAAATGAATGAATAAAGATGAAATCCATCTGATAAATAGATGAGTGGGTGGCCAAAATGGAATGGACCGTCGACCAATTGCGCCAGTTCGTGACGACCGCCGAGTGCGGTTCGTTTTCGGCCGCGGCGCGCCACCTGGGCAAGGCCCAGTCGGCCGTGAGCACCGCCATCGGGCTGCTCGAGGTCGACCTCGGCGTGGCCCTGTTCGACCGCTCGCGGCGCAACGCGCAGCTGTCCGACGCGGGCCGGGTGTTGCTGCTGGAGGCGCGCGAGCTGCTGCGACAGGCCGAGCAGCTCGACCAGCGTGCCCGCTCGCTGCACGAGGGCGACGAAGCCGCGCTGTCGCTGGCGCTGGACGAGGCCCTGCCGTACACCGCCATCGGCACGCTGATGCGCGAGCTGTCGATGAAGTTTCCGAGCCTCGAGCTCACGCTGCTCAACGGCACCGCGACCGAGGTGGCCGACTACGTCGAGCAGGAGCGCGCCAGCGTGGCTTTTCATTTCGACCGCGGCCCGGTGCGCGCCAGCTTCGACCAGCGCCACATCGGCAGCGTGCGCCAGGGCGTGTTCGTGGCCAGCGACCATCCGCTGGCCGACGGCCGCACCGTGCGGCGCCAGGACCTGGCGCGGCAACGCCAGCTGCTGATGCACGCGGACGACGTGCACGAGGTGGCCTACAGCCCGCGCGTGTGGCGCTCCGACAGCTTCTACAGCACGGCCGAGATGGTGGCCGACAACCTGGGCTGGGCCGTGCTGCCCATCAACATCGCGCGCTACGAGGGCTTCAGCAAGGCGCTGAAGGAAGTGCCGTGCCCGTCGCTGGCCTTGCCGCGGCTGTCGGTGCGCATGCTGTGGCTGCAGGGGCGCCCGCTCGGCGCGACGGCGCTGTACGTGCAGCAGCGCTTCACCGAGCTGCTGCGCGACAGCGCGGTGTGAGGCGCGTCAGCGGAGCACGCGGCCGTCGGCGGAGATGCTGATGAGGTCGATGCTGCGCACGTTGTCGCGCAGGCCGGGGCGCAGGTTGATGCGGAAGCCGCCCACGTCGTAGTCGGTCATCGCCGTCATCGTGCGCTGCAGCGTCGCGGTGTTGAAGCCGCGGCCCGCGCGGCGCACGGCCTCACCCGCGGCCTTGGCGGCGATGAAGCCCTCGAGCCCTTCGTAAGACGCGGTCTGGTCGGAGTTGTCGACCGTCGCGAGGTACTCCTTGACGATCGGAATGGCCGAGGGGCGCGGCGAGGGCACCACCTGCGAGATCACGATGCCGCCGATGTCCTTGCCCAGCTCGGCGTAGAGCGGGTCGATGCCGACGATCGAGAAGGCCATGAAGTTGCCCGTGTAGCCGCTCTTGCGCAGCTTGCGGATGGCGCTGGCCGTGGTGCCCGAGAGCGACACCAGCACGATGGCCTGGGGCGTCTGCTGCTGCACGGTCTTCAGCGCGGCGTCGAGCTTGTCGGCGCCCGCGGGCACCAGCGCGCTGGCGACCAGCGGCGGCAGCTTGAGTTCGGTGACGGCCTGCTGCACGGCGGCCAGGCCGGCGCGGCCCATGGCGTCGTCGTCGCCCACCAGCGCGATGCGCTGTTGCCCCACGGTGGCGCACTGGCGCACGATCTTGAGGGCCTCGTCGATCATGCCGGGGCGCACATGGAACACGTTCGGATGCTCGGGGCCGCGCAGCGTGTCGGAGGCGGCGAAGGGCGCGAACAGCAGGCTGCCCTGCTGCGTGGCGACCTTGGCGCCGGCCTCGCTGCTGGCGGTGCCGACAAAGCCGAACAGCATGTCGGCCTTGTTCGCGCCCAGCAGCGTACGGGCGTTGGTGGTGGCACGCGCGGCGTCGTAGCCGTCGTCCAGTTGCAGCAGCTTCAGCTGCAGGCCGGTGGCGGCGTTGCGCGTGTTGAAGTCGCTCACGGCGAGCCGGCTGCCAGCCGCGAAGGCGTTGCCGATCTCGTTGGCGCTGCCGGTGAGCGGCACCGACTGGCCGAGCAGGACGACGCGGGCCCCGGCGGCGGCCGGGCGTGGCGTCTGTGCCAGCAAGGGACGGGTGACGCCGAGGCCGCTTCCCAGAAGCAGCGTTGCGGAGGCTTTTCCCAGCCATGTCCTGCGAGACGCGTTCATTGGCTACCTTTTGCTAACAATAGTAAAAAAGTGTAGCAATTTCGAGGCCAGGGCGGAAGGCGCGGGTGCTCCAGAATTGCCCTGATGAAAACAACTGTGTCCTGGGTTCTGGGAGGGATGTGCGCGGCGCTCGCCGGTTGCGTGGTGCCGCCCCCATCGAAGGTGGTGGAAAAGGCGCTGCCCGCGCCGGAGGTCTTCGTGCCCGTGGCGGCGCCGCAGCCGCCGCAACCGATGATCAAGCCGCCGCCCCTGCCGCCGCCATCGACGATCGAGCCGCCACCGCTGCCACCGGCGGGGCCGCCGATGGCATTGCCGTCGGGGCCGACCCTCATGGCGGCGCCGCGCGCCGATTCGCGGGCCGCGGCGGACGCTGTCGTGACGGAGCCGGTGATCCGCCAGCGCCGCTATCCCAGCTACCCGTCCGCGCTGGTGGAAGAGGGCATCGAGGGCCTGGTGATCACGGCCTTCTTCGTCGGCGTGGACGGCAAGCCCGAAGACATCCGCGTCGAACGCTCGCCGCACCCGCTGCTGTCGCAGGCGGCGACCGATTCGCTCAAGGGATGGCACTTCGACCCGGCGCGCACCGCGGACGGGCGTGCGGTGCGCGCCCGCATGCGGCTGCCGTTCCGCTTCAAGCTCGTCGAGTGAGCGGGGGGAGGTGACGCGCGCTCAGGCGCGCTTTTCGAACACCAGGTCCCACACGCCGTGGCCCAGCTTGAGGCCGCGGTTCTCGAACTTGGTGAGCGGGCGGTACGCCGGCTTGGGCGCGTAGCCGGTGTCCGGCGCGGTGTTGCGCAGCAGCGGCTCGGCGCCCAGCACTTCGAGCATCTGCTCGGCGTAGGGCTGCCAGTCGGTGGCGCAGTGGATGTAGCCGCCGGGGCGCAGGTGCTGCGCCAGCTTGGTCACGAACTCGGGCTGGATCAGGCGGCGCTTGTTGTGGCGCTTCTTGTGCCACGGGTCGGGAAAGAACACATGCACGCCGGCCAGCGTGCCGGGCTGCAGCATGTGGTCGATCACGTCGACCGCGTCGTGCGCGCAGATGCGGATGTTCGAGATCGACTGCTCGCCGATGCGCTTGAGCAGCGCGCCCACGCCGGGCTCGTGCACTTCGCAGCACAGGAAGTTGGTCTCGGGCAGCACCGTGGCGATGTGGGCCGTGGCCTCGCCCATGCCGAAGCCGATCTCCAGCACCGTCGGGCCCACGCGGCCGCCGAAGGCCGCCGTGAGGTCGAGCCGCTCGGGCGTGTAGGGCACGAGGAACAGCGGGCCCAGCTCGGCGAAGGCGCGGGCCTGGCCGTCGGTGGTGCGGCCGGCGCGCTTCACGAAGCTCTTGAGGCGGCGGTGCAGCGGGTGCGGCTTGCCGTCGGTGGCGTCGTCTTCGGGGGATGCGGGCAGGTCGTCGCCGGGCGGGAGGTCGTTGGACACGGTGTCGGGAATGTTCATGAGGGCCGCGAATTGTAGAGATCGCGCCATTCGGGCACCCAGCCGGCCAGGGCGGCGGTGCAGTGGCCGGCGGCCGTGGGGCGCAGGCCGAGGGCGCGCGCGGCGGTGTCGAGCGCGGCCAGCGCGGCCTGCGGCGTGGCGGTGTCGATGGCCGTGGCGCCGTTCTGCTTGGAGAGCTTGTCTCCGTCGGCGCCGCGCACCAGCGGCGTGTGCAGGTAGCTCGGCGTGGGCAGGCCGAGCGCCTGCTGCAGCAGGATCTGGCGCGCCGTGTTGTCGGCCAGGTCTTCGCCGCGCACCACGTCGGTCACGCCCTGTTCGGCGTCGTCGACCACCACGGCCAGCTGGTAGGCCCAGGGGCCGTCGGCGCGGCGCAGCACGAAGTCGCCGACCTCGCGCTGCACGTCCTGCTGTTGCGCGTCGAGGCGGCGGTCGTGCCAGTGCAGGTCGCCGGCCGGCATGCGGTGCGCGGCAAAGCGCCAGGCGCGCGCGGGCTTGCCGTGCAGGCCGTCGCGGCAGGTGCCGGGGTAGACGCGCTCGCCGTGGCGCTCGTGCGCATGGCCGAGCCGGGCCAGGGCCAGGTCGATGTCCCTGCGCGAGCAGCCGCAGGGGTAGGTGAGGCCGCGCGCCTGCAGTGCGGCCAGCGCCGCCTCGTAGTGCGCGGTGCGCTGCGTCTGCCACTCGGGCGGTTCGTCGGGGAGCAGCGCGCAGTCGGCGAGTTGCCGCAGGATGTGTTCGCCCATGCCGGGCAGGCAGCGCTCGGTGTCGGCGTCCTCGATGCGGACCAGCCAGCGCGCACTGTCGCCGCGCGCACGCACGTCGAGCCAGCTCGCGAGCGCGGCCACCAGCGAGCCGGCGTGCAGCGGGCCGGTGGGCGAGGGGGCGAAGCGGCCGGTGGCCCGCATCCTTTCTTGGAGGACTTAGAGAACGGCCAGGGCCAGCGAGAGGCCCGAAACGAAACCGTCTTCCACGCGGTGGCCGATGCACCAGTCACCCGCGATGCCGATGCGCGCCTTGGCGTCCCACAGGTGGGTCTGGCCGACCGGCACTTGCGTCTGCGCCTCGGGCCAGCAGCGCGCCTTGGCGTGGCTGGGCGTGGCGTGGATGCCCGTGATCTCCGAGAAGGCGCGCAGCAGCTTGGCCTCGATGCGGGCGGGCGTGTCGCGCAGGTGTTCTTCCGACCACTTGGCGCTGGCCTGCAGGGTCCAGCGCTCGACGCGCTCGCGGCCGGGCTTGGACGATTCGCGCGCCAGCCACGCCACGCGGTGGTGGGTGCTGCGCGCCACGTTCCATTGCGGGCCGAGGTGCGACATGTTGGCCTGGTTGGCCTGGGGGAAGGCGATCATCAGCGTCCAGCAGGGCGCGATGCGCACGGGTTCGATCTTGCGGCTCAGCGGGGCCGAGCGGTCGCCGCCGGCGAGCAGTTCGCGGGTGCGCGCGGGCGGCACGGCCAGCAGCACGGCGTCGAAGCCGGAGTAGACATGCTGCGAATCGTCGGCGCCGGCGGTGCGCAGCTGCCAGCGGGTGGCGTCGAGCGCGTCGGGCTCGATGCGGGTGACCTGGGTGTCCGTGACGAGGTGCTCGCCCAGCGGCGCGGCCCAGTGGGCCACGAGCGCGTCCATGCCGGGCTGGGCGACCCAGTGCGGCTCCAGCGAGGGCAGCGCCGCCTCGGCCACGCGGCCGTGGGCGTCGAGCACGCGCACGAGGTTGGCGCTCCAGGGGCGGCACAGCGCGGGCGTGGTGGCCAGCACCTGGGCAAAGCGCGGATCGCGCACGGTGAAGTATTGCGCGCCGCTGTCGAAGCGGCCAAAGGCGGTGTCGATGCTCGCCATCCGCCCGCCCGGCGTGGCCTCGCGTTCGAACACCGTGACACGGTGCCCGGCCTGCATCAGCGTGCGGGCACAGGCCACGCCGGCAATGCCGGCGCCGATCACGGCGAAATGGCGGGCGGCGGCGGGAGTTCGGTGGCGGTCGGCGGTGGCGCGGGCTTTGGCTTTGGGCATGACGGACTCTTTTCTTTTGACAGGGTGATGACTGAGGAGGCCGTGCACACTCTACCTCGGTCTGCGCGCGTCGCCGGGCTGGGGGCGACCCTTATGACGCCGTCATCGCGTGGCGTTCAGTGGCCCCGGTGCCGTTCGAGCAGCGCCTTGCGCGTGCCCTCGTGCTCGAACTGCGCGAGCCACCATTCGAGCGCGCGCCCCGGCTTGCCCGCGCTGCGCACGCGCCACGCGCAGTGCATGGTGCCCAGCGGCGGCTGGCGTTCGGTCTGCAGCTCGACAAGATGGCCGGCCTCGATGTAGGGCCGCGCCATCGGCTCGGGCAAAAAGCCGCCGCCCAGGCCGTGCAGCTGCGCGGCGATCTTGGCCTGCATGCTGGGCACGGTGAGCACGTCCTGCCCGCCGACGAGGTTCACCGTCATGCTCGGCCCGCTGCGCACCGAGTCGGCCGCGGCCACCGCGCGGTGCTGGCGCAGCACCGCGTCGCTCAGCGGCTGCGGCAGGCGCGCGAGCGGATGGTGCGGCGCCACCGCGAACACGAAGCGCAGTTCGCCGATCGGCCGGCTGCGGATGCCGGTGGCGGTGAAGGCCAGGCTCGCGGCATCGAGCACCGCGCCGATGGCCAGGTCGGCCTCGCCGCTGGTCAGCGCCTCGATGGTGCCGAGCAGGGTTTCGTCGCGCAGCTTCAGGCGCGTGGGCGGCTCGAGCGCGAAGAAGGCGGTGCACAGGTCGAGCAGCGGGTCGCGTGCGATCACGCTGTCGACCGCGATGGTCAGCATCGGCTCCCAGCCGGTGGCCACGCGCTTCACACGGTTGGCCACGGCGTCGATCTCGCCGAGCAGGCGCGCGGCCTCGCGCAGCAGTTCGGCGCCGGCCTCGGTGATGCGGGCCTGGCGCGCGCTGCGGTCGAACAGCAGCACGTCCAGGGCGTCCTCGATCTGGCGCACGCGGTAGCTCAGCGCGCTGGGCACCAGGCCGAGCGCGCGCGCGGCGGCGGCGAAGCTGCCGGTGGTGGCCACCGTCTGCAGCATGGCCAGCGCGTCGGGGGTGAGGACGTCTCGGGCGCTCGTCATGGGGCGGGCTCCATCATTCAAATAATTTGAATGATGCCATCAAAACCGGGCGTCTTTCAGAGGGGGATGGAGGTCCAGAATTCTTCTCATCCGCTGCGCATCCGGCGCGGCCCACGACGAAAGCCCCGGCGCCCGAACCGGGTGGGGCAGCAAGGAGTTCGATATGTTGCAAGTGCGTAAATCCCAGGAACGCGGTTATGCCGACCATGGCTGGCTGCGCTCGTTCCACAGCTTTTCCTTCGCGGGGTACTACGATCCGGCCTACATGGGCTTCGGCAACCTGCGGGTGATCAACGAAGACCGCGTGGCGGCGGGCGCCGGCTTCGGCACCCACGGCCACCGGGACATGGAGATCATCAGCTACGTGCTCTCGGGCGAACTCGCGCACAAGGACAGCATGGGCAACATCGAATCCATTCCGCCGGGCGACGTGCAGCGCATGAGCGCCGGCCGTGGCGTGATGCACAGCGAGTTCAACCACAAGGCCGACCAGACCACGCACTTCCTGCAGATCTGGATCGAGCCCAAAGAACGCGGCATTGCTCCCGGCTACGAGCAGAAGCAGTTCAGCGACGCCGAAAAGCGCGGCACCCTGCGCCTGGTGGCCTCGCCCGACGGCCGCGACGGCTCGGTGACGGTGAACGCCGACGCACGCCTGTTCGCCGGCCTGTTCGACGGCAGCGAAACCGCCAGCCTGGCGCTCGACCCGCAACGCAAGAGCTACGTGCACCTGGTGCGCGGCGAGCTCGAAGTCAACGGCCAGAAGCTCGTGGGCGGCGACGCCGCGATGCTCGAAGGCGAATCGCAACTCACGCTCGGCGCCGGCAAGGATGCCGAAGTGCTGGTGTTCGACCTGACGGCCTGAGACGGCGTCTTTTTCTTCCTTGTTTCCCTGTTCCTTCAATAACCACCGAGGAGTTTTCACCATGGCCATTACCACCACAACCACCGCCCCCAACGCTGCCCAGGACACCCTGGCACTCATCGGCCGCGTACTGCTCGCTGCGCTGTTCGTGCCCGCCGGCTTCGGCAAGCTCATGGGCTTCGCCGGCACCGTGGGGTACATCTCCTCGGTGGGCGCACCGCTGCCGCAAGTGGCGGCAGTCATCGCGATCGTTGTGGAGCTGGGGCTCGGCCTGCTGCTGCTGGTCGGCTTCAAGACGCGCGTGTCGGCGATCGTGCTGGCGATCTTCACCGTGGCCGCGGCCGTGATGTTCCACAACTACTGGGCCATGCCCGCCGACAAGGCCTTCGTGAACCAGCTGATGTTCTTCAAGAACATCGCCATCGCAGGCGGCCTGCTGGCTTTCGCCGCCTTCGGCGCCGGTCGCTTCAGCATCGATAAAAAGTAAGCTCGCTTCACCCCAGGCCGCGCACACCTCGTGGGCGCGGCCTGCTGACTTCATCGCTTCTTTGAGGAAATCCGTTTCATGGCAAACATCGTCGTTGTCTTCCATTCCGGCTACGGCCACACCCAGCGCGTGGCCCAGGCCGTGGCCGACGGGGCGGGCGCGCAGCTGCTCGCCATCGACGCCGACGGCAACCTGCCCGCCGATGGCTGGGAGACGCTGGCCGCGGCCGACGCGATCATCTTCGGCTCGCCGACCTACATGGGCGGCGTGAGCTGGCAGTTCAAGAAATTCGCCGACGCGTCGTCCAAGGTCTGGTACACGCAAGGCTGGAAAGACAAGCTCTTCGCCGGCTTCACCAACAGCGCCACGATGAACGGCGACAAGGTCACGACCATGACCTACCTGTGGACGCTGGCCATGCAGCACAGCGGCATCTGGGTCAGCATGGGCATCCTGCCGACCAACAACAAGGCGGCCACGCGCGACGCGATGAACTACGTCGGCGGCTATGGTGGCCTGCTCACGCAGTCGCCTTCGGACGCGAGCCCGGCCGAGATGCCCAAGGGCGACCTCGAGACGGCACGCGCCTTCGGCGAGCGCGTGGGCGCGGTGGCAAGATCACGCGCATAACGCCCCACCGAACTTCGCCCACAAGGACACCACGATGACCGACACCCTCCCCGAAATCCAATTGCTGCGGCCCCACGACAAGGACCTGGGCGGTGGCTTCAACGTGCGGCGCGTGCTGCCGGCGGCGCAGCGCCGCTCGGTCGGGCCCTTCGTGTTCTTCGACCACTTCGGCCCGGCCACCGAGCAGCCCGGCAACGCGCACGACGTGCGCCCGCATCCGCACATCGGCCTGTCGACGGTCACCTACCTGTTCGAGGGCGCGATGATGCACCGCGACAGTCTCGGCAGCGTGCAGGAGATCTTGCCCGGCGCCATCAACTGGATGACCGCGGGGCGCGGCATCGTGCACTCCGAGCGCAAGCCCGAGCGCCTCTTGGCCGACACTTTCGTGAACCACGGCCTGCAGCTGTGGGCCGCGTTGCCGCAGGCCCATGAAGAGGTCGAACCCAGCTTCGAGCACACGCCGGCCGACGCCATTCCCGAGCTGACGGTGCAGGGCGTGCCGGTGCGCGTGCTGGTGGGCGAGGCCTTCGGCGTGCGCTCGCCGGTGAAGACGCTGGCGCAGACGGTCTACCTGGACATCGCGCTGCCGGCCGGCGGCCGTTTCGAGCTGCCCGCGCTGGCGCCCGAACTGGCGGTCTACATGGTCGACGGCGATGCGCGCGTGAACGGCGAGCCGGCCCCCGCCCACACGATGGCGGTGCTGCCCGACGGGCAGGGCGCGGTGTTCACTGCCGACGCCGCCGTGCGCCTGATGGTGATCGGCGGTGAGCCGCTGGACGGCCCGCGCTACATCACCTGGAATTTCGTCTCGAGCCGGCGCGAGCGCATCCTCGAAGCCGGCGCCGATTGGGCTGCTCAGCGCATGGGCCACGTGCCCGGCGAGACCGAGTTCATTCCGCTGCCGGGCAAGCCCTTCGGCGTGCGCGAGCCCGACACGGGCACCAGGCCGGTCTGAGTCTTCTGTTTATTGCTTGATGCCGATGTCCGGGTCTTCCGAGGCCCGGGCGCTCGCATCGGAGGCGCGCGCGCTGAGGTCGGGCGCCAGGGCCCGGCGGCCGTCGAACACGAAGCAGTCGCCGTGGTAGTGCGCGCCGCCGACGTCCTCGAAGTACTTGAGGATGCCGCCTTCGAGCTGCAGCACGTGCTCCACGCCTTCCTCGCGCATGAGGATGGCCGCCTTCTCGCAGCGGATGCCGCCGGTGCAGAAGCTCACCACCGTCTTGCCCTCGAAGTCGGCGCGGTGCGCCTTCAGGGCGGGCGGGAATTCGGTGAACTTGGTGATGCGCCAGTCGATCGCGCCGTCGAAGGTGCCTTCGTCGACCTCGAAGTCGTTGCGCGTGTCCAGCATCACGATCTCGCGGCCCTCGTCGTCGTGGCCCTGGTCGAGCCAGCGCTTGAGCGTGGGCGCGTCCACGCCGGGCGCGCGGCCGGCGGCGGGCTGGATCGCGGGGTGGTCCATGCGGATGATCTCGCGCTTGAGCTTCACCAGCATGCGCCGGAAGGGCTGCGTGGCCGACCAGCTTTCCTTGGTTTCGAGGTCGGCAAAGCGCGCATCGGCGCGCAGGTCGGCCAGGAAGGCGTGGATGGCCTGCGCCGTCCCCGCCAGAAACAGGTTGATACCTTCGGGCGCCAGCAGGATCGTGCCCATCAGGCCCAGGGCCTGCGCGCGCTCGCGCAGGGTCTCACGCAGCACGGGGCTGTCGTTGATGCCCACGAACTTGTAGGCGGCGATATTCAAAATCTCTTGCACGGGGCGGGATTGTAGGGATCACCGCACCACATCGTGGGGTGGCGCTTCCTACAATCGACGGATGTTTGTTCACCTGCGTCTGCACACCGAGTTTTCCGTCGTCGATGGCACGAATCGAATCGACGAAGTCATCAAGGCCGCCGCTGCCGACAAGCAGCCCGCGCTGGCCATCACCGACCTGAACAACCTGTTCGGGACGGTCAAGTTCTACAAGCAGGGCCGGGGCAAGGGCGTCAAGCCCGTCATCGGCGCTGAAATCTTCATCGACGGGCTGGGCAAGGAGCCCGGCGCGCTGACCCGCCTCATTCTGCTGGTGCAGAACATGGAGGGCTACCTCAACCTGTCGGAACTGCTGGCCCGGGCCTGGACGCAGAACGTGAGCCGCGGCCAGTCGCAGGCGGCCTGCAAGCTCGAATGGCTGCAGGAGCTGCAGGGCGGGCTGATCGCGCTGTCGGGCGCGCAGGCCGGGCCGCTGGGCCAGCCGCTGCTGCAGGGCCAGGAAGAGCGCGCCGCCGAACTGGCGCTGCAACTGGCGGGCATGTTCCCGCACCGCTTCTACATCGAGCTGCAGCGTGCCGGCCGTCCGGAAGACGAGCCGCACGTGATCGCCGCCGTGAAGCTCGCGGCCCGCCTGAAGCTGCCGGTGGTCGCCACGCACCCGGTGCAGTTCGCCGAGCGCCAGGACTACGAGGCGCACGAGGCGCGCGTGTGCATTTCCGAAGGCGAAATCCTCGGCAACCCGCGCCGCGTGCGCAAGTTCACCGAAGAGCAGTACTTCAAGTCGAGCGCCGAGATGCAGGCGCTGTTCGCCGATGTGCCGAGCGCGCTGGCCAACACGGTCGAGATCGCCAAGCGCTGCAACCTCACGCTGGTGCTCGGCAAGCCGCAACTGCCCGACTTTCCCACGCCTTTCATCAGCGAAGGCGTGCGCATGCCGATCGATGACTTCTTCCGTCAGGAGTCGTTCGCCGGCCTGGAAGTGCGGCTGAAGCACCTGTACCCCGACGAAGCCAAGCGCGAGGCCGAACGGGCACGCTACGTGGAGCGCCTGGAGTTCGAGATCAACACGATCCTGAACATGGGCTTCCCCGGCTACTTCCTGATCGTGGGCGACTTCATCCAGTGGGCCAAGAACAACGGCTGCCCCGTGGGTCCGGGCCGGGGCTCGGGTGCGGGTTCGCTCGTGGCCTACGCGCTGAAGATCACCGACCTCGACCCGCTCGAATACAAGCTGCTGTTCGAACGTTTCCTGAACCCCGAACGCGTCTCGATGCCCGACTTCGACATCGACTTCTGCCAGGGCAACCGGGACCGCGTGATCGACTACGTGAAGGACAAGTACGGCCGCAACGCCGTGAGCCAGATCGCCACCTTCGGCACCATGGCCGCGCGCGCGGCCATCCGCGACGTGGGCCGCGTGCTCGACATGAGCTACATGTTCTGCGACGGCATCAGCAAGCTGATCCCGAACAAGCCGGGCATGTCGGTCACGCTGCAGTACCCGCCCGCGACCAAGATCGAAGGCGACAAGAACAACTACGCCATCGAGATGGAGCCGCAGCTGGCGGAGCGCATCGAGAAGGAAGAAGAAGTCCGCATGCTGGTCGAGCTCGCGCAGAAGCTCGAAGGCATGACCCGCAACATCGGCATGCACGCCGGCGGCGTGCTCATCGCGCCGGGCAAGCTCACCGACTTCTGCCCGCTGTACCAGCAGCCCGGCAGCGAATCGGCCGTGAGCCAGTACGACAAGGACGACGTCGAAGCCATCGGTCTCGTGAAGTTCGACTTCTTGGGCCTGGCCACGCTCACGATCCTGGAGATCGCGCGCGAGTTCATCATGAAGCGCCACAAGGGCCAGGAGAACTTCGCGTTCGAGAACATCCCGTTGAACGACGGGCCGACCTACCGCCTGTTCTCCGACGGCAAGACCGAGGCCGTGTTCCAGTTTGAATCCCGCGGCATGCAGGGCATGCTGAAGGACGCGCGGCCCACGCGCCTGGAAGACCTGATCGCGCTGAACGCGCTGTATCGCCCGGGCCCGATGGACCTGATTCCCAGCTTCGTGGCGCGCAAGCACGGCCGCGAAGACGTGGAGTACCCGCACCCGGCCGTGGCCGAGATGCTCTCCGAGACCTACGGGATCATGGTCTACCAGGAGCAGGTGATGCAGACCGCGCAGATCCTGGGCGGCTACTCGCTGGGCGGCGCCGACTTGCTGCGCCGCGCGATGGGCAAGAAGAAGCTCGAGGAAATGGCCGAGCACCGCGAGAAGTTCCGCGCGGGCGCCCTGGCCACGCACGGCATCGTGCAGGACAAGGCCGACGAAATCTTCGACTTGATGGAGAAGTTCGCGGGCTACGGCTTCAACAAGTCGCACGCCGCGGCCTACTCGCTGCTGGCGTACCACACGGGCTGGCTCAAGGTCCACTACACGGCCGAGTTCTTCTGCGCCAACATGACCGTGGAAATGGACGACACGGACAAGCTCAAGCTCTTGTTCGAAGACGCCCAGAAGAACTTCAACATCACCTTCGAGCCGCCGGACGTGAACCGCGGCAACTACCGCTTCGAGCCGGTCACCAACCGGATCATCCGTTACGGCCTGGGCGCCGTGAAGGGAACGGGCCAGCTCGCGGTCGAGGCCGTGGTGCGGGCGCGCGAAGAGGGCGGGCCGTTCAAGAGCCTGTACGACTTCTGCGTGCGCATCGACCGCCAGCGCATCAACAAGCGCACGGTCGAAGCGCTCATCAAGGCCGGCGCGTTCGACGCCATCCAGCAGAACCGTGCCTCGCTCATCGCCTCGGTCGACCGCGCCTTCGAGTTCGCCATTGCCACGGCGGCCAACGCTTCGCAGGCCGACATCTTCGGCGACTGCGAGCACGGCTCGGCCACGCAGGAGCCCGACCTGGTCGACGCCACGCCCTGGGGCGTGAAGGAGCGCCTGACCTTCGAGAAGACGGCCGTGGGCTTCTACCTGTCGGGCCACCTGTTCGACGAGGTCTCGCACGAGGTGCGGCGCTTCTGCAAGCGCGAGATCGGCGACCTGCTCGACAGCCGCGACCCGCAGGTCATTGCCGGCATCGTGAGCGATTTCCGCGTCATCAACGGCCAGCGCGGCCGGCTGGCGATCTTCAAGCTGGACGACAAGTCGGAGTCCATCGACGCCACGGCCGACGAGGCGCTCATCAACGCCAACCGCAACACGCTGAAGGACGACGAGCTCGTCATCGTGAGCGGCAAGCTGCAGCCCGCGCGCGGCGGTTTCGAAGCGCGCTTCCAGGTGCAGCAGGTGTGGGACCTGGCCTCGGCGCGCTGCCGCTTCGGCAAGTTCCTGCGCGTGGCGGTCAATGGCAAGGTGCCGGAGATCGCGCGCCTGCTGAAAGACTTTCCGGCGCGCACCGAGCAGACCGAGGTCGGCGACCTGGTGCACGGCCTGCCCGTGCGTCTGTCGATGGCGCGGGGCGGGGCGCAGGTCGAGCTGCAGCTGGGCGAGCGCGCGAAGTTCTTCCCGACCGATGCGGCGCTCGCGAGCTGGACCGCGCAGGCCGAAGCGGGCAAGGCGCAGGTCATCTACGATTGATCGGATCGCGCGACCCCGGGGAACCTCGGGGCCCGCGCGCGGTCCATCAGTCTGTTGCAACCTGGCCTTGGGCCACTCACAGGAGGAATGACCGCATGCATTTCAAGAAGATCCTCAAGACCACCGCGCTGACGTTCGGCGTGGCGCTGCCCATGGCCGCGGCCTGGGCCCAGTACGCCGGCCCGAGCTCGGTGCCGAATCTCACGGTCAAGCAGCTGATCGAGACCGGCCAGGACGACCAGCACGCCACGGTGCGCGGCTTCATCGTCTCGCACGACGGCGGCGAGCACTACACCTTTGCCGACGACACGGGGCGCCTGAAGGTCGAGATCGATGCCAAGTACTTCCCGCCGGGCGTGAAGATCGACGACAAGGTGCGCGTCGAGCTCAGCGGCGAGTTCGACAAGGACCGGCTCACCGGCAAGACCGAACTCGACGTCAAGCGCGTCATCACCGTCCTGCGCTGACCCCCGCCTTTTTCCCGAGCACCTGCTCGACCTGGTCGAGCACGGCCTCGGGGGCGTGCAGCCAGTCCTTGGCCAGCACCTGCATCACCTGCCAGCCGAAAGCGTCGAGGATGCGCGGACGCGAGACGTAGCGTTCCAGCACGTTGTGGCGTGTGCCTTCTTGCGCCGCACCGTCCACGAGGAGGCCCAGCGCATAGTGGCCCTGGCCCGATGCACGCACCGCGAGGTCGCAGCGAAAACGCGACTGACCCACCTGTTCGTCCACCGCATGGCCGCGTGCGCGCAGCGCCTGCGCGATCTGCGCCGTGACGTCGTCCGTGCGCGCCTGCCGCGCCACGTGGCCGCGCGCCAGCGGGTTCATGCCTTCGAGCACGCGCCGCGCCGTGTCCTCGTCGCCGCGTGACAGGCACTCGGCATAGCGCAGGAAGTTCTTCAGCGCCGCCGCGCCTTCGTTGTGGTCGTTGGTGATCGCCTCGTGGCGGATGGTCGAGACCACCGCCATGTGGTGCTTGGCGCGGCTGAAGATCACGTTCAGCCGCTTCTCGCCGCCGCGCTGGTTGATGGGGCCGAAGTTCATCAGCATGCGGCCCTCGGGGTTGGGGCCGTAGCAGATGCTGAGGATGATGATGTCGCGCTCGTCGCCCTGCACGTTCTCCAGGTTCTTGATGAAGAGGCCGCAGAACTGGTCGTCTTCCTCGCGCACGTATTCGGCTTCGAGCCGCGCCGCAAAATCGGCATCGACCGCGCCGAGCGCGTTCAGCTCTTCCTCGATCTCGCCCTGTTGCGCTTCCGAGAACGCCACGATGCCCAGGCTGCGCCCGGTCTCGCGCCGCAGCAGTTCGCGCACCAGCTGCGCGATGTGGCGTGCCTCGCCATCGTTGATGCGGTTCTCGTACACCGCATCGGCCACGCGGTGGAAGCTGATGGCGCGAGAGAGCAGGGCGTCGACCTGCGCCTTCACCGATTCGTCGCTCGGGCTGCGCGACTGCACCACGATCTCGCCGCGCTCGGGCGCGGGCAGGCTGCGGTCGGGAATGGTGTACAGGTTGCCCGCGTAGAAGGCCGCGTTCGAAAAGCCGATGAGCGATTCGTAGCGGCTGCGGTAGTGCCAGGCCAGCAGCGTGGCCGGCAGGTTGCGCGCGCCCTGGTTCAGCAGGCTGTCGGCGTCGAGCACGACGGCGATGCGTTCGCCTTCCTCGCCGTTCTCCGCGTCGTCGCCTGCGACTGACACGGTGTCTTCCTCGGCGTCGCGGCCCGACGAGAAGAAGCTCGTGGGCGGCAGCTGCATCTCGTCGCCCACCACGATGATCTGCGGTGCGCGGTACAGCGCGGGCACGGCTTCTTCGACCGGGATCTGGCTGGCCTCGTCGAAGATCACCACGTCGAACAGGTCGGCCGCGAGCGGCAGCGTGTCGGACACCGACAGCGGGCTCATGAGCCAGATGGGCTTCATGTCGCGCACCACGCGGCCGGTGTCGCCACTGGCCAGTTCGCGGATCGCCTTGTAGCGCATGGTCTTGCCGAACTCGTGCTCGAGCTCACGGCGGCCGGCGTTGTAGCTCTTCTTGAAGACCTTGCCGTCGGCGTCGAGCTGGCTGGCGGGCAGGGCGCTCTTTTGCACGTGGTCGCGGAAACGCTGGCGCACCGCGGCGGCGAGCGTGCGTGCGTTGCGTTCGAGCAGCTTGCGTTCGCCTTCGCCCAGGCGCTGCGCATGGCGTGCGAGCGTGGCGCCGTCGAAACGCGGCAGCCAGCGTTCGGTGCGGTAGACGCGCTCCAGCCCTTCGCGCGCGACGGCGTACTCGATGGCCTCGGGCGGCAGCGGCAGGGTGCGCAGCGCGGCGGCCACGGCCGGGTCGGCGTCGGCCAGTTCCTGCAGCGGCTGGAGCACCGACGGCAGCGCGTCGGCCTGGTCGCGCAATGTGCGGGCCAGCGCGTCGAGCGCATCCAGCGGTTGTGCGCCAGCGTCGTGCAGCAGGTCGTGCCAGAGGGCGTCGAGCGTGTCGACGCGCGGCGCGGCGGCGACGAGCTGCTCGACGCTGCGGCGGCCCGCGTCGGTGCGCAGGTGGACCTGGAACGCCGCGCGCAGGCCGGCGCCGGCGTCGATGCCGCGCATCGCCTGCAGCTGCTGCGCGAAAGCCTCGGCGTCGGTGCAGCCGTAGTCGGTCTCGAGGCGCGCCGCTTGCTGGTCGAGCGCGGTGCGCGCGGCCTGTTCGGCGCGCAGGTCTTCGAGGATCTGGCTGGGCTGCGGACGCACGGCATGCGCGGCGAAGTCGTAGCGGCGCTTGAGCTCGCCCGACAGGCGCCACCACGAGGGCTGCAGCCAGCGCAGCAGCGAGCCCTGCTGCGCGCGGGCCTGCGCGAGCGCGGCTTCTGTGTCGCCGGGCGAGAGCTTGTCGCGCCAGTGGGCGGTGCGCTGCAGCTGCGCGTCGAGCGCCTGCTGCAGCGTGCGTCTTTCGTTCAGGGCGTTGCCGAGCGCGAGGCTGCTCGGGTGCGCCGCGTCAAGCAGCGCCAGTTGGCCACGCGCAGCCAGCGCGGCGACGCTGCGCGCATCGGCCACCACGGCCAGCGCATCGCGCCACAGCACGCCGGCCTCGGCCAGCGGCGGCCAGGCGTCGACCAGCGCATCGCGGCAGGGGGCGCTCAGGTCGATGGCGCGTTCGCTGCGTTCGACCAGCCGCGCCAGCGGTTTCTCCTGCGCCAGCAGCGAGGGCGCGAGCTGCGCGAACACATGCTGCGCGAAGCTGGGCGCGCCCAGGCTTTCGGTCACGGCCAGGTGCAGGCGCGACACCAGCTCCGCATGCCGGCGCCAGACCGCGAAGGCGGGCAGCGCCTCGGCCTGCAGCGGCGTGAGCGACGGGTCACCGGCCTTGAGCGCCACCAGTCGCGACAGCAGCTCGCGCAGCGTCACCGCGATGTGCTCGGGCACGTCGTGCATGGCGGCGTCGAAGCGTTCGAGCGCGCGCAGGTCGAGGTCCATGGCGTCGAGCACCTGCGTGCGCTCGGTGCTTTCCTGCGCCAGCGTGCCGGGCGCCTCGAGCCACAGCTCGTAGGTCTTGCGCAGGTTCTGCACGAAGGCCTTCTTGTCGCCCTGGGAGTCGTGGATCATGCAGCACAGCTCGTCCAGCCCCTGCTGGCGCAGGCGGTGGAACACCACGTCGATGGCGGCGCGCTTCTCGCACACGAACAGCACGCGCTGGCCGCGGCCCACGTAGTCGGCGATCAGGTTGGTGATGGTCTGCGACTTCCCCGTGCCCGGCGGGCCCTGGATGATGTAGCTGGTGCCGGTGCGCGCCAGCGCCACCGCGGCGGTCTGCGTGGCGTCGGCCTGCACCACGGGCCACTGGTCGGCCAGCGGCAGGGCGGGCGGCGTCTCGCCGTCGACGCGGCGCGGCTGCAGCGAGAACACGCGGTCGAAAGCCTCGCTCGCCAGGTCGGATTCGGCCAGCCCCGAGTAGTCGCGCACCAGCGACATCTTGCGGTGGTTGAAGTTGCCCAGTGTCACGGCCGTGAGGTCGATGTCCCACTGGTAGGGGTTGCCGCTGCTCTCGCGCAGCGCGAAGGTCTTGCGCTCGGTGTCGTCGACCGCCGTGGCCGCCATCTGCGGCGCGCGCGGCTGCGGCGCGCCGCCGACGGCCTCGCGCACCGGCAGCGGCACGGGGCGCACGCGCGCATGGAACAGCTGCAGCCCGCGCGGGCGGAAGTCGTCCTGCGCGTAGCTGAAGTCTTGCGAGGCCACCGGCACCTCCGAGGGCGAGCGTACGCGGGTGCGGCGCTTGAACTGCTCGAGCCGCTGGCGCGCGCGCTGGTGCATCACGGCGATCTCGGGCTGCTTCACGAGGCGCAGTTGCACGCCGGGTTCGCTCTGCGCGATCTGCGCCGACAGCTGCGCATGGAATTGCTCGAGCGAGGTCTCGCGCAGGTCCACCGTCTCGGGCAGCGCGATGCCGTAGAGCTGGCGCAGGTGATGGCGCAGCGTGGGGTTCACCTGCGCCTCGCTGGCCGAGGCTTCGAGCAGGTACTGGTCGCGCACACCTTTCTTGCGCGTGAGCTCCACCGGCAGCATCAGCAGCGGCGAGGCGATGCGCTCGGCGCGTTCGGCCTCGCCCTCCTTGAGGTTGTGCCAGCGCAGGAAGGCGATCACCAGCGACAGCTGCGAGAAGCCGTACTCGGCCCGGTCGCGCCGCGCCTCCTGCAGGATGCGGTCGAGCGCGCCGGGCAGGTAGGGCTGGTCTTCGAAGCGCAGCCAGCGCGCCAGCGGCACGGGGTCGCAACTGGCGATGTCGGCGGCAAAGCGGCCGTCCCACACGCACAGCTGGTCGGTGCGGATGCTGTTCAGGTCGACCACCAGCGGCACGCTGGCGACGGTGAGGTTCACATGCGCCTGCGTCGGCTTGAAGTACAGCAGGCGGTTGCGCCGCGACAGGTCGAACAGGCGGTCGCGCAGGTGCAGCTGGATCGCCTGGCGGCGCTGGCCCGCGCCGTCCCTTGCTGGCGCGATGCGGTCCAGGCCGAGGTCGACCGGCTGGTCGCGGTAGGTCTCGAGGCGGCGGATGACCGAGGGCAGGTCGCGTGCGCGCTCGTGGCGGTCGAGCGCGGTCATCTCGAAGATCACGGCGGCCACCACCGGGTGCAACCGGCGGTTCAGCTCGAACAGGTTGCCGCGGTGCGTGGCAAAGCGGGTCAGGTCGTCGCCGTCGGTGAAGTCGAGCCCGCACGACAGGCAGGCCAGCACCTGGCCCAGGCACAGGATGTCGCCGAGCGCGTCGTGGTGGCCCAGGCGCAGCTCCCACGCGGTGTAGCCGGGCAGGTAGACGGGGCGCGTGGGCACGGTGTCGGGGCCGGCATCGGGCATCACCGCGAGGTTCTCGAGCGCGACGCCGGCGTCGGCATCGACGGTCAGGCGCGTTTCGCCGACCACGCGCAGCACGGAGGCGGCGGGTTGTTCGAGCGGCGCGATGGCCTCGGGGTGGCGGCGCGGCGCGGTGCCTTCGGGCTGGGCCAGTGCCAGCGCGGGTTCGGCGGGCGCGTCGGTCACGCGGTAGGCGAAGGCGTTGCCGAGTGCGGCGACGTGGCCGAGTTCGTGCAGGGCCGAGACCTCGCGCAGCAGCGGCAGCACGAGCTTGAGCACGTCGTCGGTCTGCAGGCCGCCGTGGGCCTCGGCGGTGGCGAGGAGTTGCAGGAGCGGGGCGGGAGCGAGGGTCATGCGGCGGCGGCCTGCGAAGAAGATGTGGCGGCCCTGTCGAGCAAGGCCGCGGCGTCGCGCTTGACGCGGGTGAAGTTGCGCTTGGACAGACCCAGGTCCTTCAGCACGCGCTGCTCGAAGGGCGTGTCGCAACCGAGCGCATCGGCCAGGCCCAGCGCGGCGGCGAGGGTGACGTCGTCCATTTCGGGATCGGCGGCGACGAAGTCGACCAGCACGCTGGCCAGGTAGTCGTGCAGGCCGGCGGGCGCGGGCTCGGGCAGCGGCATCGCCGACGTGGGCGGCGCGAAGTCGGGGAAGAAGCGGCGCGCATGCGCCAGCAGCGACTCCGACTGCAGCACGGGCCGCTGCAGCAGCTGCGCCAGGGTGCCGCGCGTGAGCGCGCTCACGCGCTGCTGGCCGAGCACGTCGAGCGTGGCCAGGTCGAGCGGACCTTCGAGCGCGGCGGCCAGCCATTCGTCGGCGTCGTGTTCGCGGCCCGCCCACAGGCGCAGCGCGCGGGCGCGCACGAACACCTCGGGGTGGCTCACGCCGCGCGTCTGCAGCGCCTTGTTGCCGGGGTCGGCGCAGATTTCTTCGGCCTGCGCGAGGTAGCTCGCCACGTTGACCTGCGTGAGGCCCGTCTCGATCTTGATGAGCGCGCTCACGGCGGGTTCGAGCGCGCCGCAGGCCACGCAGCCGCCGCGGTCGGCAAAGGCCTCGGTGTACAGCGCATGGCGCCGCGCGGCCTGCAGGTGGCTCGCGTCGGCGCGCGGGTCGGCCGCCGTGGCGTGCAGCAGGCGATCGACGACGTGGTGCTTGCCGCCGTCGCGCTCCCACAGCAGGTAGTGCGCCAGTTCGTGGCCGAGCACGGCCTGGCGCTCGGGCGGCTGCAGCTTTTCGAGCAGCGGGCCCGAGAGCACGATGTGCGCCTCACCCGGCACGACGTAGATCGCGGCGTTCATGGCCGCGCCGTCGCCGGACGGGGCCTGGTAGAGCGTGAGGCGCGCCGTGACGCCCAGCCGCTGCGCGGCCAGGGTGGCGTCGGCGTGCAGGTCGGGGTGCGCGTCGGCGTCGAGGCGGTAGGCGCTGCGCAGCAGTTCGGCGCGCATGGCGGCCGTGTGTTTTTCGCGCGCTTCGGCCGAAGCGGCCCAGCGCCAGGCCTCGGGTTCGTTCGCCTGGAGGTGGGCGGCCAGTGCCTGCTGGTAGGGCAGCGGCGTCAGGTCTTGGAGGCGAACGGCAGGGAAAGAGTCGACCATGTCAGGAGCGCCAGCAACAATGAGTTGCCGACGATCCTAAACGAGCGGGTGGTGTCGCTTGCAATCACCCACGATGTGGGTGATTGCGAGTGTCAGCGCTTGGGCTTGAGCGTGACGATCAGCGAAGGGAAGATGCGCCCGTCCGTGTCGCGCGGCAGCTTGTCGGTCTTGCGCAGGCCGCGTTCGGCCGCTTCGTCCCAGGCCGGCAGGCCGCTGGACTTGGCGAGCTTGACGCCGACGATGGTGCCGTCGGGTGCCAGCCGCACTTCGAACTCGGCCTCGGGGTTGCCGTTCACGCTGTCGGCATCGGGGAAGGTGATGTTCGGGCGCACGGCGGCGGCGATGCGGCCGGCATAGCCGCTGGACGGGCCGGACGAACGCTGGGCGTTGCCCTTGGCATCGTCGCTGCCGCTGGCGCCTGCCAGGCCCTGCATGCGCTTGAGCGTCGCAGCGCGGTCGGCGGCGGCCTGCTTGGCGGCTGCCTCTGCCTTCTTCGCTTCGGCCTGCTTGGCCTCGGTTTCCTGCTGCTTCTTCTGCTCGGCCAGTTTCTTCTGCTGCTCTTTCTTGCGCTCGGCCTCTTCCTCGGCGCGCTCCTTGGCCTCGAGCTCCTTCTTCTTTTGCTGCTGCACGCGCTGCTGCTCGAGCTCGCGCTCCTTCTGTGCCTTCTGTTCCTTGAGCTTCTTCTCGCGCTCCAGCGCGATGTCGGGCGCAGGAGCGGGCGCCGGCTCGGGCGGCTTGACGGCCGGGGGAGGCGGCGGGGGCGGAGCGGGCGCAGGCGGCGGCGGTGCGGGCACGGGGGCCGGCGGCTCCGGCACCGACAGGCGCGGGGCGGCCTGCATCACCGTGGTGGACCACAGCTCGGCATCGACCGCGCCATCGTCGGCTTCGCTGCGCCAGCGCACGCCCCAGGTGAGGGCGGCGATCAGCAGCGCATGAGCAATGAGGGCGAGCGCAACCGCGCGGGGCGTGCCGCGTTGCGGCGGCGGCGCGAACTCGGGGCGATCCAGGGCGAGCGACATGCCTTATTTGCCGCCCGTGGTCGTGACCGACAGCCCCACGCGCTCGATGCCGCTGCGCTTGAGCTGGTTCATCGCCTTCACGACGGTTTCGTACTTCACCGACTTGTCGGCGCTGATGACCACGGGGCGCTGGGCATCGCCGCCTTGCGCGGCCTTGGCCGCCGAGCCGATCTGCGTCATGGGGATCGACGCGCCGCCGGTGCCGGTGGACGGGTCTTTCTTGATCTGCACTTCGTCGTCGCTCTTGATGACGATCTCGATGGGCTTGTCGGGCTGCTTGTTGGCGCGGTCGACCGTCGGCAGGTTGATCACGCTCGGCGTGATGAGCGGGGCCGTGACCATGAAGATGATCAGCAGCACCAGCATCACGTCGATGAACGGGACCATGTTGATCTCGTTGATCGTGCGGCGGCCGCGGCCCCGGGATGAAACGGCGGGCATGTCGTCGCGTCCTTTGTCTCTTGTGCGCGCCGCTCTTCAGCGGTTCGCGGCGGTGACCGAGGCGGCGGGCGTCACGGCGCCGGGGTTGGCCGAGAGGTTGCGCTGCAGGATGTTGGAGAACTCTTCGATGTAGGTCTCCAGGGCGATGGCGATCTTGTCGATCTCGCGCGCGAAGCGGTTGTAGCCGACCACCGCGGGAATGGCGGCGAACAGGCCGATGGCCGTGGCCACCAGCGCTTCGGCGATGCCGGGCGCCACGGTGGCCAGCGTCACCTGCGTGAGGGCGGCCAGGCCGGTGAAGGCATGCATGATCCCCCAGACCGTGCCGAAGAGGCCCACGTACGGCGACACCGAACCGACGGTGGCCAGGAACGACAGGTTCTGCTCGGCCGCATCGAGTTCGCGCTGGAAGCTCGCGCGCATGGCGCGGCGGGCGCCGTCGAGCAGCGTGGCCGCGTCGGTCACGTGGCGCTCGCGCAGCTTCTGGTACTCGCGCATGCCGGAGGCAAAGATGCGCTCCATGGGGCCGGCGAACTTGGCGTTCTGTGCCGCCGAGGCGAACAGCTCGTTCAGGCTGGTGCCCGACCAGAACTCGCGCTCGAAGTCGTCGTTGAGCACACGGATGCGCTTGAGGGCGAAGTACTTGCGGATGATGGCGGCCCAGCTGGCGACCGACACGATCACCAGCAGCAGCACGACCAGTTGCACCACGAAGCTGGCGTGGAGCAGGAGATTGATGATGGAGAGATCTTGGTTCATGGCTTGAAAGGTTGAGTCATGGAGCCGCTGGAGTGCTCGAGGGTTCCCGAAACTTGGGCCGGAATGCGCGCAGGGCGCAAGGTGGCGGCGTCCACCCAGCCAATGCGGATCGTGCCTTCGCACAGCAAGACCGGTGCCGCGGCCCCGGTGCGTTCTTGCTCTGTTTTTGATAGCACGCGCTGACCGATTATCAACGACGCGGTGCCCAGTTGCCGCAGCTCGGCTGTAACCAGCAGTTCGTCGTCCAGCCGCGAGGGCCGATGGTATTTGAGCTGCGTTTCGCTCACCACGAACTGGCCGCCGGTGGCTTCCTTGAGCTTGCGCTGCTCGACGCCCAGGGAGCGCAGCCACTCGGTGCGACCGCGCTCCATGAACTTCAGGTAGTTGGCGTAGAACACGATGCCACCCGCATCGGTGTCTTCCCAGTAAACGCGGATCGGAAACTCGAAAGTCATTTGCATGCCTCCGTGCTTCGCACTGCGGCGCGAGCTTGCTTGGGGCGGCCCGGCGCTACGCTCATTGGGCGATCATGGCCCGCAGGCGCTCGACCGCTTCCTGCAGGTGCGCCATCGAGCTGGCGGTGGAGAAGCGCACGAACTTCGCGGTCTCTGCCGTGCCGAAGTCGCGGCCCGGCGTCACGGCCAGGTGGGCGCGCTTCATGGTCTCGAAGGCGAAGTCCCAGCTGCCCGAGATGCCGAGCTTGTCGGCCACGCTCGTGCAGTCGGCCCAGGCGTAGAAGGCGCCGTCGGGTACCACGGGCACGTTCAGGCCCAGCGCGTTCAGTTGCGGAATGAACCAGTCGCGGCGTGCCTTGAACTCGGCGCGGCGGCGTTCGTACTCGGCGATGCTCTCGGCCTCGAAGCAGGCCAGCGCGGCGTACTGCGACACGGTGCTCGCGCAGATGAAGAGGTTCTGCGCCAGGCGCTCGACCACCGGCACCAGCACTTCGGGAACCACCAGCCAGCCCAGGCGCCAGCCGGTCATGTTGAAGTACTTGCTGAAGCTGTTGATGCTGATGACGTTGTCGTCGATGGCCAGCGCCGTCTGCCCGAAGGCATCGTCGTACGACAGGCCCAGGTAGATCTCGTCGATCAGCGTGATGCCGCCACGCTGCGACACCACCTCGTGGATGCGGCGCAGCTCGTCGGGCGCGATCGAGGTGCCGGTCGGGTTCGAGGGCGAGGCCAGCAGCACGCCGCGGGTCTTGTCGGTCCAGGCGGCCTCGACCTTGGCGGCGGTGAGCTGGAAGCGCTCCTCGGCCGTGGTCGGCACCAGCACGGCCTTGCCGTCCGCAGCGCTCACGAAGTGGCGGTTGCAGGGGTAGCTCGGGTCGGGCATCAGGATCTCGTCGCCCGATTCGATCAGCGCGAGGCAGGCCAGCTGCAACGCGGCCGAGGCGCCGGCCGTGACGACGATGCGGCGGGCCGGCACGTCGACATTGAAGCGCTGCTTGTACCAGCCGCTGATGCGCTCGCGCAGGTGATCGAGGCCGGTGGCCTGCGTGTACTGCGTGGCGCCGGCGCGCACGGCGCGGGCGGCGGCTTCCTGCACCAGGGGCGGGGCGGTGAAGTCGGGCTCACCGATGTTCAGGAAGATCATCGGACGGTCGGTGTGGGCCACTTCACGGGCCAGCACGCCCGCGGCTTTCGCCACCTCCATCACATAGAACGGTTCGATGCGCTGCGCGCGCGTCGAGATCCTCATGGGCGCGCCTTGCCGGTGGCCCGGTCGGCTTCCACTTCGAGCGGACGCAGCTGCGGCGCCAGGCCGTTGAGCACGGCGTTCACGTACTTGTGGCCGTCGGTGCCGCCGAATTCCTTGGCAAGCTCGATGCACTCGTTGAGCACCACGCGCCAGGGCACGTCAGGGCAGTTCTGGAACTCGTACACGCCGATCCACATCACGGCGTGCTCGATAGGCGAGATCTCTGCGAACTTGCGGTCCAGCAGCGGCAGGATCAGCGCGTCGAGCTGCTCGGCGCCGTTGATCGAGCCGTGCAGCAGCGCGTCGTAGTGCGCAGCGTCGGCCTTGTGGAAGCCCGCGAGGTCGCGCGTGAAGTGGTCGATGTCGGTCGGGTCGTTGCGGCCCACCAGGTGCTGGTAGAGCGCCTGCAGCGCGAACTCGCGCGCGCGGCTGCGGTTCGACTTGGCCGCGGCCTTGCGTGCGCCCGTGCTGGTGAGGCCGGTGCGCGACTGGCGGGGCTTGGCGGACTTGGAGGTGTCTTCGGTCATGAAAGGGTGGCCAGCAGTTGTGCCATCTCGACCGCCACCTGGGCTGCGTCGCGGCCCTTGTCGGTCTGGCGGGCGACGGCCTGTTCGAGGTTTTCGGTCGTGAGGATCGCGTTGGCGATGGGCAGGCGGTAGTCGAGCGCGACGCGGCTCACGCTCGCGCCCGATTCGTTGGCCACCAGTTCGAAGTGGTAGGTCTCGCCGCGGATGATGCAGCCCAGCGCCACGAGCGCGTGGTAGCCGCCGCGCTCGGCGAGCGCCTGCAGCGCCACGGGCACTTCGAGCGCGCCGGGCACCTGCACATGGTGGATGTCGGACACGGCCACGCCGAGCGCCTCGAGCTCCGACAGGCAGGCCGCGGCCAGTGCGTCGGTGATGTCGGCATTGAAGCGCGCCTGCACGATGCCGATGCGCAGGCCTTTGCCGTTGAGGGTGATCTCGCCCTTGTTGGAACCTTGCATGGTCGTTCAGTCTTTCGTGAGGTAACCGGCGATTTCGAGGCCGAAGCCGGCGGCCATGCTCGGCATGCGACGCGGCGCGCCGAGCAGGTTCATCTTGTGCACGCCGCATTCGCGCAGGATCTGCGCGCCGATGCCGTAGTTGCGCAGGTCCATGCGGCCGCGCTCGGGCGCTTGCGCGGGGCGCGCGGTGCCGTCGAACTGCGCGAGCAGCTCGGCCGCGGTTTCGCCGCAGTTCAGCAGCACGGCCACGCCCTTGCCTTCGTTCGCGATGTGCGAGAGGCTGGCGTCCAGGCTCCAGGAGTGCATCGGGCGGTTGACTTCGAGCGCGTCGAGCACCGACAGCGGCTCGTGCACGCGCACCGACACCGTGTCTTCAGGCGCCCACTGGCCGCGCACCAGCGCCAGGTGCACGCCACGGCTGGGCTTGTCGATGAAGGCGTGGGCGGTGAAGGTGCCCCAGTTGGTCTGGATCTCGCGGCAGCCGACTTTTTCGACCAGCGATTCGACGCGGCTGCGGTGCTCGATGAGCGCGGCAATCGTGCCGATCTTGAGGCCGTGCTCGGCCGCGAAGATCTGCAGGTCGGGCAGGCGGGCCATCGTGCCGTCTTCGTTCATCACTTCGCAGATCACCGAGGCGGGCGAGCAGCCGGCCATGGCGGCGAGGTCGCAGCCGGCTTCGGTGTGGCCGGCGCGCATGAGCACGCCGCCGTCCACCGCCTGCAGCGGGAAGATGTGGCCGGGCTGCACCAGGTCGGCGGCCACGGCGTTGCGTGCCACGGCGGCCTGCACGGTGCGGGCGCGGTCGGCGGCCGAGATGCCGGTGGTCACGCCTTCGGCCGCCTCGATGGAGACGGTGAAGGCGGTGGAATGCTTGGCGCCGTTGCGCTGGACCATCGGCGGCAGTTGCAGCCGCTCGCACATCTCGCGCGAGAGCGTGAGGCAGATCAGGCCGCGCGCGTGGCGGGCCATGAAGTTGATGGATTCGGCGGTGATGTGGTCGGCGGCGATGACGATGTCGCCTTCGTTCTCGCGGTCTTCCTCGTCCACGAGGATGACCATGCGGCCGGCGGCCAGCTCGGCCACGATGTCTTCGACCGGGGAGATCGGTGCGGGTGCACGGTCGGCGCGCGGGGCGCCGATCGGCGTGACGGAGGCGTTCATTTCGAAGTGTCCTTGGGAGACGTGGAAGACGTCAGAGAGGGGGTGAGCATGCCGGCCTGAAGCATGCGCTCCACGTAGCGCGCCACGGTGTCGATTTCGAGGTTGACCTTCGAGCCGGCCTTCAGGCCGCCGAGGGAGGTGTTTTCCACGGTGTGCGGGATCAGGTTGATGCTGACTTCGGCGCCATCGGCGATGTCGCTCACGCTGTTGACCGTGAGGCTCACGCCGTTGATGGTGATCGAGCCCTTGTAGGCCAGGAAGCGCGCCAGCGCGGGCGGTGCGACCACGCGCAGCTCCCAGCTTTCGCCGACCGGCGCGAAGAAGCTCACGTGGCCGATGCCGTCCACGTGGCCCGAGACGATGTGGCCGCCGAGGCGGTCGCTCGCGCGCAGGGCCTTCTCGAGGTTGATGCGGCTGCCTTCGTCGGTCAGGCCGGCCGTCTTGTCGAGGGACTCCGCGGAAATGTCGATGGTGAATTGCCCGCGTTCAGGTGCGAGCGTGGTGACCGTCATGCAGGCGCCGTTGAGCGCGATGCTGTCGCCGAGCCCGACGTCGTCGAGGTAGCCGTCGGGCACCTCGATGCTGAGTCGCTTGCCGTAGGAGGAGGAGGTGCCGAGGTCGTGGATGGCGGCGATGCGCCCCACGCCGGTGATGATTCCGGTGAACATTTCCACATTTTCGCAGACATCGAGGGGTCTTCGGCCCGAAGGGCCGGTTTGCGGCTGCGAATGTGCCGCGCCGCGTGCGCGGCGGCTCAGAAGCGGTCGCGGCCGGCGACGCGCGCGACGATGCGCAGGTCGGGCCCCAGCATGTCCACCGACTTGAATTCGAGCGGCAGCGCACCCGCCAGCGAGGTGAGCGGGCCCTCGGCGTGCAGGTGGCTGGCGATGTCGAGCCCGCTGCCGATCAGCTTGGGCGCCAGGTACACCAGCAGCTCGTCCACGCAGCCTTCGCGCAGCAGCGAACCGTTGAGCTTGTGGCCCGATTCGACATGCAACTCGTTGACGCCGCGCGCCGCGAGGTCCTGGAGCATCGCGGGCAGGTCGACCTTGCCGTGCAGGTTGGGTAGGCAGGTGATGGTGGCGCCGCGAGCTTCGAGTGCGGCCGCCTTTTCTTCGTTGTGCCGGCTCGCGGCGTAGATCCAGACGGCGCGGCCAGCTATGAAAATGTGAGCGTCGGGCGAAGTCTGGAGGTGGCTGTCGACGACCACGAGGTGGGGCTGGCGCGGCGTGTCGACCAGGCGCACGTCCAGGCGCGGGTTGTCTTCGAGCAGCGTGCCGACGCCGGTCAGCACGGCGCCGGTGCGGGCCCGCCAAGCGTGGCCGTCGGCGCGCGCGGCTTCGCCGGTGATCCACTGGCTCACGCCGTTGTGCAGGCCGGTGCGGCCGTCGATCGAGGCGGCGATCTTCATTCGAACCCAAGGCTGCTTGCGGACCATGCGGCTGAAGAAGCCAATGTTGAGTTCGCGGGATTCGTCGGCGCCCGGTCCGACTTCGACCTCGACGCCTGCCGCGCGCAGCCGCGCAAAGCCTTGTCCCGCCACGAGCGGGTTCGGGTCGGCGAGCGAGGCCACGACGCGGCGCACGCCGGCGGCGATCAGTGCGTCGCAGCAGGGGCCGGTGCGGCCGTGGTGCGAGCAGGGTTCGAGCGTGACGTAGGCGGTGGCGCCCGCAGTCGAATGGCCTTGGGCTTGCGCGTCGCGCAGCGCCATCACCTCGGCGTGCGGACCGCCGGCTTGTTGCGTGTGGCCCTGGCCGATCACGCGGCTGTCGGCGTCGCACAGCACGCAGCCGACGCGCGGGTTCGGGTCGGTCAGGCGGATCGCGGAGGCGGCCAGCCGCAGGGCGGTCGCGATGTGGGAGGCGTCGTGTCGGGAAGAGGACATGGCGGGTTCGTTCACGCCTTCTCGGGGGTCAGATGTCGCGCAGCAGCTGGCGGAACTCGTCCACGTCCTCGAAGCTGCGGTACACCGAGGCAAAGCGCACGTAGGCGACCTTGTCGAGTTTCTTGAGTTCGCGCATCACGAGTTCGCCGACTTTCGTCGAATCGATTTCGCGCAGGCCGCTGGCCAGGAGCTTCTGTTCGATGCGCAGCAGGGCGTTGTCGATCTGCTCGATGCTCACGGGGCGCTTGCGCAGCGCCAGCATCATCGAGGCGCGCACCTTGGTCGAGTCGAAGTCGGCGCGGCTGCCGTCCTTCTTGACCACGACGGGGAAGTTGACGTCGGGGCGCTCATACGTGGTGAAGCGTTTGTCGCAGGCGCTGCACTGGCGGCGCCTGCGGACGAAGTCGGCGTCTTCCGAAACGCGGGTCTCGACGACCTGCGTTTCGAGATGACCGCAAAAAGGGCATTTCATGCGGCCAGTGCTTCTCTTCTTCTATTTACGAAATCAACGGTAGACAGGGAAGCGGCTCGTCAAGGCGTGGACCTTGGCGCGCACCGCGTCGATGTTCGCCGCGTCGCGCGGGTTCTCGAGCACGTCGGCCACCAGGTTCGCCGTGATGCGGGCCTCTTCGTCCTTGAAGCCGCGCGTGGTCATGGCGGGGGTGCCGATGCGCACGCCGCTGGTGACCATCGGCTTTTCCGGGTCGTTGGGGATCGCGTTCTTGTTGATCGTCATGTGGGCGGCGCCCAGCACGGCTTCGGCTTCCTTGCCGGTGATGCCCTTGGAACGCAGGTCGACCAGCATGACGTGGCTTTCGGTGCGTCCGCTCACGATGCGCAGGCCGCGCGCGGTGAGGGTGTCGGCCACGATCTGGGCGTTCTTGACCACCTGTTGCTGGTAGGCCTTGAACTCGGGCGTCAGGGCTTCCTTGAACGCGACGGCCTTGGCGGCGATCACGTGCATCAGCGGGCCGCCTTGCAGGCCGGGGAAGATGGCGCTGTTGATCGCCTTCTCGTGCTGCGATTTCATCAGGATGATGCCGCCGCGCGGGCCGCGCAGGCTCTTGTGCGTGGTCGAGGTGACGATGTCGGCGTGCGGCACCGGGTTGGGGTACACGCCCGCGGCCACGAGGCCGGCGTAGTGGGCGATGTCGACCATGAAGATCGCGCCGACGTCCTTGGCGACCTTGGCGAAACGCTCGAAGTCGATGTGCAGCGAGTAGGCCGAGGCGCCCGCGATGATCAGCTTGGGCATGTGCTCATGCGCCTTGCGTTCCATCGCGTCGTAATCGATGGCTTCGTTGGCGTCCAGGCCGTAGCTCACCACGTTGAACCACTTGCCGCTCATGTTGAGAGGCATGCCGTGGGTCAGGTGGCCGCCTTCGGCCAGGCTCATGCCCATGATGGTGTCGCCGGGCTTCAGGAAGGCGAGCATCACGGCTTCGTTGGCCGAGGCGCCGCAATGCGGCTGCACGTTGGCGGCGTCGGCGCCGAAGATCTGCTTGACGCGGTCGATGGCCAGTTGCTCGGCCACGTCGACGTGCTCGCAGCCGCCGTAATAGCGCTTGCCTGGGTAGCCTTCGGCGTACTTATTAGTGAGCTGCGAGCCCTGGGCGGCCATGACGGCCGGCGAGGCATAGTTCTCGCTGGCGATCAGCTCGATGTGGTGTTCCTGGCGCGCGTTTTCGGCTTGAATCGCAGCCCAGATTTCGGGATCGGTCTGTTCGACCAGGATATTGCGTTGGTACATGGCAGTCCTTTGAAGACGAGGTCCTTGTTCAACCAAACAAGGGCTGCCCAGGCGAACGGCTGAACGCCTGTTGTGGTCAGGCGGCACGCTTCCCAGTGGTATTCCACGTCAGCGCGTGGCACCTTTTTCAGGGTGCTGCGCCTATCGCCAGTCGCGTACAGGCCGAGTGTAGCGCAGGCCTGCACGCATCCGGGCCGGGAGGGCCGGCAAGGCCTCAGGAAACTGCGGAGAGCAGGGCGACCTTGGCCGGCTCGCTGCCGGTGGCAGGCTCTTCACCCACGGGCTTGGCCGGTGCCACGACCGGGATCGGCTGTGCGCGCGCCGTGGTCGGCGGCGGCACGACCATCGTCGACGGCGCGCGGCCGGCGGCAACCTGGCGCAGGCGCTCGTGCTCGGCCAGCACCTTGGCGGCATAGCCGCCGTCGTCGTCGAGGTTGGCGGCGCCCACGTAGTAGCGCAGGCCGCCTTCGAGCGAGCCGGCGCGGGCGATGCATTCCTGCAGCACCTTCACGCCGACGCGCATGTTGGTCACGGGGTCGAAGGCGGTGAGCGTGCCGCCCGCGCTTTCGTACTTGTCGCCGTGCACGCGCGTCATGACCTGCATCAGGCCCTGGGCACCGACGTGGCTTTGCGCGAACGGATTGAAGCTGGACTCGATGGCCATGATGGCCAGGATCAGCGTGGGGTCGAGCTTGGTGCGCTTGCCGATCTGGTAGGCCTCGGAGACCAGCACGCTCAGCGGTTCGGCCGCGACGCGGTACTTCTTGCTGAGCCAGTAGGCCACCGCCGCCTGCTGCTTGGGCAGCTCGTCGGGGCTCGCGGCCGTGGTGCGCTCGATGGCGGTCGGCTCCAGGTCGGTGGGTTCGGGCGCGGGCTTGCGCGACTGCAGCCAGCCCATCAGTTGTTCCTCGCCGGTCTTGCGCAGGTCGGGGCGCGCCACGAGGGCGAGGGCCGCGAACACGATGGCCAGGCCGACCAACGCAAACCCGTTGTGGGTGATTTCAAAAAAGCCGTCTGCCACATCGGACACGAAGGTCCGTAGCCCGCGGGCTGTGGCATCAAACGCCTTGCTCATCGCTTTTTTCCTTTCTGTGCGGCACCTGGCATGCAGCGCCTGAAAGGGCGGTGGATGAAGGCAGCGGCGCTTGGATTGGTATGTACGAATCAGGCTCCGCGCATGGAGGGGGTGTGGGGTAGGGAGCGCGGCGGCCTGATCACGCCGGTGGAATTCGGCAGCGGATTCAGGGAGGCCCTGCTGCGTCCGGCAGCAAGGGCAGGCGGGATTCTATCGTGGCTAAATACACGGTCAAGCATAAGGATTTGGCTTCATATGTTAATAAGTGCTTGAAGAATCCCCCCGTCCGAGGGGCTGCCAAGGGGAACGGGCCTACGGGAAATCCCTTGGAAAAAGGGATTTGCAAAGGAAGGGTGAGACGCCTAATCTGGACGGGCCTGAGGTTTCAGGCGTTTTTCCGAAGTCAGGCAGTCCGAGGTGCAAGTCAAGGACTCGAACGATGGAGGACTCCACGGCGGCAATCTCTTGCTGCCAGCACGGCGGGAACCATTACTTCCGGTCGCGCGAATCGATGGCATGGGTTTTGAGCCCGCCATCAAGCCCGGTGACAAGACACTTCGTCGACTCACCGGGCTTTCTTGTTTGTGGGGCTCACACTTTCGGCCTACCGATCCTGTCGAGGGGCGCGTGGGCATCACAACGCCTCGCCAAAAGGGAACGCATTCACGTTTCCGCAGACTTTGTTGGCATCTGTTTGCGGCACACTTCTGCGGATGGATGCTGCTTCGATCAAACAGAACAAATGGGTGCGGCGTGGGGTCGTCGCGTTGCTGGTGGTGTTGGCCCTGTGGGCCATCGCGTGGCTGGCGGTGCCGCCGATCGCCAAGAGCCAGCTCCAGAAGATCGCGAGCGAAAAGCTGGGCCGGCAGGTCACCGTCGGCAAGATCGACTTCAAGCCCTGGACGCTCGAGCTCGCACTGAATGACCTGCGCATCGCCACCGCCGACGGCAAGCAGCCGCAGGCGGCCATCAAGCGCATCTATGCCGACGCCGAACTGCAATCGCTGTTCCGCCTTGCGCCGGTGATCGACGCGGTGACGGTCGAGGCGCCCGCGGTGCTGCTCACGCACCTGGCCGACGGCAAGTACGACATCGACGACATCCTGGCCAAGCTGGCCTCGGGCCCGCCGCCCGATCCGAAGGCCGAGCCCGCGCGCTTCGCGATCTACAACATCTCGATCAAGGACGGCGCGGTCGACTTCGACGACCAGACCGTCAAGCGCCGGCACGAGCTGCGCGGCTTCATGCTGAACGTGCCGTTCCTGAGCAACCTCGCCTCCAAGCGCGAGATCACGACCGAGCCCAAGCTGGCCTTCGCGCTCAATGGCAGCCAGTTCGACTCCGCCGCCTTCACGACCCCGTTCGCGCAAAGCCGCAAGACCGACGCCCACGTGCAGTTCAAGGGGCTGGACCTCGTGCCCTACCTGGGCTACATCCCCGGCGGCCTGCCGGTGAAGCTGCAGGCCGGCAGCCTCGATGCCGACCTGAAGATCGATTTCCAGCAGACCAACACCATTGGCCTGAAGATCACCGGCACGGTCGAGGCCCACGGCGCCAAGCTGGGCGACGCGCGCGGGCGCGACCTGCTGGGCTTCGACTCGCTCAAGCTGGCGCTGGCCGACGTGCGGCCGCTGGAGTCGGTGTTCCACCTGAGCGAGGTCGCGCTGACCAAGCCGCAGCTGGTGGTGGCGCGCGATGCTGCCGGCCAGCTCAATCTGATGGCCACCGACCCTGCGACCGGCGCGGCCGAGAAGGCGGCGCCGCTGCCCGCGCCCGCCGCCAGCGCCCCGGGCGGCAAGCCGGTCGCCGAGAAGCCCAAGCTCAAGGTGCAGGTCGACAAGATCGCGCTCGATGGCGGCCGTGTCGGCTGGCGCGACGAAACCGTCAAGCCCGCTGCAGCCATCGACCTCACCGACCTTGGCATCAACCTCACGGCCGTCACTTGGCCCATGGAAAAGCCCGCGCAGTTCGACGGCAGCACCGCCGTCGCGGGCGCCACGCTGAAGTTCAAGGGCAATGCCACCGACAAGGTCGCCGACGTGCAGACCGAGGTCGAGGCGCTGCCGCTGTCGCTGGCCGCGCCGTACCTGGCGCAGAGCCTGGAGCCCACGCTCGACGGCAAGCTCAGCGGCCAGATCGACGTCTCCTGGGCCCAGCCCGACCTGAAGTTCAAGGCGCGCCGCCTGGCCGCCGACGGCCTGGCGCTGACCCAGGCCAAGACCGCGCTGGCCAGCGTCGGGCGCTTCGAGCTGGTCGACGCCGAGGTCGACATGACCAGGCACACCTTGAACATCGCGTCGTTCACCGCGACTAACCCCAAGGTGAGCGTCGAGCGCGACAACGAGAAGCGCTGGATGTTCGAGCGCTGGCTCAAGACCCCGGCTGGCGGCGCCAAGGTGGCGGCGCCCAAGCCGGCCGACGCCGGCGCGGCGCGCCCCAACAACGCCAACACCAAGCCCTGGGCGCTGACCCTGGGCACGCTGGCGGTCGACAACGGCAGCCTGTCCTATGCGGACAAGGCCGGCTCGGCGCCGGTGGCGATCGAGGTCACGGCCTTCAAGCTGCTGGCCCAGAAGATCGCACCCGACACCAACACGGTCTCGCCGCTGCAGGTGTCGGGCCGCATCGGCGCCGGCCGCCGCGCGGACCCGGGGCGCTTCGACTACAAGGGCAACATCGTGCTCAAGCCGCTGGCGGCCGAGGGGCGGCTCGAGGTGGCGTCGTTCCCGGCGCATGCCTTCAAGGCCTACTACGCCGACGCGCTCAATGTGGACATCCGCCGCGCCTTCGCGAACTACCGCGGCACGGTGCGCTACGCGAGCGCGCCGGCCGGCATGAGCCTGAAGCTGGCCGGCGACACCGCGCTGGACGACTTCCGCGCCAACAGCGTCTCGCTGACCCAGTCGCCGGGCTTTGACCGCAACAACAGCCAGCTGCTGAGCTGGAAGACCCTGAGCCTGCGCGGCCTGCAGGTCAGCCTCGCACCCAACGCGGCCCCGACGGTGGACGTGCGCGAAACCACGCTGACCGACTTCTTCGCCCGCGTGATCGTCGACCCCACCGGCCGCCTGAACCTGTTGAGCCTGACCAAGAAGGGCGAGGAGGCCTCGAAGGCCGCCGCGGCCGCCGCCACCGAAGCCAGCACCAAAAAGGGCCCGGGCGGCACGACCACCACGACCCGCGCGCCGGTCGCCTCGGCGCCGCAGCGGGCTTCGGGCGGTGCGCCGGTGTCGGCCGAAGCCATGGTCGGCGGCGCGCCCGAGCCTGCGCCGGCTGCGTCCGCACCCGTCGTGGCTGCCGCGCCGGCGGCCGACAGCGGCCCGGCACCGGTCATCAACTTCGGTCCAATGAGCCTGGTCAACGGCAAGATCGACTTCACCGACCTGTTCGTCAAGCCCAACTACTCGGCCGACCTGAGCGAACTGACCGGCAAGCTCAGTTCCTTCTCGTCGAACCCGCCGAACGGGCAGGGCGGCCGGCCGGCGCTGGCCGACCTCGAGTTGCGCGGCAAGGCGCAGCAGACCGCGGCGCTGGAAATCACCGGCAAGCTCAATCCGCTGGCCAAGCCGCTCGAACTCGACATCACGGCCAAGATGCGCGACCTCGACCTCGCGCCGCTGTCGCCGTACTCGGTGCGCTACGCGGGCCACGGCATCGAGCGCGGCAAGATGAGCATGGACGTCAACTACAAGATCGCGCCCGACGGCCAGCTCACCGCCACCAACAAGTTGGTGCTCAACCAGCTGAAGTTCGGCGACGAGGTGGCCGGCGCGCCCAACAGCCTGCCCGTGCGCCTGGCCGTGACCCTGCTGGCCGATCGCAACGGCGTGATCGACGTCGACCTGCCGCTGCGCGGCTCGCTCAACGACCCGCAGTTCAGCATCGGCCCGCTGATCTTCAAGGCGGTGGTCAACCTGATCGTCAAGGCCGTGACCGCGCCGTTCAGCCTGCTGACCGGCGGCCTGGGCGGTGGCGGCAGCGGCGACTCGAGCGCCATCACCTTCGAGCCCGGCAGTTCCACGCTCAGCAGCGGCGCCAAGGAAAGCCTGGACAAGGTCGTGAAGGCCCTGACCGAGCGGCCGACGCTGCAGATGACGGTGGTGGGTACCTCCAGCCTCGAGAAGGAGCGCGACGCCTACCAGCGCCAGCGCCTGCGCCAGCTGACCCAGGCCGAGAAGCGCCGTGTCGCGGTGCGCGGCGGCCAGACCGGCACCGAGGTGGCGCCGGTGACCGATGCCGAATACCCGGAGCTGCTCACGGCCGTCTACAAGCGCTCCGATATCACCAAGCCGCGCAACATGGTCGGCCTGGCCAAGGACCTGCCGGTGAAGGAAATGGAAAACCTGCTGCTGGCCAGCGTGCCGGTCGACGAGGAATCGATGCGCCAGCTCGCCGTCGAGCGCGGCGCCGTGGTGCGCGACTACCTGCTGGCGCAGAAGCTGCCGAGCGAGCGCCTGTTTCTGGGGGCCGTGCGCACCACGGCCAGCGGCAACGACTGGAAGCCCGGCGCCGAGCTGAGCCTGACCATGAAATAGCCGGCGGGGCCTGGCTTTTCGCCTCGCCTTGCCATATATCTTGCGGGCCCTTTTCAGCCCGCTGAACGGTGCGCGCCGCAGTTCCGACACGGAATTCGGCGGGCTGTTCGCCAACTGGGTGAAAATGTCGATGTGCGCCGGCCTTTGCCGGCGCCTTCGCTTTCTCTACCAAGACAACGATTTCGCGCAGTGACCTCTACTTCTTCCAAGCCACACGACCTCCAGGCCCTCGACACGCTCACCGGCGGTGCCTTCACCGCGCCGACCTCGGGCGAGCGCGCCGCGCGCATCCGCGACTGGCTCGCGGGCAACCCTTCGTCCGAGCAGATGCAAGAGGTCTTCAAGGAGTTGAGCGGCCGCGACAAGGGCGCCGCGCGCCTGCTGCGCGAAAAGCTCGACGAAATCAAACGCGCCAAGGGCCAGGAAGCCATCGCCGCCGAATGGGCGCAGAAGGCCGAGACGCTGCTGGCGCAGTCCAAGCTCAACATCGCCGACGCACTGGCCTGGCAGCGTGACGCCGCCAAGGCCGGCGCGCCGTTGTCGCGCGAACCGCTGGCCGGGCTGAAGGCCCAGTTGGCTGAGCGCGTCAAGGGCATCGAAGACCTGCAGCACCGCGCGCAGGTCCACCGCGAAGCCGCCGTCCTGCTGGCACAGCGCTTCGAAGTGCTGTCCACCAAGGGCTGGAAGGACGCCCAGGCCGCCGAGGAATCGCTGCGCGCCGACGTGACCCACTGGCAGCAGCAGGCCGCCGACATCGTGGCCGACGCCAACTGGAACAGCCTCGACGCCAAGTTCGCCCCCCAGCTCGAAGCCTCCAAGTCGCAGCTGCTCGTGGTGTCCGATTCGTTCCACGGCGCGCTGGCGCAGGCCGTTGCCGCCGCGGCCGATGCCGCCGCGCCGCTGCCGCCGGTGCCCGTCTGGGCCGACGAACTGCGCGCCGCACGCGGCGAAGTGGTGGCGCCCAAGCCCGCCGCGCCCGCCCGTCCCGCCGCACCCAAGGTCGACCCGGCCGTGCGCGCCGCGGCGCAAGACGCCGTGCAGGCCGCGCTCGCCAAACTCGAACAGGAAACCGCCGAAGGCCACGGCAAGGCCAGCGCCGGCGCTGCCGCCGCGCTGCGCGCCGTGCTCAAGGAGCACGGCAAGCTGGTCGACGCGCCGCTCGAAGCCCGCGTGCATGCCGCACTGGTCGCTGCCGGAGAACTCGAAGGCTGGCAGCGCTGGAGCGCCGACAAGGTCCGCGAAGACCTCGTTGCCAAGGCCGAAGGCCTGCTCAAGCGCCCCGAAGGCCAGGCCCTTGGTGGCCGCAAGATGCAGGAAACCCTGCGCGCCCTGCGCGACCAGTGGAAGCAGGCCGACCAGGGCGGCGTGCCGAACCACGCGCTGTGGAAGCGTTTCGACGAAGCCTGCAACGAAGCCCACAAGGTCGTCGAGGCCTGGCTCGAGAAGGTGCGTGCCGATGCCGCCGAACACCGCGCCCTGCGCGTCGCGCTGATCGAAGAGGTCAAGGCCTGGGCCGCCGCGCATGCCGGCGCCACCGACCTGAAGGCGCACAACCGCGCGCTGCACCAGTTCGCCGACCGCTGGCGCGATGCCGGCCACGTGGGCGAGAAGGTGTTTGCCGAGCTGCAACCGCTGTGGAATGAAGCCTTCGGCGCCGCCCGCGCACCGTTCGAAACCGCGCAGAAGGCCAGCGTCGAACGCCGCCAGGCCATGATCGCCGAGGCCACCGAGCTGGGTGCCCAGCCGATGCTGCGCATCGACGCCGTGAAGGCGCTGCAGCAGCGCTGGCAGCACGAGGCGCAAAGCGTGCCGCTCGACCGCCGCCACGAACAGAAGCTGTGGGACGCATTCCGCGCGCCCATCGACGAAGCCTTCAACCGCAAGACGGTCGAGCGCGAAAAGGCATCGGCCGCCATGAGCGAGCACGATCGCTACGTGCTCGACGCGTCCAAGGCGCTCGACGCGGCCAATGCCGGTGGCGACGCACAGAAGATCCGCGCCGCCATCGCCGGCCTCGAAGCCGCGCTGCGCGGTGAAGTGCCGGCGCCTGCATCGGCACCCGCCACCACGAGCGACGGTCCTTCGGTCGGCGCAACCGGTGTCGAAGCCCCCGGCCAGGCTGCCGCCGAGTTCGGCGAGAGCGCCGAGCAGACGCCGGGTTCGAGCGATGCCGAAGCCACGCCGTCCGCACCCGCGGCAGCTGCGGCCGACGCGCCCGACCTGGTCGCGCCCGCAGACGGCGCCGATGCTTCGGCCCGCAGCGACAGCGCCGCGCACGAAGCAGGTGAAGCCGCAAGCGTCGCGCCGGCCGCGCCGCCGAAGCCCGCACCCAAGCCCGTGGTCGCTATGCGTGGCGACGACCGGCCCAGCAGCAAGAAGGCCGAAGCCGCACCGGCCGCTCGCGGCACGGGCCGCTTCGGTGATCGCCGCGACGGCGGTCGTCCTGGCGCCGGCGGCCCCGGCCGTCCGAACGACCGTGGCGGCCCGCGTCCCGATGCCCGTGGTGGCGATCGCGGCGCACCGGGCGGTGGCCGTTTCGGCGACCGTCCGCCGCGCGAAGACCGCGGCCCGCGCCTGGGCGATGCCGCCTTCCGCGCGCAGCGCGAAGCGCTCGAGCGTGCCGACATGGCGCTGCGCAAGCTGGCCGCGCAGGCCCACGGCGAAGCGCTCACGCAGGTGCTCGGCGCCTGGGAGCAGCGCGATGCCGCCCGCCTGCCGAGCGTGCAGGAACTGGGCCGTGCCGTGACGCCGGCCGTGCGCACGCAATGGTCGCAAGCCGTGGGTGCCGCACCGACGGCCGGCGCGAGCGATGCCGCCGAAGCGCTGCTGCGCCTCGAGATGGCCGCCGAAGTGCCGACGCCCGCCGAGCAACTCGATGCACGCCGCGCGCTGCAGCTCAAGCTGCTGACGAAGCGTGGCGATCCGACGCCGGCGCAGACCTGGGGTCAGGACGCCGGCAAGGTGCTCGCCGCCGCACACGACGCCGCCACTGCGCGCCGTCTGCAGAACGCACTGAAGGCCTTGCTGCGCAAGTAAGGCGCCCGGGCGCATTCATGAGAAAGAGCCCGCCGCGTGCGGGCTTTTTCATGCGTGTCGACCCGTCCCGGCTCAAGGCAGCCTGGCCAGGATCTTGTCCATTTCCCCGGCGGTATAGGCGCGCAGGGAGCGCGTGCGCACATTGCCCTGCATGGCGATGGCCAGACTGAATGCACAGAGCGCCTGCTCGTCCTCGGACTCCAGCACGCAGACCACATCGCAGTCGCCCATGGTCCAGAAGATCTCACGCATGTTGACGCCGAGCTTCTGGGCGGTTTCCTTGGCGGCGGCAGCGCGTTTGGTGGTTTCCTTGACGCTCTGGATGCCCTTGTCCGTGAAGCTCAGCATGCCGATATAGGTCACCATTTTCTGCTCCTGTGTTGTTATCCGGCGGGGGCGAATCACATGAAGCAACGCCGCCCCCGATGGCGACGCTCCAGGTCATCGGCCGCGCAGCGGTGCTGTGGAGGGCGATGGCCGCAGCGATGCTACGCCGGGGGCCTGCAAAGGCAAGGTGCTCCCGATCAGCACCTACTCAGGACGAGGTAGGCGGACCGCGATCGCGCGCGCAAGCAAGGAAACCAGATGTGAGGGGCGGTCAGGCCTGCGCAGGCCGAAAGAACGCATCGAAGAGAACCAGCACTGCCGGGAAGTCCCGCGCGAAGTTCGGGCGGTTCACGAAGTAGGCCTCGCAGGCCACCGCGAAGAACTCGCTGATCGAGGTGGCACCGTAATCGTCGAGCCAGGGCGGCTCGGCGCCGAAGCGTTCGGCGAGGATGGTCTTTTCGCGGAAGTCGTCGTAGGCCGGCTGCAGCACGGCCATCCAGGCCGCACGCGCCTCGCGCGCGCTGCGCCGGCCCATGAAGCCGGCCGGCAGCGGCGGGCAGCCGTCGGCGATGCCGTTGCGCATGTCGATCTTGTGGGCGAACTCGTGGATCACGACGTTGTAGCCGCCCTCGCTGCTGACGCTGCTCGCGAGCACGTCCTGCCAACTGAGCATGACGGGGCCCTGGTCCATCGCCTCGCCGGCGACGACCTCTTCGTACTCGTGCACGACCAGCGCGTCATCGACGACCTTGCGTGGCGCCACCACCTCGGACGGATGCACCACGATGCCGACGAAATCGTCGTACCAGTCGAGCCCGTCCTTCAGGTGCAGCACCGGCAGCACGGCCTGCGCCGCGATGGCCAGCGCCACCTCGTCGGTGATGACGAAACCCTGCGTGCCGTGGAATTCCTTGTCCCGCAGGAACTCGGCCGCCAGCGTGCGCAGCTGTTGCTGCTGTGCGGACGGCAACGCGCCCAGGAAGGCGTAGCGCGTGAGCGTGGCGCGCCAGGCGGCGTCGGGAATCGGGGGCAGGGCGCGCAGCCGGCGCAGCCACTTGAACATCGGCGGGCGGTGCGCCTAGCGCAGGTCGACGCGCTGCGCGCCGGCGGCCGACAGGCACAGCAGCTGCGCGCGCGGCGGGTGCGCGGCGGCGTCCCAGTCGCTCAGCACGATGCGACGCAGGCCGTGGCCCAGGTCGTGGACGGCGGGGCGGTGGGTGTGGCCATGGATCAGCGCGCTGGCGCCCGCGTGCTGCAGCCATTGGCGGGCAGCGTCGGCGTCCACGTCGGCCCAGAGGGTCGAGGGATCGCGCTTGCGGTCTTCGCTCTGTGCGCGGATGGCGCGGGCGAGGGCGCGGCGCTCTTCCAGCGGGCGCGCGAGGAACGCGGCCTGCCATTCGGGCGTGCGCACCTGGGCGCGAAACTGGAGGTAGTCGGTGTCTTCGAGGCAGAGGGCGTCGCCATGGCTCAGCAGCCAGCGTTCGCCGTGCAGCACCAGCACCGTGGGGTCGTCGAGCAGCGTCAGGCCGCATTGCGCGGCAAAGGCCTTGCCGACGAGGAAGTCGCGGTTGCCGTGCATGAAGAACACGGGCATGCGCTGCGCCGTGCGCTGCAGCAACTCGACGCACTGCGCCTCGAAGCCGGGCTGGTCGGCGGCATCGTCGCCCACCCACACCTCGAACAGGTCGCCGAGGATCACCAGCGCATCGGCCGGCGTGGTCTGCAGGTAGCCCTGCCAGGCCTCGAAGGTGGCCAGCTCGCTGGCCTGCAGGTGCAGGTCGGAAATCAGGTCGACGGTGCGCCACGCGGGCGGCGCCACCAGCTCGGAGAAAGCCGGGTTCGCCACCGGGGTCATGCCGCTGCGCCGTGCCTGAAGTGCATCACTCGACAGTAACGACTGCCTTTTCGATCACGACGTCCTCGAGGGGCACGTCGTCATGGAAGCCCTTGCGGCCCGTCTTCACGGCCTTGATCTTGTCGACGACATCGGTGCCGCCCGTGACCTTGCCGAACACCGCGTAGCCCCAGCCCTGGGCCGAGGGGGCGGTGTGGTTCAGGAAGCCGTTGTCGGCCACGTTGATGAAGAACTGGGCGGTGGCCGAGTGCGGTGCGCTCGTGCGGGCCATGGCCACGGTGTAGTTGGCGTTCTTGAGGCCGTTGTTGGCTTCGTTCTCGATCTCGGCGCCGGTGGGCTTTTGCTTCATGCCGGGCTCGAAACCGCCGCCTTGCACCATGAAGCCGGGGATCACGCGGTGGAACACCGTGTTGTCGTAGTGGCCCTTCTTCACGTACTCGATGAAGTTGGCGGTCGACTTCGGTGCCTTCACGCCGTCGAGTTCGAGCGTGATGACGCCGTAGTTCTTGATGTGCAGTTCGACTTGGGGGTTGCTCATGAGTTAGCTCCTTCTTCGGAAACGGGATTACTTCGCCAGCGTGGCGGACTTGATGGTGAGGGTTTCGACGGGCACGTTCTGCATGCCGCCCTTGTTGCCGGTCTGCACGGCGCGGATCTTGTCGACCACGTCGGTGCCGGCGATGACCTTGCCGAACACGGTGTAGCCGTAGCCGTCGGGGTTGGGCGCGTTGAGCGAGTCGTTGTTCTTCACGTTGATGAAGAACTGCGAGGTGGCCGAATTGGGGTTGCCGGTGCGGGCCATCGCGATCGTGTACTTGTCGTTCTTCAGGCCGTTGTTGGCTTCGAGCGGGATCGGCGGGCGCGTGGGCTTTTGCTGCAGGTCGGCCGTGAAGCCGCCGCCCTGGATCATGAAGCCGTCGATGACGCGGTGGAACACCGTGCCGTCGTAGTGCTTGTCCTTGACGTACTGCAGGAAGTTTTCGACCGTCTTGGGGGCCTTGGCCGCATCGAGCTCGACCACGATGTCGCCCGCCGAGGTGGCGAGCTTGACGCGCGGCGCGGCCTGCTGGGCGTGCGCGCCGGCGGCGGCGCCGAAGGCCAGGGCCGCGGCCAGTGCGAGGGCGCCGCGGCGGCTGAAACGGGAAAGTGCAGAGGTCGTCAAATGAGGCTCCGTGTGCGGGTGGAGGGGAGGGCGGTGGGCCTGCGATGGCGCAGGTTGGGAGGCAACTGTGTGCGCACCGCCGGATTGCAAGAGGCTGTTACTTGGTCGTGCGGCCCACGGGCTTGCGCACTTCGGGCGGCGCGGCCGGCAGCACGGCCGCATCGGCCGCGGCCTTGGGCGTGAAGATCTGGCGGATCAGCGCGAGCTTGGGCGCGACGCTCGCATTGGTGGTGGCGAACTGCTGGGCGCGCTGGTATTCCTGGGCCGCCAGGCGTGCATACACGTCGCCGAGGTTCTCGTGCGCGGTGGCGTAGTTGGGGCTGAGCTTGAGCGCGGTTTCGAGCGCGGCGCGGGCCTGGTCGAACTTGCTTTGCGACGCGTACAGGGCTGCGAGGTTGTTGTACGGCTCGGGCAGTTCAGGGAAGTCCTGCGTGAGCTGCGTGAACGCGGTGATCGCGTCGGCGGTCTTGTTCTGCTCGGTGAGGATCACGCCGCGCAGGAAGCGCATCTGCGGGTCGCGCGGCTTGCCGGCGATGTAGGTGTCGGCCTTGGCCAGCGCCTCGGCGGACTTGCCCTGGCGCAGCAAAAGGTTGACGTCGTCGTAGTCGTTGGCGTGCGCGGCGAAGCCCCACAGACCGAAGAGCAGTGCAAAGGCGATGGGGAGTCTGGAGAACGCGGCGTGCTTCATGAAGCCTCGGCAGGATTGGGGGAGAGCGGGGGCCTGGAGAACACCCGGATGCTGCGTGGCGGCAGCCGTTTATACTGCGTCGCATTGTAGCCGAGGGGCCACGTCGAACCCCTCGTAGCCACGCCCCCCGTCACCCCTGAAATACACCGTTGCTCGCCCGTACCGCACGTGCGCGAATCAACGCTTTCCGAGTCCCATGAGTCTGCGCATCTACAACACGCTGTCGCGTGAATTGGAGGATTTCTCCCCCCTGCAACCTGGACAGGTTCGCATGTACGTGTGCGGCATGACCGTCTATGACCTGTGCCACATCGGCCACGCCCGCATGATGATGGCGTTCGACGTGGTGCAGCGCTGGCTGCGCGCCAGCGGCTATGCCGTGACCTACGTGCGCAACATCACCGACATCGACGACAAGATCATCGCCCGCGCGGTCCAGCGCGGCATCACCATCCGCGCGCTGACCGACGAGGTGATCGCGGCCATGCACGAGGACATCGGCGCGCTGCGCATCGAGCCGCCGACCATCGAGCCGCGCGCCACCGAATACGTGCCGCAGATGCTCGGCATCATCGAGACGCTGGAACGCAAGGGCCTGGCCTACCGCTCGGACAACGGCGACGTGAACTACGCCGTGCGCAAGTTCCCCGGCTACGGCAAGCTCTCGGGCAAGTCGCTCGACGAACTGCACGCCGGCGAACGCGTCGCGGTGCTCGACGGCAAGCAGGACCCGCTCGACTTCGTGCTCTGGAAATCCGCCAAGCCGACCGAGCCCGACGACGCCAAGTGGGACAGCCCCTTCGGCACCGGCCGTCCGGGCTGGCACATCGAGTGCTCGGCCATGAGCTGCGCCACGCTCGGCGAGACCTTCGACATCCACGGCGGCGGCGCCGACCTGCAGTTCCCGCACCACGAGAACGAGATTGCGCAGAGCGAAGGCGCCAATGGCAAGCCGCTGTCGCGCTTCTGGGTGCACAACGGCTTCGTGCGCGTGGACAACGAAAAGATGTCCAAGAGCCTGGGCAACTTCTTCACCATCCGCGAAGTGCTGCAGAAGTACGATGCCGAGAGCCTGCGCTTCTTCCTCGTGCGCACGCATTACCGCAGCGCGCTGAACTACAGCGACGCGCACCTCGACGACGCCCGCAACTCGCTCAAGCGCCTGTATACCGCCCTCGACCTGGTGGCGCCCGCGACCGTGGCCATCGACTGGACGCAGCCCCATGCGGCGCGTTTCAAGGCGGCGATGGACGAAGACTTCGGCACGCCCGAAGCCATCGCCGTGCTGTTCGAGCTGGCCGGCGAAGTCAATCGTACGAAATCCGCAGACACCGCGGGCCTGCTCAAGGCGTTGGCCGGCACGCTCGGGTTGCTGCAAGGCGATCCGAAGGCGTTCCTGCAAGCGGGCACCACGCTCGACGAAGTCACCATCCAGTCGAAGATCGATGCACGCGCGGCGGCCAAGGCGGCGAAGAATTTCGCCGAAGCCGATCGCATTCGCCAGGAACTCCTCGAGCAGGGCATCGTGCTCAAGGATTCGCCCACGGGAACGACCTGGGCGGCTGCACAGTGAACGGAACGACGAACCCCGTACCCGCCACCCAGCAGACCAGCGTGCGCATCTACACGCCGGACTATTGGGAGGAAGCCTGCAAGCACCTGGCCAAGAAAGACCGCGTGATGAAGCGGCTCATTCCGAAGTTCGGCGAGGCCTGCCTCGAGTCGCGCGGCGACGCCTTCACCACGCTGGCGCGCAGCATCGTGGGCCAGCAGATCTCGGTGAAGGCCGCGCAGTCGACCTGGGACAAGTTCGCGGCGCTGCCGCGCAAGCTCACGCCGGCCAACGTGCTCAAGCTCAAGGTCGACGACATGCGCGGCGCCGGGCTGTCGGCGCGCAAGATCGAGTACCTGGTCGACCTGGCCCTGCATTTCGATTCGGGCACCGTGCACGTCGACCGCTGGAAAGACATGTCGGACGAGCTCATCATCGAAGAGCTCGTGGCCATCCGCGGCATCAGCCGCTGGACTGCCGAGATGTTCCTCATCTTCCACCTGATGCGCCCGAACGTGCTGCCGGTCGACGACCAGGGCCTGCTCAACGGCATCAGCGTGAACTATTTTTCGGGCGACCCGGTCAGCCGCAGCGATGCCCGCGATGTCGCCGTGGCCTGGGCGCCGTATTGCAGCGTGGCGACTTGGTATATTTGGCGATCGCTGGACCCCGTGCCGGTCGTTTACTAAGGATCACCCCCAGGCTTCGCGCACTTCGTGTCGCTTCGCCAACCCCCTTCGAGGGGGCGACACCGCAGGCCCGGCAAAGCCGGTTCCTCGGTGTTTCTGGAATAAATGCAAAAGAGCCGGATGGCCGGTCAATTGATGAAATAAACAGGAGAAGACGTTGGCGAAACGAACCTTCCTCGACTTCGAGCAGCCCATTGCTGAACTCGAAACAAAGATCGAAGAACTGCGTTATGTACAGACCGAATCGGCGGTCGACATCTCGGAAGAAATCGATCAGCTCGGCAAGAAAAGCCAGCAACTCACCAAAGACATCTACAGCGACCTGACGCCCTGGCAGATCACCAAGATCGCGCGGCATCCGGAGCGCCCGTACACGCTCGACTACGTCAACGAGATCTTCACGGACTTCGTCGAGCTGCATGGTGACCGTCATTTCTCGGACGACCTGTCGATCGTCGGTGGTCTGGCGCGCTTCAATGGCGTGCCCTGCATGGTGCTCGGTCACCAGAAGGGTCGCGACACGAAGGAGCGCACCGCGCGCAACTTCGGCATGAGCAAGCCCGAGGGTTACCGCAAGGCGCTGCGTCTCATGAAGACGGCCGAGAAATTCAAGCTGCCGGTGTTCACCTTCGTGGACACGCCCGGTGCCTACCCCGGCATCGACGCCGAAGAGCGCGGCCAGTCGGAAGCCATCGGCCGCAACATCTTCGAGATGGCGCAGCTCGAGGTACCCATCATCGTCACCATCATCGGTGAAGGCGGTTCGGGCGGCGCACTGGCCATTTCGGTCGGCGACCAGCTCGTGATGCTGCAGTACTCGATCTACTCGGTGATCAGCCCCGAAGGTTGTGCCTCCATTCTCTGGAAGACCAGCGACAAGGCGCAGGAAGCCGCCGATGCACTGGGCATCACGGCGCACCGCCTGAAGGCGCTGGGCCTGGTCGACAAGATCGTCAACGAACCCGTCGGCGGCGCGCACCGCGACCATCGCCAGATGGCCGCGTTCCTCAAGCGCGCGCTCAACGACGCCTTCCGCCAGGTCAGTGACCTGAAGACGAAGGAACTGCTGGACCGCCGCTACGAGCGCCTGCAGAGCTACGGCCGGTTCAACGACACCAAGGCCGACAACAGCCGCTGAGCGGCTTTCCCTTTCCCATCATGAGCGAAGCCTTCGAACGCGCCATGGCCGCGTTCGAACCGGCGAGCCTGCCGCTGGCCGTCGGCTTCAGCGGCGGTGCGGATTCGACCGCCTTGCTCGCGGCCTGCGCGGCGCGATGGCCGGGGCAGGTGATCGCCTTCCATGTGCATCACGGGCTGCAGGCGGCGGCCGACGACTTCGAGCGACAGTGCGCGCAGGTCTGCGAACGGCTCGGCGTGCCGTTGGTGACGCACCGGGTCGATGCGCGGCATGCGCCGGGCGACAGCCCAGAGGATGCCGCGCGGCGCGCACGTTATGACGCGTATGCGGCCATGGCACGGGCCGACGGCGCGCGGCCTGCGGTGTCGTCCATCGCACTGGGGCACCATGCCGATGACCAGGTCGAGACGCTGCTGCTGGCGCTGTCCCGCGGTGCCGGCCTGCCGGGCCTGGCCGCGATGCCGGCGCATGCGGTGCGCGACGGATTGAACATTCATCGGCCGCTGCTCGCGGTGCCGGCGGCCGACATCCGCAGCTGGCTGGCGCAGCAGCAGTTGCCGTGGATCGAAGATCCGAGCAACGCCGACGCGCGCTACACGCGCAACCGCATCCGCGCCGTGCTGCTGCCGGCGCTGGCGGACACCTTCCCGCAGTTTCGTGCGACCTTCGCCCGCAGCATCGGCCACGCGGCGCAGGCCCAGCAGCTGCTGGGCGAACTGGCGGCACAGGACCTGGCCGTGGTCGGTGAACCGCCGCAGATCCGGCTGCTGCAGGCGCTGTCCCGGGCTCGGCAGGCCAACGTGCTGCGCCACTGGCTGATGCAGTCGCACGGCTGCGCCCCGAGCGCGGCGCAGCTCGACCAGCTGCTGGACCAGGTCCGCACCTGCACCACGCGCGGCCACCGCATCCACCTCAAGGTGGGCGCGGGCTTCGCCGAGCGCAGGGGAGAGCGGCTGCATTGGTACAATGCCCCGCCCTCGCTGAAGACTTCGCTCTGACGGCTTGCAGGGCGCCGCTCTCCAGGCGGCCCTTTATCTTTCTCTGATTTCATCCATGGCATTGATCGTTCACAAATACGGCGGCACGTCGATGGGCTCGACCGAGCGCATCCGCAATGTCGCCAAGCGCGTCGCCAAATGGGCGCGTGCGGGTCACCAGATGATCGTGGTGCCCAGCGCCATGAGCGGCGAAACCAACCGCCTGCTCGGTCTTGCCAAGGAGCTCTCCCCGGGCAAACCCGGCGTGGCCTATCACCGCGAACTCGACATGCTCGCCTCCACCGGCGAACAGGCATCGTCGGCACTGCTGGCCATGGCGCTGCAGGCCGAGGGCGTGGAGTCGGTGAGCTACGCGGGCTGGCAGGTGTCGGTGCGCACCGACAACTCGTACACCAAGGCCCGCATCGAGAGCATCGACGACGCCAAGGTGCGCGCCGATCTCGCGGCCGGCCGCGTGGTGGTCATCACCGGCTTCCAGGGCGTGGACGACGAGGGCAACATCACCACCCTGGGCCGTGGCGGCAGCGACACCTCGGCCGTGGCCATCGCGGCGGCCATGAAGGCCAGCGAATGCCTGATCTACACCGACGTCGACGGCGTCTACACCACCGACCCGCGCGTCGAACCCGATGCGCGCCGCCTGACCACCGTGAGCTTCGAAGAGATGCTCGAGATGGCCAGCCTCGGCTCCAAGGTGCTGCAAATCCGCTCGGTGGAATTCGCCGGCAAGTACAAGGTGCCGCTGCGTGTGCTTTCGAGCTTCACCGCATGGGACATCGACATCAATGAAGAGGCCAAGTCCGGCACGCTGATCACTTTCGAGGAAGACGAAAACATGGAACAAGCCGTCGTATCCGGCATCGCATTCAATCGCGACGAAGCCAAGATCTCGGTGCTCGGCGTGCCCGACAAGCCGGGCATCGCGTATCACATCCTCGGTGCCGTGGCAGACGCCAACATCGAAGTCGACGTGATCATCCAGAACCTCAGCAAGGACGGCAAGACCGACTTCAGCTTCACCGTGCATCGCAACGAGTTCGCGCGCACGGTCGAGCTGCTGGAGTCGAAGGTGATGCCTTCGCTGGGCGCCACCGAAATCGTTGGCGACACCAAGATCTGCAAGGTCAGCATCGTGGGCATCGGCATGCGCAGCCACGTGGGTGTTGCGAGCAAGATGTTCCGTGTGTTAAGCGAAGAGGGCATCAACATCCAGATGATCTCGACCAGCGAAATCAAGACCTCGGTCGTGATCGACGAAAAATATATGGAATTGGCAGTGCGCGCACTGCATAAAGCGTTCGATCTGGACCAACCGAGCGCTTAAGTAATGGCATAATTGCGGTTGCTTTCAGGAACTGTGACCGAGTGGCCGAAGGTGCTCCCCTGCTAAGGGAGTATGGGGTGTAGAGCCTCATCGAGGGTTCGAATCCCTCCGGTTCCGCCAGGATTGGCTTCCTGATCACCTTGCAGTGATCAAACAGCCCAAAAGAGCCCCGCCAGTCGGGGCTTTTTTGCGTCTGCTCGCGACGCATGGCAGCCCCACCGAAAAGGCGAGGCGATGTCTTCAGGACGGCTGCGGTTCGAGCGTGGACAACGTCGCGATCGGGGCTATGCCCAGATGCAGTTCGCAAGGATCGCAAGGCACCGCAATCTGCCGGCCGTCGAAACGCACCCGCACATGCGGATAGGTCGCTCCGGTGATGGTGCCGAGCCGGCCTTCGCAGACGACGCGATCGCCGCGACGGAACGACCGGCCGAACCGGAGCTTGATTTTTTCAAAACTCATTTCAGTGTCTCCTGGGTGTGCATCCGATGCTCAGCGCACCGGGTCGGATTCGAGCGGTGGCCGCACCAGCGTCGCGGCCGTGTCTTGCAGGATCAGCGCGTGATCCGGGTCGTGGCTGAGGTAGGGGCTGGTCAGCAGCTGGCCGATCAGCCGGTCGAAATGGAACCGGACCTTGGCCGGCTCGGGGTGCGCGGCGTACAGCGCGCGCAGCATCGAGACGACGGCGCTGGTCTGCGTGGTCAGGACCTCCATGGAACCCAGGCGGCCCGCCGCTTCGAAAACTGCTTGTTGATCTGAGGGGGGCATCCGGGCCTCCTTTTTGGGGCGTTGGCGTGTCCAACGCAAAAAGAGGCTGAAAGGCTTACTTCTCGGGGCTTTCTCCCCAGAATTGGTGATGTCCCGCCTTTGATTTGTGACTTATTTCACGAATTTCGGCTCACTGCCGCTGGGCGGGCGCAGACCCCAACACCTCGGCCAGCACCCGCAAGGCGTCGGTCGCCAGGTCCGAAAAGCGCACCGAACAGGCCAGCATGAGGTTCAGCGGCAGCCCAAAATCCTCGATCAGCGTGCCCTCGGGGTCGCGCAGGCTGCCGTCCGGGTCGCGGCCGACGACGCCCGCCGTGGCGGCGCGCTGCGCATAGGTGCCCGGCGGAACGCCGTAGGCGGCCACCGGAAGGCCCAGGGCGATGGCCACGCCGACCTCGAACACCGTGCCCGAGTCGGGCTCCAGACCGCGAAACGGCGCGAGGTTGGCAATGACGCCGTCCGCCGACCGCAGCAGCTTCATGTTTTCCTCGTAGATCCGGCGCGCGGGGTCGGGGCCGGCCGCCTTGCCGTCGAACGGCGGCACGGCCGTCATGCCGAGCGCGTCGCAGGCCAGGGCCAGCGCGGCAAAGTACTGCGCGGCGTCGGGCCGGAACACGTCGGGGCCGGCGAGGTAGACCCGTGGACGCGTGGAAGAGGAGGGCATCTGTCGAGTATGCGACCGCCCCCGGCCAGCGCCAACGGGAAGGGCTGCGGCCCGGCTGGTTACTTCTTCATCGCCTTGACTTCGGCCATGCCCTTGCTTTCATCGGCCTTGGCCTGCTTCACGCAGGTTGACTTGGCCTCGCCCTTCTGGTCGTCGCATTTTTCCTTGGCGATGCTGTAGGCGACTTCCACCTTGGCTTCGGCCACCTTGCGGGCATTGCCGTCGCTGGGCTTCATCTTCTGGTCGAGCTCGGCCTTGGCGATCTTTTCCTTGCCCTTGGCTTCCTCGACGCAGACGTCCTTGGCGTTGTCCTTCATGGCATCGCAAGCGGCGCGGTCGGTCTTGTAGTCGGCCGAGATCTTGTCGCGCGCCGCCTTGTATTCGGCGACCGCCGGATCGACCGTGGCCGCGGGCGGCGGGTTCACCTGCGCTTGCGCCGAGACGACCGTGAGACAGGACACGGCAGCGGCGCACATCCACATGAGCTTTCTTTGCATGGTCATCTCCTTGAAGGCGCCGGCGGTTGCCTCATTGCGACAAGCGCAAGAGAACCGGCGCCCGAAAACCATCCTAGGAACCGACGGCGCGAGAGCGGTAGGACGCCTCGCGAAGCCGCCGTCAGCGCATGCTGACGCTCAGTGGCCTTCCGTTGTAGCGTGCGCGCGCATCTCGCTGCGCAGGGCGCGCTGTCCCGAGGCCAGGGCGAGCTCGTAGCTCTCGACCGGGTCGAAGGCGCAGCGCAGGACGGTGGGATGCGCACCGTCGGTGTCGGTTTCGAGCAGCCGCCAGACAAAGGATCCGGGAGCCGGCTCGTCGATGATGAGTTCGATCGGATGTGTCATGGCCCCACCATGTCCGCTCGCGTGGTGCCTGTCTGTAGGCGAAGGCCGACCGATGCCGCGCCGCGCCACCAGAACCCCCAGATCTGGTGATGGCCGCCGCGCCGCCGCGAGGGGACACTGCAGCCTCGCGCGCGAAGCCTGGGTGATGATTCGGGCATGCTTGCCCCCTTGTCCGAACGGTCCTGATGCCCGCTTTCCCTCCCCACCCCGACGGCCCGGCGATGACGCCGCCGCCCAGCCCCGACCTGCCGGCGCCCGTGCTCATCGTCGAGGACGACGCGCTGATGCAGCGGCGCATCGTCGGCATCCTGAACCAGCTGGGCTACGGCAACGACGTGCTGGTGCTCGCCGCCACGCTGGTCGATGCGCGCATCGAACTCGCGCGCCAGTCGTTCGCGCTCGCGCTGGTCGACCTGGGCCTGCCCGACGGCAACGGCGTGGAGCTGATCGCGCAGATGAGCGCGCCGACCGGTGCTGCAATGAACGCCGACGACGGCCCCGGCATCCTCGTGATCTCCGCCTGGAGCACCGACGACCTCATCCTCAACGCGCTGCGCGCCGGCGCCACCGGTTACGTGCTCAAGGAGCGCGACGACCTGGAGCTGCTGCTGTCGATCCGCAGCGTGCTGCGCGGCGGGGCGCCGATCGATCCCTTCATCGCGCGGCGCATCCTTGATCTCACGCAGGCGCCGCCGGCCACGCCGGGGCGCGTCGGCGAAGATGTGCTGACCGCGCGCGAACTGCAGATCCTCCAGCTGGTTGCCGAAGGCCTGACCAACCGCGAGATAGCCGAGCAGATCTTCCTGTCGCGGCACACCGTCGAATGCCACATCAAGAACATCTACCGCAAGCTCACCGTTTCCTCGCGCACGCGCGCCGTTTTCGCAGCGCGTTCGCGTGGCTTGCTGGCCTGAGCCTGTGGTGGTTGTTCGCGCACACGGCATGGGCGGCCGAGGCGTGCGCACCGCACATCGACAGCGTGCGGGCCGTGCGCGCCACCGCCGGCGCGGGGCCTGAAGCACCGCCGCCCATCGACGGCTGGCAGCCGGTGACGCTGCCCGACCACTGGGCCTCGCGCTGGCCCGGCTTCGAAGGCATCGTGTGGTACCGCATCGACTGGCAACGCCCCTGCGCGGGCCGCGACGACGCGCCGCAGCTGGGCGTGGCCTTCGACTACCTGAGCATGGCCGGCGCGATCTCGCTGAACGACAACCTGCTCTGGCGCGACGCCAGCCTGGTCGAGCCGCTGAGCCGCAGCTGGAACACGCCGCGCGTCTTCTTCCTGCCGGCCGCCGCACTGAACCCCGGCACCAACACGCTGTGGGTGCAGGTGGTGGGCGGCAGCATGTACGGCTCGGGGCTGGGCCGCGTGGTGCTCGGCCCGGCGGACGCGGCGGTGGCGTACCACGACGAACGCCGCCTGTTCGCGCGCGTGCTGCCCGCGGTCAACCTCGTCATCTCGATCACGCTGGGCTGCTTCTTCCTCGTGCTGTGGCTTATGCGCCGGCAAGAGGTCGCCTACGGCTGGTATGCGCTCAGCGCCATCGCCTGGCTGGTGTTCGCGAGCAACACCGTCGTCAGCACCTTGCCGTGGCCGTTCGCCTCCACCGACGCCTGGTCGCGCTGGATCACGGCCTGGATGGTCCTGTACGTGAGCTGCTTCTGCATGTTCATGTGGCACTTCGGCGGCCAGCGCTTTCCGCGCCTGAGCCGCGCGCTGTGGGCGGTGGCCGCGCTGGCCGTGGCGGCGATCGCGCTGCTGCCGCAGCCTGCGCTGTCGGTCGCGACGCTGGCGGTGTTCATCGTGTATTCGCTGCTCTTCATGGCCGTGTGCGTGCAGTTCATCCTGCGCGCGCTCGACACGAAGAAAACCGAGCACCTGCTGCTGGCCCTGTGCGCCTTCGGCTTCCTGGTGGCCGCGGTGCACGACGCGCTGATGATCCTGCGCGTCATCGACGACCGCTTCGGCTACACCGTGGTCACGGCGCCGCTGATCATGATCGGCATGTCGCTGATCCTGGCGGGCGGCTTCACGCGCAGCCTGCGCCGCGTCGAGAACTTCAACGACGATCTGGCGCGCGAAGTGCGCGGGGCGCGCACCGAGCTGGCCGACACGCTCAGCCGCGAACACCGCCTGGAACTCGACAACGTGCGGCTGAACGAGCGCCTGAGCGTGGCGCACGACCTGCACGACGGCCTGGGCAGTTCGCTGGTGCGCTCGATCGCGCTGGTGGAACAGTCGGGCGAGGCGCTGCAGCGACCGCAGTACCTGTCGATGTTCAAGTCGCTGCGCGACGACCTGCGCCAGATCATCGACACCCACAGCGGCGGCGCGGCCCCGGTGGCCGCCACGCCCACGCAATGGCTGGCGCCGATGCGCCACCGCTTCGGTCGCCTGTTCGAGGAGATGGGCATGCGCAGCCACTGGCAGACGCCCGCGGCCTGGCCTTGTGCGCTGTCCGCGCGCCAGGTGTTGGGCCTCACGCGCCTGCTCGAGGAGGCGCTGGCCAACGTGGTGAAGCACAGCCGCGCGCGCACCCTTCGCGTGCAACTGCTGGCCGACGGCGAAGCGGGCGTGCTGCTGAGCGTCGAGGACGACGGCGTGGGCTTCGATGCGGTGACGGTTGCCTCGTCGATCGGCGGGCTGGGCTTGCGCAGCATGCAGGCGCGCATGACGCGCATCGGCGGCACGCTGCAGATCGATGCGGACGATGGGGGCACGCGGCTGGAGGCGAGGGTGCAGGCACCCGTGGCAGGCGCTGGCAGCAGCTGAGTCCCGCTGCGCGCTGGATCAGCGCGCCTTGCGGAACGCGCGCACCTCGGGCGCCGGGTGGTCTTCGATGTGCTGCAGCAGGAAGTCCAGAAACTCCTGCGCCGACGGCGAGAGCCCCCGGTCCTTGTTCAGCCACACCTGGAACTTGCGGCTGAGCACGGGCGTGACGAGCGGGCGGAATTCGAGTTTCTGACGCTGCAGCAGCTCGCCCGCATACGGCAGGCAGGTGGTCACGCCCAGGCCGTGCTCGACCATGCTCAGCGCCGTCGTCAGGAAGGCCACTTCATGCGTTGGGCTGAACTCCAGCCGGCCCGGCGAGGCGTACAGCTCGGCGCTGAGCAACTGCGTGTATTCGCCCTGCAGCGAGATCACGGGGTAGCGGACCAGGTCGCTCCAGGCGACCCGCTGCTTTTTGGTCAGCGGATGCCCCGGCGGCAGCACCGCCAGAAAGGGCAGGGTGAAGAGCGTGCGCGCCACCACGTTGGCAGGTGCATCGCGCTCGGGGCCGATGGCCAGGTCGACGTCGCCGTTGATGAGCCGGCCTAGCACGCTTTCCACCATCGAGTCCTGCAGGCGCACGCGGATGCCGGGGTACTTCCGGGCGAAGGCCGCCATGATTTCCGGCATGACCGTGCACGCCATCACCTGCGGCACCGCGATGCGCACGGTGCCGGTGCGCAGCTCCCGCAGGTCGGACACCGCATCGAGCGCCATGCCCAGGTCCTGGAGGATGCGCTCGGCCATCGGCAGGAAGACCTCGCCCGCGCTGGAGAGCTGCAGCTTGCGCGTCGTGCGGTGAAGCATCTGCACGCCCAGGTTCGACTCCAGGTCCTTGATGAGGCCGCTCAGCGCCGACTGCGTGATGTGCAGCCGCAGGGCCGCCTCGGTCACGCTGCCGGCGCGGGCCACCGCGATGAAGGCGCGCAGTTGGCGCAACGTGACATTCATCGGTTTATCCGATAAGTAGCAAAGAAATATCTGATTGAACCATGAATGAAGCTCGCATCCAATCGCAGCGCCATCACAACAACCACTGCCAGGAGACATCGTTCATGCCCGTTTCTCATCGCCTTGCGCGCCGCGGTTTCCTTTCGCTCGCGGCCGCCGCGCTTGCTTTCGCGGGGGCTCCCGCGCAAGCGCAGGCGCAGGCCTTTCCGTCCAAGCCGATCAAGTGGATCGTCGGCTACCCCGCCGGTGGCGGCAGTGACTTCCTGGCCCGCACCATCGGCGCGCAGATGTCGGTCCAGGCCGGCCAGCCGGTGATCGTCGACAACCGCGCCGGTGCCGGCGCCATCATCGGCGCCGAGGTCACGGCCCGATCACCCGGCGACGGCTACACCGTGTTCACGGCCGACAACGGCGTGCTCGTGTACAACCCCGCGCTCTACAAGAAGCTGCCCTATGCCGTCGACCGCGACTTCGCGATGCTCGGCCTGATGGCCCGCACGCCGCTCGTGCTGGTGGCGGCGCCCTCGACGAACCTCAAGACCATCGGCGCCCTGATGGAGCAGCTCAAGAGCAAGCCGGGCACGTTGTCGTACGCCTCGCCGGGCAACGGCAGCCCGCACCACCTGGCGATGGAGCTGTTCCTGAGCCGCAGCGGCCTGTCGACCATGCACGTGCCGTACCGCGGCGCCGCACCTGCGCTGCAGGACGTGATGGGCGGGCAGGTGCCGTTGATGGTGGTGGACACCTCGTCGGGGCTAAGCGCCATCCAGTCGGGCAAGGTCATTCCGCTGATGGCGTTCAGCGCCAAGCGCCTGCCGATCCTGCCCGCCGTGCCCACGGTGGGCGAGCAGGGCTTCAAGGATTCGGAGGCCTACGCGTGGCAAGGGCTGGTGGTGCCCGCCAGCACGCCCGTCGCCATCCAGGAGCGCCTTTCGAAGGAGATGCAGGCGGCGGTGGGCAACGAGAGCGTGCGCAAGAAGCTGCAGGAAGGCGGCTGGGAGCCGGTGCCGAGCGACAGCGTGCTGATGAAGACCTATGCCTTCGCCGAGACCAAGAAGTGGCACGCGCTGATTCGTGAGCGCGGCATCTCGCTGGACTGACGACGCCGCCTCGTGAGGAGGCGGGCCGGGGCGCACCGGCGGTGTTGTAGCCTGTCGCCCCATGGATTCCCTCATCGCCGCCTCCGCGCGCGCGCTCGCTGCCGGCGACGCGCTGGGCGCCCTCAAGCGCGTGGCCCTGCGCGACGACCCGCCGGCGCTCGCGCTGCGCGGCATCGCCATGGCCCAGCTCGGCGAGCACCCGCGTGCGCGCGAGCTGCTGCGGCGTGCCGCGAGCGGCTTCGGGGCGCACGAAGAACTGGCGCGCGCACGTTGCGTCGTCGCCGAGGCCGAGGTGGCACTGGCGATGCGCGACCTGGGCGGCTCGCCGCGCGCGCTGACCGCCGCGGCCGCCACGCTCGAAGCACGCGACGACCTGGCCAATGCGCTGCAGGCGCGGCTCATCGCGGCGCGCCGGCTGCTGCTGCTCGGCCGGCTCGACGAGGCCGCCGCTGCGCTGTCGCTGCTCGACGGGCACAGCCTGCCGCCGTTGCTGTCGGCGGTGGCCGAACTGGCGTCGGCCGAGTTGGCCTTGCGTTCGCTGCGCACCGGCACGGCACGGGCAGCGCTCACCCGCGCGCATGACGCGGCCCTGCGTGCGCGCGTGCCGGCGCTGCTGGCCGAAGTGGCGGAGGCGCGCGCCGCGCTCGAACGTCCCGCCGCCCGGCGCATCGCTGCCGGCGGTGAACAGGCCCTGCGCCTCGAGGAGGTCGAGGCGCTGCTCGCGTCCGATGCGCTCGTCGTCGATGCCTGTCGCCGTGGCGTCGGGGGCGGCGACACCTGGCGTTCGCTCGCACGCCGGCCCGTGCTGTTCTCGCTGGCGCGTGCGCTGGCCGCGGCCTGGCCCGGCGATGTCGACCGCGACACGCTGATCGCCGACGCCTTCCGCACCCGCGACCCCGACGAAACGCACCGCGCGCGGCTGCGCGTCGAGATCGGCCGGCTGCGCGCGCTCGTCAAGCCGATGGCGCGCATCGAGGCCACGCCGCAGGGCTTCATCCTCCAACCTCTGGATGCGCGTCCGGTCGTGGTGCTGGCACCGCCCATCGACGGCGAGCAGGCTTCGCTGGTGGCGCTGCTGTCCGACGGCGCGGCCTGGTCGACCTCGGCGCTCGCGCTGGCCCTGGGCGCGAGCCAGCGCACGGTGCAGCGCGCGCTGGCCGAACTCGAGGCCGAACGGCGCGTGCGCGCCATCGGACAGGCCAGGGCGCGCCGCTGGCTGGCCCCGCCGCTGGCGGGATTCACGACGATCTTGTTACTCCCCGCTGCGCTGCCGATTGAATAGAGTCGGGCTCATGCGCTACCCCCTGTGGCGCACCTACAGGAGCCCACCATGAGCAGTAGCAGCAACAGCAGTCAGAGCAAGAAGGCAGGCAAGGACCGATTCGAAGGCGCCGTGCAGGCCGCGCAGATCGTGCGCGAGTACGGCCCGTTCGAAGGTGTGGAGCGCATCCACGGCGTGACGCACGACGGCCACCAGGTGTGGGCCGCCACCGGCGGGCAACTGGTCGCCTTCGACCCCGCGAGCGGCGAAGCCACGCGCCGCATCGACGTCGCCTGCGACGCCGGCACCGCCTTCGACGGCACCTGCTTCTATCAGATCGTCGAGGCGCGCATCGACAAGATCGACGCCGCCACCGGCAAGGTGCTGGCCTCGATTCCCGCGCCCGGCAACGGCTCCGACTCGGGCCTCACCTGGGCCGAAGGCAGCCTGTGGGTGGGCGAGTACCGCGACCGCAAGATCCACCAGATCGACCCGGCGACGGGCGCGATCCGCCGCACCATCGAATCGAACCGCTTCGTCACCGGCGTGACCTGGGTCGACGGCGAACTCTGGCACGGCACCTGGGAAGGCGACCAGAGCGACATCCGCCGCATCGATCCCGCCAGCGGCGACGTGATCGCGCGGCTGGAAATGCCCAGCGGCGTCGGCGTGAGCGGCCTGGAGTCCGACGGCGCGGGGCTCTTCTACGCCGGCGACGGCCGGGCCAGCAAGGTCCGCGCGGTGCGGCGCCCGAAGACGGCCACGGCCTGAACGACACACAAGCCAAGGAGCACACCATGAACACCCCAATGAATCACACCGTCGTGACCCCCGAGCGCTGGATCGATGCGCGCAAGTCGTTGCTGGCGCGCGAGAAGGAACTGACCCAGCTGCGCGACCGGATCGCCGAGGAGCGCCGCGCGCTGCCTTGGACGCGCGTCGAGAAGGCCTATGTCTTCGACACGCCCCAGGGCCGCCGCCCGCTCGCCGACCTGTTCGAAGGCCGCCGCCAGCTGCTGGTGCAGCACTTCATGTTCGGCCCCGACTGGGAGCAGGGCTGCCAGAGCTGCTCGTTCATGGCCGACCATTCCGACGGCATGCGCGTGCACCTCGAACACCGCGACGTCACGCTGGTGGCCGTCTCGCGCGCGCCGCTGGCTCGCATCGAGGCTTTCCGCCGGCGCATGGGCTGGCAGTTCGCCTGGGTCTCGTCGCACGACAACGACTTCAACCACGACTTCGGCGTGAGCTTCACGCCCGACGAAATGGCCAGCGGCGTGGTCGCCTACAACTACGTGAAGCAGCCGTTCCCGAGCGAGGAAGCGCCCGGTGTCAGCGTGTTCTTCAAGGACGACGCCGGCGACGTGTTCCACACCTACTCGACCTACGGTCGCGGCGTGGAAGTGATGATGGGCACCTACAACATGCTCGACCTCGTGCCCAAGGGCCGCGACGAGCACAACCCGTCCTACGCGATGGACTGGATCCGTCACCACGACCGCTACGAGCCCGCGCCCGTTGCGGCGGCCGGTGGTTGCTGCCACGCGCAGTCCTAAGAAAAACGCGCGACCTGGCGTGTCGATCGGTCCGCACCATGGCAAGCCTCTGGCCCTGGCTGGCGGTGGCGGGAATGGGTGTCCTGCACGGCCTGAACCCCACCACCGGCTGGATGTTCGCCGCCGCGTGGGGCCTGCGTTCGCAAGACCGGGCGCAGGCGCTGCGGGCGCTGTGGCCGATCGGCGTCGGGCACGTCGCCTCGGTGGCGCTCGTGGTCGTTGCGGTGGCCTTCGGCCTGTCGATGGACCGGGGCCTGCTGCAGTGGCTGGCCGGCGGCTTGTTCGCGCTGGTCGTGCTCGTTCACCTGTCGGGCCGTCTTCCCGCCATGGCGCGTGCGCCGGCGGGGCATGCGGGGCTGGCGCTGTGGTCTTTCATGATGTCCACCGCGCACGGTGCCGGGCTGATGCTGGTGCCGGCGCTGATCCCGCTGTGCATGGGCGATGCAGCGAAGCGCGCGATGAGTGGTTCGCTCGTGCCGGCGCTCGCCGCCGTCGCGCTTCACACGGCGGCGATGCTGGGCACCACCGGGCTGATGGCGGTCGGCGTCGGGGCGGGCGTGGGCTGGCTGCGGCGCTTCACACGGCGATCACCTGCGATGCCGCACTGAACGCGCGATGCGCGCAAAGCGCATAAGCAAACGCGAAAACCGGCGTTCCATTCGAGCGGCCTGCGGCGCAACACTCGAAGGCTCTCGACCCCACAGGCCTTCGGATGCCCGGTACCTTCACTTCCCCGCGCAAGCGGCTCGGCTTCTTCAGCCGGCTGCTCGACGATGCCCCCGCCGCCGAGCGCTACCGCTTCGTTACCGCGCAGATCGCCCATGCCGAGGCTTTCGGCTTCGATTCCGCCTGGGTGGCGCAGCACCATTTCCATGAACACGAGGGCGGCCTGCCGTCGCCCTTCGTCTTCCTCGCCCACGTCGCCTCGCGCACACGGCGCATCCGCCTGGGCACGGGCATCGTGACGCTGCCGCTGGAAAACGCGGTGCGCACGGCCGAAGACGCGATCGTGCTGGACCTGCTCTCGGGCGGCCGGCTCGAAGTGGGCGTCGGCACGGGCGGCACGCCCGCGTCCTTCGCGGCCTTCGGGCTGGACAGCGACGACCGCGCAGCGCTGTTCGAGCGGCAGCTCGCCACGGTGCGCGACGCCTGGGCCGGCCGGCCGCTGCCCGGCGGCGACACGCTGTACCCGGCGGGTGCGCAACTGCTCGGCCGGCTCTGGCAGGCCACGTTCTCGGTAAGCGGCGGCACGCGCGCGGGCACGGCCGGCGACGGGCTGATGCTCTCGCGCACGCAGCCACGCACTGCGCTGGCGCCCGATGCATCGCTGGCCGACCTGCAGGACCCGATCATCGACGCGTACCTGGCCGCGCTGCCGCCGGGGCGCACGCCGCGCATCGTGGGCTCGCGCAGCGTGTTCGTGGCGGACACCCGCAAGGAGGCGCTGCGCCTGGCCGAGACCGGGCTGCGCCGCGCGGTGCTGCAGGCCGCCGCCACGGGGCAGATCGGCCTGGCCGACCGCGTCCGCGCCGATGCGCCGCTCGAGCAGCTGATCGCGGCGTACGACGTGCATGTCGGTTCGCCCGACGACGTGATTGCTTCGCTGCGCGCTGACCGCACGCTCGCGCGTGTGACCGACCTCGTGTGCCAGGTGCATTCGGTCGATCCGCCGCACGCGGCCATCCTGCGTTCCATCGAACTGACCGCCACGGTCGTCGCACCCGCCTTGGGCTGGGCGCGCGACACGGGCGTGCCGGACCTTCAATCGCTTGCGCTTCTCTAGGCTGTTGTCTCCATGAATGCCGTTGTTTCTTCTTCTCCCGTTCCCGAGGCTGCCGACGTGATCGACCGGCTGGTGGGCATCGCGCCCGGCAGCGCGCTCGACCGGCTGCGTGCGCAGCGCGAGCAGGCGCGCACGCAGGCGCAGCAGAGCTACCTGGCGCTGTTCGCGCCGACCGAGCCCGTCGCCGGGCACTTCGAGATCGCAGACCGTTTCGCCGTCGCGACCTTCGTCGCCGGATTGCATGGGCAGCCCGAGGTGGCGCGCTTCTATGCCGAGGCCTTGGCGGGGCAGGGCGTGGCGAGGGCCATCGAGGCCGAGGTTGCACGCGGTGCCACGCAAGGGCCGTATGGCCGCTATCCGGAAGGTCCGCTCAGCGTGGAAGACGCGGCCGGCCCCGTCTACGCCGTCGATGCGGCGCAGCGCGCGGTGCTCGGCGAGCGCCTGTCGGCCGGCCTTGCACATGCGCACCTGCTGGTCTTCCACCCGCGCGACGCCAGCCCGGCGGCACTTCAGGCGCTGCTCGACGCGGGATGGCACACCACCGAGATCGTCACCTTGTCGCAACTGGTGGCGTTCCTCGCGTTCCAGATCCGCGTCGTCATCGGCCTGCGCGCGCTGGCCACCCCTTCTGCATGAGCGCCCCATGAGCACCGAATCGACCCTGACCCATCCCGGCAACACGCACCCGCGCAGCTTCACGCAGGCGCAGCTCGAATGGCTGCCCTGGCTCGAACCGCTGCCCGAAGACGAGCTGACCGAGCGCCACTACGCGGGCCTCGTGGACGCGTCGCGCGCCAAGTCGCCGTACTTCCGCCTGCTGGCGCGCGACCCAGACATCCTCGGCGCGCGCACGCGCACCGACAAGGACATCTTCTACAACCCCGAGGCCGGCCTGCCGCGCGCCGAGCGCGAGCTCTCGGCCGCCGCCGCCTCGCGCTTCAACGGCTGTATCTATTGCGCCTCGGTGCACGCGCGCTTTGCTTCGCATTTCTCGCAGCGCACGGACGACGTGCAGCGCCTGCTCGACGAGGGGGTGCAGGCCGAGCTGGGCGCGCGCTGGAATGCGATCGTGCAGGCGTCGGTCGCGCTGTCGGCCACGCCGTCGACCTTCGGGGCCGCGCATGTCGACGCCTTGCGCGCGCAGGGGCTGGACGACCTGGCGATTGCCGACGTCGTGCATGGCGCGGCCTTCTTCAACTGGGCCAACCGCCTGATGCTCTCGCTGGGCGAACCGCAGGAGCCCGCTGCCGCCTAGGCGCGGATCACCGCGCGCAGATTTGTTGCGGCGGCAAGTGAGCGGGATCACAGTCGGGCGCGCGGCGTGCCCGTGGGTCGGCACGATGACCCGCATGCACACCGACGCTCCTGGGTACGCAACGACACGCCACGGCCGCGCGCCCGGCCCGGCCTTCGGCAATCCTTTCGTCCGCTGCCAATGCGGACTGGCCGGTCTGGAGCGCATCCACCGCCGGCCGTGGATGAAGTTCCTGCCCGGCCTGCGCTTCTATCGCTGCAGCAGTTGCGGCAAGCCGCAGCTGGCGCCGAAGCGCGCAGTGCGCGACGCGGTCATTGCGCACAGGAGCGAGCAACAGAACCAGCGTTAGCTAGCGGTTTTTCTTTCCGGGGTCCGTCAGCATCCCATTCAGCAGCAGGTCGATGGTCTGCTCGGTGTGCTGCGCGGCCTGCTCGGGGCTCATCGGATCGACGTCGTAGAGCCGCTTGATCAGGTGCATGGACGACTGCACCGAGGTCAGCAGGCTCGTCATCATGACGCTCGCGTAGGCGCGCGGGTAGGGCTTGATCAGGCCTTCCGCCTGGCATTCGGCGAGCAGCGCGTCGAGCAGCTCATGGAACGGCCGCATGTAGTGCTCGATGATCCAGTCCAGCCGCGGCCCGGCCTGCGCCACCTCGCGCAGCACCAGCGAATGCGCGGCAGGGTGCAGCACGTTGATGATGGCGAACACCCGCAGCGCGCTGCGCAGCTTGGTGAGCGCATCGGCCGTGTCCTCGTCGACCTGCATCGCATCGATGGATGCCATCGCCTCGGTGTAGGTGCTCTCGACCACGGCGCGCCACAGGCCTTCCTTGCCGCCGAAGTGGTAGTTGAGCAGCGGCTGCTTCACGTCCGCGCGCCGCGCGATGGCCAGCACCGACGTGCCCTCGAAACCTTTCTCGGAGAACTCGACGATGGCCGCGTCCATGAGGCGCTGCCGGCCCGAGGTGTCGGCCGCAGGTTCCGCGGCCTCGGTGCGGGCAGGGGCGGTGGTGCGCTTCGGGGCGTTCTTGCCCGTGGGAGTCTTCATGGATGGCGTGCGCCGGCGGGCCGTGGCTGGTTGACGATGGCCGCATTGTCCAACAGTCGCGCGCACCGGTCGGCCGGTCGATGCGTTCGACTTATATAAGTATAAACACGCATCATGCATTGACTTATATTTGTATAAATTCCCGTGCATGGCAGCCGTTGGTGCTGCCGAAGGTCGAGAGAACCACAGATGCACGAGTTGGAAGTTCCCGTTTTGATCGTCGGTGCCGGGCCCGTCGGGCTCACCATGGCGGCGTTGCTCGCCGACCAGGGCGTTGCGTCGCTGCTCGTCGAGCAGCGCGACGGTCTGCACCAGGCGCCGCAGGCGCATGTCATCAGCGCGAGGACGCGCGAAATCCTGGCCAGCCTGGGCATCGCCGACGAGGCGCTGGCACGCGTGACCACGCCGCCGGCCGACGCGCGCTACGTGACCTGGCGGCGCAACCTCGCCGAGGAAGACATCGCGCGCATCGAGATCGGCGGCGAGGCGCGCTTCGTGCAACTGGACGCGGTCAGCGGCAAGCGCAGCGCGAACGTGCCGCAGCACCACCTCGAGCGCGTGCTGTTCGATGCGCTCGCCGGCCGCACCCACTGTGAGACGCGCTTCGGCCAGACCTGGCGAGGGGCGGAAGAAGAGGGCGACCGCGTCGTCTCGCGCATCGAGGACGCGGCGAGTGGCGAGGTCTATGCCGTGCGCAGCCAGTGGCTGCTGGGGGCCGACGGTGCCGGCAGTTCCGTGCGGCGGGGCGCGGGCATCGCGATGGCCGGCGACACGAACCTGGCCCACATGGTCACGGTCAACTTCGAGGCCGACCTGCGCCCGCTCGTGAAGGACAGCCCGTCGATCCTGTTCTGGACCCTGTCCGCGAAGGCGCCCGGCACCTTCATCGTCCACGACGCCGCACGCTACGCGGTGTTCATGACGCCGTATTTCCCGCCGCACGAACAACCCGCTGACTTCCCGGTGGCCCGCTGCGAGCGCATGCTGCGCGCGGCGCTGGGCACTGCGGACGTGCCGTTTCGCATCACCTCGCTCTCGCACTGGACCATGCAGGCGCACGTGGCCGACCGCTACCGCCAGGGGCGCACCTTGCTGGTCGGCGATGCGGCGCACCGCTTTCCGCCCACGGGCGGGCTCGGGCTCAACACGGGCATCGCGGACGCGCACAACTTGGCGTGGAAGCTGGCGCTGGTCATGCAAGGCCGTGCGGACGTGGGCCTGATCGACACCTACGGCGCGGAGCGCCGCCCGGTGGCCGTGGCGAACTGCGAGGCGAGCGTGAAGAACTTCCACAAGATGCGCGAGGTCACCGCGGCCATGGGCATCGACGACCGCCGCCTGCCGCTGCTGGGGCGCGTGCGTTCGAGTGCGCCGGCGCGTGCATTGCCGGGCGCGGTGCGCTCGGCGATCGGCGGGCTGTTCGTGGCGCCGGTTGAGTGGCGCACGCGCCGCATCGCGAAGGCCGCGTCCGTGCGCTGCGCGGCCATCCGCCAGCGCGTGCAGCGCGCCGCCGAGAACCAGATGGCGCATTTCAGCACCGTGGGCCTGGACCTGGGCCATGCCTACCGGGGGGCGGCCGTCTGCGGCGATGGCACGACCGCGCCGGTTGCGCCGGACCCCGTGCGGGACGTGTGCCAGTCACTCACGCCCGGTGCGCGCTGGCCGCACTTCCACCTTGCGCCCGACACCGGCGTTGCGTACCGCACCAGCTCGCACGAGCTTCTGAAGCCCGGGCACTTTCTCCTGGCGGGCATGGGCCGCCACGGCGCGGCGTGCGAACGGCTGGCGGCGTCGCTGGGCCTGGCCGTCGTGGGCGTGAACCTGGACCTCGCCGCCTCGCACAAGGCGCTCGCGCAACTGATCGCCTGGAACGACGGCCGGGCCGACGCCACGCTCCTGGTGCGGCCCGACGGCCACATTGCCTGGCGCAGCACCGCGTCGCAACCGCCGGGCCCGAGCGACGTGGCCGCGGTGCTGCGCGCCATCCTGCAGATCAACCTTTCCCCACCCACCCCTCGACCCCAAGGACATGCAATGACGAACCTCATGGACCGCTTTCCCCTCCCTTCGCCCGACCCGCACGCAAGGTCGCCGCGCAAGCTCGCGCACGTCGTGCTGGCGACTCGCCGCTTCGACGAATCGATCCGCTGGTGGAGCGTGGTGCTCGGTGCGCGCACGATGTTCCGCAACGAGATGCTGTGCTTCCTGAGCTACGACGACGAGCATCACCGCGTGGCGCTGATCAACGCGCCCACGCACAGCGCCGGACAGGCCCAGACCGCGGGCGTGGACCACGTGGCCTTCACCTACGGCTCGCTCGACGACCTGCTGCACACCTACGCGCGGCTCAAGGGCCACGGCATGCAGCCGGTGTGGAGCATCAACCACGGGCCGACGACCTCGCTGTACTACCTCGACCCCGAGGGCGTGAAGGTCGAGCTGCAGGTCGACAACTTCGAGAGCGCGGCCGAACTGGACGCGTGGTTCCGCGCCGGCGATTTCGCCACGAACCCGATCGGCGTGGAGTTCGACCCCGAGGTGCTGCTCGCACAGCATCGCGCGGCCTGACGCGCACGCAAGGAGAGCCACCCCATGCGCTTGTGCACTTTCTCGACCGATGCGTTTTCGCGGCACGTCGGCCTCGCCTTGCCGGACCAGCGGCTGCTCGACGTCAGCGCCGCGTTGCCCGGCGATCCGCGCTTTGCCACGCTGCTGGACGTGATCCAGCATGAAAACGACACGCTGCCGATGCTGCGTGCATTGCTCGCGTCGACGCAGATGCCGCAAGGCTGCCTGCATGACCTGAAGCACGTGCGGATCGAGCTGCCCTACCAGCCGCCGCAGATCCGCTGCTTCAGCGTCTACGAGCAGCACCTGAAGAATGCCTTCCGGCAGGTCGCCGCGAACGTCTCGCCGGCAGCCGGCGCGCCGGCGTGGGCGATGCAGATTCCGGCTGCCTTCTACGAGACACCCGTCTACTACAAGGGCGTGCGGCTCAACCTGTCCGGCCCGGGTGCATCGGTGCAGCGGCCCGCGCCGGGCACGATGCTCGACTACGAGGCCGAGCTGGCCGTGGTGGTCGGGCGCGGCGGCAAGAACATCGCGGCGTCCGCGGCCATGGTGCATGTCTTCGGCTACGTCGTCTTCAACGACTTCTCCGAGCGCGCGCAGCTCATGAAGGAGCTGCGCAGCGGCGTGGGCACCGGGCCGGCGAAGGGCAAGGACTTCGACGGCAGCAACAGCCTGGGGCCGTGGATCGTCACGGCCGACGAGATCCCCGATCCGCATGCGCTCGACGTGACGGTGCGCGTGAACGGCCAGCTGCGCGGGCAGGGCAGCACCTCGGGCATGACGCACCGCATCGACCGCATCCTGAGCTTTGCGTCGCAGAACGAGACGCTGCATGCGGGCGAGCTGCTGGCCACGGGCTGCGTGCCCGAGTGCGCGGGCGTCGAGCACTGGCGCTTTCTGGACGACGGCGACCGCGTGGAAGTCGAGATCGCGGGACTCGGGGTGCTGGAGAACACCGTCGTCGCCGCCTGATCTGCTGAGCGCCTGAAGAAAACAACAACGGAGACAACGATGACAACGACATGGCGGACCCTGGTGTCTGCAGCTGCGCTGTGCCCGGCGCTTGCCGCGGCCGACAACGGCTACTTCCAGATCGGCTACGGCGCGGAGGCGCGCGGCCTTGCCGGCGCGGCGGCCGCATCGACCCGCGATGCCTTCGGCGGCGCGAGCAACCCCGCCACCACCGCGTGGGTCGGCGACCGGATGGAGGGCAACTTCATCGCCACGCGCGGCGACACGCGGATGGAGCGCTCGGCGAACATGCCGCCGCCCACCACCGGCTTGCTCGACACGCGCACCGACAGCATCGGCCGCTGGGAGCCGCTGGCCGAGTTGGCGATCAGCCGCGTGATCGCGCCGGGGCTGTCGGCCGGCCTCGTGGCCTATAGCAACGGCGCCGGCACCTACTTTCCCGCCGACAGCACGCCGTGCCCGTCGCCCACCGGCGCGGTGCAGTGGGCGAACGCGGCCTGCGGCACGGGGCGCAGCATCACGACGATCAAGCAGCTGACGGTGGCGCCCACGGTGTCGAAGCAGCTGGGCGAGCGCTGGTCGGTCGGCGCCTCGCTGCTGCTCACGGCGCAGCAGTTCAAGGCCGAGGGCGTGCAGCCGCTGGCGCCGCAGTCGGCGGCGCCGCAGCACCTGAGCAACCAGGGCGTGGCCTCGTCGTTCGGCGTGGGCTTTCGCATCGGGGCGTACTGGCGCGCGAGCGACACGCTGAGCCTGGGCGCCGCCTGGTCGCCGCGCACGCGCATGGGCCGCATCAAGGCCTACGAGGGCCTGCTGGCCGACCACGGCCGGCTCGATGTGCCGATGAACCTGCTCGTCGGGCTGCAGTGGTCGCCGACCGAGGCGCTGTCGGTGCTGCTGGACTACCAGCGCATCGGCTATGCGGGTGTGGCAGGGCTGGGCAACCGGCCCTTCGATGGCTCGGTGTTGCGCGGTGCGGCGGGTGGCCCGGGCAATGGCTGGAAGGACATGAACGTCGTCAAGCTCGGCGTGCGCTACCAGGCCACGCCGGCGCTGCGCCTGTCCGCGGGCGTGTCGGCGAACAGCGCGGCCTACGCGGACGCGGCCACCAGCGACAACCTCAATTCGCCTTCGACGTTTCGCCGGCACTTCACGCTGGGGCTGGGCTATGCGACGTCGGCGCGCACCGAGTGGTCGGTCTTCTATTCGCTTGCGCCGGCACACCGCACGCACGGACCGTCGGCGCTCGCCTCCGCGGTGGGGGCGCAGCTGAACGGCGTGTCGAACCCCTGGGGTCGGGAGAGCCTGGCCACGCGGCAGCAGAGCCTCGGCGTGCAGTACGCGGTGCGGTTCTAGGAGGCCGGGCTCAGGCTTCGTCGTCTGCCGTCTTCGCTTGCAACTGCTGCTGGCGTTCGGCAATCGCCATGTCGCGCGCCACCTCGTAGCCGAGCGTGCGCACCGAGAACGAGCGGCTCACGCTGCCCTTGCCCGCCGTGTAGGTGATCGCCACCCAATACCCGGGATGGCCTGCGCGCGGCGTCTTGAACTGCACGCCGCTGACGCCGCTCGTGTTGTTGCGCCGCACGATCTCCGATTTCGAGCGCTTGGGCGGCAGCGCCGCTTCGTCGTCGGGCGGCGGGCGCCGGCGGATGGCTTCTTCGGCGGGGTGCAATCGCGCGAGGCCGACCATGCGGCCGAGCTGGCGTTGCCGCTCGCCGATGGCATGCGCGCGGGCCGCGGGGCCCCAGTCGGCGAGGTCGAATTCGGCGCGCAGGATTTCCTCGTTGCCGAGGTAGGTCTTGGCCAGCCAGGCCACCGGCTTGCCTTGCGCGGACAAGCGGCTGAAGACGCCGGGCTCGCCCGTCTTGTTGTTGCTGCGCAGGGTCTGCGCGCGGTCCTTGCGCGCGACCGGCGGATGCTCCTTCACGATGGTGTCGCGCCAGGCCTGGGCGCATCGCAGCGCCTGCTGGGGGCCGCCGTAGCTGGCGTGGCCGAAGAGGCGCGCGTAGCGCACGCCGTTTCGCACGAGCGACACCTCGAAGCCCCAGGGGCGGGGCGAAATGCCATACATGTCGACGGGGTTCGGAATTCCTTTGGGCATCGTCGGTGCTGTCCTTGTTGCAGTCAGGGCCGATGAAGGCGGCGTGTCATGGCGCTTCGGGGCTGTCGCCGTTCCAGGCACAGAGCTCGTCGGAGAGCTCGTGGGCGTCCGGCGGCAGGCTGCCGAAATCGGTCGAGGCGAAGGTCGGCGGCACGTGCACGCCCTGGTCGTCGCGGCGCACCAGCCCGCGGCTTTCCATGTCGCGCATGGTCTTGTTGACGACCTCGCGCGAGAGCCCCGAGTACGACGCGATCACTGCCTGCGTGATGCGCTTGTCGTAGCCACCGGTGGCCGCAGGCGCCAGCTGCGTCAGCTCGTGCAGCACGCGACTCACGAGGCTTTCGGACGACAGCGACGAGATGCGGCGCAGCTGCCCGCGCACCATGGCGACGCGCTTCATCGCGATCTCCAGCAGGCCCATGGTCACCTCGGGGTACAGCGCGCACAGCCGGCGCACCGCGGCCACCGGCAGGTGGTAGACCGACGAGGGCAGGGCGGCCACCAGCGTCGAGGTGGCCTGGTAGCTGTTCTCGCCCAGCGAGGGGCCGAGGAAGAAATCGCCGCGGCGGATGAAGTCGGTCGTCACGTCCCTGTCGACCGCGCGCAGCAAGCCCGTGGCCACGCAGTAGATGCGGTCGGTGTGCGTGTCCGCCTGCAGCACGATCTCGTTGCGCCGGTAGGAATGCAGCGCGCTGCTGCGAATCAAGGCGGCGCGCTCGTCGGGCGGCACGCTGGCGATCAGGGGATGGAGATACATGGCCAAGGGGGTTGCGAGACCATCGGCGGTTCGTTCTCATGGGCGAATCCACGGGCGGCGGTCAAGGAACAGGACGGTGCGGCGCCCCCGGGGCGACTCGCCATCGGGCGCCCCTTCGCCGGGCCGGGCTGCGATGGGCTGAAGGCGGCAAGGCCATCTCAGCCGGGCTGGAGCTGCGCGAACAGCGTGTCGATCCGGGCCCGTTCCTCGGCGCCTCGCAGACAGCGCTCGCGCAGCCACAGGGCATCTCCCTGCCGCGCGATGCGCAGGTCGTACACGTGTTCGATGTCGTCCACCACGACGTCGCTCGCAGGCCGCGCCCTGGCCGTGGGCGCGGGATGCGGTTGTGCGGCCCACAGCGCCAGTTCGATCTCGGCCGGGCTCATCGGCCCGCTGTCGCGCAGTGCGATCCAGTCGGCATGCAGCTGCGGCTGGGCGGCGATGCCTTTCACGAGGATCGGCTCCCGCCCGAGCGCGGCCAGCAGGTCGTCCAGCCGTGCGTGGCGGGTTCGCAGCAGAAAGCAGTCGTCGCGCAGGCAACTCAGGTCGGTGTCGCCCGACGGCGGGAAGGCCGCGAAGAGCCGGCGCCGGATCTCGCGGCTCACGCCTGTTGCCACCTCCGGACCGTCGGAGTCGGCCAGTTGCGCGAGGTTGGCGATGAAGACCAGCGCACACACCCGGTCCGCCGGTGGGGGGGACGAAGGCCGCACCACTTCGGCATCGCGGCGCAGCGCTGGCAGGCAGGACGCCAGCGCTGCGCGCCATCGCGTGCCGAAAGGTTCGAGTTCCGTGAAAAACAAGGCAGCCATTTCATCCCCAGTAGAGAGAGTTCCGGTTGACGTTCGATCCGAAGGAATGCTACGAATCGCGCCCTTCTTTGACATTCGCTTTCGCGGCGCGGATGTGTCGCGAGTCACATCCGGATGCAATTGCCCGCCGCGAGCGTCGGCCGAAGGGCGAAGCGGGCCCGGACCGGCCCGCCGACCGGCGATCGGCAAGGCGTGGAACCGTGGCTTGCGCTGGTGGGCGCGGTGCGTCATCCCCCCGAACACCCGGGCTGTTATCTCTGTTATCGTTTGTAAAAATTATCCGAGGTCCACGCGGACCTGTCAGGAAAAAATCGGGAGTTCCCGTTCGTGACCCGCGGCTTCTGGCGTGGCGCCGGCTGCATGGAGGAAGAGGGGCGTGCCGCATGTCCGACACCGACAGTCGCATCCAGCGCTTTCACACCGGCATGGTGTCGCGCAAAGACGGGTTCGCCTTCTGGGCCGACGAGATCGGCCCGCATGTGGGGCGGCTGGACAGCCCCGAGCGCAGCCACTTCCAGCAGGAACTCACCATCGTCGACACGGCCGGGATGGCCTTCATGCGGGTGCACGGCAGCGGCGCGACCATCGAGCGCACGGGCCCGAGCCAGCTCATGGGCGCCGAGGTCTATCCCTATCACCTGCTGATCAAGCTCGACGGCGGCCTGGCCATCAGCGAGCAGCGCCAGCGCATCGAACTGGCTGCGGGCGACATGGTCCTGATCGATTCCTGGCAGCCGCTGCGCCTGCGTTCGACCGAGGCCACCAACTCATGGACGCTGGGCCTGTCGGAAGCGGTGGTGAACCGCTGGCTGCCGCATGCGGACCAGTCCACCGACCTGCGGCTGGCCGGCGCCAAGGGCTGGGCCGGGATGCTGTCGGGCTACCTGCGGGCGCTGGACGTGGATCACCTGTGCAGCATCCAGAGTCCCGCGCAGCGCCAGCTGCTCGGTGAGCACCTGATGTCGATGCTGTCGTTCTCGCTGGAACAGAACGGGCTGAGGGCGCAGCCGGGTGCGCTGGGCGAGCGCGTGTCGCCGCGCGACGGCGACCTGCACGCCCGCATGCGGGCCTGGATTCGCGAGCACCACGCCGACACCGAGATCGACGCGCAGAAGCTGGCCGCCAGCTTCAACGTGTCGGTGCGCTACGTGCACAAGGTGTTCGCCAAGGCCGCGCGCGGCATGACCTTTCTCGAAACCCTGCAGAACGACCGGCTCGAGGCCGCGGCCCGCATGCTGCGCAGCCCCGAGGGGGCGCGCAAGTTCGTCGCCCAGGTCGCCTACGACTGCGGCTTTGCGGACCCGGCCTATTTCGGCCTTGTCTTCCGCAAGAAGTACGGCTGCACGCCGCGCACCTTTGCCCTGCAGCAGGGGCAGGCCGCGGCAGACGGCACGTTGCTCGTCAGCTGACCGGCGCGCCGCCGGCCCGGCCGCCCTGGCCGGTGGATGGGTGCATGGCGTGGCCGCCGTGCCCGATCCTCATATTTCTGTTCTCTTCATTCATACCTGTGAAATTTATTTGGGAATAGATTCACTTCCCAAGGAATTGCGCAGGTTGGAAATGCATTCGTAAAAAAATGCGTCTGCCTTCAACAATTCAGAGCAATTTATTCCTGAAGGGTTGAATGATGAAAGTCGATTTCCCCGCCAACGGGGCAAAAATAGAAGTTTGTGACGCCACGGTGTGCAAGGTAATTTTCAATGTTTGAGCAAAACTCCCCGCACATTGCAGTGTTGGACCCCTCTCCCCGAACGCGGTGGCACGCCAGTCGTGCCGTCAAGATGCTGGGTTATACGCCCGTCGCATTTGCGCATGTCGACGAATTGATTTCGCAGGTGGCGCCCGGCGGTAATTTCGAGGCGCTGCTGCTTTCAATTCCGTCGGCGCCCGACGACGTACAAAAACTCGTGGGCCAGGTGCGTGAAACGCTGCGTTATCACACGCCATTGATCATGAGCGCGCGCAAGCGGCAGATCCGCGGGTTGTCGCTGTTGCACGCCGGCCCCGACGACGCCGTGCTGCCGGAGCCGTCGACCTTCGAGGAGATGTACTTCATGCTCGAATTCTTCCTGCGCCAGCGCAATCGCCCGGTGGTGCCGCGCAGCCTCGACTGGCAGGAATTCAGCCTGTTGTCGCCGTTCGACATGGTCGACGTGGCCGGCACCGAGATTCGCCTGACGCCGATCGAATTCGACCTCGCGGCCGAGTTCTTCCGCCACATGAACCGGCCGCTGGACCGGGAGCACCTGGAAATGATCGGCTGGCAAAGCGGCGTGGCCGCTGGCTCGCGCACGCTGGACGCCAACGTGTCGAAGCTGCGCCGCAAGCTCGGGTTGTATGTCGACCAGCCGCACGGCCTGTCGCTGCACGCGGTGTGGGGCATGGGCTATCAATTGAGCCAGCTGGGCAAGCGCGAGGCGCCCGGCTCCTGGACGTTCCCGGCGGATTTCCGGGTGGCGTCGGCCGCGCCGTCGCAGCTGTCGACCTGAGCGGCGATTCAGCGCGCGGGTGGCTGCTGCTGTTGCGGCTGCGCCAGCACCCAGCGCGCGAGCACCTGCGCGTCGGTCTCCGATACCAGCGACTGGCGCGGCATGATCACGCGGCCCCAGGTGCCGACGCTGCCGTTGCGGATCTTGTCGGCCAGACGTGCCGGTGCGGCGGCGTCGCCGCGGTAGCGCTCGGCGATCTGCGCGAAGCCCGGCCCGACCTGCTTGTGCACCAGGCCGTGGCAGGCCATGCAGGCGTTCTTGCGGGCCAGGTCGACAGCGGAAAGTTGCGGCTGCTGGGCTGCGGCACCGAAGGATGCGGCGGCGAGTGCGATCGAGAGAAAGTGGGGAGCGGAAAGCCGGGGAATACAGGGCATGGAGGGGAAACCGGGGAGGGGTGAAAACTGTACCTTGCCCTGTCGCAGGCCCCGGATCGCCGCCCGAATGCCCCGTCTGGAGGTCGTCTCTCATTCGCGACAAGTCGATTCAAGAGTAACTATATGTATGGTTAAATCCCTCGCAACTACCGCGAAGAGGACGAGGGATTCCCATGAAGCTGCCGCTCAGCATTGCATTGGCCACCGTGGTTCTGGCCGGATGCGCCAGCGCACCGCCGCCCGGGCCCGGCCAGGGCACCGGCATGTCGTACGTGCCGATGGTGGCCATGGAAGGCGTGGACAAGGTGCGCTACGACAGCGACGTGGCCGACTGTCGCACGGCCGCCACCCGCATCACCGCGCGCAGCGAATCGGGTGACGCCATGTGGGCCGCGCTGGGCCTGGGCCTGATCACGGTGCACGGCCAGGGCATCGTCGCCGCGGCCTCGTACACCGGCATCAGTGCCGCCGTCATCGACTGGAACACCCGCCCCAGCAGCGCGCTGATCGCCGAGCACCAGCAGATCGCCATCGTCCACTGCATGGCCAAGCGCGGCTACCGCAACCTCGACCCGAACGTGCAGGACACGTTCTACGGCAACACCTTCAACCCCGTGCTCGCGCTCAAGCCGCGCCGCACGGGCATCGACACCTACAACGTCGAGCGCCTGGCCAAGGCCGGCCGCTGCAACGTGCAGCCGCGCGCCGAGCTGACGGCCAAGGGCCCGGGCTACGAGAGCTACAGCGTGCCGTGCACCACCGGCGTGGCCTGGGCCGTGCGCTGCGAGTTCGGCAACTGCCGCGTGCTGGCGCAGACGCCGATGCGCCCCACGGCGCCCGTGCGCCGCTCCTGAGCCGGCCCCTCCGGGCTCACTTCACGACCATGCCCTTGAGCGCCGGGTCGGGCGGCGGGGGCTTGAGCTTCATGTCGCGCAGCGTCTTCACGAGCAGCTGCGCGATCATCATGTTGCGGTGCCGCTTGCTGTTGGCCGGGATCACGTGCCACGGCGCGTGGTCGCTCGAGGTGGCGGCCAGCGCGTTCTGATAGGCCTTCTGGTAGTCGGCCCACTTGGTGCGCACCTCGAGGTCGCCCATGCTGAACTTCCATTGCTTGCCGGGCGTGTCGATGCGGGCCTGCAGCCGTTCGCGCTGCTCGTCCTTGTCGATGTGCAGCATGCACTTGACGACGACCGTGCCGGTCTCGGTGAGCAGCCGCTCGAAGTCGTTGATCTGCGCATAGCGGCGGCGGGCTTCGTCGCCGTCGATCCAGCCTTCGACCACGGGCACCAGCACGTCCTCGTAGTGGCTGCGGTTCCACACCATGATCTCGCCGGTGCGCGGCACGGCGGCATGGCAGCGCCAGAGGTAGTCGTGCGCGCGTTCGTCTTCGCTGGGCGCCTTGAAGGCCGTCACCCGCACGCCCAGCGGCGAGGTGCGCGAGAACACCCAGCGCACCGTGCCGTCCTTGCCGCTGGTGTCCATGCCCTGCAGCACCAGCAGCACCTTGCGCCGGCCTTCGGCATGCAGCACGTCCTGCAGTTCGTCCAGCTCGACGGCCAGGGTGTCGAGCTCGGCACGCTGGGCCGACTCGTCACCGGTGAGAAACGGCGAATCGTCGGGGTCGATGCGCGAGAGCTTGAACTTGCTGCCGACGCGGTACTTCTTGAACTTGGACATCTGCGGACGCTCCGTCAAAAAAGAAACGAAGCCCGCAGGGTACGCGAATCAGCGCTGCGGGCGACCGCGTGGAGGCGGGTGGTCGTCGTCGCCGTTGCTTTCGTCGATCGACGCGCTCCAGCGGTTGTCCCACTCGGCCTGGTGGCGCACGCCGTCGATCTCGCGCCGGTCGCGCTTGGTCGGGCGGCCCTGCTCGATGGCCAGGGCCGGCTCGCTGCCCATGCGGCGCTGCTCGCGGAAGGCGGCCTGCGCCGCCAGGCTCTCAGGCGTTTCCTCGTACAGCTGCTGGGCCACGGGCGCCGGGCCGCGTTGGCCGCTGAGGCCGCGCACGGTCACGGTCCGCGTGAGCGGGCCCAGGCGCATGGCGACGGTGTCGCCGGCCTTGACCTCGCGCGAGGCCTTGGCGACCTCGCCGTTCACCTGGATGCGGTTCTTGCCGATTTCGTCCGCGGCCAGCGAGCGGGTCTTGAAGAAGCGGGCGGCCCAGAGCCACTTGTCGATGCGCAGACGGTCCATGAAGGTCGAAAAAGAAAGGTCAGCCATTGTGGCGCGACAGCGGCAGCCGCACCACGGCGTCGAGCCCGGTCACGCGGTCGGTGCCGCCAGGGTTGGGTACCGTGCGGTTGTCGAGGCTGATGCGTCCACCCAGGGCCAGAACGATCTCGCGGCAGATCGCCAGGCCCAGGCCCGAGCCGCTCGCGGTGTTGCCCGCCGAGAAGGGCGCGAACAGGCGCTGGCGCAGTTCGGCGGAAATGCCCGGGCCGTCGTCGCGCACGGTGAGCACGGCCTCGTCGCCCTCGGCGTGCACGCGCACCGAGAGCGGCGCGCCTGTGGGGCTGTGCTTGATGGCGTTGTGCAGCAGGTTGCGCGTGAGCTCCTGCAGCATCCACTGGTGCGCGCGCACGGTCACGGCGTCGTCGGCGGCCAGCTCGAAATCGAGCGCCTTGTCGGCCACCAGCGGCGACAGGTCGAGCGCGATGTGGCGCACCACGTCGCCCAGGTCGAGCAGCGCCGACTCGGGCTGCTGGCGCAGCTGCTCCACCTTGGCCAGCGACAGCATCTGGTTGGCCAGCGTGGTGGCGCGCTCGACGGTCTGGCTGATCTCGACCAGCGCCTGCTCGGGCGCCACGTCGCCACGGCGCGCCGACTGCACCTGCGCCTTCAGCACCGCCAGCGGCGTGCGCAGCTGGTGGGCGCTGTCGCGCACGAAGCGCTTCTGGTGGTCGAGCAGGCGCTGCAGCCGGCCCATGACCTCGGTGGTGGCGTCGATCAGCGGGCGCAGCTCGGCCGGGGCGCCGGGCGCGTCGATGGGCGAGAGGTCGTCTTCGGGGCGCCGCTCGATGGCTTCGCCGAGCTCGCGCACCGGCCGCGTGGCGCGTTGCACGACCACGACGGTGACCAGCGCGATCACGCCCATCAGCAGCAGCTGGCGCCAGAGCATGTCGAGCAGCAGCTTGCGCACGAGTGTTTCGCGCAGCTCCAGTGTCTCGGCCACCTGCACCACGGCCATGCCGCGGCCGCGCGCGCTGGCCACGGGCTGCAGCATCACGGCGACGCGCACCGGCTGGCCGCGGAACTCGGCGTCGTAGAAATCGACCAGCGCCGCGTACGCCCCGCGGTCGGGGATGCGCCCGCGCCAGAAGGGCAGCTCGGCAAAGCCCGAGACCATCTCGCCGTCGAGCGCCGAGACGCGGTAGAACAGCCGGCTGCGGTTGTCGGCCTCGAAGGCCTCGAGCGCGGAGTAGGGCACGATCGCGCGCAGCCGCGCCATGTCGTCGTAGCCTTCCACGTCGAGCTGCTCGCCGATGGTCTTGGCCGAGGCCAGCAGCGTGCGGTCGTAGGCGGTGGTGGCGGCCGCCAGGCTCTGGCGGTACAGGCTCACGCTGTTGATCACCACGAACACGGCCACCGGCACCAGGATGCCGAGCAGGAGCCGCGCGCGCAGGGACGACATCGTGCGCCGCAGGGCCGCCCTCAAGTCTCGGCCCGCAAGAGATAGCCCAGGCCGCGCATCGTCATCAGCACGGTGCCGGTGCCCACCAGCTTCTTGCGCAGGCGGTACACGACCACCTCGATGGCCTCGTACTGCACCTCGGATTCGCCCGGGAACACCAGTTCGAACAGGCGCTCCTTGGTGACCGCGTGGCCGGGTTTCATCATCAGCGCCTTGAGCAGCGCGAGCTCGCGCGGCGTGAGCTCGAGCAGCTCGGAGCGGTGGTAGACGGCGCCGTTGTCGGGCTCGAAGCGCAGGCTGCCGACCTCCAGCGGGTTCAGCGTGGGGTCGGGCCCCGCGCTCAGGCTGCGCCGGCGCAGCGCGCGGATGCGGGCCTCGAGCTCGTCCAGGTCGAAGGGCTTGGGCAGGTAGTCGTCCGCGCCGGCGTTCAGGCCCATGATGCGGTCGCCCACCGTGCCGCGCGCGGTCAGCAGCAGCACCGGCGTGCGCAGGCCCTCGGCGCGCGCCTGGGCCAGCACCTGCAGGCCATCGACGTGCGGCAGGCTCAGGTCGAGCGCGACCACGTCGGGCTCGACGGCACGCCACTGCGCGATCGCCTGCGCGCCGTCGCCGCAGATGCGCACGTCGATGCGGCGTCGCCCGAGGGTGCGCTGCAGGGTGATTTGCATCGAGGGGTCGTCTTCGACGAGCAGCAGCTTCATACGGGCAGGGGTCGGTACTTCGGTGTTTTCCCCAGTCTGGTGGACAGCCAACTGACAGCGGGGCGGCGCATGATAGCGGCTCAGGTCCAAGTCAGGTTCCATCCGTTCCCAAGTTCTCAGGAGACACCAACGATGCGTCGCGATACCTTTTTGAAGTCCCTGGCCGCACTGGCCGCTGCCGGCGCCTTGCCGCTGTCGGCGCGCGCCGCCGCCAACGTCAAGATGATGATCCCGGCCAACCCGGGTGGCGGCTGGGACACCACCGGCCGCGCGCTGGGCAAGGCCCTGACCGACGCCAAGGTGGCCGACACCGTCGCCTACGACAACAAGGGCGGTGCCGCCGGCGCGCTGGGCCTGGCCCAGTTCGTCAACGGCTCCAAGGGCGACGCCAACGCGCTGATGGTCATGGGCTCGGTCATGCTGGGCGGCATCATCACCGGCAAGCCGCCGGTCAACCTGTCGCAGGCCACGCCCATCGCGCGCCTGACCACCGAATACAACGTCTTCGTGCTGCCGTCCAACTCGCCGTTCAAGACCATGAAGGACGTGGTCGAGCAGCTCAAGAAAGACCCGGGCAGCGTCAAGTGGGGCGGCGGTTCGCGCGGCTCCACCGAGCACATCGCCGCGGCCATGATCGCGCAGAAGGTCGGCGCCGATCCGTCCAAGATCAACTACGTGGCCTTCCGCGGAGGCGGTGAAGCCACCGCCGCCATCCTGGGCGGCAACGTCACCATCGGCGGCAGCGGCTACAGCGAGTTCGCCGAGTACATCGCCGCCGGCAAGATGAAACCCATTGCTGTCACCTCCGCCCAGCGCCTGCCGGGCATCAATGTGCCGACCCTGAAGGAACAGGGCATCGACGTCGAGATCGGCAACTGGCGCGGCGTGTACGGCGCGCCCGGCATCTCGGCCGAGCAGCGCAAGGCCCTGACCGACATGGTGCTGGCCGCGCTCAAGAGCCCGTCGTGGGCCGAGTCGCTCAAGAAGAACGACTGGACGCCGGCCGTGCTGTCGGGTGACGCGTTCGCCAAGTTCGTCGACGACGACTTCGCCAGCCTGCGCGCCATCATGGCCAAGTCCGGCATGGTCTGAGTTTGAGTCGCCCCCAGGCTGCGCGCACTTCGTGTCGCGCACGCCTTCCCCCTTCCGGGGGCAACACCCGCGGCCCGGCAAAGCCGGTTTGCGGTGTTTCTGGAAGGGGCCTTCTTTTTCCCCACGACTGCGGGAGCCAAAAATGACAACTCCAGAATCCTCGGTCTCACATTCCGCTGAGGCCACCTCCGGCGCGGCCCGCTGGCCGCAATACGTCGTCGGCCTCGGCGTGCTGCTGACCGGCGCCGCGCTGGCCTTCGGCGCCATCGGCATTTCTTCCGAAGCCGGCTACGGCGGCGTCGGCCCCAACTTCCTGCCCTGGATGGTCTCGATCGTCCTGATGGTCTGCGGCGCGTGGATCACCTGGGAAGCGTTCAGCGGCGGCTTTCGCGAGCTCGACGCCCCCTCCGGCGCCGACACCGCCTACTGGCCCGGCTTCATCTGGGTGGCGGCGGGCCTGCTGCTCAATGCGGCGCTCATCACCAGCATCGGCTTCATCCTGAGCTGCGCGCTGTGCTACCTGCTGGCCGTGCAGGGCCTGCGCCGCGCCGCCGGGCAGGCCAAGGTCAACGCACCGGCCACCTGGGTCACCGATTTGGTGACCGGCCTGGCGATCTCGGCCCCGGTCTTCTGGATGTTCACCAAGTTCCTGGCCATCAGCCTGCCGGGTCTCACCAGCACCGGCTGGATCTGAGCGGAGCCACGCCAAATGGATATCTTCAACGCACTGATGACCGGCTTCGCGGCCGCGATCACCCCCATCAACCTGCTGTGGTGCCTCATCGGCTGTGCCTTGGGCACGGCCGTGGGCGTGCTGCCCGGCATCGGCCCCGCCGTGGCGGTGGCGATGCTGCTGCCGATCACCGGCAAGGTCGACATCACGGCCTCGATGATCTTCTTCTCGGGCATCTACTACGGCGCCATGTACGGCGGCTCGACCACCTCGATCCTGCTGAACACGCCCGGCGAAACCGCCAGCATGGTCACGGCCATGGAAGGCAACAAGATGGCCAAGAGCGGCCGCGCGGGCGCCGCGCTCGCCACCGCGGCCATCGGCTCCTTCGTGGCCGGCACCATCGCCACCGTGGTCGTCACGCTGTTCGCGCCCTTCGTGGCCGACTACGCCGTGCGCCTGGCGGCGCCCGAGTACTTCCTGCTGATGCTGCTGGCCTTCACCACGGTGAGCGCGGTGCTGGGCAAGAGCACGCTGCGCGGCATGACGGCGCTGTTCGTCGGCCTGGCCATCGGCTGCGTGGGCCTGGACCAGATCACCGGCCAGGGCCGCTACACCGGCAACATGCCCGAGCTGCTCGACGGCATCGAGATCGTGCTGGTGGCGGTGGGCCTGTTTGCGGTGGCCGAGGTGCTGTACGCCGTGCTGTACGAAGGTCGCGTGGTCGAGGGCCAGAACAAGCTGACCCGCGTGCACATGACCTCGCGCGACTGGAAGCGTTCGATTCCCGCCTGGCTGCGCGGCGCGGCCATCGGCACGCCCTTCGGCTGCATTCCGGCCGGCGGCACAGAGATCCCGACCTTCCTGAGCTACGCCACCGAGAAGAAGCTCGCCAAAGACGCCGATGCCAAGGCCGAGTTCGGCACCACCGGCGCCATCGAAGGCGTGGCCGGCCCCGAGGCCGCCAACAACGCCACGGTGACCGCCGCGCTGATCCCGCTGCTCACGCTGGGCATTCCCACGTCGAACACCACGGCCATCATGCTGGGCGCGTTCCAGAACTACGGCATCCAGCCGGGCCCGCAGCTGTTTACCACCTCGGCCGCGCTGGTCTGGGCACTGATCGCCTCGCTGTACATCGGCAACCTGATGCTGCTGGTGCTCAACCTGCCGATGGTCGGCCTGTGGGTCAAGCTGCTAAAGATCCCGAAGCCGCAGCTGTACGCCGGCATCCTGATCTTCGCGACCGTGGGTGCGTACGGCATGCGCCAGAACACCTTCGACCTGTTCCTGCTGTTCGGCATCGGCCTGCTGGGTGTGGTGATGCGGCGCTTCGACTTCCCGACCGCCCCCGTGGTGGTCGGCATGATCCTCGGCCCGCTCGCCGAAGCCAACCTGCGCAACGCGATTGCCATGGGGCAGGGCAGCCCGATCGTGTTCTTCCAGCGCCCCGAGTCGATCGTGGTGATCATCGCCATCGTCGCCGTGCTGGTGCTGCCGCGCCTGGCCAAGCGCATGAGCGAACGCAAGCTGAAGCGACTGGCGCAGCTGGACGCCTGACGCGACCGACTTTCTTTTTCGGTTCACATGCCGCGGGCGATTGGCGCCCGCGGCATTTTTTTTGAATGCGCCTGCGGCATCAAGGGGCTTGACCGCGCAGTCATCACTGCGTCGTCGCATGTCCCCAGAATGGCGGCTTCGTTCGGGGTACCGCTTGCATCGCCCGCATTCCATGCCCGGTACGGCGGGGGTGTGACGAGGTATTCCCATGAAGAGTCCACAGACTCTGGCCTGGCTGCTGCTCGCGGCCAGCGTGGCGGCGGAAGTCGCCGGCACCATCGCCCTTCGCCATGCCGAAGGTTTCACCCGCCTGTTGCCATCGCTGCTCACCGCCGCCTGCTATGCCGGCGCGATCTGGCTCATGTCGCTCGCGGTGCGCGAACTGGATGTGGGGCTGGGCTACGCGGTCTGGGCCGGTGCCGGCACCGCGCTGATCGCGGTCGCCGGCATGGTCTGGTTCGGTGAAGCGGTCACGCTGACGCGCGTGGTCGGCCTGTTGGCCATCGTGGCAGGCGTGGTGGTGCTGAACATCGAGGCGCGGTAGCGGGTTCACCGCTGCCCGCGCTCGGAGGTCTCAGCGCTGCGGCGCCTCGACCAGGTCGTCGTCGATGTGCGGATCGGCCGGCTGCCCGCGCACCTTGCGCACGGTGCGGCGGATCCAGTGCTCGATGTCGTCCACGTAGGTGAACACCGCTGGCACCACCAGCAGGCTAAGCACCGTGGAGGTGATCAGCCCGCCGATCACAGCCATCGCCATCGGCGAGCGGAAGCTCGAGTCGGCGGTGCCGAAGCCCACGGCAATGGGCAGCATGCCGGCACCCATGGCGAGCGTGGTCATGATGATGGGCCGCGCGCGCTTGTGGCAGGCGTCGCGCAATGCGTCCCAGCGGCTCATGCCGTGGTCGCGGCGCGCCACGATGGCGTACTCGACCAGAAGAATCGAGTTCTTCGTGGCGATGCCCATCAGCATGATCAGGCCGATCAGCGAAGGCATCGACAACGCCTTCTGCCCGATCAAGAGGCCCACGAAGGCGCCGCCCAGCGCGAGCGGCAGCGCGCACAGGATGGTCACCGGGTGCAGGAAGTCCTTGAACAGCAGCACCAGCACGATGTAGATGCACAGCACGCCCGTGAGCATCGCCAGGCCGAAGCTGGCGAACAGCTCGGTCATCACTTCGGCGTCGCCCACCTCGGCGATGCGCACGCCCGGCGGCAGCTTCTGGATCGAGGGCAGGGCCTCGACGGCGGTCTTGGCATCGCCCAGGCCCACGCCCGACAGCTCGATCTCGAAGTTGACGTTGCGCGAACGGTCGTAGCGGTCGATGACGGCCGGGCCGCCTTCCATCGTGAGCGAGGCCACCTGGCTCAGCATGACGGGACCGCGCGCGCCCGGCACCGACAGGCGCCCGATGAGGTCGAGGTCTTGCCGCGCCGAGTCTTCGAGCTTCACCACGATCGGCACCTGCCGCTGCGCGAGGTTGAGCTTGGCCAGCGCCTGGTCGTAGTCGCCCAGCGTGGCCACGCGCAAGGTCTCGGCGATGGCCGAGCTGGTCACGCCCAGGTCGGCGGCGCGCGCGAAGTCGGGGCGCACGGCGATCTCGGGGCGGATCAGGCTCGCGGTGGAGGTGATGTTGCCCAGGCCGGGAATGGTGCGCAGGTCTTTCTCGACCGCGCCGGCGGCGGCCGACAGCGCCACCGGGTCTTCGCCCGTGAGCACCAGGATGTACTTCTCGCCCGAGCCGCCCAGGCCCACGGTGCTGCGCACGCCGGGCAGGGTCTCGAGCGCGGTGCGGATCTCTTTCTCGATCACCTGCTTGCGCGGCCGGTCGCCGCGCGGGTCGAGCTGGATCGTCAGCGTGGCCTTGCGCGTCTCGGGCGTGCCGAAGTTCGCGAACGGGTCGCCGCCAGCGCTGCCGCCCGCCACCGTGGTGTAGACGCTCTTCACGTGGTTGATCTTCATCACGCGGCGGCGCGTTTCCTCGGCCGCGGCCGTGGTCTGCGCCAGCGTGGAGCCCGGCGGCAGCGACAGGTAGACCTGCGTCTGCGAGTTGTCGTCGGCCGGGATGAAGCCGGTCTTGAGCAGCGGGATCATCGCCAGCGAACCGAAGAAGAAGAGGGTGGCCATCACCATCGTCTTGAAACGGTTGTGCGTGCTCCACGTCACGGCGCGCATGTACCAGCGCAGCCAGCCCGGCTCCTTCTCGGCGCCGACGATCGGCTTGAGGATGTAGGCCGCCATCATCGGCGTGAGCACCCGCGCCACCACCAGCGAGGCGAACACCGCGAGCGAGGCGGTCCAGCCGAACTGCTTGAAGAACTTGCCGGCCACGCCGCTCATGAAGGCCGTGGGCAGGAACACCGCGATCAGCGTGAAGGTGGTGGCGATCACGGCCAGGCCGATTTCGTCCGCCGCCTCCATGGCCGCCTGGTAGGGCGACTTGCCCATGCGCAGGTGGCGCACGATGTTCTCGACCTCCACGATGGCGTCGTCCACCAATATGCCGACCACCAATGAGAGCGCGAGCAGCGAGATCACGTTGACCGAGAAACCCAGCAGGTACATGCCGACGAAGGCCGGAATCACCGACATCGGCAGCGCCACGGCCGAGACGAAGGTGGCGCGCCAGTCGCGCAAGAAGAGCCACACCACGATCACCGCGAGGATGGCGCCCTCGTACAGCAGGTGCAGCGAGCCGTCGTACTCCTCTTCCACCGGGTCGACGAAGTTGAAGGCTTCGGTCAGTTCGATGTCGGGGCGCTGCACGCGCAGGTCGGCCAGCGCCTTTTGAATGGCGCGGCCCACTTCCACTTCGCTGGCACCGCGGCTGCGGGCCACTTCGAAGCCCACCACCGGCTTGCCGTTGAGCAGCGCGGCGGCGCGCGGCTCGGCGATGGTGTCGCTGATGCGTGCCACCTGGTCCAGGCGGATGCGGCGGCCGTCGCTCAGCGCGATCTGCATGTCGGCGAGCTGGTCGGCCGACTGCACGGTGGCCATGGTGCGCACCGGTTGTTCGCTACCGCCCAGGTCGATGCGCCCGCCCGCGCTTTCGGTCTGCACCTGGCGCAGCTGGCGCGAGATGTCGGCCGCCGAGGCGCCCAGCGCCTGCAGCTTGGCCGGGTCGAGGTCGATGTGCACCTGGCGCGTGACGCCGCCCACGCGGTTCACCGCGCCCACGCCGGGCAGCGCGAGCAGCTTCTTGGTGATGTCGTTGTCGACGAACCAGCTCAGCGCCTCGTTGTCCATGCGCGACGAGGCGATGGTGAAGGCCAGCACCGGCTGGGCCGCGAAGTCGAGCTTGGTGACGACCGGGTCGCGCACGTCGGCGGGCAGGTCGGCGCGCACCTTCTGCACGGCCGAGCGCACGTCGTCCACGGCCTCCTGCACGGGCTTCTCGAGGCGGAACTCGACGATCAGCGTGGCGGCGCCGTCCTGCACCTTGGTCGTGATGTGCTTCAGGCCCTGGATGGTGGCGATCGAGTTCTCGAGCTTGCGCGCGACGTCGGTCTCCAGCTGCGAGGGCGCGGCGCCCGGCAGCGAGGCCGAGACGGTGACGGTCGGCAGGTCGATGTCCGGGAAGTTCTGCACCTTCATGGCGTTGAACGACAGCAGCCCCCCGAAGGTGAGCAGCACGAACAGCATCACCGCCGGAATGGGGTTGCGTATGGACCAGGCGGAAACGTTCATGGCGTGTTCCTTGTGCTTGCTTATTTAGGCGAAGGGGCGGATGCCCCCGCCTTCGCCGGGGTGGCGGACGCAGGCGTCGCTGCGGGCGTGGCATCCACCACGCGCACCAGGTCGCCGTCGTTGAGGAAGCCCGCGCCCTGCACCACGATCTGCACGCCCTCGGGCAGGGCGCTGGTGATCTCCACGCGGTCCTTCAGGCGGCGGCCGGTCTGCACCTTGAGCTGCGCCACGCGGCCGTCGGGCAGCAGCGTGAAGACGTTGTTGAAGCCGTCGCGCGGCACGATCGCGCTTTGCGGCACGGTCGGCGCGGAACTGCGGCCGAGTTCGAAGTCGCCGCGCGCGAACATGCCGGCCTTCACGCCGGTGTTCTGCTGCACGTTGGGCAGGTCGACATAGACCAGCGCCGCGCGCGTCTGTGGATCGACCGTGGGCGCGATGCTGCGCACCGTGCCCTTCACCTGCGCGCCGCTGGCGCTGACCACGAAGGCCGGCGTGCCCACGGCCACGCGGCCCAGCTCGGCCGAGGTGACTTCGGCGCGCCATTCGAGCCGGCCCTGGCGGATCAGCCGGAACAGCTCGGTGCCGGCGCCCACCACGCTGCCGACCGTGGCGGTGCGCGCGGAGATCACGCCGTCGTCGGGTGCCAGCACCTGCGTGTTGCGCCCGCGCACCTGCTGCGCGGCCAGCACGGCCTCGGCCGCCTCGGCGCGCGCCTTGGCGGTCTGCTCGGTGGTCTGGTACTGGTTGATCTGCTGCTGGCTCAGCGCGCCGGTGGCCTGCAGCGTGCGGGCGCGCGCGGCGTTGCCGGCGGCGTCGGCGGCCGAGGCGCGGGCCTCGGCCAGCGAGGCGCGCGCCTGCGCGATGTCGGCCTGTACCGTCTCGGGCGAGAACACCGCGAGCACCTGGCCCTTCTTCACGGTGTCGCCCACGTTGACGCGCACCTCGGCCAGCTTCAGGCCGTTCGATTCGGAGCCGATCACGGCCTCCTGCCAGGCCGCCACGTTGCCGTTGGCCGCCAGCGTGACGGTCAGCTCGGTGGCTTCGGGCTTGGCGACCGAGACGGTCAGGGCCGGGCGCTGCGCGGGGCCTTTTGCCGCAGGCGCAGCCTTGTCGTCGGCCGGCTTGCGGGTGAGCCACAGGCCGGCGGCGACAACGACGACGAGCGCCAGCAGCGCGAGGACAAGGGTGGAACGCTTCATTGTTTTCATGGCGACGTCGCGACCTTGGCGGCCGGGGTGGTGGTCATTGGGGACGATGCTTCGGCGGGGCGGCTCCAGCCGCCGCCCATCGAGCGGTACAGCGAAACCCAGGCCTCGGTGCTCTCGCGCTGCAGCGAGACGCGCGCGGTCTGCGCGGCGAACAGCGTGCGCCGCGAATCCTCGAGCTCGAACAGGCTGGCCAGGCCGCTGCTGTAGCGGGCCTGGGTGGCGTCGAACGAGGCCTGGTAGTTCTTCACCGCGCTGTCGGCGTCGCTGCTGCGCGCGGTGGTGGCGTCGAGGTTCACCAGGGCTTCCTCGACCTCGCGCACCGCCTGGCGCACGTTGGCGCGGTAGAGCGACACGGCCTCGGTGTAGCGCGCCTTGGCCGCCTCGGCGTTGGCCGCGCGCGCGCCGCCGTCGAGCAGCGGCACGGTGAGCGACAGCGGCCCGACCGTCCAGGTGTCGAGCGATTCGCGAAAGCCGCTGGTGCGGATCTGCATGCGGCCGATCGAGCCCGAGAGCGTGAGCTTGGGGTAGCGCTCGGCCTCGGCCGAGCCCACCTCGGCGCTGGCCGCGGCCACGCCGAGTTCGGCCGCGTACACGTCGGGCCGCTGCGAGAGCGCCTGCGCCGGTACGCTGGCGATGGCGCCGACCACCGGCAGCGCGCGCTGCGTGGGCGAGGCCGCGAGCTTCTGCGCCAGCGTGGGTTCGTCGAGCCCGCTGAGCGCCACCAGCGCCTTGCGCTGCACCGCGCACAGGGCGCGCTGTTGCGTGAGTCGACCGGAGGCGTCGGAGGCACTGGCACGCGCCAGCGCGGCGTCGGCCGGCGCGGTGAAGCCGGCGCGCGCCGACAGGTCGGTGAGCCGTGCCGTTTCGCCGCGCGACTTGGCGTCGGATTCGGACACGTTCAGCTGCTGCTGGCAGGCGCGTTCGGCGAAGTAGGCATTGGCCGTCTCGGCCGCCACGGCGACGCGCGCGTCGTGCCACTTGGCGGTGGCGCTGTCCAGCTTCTGCTGGGCCGCATCGCGGTCGGCGCGCAGGCGGCCGAACAGGTCGATCTCCCACTTCGACTGCAGGCCGGCCTGCAGCGTGGTGACCGGCGCGGTGGAGGCGCTGCTGCTGCTACTAGAACCGCCCGATCCGAACGACGAGCCCGACACGCCGCGGCTGGCCGACGCCGTGCCGTCCAGGCTGGGCAGCAGCGCCGCGCCGGTCTGCACGCGCGTGGAGCGCGCCTCGGCCACGCGCGCCGCGGCGCTGGCAAGGTTGGGGCTCGCGGTTTCGGCGGCGGCGATCAGCTCGACCAGCAGCGGGTCGTCGAGCTGGCGCCACCACTCGGCCAGCGCGGCCAGCGAGCCGCCGTGGGGCAGGGGCGCATGCCACTGCGCGGGGAAGGGCGCCTGCACCGAGGCGGGCGGGCGCGTCAGGCCGCAGCCGGCAAGGCCGAGGCCCAGCGGCAGGCTCAGAACAAGGGCAATCCGTCGGAGTCGTCTCATGGCTTCTTTCTCTGCTCGGCGGCCACCTGGCGGCGGCGTGCGGTTTCGGCCTGGACCAGCGCCATCGCGTAGCCCGTGAGCCGGTCGGCCCAGGTGTCGATGGCGCGCGGCGTGCGCAGCAGCGACGGGCGCAGGGCCTCGATGAAATCCTGGCTCACGTACAGCTGCATCGACAGCCCGGTGATCGCGAAGGTCAGGCGGTGGATGTCGTCGTCCGCGCGCTCCACCTGCAGGTGGCGGCACAGCAGCTCGACGATGGCGCGGTGCGGGCCCTTGATGTCGCGCTCCAGTTCCTTGGCCCACTGGCTGGTGGGCTCCAGCATCTCGCGCATGTGCAGCTGGATGCACTGGCGCACGATCTCGCCCTGCTTGAGCGGATCGATCATGGCCGCCATGCAGATGCGCAGCGTGGCTTCGAGCGACTGGCCGGGCACGTTGCAGGCGGCCACCAGGTCGTTCGAATCGCTGCCCATCGGCTCGTTGAAGGTGGCGGAGTACAGCCCCTCCTTGTCGCCGAAGTAGTAGCTGATGGCCGAGACGTTCACGCCGGCCTCGCGCGCGATCTCGCGGATCGAGGTCTTGGCGAAACCGTTCTGGGCGAACAGCCGCAGCGCGGTGTGCAGCAGGCGGTGGCGCGCCTCGGCGCCGTCGCTGCGCGGGGCGCGGCGCGGCGAGGGCACGGGCGTTGGCGTGAGGGGGTCCCTGGCGTTCATCGGCGCGATTAGAGCATGATTGAAATCAAACGATTGATTTACTTAAGGCTTGCTGAAGGCTTTTGTTTTTGGTTGCATGTGGGCCTGCGCGCGGCAGGGGCGGGGGCCGCACACAGTACGATCCGCGCATGTCCGTCGCTCCCTCCGCCGCCGCACCGTCGCCCGCCTTGCCCCTGGACGCCGAAGGCATCCTCGCGCTCGCCGCGCGCTCGATGTTTCATCTGTTTTCGAGCATCAGCCAGGGCATGTTCCTGGTCGACCGCAGCGGGCGCATCGTCTGGGTGAACGAGGGCTACCGCCGCTTCCTGCCGGCGCTGGGTTTTTCATCCATCGACGAGTTCATGGGCCACATGGTCGAGGACGTGATCCCCAACACCATGATGCGCCGCGTGCTCGAAACCGGCGAGCCGATCCTCATCGACCTGCTGACCAACAAGGCCGGCACCTTCGTCGTGAGCCGCATCCCGCTGCGCGAGGAGCGCGAAGACGGGGAGGGCCTGGGCAAGGTCATCGGCGCCATCGGCATCGTGCTGTTCGACCAGCCCGAGACCACGCTGCAGCCGCTCATCAGCAAGTTCGCGCTGCTGCAGCGCGACCTGGACGACGCGCGTCGCGAGCTGGCCAGCCAGCGCAACAACCCGCTGTACCAGCACGCACCCGACGGCCAGCGCCGTTCCAAGTACACCTTCGCGAGCTTCATCGGCAGCAGCCCGGCGGCCGTGGAAGTGAAGCGCCACGCGCGCCGCGCCGCGCAGTCCACCAGCCCGGTGCTGTTGCTGGGCGAGACGGGCACCGGCAAGGAACTGCTGGCGCATGCGATCCATGCGTCGTCCACGCGCGCCAAGGGCCAGTTCGTCAGCGTCAACATCGCGGCCGTGCCCGACACGCTGCTCGAGGCCGAGTTCTTCGGTTTCGCCCCCGGCGCCTTCACCGGCGCCGACAAGCGCGGGCGCGAAGGCAAGTTCAAGCTGGCCGACGGCGGCAGCCTGTTCCTCGACGAAATCGGCGACATGCCGCTGGGCCTGCAGGCCAAGCTGCTGCGTGCGCTGCAGGAGGGCGAGATCGAACCGCTGGGCTCCAACAAGCTGATTCCCTTCGACGCCCGCGTGATCGCAGCCACCTCGCGCGACCTGCCCGAGCTGGTGCGCCGCGGCCTGTTCCGTGAAGACCTGTATTACCGCCTCAACGTGCTGCCGCTGCGCGTGCCGCCGCTGCGCGAGCGTCGCAGCGACATCCCGGCGCTGGTCGAGGCGCTGGGCGAGGACATGGCACTGCGCAGCGGCGAGGCGCCGCCCGAACTCACGCCCGACGCGCTCGCGCTGCTGGCCGGCCAGCACTGGCGCGGCAACATCCGCGAGCTGCGCAACGTGCTGGAGCAGGTGACGATGCGCAGCGACTCGCAGCGCATCGACGCGGCGCAGCTCGAACGCATCCTGCGCGAAGCGGGGCTGGAGCAGATCGAGGCGCCCGACACCTCGCACAGCCTGCGCGACGTCGACCAGGAGGCGGCACTGTTGCGCCCGCTGTCGCAGCAGGTGGCCGAGCTGGAGCGCAAGGCGATCGCCGCCGCGCTCGAAAGCACCGGCGGCAACAAGCTCGCGACCTCGCGGCTGCTGGGCATTTCGCGCGCCACGCTGTACGAGCGCATGACGGGGATGGGACTGTCATGAGCGTGAAGGCGCTGCGTTCCACCTTCGGCCCGAACTGCCACTGGTGCGGGCTGCCGATGGATTTCGACGAGCCGCACGGACGCCCCGAGTCGGCCACCATCGAACACCTGCTCGACGCCACGATGGGCGGCGTGCGCCAGCAGAAGCACCGGCGCCTGGCGCATGCGGTGTGCAACCACACGCGCAACGAGCTGCGGATGCGGGCCGAGCGCGAGTTCGAAAGCTGGCTCGCGGCGCGCCGTGACTCTGCTGGGAAACCCTGACTGATCAGCAGACAGTTGTCTGAAATAAAGACAATGCGAATGCACTGAAATCAGGCGAAACCGGTTGCGCCCGAATGAGGAAGCCTTTGTTATCAATGGCTTAGGCGGGTGGCACGAACTGTGCAATATTCAGTCACCTTTATCAGGAGACAAGACATGCACCGTCGCCACCTCATCGCCCTGGCCGCCCTGGGCGCCACCGTCGCCACCATGCCCGCCTGGGCCCAATCGAACGAGATCCGCATCGCCCACGTCTACAGCAAGACCGGCGCGCTGGAGGCCTACGGCAAGCAGACGCAGACCGGCCTGATGATGGGCCTGAACTACGCCACCGGCGGCACGATGATGGTCAACGGCAAGAAGCTCGTGGTCATCGAGAAGGACGACCAGGGCAAGCCCGACCTGGGCAAGTCGCTGCTGGCCGCCGCGTACTCCGACGACAAGGCCGCGCTCGCGGTCGGCCCGACCGCTTCGGGCGTGGCGTTGGCCATGCTGCCGGTGGCCGAGGAGTACAAGAAGATCCTGATCGTCGAGCCCGCCGTGGCCGACTCGATCACCGGCGACAAGTGGAACAAGTACATCTTCCGCACTGGCCGCAATTCGAGCCAGGACGCCATCTCCAACGCCGTGGCCATCGACAAGGCCGGCGTCACCGTCGCCACGCTGGCGCAGGACAACGCCTTCGGCCGCGACGGCGTGAAGGCCTTCGGCGCCGCGCTGAAGAAAGCCAAGCTCGCGCACGAGGAATACCTGCCGCCCGCCACCACCGACTTCACGGCCGGTGCGCAGCGCCTGATCGACAAGCTCAAGGACCAGCCGGGCCGCAAGATCATCTGGATCGTCTGGGCCGGCGCGGGCAACCCGTTCAAGATCGTCGACCTCGACCTGAAGCGCTACGGCATCGAGATCGCCACCGGCGGCAACATCCTGCCGGCCATGGCGGCCTACAAGTCGCTGCCGGGCATGGAAGGCGCGGCCTACTACTACTTCGGCATCCCGAAGAACCCGGTGAACGAGGCCATGGTCGCGGCCCACTACAAGGAATTCAAGACGCCGCCGGACTTCTTCACGGCCGGCGGCTTCTCGGCCGCGATGGCGGTGGTGACGGCGCTGAAGAAGACCAACGGCGACACCGGCACCAACAAGCTCATCAGCACCATGGAAGGCATGAGCTTCGACACGCCCAAAGGCAAGATGACCTTCCGCAAGGAAGACCACCAGGCGATGCAGTCGATGTACCACTTCAAGATCAAGGCCGACCCCGCGTTTGCATGGGGCGTGCCGGAGCTGGTGCACGAGATCAAGCCCGAAGAGATGGACATCCCGATCAAGAACAAGCGCTGAACACGGCGCTGATCGCCCCCTGAACCCGCGGCGCGCATGCAGGCGCCGCCCCCTTTTCGCCCCGGATGGCCGCCGGGCGAAGCGCCAGCCTGCGTCCGCGCAAGTTGCCGCGCTCCACGGCCGATTCGTCAGTCTGCAAGCAAGCGTTCGATCAAACACAACAGAAGGAGACAGCGATGCCAGCGATGCGATGGAACAACTGGAAGGGGTTTGCCGCAGCAGCGGTGATCACAGCGGCGGCGCAGGCCGCGACGGCGGCCGTGCCGCTGCCGGCACTGGGCGCCAACCCGGCGGAGGTGAGCGTGTCCGGCCTGTCGGCCGGCGGCTTCATGGCGGTGCAGCTGCACGTGGCCTACTCGGCCACCTTCAAGCGCGGCGCGGGCGTGGTCGCCGGCGGTCCGTACTACTGCGCCGAAGGCTCGGTGCTCAACGCCACCGGGCGCTGCATGACGCACAGCACCAGCATCCCGGTCTCCACGCTCGTGAGCACCACCAACAGCTGGGCCGCCAGCGGTGCGATCGACCCGGTGTCGAACCTCAGCAACTCCAAGGTCTACCTGTTCTCGGGCACCTCGGACAACACCGTCAAGCAGCCGGTGATGGACGACCTGAAGACGTACTACCAGAGCTTCGTGCCGGCCGCCAACACGGTCTACAAGAACAACCTCGGCGCAGGCCACGCGATGGTCACCGACGACTACGGCGGCGCCTGCAGCACCACGGCCGCGCCGTACATCAACAACTGCGGCTTCGACCTCGCGGGCGAGATCCTCACGCAGCTGTACGGTCCGCTGAACCCGCGCAACAACGGCGCGCTGGGCGGCACCTTCACCGAGTTCAACCAGTCGGAGTTCGTCTCCGGCCACGGCGTGGCCGCCACCGGCTGGCTCTACGTGCCGCAGGCCTGCACCACCACCTCGTGCCGCGTGCACCTGGTGCTGCACGGCTGCAAGCAGAACTACACGGACGTGAGCGACCAGTACGTCAAGAAGACGGGCTACAACCGCTGGGCCGACACCAACAACATCATCCTGATCTACCCGCAGACCAGCACCGCGGCCACCAACAGCTGCTGGGACTGGTGGGGCTACGACAGCGCCAACTACGCCAAGAAATCGGGCCCGCAGATGGCGGCCATGAAGGCCATGATCGACCGCGTCACCGGTTCGGCCGGCGGCGGCGGGCTGCCGGCGCCCACCGGCGTGGGCACCTCGGGCGCGACCAGCAGCAGCATGGTGATCGGCTGGGCCGGCGTCTCGGGCGCTTCGGGCTACAACGTGTACCGCGGCGGCAGCAAGGTCAACGCTTCGCCGGTGGCCGGCACCAGCTACACCGACACCGGCCTGGCCGCGTCGACCAGCTACAGCTGGACCGTGGCCGCGCTGAACGCGAGCAACGTCGAAGGCGCGATGTCGGCGGCCGCCACGGGCGCGACCACGGCGGGCCCGGGCGGCGGCGGAACCTGCTACACCGCGAGCAACTACGCGCACACCATGGCCGGGCGCGCCTATGCGCTGTGGGGCCTGACCTATGCCAACGGCTCGGGCCAGTCGATGGGCCTGTGGAACATCTACGCCATGACCACGCTGAAGCAGACGGGCACCAACTACTACGTGATCGGCACCTGTTGAGGCCGCTCACCCATCGCTGATTTTTTCGATTCGCAAGGACCTTTCCACAATGCTTGAGACCCGGGATCTGACCATCCGCTTCGGAGGGCACGTGGCCGTCAACAGCGTGAGCTGCGCATTCGCGCCAGGCACGCTGACGGCCATCGTCGGCCCCAACGGCGCGGGCAAGACCACTTACTTCAACCTGATCTCCGGGCAGCTCAAGGTCACGGCCGGCACGGTGTCGCTCGACGGGCAACCGTTGTCGCACCTGTCGCCGTCGGCGCGCACGCACGCCGGGCTGGGGCGCGCGTTCCAGCTCACCAACCTGTTCCCGAACCTCACGGTGCTGGAGAACGTGCGGCTCGCGGTGCAGGCCACGCGCGCCGGCGCGCACCGCCACGGGCTCAACCTGTGGAGCATCTGGAGCGATCACAAGGCGCTGACCGAGCGCGCCGAGCAGATCCTGGCCGACGTGGCGCTGGAGCCGCGCGCCCACGCCACGGTGGCCAGCCTGCCGCACGGCGACCAGCGCAAGCTCGAGGTGGCGCTGCTGATGGCGCTCGAACCCAAGGTCTTCATGTTCGACGAGCCCACGGCCGGCATGCATGCGGCCGAGGCGCCCGTCATCCTCGACCTGATCCGCAAGCTCAAGCAGGACAAGACCAAGACCATCCTCCTGGTCGAACACAAGATGGACGTGGTGCGCGAACTCGCGGACCGCATCATCGTGCTGCACAACGGCACGCTCGTGGCCGACGGCGAGCCGGCCGAGGTGATCGCCTCGCCGGTGGTGCAGGAGGCCTACCTGGGCATCGCGAAGGAGGCCGCATGAGCACCGAAAATTTGCTGACCCTGGAAGGCGTGCAGACGCACATCGGGGCGTACCACATCCTGCACGGCGTCGACCTGGCCGTGCCCAAGGGCCAGCTCACCATGCTGCTGGGCCGCAACGGCGCGGGCAAGACCACCACGCTGCGCACCATCATGGGCCTGTGGCATGCGTCGCAGGGCAGGGTGCAGTTCGCCGGCAAGGACATCACGGCCCTGCACACGCCTCAGATCGCTGAGCTCGGCGTGGCCTACGTGCCCGAGAACATGGGCATCTTCTCCGACCTCACGGTGAAGGAGAACATGGTGCTGGCCGCGCGCGGCGCCAAGAACGCCGACGCCATCGACGACACGCGCCTGAAGTGGATCTTCAAGCTCTTCCCCGCGGTCGAGAAATTCTGGAACCACCCGGCCGGCAAGCTGTCGGGCGGACAGAAGCAGATGCTGGCCGTGTCGCGCGCCATCGTCGAGCCGCGCCAGCTGCTCATCATCGACGAGCCCAGCAAGGGCCTGGCGCCCGTGATGATCAACAACATGATCGAGGCCTTCGGCGAGCTCAAACGCAGCGGCGTGACGATCCTGCTGGTCGAACAGAACATCCACTTCGCCCAGCGCCTGGGCGACACCGTCGCGGTGATGGACAACGGCCGCGTGGTGCACAGCGGCTCGATGGCCGCGTTCTCCGCCGATGCGCAACTGCAGCAATCGCTGCTCGGACTCGCCCTATGAAACTCGACTTCGACTGGAAGCCTCTGCTTCTTGCCCCCATCCTCGCGCTCGTCGCGCTGCCGCTCACGGGCTCGGTCTCGACCTGGCTCACGCTCACGGTGGCGGGGCTGGCGATGGGCATGATCATCTTCATCATCGCCTCGGGCCTCACGCTGGTGTTCGGCCTGATGGACGTGCTGAACTTCGGCCACGGCGTGTTCATTGCGCTGGGCGCCTTCGTGGCCAGCAGCGTGCTCGGCCTCATGGGCGACTGGACCGGCTCGGGCGAGCTGTGGCGCAACCTCGTGGCGGTGTTCCCGGCCATGCTGGCCGCGATGGCGGTGGCCGGCGCCATCGGCCTGGCCTTCGAGCGCTTCATCGTGCGGCCGGTGTACGGCCAGCACCTGAAGCAGATCCTCATCACGATGGGCGGCATGATCATCGGCGAGGAGCTCATCAAGGTGATCTGGGGCCCGGCGCAGATTCCGCTGCCGCTGCCCGAGGCGCTGCGCGGCTCGCTGCTGGTGGGCGATGCCGCCATCAGCAAGTACCGCCTGCTCGCGGTGGCCGTGGGCGTGGTGGTGTTCGGCGTGCTGGCCTGGACGCTGGGCCGCACCAAGATCGGCCTCTTGATCCGCGCCGGCGTGCAGGACCGCGAGATGGTCGAGTCGCTGGGCTACCGCATCGGGCGCCTGTTCGTGGGCGTGTTCGTGGTGGGCAGCGCGCTGGCCGGCCTAGGCGGCGTGATGTGGGGCCTGTTCCAGCAGAACCTCGTGCCGCAGATGGGCGCGCAGGTCAACGTGCTGATCTTCATCGTGATCATCATCGGCGGGCTGGGCTCGACCGGCGGGGCGCTGCTCGGCGCGCTGCTGGTGGGGCTCATGACCAACTACATCGGCTTCCTGCTGCCCACGCTCACGCAGTTCGCGAGCATCTTCCTCATGGTGGCCGTGCTGCTGTGGCGCCCGCAAGGCGTGTACCCCGTGGCGAACCGTTGAGGAGAAAGCCGTCATGTTCCTGAAACGACTTCTTTCCAACGACATGCCGCGCAGCCGCCTGCTGGCGCTGCTGCTGCTGGCCCTGTTCCTGGCGCTGGCCTTCGCGCCGTTCCTGTTCCCGGGCGTGAAGGCGCTCAGCGTCGCGGCCAAGATCCTGGTGTTCGTGGTGCTGGTCGCCAGCTTCGACCTGCTCTTGGGCTACACCGGCATCGTGAGCTTCGCGCACACGATGTTCTTCGGCATCGGCGCCTACGGCATCGCCATCTCGGCCTCGCGGCTCGGGCCCAACTGGGGTGCGGTGCTGGTGGGGCTGGGCGCGTCGCTCGCGATCTCGCTCGTGCTCTCGCTGGCCATCGGCCTGTTCTCGCTGCGGGTGCGGGCGATCTTCTTCGCGATGATCACGCTGGCTGTGGCCTCGGCGTTCCAGACGCTGGCCTCGCAGCTGTCGGACTTCACCGGCGGCGAGGACGGCCTGACCTTCAAGCTGCCCGAGCTGATCTCGCCGAGCTTCGAGTTCGCCGAAGAGCCCTTCCTCGGCGTCTCGCTCGACGGGCGCCTGCTGTGCTACTACCTGCTGTTCGTGGCGGCGGTGGTGCTGGTGCTGGCGATGCTGCGCATCGTGAACTCGCCCTTCGGCCGCGTGCTGCAGGCCATCCGCGAGAACGAGTTCCGCGCCGAGGCCATCGGCTACCGCGTGGTGGTGTACCGCACCACGGCCGCCGTGCTGTCGGCGCTGTTCGCCACGCTGGCCGGCGCGATGCTCGCCATCTGGCTGCGCTACAACGGGCCCGACACCTCGCTGAGCTTCGAGATCATGATCGACGTGCTGCTCATCGTGGTGATCGGCGGCATGGGCACGATCTACGGCGCGGCCATCGGCGCGGTGCTGTTCGTGGTGGCACAGAGCTACCTGCAGGACCTGCTGCGCCTGGGCAACGAGGCGGCCAGCGGCCTGCCGTGGCTCGCGGCGCTGCTGTCGCCCGACCGCTGGCTGCTGTGGCTGGGCGTGCTGTTCGTGCTGTCGGTGTACTACTTCCCGACCGGCATCGTCGGCAAGCTGCGGGCGAGGGCGGCGAAATGAGCGACGGCAAGAACAACAGCACCATGACGCCGACATCGCACTACGCGCAACTCGCAGGGCGTGAGATCCACTGGCTCGACTGGGGCCCCGCCAACGCCCCCGTCGTCATCGCCTGGCACGGCCTGGCGCGCACCAGCCGCGACATGGACGAGCTGGCGCAGCACTTCGCGGCGCGCGGCTTTCGCGTGATCTGCCCCGACACCCTCGGGCGCGGCCTGAGCCAGTGGAGCCCGGCGCCCGACGAGGAATACACGCTCGCGTTCTATGCGCGGCTGGCCAACGCGCTGTGCGACGAGCTGCGGCTGGGCCGCGTGCACTGGGTGGGCACCTCGATGGGCGGCGCGATCGGCACGGTCTGCGCGTCGGGCCTGTTCGAGCCGCGCATGAAGGCGCGCATCGCCAGCCTCACGCTCAACGACAACGCACCGCAGCTCGCGCAGGCCGCCATCGAGCGCATCCGCGCCTATGCCGGCGACCCGCCGGCCTTTGCCACGGTGGCCGAGCTCGAGGCCTTCTTCCGCACGGTCTACAAGCCCTATGGCTGGCTCAGCGACGCGCAGTGGCGCCGGCTGACCGAAAGCTCCACGCGCCGCCTGGCCGACGGCCGCGTCACGCCGCACTACGACCCGGCCATGGTCAGGCAGTTCAGCGCGCACGACAACGACTACCTGATCTGGCCGCACTACGACGTGATCGAGGCGCCGGTGCTGTGCCTGCGCGGCGCCGAGTCCGACCTGGTGCTGCCCGAGGTGATCGACGAGATGCACCGGCGCGGGCCGGGCGCGGCCGGGCGTCTGCAGGTGATCGAGGTGCAGGGCTGCGGCCATGCGCCCGCGCTCAACGTGGCGGAACAACTGGACCCGATCGAGGGGTTTATCCGCGCGGCCGGTCGTTGAGGGTGCGGCGCGATCACAATCGCGCCGACTTCAACTCCAAGATCACCTCGCCATGGCCCTCTCGATGTACGACCTGTCCGTGCCGGTTTTCATCCGCGGACTCGGGCAACTCACCCACCTGCTCGACAAGGGCCTCGCGCATGCGAAGGCCCAGGGCATCGACCCGGCGACGCTGGTCGACGCGCGCCTCGCGCCCGACATGCTCACGCTGGCCGGCCAGATCCAGCGCGCGAGCGACGCCTCGAAGCTGGGCACGGCGCGCATCGCGGGCATCACGGCGCCGAGCTTTCCCGACGAGGAAAAGACCTGGGACGACCTGCTGGCGCGCATCGTGAAGACGCAGGATTTCCTGGCCGGCGTGGACCGCACGCTCATCGACGGCCACGAAGAACGCCCCGTGACCATCAAGGCGCGCGAAGGCGAGGCGCACTTCACAGCGCAGCGCTACCTGCTGCAGTTCGCGCTGCCGAATTTCTTCTTCCACGTGACCACCGCCTACGACGTGCTGCGCCACAAGGGCGTGCCCATCGGCAAGCTGGACTACCTCGGCCGCTTCTGAGTTCGCTCAGGCGCGGCGGGCCGCCAGCGCGTACATCAGCGGAATGCGCGGCATGCCTTCGGGCGGGGCCATGCGCCGTCCGCCGAGTTCGCGCATGCCTTCGAAGGGCTTCCAGCCGTTGGTGTACGGGTACTCCTCGAAGCGCTCGATGGCCAGGCCCGCCTGCGCGAGCGCGGTCGTCACCTGGCCCACGCCCCAGGTGAATTCGAAGCTCGGGTGCGGGTTGCGAAATCCTTGCACGCCGGGCACCGGCCGGTCGTCGGGCACGAGGCCGTCGCCCGATTCGGCCACGTAGTCGCCCACGCCTTCCTCGGGCACGGGCGCGTCGTTGAAGTAGTCGTAGTGGAACTTCCACTGCGGATCGAACACCAGCGCGAACGGGTGGAACTCGACGATCACGAAGCGACCGCCGGGCTTGAGCAACTGCGCCACGCCGCGCGCCCAGGCGCCGATGTCGGACAGCCAGCACAGCGTGCCGTACGAGCAGAACACGAGGTCGTGGCGCTCGCCGCGTGCGGCGGCGGCCTCGAAGTAGTCGTAGACGTCCGCGCGCTCGAAGCGCGCCGCAACGCCCGACTCGGCCGAGAGGCGGGTGGCGAAGTCGATGGCCTCGTCGGAGATGTCGACGCCGGTCACGCGGGCGCCGCGGCGCGCGATGCTCAGGCTGTCCTGGCCCGCGTTGCACTGCAGGTGCAGCACCGAGAGGCCCTCCACGTCGCCGAGCAAGGCGCTTTCCTCGGGGAACAGTGTCGAGCCGCCCGCGCGGAAGAAGGCGGCCTGGTCGCCCTTGTGGCTGTTGTGCGCCACCGTTGCGGCGTTCCACGACTGGCGGTTGGCTTCGTGCAGGTCTTTCTTCATGGCGTGGTCGCGTCGGGTCGGGTGGGCCAGCCCGCCAGGTGGCGTTCGGCGATGCCCGCGAGCGCGGTGATCCACGCCGGGCTGTCGTTGAGGCAGGGGATGTAGCCGAAGCGCTCGCCGCCCGCGTGCAGGAAGGCTTCGCGGCCTTCCATGGCGATCTCTTCGAGCGTCTCGAGGCAGTCGGCCGGAAAGCCCGGGCACACCACGTCGACGTGCTTCACACCGCTGGCGCCGAGTTCGCGCAGGGTCGGCTCGGTGTAGGGCTCCAGCCACTTGGCGCGGCCGAAGCGCGACTGAAAGGTCGTGCGGTACTGCGTGGACGCCAGGCCCAGCCGTGCCGCGAGCAGGCGCGCGGTCTCGAGGCACTGCGCCTCGTAGGGATCGCCCAGCGCGATGTTGCGCGCGGGAATGCCGTGGAAGCTCATCACCAGCAGCTCGCCGCGGCCTTCGGTCTTCCAGTGCTTCTCGATGCCTTGCGCAAGCGCCTCGATGTAGGCGGGGTCGTCGTGGTACTGGTTGACGAAGCGGAACTCGGGCACGCGGCGCTGGCGGCGGCTCCAGGCGTTCACGGCGTCGATCACGCTGGCCGTGGTGGTGGCCGAGTACTGCGGGTAGGCCTGCAGCACCAGCACGCGCGTGGCGCCTTCGGCCTGCAGCGCATCGAGCCGCGAGGCGATCGACGGGTTGGCGTAGCGCATCGCGTCGCGCACCGTCACGCGGTGGCCGCGTTCGCCGAGCCAGCCGGCCAGCAGGGTGGCCTGCTTCTGTGTCCAGACCTTGAGCGGCGAGCCTTCGGGCAGCCAGATGCTGGCGTACTTCGCGGCCGACTTCGCGGGCCGCGTGCGCAGGATGATGCCGTGCAGGATCAGCGCCCACAGCGCCCTGGGAATCTCGACCACGCGCGGGTCGCCCAGGAAGTCGGCGAGGTAGGGGCGCACTGCGGCGGCGGTGGGGGCATCGGGCGAACCCAGGTTGCACCAGAGCACGGCGGTGCGGTCGTTCTTGCGGTCATCGGAGGCGAGAGGCATGCGATATTCTCAGGTATGAATTCCGCTTCCCCTGCGCCCGGCGGCGCCACGCCGCTCGACATCTCGCGCATCTCGGCGATCACGCTCGACCTGGACGACACCCTGTGGCCGATCTGGCCGACCATCGAGCGTGCCGAGCGCGTGCTCCACGAATGGCTGCTGCGCGAGGCGCCCAAGACGGCCTCGCTGCTGCTCACGCCGGGCGTGCTGCGCGAGCTGCGCGAAGCCACCGCCAAGGAGCGCTCCGACCTCGCACACGACCTGAGCGCGCTGCGCCGCGAGTCGATCCGCACGGCGCTCGTGCGCGCGGGCGAAGACCCGGCGCTGGCCGACCCGGCCTTCGATGCCTTCTTCGAAGAGCGCCAGCGCGTCACGCTGTACGACGACGCGCTGCCGGCGCTGAAGTGGCTCAGCGAGCGCTACCCACTGGTGGCGGTGTCGAACGGCAACGCCGACATCCACAAGACCGGCGTCGGCCGGTGGTTCCGCACCGCCTTCAATGCGCGCGCCTTCGGCAGCGGCAAGCCGCACGCGCCGATCTTCCGTGCCGCGGCGGCCTCGGTCGGCCTGCTGCCGAAAGACGTGCTGCACGTGGGCGACGACGCTGCGCTCGACGTGGTGGGCGCGCTCAACGCCGGCATGCAGGCCGCGTGGCTGGTGCGCGACGAGCGCCCGTGGGAGCACGGCGCGCGTCCGCAGCTGATCGTGCCCAACCTGCACGCGCTGTGCATCGCGCTGGGCGCTTGAAGGTCAGCGGAACACCGGCCGGAAGAAGCTACGTTCGTAGCTGACGATGCAGCGCGTTTCCTCCGCGTAGCGGAAGGCGGCCTGGCAGTCGGCGTCCTGCATCGAGTCGGCGCGGTAGGTTTCGTACGCGGCCAGGCTCGGGAAGCTGAACATCGCCAGCGCCACGTTGTTGGCGCCTTCGGACGGCAGGAAGTAGCCGTGGTGCTGGCCGCCGAACTTCTCGACCAGCGGAATCCAGAGCTTGCCGTAGTGCTCGAATTCCTTGAGCTTGAAGGGATCGACGATGTAGCGCAGGTAGCAGGTGATCATGGGTGAGGAATGTCAGGGGACTATCGGCGCGGCCCGAGCGGCGCGCGGCTGCCCGGACTATAGTTTTGCGACGGCCTCCTTTCATTGCTTTCGCGCGAATTTCCTTCCATGCATCTCTCCACCTGGCTCCTCTTTTGCGGCGTGACCCTGGTCGTCGCCTTCACGCCCGGCCCGGCCGTGCTGCTCGCGGTCTCCAATGCCATCTCCGTCGGCCCGCGCCGCGCGATGATCAGCTCGCTGGGCAACGCCTGCGGGCTCTTCCTGGTCTCAGCCGCCGCGATGGGCGGGCTGGGCGTGGTGCTCAACACCTCGGCCACGGCCTTCATGGTGCTGAAGGTGGCGGGTGCGGGCTACCTCGTGTACCTGGGTATCCGGCAGTGGCGCAGCCGCACGAGCGTGTTCGCCGAGCTGCAGCCGTCGGCCGCGCCGGCGCCTTCGCGTTCCGCGCGCCGGCTGTTCGGGCATGGCGTGACGGTGGCGCTGACCAACCCGAAGGGCATCCTGTTCTTCTCGGCGCTGTTCCCGCAGTTCCTCACGCACGACGCGCCGATCCTCACGCAGTTCGCCGTGCTCACCACGACCTTCGCGGCCGGCTCGGTGCTGGCGCATGGCTCCTACGTGCTGCTGGCGCGCCTGCTGAAGAAGCAGTTCGCGAACCCGAAGCGCGCGCAGCTGTTCAACCGCGTGTCGGGCGGTGCTTTCGTGCTGCTGGGGTTGAGCCTGCTGCGCTTGCGCAACAAGACGGCCTGAAAAGGCCGCAGACTTTCTTCAGTCGAGCCCGAAACGCTCGCGCAGCGCCGCGCAGAAATCGGCGGTGCCGCTGAGCGAGAGCGTGAGGGTGTCCAGGCGCGGGTTGTCTTCCCGCGTGCGCTGCACGTCGCAGTCCCACACCGCACCGTCGTCGAGCGCGCCGCGCGCACCGGGGAAGGTGGCCTCGGCCCAGGCCAGCACTTGCGCGATCTCGGCTTCCACCTCGGGCGTGCGCTCGGGCGGGGTCGAGGCCATGGCGTCGAAGGTGCCGTGGTCTTCGGTGTCTTCGCTGTAGTCGAAATCGAGGTAACGCAGGGTCGTTGTCATGGGGTGGCAAGTGCGCGCGCGACGGCCAGTCCGTTGAGGACCGCGCCTTCGAGCGTGGCGGGATAAGGGCCTTCGGTGTAGTCGCCGCAGGCCTGCAGCCCCGGCGCGATGGCGGCCGGCGGGCGGGCCAGGCCGGGCGTGCAGGCGAAGGTGGCGCGTTTTTCGACCACGGTCTGGATCGGCGTGAGCCCGGGTTGCCCGAGCTGCGCGCCGGCTTGTGCGAGCACCTGTTTCTCGAGCGTCTCGCGCGGCGTCTCGTTGGCGCTCACGACGAAGGCGAGCACGCCTTCTGGTCCGCCGAGCTGGCCGCGATCGAACACGAACTGGGCCGGCGCGCTGCCCGGCTGGCTGCGCAGCGCGAGCATCGGCTCGGCCAGCGGCGCGGCGCCGCGCACGTAGACCGTGGCAATCGCCTCGAAGCGCAGCGATTCGGTGACATTGCACCAGCGCGAAGCGGCCGGCAGGCCGGTGGCACGCACGAGGCGCGCGGCGTCCCAGGGCGCGCAGGCCAGCACGGCCTGGTCGAAGACCTCGTCATCGGCGCGCCACCGGTCGCCCTCGGGCGCGATGGCGCGCACGCGGTGGCCGATGCGTGCGGTGGCGCCGTGCCGGGCGAGCCACGCCAGCGCGGCATCGGGCAGCAGGGCGCCGAGGTCCACGCGCGGCAGCAGCAGGTCGGCGCCGCCGCGCCCGCTGAACAGCGCATCGTGCAGCACGCGCAGGAACACCTGGCCGCTCGATTGCGGCACGGGCGTGTTGAGCGCCGAGACGCACAGCGGCTCGATGAGTTCGTGCATCACGCGCGGCGTGAGGCCGGCGCACAGCGTGGCGACGCTGGTGCCGGGCGCGCAGCGAAAGCCCGCGAGGCGCCAGCGCACGGCGGTGGCCAGCAGCGCGGCCTTGTCGCGCCACGTCCAGCCGCGCGCGGTGAAGATGCCGATGAGCAGGTCGAGCGGCGGCGGCCGGTCCGCGGGCAGCTGCAGCCCGCCGCCGTCGGCAAAGCGCAGCGACAGCGGCAGGCGCTGCAAGGCGGTGTCGACATCGACCCCCACGTCGCGCATGAGCGCCAGCGTGGCGGTGTAGGCGCCGATCAGGATGTGCTGGCCGTTGTCGAGCGCCATGCCGTGCATGTGATCGACCCGCCGCGCCCGCCCGCCGGCCATCGGCGCGGCTTCGAACAGGGTGACGGCGTGCCCGAGGCGCGTGGCCTCGACGGCGCAGGCCAGGCCGGCCCAGCCGGCGCCGATGACGGCGAGCCTCATGGGCACGAAGGGTGGGGCGTCATATCCGGCCCAGCGCCTGGACTTTCCAGGCCAGCCAGAACTTGCGCACGGGCGTCAGGCTGATGCGCTGGTTCAACACCTGGAAGTCGTCGCGCTCGATCTCGCGCAGCAGCGTGCGGTAGATGCTGGCCATCATCAGGCCGGGCTTCTGGGTGCGGCGGTCGGCCAGCGGCAGCAGGGCCAGTGCCTCGTCGTAGGCGGCGTGGGCGCGCTGGGCCTGGAACTTCATGAGCGCGACAAAACGGTCGGAGTGCACGCGGTTGAGAATTTCGTGCGCCTTCACGTCGAACTGCTGCAGCTCGTTGACGGGCAGGTAGATGCGACCGCGCAGCGCGTCTTCGCCGACGTCGCGCAGGATGTTGGTCAGCTGCAGCGCCAGGCCGAGCTTGTGGGCGTAGGCGGTGGTCTGCGGATCGGTCTGGCCGAAGATGCGCGCCGCCACCTCGCCGACCACGCCGGCCACCAGATGGCAGTAGCGCGCGAGGCCGGGGAAGTCGAGGTAGCGGGTCTGGTCCAGGTCCATCTGGCAACCGTCGATCACCTCGTTGAGCTGGCGCGCCTCAATGCCGTAGGTGGCGGCATGCGGCATGAGCGCCTGCATGACCGGGTGGCGCGGCGTGCCGGCAAAAGCCTGGGCGACCTCGGTGCGCCACCAGGCGAGCTTGGTGGCAGCCACGCCGGGGTCGGAGACCTCGTCCACCACGTCGTCGACCTCGCGGCAGAAGGCATAAAAGGCCGTGATCGCGGCGCGCCGCGGCTTGGGCAGGAACAGGAAGGCGTAATAGAAACTGCTGCCCGAAGCGGCGGCCTTGTCTTGCACGTATTGCTCGGGATTCATCGGGGAGGCGCTGCTTTCATGGGCCGTGATTGTCTCCGCATCCGCCATGCCTTCCAGAGCAGCACGGGCGCGTCGGCCTTGCCGACGGTGGGGCGCTGCGTGAAGGTGTCGAAGCCCAGGTCCTCGATCTTGTCGAGGATGCGCAGGCCGCCCTGCACGACCAGGCGCAGCTCCCAGCCCACGCGGCCCGGCAGGCGGTGCACGAGCGGGGCGCCCTCGGTCATGAGCTCGCGGGCCCAGAAGGCCACCACTGCTATCAGATTGATAGCTTCCTGCGGCGGCGGCGCGGAAGACAGCGGTTCGAAGACCTTGAAATGCTCAGACGTCAGCCCGCGCCGCGCGCAGTCGGTGCGCGGAAAGTAGAAGCGCCCGCGCGGCAGGTCGACGCTCGGGTCCTGCCAGAAGTTGATGAGCTGCAGCGCGCTGCAGATGGCGTCGCTCTGGGCCAGCGCCTGCGCATCGGTCACGCCGTACAGGTGCAGCAGCAGCCGGCCGACCGGATTGGCGGAGCGGCGGCAGTAGTCGAGCAGCTCGGCGCGGTCGGCGTAGGTGCCGCGGTCGCGGGTCTTCTCGATGTCCTGCATGAAGGCGCTGAGCAGGTCGGCGAGCAGGTCTTCGGGCAGGCGGTACTCGGTGATGGCCCAGGCCAGCGGACCGAACACGTGGGGCCAGCGCGAGTCGGGCAGCGCTTCGCCGCGCGCGGCGGCGGCCAGTTCCTCGCGGTAGGCGCGCAGCTCGGCCAGGCGCGCATCGGGCGAGGCGTCGCCTTCGTCGGCGATGTCGTCGGCGGTGCGGGCAAAGTGGTAGATCGCGGCGATCGGCGGGCGCAGGTGCGGCGGGCACAGCCACGAGGCCACGGGGAAGTTTTCGTAATGGGCCGGCGCGGCGGCATGACGAGGATTGGCAGGAGGAGTGGCGGACACGCCACGATTGTCGGCGACGTCATGTCCGGGCACTATGCTCGTGGCGTCGCCACTTTCCATCTCTCTTTCGCCCATGACGATGAAAGCAACTGCCGCGGCTTCCGGGACTGCGCTTCCCGCTTCGGGCGACACCGCACATCCGGCCGGGCCGGGGCTGATGATCGCGGCGCTGGGCGTCGTCTTCGGCGACATCGGCACCTCGCCGCTGTACGCCTTCAAGGAGACGATGAACCCCGAGCACGGCGTGCCGTTCTCGCCCGACGCGGTGCTGGGCCTGCTCTCGCTGATCTTCTGGGGCCTGATGTTCGTGGTGACGCTCAAGTACGTGGTGTTCGTGCTGCGCGCCGATCACGATGGCGAGGGCGGCATCCTGGCGCTGCAGGCGCTGGCGCGCAACGCCGTTTCCGGCCCGAAGACCCGGCCCTGGGTGTGGCGCGGAATCGGGTTTTTGGGCCTGGTGGGCGCGGCCATGTTCTATGGCGACAGCCTCATCACGCCGGCGATCTCGGTGCTGTCGGCGGTCGAGGGCCTGGAGGTGCAGGCGCCGGTGCTGCAGCGGGTGGTGATCCCGATCACGTTGGCGATCCTCGTCGGGCTGTTCATGGTGCAGAAGAAGGGCACGGGCGTGGTCGGCAAGATCTTCGGGCCGGTGATGCTGCTGTGGTTCCTGGTGCTGGGCGTGGCGGGGCTGTGGCAGGTGCTGCAGCAGCCGCAGGTGCTGGCGGCGCTCGACCCGCGCCGGGCGGTGGGCTTCCTGGTCGAGCACCGGGCGCAGTCGCTGGCCGTGCTGGGCGCGGTGTTCCTGGCGTTCACGGGCGGCGAGGCGCTGTATGCCGACATGGGGCACTTCGGCGCCAGGCCGATCCGTCTCGCGTGGCTCTTCATCGCGCTGCCGGGGCTGGTGCTCAACTACTTCGGGCAGGGCGCGCTGGTGCTGGCGAACCCGGCGGCCATCGACAACCCGTTCTTCCGGCTCTTTCCCTCGTGGGGCGTGCTGCCGATGGTGGTGCTGGCCGCCATGGCCACGGTGATCGCGTCGCAGGCGGTGATCTCGGGCGCCTTTTCGCTCACCGCGCAGGCGATGCGCATGGGCTACCTGCCGCGCATGCGCGTGGTGCAGACCTCGGGCACGGCCATCGGGCAGATCTACGTGCCAGCCGTCAACTGGTTGCTGATGGTCGGCGTGCTGCTGCTGGTGCTGGGCTTCCGCAGTTCGGGCGCGCTGTCGGCGGCGTATGGCATCGCGGTGTCGATCACGATGGTGACGACCACATTGCTGGCCGGCATCGTGGCCTGGGGCCTGTGGCGCTGGAACAAGGTGGCGGTGGTGGTCGGCGTGGCGGCCTTCGCGGCGGTCGACCTGACCTTCGTGGTGTCCAACAGCCTGAAGGTGGCCGAGGGTGGCTGGCTCACGCTGGCGGTGGCGGCGGGGGTGATGGTGCTGTTCACCACCTGGGCCAAGGGCCGGCGCCTGGGCCTGGAAGCGGCGGCGGCCGACAGCCTGCCGCTGCGCCCCTTCGTCGAGTCGCTGGCGCTGAACATGCCGCACCGGGTGAGCGGCACGGCCGTGTTCCTGAATCCCGACGCCACGGCGGTGCCGCACGCGCTGCTGCACAACCTCAAGCACAACCAGGTGCTGCACGAGCAGGTGATCGTGCTGCGCGTGCTCTCGTGCGACACGCCGCGCGTGGACGCGCGCCTGCGCATCGAGGCCGAGCAGCTGATGGACGGCATCTGGGTGGTCACCGCGCGCCACGGCTTCATGGAGCGGGCCGACGTGCCCGAGTTCATCCGCATCCTGGCCTATCAGAAGACCCTGGCCATCGACTCGATGAAGACCTCGTACTTCGTCTCCCGCGCCTCGGTGGGCGAGGAGAACCTGCCGGGCATGAACCCGGTGCGACGGGTGCTGTTCGGCTGGCTGCAGCGCAACGCGGGCCGGGCATCCGATTACTTCGAGCTTCCTGATAACCGGTTGGTCGAAATGGGGCAGAGAACCTAGCGCAGACATTGCTGTCGACATGGTCAACTGACCCGCGGGTCATTGACACTGTTTAACGTTTACCCTAGATTACTAACCGGTGGGTCATTAATGGCCCGGTTCCTCTCTTCTTGGGTGTCTCATGACCGCCTCCGCCGCCTCACTCCGTGCCCGCAGCGCCGCCTGGCTGCTGCTTCCCGCCATCTTTCTGGCCGGCTGTTCGCCGAAACCGCCTGCCCAGGAGCCCGTGAGGGCGGTCAAGTTCGTGACCGTCGGCACCAGCGACTACGACGCCCAGCCCGAGTTCTCGGCCGAGGTGCGGGCCCGGGTCGAATCGCGCCTGGGCTTCCGGGTGGCGGGCAAGATCATCCGCCGCCAGGCCGAACTGGGCCAGCATGTGCAGGCCGGCCAGGTCTTGGCGCAGCTCGATCCGCAGGACTACCGCCTGGCCGCCGAGGCCGCCCGCGCCCAGCAGGCCGCCGCGCTGACCAACCGCGACCTCGCGGCCGCCGACCTGAAGCGCTACACCGAGCTGCGATCGCAGAACTTCATCAGCGGCGCCGAACTGGAACGCCGCGAAACCACCTGGAAGGCCGCCCAGGCCCAGCTCGAACAGGCGCAGGCGCAACTGGCCTCGCAAGGCAACCAGGCCAGCTACACGACGCTGGTGGCCGACGTGGCGGGCGTCATCACGGCCATCGAGGCCGAGCCGGGCCAGGTGGTGCAGGCCGGCACGCCGGTCGTGCGCATCGCCCAGGACGGCGCACGCGACGTGGTGTTCGCGGTGCCTGAAGACCGCGCCGCGCTGATCAAGCCCGGCTCGCCGGTCGCGGTGCGCGGCTGGTCCGGCGGCGAGGTGCTGCAGGGCCAGGTGCGCGAAGTGGCGGCCAGCGCCGACGCGGTCACGCGCACCTATTCGGTCAAGGTGTCGATCGACGCCGCGACCTCGCCGGCGCTCGGCGCCACGGTCTACGCCAGGCCGCAGGCGCTGGCGCGCACCGACGTGGCGGTGATCAAGCTGCCGACCAGCGCACTGCGCCAGGAAGGCAAGGGTTCGGCGGTCTGGGTGCTCGACAAGGACAGCATGACCGTGCGCTCGCAGCCGGTGCAGGTGGTCACGGCCGACGGCAATGAGGCGGTGATCGGCTCGGGCCTGTCGACCGGGATGATGGTCGTGGCCGCGGGCGTGCACGTGCTGTCGCCGGGGCAGAAGGTCACCATCTACCAGTCGAAGGAGGCCATGGCGGCCGCCGCCAATGGCCAGCAACAGGCGCAGGCGAAGCAGCAGGCCGTCGAGGCCGTGGCCGCGACGAAGAAGGAGATCGCAACGGGTGCCGCCAAATGACGGAAGGCCCAGCGACCCCCGCAACCCCTGCGACAGCCCCGGCGTCCGAGTACAAGTCGCCCGGCTTCAATCTTTCCAAATGGGCGCTGGACCACGCGCCGCTCACGCGCTACCTGATGGTGGTGCTGATGGTGCTGGGCGCCTTCGCGTACTTCCAGCTCGGCCAGGACGAAGACCCGCCGTTCACCTTCCGCGCCATGGTGGTGCGCACCTACTGGCCCGGCGCGACCGCACAGCAGGTGGCCGAGCAGGTCACCGACAAGCTGGAGCGCACGCTGCAGGAAGCGCCGTACGCCGACAAGATCCGCAGCTACTCCAAGCCCGGCGAGTCGCAGATCATTTTCCAGATCAAGGATTCGTCGAAGGCCGCCGAGGTGGCCAACGTCTGGTACACGGTGCGCAAGAAGATCGGCGACATGCGCGGCACCTTGCCCGCGGGCGTGCAGGGGCCGTTCTTCAATGATGACTTCGGCGACGTCTACGGCGTGATCTACGCACTGGAAAGCGAAGGCTTCAGCTACGCCGAGCTCAAGACGCTGGCCGACGACGTGCGCCAGCAGCTGCTGCGCGTGAAGGACGTGGCCAAGGTCGACCAGTTCGGCGTGCAGGACGAAAAGGTCTTTATCGAGATCTCGCAGAAGCGCCTGGCCCAGCTGGGGCTCGACTTCAACGCCGTGCTGGCCCAGCTCGGCTCGCAGAACGCGGTAGAGAGCGCTGGCACGATCCAGTCGCCGCTGGACGTGGTGCAGGTGCGCGTGGGCGGCCAGTTCACCAGCGTCGAGCAGCTGCGCGAGATGCCGATCCGCGGCAGCTCGGGCAACCAGATCAAGCTCGGCGACATCGCCGAGATCCGCCGCGGCTACGTCGATCCGCCGGCCGTCAAGGTGCACCACCAGGGCAAGGAAGTGATCGCGCTCGGTGTGTCGATGGCCAAGGGCGGCGACATCATCGCGCTGGGCAAGGCGCTCAAGGCCACCACCGCCACCATCGACCAGCGCCTGCCGGCCGGCGTGAAGCTGGCGCAGGTGCAGGACCAGCCGGTGTCGGTGGCCAGCTCGGTCAACGAGTTCGTCGGCGTGCTCATCGAGGCCGTGGCCATCGTGCTGGCCGTCAGCATCATCGCGCTCGGCCTGCACAAGGGCGGGCGCTTCGGCTGGTACATCGACATGCGCCCGGGGCTGGTGGTGGCCATCACCATTCCGCTGGTGCTGGCCGTGACCTTCCTGGCCATGAACTACTTCGGCATCGGGCTGCACAAGATATCGCTGGGGTCGCTCATCATTGCGTTGGGCCTGCTGGTGGACGACGCGATCATTGCCGTGGAGATGATGGTGCGGAAGATGGAAGAGGGCTACGACAAGGTCCGCGCCGCCACCTTCGCCTACGACGTCACGGCCAAGCCGATGCTCACGGGCACGCTCATCACGGCGGCGGGCTTCCTGCCGATCGGCATCGCCAAGTCGGTGACGGGCGAATACACCTTCGCGATCTTCGCGGTGACGGTGATTGCGCTGGTGCTGTCGTGGATCGTGTCGGTGTACTTCGTGCCCTACCTGGGCACGCTGCTGCTCAAGGTGAAGCCGCACGACCCCGACGCGCCGCCGCACGAGCTGTTCGACACGCCGTTCTACAACAGCTTCCGCCGCGCCGTGAACTGGTGCGTGCAGCACCGCTGGCTGACCATCGGTGCCACCGTGCTGATCTTTGCGCTGGGCATCGTCGGCATGGGCAAGGTGCAGCAGCAGTTCTTCCCCGATTCGAGCCGGCCCGAGATCATGGTGGACATCTGGTTCCCCGAAGGCACCTCGTTCGCCGCCAACGAAGAAGTGGCCAAACGCGTCGAGCAGCGCGTGATGAAGGAAGAGGGCGTGAAGACCGTCAGCACCTGGATCGGTTCCGGCGTGCCGCGCTTCTACCTGCCGCTGGACCAGGTGTTTCCGCAGACCAACGTGTCGCAGCTCATCGTGCTGGCCAAGGACCTGAAGGTGCGCGAGACGCTGCGCCTGCGCCTGCCCGCCTTGCTGGCCGAGGAATTCCCCGAGGTGCGCGGCCGCGTCAAGCTGCTGCCCAACGGCCCGCCGGTGCCGTACCCGGTGCAGTTCCGCGTGATCGGCACCGAGCCCGCCCAGCTGCGCGCCCGCGCCGACGAGGTGAAGGCCGTGCTGCGCGAGAGCACCAACATGCGCGGCGTGAACGACAACTGGAACGAGTCGGTCAAGGTGATCCGCCTCGAAATCGACCAGGCCAAGGCGCGCGCGCTCGGCGTGACCAGCCAGGCCATCGCCCAGGCCTCGCGCACCATGTTCAGCGGCACCACGGTCGGCCAGTACCGCGAGAACGACCTGCTGATCGACATCGTGCTGCGCCAGTCGGCCGACGAACGCGAGGCGATTTCGGACATCGGCAACGCCTACATCCCGACGACCACGGGCCGTTCGATCCCGCTCACGCAGATCGCCCGTCCGGTGTTCACCTGGGAGCCCGGCGTGATGTGGCGCGAGAACCGCGACTACGCCATCACCGTGCAGGGCGACGTGGTGGAAGGCCTGCAGGGCGCCACCGTGACCGAGCAGCTGCTGCCGAAACTGCGCGAGCTGGAGGCCGGCTGGCATGCGGCGGGGCAGGGCGGCTACCGCATCGAGGTGGCCGGCGCCGTGGAGGAAAGCTCCAAGGGCTCGGCCTCGATCGTGGCGGGCGTGCCGATCATGCTGTTCCTGGTGTTCACGCTGCTGATGCTGCAGCTGCACAGCTTCAGCCGCTCGCTGCTGGTGTTCATCACCGGCCCGATGGGCATCGCCGGCGTGGCCGCCGCGCTGCTGCTGCTGAACCGGCCTTTCGGCTTCGTGGCGCTGCTCGGCGTGATCGCACTGATGGGCATGATCCAGCGCAACGCCGTGATCCTGATCGACCAGATCGAGCTCGACCGCGCCGCCGGCGTGCCGGCCTGGGACGCGATCGTCGAGTCGGCCGTGCGGCGCCTGCGCCCCATCGTGCTGACCGCCGCGGCGGCGGTGCTGGCGATGATCCCGCTGTCGCGCAGCGTGTTCTGGGGGCCGATGGCCGTGGCCATCATGGGCGGGCTGATCGTGGCCACCGTGCTGACGCTGCTGGCGCTGCCGGCCATGTACGCCGCGGCCTTCCGCATCAAGCGGGAGCCGCAAACCGCTGCTGCCTGAAAAGGCGCTTTTCACGGGCCGTTGTCGCGCGGCCCGTATCCCTTGCGCGAGAGTGGGTGAAATCCCCCAAAGGGGGAAGCCGGAAGGCCCCCATTCTTGCGTTTAAAATGCGCGGTTGACCGATTTCAGGCGGACGGTCTTGGGCCAGCGGTTTTTCCGCAGCGCCGAGGCCGTCCGCCTTTGCATTCACCTGAAATTTGGCATCGCGCGGGTGGCGAAATTGGTAGACGCACCAGGTTTAGGTCCTGACGTTCGCAAGAACGTGCCGGTTCGAGTCCGGCCCCGCGCACCAGCCACACCCCTCACAAGGAAGACACCATGACCGTGAACGTTGAAACTCTCGAGAAGCTCGAACGCAAGATCACGCTGACCCTGCCGGTCGGCACCATCCAGAACGAAGTCGATTCGCGCCTCAAGAAGCTCGCGCGCACCGTCAAGATGGACGGCTTCCGTCCCGGCAAGGTGCCGATGAACGTCGTGGCCCAGCGCTACGGCTACTCGGTGCACTACGAAGTCATGAACGACAAGGTCGGCGAGGCTTTCTCGCAAGCCGCGAACGAAGCCAAGCTGCGTGTCGCCGGCCAGCCCCGCATCACCGAGAAGGAAGAGTCGCCCGAAGGCCAGCTCGCCTTCGACGCGGTCTTCGAAGTGTTCCCCGAAGTCAAGATCAATGACCTGTCGGGCGCTGAAGTCGAGAAGCTGTCGGCCGAAGTCGGCGACGAAGCCATCGACAAGACCCTGGACCTCCTGCGCAAGCAGCGCCGCACCTTCGCCCAGCGCGCCCAAGACGCCGTGGCCGAAGACAACGACCGCGTGACGGTCGACTTCGAAGGCAAGATCGACGGCGAGCCCTTCCAGGGCGGCAAGGCCGAAGACTTCCAGTTCGTCGTCGGCGAAGGCCAGATGCTCAAGGAATTCGAAGACGCCGTGCGCGGCATGAAGTCCGGCGACAGCCGCACCTTCCCGCTGTCGTTCCCGGCCGATTACCACGGCAAGGACGTGGCCGGCAAGCAAGCCGACTTCATGGTCACCGTGAAGAAGATCGAAGCTTCGCACCTGCCCGAAGTCAACGAACAGCTGGCCAAGTCGCTTGGCATCGCCGAAGCCACCGTGGAAGGCCTGCGCGCCGACATCAAGCGCAACCTCGAGCGCGAAGTGAAGTTCCGCCTGCTGGCCCGCAACAAGAACGCCGTGATGGACGCCCTGGTGGCCAACGCCGAACTCGACCTGCCGAACGCCAGCGTGCAGTCGGAAGTCGCCCGCATGATCGACGGCGCCCGCGCCGAGCTCAAGCAGCGCGGCATCAAGGACGCCGACAAGGCTCCGATCCCCGAGGAAGTGTTCCGCCCCCAAGCCGAGCGCCGCGTGCGCCTGGGCCTGGTCGTGGCCGAGCTGGTGCGTGCCAACAACCTGCAGGCCAAGCCCGAGCAGATCAAGGCCCACATCGACGAGCTGGCCGCCAGCTACGAGAAGCCGCAAGACGTCGTGCGCTGGTACTTCAGCGACAACAACCGCCTGGCGGAAGTCGAAGCCGTGGTCATCGAGAACAACGTGACCGACTTCGTGCTGGGCAAGGCCAAGGTCAACGAAAAGTCGGTGTCGTTCGACGAACTGATGGCGCAGCAGCAGTAAGCTGGTTTCCGTCGCTGCATGCAGCAACGCCGATGGGGCTTGTGCTTTGCGGCACGAGCCCCATTTCACTCAGGCGTACAGTTCAATCAGAGCGAACGAATCCATTTTCCGGAGAGCAAATTCATGAGCGCACAGGAAATTCAAGGCCTCGGCATGATCCCGATGGTCGTCGAGCAGTCGGGCCGCGGCGAGCGGTCGTATGACATCTACTCGCGTCTCCTCAAGGAACGCATCATCTTCCTGGTGGGCGAGGTCAACGACCAGACCGCCAACCTCGTGGTGGCCCAGCTGCTGTTCCTCGAGAGCGAGAACCCGGACAAGGACATTTCGTTCTACATCAACTCCCCGGGCGGTAGCGTGAGCGCCGGCATGGCGATCTACGACACGATGCAGTTCATCAAGCCGTCGGTGTCGACCATGTGCCTGGGCTTCGCGGCCAGCATGGGCGCCTTCCTGCTGGCGGCCGGCGAGAAGGGCAAGCGTTTCTCGCTGCCCAACTCCAAGATCATGATCCACCAGGTGCTCGGCGGCGCACGCGGCCAGGCCACCGACATCGAGATCCATGCGCGCGACATCCTGCGCACCAAGGACCAGATGAACCGCATCCTGGCCGAACGCACTGGCCAGCCGCTGGAAAAGGTCAAGTCGGACACCGAGCGCGACTATTTCCTGACTGCCGACGAGGCCAAGGATTACGGCCTGGTCGACCAGGTCGTCTCCCAGCGCGGTTAATGCCGCCCGGCGCCTCGGGCGCCCAAAAGGCAAAAACGGCGTTTCCCACACGGGAAACGCCGTTTTTGTTTAGTTATCATTGTCCATACCCTGTCACGAGGCAAAAGTCCATGGCCGAAAAAAAAGGCACCTCCAGCGAAAAAACGCTTTATTGCTCGTTCTGCGGCAAGAGCCAGCATGAGGTCAAGAAGCTGATCGCGGGCCCTTCGGTCTTCATCTGCGACGAATGCATCGACCTGTGCAACGAGATCATCCGTGACGAGCTGCCGGCCGGTGAGGAAGCGCGCGACGCGCGCAGCGACCTGCCCACGCCGCTGGAGATCAAGACCAACCTCGACAACTACGTGATCGGCCAGGAGCCGGCCAAGCGCATGCTGTCGGTGGCGGTCTACAACCACTACAAACGCCTGCGCCACAAGGAAAAGAACACCAAGGGCGACGAGGTCGAGCTCAGCAAGAGCAACATCCTCTTGATCGGCCCCACGGGTTCGGGCAAGACGCTGCTGGCGCAAACGCTCGCGCGCATGCTCGACGTGCCCTTCGTGATGGCCGACGCCACCACGCTGACCGAAGCCGGCTATGTGGGCGAAGACGTCGAGAACATCATCCAGAAGCTGCTGCAAAGCTGCAACTACGAGGTCGAGCGCGCCCAGCGCGGCATCGTCTACATCGACGAAATCGACAAGATCTCGCGCAAGTCCGACAACCCCTCGATCACCCGCGACGTGTCGGGCGAGGGCGTGCAGCAGGCGCTGCTCAAGCTCATCGAAGGCACCATGGCCAGCGTGCCGCCCCAGGGCGGGCGCAAGCACCCGAACCAGGACTTCCTGCAGATCGACACGACCAACATCCTGTTCATCTGCGGCGGCGCCTTTGCGGGCCTGGAGAAGGTCATCGAAAACCGCACCGAGGCCTCGGGTATCGGCTTCGGCGCCGCAGTGAAGAGCAAGGCCCAGCGCAGCATCACCGAGGTGTTCCGCGAAGTCGAGCCCGAAGACCTGATCAAGTTCGGCCTGATCCCCGAACTCGTGGGCCGCATGCCTGTGGTCGCCTCGCTGGCCGAGCTGAGCGAAGACGCGCTGGTGCAGATCCTGACCGAGCCCAAGAATGCGGTGGTGAAGCAGTTCACCAAGCTGCTGCAGATGGAGGGCGTGGACCTCGAAATCCGTCCCGCGGCGCTCAAGGCGATCGCACGCAAGGCGCTGGCCCGCAAGACCGGCGCGCGCGGCCTGCGCTCGATCCTTGAACAGTCGCTGATCGACACCATGTTCGAATTGCCGAACGCGACCAATGTCGACAAGGTGGTGGTCGAGGAATCGACCATCGACGAAAACAAGCCCCCGCTGCTCGTGTACCGCGAAACGGCGAAAAAGGCCTAAAGGACAAGGACGCTCATGTCTGGTCATACCCCATTGCCCCCCGAAGCCCTCGACCTGCCGCTGCTGCCGCTGCGGGACGTCGTGGTGTTTCCCCACATGGTGATCCCGCTCTTCGTGGGTCGCCCGAAGAGCATCAAGGCGCTCGAGCTGGCGATGGAGGCCGAGCGCCGCATCATGCTGGTGGCCCAGAAGGCCGCCGCCAAGGACGAGCCCTCGGTCGAGGACATGTTCGAGGTCGGCTGCGTCTCGACCATCCTGCAGATGCTCAAGCTGCCCGACGGCACCGTGAAGGTGCTGGTCGAAGGCCAGCAGCGCGCCCGCGTGAACCGCATCGATGACGGCGAAACGCATTTCTCGGCCAACGTGACGCCCGTCGAGGCGCCCGAAGGCGGCGAGAAGGGCACCGAGGTCGAGGCGCTGCGCCGCGCGGTGATGCAGCAGTTCGACCAGTACGTCAAACTGAACAAGAAGATCCCGCCCGAGATCCTCACCTCGATCTCGAGCATCGACGACGCCGGCCGTCTGGCCGACACCATCGCCGCCCACCTGCCGCTCAAGCTCGACAACAAGCAGGCCGTGCTCGACCTGGACGACGTCAAGGCGCGCCTGGAAAACCTGTTCGGCCAGCTCGAACGCGAAGTCGACATCCTGAACGTCGACAAGAAGATCCGTGGCCGCGTGAAGCGCCAGATGGAGAAGAACCAGCGCGACTTCTACCTCAACGAGCAGGTCAAGGCCATCCAGAAGGAGCTCGGCGAAGGCGAAGAGGGCGCGGACATCGAGGAGATCGAGAAGAAGATCAAGCTCGCCAAGATGTCCAAGGAAGGCCTGAAGAAGGCCGAGGGCGAGCTCAAGAAGCTCAAGCTCATGTCGCCCATGTCGGCCGAAGCCACGGTGGTGCGCAACTACATCGACGTGCTCATCAGCCTGCCGTGGAGCAAGAAGACCAAGATCAAGCACGACCTGGCCAATGCCGAGGCCGTGCTCAACGCCGACCACTACGGCCTCGAGAAGGTCAAGGACCGCATCCTTGAGTACCTCGCGGTGCAGCAACGCGTCGACAAGGTGAAGGCACCCATCCTGTGCCTCGTGGGCCCACCGGGTGTCGGCAAGACCTCGCTGGGGCAGTCGATCGCGAAGGCGACCGGCCGCAAGTACACCCGCATGGCGCTGGGTGGCATGCGCGATGAAGCCGAGATCCGTGGCCACCGCCGCACCTACATCGGCGCACTGCCGGGCAAGGTGCTGCAGGGGCTGAGCAAGATCGGCACGCGCAATCCGCTGTTCCTGCTCGACGAGATCGACAAGCTGGGCACCGACTTCCGCGGCGACCCCTCGAGCGCTCTGCTCGAAGTGCTCGACCCCGAGCAGAACCACACCTTCGGTGACCACTACGTGGAAGTCGACTTCGACCTGAGCGACGTGATGTTCGTTGCCACCTCGAACTCGATGAACATCCCGCCGGCGCTGCTGGACCGCATGGAAGTCATTCGCCTCTCGGGCTACACCGAGGACGAGAAGACCAACATCGCGATCAAGTACCTGCTGCCCAAGCAGATGAAGAACAACGGCGTGAAGGACGACGAACTGGCCGTCACCGAAGCCGCCGTGCGCGACATCGTGCGCTACTACACGCGTGAAGCCGGCGTGCGTTCGCTGGAGCGCGAGCTGTCCAAGATCTGCCGCAAGGTGGTGAAGGGCCTGCTGCTCAAGCAACTGACGCCCAAGGTCACGGTCGACGGCGAGAACCTCAACGAGTTCCTCGGCGTGCGCAAGTACAGCTTCGGCCTGGCTGAGAAGCAGAACCAGGTCGGCCAGGTGGTCGGCCTTGCGTGGACCGAAGTCGGCGGCGACCTGCTGACGATCGAGGCCGTGACCATGCCCGGCAAGGGCGTGATCAGCCGCACGGGTTCGCTCGGCGACGTGATGAAGGAATCGGTCGAGGCTGCGCGCACCGTGGTGCGCAGCCGCTCGCGCCGCCTGGGCATCAAGGACGAGGTGTTCGAGAAGCGCGACATCCACATCCACGTGCCCGACGGCGCCACGCCCAAGGACGGCCCGAGCGCGGGTGCAGCGATGACGACGGCCTTCGTGTCGGCGCTCACGGGCATCCCGGTGCGTGCCGACGTCGCGATGACCGGCGAGATCACGCTGCGCGGCGAAGTCACCGCCATCGGCGGCCTGAAGGAAAAGCTGCTGGCCGCCTTGCGCGGCGGCATCAAGACCGTGCTGATCCCCGAAGAGAACGCCAAGGACCTGCAGGACATTCCCGAGAACGTGAAGAACGGCCTCGAGATCGTGCCGGTGAAGTGGATCGACAAGGTGCTCGAGATCGCACTCGAGAAAATGCCCGAGCCGCTGTCCGACGAAGAGGTGGCCGCTTCGGCTGCTGCAGTGGCCGAACTGGCCAAGCAGCGCGCTGGGGCGCCGGCCGTCGAAGGCTCGGTCAAACATTGATCGATTGATTGCAGAACTTGTGAAGCCTCAAAAAACTGGTATATAATTTGAGGCTCGAAACGCGGGAATAGCTCAGTTGGTAGAGCGCAACCTTGCCAAGGTTGAGGTCGAGAGTTCGAGACTCTTTTCCCGCTCCAGTTTTGAAAAAAGGGAAGCAAGCAGCTTCCCTTTTTTTCGCAGTTCGATTTCGTTATTCAGCGTGGCGCGATAGCAAAGCGGTTATGCAACGGATTGCAAATCCGTCTAGCCCGGTTCGACTCCGGGTCGCGCCTCCACCCTCTCGTCAAGACCGATCGGCTCCGATACACAAGCCCCGCCAACCGACGTTGCCGGGGCTTGTTTCATTTGGGTTATCGTCGATGTTCAACCCGAGGCCCGGATGGTGAAATTGGTAGACACATCGGACTTAAAATCCGCCGCTTCCTTAATCGGGGCATACGGGTTCGACCCCCGTTCCGGGTACCACCATATTTACAAGGGAGTATTTGATGCCTCGCTACAACGCTCCATTTGAGATCCATGTGCATGGCGATGTGCCGCTGCGCTCGGACGTGAGCTTCGAGCAGATCCAGGAGGCGCTGCGGCCGCTCTGGAAATACGCAGGCGCCAAATCGCTGGCCGACGGTGCCACCAGCACCTACGAAGAGGAACCCGGCATCCGCTTCGAGCAGAAGGACCACACGCTGCAGATCTGCTGGACCGTGCCGGGCGACGAAGACTTCCGCCAGGCGCTCGACGAGATGTGCATGGGCCTGAACGAACTCTCCGAACGCGGCGCCGCGATCGAGGTCACCTTCTACGACACCGATTTCGACGAGGAAGAGGGCGACCCCGACGAAGAGTCGCGCGACGACTTCCTGATGCTGTTCGTGGGCCCCAACCCGGCCGCGATCATGCAGGTGCAGCGTGATCTGCTGGTCGAAGACGTGGTCAACCTCATGGAACGCCACTTCGACGGTGCTGAACTCGGCGGTGTGGTTGCCGAAATCGATCGCCTCTTCAGCGACCGCTTCGATGCCCTCGTGAACTCGCTCGAAATCGGCAAGCGTCCGCGCGGTGCCGGTGGGGCCGGCGGCGGCAGCGGTGGTGGCCACGGCGGTGGTCGTCGTCCGCGCCACCTGCACTGATCCTTCGGCTTCCCGCCCGGTCCTAAGGCCGCATGGCCCTGTCCCCAGCCTCCGCGTTGCGCCCCGGCGTGCGCAAGCGCGAGGTGTTCGGCTGGGCGATGTACGACTTCGCGAACTCGGGCTACACCACGGTCGTGATCACGGCGGTGTTCGCCGCCTACTTCGTCGGCGGCATCGCCAAGGGCGCGCCATGGGCCACCTTCGCGTGGACCGCGGCCCTCAGCACCTCGTACGCCATCGTGATGCTCACGATGCCCGCCATCGGCGCCTGGGCCGACCTGCGCGCCGCCAAGAAGCGCGTGCTGGTCATGACGACCACGGGCTGCGTGCTCGCCACGGCGGCTCTGGCGCTCACGCCGGGCTTTGTGGGCGGCGCGATGGGTGTCGCGCTCGCGATGGCGCTGGTGATCGTCTCCAATGCTTTCTATTCCTACGGCGAGTCGCTGACCGGCGCCTTCCTGCCCGAGCTGGCAACGGCCGAGGGCATGGGCAAGGTGAGCGGCTGGGGCTGGGCCTTCGGCTATGTCGGCGGCATGCTGGCGCTGGGGCTGTGCCTGGCGTACGTGCTGTGGTCGCAGGCGCGCGGGTTGCCGGCGGCGCACTTCGTGCCGGTCACGATGCTGATCACGGCAGCGATCTACGGCGTGGCCGCCTGCGTCACCTTTGCGCTGCTGCCCGAACGCGCCGTGCCCCAGGCCCGCCGCGGCCAGGACAGCGCCTGGCGGCAATTGCGCACCACCTTCCAGCAGGCGCGCGCCTACCGTGACTTCATGTGGCTGCTGGTCTGCACCGTCTGCTACCAGGGCGGCGTGGCGATCGCGATCACGCTGGCCGCGATCTACGCCGAGCAGGTGATCGGCTTCGTCGCCAGCGAGACGATGGTGCTGATCTTCGTGCTCAACATCGCGGCCGCGCTCGGCGCCTTCGCCTTCGGCTACGTGCAGGACCGCATCGGCCACAAGGTGTCGCTGGCCGCGACGCTGCTCGCGTGGATCGCGGTCTGCGTGATCGCCGCATGGGTCACGACCAAGGGCGGCTTCTGGTGGGCCGCGGCCATCGCGGGGCTGGCGATGGGCTCGAGCCAGTCGGCCGGGCGCGCGATGACGGGCTACCTCGCGCCGCCGCAGCAGCTGGCCGAATTCTTCGGCCTCTGGACCTTTGCCACGCGCCTGGCCAGCATCATCGGCCCGCTGAGCTTCGGTGCCATCACCTGGGCCACCGGCGGCAACCAGCGCATCGCGATCCTGTCGACGGCCGTGCTGTTCGTCGGCGGGCTGTTGCTGCTGCTGCCGATCGACATGCAACGCGGCCGCAAGGCCGCACTGCAGGCGCGCTGATCGACGACGCTCAGGGCAGCTTGTCGCCGAACAGGCTGTCGCGCGTGAGCGGGTAGCCGGCTTCCGGCGCGTAGCGCTTGATCCAGTTGTCGGGGTTCTTCACGCGCGCAGCGAACGCCGCCAGGTCCGAGCGATCGAGCGAGCCGTTGTAGATCGCGTTGGTCTGATTGGCCGGGCTCACGGTGAAGCTGAACGCCGTGCCGGCCGCCGTGAGCGCATCGGGAATCGTGCCGGCGGCGCCGCCGAGCGTGATGCTCGCCAGGTAGTTGCCGACCGCCGTGATCTTGCCGGCCTTGCCTTCGCCCAGGCCTTCGATCGTGCCGCCCGCGATGGCGTAGACGGTTTCCGACTTGCCGATGCCGCCCGGCGAGCCCAGCGTGAAGCCCTTGTCCGCGATCGGACTGCCCACGACGTCGGTCTGGATCGTCACGATGGTGCCGGCCGGCAGGTTCTGGTTCGCGGTCCAGAAGAAGGCCGTCTCGTTGGTGATGTCGGTGAACTCTGCCGCGTCCTTCTTACGGTCGCGGTCGGTGAACAACACCTGCGTGCCGCCATTCACCGCCTTCAGCAGCACGAAGGCATAGGCGTCGGGCACCTCGGCGTTGGCGGCCATGAAGAGCAGGTCGCCTGCCGCCAACGGCGTGGGCGTGCCGGCCGTCGTGAAGCCCAGTGTCGTCGTGTCGTTGATGCCCGCGAAGGCGTTGCCGGCGGCGTCGGTGATGGCGTCGGCATCGACCGTGACGTAGTAGCCGGCGTTCATCGCGAGCTTGGCCGTGGGCACCAGCGTCAGCACGTTGAACGCCACCTGCACGCGCGCGGCGGGGCTGTTGGCGTGGAAGGTCTCGACCACCGCACCGTCGGCTGCATGCAGCACGATGCGCCCGGACCCGAGGCGCACCGCCTCGTTGAACGACAGGATGATCGAGGTGTCGAGGTTGACGCCCACGCGGCCGGCCGGCGGCGACGCCTTCTGCAGCTTCGGCGCGGCCGTGTCGACCCACGGCGCGCCCAGGCGCACGACGAAGCCGTCGAACTTCTGCTCGGCGGCGGGCAGGTCCTTCGAGGCCGTCTTGCCATCCCACTTGGTGTCGCCGTTGTCCAGCAGCAGCTGCACTTGCGTGCCGGCCTTCACGGGGCCCGGCACCTCGACGACCGATTCGAAGCTGCCGCCCGTGGCCTTGCGCAGCGCGTCGAGGTCGTTCGACAGCTCGACCGGCGCGCTGTTCGGATTTCCGTCCCAGGCGAACAGGGCGAAGTTGCGCTCCACCTCCGGCACGGCCGCGCCCGCGGGCCCGGCAACGATCAGGTAGCTGCCGTCGGTGCCCTTGTCGATCGAGCGGATGCCGCGGCCGCCCAACTCCAGTTCGATGGGAGTGCCGAAGACGGCCTGGGTGGCGGTGCCGGCCATCAGCGCGGCATGGTTCTGCAGCGGCACGATCAGCGCCTTGGCGCGCACCGAGGCACCGGTCTGCGGCGCACGGAAGCCCAGCCACAGGGCGGTGTCGCCCGGCGCGCTGGTCATGCCTTCGATCGAGAAGCCATCGACGCGCTCCGGCACGACGCCGGCAGCGGCCGACACGGCAAAGCCGAAGTGGTTGGCGCCGAGCCCGTGGGCGTTGCCCGTGTCCCAGGCGATGAGCTGCGCTTCGAGCAGCGAGAACTGGCCCACGTAGTCGAAGGTGGTGGCCGCGCCGGTGCCACTGACTTTCACCGCGAAGAGGTGCGAGCGGTCGGCCGCCGCGTCGCCGCCGTCCTTCTTGTTGCTGTTGGAGCCGGTGAAATAAAGCGTGTCGCCGATGCGCGTGCCGGCTTCGAGGTCGAGCTCCTTGGCGAGCTTGGGGCCTTCGAGCTTGTAGCTCCATTCCTTTACCGCCGCGCCGCCGGCGCGCGGGTACACGCGCAGCACGTTCGATTCGTCGTCCGCCACGAGCATGAAGTCGCCGGGCAGGGCGATGGCGGTCGATGCGTCGGACGAGCCTTCGGTGCTGCCTGCGTTGGGCGTGAACTGCGCCTTCGAGACGAGCTGGTCGGGCTCGGGCTGCACCACGGCGGGCGGCGTGGTGGGCGGCGGGTTGGCGACCGGCGGGAAGAACCCGCTGAAGCCGCCGCCGTCACTGCCGCCGCCGCAGGCAGCGAGCAGGATCGACAGAGCGCCGGCGAGCAGCATGGGGCGGAAGGGAATGCGGGACGGGAGAGAAAGCGAACTCATGGTGCGTGGCCGTTCTTTGGAACAAACCGCGCATGCTGTTACTTTCGTATGACGGGTCCGTGAATGACCCGCCGGGTTTCAAGTGCGCCTCAGGGCGTCTGCTGCAGCGACTTGGGCACCTTGAAGCGCTCGCCGTCATAGCGCAGCGTCACGGTGCTGAACTTGGCGGGCAGCGCTTTCTCGACGCAGCCCTGGTCTTCCTGTTCCTGCGCGCGGCTTTGCACCAGCGTGCGCGACAGTTGCAGGTCGGCCAAGCCGTTGCTCGTGGTGCGCGCGACCGACAGCATGGTGCGCAGCTTCTCGAAGTGGCCGGTGCAGGTGGCGTCCCAGCCGCCGTTGTCGTGGTCGAGCTCGATCTCCTGCAGCACCTGCTGCAGCTTGTTGCCGCGCTGCACGTACAGGCGCACGGTCTCGCTGGCCTGCGGGCCCGAGGTGGGGCTGTTGCCGCGGTAGCGCACGCGCAGGCCGAAGGCGCGCGTGTCGGGCGACAGCACGTAGCGCGAGGTGTCGACGCGGATTTCCTGGATCGAGGTGGTGGCGTCTTCGTCGAGCGCCTCGGGCAGGAAGATCCGCCCGATCACCGTGTCGCGGTCGGTGTTGCCGTTGTCGGGCCGCTGGATCAGCAGCAGCGCGAGGTCGAAGACCTTGGCGCCCTTGTCTGTGGTCTCGCGCGGCATGGGCAGCACCACGATGCTGCGGCCGGGAAACGCGGGCCAGACCTTGCAGGCGGCCAGCCGTTCGTCGAGCGGCTGCTTCGGATAGAGCTTGGCGTGCATGCGCTCGGCCAACCCGCTTTCGCAGGCGGCGTGGCCCAGGCCGGCGGCCGAGGCCAGGCCCAGCAGGAGCAGTGCATGACGCAGGAAGAGGAGGGCGCGCATTGCCAATCGTGAGGTCAGGCGGCGTTTGCCGCAGGCACTGCAGCGCTTTGCGAACGTGCGGGAAGCCAACGTGTGGCAGCGGCTTCGAGCACGGCCAAGGCGCCGCTGCTCTCGAGCACCAACCCGCCTTCGCTGCCATCGTCTGCCAGCCGGCCGAGCGACGTCAGCACGCGGCGGGTCTGCTGCGCGACCGGCGCGCCGGTGTCGATGAAGCGCAGCGTCGGCGGTGCGTGGCGCTGCAGCTCGTCTTTCACGAGCGGGTAGTGCGTGCAGCCAAGCACCACGGTGTCGACCTCGCCTGGCCCATCGCCGAAGGGGCCCGCTTCCGCCATGTAACGTTCGCACAGCGCTGCGATGGTGGCGTTGTCGAAGCCTTCGATGGCCTTCACGAGGCCGTCGCACGGCACGGGCCGCACGGTCGTCGCGCCTGCGAAGGAATCGCGCAGGGCCGCATACCGGGCGCTGGCCAGCGTACCGCGCGTGGCCAGCACCGCGATGTGGCCGGTGCGGCTCGTCGCCACGGCGGGCTTGAGCGCCGGCTCCAGGCCCACGATGGGCAGCGCGGGGAATTCGGCGCGCAGCACGTGGATCGCCGCTGTGGTGGCAGTGTTGCAGGCCACCACCAGCGCCTTGATGCCGTGCGCGCGCAGCAGGTGTTCGACCACCTGGCGCGAGTGCGCGATGACATAGGCGTCGCCGCGCTCGCCATACGGCGCGTTCGCGGTGTCGGCGAAGTAGACGAAGCGTTCGGTCGGCAGCTCGGCCTGCAGCGCGGCGAGCGTGCTCAGCCCTCCGACGCCGCTGTCGAACACGCCGACCGGGTTCAAGCGACTTCCAGCGGAATGGTCTTGAACTCGCCGCTGGCGATGCGCTTTTGCCACTCGGCCGGGCCGGTGATGTGCGCGCTGGTGCCGCCGGCATCGACCGCCACCGTCACGGGCATGTCGACCACGTCGAATTCGTAGATGGCTTCCATGCCCAGGTCCGCAAAGCCCACCACCTTGGCGGTCTTGATGGCCTTGCTCACGAGGTAAGCGGCGCCGCCCACAGCCATGAGGTAGGCGCTCTTGTGCTTCTTGATCGCCTCGATGGCGACCGGGCCGCGCTCGGCCTTGCCGATCATGGCGATCAGGCCGGTTTCGGCCAGCATCATCTCGGTGAAGCCGTCCATGCGCGTGGCGGTGGTTGGGCCGGCGGGGCCGACGGCTTCGTTGCCGACCGGGTCGACCGGGCCGACGTAGTAGATGACGCGGTTGGTGAAATCGACCGGCAGCTTCTCGCCCTTGGCCAGCATGTCCTGGATGCGCTTGTGTGCGGCATCGCGGCCGGTGAGCATCTTGCCGTTCAGCAGGATCGTGTCGCCCGGCTTCCAGCTGGCGACTTCGGCGGGCGTGAGCTTGTTCAGATCGACGCGCTTGCTCTTCTTTTCGTCGGGTGCCCAGTTCACGTCGGGCCACAGGTCCAGCGACGGCGGGTCGAGGTAGACCGGGCCGCTGCCGTCCATCACGAAGTGCGCGTGGCGCGTGGCGGCGCAGTTGGGGATCATCGCCACGGGCTTGCTGGCCGCGTGCGTGGGGTACATCTGGATCTTGACGTCGAGCACGGTGGCCAGGCCGCCCAGGCCCTGCGCGCCGATGCCCAGGGCATTGACCTTCTCGAACAGTTCGAGGCGCAGCGCCTCGACCTTGCTCAGCTCGGCGCCCGAGGCGGCCTTGGCCTGCAGCTCGTGCATGTCCAGGTCGTCCATCAGGCTTTCCTTGGCCATCAGCGCGGCCTTCTCGGCCGTGCCGCCGATGCCGATGCCCAGCATGCCCGGCGGGCACCAGCCGGCGCCCATGGTCGGCACGGTCTTGAGCACCCAGTCGACCACGCTGTCGCCGGGGTTCAGCATGACCAGCTTGCTCTTGTTCTCGCTGCCGCCGCCCTTGGCGGCCACCGTCACCTCGACGGTGTTGCCGGGCACGATCTCGGTGAAGATCACCGCGGGCGTGTTGTCCTTGGTGTTCTTGCGATCGAACTGCGGGTCGCCCACGACCGAGGCGCGCAGCGTGTTGTCGGGGTGGTTGTAGCCGCGGCGCACGCCTTCGTTGATGGCGTCGTCCAGCGAACCAGTGAAGCCGCCCCAGCGCACGTCCATGCCCACCTTGAGGAACACGTTGACGATGCCGGTGTCCTGGCAGATCGGGCGGTGGCCCGTGGCGCTCATCTTGCTGTTGGTCAGGATCTGCGCAATGGCGTCCTTGGCGGCGGGGCTCTGCTCGCGCTCATAGGCCTTGGCCAGATGGGCAATGTAGTCCGCGGGGTGGTAGTAGCTGATGTACTGGAGCGCGGCGCTGATCGATTCGATCAGGTCGGCCTGCTGGATCGTGGTCGTCATGGTGGGGAGTCTTCTTGGAGGGGGAACGCCCTCGATTATCTCAGCCACCAATACCGCAGGCCGGCGCCGGGCGAAAGGGCGCCGGCGCGGGGGTGAGGCCGTGTTACCGGGCCGCGGCGCGCGCCTGTGCAATCCAGCCGTCGAAGGTCGCCTGGTGCACCCGAATCCACCCGTCGGTGTGGCGCGTCACGTCCTGCATGCTGTTGGCGCCTTCGCTCATGCGCAGGTTCTGTGCGTTGATGTCGCTGATCGGCAGCTTCATCACCTCGAACAGGCGGCCGGCGGCGGGGTTCTTCTCGATGAAGGCCCGGTTGGCGACGATGCGCTGCTCGTTGGCCAGGAAGCCGTAGTTGCGGCCGTTGGGCAGCCGGGTGTCGACCTGCGCGCCGGCCTGCGCGGGCGAGAAGGGCACCTGCAGCCAGACCACGTCGGCGCCCGGGCGCAGCACGGCGCTGACCCAGTAGGGCGTCCAGGTGTAGTAGAGGATCGGCTTGTCCTGCTTGAAGCGCGCGATGGTGTCGGCCATGAGCGCGGCGTAGCTGCCCTGTTTGTGGGTCACGCTGTCGCGCAGTTGGTAGGCGTTCAGGTGGTTCTCGATGGCCAGTTCGCAGCCCCAGCCGGGGTTGCAGCCGGTGAGGTCGGCCTTGCCGTCGCCGTCGGCGTCGAACAGCTTCGCGATGGCCGGGTCCTTCAGCTGCGCGAGGTTGGTGATGTTGTATTGCTCGGCGGTTTTGCGGTCGATCAGGTAGCCCTGCACCGCGCCGTCGGAGTACGTGCCCTGGCGCCACAGCTTGGCGTCGCCGCCGCTGTTCTTGTAGAAGTCGGCGTGCAGCAGGCTCCAGTGGTTGGCCATGAAGGTGGCGTCGCCATTGGCAATGGCCAGGTGCTCGGTGGCGGGCTCGAGGTCCTTCATCGGCTCGACCTTGTAGCCGAGCTTCTCGAGCGCGCGCATCACCAGCAGCGTCTGGAAGGCTTCCTCGGCGAGCGAGCTTTTCAGCGGTTGCACGGTGATGCCCTGGCCGGGCAGGTCGTTGGCGGCCTGCGCGGTCGCACCGAAGGCGATAAGGCCCAGCGCCAGGAGGCCGCGGGCAAGGAAGAGGCGGGTGGTCTTCATGCGTGGTTGTCCTCCGTGACGGTCAGTGCGCTTGCGCGGAAAGGGCTGGCACGGCGTCGTCGGCGTGCGAGCCGCGCGAGGGCGTGCCCACCAGGCGCTGCAGCGTGCGCAGCGCGAAGCCGGCCGGGCCGGTGTGCCACCAGCGGTGGCCGGCGCTGCGGCGCGACTTGCCCATGGCCTGCGTCAGGCGGTCCAGCGTGATCGCCAGCAGCACGATGCCCAGGCCGCCGACGGTGGCCAGGCCCATGTCGAGCCGGCCGATGCCGCGCAGCACCATCTGGCCCAGGCCGCCCACGGCGATCATCGAGGCGATCACCACCATCGAAAGCGACAGCATCAGCGCCTGGTTGATGCCCGCCATGATCGAGGGCATGGCCAGCGGCAGCTTCACCTTCACGAGCATCTGCCAGGGCGAGGCGCCGTAGGCGCGCGCGGCCTCGATGAGGTCGGGGCGCACCTGGCGCAGGCCGAGGTTGGTCAGGCGCACCAGCGGGGCGAGCGCGAAGACGATGGTCACGATCACGCCCGGCACGTTGCCGATGCCGAACAGCATCACCACCGGCACGAGGTACACGAAGGCCGGCGTGGTCTGCATGGCGTCGAGCACCGGGCGCATCACGCGCTGGGCCCGGTCGCTGCTGGCCAGCAGCACGCCCAGTGGCAGGCCGATGACCATGCAGAACACCAGCGAGGTCAGCACCAGCGACAGCGTGACCATGGCTTCGGGCCAGATGCCCAGCACGGTCACCAGCATCAGCGACACGACGGTGCCGATGGCCAGCGCGCGGCCGGCGAACTGCCAGGCGAGCAGGCCGATGAGCGCGATCATCGGCAGCGCGGGCAAGGCGGTGAGCAGGCCCTGCACCGAGTTGAGCGTGCTGTCGATCGGCAGGCGCACGGTCTGGAAGAAGGGCCGGAAGTGTTCCACCACCCAGCCCAGGCCCTGGTTGATCCAGGCCTCGACGGGCAGCGAGCCGTCCCACAGGCGGTGCAGCGCGAAGCCGTTGGTGGCGGTGTCGGCTTGGCCGGCAAGGGCGTGCGCGGTGTTCGCCGGGGCGTCGAGCCAGGCGCTGGCGGTCGAGGTGTCAGGCGCGGCGGAGATCGCTTCCCACGGGTCGAGGGCAACAGGGGGCGCGGCGGGCGTGTCCAGGACGGGGGTGTCCAGCAGGGGCGCGTTCAGGTCGGAAGGCAATGTGGTGTCGTTCATCGTTCAAGGTCCTTCGTGAATTCAGTGCGGCTCGGCGGCGAGTGCGGGCGCGGCGTGCGGCGAGACGGGTTCGATCGGCGGCGTGTCGCGGTCGAGGAAGCGCAGCAGCGTCGTCTTGCTGATCGCGCCGCAGAAGCGGCCGTCGCCGGCCACGACCGGCAGTGCGCACGGCGCCTGCGCGAGCTGGCCGATGAGGCCGGCCACGGGGGCTTCGGCGTCGATGCGCGGCAGGTCCTCGAGGAAGGCGTGCTGCAAGCCGAGCGGGCCCGAATGCCCGTCGAGCGCGCCGCGCAGTGTGTCGGCCGACACCACGCCCAGGAAGCGCTTGGTCGGGCTGGTCACGTAGGCGAAGTCGCGGTCCTGGTCTTCCAGCAGCTTGAGCGCCGCGCGTGCGCCGCGCTCGGGGTGTTCGCACACCACGGTGAGCGACTTGCGCGCGATGTCCGCCGCCTTGAACACCGCCGCCGCGTCCACGCCGCGCACGAAGCTGCGCACGTAGTCGTCGGCCGGACTGCGCAGGATCTCGTCGGGCGTGCCGACCTGGATCACGTGGCCGTCCTTCATGATCGCGATGCGGTCGCCGATGCGCATGGCTTCGTCCAGGTCGTGCGAGATGAAGACGATGGTGCGCCGCTGCACCTGCTGCAGCCGCAGCAGCTCCGACTGCATCTCGGTGCGGATGATCGGGTCGAGCGCCGAGAAGGCCTCGTCCATCAGCAGGATCGACGGGTCGGACGCCAGCGCGCGCGCTAGGCCCACGCGCTGCTGCATGCCGCCCGAGAGCTCGTCGGGGTAGCTGTCGCCCCAGCCCGAAAGGCCCACCTGCGCGAGCGCGAGGTCGGCCTGTGCGAGGCGGTCTTTCTTGCGCGTGCCCGACAGCTCCAGGCCGAAGGCGGTGTTCTCGCGCACCGTCATGTGCGGCATGAGCGCGAACGACTGGAACACCATGCTGATGTCCTTGCGGCGCAGCGCGCGCAGCTTGCTGTCGGAGTGCTCGTTGATGTCGGCGCCGTCGATCACGATGCGCCCGGCGGTCGGCTCGATGAGCCGGTTGAGCAGCCGCACCAGCGTCGACTTGCCGGAACCCGACAGGCCCATGATCACGAAGATCTCGCCGGCCTGGATCTCGAAGGTGGCATCGAACACGCCGATCGACTGGCCGGTCTTCGCCAGGATTTCCTTCTTGGAAAAACCTTGGCGGACCAGCTCGAGGGCTTGTTCGGGCGAGTCGCCGAACACCTTGAAGACATGGTCGATGAGAATTCCTTTGGCCATATGCCGGGGCTCCTTGAGTGAAGGGTGGACACAGCACCGCCCCGGAGGGCGGCAACGGCCACGCCATCAGCCCGATGAGGGAGCTGCCCGACAGCGCGCATGAAGATTGCGCATGCGCATGCAATGGCCCGGCGAGCCCCGAGGGCTGCCGACAGGCACTGAAGACGACTTGGCGACGAAGCCAGTGCCCGCCGGATGCTTCATTCGCAGACAACGGGCCTGGTCGAGGGGCGCCGCCTGGATGAGCGTGACGTGGCAATGGGGCCGGAAAAAAGATCCGGCCGGTTTGCCGGGCTGGGCCCGGCGTGAAGGGCCTTGCACCGCGACGGGATTCGCTGATCCGCGAGTAGTGCAAGGGTGACCAACATGACTTGTTGGTCGTCGGAAGCCGCTAATTATAACTTTTTGGCATGACGCGAGTCAACCCACGGGCGTATCGTGTCTGTGGGACCCGGGCGAAAGGCCTCGTCAGATGCGAGCCATTCTTATTGAGACCATACTCGGCACCGCGCCCGGTGAGCGGGCGCAACCATCCAAGACTGTGGAGCCATTTTTCTCATGACGACTTCTCCCAAGACCCGTGCCGAGCGCGACACCTTCGGCCCGATCGACGTGCCGGCCGACAAGCTGTGGGGCGCGCAGACGCAGCGCTCGCTGCAGAACTTCGACATCTCCGGCGAGCAGCAGCCGCGCGAAATCATCAAGGCGCTGGCCCAGGTCAAGCGCGCATCGGCGGTGGTCAACCACGCACTGGGCCTGCAGGACGAGAAGAAGACCCACGCCATCGTGGCCGCGGCCGACGAGGTCATTGCCGGCAAGCACCCGGGCGAGTTCCCGCTGGTGGTCTGGCAGACCGGCTCGGGCACGCAGAGCAACATGAACGTCAACGAGGTGCTGGCCAACCGCGCCAGCGAACTGCTCGGCGGCGAGCGCGGGGAAGGGCGCCTGGTGCACCCGAACGACGACGTGAACCGCAGCCAGTCGAGCAACGACGTGTTCCCCACCGCCATGCACGTGGCGGCCGTGGAAGCCATCACGCACAAGCTGCTGCCCGCCATCGCCAAGCTGCGCGGCACGCTGGCGAAGAAGGCTGAAGACTTCGCCGACATCGTGAAGATCGGCCGCACCCACCTGCAGGACGCCACGCCGCTCACGCTGGGCCAGGAGTTCTCGGGCTACGTGGCGCAGCTGGCGCACGGCGAGGCGCACGTGCGCGCCGCGCTGCCGCACCTGTGCGAACTGGCGCTGGGCGGCACGGCCGTCGGCACCGGGCTCAATGCGCCCAAGGGCTATGCGGAGCAGGTCGCGGCCGAACTGGCGAAGCTCACGAACCTGCCGTTCGTGACCGCACCGAACAAGTTCGAAGCCATGGCCAGCGTCGATGCGCTGGTGCATGCCCACGGCGCGCTCAAGACGCTCGCCGCCAGCATGAACAAGATCGCCAACGACGTGCGCTGGCTCGCGAGCGGCCCGCGCAGCGGCATTGGCGAACTGAGCATTCCCGAGAACGAGCCGGGCTCGTCGATCATGCCGGGCAAGGTCAACCCGACCCAGAGCGAGGCCGTCACGATGCTGGCCGCACAGGTGTTCGGCAACGACGTCGCCATCAACATCGGCGGCGCCTCGGGCAACTTCGAGCTGAACGTGTTCCGTCCGATGGTGGCGCACAACTTCCTGCAGAGCGTGCGCCTGCTGGCCGATGGCATGGTGAGCTTCAACGACCACTGCGCCGTGGGCATCGAGCCGAACCGCGAACGCATCACGGAGCTGGTGCAGCGCTCGCTGATGCTGGTGACGGCGCTGAACACGCACATCGGCTACGACAAGTCGGCCTACATCGCCAAGAAGGCGCACAAGGAAGGCACGAGCCTGCGCGAGGCGGCGATTGCGTCGGGGCACCTGACGGCCGAACAGTTCGATGCGTGGGTGGTGCCGGAGAACATGACCGGTCGCTGATCCGCTCCGCAGCCCCCATGAAAAAAGGACCCGCGAGGGTCCTTTTTCGTTGCCGGCCGGTCGATCAGTAGCCGATCGTGTAGCGCTGGCGCGAGTGCGCAGGCTTCTCGAGCTCGTCGATGAACGCGATCGCGTAGTCCTCGAACGTGATCCAGCTGCGGCCTTCGGCGCTCACCAGCAGCTCGTCCTTGCCGAGGCGGAACTTGCCGGTGCGCTCGCCTTCGACGAACTCGGCGGAGGGCGAGAGGAAGGTCCAGTCGAGGTCCTTCTCGTTGCGCAGCGCGTCCAGGAACACGCCGCCGGCCGTGGCTTCGGCGCGGTAGGCATCGGGGAAGTTCGGCGTGTCGATCACCTTCAGGCCGGGCGCTGCGAACAGGCTGCCGGCGCCGCCGACCACGAGCAGGCGCTTCACGCCCGCGCGCTTCACGGGCTCGATGACGGCCGCGGGCGGCACGGTGGCGAAATGCGCCGCGCTGAACACGGCGTCATGGCCGGCCACGGCCTTTTCGAGGGCGGCGGCGTCGAGCGCGTCGGCATCGACGGTCTTGACGTTGGCACGGCCGGCCAGCTTTGCGCTGGCATGGCGGGCGATGGCCGTCACGGTGTGGCCGCGGCGCAGCGCTTCTTCGAGAAGGCGACCGCCGGCACGTCCGGTGGCGCCGAGGATGGCGATGTGGCTCATGAGGGACTCCAGTCAAAAGTTGGGAAGGGGATGAACCGCATCTTAGGTTTCTGGTTTCGAAAGAAATACCTCGAATTCCGCGCTTCTTTATTCCTAAAATCGTTCGAATGGACCGATTGAACGCAATGCGGGTGTTCGTGACCGTGGTGGACGCGGGCAGCCTCTCGGCCGCGGCCGACAAGCTCGACCTGTCGCGCCCGGTGGTCACGCGCTACGTGGCCGAGCTGGAGCAATGGACCGGCGCACGCCTGCTGCACCGCACGACGCGCCGCCTGAGCCTTACGGCCGCTGGCGAAGAGTTGCTGCCGCGCTGCCGCCAGGTGCTCGAACTCGCGGGCGACATGCAGGCCGCGGTGCGCCATCCGGCCGAGGCGCCGAGCGGGCAGCTGCGCATCACCGCCAGCACCTCGTTCGCGCAGGCGCAGTTGGCCGGCGCGGTGGCCGACTACGTGCGGCGTTATCCGGGCGTGGCGGTGGACCTGGTGCTGCTCGATCGCGCGGTGAACCTGGTGGACGAGCGCATCGACCTCGCCATCCGCGTGTCGTCCGAGATCGATCCGAACCTCATCGCACGCCGGCTCTCGGTGTGCCGTTCGGTGGTCTGCGCGACACCCGATTACCTGAAGGCGCACGGCCAGCCGCAGCGCGTGGAAGAGCTGGCGCAGCGCAACTGCCTCACGCATTCGTATTTCGGCCGCAGCCTGTGGAACTTCACGCGCAAGGCCGACGGCCTGCCGGTCTCGGTGGCCGTGGCCGGCAACCTCTCGACCAACGACGCGGCCAGCCTGATGGCGCTGGCGCGGGCCGGGGCGGGCATCGCGATGCTGCCCACCTATCTGACGTCGGGGTTGCTGCAATCGGGCGAGCTGGTGTCGCTCTTTCCCGATCACGAGCCGCAGGTGCTGGGGGTGTACGCGGTGTACGCCTCGCGCAAGCACATGCCGTCTGCGCTGCGCACCTTGCTCGATTTCCTGGCCGAGCGCTTCACCGAAGTGCCGGCCTGGGATGCGGCTTAACTGGCCCTCAGTGGTGGGCGTTGGCGGCGGCCGCCTCGTTCATCAGCTTGTCGGTGTACGCGATGGCCATGGCCGAGAACAGGAACGCGATGTGGATCACGGTCTGCGCGATCAGCACCTTGTCGGTGTAGTTGTCCGCATTGATGAAGGTCTTGAGCAGGTGGATCGAGCTGATGCCGATGATGGCGGTGGCCAGCTTCACCTTGAGCACCGAGGCGTTCACGTGGCTCAGCCACTCGGGCTGGTCCTGGTGGCCTTCGAGGTCCATGCGGCTCACGAAGGTCTCGTAGCCGCCCACGATCACCATGATCAGCAGGTTGGAGATCATCACCACGTCGATCAGCGCCAGCACCACCAGCATGATCACCGTCTCGTTGAGCGAACCGACCGGGGCGGTGGTCTTGTAGCCGATGCTCGCGATGAGGGCTTGCAGCGCGTCCTTGTTGCCGAAGGCGGCTTCGACCAGGTGCAGCAGCTCGACCAGGAAGTGCACCACGTACACGCCCTGCGCCACGATCAGCCCCAGGTACAGCGGCAGCTGCAGCCAGCGGCTCGCGAAGATGAGCCGGGGCAGTGGCTTCAGCGGGGAACTGCGCGCTGGTACGGGCGCGTTCCGGGCGTCGAAAGGATCGGGGGCGGACATGGGGAGTAAGAAGACAGGTGTAAAAAGTCGGGCGATTCTAGAGGTCTCCCAGTGACGCACTCGTGATAACCCTGCGAACTAACATCGACCCCGTCAGTGGCCCGTAAGTGCGTGCCCCGACATTACGGCCGCATTCAATCAGGAGACAAGAGCATGAGCAGCGCATCGAAGAATATTGAATCCGTCCTGGTCGAGAACCGTGTGTTCCCGCCCGACGCCCGCGCCACCGAAGGCGCCCGCATTGCCGGCATGGCCGCCTACGAGGCGCTGTGCAAGGAAGCCGAACAGGACTTCGAAGGCTTCTGGACCCGTCTGGCCAAGGACAACCTCCAGTGGACGAAGCCCTTCACCCGCACCCTCGATGAATCGAAGGCCCCGTTCTACGAATGGTTCGGCGACGGTGAGCTCAATGCCAGCGCCAATTGCCTGGACAAGCACATCGGCACCCCGGTCGAGAACAAGACCGCCATCGTCTTCGAAGCCGACGACGGCGCCGTCACCCGCGTCACCTACAAGGAACTGCTGGCCCGCGTGAGCCAGTTCGCCAATGCGCTGAAAGCGCAGGGCATTAAAAAGGGCGACCGCGTCATCATCTACATGCCGATGACCATCGAAGGCGTGGTCGCCATGCAGGCCTGCGCGCGCATCGGCGCCACCCACAGCGTGGTGTTCGGCGGCTTCTCGGCCAAGGCGCTGCAGGAACGCATCATCGACGCGGGCGCCGTGGCCGTCATCACCGCCAACTACCAGCTGCGCGGCGGCAAGGAACTGCCGCTGAAGGCCATCGTGGACGACGGCATCGCGCTGGGCGGCTGCGACACGCTCAAGACCGTGCTCGTGTACGAGCGCACGCCCACCGCGTGGAACCGCGTCGAGGGCCGCGACAAGACCTTCACCGAAGCGCTGGTAGGGCAGAGCACCGAGTGCGCGCCCGTGCCGGTCAATGCCGAGCACCCGCTGTTCATCCTCTACACCTCGGGCTCCACCGGTAAGCCCAAGGGCGTGCAGCACGCCACCGGCGGCTACCTGTTGTGGGCCAAGCTCACGATGGACTGGACCTTCGACATCCGTCCCGAAGACCTGTTCTGGTGCACCGCCGACATCGGCTGGATCACCGGCCACACCTACGTCGCCTACGGCCCGCTCGCGGCCGGCGCCACGCAGGTCGTGTTCGAAGGCATCCCGACCTTCCCGCATGCGGGGCGCTTCTGGGAAATGATCCAGAAGCACAAGGTCTCGATCTTCTATACCGCGCCCACCGCGATCCGCTCGCTCATCAAGGCGGCCGAAGGCGACGAGAAGGTGCACCCGAAGAACTGGGACCTGACCAGCCTGCGCATCCTCGGCTCGGTCGGCGAGCCGATCAATCCCGAAGCGTGGATGTGGTACCACCGGAACATCGGCGGCGAGCGCTGCCCGATCGTCGACACCTTCTGGCAGACCGAGACCGGCGGCCACGTCATCACGCCGCTGCCGGGCGCCACGCCGCTGGTGCCGGGCTCGTGCACCTTGCCGCTGCCGGGCATCATGGCCGCCATCGTCGACGAGACCGGCAAGGACCTGCCCAACGGCGCGGGCGGCATGCTGGTCATCAAGCGGCCGTGGCCCTCGATGATCCGCACGATCTGGAACGACCCCGAGCGCTTCAAGAAGAGCTATTTCCCCGAAGAGATGGGCGGCACGATCTACCTGGCCGGCGACGGCGCGGTGCGCAGTGCCGACCGCGGCTACTTCCGCATCACGGGCCGCATCGACGACGTGCTCAACGTGTCGGGCCACCGCCTGGGCACGATGGAAATCGAATCGGCGCTGGTGTCCAAGACCGACCTCGTGGCCGAGGCCGCGGTGGTGGGCCGTCCCGACGACGTGACGGGCGAGGCCGTGTGCGCCTTCGTCGTGCTCAAGCGCGCGCGCCCGACCGGCGAAGAAGCCAAGCAGATCGCCAACGAGCTGCGCGCCTGGGTCGCCAAGGAAATCGGCCCCATCGCCAAGCCCAAGGACATCCGCTTCGGCGACAACCTGCCCAAGACGCGCAGCGGCAAGATCATGCGGCGCCTGCTGCGCAGCATCGCCAAGGGCGAGGCGATCACGCAGGACACCTCGACGCTCGAAAATCCGGCGATCCTCGATCAGCTGTCCGAGACGAACTGAACCCCCGGGATTGGCCGAATCCGGCCATTCCGGAACAGTTGTCACGAACCTGCTGTATCGAGGTGTAGGACATGGCCGTTTGTGCGGCCATGTGCACCAAAGCGGCCTCCTGGCTGAGGTAAAACCGATGTCGTCACCGCGCGCCACGACAGGCGCGCGGCTTTTGTCATCGTGATCGGTTGTTTGCAAGGAGGCGCCACATGGGCGTGAGATCCGCTTTTCTTTTTGTCATCGTGCTGCTCATCGCGGGGCTTGCCGCGCTGAACTGGGGCACGTTGTCGGCACCCACCGACGTGTGGCTGGGCTTCATGAGCGTGTCGGCGCCGCTGGGGCTGATCATGCTGGGGCTCACGGCCGTGCTCGCAGCCTTCTTCCTCGTGTACGTGCTGTACCTGCACAGCTCGGTGCTGCTGGAGACCAAGCGCCACACGAAGGAAATGCAGACCCAGCGCGACCTCGCCGACAAGGCCGAGGCCTCGCGCTTCACCGAGCTGCGCAACTTCCTGGAAGCACAGGAGAAGCAGCACATGTCGCACAACGCCGACCGGCACACGGCGCTGCTGGCGCGCATGGATCAGCTGGAAAGCGCGGTCAAGCTGCGTTCGGACCAGACCGACAACACGGTGGCGGCGCACATCGGGCAGCTCGAGGACCGCATCGAGCGCCGTCCGGTGCCCAGCGACATCAACCCGAGCATCTGACTGGGCGCGCCGCCGCGCGCTTCGTTTTGCTGCCGGTTACTTTGTCGACAACACCCAGGCTGCGAGCTTCTTCGCATCGGCTTCGCTGACCTGGTTGTTGGCCGGCATCGGCACCGGGCCCCACACGCCCGAGCCGCCCTTGATGATCTTGGTGGCCAGCGAGTTGGCTGCGCCCTTGTCGTCCTTGTACTTGGCCGCGATGTCCTTGAACGACGGCCCGAGCACCTTGCGTTCGACCGCGTGGCAGCTCATGCAGTTCTTCGACGTGGCAAGGGCCAGGTCGGCAAAGGCGGGCGCCGCGAGGCCGAGGCCCAGGGCTGCCATCAACATCGTTCTTTTCATGGGGACTGTTTTCGTAAGGGCTGAGTTACATTCGATCCAACGCGATTGTAGGTAGCGCGGTGCACACGCACCGGCGGCGATACCGACCAACTCGGAGGGTATTCGCGATGTGGTTTCTGCTCTTGGGCCTGCTCGGTGTAGCCCTCAAATATTTCGAAGTGGGCATGGTCGCCGGCTGGAGCTGGTGGATCGTGCTGAGCCCGTTCGCGCTGGCGCTGGCCTGGTGGGCCTGGGCCGATTCATCGGGCTATACCAAGCGCAAGGTCATCGAGCGCGAAGAGCGGCGCAAGCAGGCGCGCATCGACCGCCAGAAGACCAACATGGGCCTGCGCACCAGCAACGGTCAGCAGCGCCCGCGCCGCTGACCGCGCGGCTCCGTCACCCGCGCCGCATGCCGACAGGACGCGCGCCATGGACGACGAAGCCGCCACCCGCGCCTTGCTCGTCTTCGGGCTGTCGCTGCTGGTCGGGCCGGCTGTCGGCGCGCTGGTCGGTCGTTTCAAGACCTTCTTCTGGGGCGCAGGCATTGGCGCCTTGCTGATCGGCTGCGCCGGCCTGTACGGCGCGGTCACGGTGGGCTGGCAGCGCTACCAGTCGATCGCGGGCACGGTCAGCACGCAAGGCAGCCTGGTCGAGTTCGTGGAAGAGCGCAGCAAGGACAGCAAGGGCTACGTCACCACCACGCGCGCACCCCTCGTCGAATACACCGCAGCCGACGGGCAGAAACGCCGCGTCAAGGGGCTGGGCGGCAGCCTGTCGGACAAGGAATGGGGCGATGCGGTCGAGGTGCGCTACAGCACCACTGACCCGGCCCAGGCACTGGTGGCCGACTTCCAGAACATGTGGGGCATCGTCTGGGGGCTCGGCCTCTTCGGCGGCTTTCCGACGATGTTCGGCCTGTTCTTCACCGGCATGGCGCTCAAGGAGGGCCGCAAGGGCCGGCCGGCGCCGGTGCGCGAGGCGACGCCCACGCAGAAGAAATGGCGCACGCGCGGCACGGTGCTGGCCAACGTGGTGTTCCTGGCCGGCTTCGCGCTGGTGTTTCTCTATCCCGACGACAGTGCGATGAAGCAGTTCGGTGCGGGTTTTCTCACCATCGGCGCGGGGGCGCTGCTGCACTTCGTCGTGCAGAGCTTTCCCCCGGCGATGGATTTCGAAGCCCGGGCCATCTTCGCGATCGTCGGCCTGGGCTTTGCTGCCTTCGGCTACGGCGCTTGGATGATGGGCTGAGTCCGCTTTAGAACTTGTCGAGCACCGCGCCCGAGCTCGCGCTCGAGGCGTTGAACGCGAACTTGGCCTGCACGCCGCGCGTGTAGCGCGGGGCCGGCGGCGTCCAGCCTTCGCGGCGCTTGGCGAGTTCGGCTTCGGGCACGTTGAGTTCGAGCTTCAGTTCGTGCGCGTCGATGGTGATCGAGTCGCCTTCGTTGACGAACGCGATGGTGCCACCCGCTGCCGCTTCGGGCGCGACGTGGCCGACCACCATGCCCCAGGTGCCACCCGAGAAGCGGCCGTCGGTGATGAGGCCGACGCTCTCGCCCAGGCCCGCGCCGATCAGTGCGCCCGTGGGGGCCAGCATTTCCGGCATGCCCGGGCCGCCCTTGGGGCCGAGGTAGCGCAGCACCATCACATCGCCGGCGACGATCTTGCCGGCCAGGATGGCCTGCAGCGCCGACTGCTCGTCGTCGAACACGCGCGCCGGGCCGGTGATGACGGGGTTCTTCAGGCCGGTGATCTTGGCGACCGCGCCTTCGGGCGACAGGTTGCCCTTCAGGATGGCGAGGTGGCCTTCCTCGTACATCGGGTTGTCGATCGGGCGGATCACGTCCTGGTCGGCGCGCGGCACGTCGGGCACGTCCTTGAGCACTTCGGCGATGGTCTGGCCGCTGATGGTGATGCAGTCGCCGTGCAGCAAGCCGGCCTTGAGCAGCACCTTCATCACTTGCGGAATGCCGCCGGCCTGGTGCAGGTCGACCGCGAGGTACTTGCCCGAGGGCTTCAGGTCGCAGATCACCGGGACCTTCTTGCGCATGCGCTCGAAGTCGTCGATGGACCACTCCACGCCAGCCGCGTGCGCGATGGCCAGGAAGTGCAGCACCGCGTTGGTCGAGCCGCCGGTGGCCATGATGACCGCCACCGCGTTCTCGATGGCCTTCTTGGTCACGATGTCGCGCGGCTTCAGGTCTTTCTTGATGGCCTCGATCAGCACCTTGGCCGATTCCTTGGCCGAGTTGGCCTTCTCGTCGTGCGGGTTCGCCATGGTCGACGAGTAGGGCAGCGAGATGCCCAGCGCCTCGAACGCGCTCGACATCGTGTTGGCCGTGTACATGCCGCCGCAGGAGCCGGTGCCGGGAATGGCGCGCTTTTCGATCTCGTGCAGGTCTTCGTCGCTCATGTTGCCGGCGGCGTTCTGGCCCACGGCTTCGAACACGCTGACGATGTTCAGGTCCTGGCCCTTGTAGCGGCCCGGCAGGATGGTGCCGCCGTAGACGTAGATGGCGGGCACGTTGGCGCGCAGCATGCCCATGAGGCCGCCGGGCATGTTCTTGTCGCAGCCGCCGACCACCAGCACGCCGTCCATCCACTGGCCGCCGACGCAGGTCTCGATGCAGTCGGAGATGACTTCGCGGCTCACCAGCGAGTACTTCATGCCTTCGGTGCCCATCGCCATGCCGTCGGAGATGGTGGGCGTGCCGAACACCTGCGCGTTGCCGCCGGCTTCCTCGATGCCCGCGATGGCCGCGTCGGCCAGCTTCTGCAGGCCCGAGTTGCAGGGCGTGATGGTGCTGTGGCCGTTGGCGACGCCGACCATCGGCTTCTTGAAGTCGCCTTCCTCGTAGCCCATGGCGTAGAACATCGAGCGGTTGGGGGCGCGGCTCTTGCCTTCGGTGATGTTCGCGCTACGGCGGTTGATCTGGATGGTCTTGGTGTCCATGGTGTCTCTTCTGTCGTGGGAGATCGTGAGGGGAGCGCCAAGTATCGGACTTCTGATTGATTGGTTCCAATCCAATTTAAAGCATGGATTGATATGCTTGGCATATGAATGAAGCCCTCATCGACCTGCGCGCCTGGCGCCAGTTCGTGGCTGTGGCCGAAGAACTGCACTTCGGCCGCGCCGCCCAGCGCCTGCACATGACGCAGCCGCCGGTCACGCAGGCCATTGCCCAGCTCGAGAAAACGCTGGGCGTGGTGCTGTTCGACCGCACGCGCCGCCGCGTCGCGCTCACGCCGGCCGGCGAGGCGCTGCTGCCCGACGTGCGCGAACTGCTGGCGCGCGCCCAGGCGCTGCCGGCGCGGGCGCGTGCGGCGGCGGCGGGGCAGGTGGGGCGCGTGCGCATCGCCTTCGTTTCGACGGTCGGTTTCGAACAGCTGCCGGCCTGGGTGCGCGAGTTCCGCGTGCTGTGCCCCGAGGTGGCGCTGGAGCTGGTCGAGGCCACCGGCGACGTGCAGCTCGAAGCCTTCGCGCGCGGCGAGATCGACGCCGGCCTGATGCTGCATTCGCCGGGCGCCGCGCCGCCGGGGCTGGCCTGCCTGCCGGTCGAGGTGGAGCCGCTGGTGCTCGCGCTGCCGGCCCAGCACCGGCTGGCCGAGGCGCGGCCCGTGCCGCTGGCCGAGGTGCTCGACGAGCCGCTCGTGATCTTTCCGCGCCGCATCGTGCCCTCGCTGCACGACGCGATCTTTGGCCTCTACCACGCGGCCGGGCGCACGCCCCAGGTGGCGCAGGAGGCGATCCAGATGCAGACCATCGTCAACCTCGTGTCGGGCGGCATCGGCGCGGCCTGGGTGCCGCACAGCGTGATGCAGTTCCGGCGCGCGGGCGTGGTCTACCGGCAGGTCCACGAGTTCAAGGGCGTGGGGCGCCGCCGCGTGACGCTGCCGGTGTGCGAGACCAGCCTCGTGTGGCCCGCGCAAGCTTCGCATCCTGCGCTGGCGCGCTTCGTGGCCTTCGTGCGCGAGCGGGCCGGTCGCGTGCCGGCGTAAGACTCAGGCGCTGCGCGAAGCCCGGCCGGCGGGCGAGGGCGCATCGAGCGTGGCAGCCAGCAGCGTGTCGAGCCAGCCCGCGAAGGCCTGCACCCGCCGCGACAGGTTGCGCCGGTGCGGGTAGACGAGGTGCACCGGCAGCGGCTCGGCGCGCGCGTCGGGCAGCACTTCCACCAGCTCGCCGGCCGCCAGGTGCTCGCGCACGTCGTAGGCCGGGATCTGGATCAGCCCCAGCCCCGCCAGTGCGCAGGCGATGTAGGTCTCGGCGTTGTTCGCCGCCACCTGGCTGCGCAGGCGCAGCGTCTGGGTCTCGCCGTCGCGCAGCTGCCATTCCCAGGGCGCGGAGCGGCCACTGGTCGGCGAGGCGTAGTTGACCGCCATGTGCTGCGGCAGGTCGGCCGTCGTGCGCGGCGTGCCGTGGCGCGCGAGGTAGGCGGGGCTGGCGCAGTTGATGAGCGTGAAATGCCCCAGCGGCCGGGCCACGAGGCTGCTGCTGGCGAGCGGGCCGACGCGCAGGGCGCAGTCCACGCCTTCGAGCACGAGGTCGACCGCGCGGTCGCTGGAACCCAGTTCGAGCTCGACCGCCGGATGGCGTGCGAAGAAATCGGGCAGCGCCGGCGCGATCAGCAGCCGCGCGATGCGGCTGGGCACATCGACCTTGAGCCGGCCGCTCACGCTGCTGTGCGCGGGCTGGAACTGCTGCTCCATGTCTTCCATGTCGGCCACCAGCGCGCGGGCCCGCTCGAGCAGCACCTCGCCGTCGGGCGTGAGGCCCACGCGGCGCGTGGTGCGGTGCAGCAGGCGCGAACCCAGGCGCGCCTCGAGCTGCTGGATGGCGGTCGAGATGGTGGCACGCGGCAGCGCCAGCCGGTCGGCGGCGCGCGTGAAGCTGCCGGTTTCGGCCACGCGCAGGAAGACCTGGAGGAGTTCGATGCGGTCCATGGCGGCGGTGGCTGATTGTTCGTGGTTTTCAGAACAGTCTAGCCTTGAATGAATGATTTATCTGCAACTTGGCGATCAATAGACTGGCGGCTCGTCACACATCCCGTCCCGGGTCTTTCACTCACTCAGAGGAATCCATCCATGTCCGCACGCACGCTCACGAACAAGGTCGCCGTCATCGCCGGCGGTGGCAAGAACCTCGGTGCCCTCATCGCCCACCAACTGGTCGACGGCGGCGCCCGTGGCATCGCCATCCACTACAACAGCGACGGCTCGCGCGCCGAGGCCGAGCAGACGGCCGCCGCGCTGAAGGCCAAGGGCGCCGACACGCTGCTGGTGCAGGGCGACCTCGCGGTGGTCGAGAACAACGTGAAGCTGTTCGACCAGGCCGTGAAGCACTTCGGCCAGGTCGACCTCGCGATCAACACGGCGGGCGTGGTGATCAAGAAGCCGATCCTGGACATCACCGAGGCCGACTACGACAAGAGCTTCGACGCCAACGCCAAGGCGGCCTTCTTCTTCATCCAGCAGGCCGGCCGCACGCTGGCCGACGGCGGCAGCATCGTGACGCTGGTGAGCTCGCTGCTGGCGGCCTACACGCCGTTCTATGCGATCTACCCGGCGGCCAAGGCGGCGGTGGAGCACTACACGCGCGCGGCCTCCAAGGAGTTCGGCGACCGCGGCATCTCGGTGAACGCCATCGGCCCCGGCCCGATGGACACGCCGTTCTTCTACGGCCAGGAAAGCCCCGAGGCCGTGGCGTACCACAGCAGCGCCGCCGCGCTCAGCAAGTACTCGAAGAAGGGCCTCACCGACATCGAGGACATCGCGCCCATCGTGCGCTTCCTGGTCACCGAGGGCTGGTGGATCACGGGCCAGACCATCTTCGCCAACGGTGGCTACACCACGCGCTGACCCGCCGATATCCGGCAAGATGCGCCCAGGAGGACAACGCAGATGCACACAGTCATGGTGATGGGGGGCGGCTTCGCGCTGCTGGTGGTGTTTCTTCTGGCCGGCCGCTTCATGGGCGACGGCTCGGCGATGGCGCTGGCCGCGGCGGCCAAGTGGTTCATTCCGGCGTGGTTCGTCGGCGCGGGCATCAACATGGCCGTGGGTGTGCTCAAGGCCGGGTACTCGGTGGCCGAGGAGCTGCCGATCTTCCTGTTCATCTTCGCGGTACCTGCCCTGGTGGCGGGGTTGTTGTGGTGGAAGTTCGGGCGCTGACATTGCCCTGAATGCCCCCGCGGCCGCGGCGTCATTGCGCCACGGCACAATCGTCGGATGCTCATGTATCCGCAGATCAATCCCATCGCCTTGCAGCTGGGGCCGGTGGCCATCCACTGGTACGGCCTGACCTACCTGGCGGCCTTCGCGCTGTTTTATTTCCTGGGCACGCGCCGCCTGCACCACGAGCCGTTCCGCTCGCTGGCCACGGCCGGCGTGTGGCAACGCAAGGACATCGAGGACATCCTGTTCCTGGGCGTCATGGGCGTGATCGTCGGCGGCCGGCTCGGCTACTGCCTGTTCTACAAGCCCGAGTACTACCTCACGCACCCGCTCGAGATTCTTTATGTGTGGCAGGGCGGCATGAGCTTCCATGGCGGCCTGCTCGGCGTGATCGGCGCCATGGTGTGGTTTGCGCGCTCGCGTGCGCGGCCCTTCTGGCAGGTGATGGACTTCGTCGCGCCCTGCGTGCCGACCGGCCTGGCCGCGGGCCGCGTGGGCAACTTCATCAACGGCGAGCTGTGGGGCCGCTTCAGCAGCCCCGAGCTGCCCTGGGGCATGGTGTTTCCGCAAAGCGGCTCGATGCTGCCGCGCCATCCGTCGCAGGTCTATCAGTTCCTGCTCGAAGGCCTGCTGCTGTTCGTCGTGATGTGGCTCTATGCGCGCAAGGAGCGCAAGCAGGGCCAGGTGGCCGCGGTGTTCCTCATCGGCTATGGCGTGCTGCGCTTCGTGGCCGAGTACTTCCGCGAGCCCGACGATTTCCTGGGCCTGCGTGCACTGAGCCTGAGCCAGGGCCAGTGGCTCAGCGTGCCGATGGTGATCGGCGGCATCGCGCTGTGGTTCTGGTTCGGCCGCGCCGGCAAGACCGGCAGCACCGCGCGCGCCTGACCCTTTTCACATCCGCAAGACACCCGCAAAAAGCGGCGCAGCACCTTCGGGTGCGCGCCGCTTTTTTTCGTCCGTCTCAGGGTAATTCCGGGCCGCACAGGCAGGGCGCGGCCCTTGCATTGCGTTAACCATGCACTCACAATTATGCGTAATTACAGGAAATTACGCGAAACGCCCACCGACTTTCCGAGTCTTCAACGCATGCGCCTGGTCCCCAATTCCCTCCACGACGAAGTCGCCGCCACGCTGCGCGAGCAGATCTTCGACGGCACGCTGTCGCCCGGCAGCTTTGTGGACGAGGTGGCCTTGTGCGAGCGGCTGTCGATCTCGCGCACGCCGCTGCGCGAGGCGCTGAAGGTGCTCACTGCCGAAGGCCTGCTGCGCCACGAACCGCGCCGCGGCTGCTTCGTGAACGAGGTGACCGAGCGCGACCTGGACGAAATCTTTCCGGTGATCGCGCTGCTCGAAGGGCGCTGCGCCTACGAGGCCGCGCGCAACGCCAGCGACGCCGAGCTGAACGAGCTCGACGCGCTGCACGAGCGCCTGGTGCGCCACGCCAAGGCACGGCGCATCAACGACTACTACGCCACCAACCACATCATTCACGAGGCGATCATCAAGCTCGCCGACAACAAGTGGCTGGCGCAGGTGATCGGCGACCTGCGCAAGATCCTGAAGCTCGCGCGGCTGCAGCAGCTGCACGCGCCGGGGCGGCTCGACCAGAGCCTGTCGGAGCACCTGGCCGTGTTCGCCGCGCTCAAGGCGCGCGACAGCGAAGGCGCCGACGCCGCCATGCGCACCCACATGACGCGCCAGCGCGAAGCCTTGCGCGAAGTCATGCAACAGCAGAAATCCCGGGTGATGCCGTGACAGGCATCGCCCATACAGCCAACGGCACAGGAGCAGATCGATGAGTGCGACCGAGTGGTTCCAGGCGCGCCTGCGCATGGGCGAATCGTCCAAGGTTCCCGTGGCGAGCAACGGCGCCACGAAAGGCCCGGCCCGCCACACGCCCAAGCCCAGCGCCCGCACTACCGCCGAGCGGCTGCAGGCCACGCTGCGCAAGGCCGACGAGGCCCTGTCGCCGCGCACGCTGCGCCGCGTGCTGGCCGAGCTGCAGGCGGTGATCGATCCGCGCGTGAGCGAGGTCGAGGGCGGCCGCCGCGCCCATGCCATCGCGCAGGCCTACGCCGGCGCTTCGCCTGAAGAACGCCGCGACTACTGGGCGCTCATGAGCGAGCATTTCGCCGCCGACGCGGGCAAGCTCAAGAGCGCGCGCGACCAGCACCAGAGCGCCGTCGGCACGCCCGACGAAGGGCAGGCCGAGTTGCGCCTGCGCCGCGCGCTGGTGTCGCCGCGCATGCGGCTGCTGCAGCGCTTCGCGGTCGAGCCCGGCGGCATGCGCTTTCTGGTCGACTTGCGCGCCGACCTGCTGCCGTGCCTGAAGTCCGACAAGCGTCTGCTCGCGCTCGAGGCCGAGCTGGAGCACCTGTTTTCCACCTGGTTCGACGTGGCTTTTCTCGAGCTGCGCCGCATCGACTGGAACTCGCCGGCCTCGCTGATCGAGAAGCTCATCCGCTACGAGGCGGTGCACGACATCAAGAGCTGGTCCGACGTGAAGAACCGCCTGGACGACAGCGACCGCCGCTGCTACGGCTTCTTCCATCCGCGCCTGCCGAACGAGCCGCTCATCTTCGTCGAGGTGGCACTGGTCGACCGCATCAGCGAAGGCATCATGCCGCTGCTCGACGAGGCCGCCGTGCCGGTGCAGCCGGCCAAGGCGACCACCGCGATCTTCTATTCGATCAGCAACACGCAGACCGGCCTGCGCGGCGTGAGCTTCGGCGACTCGCTCATCAAGCGCGTGGTCGAGACCCTGCAGGACGAGTTGCCGCGCCTGAAGACCTTCGCCACGCTGTCGCCCATTCCGGGCCTGCGCGCGTGGCTCGCCAAGAACGCCGCTGAACTGCTGCCGCGCCTGGACGAGAAGCGCGAAGCCGAACTCGGCCGCCTCGTCGGCTCGGTGCCGCCCACGGCCGAGCGCCTGTTGGCAGCGGTTGATGCAGCAACAGAACTCGACGCGAAATCGCCGCTGCGCCAGTGGCTGCTGCAGGCCACCGCCGAGTACCTGGGCCGCACGCTGATCGACGGCACGCCGGCCGACCCGGTGGCGCGCTTCCACCTGGGCAACGGCGCGCGCGTCGAGCGGCTCAACTGGGCCGGCGACCCGTCGGCCAAGGGGCTCAAGCAGTCGTACGGCCTCATGGTCAACTACCTGTACGACCTCAAGCGCCTGGACCGGCATCGTACCTGGCTGGCCGAAGGCAAGATCGCGGTTTCGGGAGACATCGAAGGCCTGTTCCTCAAAAAGGCTGAGTCCGTTCGCTTCGCCGCGGCAGCGCTGCGGCCCGCACCTTGACCGCCGGAGGGCGGCAACATCTACAACGACGACGACAGGAGACGAGACAGATGACGCAACAGAGTTTTCAACGACGCGATGTGCTGCGCGTCGCCGCAGCAGCCGGGGCCGTGGCCCTGTGCGGTGGCGCACGTGCCCAGGGCTGGCCGACCAAGCCCGTGACCATGGTGGTGCCGTTCCCGGCCGGCGGAGGCACCGACGCCTTCGCGCGCCCGCTGTCGGCCCAGTTCTCCCGCGCGGCGGGCCAGACGCTGGTCATCGACAACCGCGGCGGCGCCGGCGGCACCGTGGGCGCGAGCATCGCGGCCAAGCTGCCGGCCGACGGCTACTCGCTCTTCATGGGCGCGGTGCACCACGCGATCGCACCTTCGATCTATCCCAAGCTCGACTACGACCTCGAGAAAGACTTCGTGCCCCTGATGCTGCTGGCCAATGTGCCGCAGGTGGTGGTGGTCAACCCCAAGCGGGTGCAGGCCGCGACCATCCAGGAACTCATTGCCACCGCCAAGCGCAACCCCGGCAAGCTCAACTACGGCTCGGCCGGCTCGGGCACCTCGCACCACCTGGCGGGCGAGCTGTTCAAGCTGCAGACCGGCACCTTCATCACCCACATTCCGTACCGCGGCGCGGGCCCGGCGCTGTCCGACCTGATCGCGGGCAACGTCGACCTGATGTTCGACGGCCTGGGTTCCTCCGCGCAGCACATCAAGGGCGGCCGCATCAAGGCGCTCATGGTGGCCGGCGCCAAGCGCAACCCCGCGTTCCCCGACGTGCCTTGCGCCGCCGAGGTCGGGTTGCCCGACTACACCGTCACCACCTGGTACGGCCTGTGGGCGCCCAAGGGCACGCCGGCCGAAGCGCAGACGCAGATCATCGACACGATGAAGAAGGCGCTGGGCACCGACGAGCTGAAGGCCATCTGGGCCCAGAACGGCTCCGAGATCCCGAACGTCACGAACGCCGCCTACGGCCGCTTCGTCAACGCCGAGATCAAGCGATGGGCGACCGTCGTGAAGGCCTCGGGCGCCAAGCTCGAATGAGCGAGCGGCAGGTCTCGCTGCGCCGCGAAGGCGCCGTGGCGCTCGTCACGCTGTCGAACCCGGGGCGTCTCAATGCGATGACGCGCGCCATGTGGCGCGAGTTGCGCGCGGTGTTCGACGACCTGCACGGCGACACCGCGCTGCGCTGCGTCGTCGTGCGCGGGGAGGGCGGTGCCTTCTGCGCGGGCGGCGACATTTCCGAGTACCCCTCGTTCCGTTTCGAGGAAGCGAGCCTGCGCGAGTTTCACGAGAACGAAGTCTGGGCCGCGCTGCAGGCGATGCTCGACTGTCCGCTGCCGCTGGTGGCCCAGATCGAAGGCGCCTGCATGGGCGCGGGCGTCGAGATGGCCAGTTGCTGCGACATCCGCCTGGCCGGTGCGTCGGCGAAGTTCGGCGCACCCATCGCGAAGCTGGGCTTCCCGATGGCGCCGCGCGAAGCCGCGCTGGTGCATGGCGCCATCGGCGACGTGCTGGCGCGCGACATGCTGCTGGCCGCCGGCGTGCACAGTGCGCAGCGGCTGTACGACGCGGGGTTTCTGCTGCATGTGTTGCCCGATGCCGAGGTGCCGACCGCCGCGCAGGCGCATGCGGCGCGCATTGCCGCGCTGTCGCCGCAGGCCGCGCGCTTGCACAAGGCCACCTTCACCGCACTGAAGCGCGGCGGCGCGGCTGCACAGCAGCTGCTGGCCACCGCGTATGACTATGCCGACACCGCCGAGCACCGCGAGGGCATCGATGCCTTCCTGGGCAAGCGCCCTCCGAATTTCCGCTCTTCCTGAGCCTGCCGTTCGATGATGACGAAGATGACGAAGATGATGAAGACGAAGTCCTCCCCCAACGCCAACCTGTTCGCCGCCTTGCGCGCCGCCTTTCCCGCCGACCTCGACGCCATCGCCGTCGAGACCGACAACGGCCTGCACTATTCGTGGCGCGACCTCGACCGCGCCAGCGCGATGATCGCCAACCTGCTCGACGGCCTGAAGCTCGAGAAGGGCGCGCGCGTCGCCGTGCAGGTCGAGAAATCGGTCGAAGCCATGCTGCTGTACCTCGCGACCCTGCGCGCGGGCTACGTGTTCCTGCCGCTCAACACGGCCTACCAGAGCGCCGAGATCGAGTACTTCATCGGCAACGCCGAGCCCGCCGTGGTCGTGTGCACCGGCCGCAACGCGGCCTGGGTGCGCCCCATCGCCGAAGCGGCCGGCACGCGCCATGTGTTCACGCTGGACGACGACCGCACCGGCACGCTGCTCGACGCGGCGGCGCGCTGCAGCGACCGCCACACCGTGGCGCTCAAGAAGCCCGACGACCTCGCCGCCATCCTGTACACCAGCGGCACCACGGGCCGCAGCAAGGGCGCGATGCTCACGCACCGCAACCTGCTGTCGAACGCCGAAGTGCTCAAGGACTACTGGGGCTGGACGAAGGGCGACGTGCTGATCCACGCGCTGCCGATCTTCCACGTGCACGGCCTGTTCGTGGCGTTGCACGGTGCGCTGCTCAACGGCAGCAAGATCATCTGGTTCTCGAAGTTCGACCCGAAGCGCATCGTCGCCAAGCTGCCAGAGGCCACCGTGTTCATGGGTGTGCCCACGCTCTACGTGCGCCTGCTGGCCGAGCCGGGCCTCACGCGCGAGGCGGTGCGCACCATGCGCCTGTTCGTCGCGGGCTCGGCGCCGCTGCTCATCGAGACCTTCGACGAATGGCGCGAGCGCACCGGCCACACCATCCTCGAGCGCTACGGCATGAGCGAGACCGCCATGCTCACGTCCAACCCGTACGACGCCAAGAAGGGCGAGCGCCGCGGCGGCACCGTCGGCTTCGCGCTGCCCGGCGTGCAGCTGCGCGTGCGCGACGACGAGGGCAAGGACCTGCCGATCGACGAGATCGGCGGCATCCAGGTGAAGGGCCCCAACGTGTTCGCCGGCTACTGGCGCATGCCCGAGAAGACGAAGGAAGAGTTCACCGCCGACGGCTTCTTCAAGACCGGCGACGTGGGCAAGATCGATGCGCGCGGCTACATCACCATCGTCGGGCGCAGCAAAGATTTGATCATCAGCGGCGGCTACAACGTCTACCCGGCCGAGATCGAGGGCTACATCAACGAGATGGCCGGCGTGGCCGAAAGCGCCGTCATCGGCGTGCCGCACCCCGACTTCGGCGAGGTGGGCGTGGCCATCGTGATCCCCAAGGGCGGCGCCACGATCGACGCCGACGCCATCGTGGCCGAGCTCAAGGCCAAGCTGGCGAACTTCAAGATCCCCAAGCGCTGCTTCGTCGTGCCGGAGCTGCCGCGCAACACGATGGGGAAGGTGCAGAAGGCGTTGCTGCGGGCGGAGCACAAGGGGCTGTTCGCCGCCTGAGTCCCGCCGCGCGCCCGGGCTTCAGGCGGCGGGCGCGAGCCCGTTCATCAGCCCGCTGCGCGCGTGGCAGTTGATGTATTCGTAGCTTTGCTCGTCGGCCTTCAGCACCGACACCTCGTGGTACAGGCGCAGGCGCAGCTCGAAGTTCAGCGCCTGCACGTAGCGCATGAAGCTGCCGAAGATCGCGACGTGCGTCGGGTGCGACTCGGCCCAGCGCTCCATGTCGGCCAGCGAGCGCCAGTAGCTCAGGCCGAAGGACTTCTGCAGCGGTGCACCGTGTGCGTCGAGGTGGTGCATGAAGCGGTTGCTGTAGCAGCCGATGGGCAGGCCCTGGTCGCGCAGGAAGTCCATGCCTTCGCGCAGCACCGGGGCCATGTCTTCCAGGTAGAGCTGGCGTTCCTGGCCGGTGGTCTCGGTCCATTCCTGGCCCGAACGGATCATCGCGAGGTGCGTGTGGCCCGCGATGCGCACGCGCTGGCCCGGTGCAGGCGTGCCGGCGATCACCGCGCGCGTGCCCGAAGGCGCGAGCGCGTCGGCCTGCGCGAGCGGGAGTCGATCGCGCATCGACCCCCAGTAGCCGTGCTCCTGCAGTTCGCCGCTCACACCGCCCATCACCACGCCGATGCCCTCGAGGCGGTCGGGCGTGCTGAACAGGGTCTCGAAGTGCGCAGCACGCGGGGAGGCGATTTCGCGGAAGTAGCCGAGGCCTTCATGCAAGCGCTCGTCGGCGTTCCACCAGGCCTCGATGGCGGGCGTGGCACACCAGCGCGCGAACGCCGCTGCATCGCGCCAGTAGGCGATCGCGATCAGGTTGTCGTACCCGTCGGCGTCGACGCAGTGGGCCAGGTCGTGGTGGCCGGGCCCGTCGGGCAGGGCGAAGTCGCGGGTGATCTTCAGGAGCGCGGCGCAGGCCCGGCCCTGCATCGCCGGGCCGCGCGACTGCACACCGAAATAGCCCATCACGACCTGGGTCGTCGTCACGGGGGCGCGCGCGGACCAGCCGGGGTAGGGTGGCGTGTAGTCGCCTGCCACGCGGCGCTCGCGGGTGCGCGGGCAGCGCAGGTGCTCGGGGATGGCCGATTCCATGGTGCGGCTCCGTGGTCGGCTCAGGCCACGACCGGCTCGGGCACGCTGCCCTCGGGCTCCGGCGTGAGCTGCACCACCACGGGCGTGCGCCGCGTCTTGTTCAGCAGCAGCTGTGTGACGTCGGGCCGCGAATAGTGGCCGCTCGGATCGGCCGCCGCCTTGGCGAGCGCGATCATGCCGAGGTCGATGTCGGCGACCACCAGGCCTTCGGCGTCTTCGGCCAGCGGCGTGCCCAGTGGCGAACCGTCCGGGCCGTAGATGCGCGCATGGCCGCCGCCGACGCCCAGCATCTGCCGCTTGCCGTCGTCGGTGCACATCAGCTCGCTCATCGCCTTCGACACCGTGGCGCAGGGCGCGATGACGAAGCAGCCGCCCTCGACCGCATACACCTGGCTCGCGGCGTTGTTGACCTCGTGGCCCAGCGCGTAGGCCGCGCCGCGGTAGAGCGAAAAGCTCGGCCACGCGCCGCAGTGGATCTGCTCGTTCTGCGCATACATCGCGTACTTGCTCAGCGGCTGCAGGTGCTCCCAGCAGCACAGCGAGCCGATGTTGCCCAGCGGCGTCTGGACCACGTGCAGGTCGGCGCCGTCGCCTTCGCCGAACACGGTGCGTTCCACGTGTGTGGGCTTGAGCTTGCGGCGCGTCTGCACGGTGCGGCCCTGGTCGTCGATCAGCGCCTGCGCGATGTAAAGGCTGCCTGCCGCTTTCTCGCTGTAGCCGAGCGAGAGCCAGATCCTGTGCTGGCGCGCCGCCGCCTGCAGGCGTTCGAACTCGGGCGAGCCGATGAGCAGCGAGTTGTCGTGGTAGCGCTGCACGAACTGCATGCCCCAGGCCGGCGAGTCGAGCCAGACCCACCACGGGTAGCCCGGCACCCAGGTCTCGGGAAAGGCGATGAGCTGCACGCCCTGTTTCGCGGCCTGCGCCATCAGGTCGATGGTCTTGTCGATGGTGGCGTCGAGGTCGAGGAAAACAGGCGCGGCCTGCACGGCGGCGACGCGGAGCTGGGGGTGGACGGTGGTCGGCATGGGGTGTTCTCCAGGGGGCAATGAACGTAACGAAATCCCCACTGTGCGCACCGGGTTTGCGCGGTGGCATGCGGGTTGCATGAAGCGTAAATTCGCGCCGCCGGAACGCCTTGACCCGGATTGGCGGCGTTCTTGTTCCAGCGTTGCATGTGCCTTGCGAAGGCCTTCCGAGGACCCCGATGACCCCCCTGCTCAGCACCGATGCCGTCCCGCGCGACCAGCGGCTCGCGTACTGGACCGACATGATCTGCAACGTCTACGTGCAGCTCGAGTGCGACGCGGTGCGCACCGGCGAGGGCGGCGATTTCGAGGGCAGCATCCGCCAGCACGCACTGCCCGGCCTCGGCATGTCGGTCGTGACCTCGCGGGCGCAGAAGGTGATGCGCACGCCGGGCCACATCGCGGCGTCGAGCGACGACTGTTTTCTCGTGAGCATCCAGGCGCGCGGGCAGGGCGTGGTGCGCCAGGACGGGCGCGACGCCGTGCTCGGCGCCGGCGACTTCGCGCTGTACGACAGCACGCGGCCTTACCAGCTGCTGTTCGACCAGCCCTTCGAGCAGATCGTGCTCAAGCTGCCCGGCGAGCGGCTGCGCAGCGAGCTGCGCGACACCGAGGCGCTCACGGCCACCACCGTGTCAGGGCGCGAGGGCGCGGGGCACCTGCTGCTGGGCATGATCCGCACGCTGCGCGAGGACTTCGACGCGCTGCAGCCGGCCTCGGCGCTGGCGGTGGCCCATGGCGTGCAGAACATCCTCGTGGCCGGCCTGCAGACGCTGCCTGCGGCGCACGCACCGGCGCTCAGCAAGCTCACGGCGTACCACCTGGGGCGCGTGAAGCAGCGCATTGACGAGCAGCTGGCCGATCCGACGCTGTCGGTGGGCACGCTGGCGGCGCAGCTGGGCATGTCGGTGAGCCACATCCACCGCGTGTTCAAGAGCGAGCCGCTGACGCCCTCGCAGTACATCTGGGAGCGCCGGCTCGACGCATGCAGCCGCGACCTGCTGGAGCCGCGCCTGGCAGGGCGGCCGGTGGGAGAGATCGCGTACGGGAGGGGGTTCAACGACGCGGCGCATTTCAGCCGCGCGTTTCGCGAGCGCTTCGGATGTTCGCCGCGCGAATGGCGGCAGCAGCGCTCGCCGCAATGACCGCGGCCACGGCGCATCGGCCGTCGCCGGGGTTGTCGGGTCTTCTTACTGGACCAGCAGCACCGAGATGTCGGTCTCGGCCACGACCTTGGTCGCGACCGAGCCCATCAGCGCGCGGCCCAGGATGCCGTGGCCGTGCGTGCCGAGCACGATCAGCTCGGCCTTCGATTCGGTGGCCGACTTGAGGATTTCCTCGGCCGCGTGGCCGTGGCGCGCGTCGGCGGTGAAGTTGGCCACGCCTTTCTCGGCGAACCAGGCCTTCACCGGGTCGAGCACCTTGGCGTTTTCCTCGGCGTAGTACTCGGTGACGATTTCCTTGCTCAGGTGGCGTGCCACGTGGCCGGAGATGCCGGTGCAGACATTGACCACCACCAGCTCATGGCCGTCCACGAACATGGCGCGGTTGGCGAGCAGGTAATTGAGGGCCTTTTGCGTGTAGGCGCTGCCGTCGACTGCAATGAGGATTTTCATGGCTTTCCTTCTACGACTGTGAACAAGTGCCGCATAGGATGGCACAGGAAAGCCACGGGGTGTTTGATATGCCTCAGCCCCGCAGGCCCTTCCAGAGCATGTAGGCGGCCAGCAGGTACAGGATGCTCGCGAACACGCGCTTGAGCTTCTTCACCGGCAGGCTGTGCGCGGCCCTGGCGCCTAGCGGGGCGGTGAACACGCTGCAGGCCGCGATCACCACGAGCGCGGGCAGCCAGATGTAGCCGAAGGCGCCGGCCGGCAGGCCCTGCACCGACTGGCCGCTGAGCGCATAGCCGAGCACGTTGGCTACGGCGATCGGAAAGCCCAGCGCCGCGCTGGTCGCCACCGCGTTGTGGATCGCCACGTTGCACCAGGTCATGAACGGCACGCTGATGAAGCCGCCGCCCGCGCCCACCAGGCCCGAGATGAAGCCGATGGTGCCGCCCGCCGCGAGCTGGCCGCCGGTGCCGGGCATCTGGCGCGTGGGCTTGGGCTTCTTGTCGAGGAACATCTGCGTGGCCGAGAAGCCCACGAACAGCGCGAAGAAGATGGCCAGCGCCGTGCCCTTGAGCAGCGCGAACACGCCCAGGCTGCCCGCGAGGCTGCCGATGACGATGCCGGGGGCCAGGCGCTGCACGATGTCCCAGCGCACCGCGCCGCGCTTGTGGTGCGCGCGCACGCTGGACACCGACGTGAAGATGATCGTCGCCATCGAGGTCGCGATCGCCATCTTCACCGCCAGGTCGGCCGGCACGCCGCGCTGGCCCATGATGATCGTGATGAACGGCACCATCAGCATGCCGCCGCCGATGCCCAGCAGGCCGGCGAGGAAACCGGTGCCCAGGCCGAGCGCGGCGAGTTCGGCGATCAGGAGCGGGTCGAGCAGGGCAGCGAGGTTCACGGGAGGATGGGGAAAGAACGAGCGGCTGAAAAAGCAACGGCCCCGTGCGGTGAAGCAGGGGGCCGTGGCGGGAAAAGGTGTCTGCAGATGGTGTGCCGGACCCGCATCCTGAACCAGGGTTCAGGTGGGCGAGGGCAGCAGGACTTCGGGTTCATCTGACGCGAGATGATCACGCCCGTCAAGCGATGTACCAAGCCCGGCTCCGGAGAGCATTGGAACAAGGAAATATTAAGCCCGACACGTCTGCAGACAAAACGGATTTTACGCCCCGGATGTGCCGGGCCGCGTGCCCTCAGAGCAAATGTCCATCGCCCGCCAGGGCCTGATCGAGTCTCTGAATGAGCTGGGCGGCCTTCGGGTCGGTGTCGGCGGCGGTTTCTTCGGTGGCTGCGGCAACGGCAGGGGCCGGTGCGGCGGCAGCAGCGGCCTGCTGGGCCGCGAGATCGAAAGCCAGGTTCAGCGAGGCGAGCACGGCGATGCGGTCGCGTGCCTTCACCTTGCCCGCATCGCGGATCTTGCACATGGCCGCGTCCACGCGGTCGACGGCCTCGCGCAGTTGCGCTTCGCCGCCGTCGGGACAGCCGAGCAAATAGCTCTGGCCCATGATCTGTACTTCAATCTGCTTCATGCGTGATGGGAATCTTCGGAAGGGGGTTCGGCCGGCAGCCGTTCGAGCAGGGCGTCGAGGCGGGTGCGGGCCGCGGCGAGTCGCGACTTCAGGCCGTCGCGTTCACGCGTGAGCGCATCGACCTGTTCCTGCAGCAGCGCGTTGGTGCGCTGCACCTCTTCGTGACGCACGAGCAGGCGTTCCACACGCTCGGCGATCTGGTCGATGGGGCTGGAGGCGGGCATGGTTGGCGATTGTAGTTTCCCGGGAATTCGGAAGGTCTGGCGCACCGCGCGGGCGCGCGCCGGACGTGGCCGAGATTCTGGGGCCTGCGCCGCCGGTGATCAAACCGGGTGTGGCGTGGCCGCCCCGTGGGCCTAAAATCCTGCCCGTTGGTGCTCGCGGCGTGGTTCGCACGGCGCAGTTCAACGGGAAGCAGGAGTGGACGCCCCCCGGGGCCGAAGCCGCCTGCGCTGCCCCCGCAACGGTCAAGCAGACGACGCCGCAACGCGTCACCCCTTTCCATCCAGCCACTGGGCGCCCTGAAACAGGTGCCTGGGAAGGCGGCAAAGGGTCGATCTGCCAGCCCGGATACCGGCCAACAAGGCGGCTGCCGCATCGGCAGCCATGACGCCCATGGCGCCGGCGGGGAAGCCGGCCAGGGCATAGAAGTTCGTTCGGTTCACCCCATGATTTCCTGTGTTTCCCTCTCCAGCGGCCGCGCCAGCGTGCGCCGCAACCGTCCCGCGTGCCTGCCGCTGACGCTCGCCCTGGCTTCGGCCTTCGGCGGTCTGGCGCTGGTGCCGCTGGCCGCGCAGGCGCAAGCCGCCGCCGCAGCACCTGGCACGCTCGACGAGACCGTTGTCACCGCCAACCGCACGCCGCAGGCGCTGTCGGACCTGGTGGGCGATGTCTCCATCATCGACCGCAAGACCATCGAACGCAGCGGCGCGACCGGCGTGGCCGACGTGCTGGCGCGCCTGCCGGGCATGGAAATCTCGCGCAGCGGCGGCGTGGGCAACGCCACCAGCGTGTTCATCCGCGGCGCCGAATCGCGCTTCACCGCGGTCTACCTCGATGGCGTGCGCATCGATTCGCAATCGACCGGCGGCGCCGGCTGGGAAGGCATTCCGCTCGCGCAGATCGACCGCATCGAAGTGCTGCGCGGCCCGGCCGCCGCGGTGTACGGTTCGGACGCCGTGGGCGGCGTGATCCAGCTCTTCACCAAGCGCGGCGAGGAGGGCGTGTCGCCCTACGCCGGCATCGGCTTCGGCAGCCACGGCCTGCGCCGGATCGAAGGCGGCGTGAGCGGCAAGTCGGGCCTGCTCGACTACTCGTTCGGCGTCGCGCATGAGGAAAGCAAGGGCTTCAACATCCAGCCCATCGCCAAGCGCACGCCCTCGAAAGACGGCTTCACCAACCCCGACCGCGACGGCTACCGCAGCACCTCGGGCAACCTGAAGCTGGGTTTCCAGATCACGCCCGATCAGCGCATCGACGCCACCTTGCTCACCAGCAACACCGAGGCGGCCTACGACCCGTCGGTGAGCTTTCGCACCAAGCCGCCGATCACCTTCCGCGACGACGTGTCGACCAACGAGCTGCGCACTGCCGGCCTGACCTGGTCGGCCAAATGGAACGACATCTACAGCACCCGCCTGCAGGTGACCGATTCGCAGACCGTCTACAAGACCCAGCCCTCGTTCTACCGCACCGAGACCCGCCTGCGCGGCTACCTGTTCCAGAACGAATTCCGCTTCGGCGCGCACCTGGTGACCGCCACGCTCGAGCGTCGCGAAGACGCGCTCGAAAACGCGCCCACCACCTCGGCCAAGCTGTTCTCGCGCGACCGCTCGCAGAACGCCGCCGCACTGGGCTACGGCTACGTGAAGGGCCCGCATTCGCTGCAGCTGCATGTGCGCCATGACGACGACAGCGAGTTCGGCGGCAAGACCACCGGCAGCGCCGCCTACGGCTACGCGATCACGCCGAGCCTGCGCGCCACCGTGTCGGCCGGCACCGCGTTCCGCGCGCCCACGCTGTACCAGCGCTTCAGCGAGTACGGCCTGGCGAGCCTGCAGCCCGAATCGAGCCGCAACGTCGAGTTGGGCCTGCAGTACACGGCCGGCGCCACGCAGGCCGGCATCGTGCTGTACCGCAACCGGGTGCAGAACCTCATCGTGTTCGACGGCAGCGCCAAGGGCTGCCAGTCGTCGTTCGGCTGCTACGCCAGCACGGCGCGCGCACGCTACCAGGGCGTGACGCTCACGGGCGGTCACCGCATCGGCGACGTCACGCTGCGCGCCTCGCTCGACTACCAGGACCCGCGCGACCTCGCCACCGACCACCTGCTGGCACGCCGCGCCCGGGTCCACGGCACGCTGGGCGCCGACTGGCGCATCGCCGGCTGGACGCTGGGCGCCGAGCTCCAGAGTTCGGGCAAGCGCTACGACGACGCGGCCAACACCGTCAAGCTCGGCGGCTACACGCTGCTGAACCTGTCGGCCAGCACGCAGATCACGCGCGACCTGAACCTGGTGGCGCGCGTGGACAATGTGGGCGACAAGGACTACCAGTTCGCACGGCTCTACGCCACCGGGGGCCGCACCGCGTACGTCGGACTCAAGTGGACTCCGCAGTAAACACCCGCCGCTCTTCGCCCGGCGCAGCCGTCACCTGCGCCGCGGTGCTCGTGGCCGCGCCGGCCTCGGGGCAGGGCAAGACCACGGTCGCAGCCGCGCTCGCGCGGCTGCACGTGCGCCAGGGCCGCCGCGTGCGGGCCTTCAAGTGCGGGCCCGACTTCCTCGATCCGCACTGGCTCGCGCTGGCCACCGGCGCGCCGGTGCACTCGCTCGAACTGTGGATGACCGGCGAGGCCGACTGCCGCGCGCGCCTGCATGCCGCCGCGAGCGAGGCCGACCTGGTCATCGTCGAAGGCGTGATGGGCCTGTTCGACGGCACGCCCAGCGCGGCCGAGCTGGCCGAGCGCCTGGGCCTGCCCGTGCTGGCCGTGATCGACGCCCAGGCCATGACCGGCACCTTCGGCGCGCTGGCCTACGGCCTGCAGAACTTCCGCCCGGGCCTGCCCTGGGCCGGCGTGCTGGCCAACCGCGTGGCCGGCGAGCGCCATGCCGACATGCTGAAGGACGCCTTGCGCGCGCCCGGCGACTGGCTCGGCGCCTTGCCGCGCAGCGCCGATTTCGCGCTGCCCGAACGCCACCTGGGGCTGGTCGGTGCCGCCGAACTCGGCGATGCGATGGTGCGGCTCGACGCTGCGGCCGACGTGCTCGCCGCCACGCCGCTGGGGCAGCGCACGCCCGGGCAGCTGCCGCAGGTGCGCTTCGAGCCCGCGCCGACGGCGCCCGTCGCGCCGCTGCTGGCCGGACGCACCATCGCCATCGCGCGCGACACGGCGTTCTCGTTCATCTACCCGGCCAACCTCGAGGTGCTCGAAGCCCTCGGCGCGCGGCTCGCGTTCTTCTCGCCGCTGGCCGACGAACCGCTGCCGCCTTGCGATGCCGCCTGGCTGCCCGGCGGCTACCCCGAGCTGCATGCGGCCGTGCTGTCGGCCAGCGACCGGTTGCGGCTCTCGCTCGCCAACCACGTCACGGCCGGCAAGCCGATCTGGGCCGAATGCGGCGGCATGATGGCGCTGTTCGACGAACTCGCCACGCGCGACGACGCCGAGCCGACCGACGTGCACCGCCTCTGGGGCGTGTTGCCGGGGCGGGCGGTCATGCAGAAGCGGCTGGCCGGCCTCGGCCCGCAGCAGCTCGACCTGGGTGCGCATGCCTTGCGCGGCCACACCTTCCACTACTCGCGCTGCGAGACGCCGCTCGCGCCCGCCGCGCGCACCGTCGGCACGCGCGGCGGCGAGGCGCTGTACGTGCACGGCCCCGTGCGCGCGAGCTACTTCCATGCGTGGTTCGCGTCCAGCCCGGAAGCGACCGCGCGGCTCTTCAGCGCCATGCCCCTCGAACTCGACAGCCACGCCGCACAGGCGCCCCCCGATGCCCCTCACTGAGCACGAATTCATCCTCGGCGGCCAGAAAAGCGGCAAGTCGCGCCGCGCCGAACAGCGTGCCGCCGACTGGCTGGCGTCCGGGCCCACATCGCGCCGCGCGGTGCTGATCGCCACCGCGCAGGCCCACGACGACGAGATGCGCGAGCGCATCGCGCGCCACCAGGCCGACCGCGCCGAGCGCGTGCCCGGTCTGCAGACAATCGAGGAGCCGATCGAGCTGGGGCGCGCCATCGTCACGCAGAGCGCGCCCGACACGCTCGTGGTGGTCGACTGCCTCACGCTGTGGCTCACCAACCTGCTGATGCCGCTGCGCACCGAAGGCGCCGCCGTGGTCACGCGCACGCCCTCGGCGCACGCCACGCTGCTGCTCATCGCGCTGCGCGAGGCGCGCGGGCCGGTGGTGCTGGTCGGCAACGAGATCGGCCTGGGCGTGATCCCGCTGGGCCGCGAGACCCGTGCTTTTGTCGATGTGCTCGGCCGGCTGAACCAGGACGTGGCGGCCGCGTGCCATCGCGCAACGCTGATGGTCGCCGGCCTGCCGCTGACGTTGAAGGCACCTGGCGCATGAGCTTCGATCGCATGAAGACCTGGTTGCGCGCGTCGTTGCTCGGGCTCGCCCTGGTGGTGGGCGCGCAGGCGGCGCAGGCCGTCGACGTGGTCGACGAGCGCGGCGTCAGCGTGCATCTGCCGCAGCCGCCGCAGCGCATCGTCTCGCTGCTGCCGTCGCTGACCGAAGGCGTCTGCGCGCTCGGCGCCTGCGACCGCCTGATCGGCGTCGACCGTTATTCCAACTCGCCCGCGCAGGTGCGCGCGCTGCCGCAGCTCGGCGGCGGGATCGATCCGAATGTCGAAGCCGTCGTCGCGCTCAAGCCCGACGTGGTGCTGCTCGCCAAATCGTCGCGCGTCACGCAGCGGCTCGAGGCACTGGGCCTGAAGGTTATCGTGCTCGAACCCAAGAGCCACGCCGACGTGCGGCGCGTATTGGGCGCGCTCGACCAGGTGCTCGGCACGCACGAGGCGCCCGCCGTGTGGCGCGCCATCGATGCGGCCGTGTCGGCCGCGGCCCAGTCGCTGCCCGCCAGCGCCAAGGGCCTGCGCGTGTACTTCGAGGTCAACACCGGCCCTTATGCGGCGGGCGATTCGTCCTTCATCGGCGAGACGCTCGCGCGGCTGGGCGTGAAGAACATCGTGCCGGCGTCGCTCGGCCCCTTTCCCAAGCTCAACCCCGAGTTCGTGGTGCGCGCGAACCCCGACCTCATCATGGTCAGCGTGCGCAGCGCCATGGGGCTGGAGCAGCGGCCCGGCTGGGGCGGCATCCGCGCGGTGCGCGAAGGGCGCGTGTGCCGCTTCGACGCCGAGCAGACCGACGTGGTCGTGCGCCCCGGCCCGCGCATGGACGAGGCCGCGCGCCTGATGGCGCAGTGCCTGGCGGACAAGGGCCGGTGAGCGGCATGCATTCCGCTCATCTGCGTCGCGTGTTGCTGCTCGGTGCCGGCTTGCTCGTGCTGGGCGCGGCGTTGCTGCTCTTCGGCCTGGGCATCGGCAGCACCGGCTTCCAGAGCCTGCTGTCCGCGCGGCACGACCCGGTGGCGCTGCAGATCGTGTGGGACATCCGCCTGCCGCGCACCCTCGGTGCATGGCTGGCGGGCGCGCTGCTCGGGCTCGCGGGTGCGGTGGCGCAGGGCCTGTTCCGCAACCCGCTGGCCGACCCGTACCTGCTGGGCAGCGCCTCGGGCGCGTCGCTCGCCGTGGCGCTGGCGCTGATGCTGTTCGGCGGCTCCGTCACCAGCACGCAATGGGTGATGCGCCTGGGACTCACCGGCGCGGCCTTTGTCGGCGCCGTGGCTGCGGTGCTGCTCACGCTCACGCTGGCGCGCGGCGTGCAACAGACCCTGCGGCTGCTGCTCGCGGGCGTGATCGTCGGCGTGGTGCTGGGCGCCGCCAAGGACCTCATCACCATCGCCTCGGCCGACATTCTTCAGGCGTTGCAGGGCTTCGTCCTCGGCAGCACCGGCTTGGTCGGCTGGGCGGCGTGCGCCGTGATGGCGGCGGTTGGCGCGGCCTGCCTGCTGCTGGCCTGGGCGCTCGCGCCGGTGCTCGACGGGCTCGCGCTCGGCGAGGCGACGGCGCGCAGCCTTGGGTTGCCGCTCGGCGGCATGCGCGCCGCGCTGGTCGCGGTGCTGGCGCTGGCGACCGGCGCCGCCGTCGCGCAGACCGGCCTCATTGCTTTCGTCGGCTTGGCCGCGCCGCACCTGGTGCGCTCGGTGGTCAAGACCACGCACGCGCGGCTGATCGTGCTGTCGGCGTTGATGGGCGGGCTGCTGCTGATGGCGGCCGACCTGCTGGCGCGCTGGCTGATTGCGCCGCAGGAGCTGCCAGTGGGCGTGCTCACGGCCGTGCTCGGCGGCAGCTACCTGCTGTGGCTGATGCACCGGCGCGGCGCGAAGGGAGGCGGCCTATGAGTCGCACGCCATCCCCCGCGCTCGAAGCGCACGGTCTCAGCGCCACGCTCGGGTCGGTCGAGGTGCTGCACAGCATCGACCTGTCGCTCGCAGCCGGCCGATGGACCAGCATCGTCGGGCCGAACGGCGCTGGCAAGTCGACTTTGTTGAAAGCGCTCGCTGGGTTGCTCGCACACCGCGGCGAAGTGCGGCTCTTCGGTGAGGCGCAAGCCGCCGTGCCGGCCCGCGTGCGCGCACGGCGCCTGTCCTGGCTGGGCCAAAGCGGCACGGGCGAGGGCAGTGCCGACGACCTGATGGTCTACGACGTCGCCATGTTGGGCCGCCTGCCGCACCAGCGCTGGCTCGCGGCACCCAGCGACGCTGATCGCGATGCCGTCGAACGCGCGCTGCGCAGCACCCAGGCCTGGGACTGGCGCGACCGTCCGCTGGGGCAGCTCTCCGGCGGCGAACGCCAACGCGTGCTGCTGGCGCGTGCGCTGGCGGTCGAGGCGGAGCTGCTGCTGATGGACGAGCCGCTGGCCAACCTCGATCCGCCGCATCAGGCCGACTGGATGCAGACGGCACGCGAACTGGTCGCGCAAGGGCGCACCGTGGTCAGCGTGTTGCACGAGCTGCCGATGGCGCTGGCTGCGGATGAACTGGTGGTGATGAATCGGGGGCGGGTGACGCATCACGGTGCTTGTTCCGACCCAGAGACTCACCAAGCGCTGGAGCAGGTGTTCGACCATCGGATTCGCGTGCATCGCGTGGCAGATCAATGGATCGCATTGCCGCTATGAAGCCTCGCGCATCGAGTCATTCAGGGCGCGCTCCCGCCGACGGGGCACCTTGCTCCGCGAATGTCCTCCGCCCTTCGGGCTTCCGCCGCTCCCCCTTGGTTTCGCTGCGCAAGGCACCCCATCGACGTGAGCGACCAGCGCGCTCGTTGATCCGCCCGCACCACGACAGCGCCCATCGTGCGCAGGACACTGGGTGCTTCCCGCAGCGAAATCAAGGAGGAGGGCGAAGCCCGGGGGACATTCGCGGAGGGAAGTACCCGGTGACCTGTGCACACGCCCTGAACGACAGCGCCAAGAACACAAGCAAACGGAAAACCTCATGCAAATAGAAACCCCTCCCAGCGAAAAGCCCTACGAAAAGCCCGAAGGCGAACGCCGCGGCATCGTCATCGTCAACACCGGCGACGGCAAGGGCAAGAGCACGGCCGCCTTCGGCCTCGCGCTGCGCGCACACGGCCGTGGCAAGGCCGTGAAGATCTACCAGTTCATGAAGGTGCCTTCGGCGCGCTTCGGCGAGCACCGCATGTTCGAGCAGATCGGCATTCCCATCGAAGGCCTCGGTGACGGGTTCAGCTGGAAAAGCCAGGATCTCGAACGCTCGGGCCAGCTGGCGCGCGACGGCTGGGAAAAGGCCAAGGCTGCGATCCTGTCGGGCGACTTCTTCCTCGTGGTGCTCGACGAAATCACCTACCCGCTGATCTACGGCTGGCTGCCGCTCGATGGCGTGCTCGAAACGCTGCGCGCTCGCCCCAAGCACGTGCACGTCGCGCTCACCGGCCGCCGCTGCCCGCCCGAGATCATCGAGCTGGCCGACACCGTCACCGAGATGCAGATGGTCAAGCACGCGTTCAAGGCCGGCATTCCGGCGCAGCGCGGCATCGAAGACTGAACCCGATGACGGCGCATGCGTTCGCGGCCGACGAGGCGAAGGCGGTGTACCGCGCCATCCACGAGCGGCGCGACATGCGCCACTTTGCGGGCGGCGAGGTGGCGCCCGAGGTGCTGCGCCGCCTGCTCGACGCCGCGCACCATGCGCCCAGCGTCGGCTTCATGCAGCCGTGGCGCTTCATCCGCGTGCGCGGCGAAGGGCTGCGCCGGCAGTTGCATGAGGTGGTCGAGCGCGAACGTGTGCTCACCGCCCGCGCGCTCGGCCAGCGTGAAGACGAGTTCATGCGCCTCAAGGTGCAGGGCGTGCTCGACGCGGCCGAGCTGCTGGTGGTGACGCTCGCTGACGGCCGCGAGCCGCATGTGTTCGGTCGTCGCACCCTGCCGCAGATGGACCTGGCCTCGGCCTCCTGCGCGATCCAGAACCTCTGGCTCGCAGCGCGCGCCGAAGGGCTGGGCATGGGCTGGGTGTCGTTGTTCGACCCCGCCGAGCTGGGCGTGCGGCTCGGCCTGCCCGAGGGCGCCGAGCCGATCGCCTTGCTGTGCCTGGGCCCGGTGCATGCGTTCTACGAAGAGCCGATGCTGCAGCGCGAACGCTGGGCCAAGCGCGCACCGCTTGCGTCGCTGGTGTTCGACGAGAGCTGGGGCCGGCCGTCGGACCTGTTCGATCCTTCTTCCACTTCATCTTCTTGCGTGGAGCCCACCTGATGCTGGCCTTCGACACCGTTCTCTTCGAGCTCGCGCGCCTGTTCCTCTGGCCTGTGACGCTCGGCGTGCTGCTGTCCTTCGTCTATGCGGTGTACTGCCTCGGCGCCTTCGGCATCGAGTGGTGGCAGCGCCGCCGCGACCCGTCGCGTGCGCTGGTGTTGCAGCCTCACGCGCAGGCCAGCCAGGAGCAGATGGAGCTGGTCGTGCTCAAGCAGCTCGAAGGCGTGCGCCTGTGCAGCCGCGTGGCGCCGATGCTGGGGCTGATCGCCACCATGATCCCCATGGGTCCGGCGCTCGTGGCCGTGGCCTCGGGCGAATCGCAGGGCGTGGCGCAGAGCCTGGCGCCCGCGTTCGCGGCCGTGATCGTGGCGCTGGCTTCGGCCTCGATCACCTTCGTGGTCTACACGGTGCGCCGCCGCTGGCTCATGCGCGAGCTGGTGATGTTGCTCGACGCGCGGGACCGGCTGTCATGAGCCGGCGCCAGTTCTCGATCCTGAGCAGCCTGGACAGCGACGACGACGACCCGGTGCTCTCGACCATCAACCTGATCGACGTCTTCATGGTCGTCATCGGCATGCTGATGATCGCGGTCATCAACAACCCGGTGAACCCGTTCTCGCAGGACAAGGTGACGGTCATCCGCCACGAGGGCCAGCCCGACATGGAGATCATCACGCGCGAAGGCCGGAAGGTCACGCGCTTCAAGGCCAGCGGCGCAACGGGGCAGGGCGACGGCGAAAAGGCCGGCACCGCCTGGCGCCTGAAGGACGGCACGATGATCTACGTGCCGGCGGACGCGGTGCCGGCGTCGGGCGGGAAGTGACGCGGCTTTTTGTCCTCTGGCTTGGGCTCCTGTGCTTGATGGCGCAGCCTGCGGTGGCGGCCGGGTCGCGTGTCGTGGTGTTGAGCACGGCGCTGGTGTCGCCTGCGCGTGTGGTGCGGCTGCAGACGGCGGCGCGTGAAGCTGGCGTGCCGCTGCAGGTGGTGTCGGCTGCGCAGGACGCACCCGAGGCACTGGCCGCCGCGCTCGATGGCGCGCGCCTGTTGGTCATCGATGCGCCGCACCTCAGCGTCGCGCAGTCGGCGGCGGCGCGCTTCGGTGATGTCATCGCGCGAACCTCCGTTCCCTATGTGCAGATCGGTGAATTCGCACTCGTGGCAAAAGGCCAGAAGCCGCCCGAGGTGCCGCCGCTCGCGGCCGAGCGCGGCGTCGATGCGGCCTGGGCGCAGCGCCTGCGCGCCTACTGGCGCTTTCCGGGCGAGGCGAACCTGAAAGCCTCGATGCAGGCGATGGCACGCGTCGGCGACACGGCCGGGCTGCCCGACCCCGTGCCGTTGCCACTCGCGGGCTTCTATCACCCCGACTGGCCGCGCGTCGAAAGCAGCATCGCGGCCGTCGAGGCATTGCCGGGCGGTCAAGGCACTGTCGCCATCGCCGTCAACAGCGCCACGCTCACCAGCGACGACAACGGCTGGCTCGACGGCCTGATCGGCACGCTCGCGCAGCGCGGCCTGCGCGCCTACGCCTTCTATGGCCCGCGCCAGCAGAAGGACCTGTTCTTTCGCATGACGCACACGGAGGAGGGCAACCATCGTCTGGCCGACCTCCTCATCAACGCCGCGCTGGTGTTCAGCCCGAACGAGCGCAAGGCCGAACTCGAACGCATCGGCGTGCCTGTGCTGCAGACGCTGCCCTCGCTCGCCATGGACGCGGCGCAATGGGCGCGCAGCAAGGACGGCCTGGCGCAGACCGACATCGCGGCCTACTACAGCCCGAGCGAACTCGCAGGCATGACCGACCCGATGCTCGTCACCGCGCGCGATGCCGCCACCGGCAGCCTGCAGCCACTGCCCACGCAGATCGACGCCGTGGCCGACAAGGCCGCCGCGCTGCTGCGCCTGCGGCGCACGCCCGCCGCCGAGCGCCGCGTGGCGATGCTGGTTTACAACTACCCGCCGGGCGAGGCGAACTTCGGCGCGTCGTTCCTCAACGTGCCGCGCAGCGTCGACCGGATGCTGTCCGCGATGCAGGCGGCCGGCTATCGCACCGAGGCGCCGGGCGCAGACAAAGTCATCGCGCAGGTGCAGGCCACGATGAAGGCCTACTACCCGACGGCGCAAGGCGGCGACGCGCTGCAGCCGCTGCTCGATCAAGGCCTGGCCGACACGCTGCCGCTGTCGCAGTACCTCGCGTGGTTCCGCGCGCTGCCTGTCGAAACGCAACGCCGCATCGAGGCCTACTGGGGCCCGCCCGAGGCCTCGACGATGCTGCGGCCCGTGGCCGGCGCACCGGCCTTCGTGGTGCCGCGCGCGCAGTTCGGCCAGGTGGTCGTGCTGCGCCAGCCGCCGCGCTTCGAGCCCGGCACGCAGGTGGCCGACAAGGCGCAGCAGGTCTACCACCGCGCGGCCGTGCCGCTGAGCCACGGCTACCTCGCGACCTACCTCTGGCTGCGCAGCCGCTTCGGTGCCGATGCGCTCGTGCACGTGGGCACGCACGGCACGGTCGAGTGGTCGGCGGGCAAGGAGCGCGGGCTCTCGGTGCAGGACGATCCGCTGCTCGCGCTGGGCGACGTGCCCAACGTCTACCCGTACATCATGGACAACCTCGGCGAGGCGACCACCGCCAAGCGCCGCGGCCGCGCGACCATGGTGAGCCACTCGACACCGATGTTCGCGCCCGCGGGCTTCCGCCCCGGCGTGCGGGACATGCACGAGCGCCTGCACGACTGGGAAACGCTGTCGCCCGGCGCGGTGAAGACCGCACTGGAACGGCGCCTCACCACCGACTTCGTCGCCCAGCACTACGACCGCGACCTGCAATGGACGCCCGCGCGCATCCGCGCCGATTTCGCCGGCTTCATCGCCGTGCTGCACCCCTACCTCGACGAGCTGGCGCAGACCGCGCAGCCGCTGGGCCTGGCCACCTTCGGCGAGGCGCCCGATGCGCAGCGGCGGCGCCAGACGATCCTGCAGATCCTCGGCAAGCCCGTGGCGCAGGCGATGGGCGAAGACCTCGACGAGATGTTCCTCACGGATGCGCAGGGCATTGCAGCATCGAAACCTGCGCGCTGGCTGGAGGCCGTGCTGGCGGGCAACGACACGGCCGACGCAGAACCTCTGCGCACCCTGGCCGCACGGGCCCGCGCGCTCGACGCGGTGCTGGCCCACAACGAAGAAATCGAAGGCCTGCTCACCGCACTCGACGGCCGCTACCTGAAGTCGCGCTACGGCGGCGACCCGGTGCGCGACCCCGACAGCCTGCCGACCGGGCGCAACCTCTACGGCTTCGACCCCAGCCGCGTGCCCACGCGCGCCGCCTGGGACACCGGCGTCGCCGCGATGGACGACTGGATCGCCGCGCACGCCCGCACCCACGGCGGCCGTGCGCCGCAGAAGATCGCCTTCACGCTCTGGGCCGGCGAGGCCTCGCGCCACCAGGGCGTGACCGAGAGCCAGGCCTTCCACGCGCTGGGCGTGAAGCCGCGCTGGGACGAAGCCGGGCGCATGGTCGGCATCGAGATCGTGCCGGCCGCGGTGCTGAAGCGGCCGCGCATGGACGTGCTGATCAGCGTCACCGGCTCGTACCGCGACCAGTTCCCGCACGTGATGCGCTGGCTCGACGAGGCCGTGCAGCAGGTGGCCGCGCTCGACGAGCCCGGCAACGCCGTCGCGCAGCACAGCGAGGCGATGGCGCGCACGCTGCGCGCCGGGGGCGCGACGGCGGCCGAGGCGCGGCGCTGGTCGACCGCGCGCGTGTTCTCGAACGAGCAGGGCAGCTACGGCGCCGGGCTCGAGGAAGCGGTGCTCGCCACCGAACTCTGGAAGGGCCAGCAGCGCGGCGGCGGCGATGCGCAGATGGCCGGGCTCTACATGGACCGCATGGGCCACGCCTACGGGCGCGGCCTTGACGGCGCGGCGCGCCCGGGCGCCTTCGCGGGCAACCTCGCGCAGGTCGATGCGGCGCTGATGACGCGCACCTCCAACCTCTACGGCGTGCTGACCAACGACGATCCGTTCCAGTACCTGGGCGGCATCGCGCTGGCCGTGCGCCATCTCACGGGCAAGGACCCGGCGCTGTACGTGCAGAACCTGCGCGACGGGTCGGCGGTGCGTACCGACACCGCCGCCGGCGCCATCGCCCGCGAGATGCAGACGCGCTACCTGCACCCGCAATGGATCGAGGCGCAGAAGGCCGAGGGCTACAGCGGCGCGCTGCAGGTGCTCAAGACCGCGCAGTTCCTCTGGGGCTGGCAGGCGACTGCGCCTGCGGCCGTGCGTGCAGACCACTGGCAGTCGCTGCACGAGGTCTATGTGCGCGACACCTACAAGCTCGGCACGCGGCAGTGGCTGGAGCGCGAGAACCGTGCCGCCTTCGCGCAGACGCTGGAGCGCATGCTCGATGCCGTGCGGCTGAACTACTGGAAGCCCGATGCCGCGACGCGGCGCGAACTGGCGCAGGCCTACACGGAGGCGGTGCGCGCCACGGGGCTGCGGGAGCGCAACGAGGCGGTGCAGCGGTTTGCGCAGGCTGCGTTCGCTCCGCCGCCTGTCACTGCCCCTGCACCGGTCGTCGCCGCACCCGCCGTCGCGCCCGTCGCAGCGACCCAGCCCACACCCGAATCGCCCGCCGCAGAGGACCTCACGCAACCGGTGGCCGGCCTCCAGCTGAAGCCCGTCACCGACACCCCATCGCCCCCGCCGCCGTCCGCCGTGCTGCCGCGCCTGCTCGCCGCTTTCGGGGCTGCCTTGCTGCTGGCCATCGGCGCGCTGGTGCAATGGCGGCGCGGCCGAGCCGTGCCTGCCGCCTGATTCACGAGAATGCCTGCCATGCCCGCGCTCGATCCCTTCGCCGTCTTCGCCCTCGCGCTGGTCGCCGCCCTGTGGCTGGCGCTGGCCATCGACCGCTGGCTGGGCGAGCCGCCCGCCGCGCTGCATCCGGTCGTGTGGATGGGGCGCTACCTGGACTGGATCGGCAGCCGCCTCGCACCGCGCGCTGCCGATGCGAAGCCGCGTAACTTGCCGGGCTTCGCGATGGGCGCGCTCGGCTGGTGCGTGGGCGCGATGGCCGCGTTCGCCGTCGCGTCGGCGGTACAGAGCCTGGCGATGCAATGGCTGCCGGTCTGGGCCATGGCCGTGGTGCTCGGGCTCGCGTTCAAACCGCTCTTTGCATGGCGCATGCTGCGCGACGAGGTGCAGGCGGTCGAAGCCGCGCTGGGCGAATCGCTCGACGCGGGCCGCGCACGGCTCGCGCGCCTCGTGAGCCGCGATGTCTCGGTGCTGAGCGAGCGCGAGGTGCGCGAAAGCGCCATCGAGTCGCTGGCCGAGAACCTCAACGACTCGCTGGTGGCGCCTGTGTTCTGGTTCGTGCTGTTCGGCCTGCCGGGCGCGGCGCTCTACCGCTTCGCCAACACCGCCGATGCCATGTGGGGCTACCGCGGCGAACGCGGCGGGCGCGACTGGACCTGGTTCGGCAAGTGGGCCGCGCGCGCCGACGACGTGCTTTCGTGGCTGCCCGCGCGCCTGACCGTGCTGCTGCTGGCCCTCGCGGCCGGCCGCTGGCCGCGCGGCGTAGCCCGCGAGGCGCGCCGCACGCCGTCGCCCAACAGCGGCTGGCCAATGGGGGCGATGGCGCTGCTGCTGGGTGTGCGGCTTGCGAAGCCGGGTGTGTATGCGCTGAACGGGGAAGGGCGCGCCGCCACGTCGGCCGACACCGCGCGCACCGCGCAGCTCGGCGAACGGGCGGCTTGGGGGCTGGCGGTGATCGCCTCGCTGGCGATGCTGTCGCCGTTGCTGGCGAGGTGGGCATGACGAATCCAACCATGGTGCACGGCGGCCCCGACGAGACCGGTGCCGCGCCGCACGACTTCTCGACCAACGGCAACGCGGTGGGTTCTTGTCCTGCGGCACTGGCCGCGCTGCGCGAGGCCGACGCGGCGCACTATCCCGATCCGCGCTACACCGCGCTGCGTTCCGCGCTTGCCGATTTCCACGGCGTGTCGGTGGAGCGCATCGCGATCGCCGCGAGCGCGAGCGAATTCATCCACCGCATCAGCGCCGCTGTGGCGCAAGTAGGCGGCGGAGAGGTCTGGCTGCCCGCGCACAGCTACGGCGACTACGAACGTTCGGCCTTGGCTTGGGGCCTCGGCGTGCGGCGCGCATCCGAAAAGGCCGACGGCGCCGTGCTGCGCTGGTGCTGCGAACCGTCCAGCCCGTTCGGCCAGCCGCAGCCCGACATCGCGCAGCATGCCGCGAGCGATGCCGTCTGCGTGCTCGACATGGCCTACGAACCGCTGCGACTCGAAGGCCAGCCCTCGCACGACGCTGCACAGCGCGACCGCCTCTGGCAGCTGTGGACCCCGAACAAGGCTATGGGCCTCACGGGCATCCGCGCCGCCTACGCCATCGCACCCGCGAACAGCGACGTTGCAGGTCCGCTGCTGGAACGATTCGAACGTCTTGCGCCGTCGTGGCCGCTGGGCACACACGGCGTGGCGCTGCTCACGACCTGGACCAGCGACGAAGCGCAAGGCTGGCTGGCGCGCAGCCTCGACATCCTGCGCGACTGGAAGGCGCGGCAGCGCGCCGTGTGCGAATCGCTGGGCTGGCAGGTGCTGTCCGGCGACGCCAACTTCTTCGGTGCGCAGCCCGACGTGCCATACCCGCCCCGCGCCGCCGCGCTGCGCGCCGAGGGCATCAAGCTGCGCGACTGCGCCTCCTTCGGCCTGCCGGGGCACCTGCGCCTGGGCGTGTTGCCGCCGGCCAGCCAGCAGGCATTGAAGGCCGCGTGGGCGAGGGCCAGCGCCGCACGACACAGCGGCTGAACGCACCTCGCACCACAATAGGGCCGTCTCAAGAAAAGGAAAACGAACAGGCCCATGCTCTACGCCATCACCACGCTCTTCCTGTGCCAGCTTGCCGGCGAACTGCTCGTGCAGTGGCTGTCGCTGCCGATTCCCGGTCCGCTGATCGGCATGCTGCTGCTGTTCGTCGGCCTGTTGGTGCGCGGCGGCGTGCCGCAGGAGCTGACCGACACCTCGGGCCACCTGTTGCGCAACCTGATGCTGCTGTTCATCCCGGCGGTGACCGGCGTCATGCTGCATTTCGAGCGCGTGGGGCGTGAGTGGCTGCCGTTCCTCGCGGCCGGCGTCGTGGGCGGCGCCTTCACCATGGCGGTGACCGCGCTCACGCTGCGCTGGATGATCCGCATCACGGGCAAGGACGCCGAATGAACGCGCCCGCCAAGCTCTCCGAGATCTGGGTCTTCCTGGCCCAGTCGCCGTTGCTGTGGCTGTCGCTCACGCTGCTGGCCTACCTGGGCGCGCTGTGGCTGCATGCGCGCAGCGGGCGCAACCCGATGGTCAACCCGGTGCTGGTGTCGGTGATCGTCATCGTGGGCGTGCTGCTGCTCACGCGCACGCCTTACGACACCTACTTCGAGGGCGCCAAGTTCGTCCACTTTCTGATCGGCCCGGCCACCGTGGCGCTGGCCGTGCCGCTGTACAGCCAGGTCGGTCGCCTGCGGCGCCTGTGGCTGCCGATCGGCGTGGCGCTGCTGGTGGGCTCGGTGGCCGCCATCGTGTCGGCCATCGGCATCGGCTGGGTGCTCGGCGGTTCGCACGAACTCCTGATGTCGCTCGCGCCCAAGTCGGCCACCATGCCGATCGCGATGGGCGTGGCCGAGAAGATCGGCGGCCTGCCGTCGCTGGCCGCCGTGGCCGCGGCCATCGCCGGCATCTCGGGCGCGATCATGGCCACGGGCCTGCTGAACCTGCTGCGCATCAAGGAACCCGCGGTGCGCGGCTTTGCCGTCGGCATGGCGGCGCACGGCATCGGCACGGCGCGCGCCATCCAAGTGAACGAGACCGCGGGCGCGTTCTCGGCGCTGGCGATGGGGCTCAACGGCATCGCGACCGCGCTGCTGGTGCCGCTGATCGTGAAGCTGATGAGCGTCTGACATCCATCATCCATCCATCGAGGAGCACGACCCATGTCCGAGTACACCGCCGAGATCGTCTGGGAGCGGGGCGACCAGGACTTCCTGGCCAACACCTACAGCCGCCACCACGTGCTGCGCTTCGACGGCGGCGCGCAGGTGCCGGGCTCCTCGTCGCCGCACGTGGTGCCGCTGCCGTTCTCCGACGCGTCGGCGGTCGACCCGGAAGAGATGTTCGTGGCCTCGCTGTCCAGCTGCCACATGCTGTGGTTCCTCACCATGGCAGTGAAGCGCAAGTTCGTGGTCGACCGCTATGTCGATGCGGCCACGGGGGTGATGGAGAAGAACGCCGACGGCAAGCTGGCGATGACCGTCGTCACGCTGCGCCCGCAGGTGAGTTTTTCGGGTGCGAACCTGCCGACGCGCGAGCAGATCGAACACATGCACCATCGGGCGCATGAGGAGTGCTTCATTGCGAATTCGGTGAAGACCGAGGTGAGGTGTGAGCCGGTCTACGAGAGCTCCTGAAGCGATCATCAGGCGAAGCAAATTGTTACGATGCGATTCCTGAATTGACCGGTGTGGTGCTTCGCCATCGCATCCTGAGTCGCATCCCGAGGGAGATCAAGAATGCTTCGTGTGCTCGTGCTGTTGGTGACCGTGTGCCTGCTGAGTGGCTGCGACAAGATGACGGCCGCCTTTACCCCAGCCCCGGAGCGGATCAACAAGGCGTTCCCGGCCTCCGAAGAGGTTCTGCTCGGGATGAGCAAGCTGATCACTTCGGTGGCAGAAGACGACAAGGAAGCGCGCGCACTGAAAGAACAGTACGAGCGTCTGCTGCAGGTCCGGGCGCTGACATGCACCGCCGCATCAGGAATCGGACGCTTCGACACACCGCCAGACATCCGGAAGAAGGTGGCCGACGGGAGTTGTTTTCGCGACCAGGACGCGCAGTTGGCCGAATGGATCGGGTTGCGCCGTGTCTCCGCGTTGTTGAGCAAGCCGCCTCTGTACCCGCGCGTTGAGCTGCGTGGCAGGCAGGCTCTGCCTGCGGAAAAGAGTCGTGGCGCAGGCACCATCGGCATCGTGACATCGGCGGAATCCAATGTCGCGGTCCTGAAGTCCGGCAGTGGAACCTTCCATGCCGTCCGGCTTCCCGATGGAAAGCCCCTGCAGACGTTCACCGCGGCGAACAACGCTCGCCCGGGTTTCTCGCTGTCGCCCAATGGGCGCCTGTTTGCAGCGCCGTCCGATACCGGCTCGGGATTGAGACTGATCGACGTCGAGACCGGTACCGCGCTGTGGACGACCGACAAGTACCTCGGCCTCGTGACGTGGCTTCCGACCCTGAATGCGCTGGTGCTCCTTCAGAGTTCGCAAGGCCAGCAAGCCGTGATCGTCGATGCGCTGAACGGCAAGGAAACGGGCTACCCGTTGACCGAGAAGCGTCCGACATGGGCGCTGGCGCTGCCAGGCAACGAGAGCCGACATCTCATCGGTGGCAGCAGCAGCGCCGCGATCATGGCGCATGCCCGGGAGTCCGACGGCACGTTGTCCGCGACGCAGGTCGGTTTCTGGCGGCTTGCCAAGTCGGTGCCGTCCTCGTCTTCTCCGTTTCTGATGGAGAACGGCAAGAAGGCGTTCTACCTCGACGCGAGAAATCTGGCCTGGATCGATCTTGCGACGGGCGAACAAGGCTTCTGGGAGACATCGGCCCTGCACATCCAGCACGGGTACGCGAAGCTCAACGAGAGCGCGGTGTTCCTTTCGAGTTCCATGCCGGGGTCCTATACCGGGCAGGGCAAGGTGATCGACGTGCAGCAGGGCACGGTCGCGCCCGTTCCGAACTACCAGCAGGGCGACGGGGTGCTGCTGCCGCTGACACCGCGCAGCGGCTACATGCGATACGGCTCGGTCACGATCGTCGGCGGGGACGACATCGAATCGGGACCCCCTGAAGATCTGCAGAAGGCGATTGCTGCGGCGCAATTGGAGAAGCAGCTGGCGAAGCTCGTCACGCCCCCTTCGGGCCCAGGCGCGATGCCTGGGGGAAGCTTCGCTCCCGCGCCCCCGCCGTTGTTGAACCATGTCCCGCAAGACGCGCAGGTGGCGGTGGTCGGGGTCTACGAGTCGAAGGGGAGGGGGCGTGGTGCCGACGCCGGCCGTGGCCTGAACGTCGTGCGCGTCAACGTGCAGCCCGCGTCGACCCCCCTCGTTCTCGTGCTGTCGAGCTACGAACCGGTGCGCTGGGTCGTGCAGAACAGCGGAAGAAAGATTTCCGCCATCCTGCTGTCGGGGTATCACGAGTCGGAAGCGCTCGGCACGGTGGGAGTCCCCATCTTGAAGATCGGCTCCACCTATGCGTACAAGATGGACAGCGCGGAGTACGAAAAACTGAAAAGGGATGTGGGGCGCTACGTTGCAAATCCTGTGCGGTCTTTCCAGGGCAGCTATGCGGGACAGGATTTTTCCGTGTCCGGTTTTTGAGGGCTTTGCACCGGTCGTATCCGCGACTGCTGCGGGCCGGCCCGGGCGCAATACTCGACGCGCATCGATCCCCCGAAAGGCCTTCCCCGTGCATATCCAGCCCCTCTTCGCCATCGAGGCGCGCGACGAGCTTCACCGGCTCATGCGCGCCTACCCGCTGGCCACGCTCTTCACGGTTGCGGGCGGGGCGGTCGATGCCAACTTGCTGCCGCTGGAGGTGATCGATCGCGGCACGCACGGTGTGCTGGCAGGCCACGTGGCCCGCAGCCATGCGCTGTGGACCAGCGAGGCGCGAGGCGGCTGCGACGTCACCGTCGTGTTCCAGAGCCCGAACGCGTTCATCTCCCCGCGCTGGTACGTCAACGGCCAGCGCAGCGGGCGATTGGCGCCGAGCTGGAACTACATCGCGGTGCAGGCGACGGGCCGCTTGCGGTTCATCGAAGACGCCGCCTGGCTGCGCACGCATCTCGAAGCGCTGACGCGGTCGCAGGAAGCGGGGCGCTACGAGCCCTGGTCGCTGGCCGATGCATCGCCCGAGTTCGTCGACGACGCGTTGCAGCGGCTGGTCGGGTTCGAGATCGACATCCTCGCGCTAAGCGGCAAGCGCCTTCTCTCGCAGCAGCGCACCGAGGCCGACCGGCGCAGCCTGGTCGAGCACCTGGGGCGGGAAGAATCGCCCTCGGCGCGTGCGCTGGCAGCGCTGATCCAGCCCTGAAAAGACGGGAAAGGCGCCCCTCAGCGCCGCTGCAACCGCGGATTCTTCGCAAACAGCTCCGCCGCCCAGTCCACAAACGCCCGCACCTTCGCGCTCAGGTGCCGGTTCGGCGGATACACGACATGAATCGGCAGCGGGTCGCGCTGCCAGTCGGCCAGCACTTCGACGAGTTCGCCGCTTTCCAGCAGCGGCTCGGCGGTGAAGGTGATGCACTGCGACAGGCCGAAGCCCGCGAGCACGGCCGTCATGTGCGCGTTGCTCTCGTTGACCGACACGCGGTAGGGGCCGTTGAGCTCGATGTACTCGTCGCCCTTCTTGAACTCGTGCGGGTACACGCGCCGGGTGGTGCCCGAGAAGTAGCTCACGACGTGGTGGCGCTTCTCGATGTCGTTCGGATGCTGCGGCGCACCATAGCGCTTGATGTAGGCCGGCGAGGCCACGGTGACGAAGTGCAGGGTGCCGATGCGGCGTGCCACCAGCGACTGGTCGCTGAGTTCGCCCGCACGGATCACGCAGTCGACGTTGTCGCTGATCAGGTCGACGGTGCGGTCGCTCACGCCCAGATCGACCTGGATGTCGGGGTAGCGGTCGCAGAAGCTGGCCAGGTTGGGCAGGATGATCTGCTGCGCCACCGAGGTGCCCACGTCGATGCGCAGCCGCCCCGTGGGGTTGGCCTGCGCATTCGTCATGCTGGCTTCCATGTCGTCGAAGTCGTTCAGCAGCCGCGCGGCGCGCTCGAAGTAGGCGGCGCCGTCGGGCGTGACGGTGACGCGCCGCGTCGTGCGATTGAGCAGCTTCACGCGCAGGCGCGATTCCAGCGCCTGGATCTGCTTGGTGACGGTGCCCTTGGGCAGGGCCAGAGAGTCGGCGGCACGGGTGAAGGTGCCGGCTTCGACCACGCGGACAAAGATCCGCATTGCCTGGATTTGATCCATCGAATGCCTGTTCAGGGAGACCGGCGTATGCCGGAAGGAGGCGGATTCTCACACAAGGAATGCGCCCCTACGGTATGCCCGATTGTTCTCCGTTTGGAAACAGAGTAGGGCTGTGTTTCCTGTTTCAACGCGCTTGTAGCGCCTTATATTTCAACCATCGCCCATCCCCCTGAGGTCGCCCATGTCACCCCGTCCATCGTCCCGGTCCGCTGAAGCTGCTGCGCTTGCCGCGACGCAAGGCGTGGAGTCCGATCTGTCGATCGAGCTGCCCGGCCGCGAGCCCGTGGCTGCCCGTGTCTACGGTCAGCGTCCACGGGGCGAGACCGTGCCGCTGGTGCTGCACTTCCATGGCGGCACCTTCATCTGCGGCAACCTCGACAACGGCCGCAACGTGGCCCGGCTGCTGGCCGGCGCGGGTGCGGTGGTGGTCTCGCTCGACTACCCGCTGGCCCCGGCGGCCCCGTTCCCGGAACCGGTCGAGGTGGGCTATGCGGCGCTCGAATGGCTCTACAAGCAGCGCGTGAAGCTCGGCGGCAAGGGCGCCCAGGTGTACCTGGCCGGCGAAGAGGCCGGCGGCAACCTGGCGGCCAGCGTGGCCCTGGTGGCCCGCGACCGCGCCCATCCGCCGCTGGCAGGCCAGATCCTGCTGTCGCCCATGCTCGACCCGTGCGCCGGCACCGCCTCGCTGCGCAATGCGACCAACGACGCCGCCGAGTGCCGCTGGGCCACGGGCTGGGCCAAGTACCTGAGCTGTCCCTCGAACGCCACGCACCCCTATGCGGTGCCGAGCGGATCGCTGCGGCTGGCCGCCCTGGCACCGGCGCTGGTGCTGGTGGGGCCCGACGACGCGATGCGCGACGAGGCCATGACCTTCGCGGGCCGTCTGCGCTCGGCCGGCATCGAGGTCACGAGCAGCGTGCTGACCGGGGCCGACAACTGGCCCAAGGCGCTGTACGACACCGAGGCCGTGGGATGCGCATCCTGCGAAGCCAGCGTGCAGCAGCACTTCCGCGAGTTCTTCAGCGCCACCACACCGCCCCCGGCGGTCCCTGAGCCCAGCTAGGCCCGCGAGGGTCCGCTCCGCCCCCTGAACCAAGCCGCCGCCTCCACCGAGGCGGGTGGCAGGGCTTTCTGTTCTCCGAATTCCGCCTCCTGACGCCGCCGGCGCCGGGATGGCCTGTTGCATCCCGAAAAAGTCATCGAGAAGGACGAACCATCATGTCGAACAAGAACGAACAATCGCTGTCTTCCGCTGCTCGCAAGAGCCTGTGGCCCGCCGTCACCGGCCTCACCGCGGTGCTGGCCGTGGCCGCCGCGGTGGTGGGCATGTACAGCTTCAAGGCCGAGGCGACCGCCCCGGTCGCCGCGCAACAGGGCACGCCGGTGTCGGTCGCCACCGTGGCGTCGAGCGAGATCAACGCCTGGGACGAGTTCTCGGGCCGGCTCGAAGCCGTGCAACGCGTCGACGTGCGCTCCCGCGTGGCAGGCGCCGTGCAGGCGGTGCACTTCCGCGAAGGCGCGCTGGTGAAGCAGGGCGACCTGCTCATCACCATCGACCCGGCGCCGTACGCTGCCGAGGTGGAGCGTGCCGAAGCGCAGGTCGCCTCGGCGCAAGCCCGCCAGGCCTTCAGCCGCAGCGAGCAGGAGCGTGCCCGCCGCCTGTGGGACGAGCAGGCCATCGCGCAGCGTGAACTCGACGAGCGCGTGAACGCCGGCCGCGAAGCCGAAGCCAACCTGCGCGCGGCGCAGGCCTCGCTGCAGACCGCACGCCTGAGCCTGGGCTACACCCAGGTGCGCGCACCGGTGTCGGGCCGTATCGGCAAGCTCGAAGTGACCGTGGGCAACCTGGTGGCCGCCGGCCCCGGCGCGCCCGTGCTGACCACGCTGGTGTCGGTGAGCCCGATCTACGCGAGCTTCGATGCCGACGAGCAGGTCATCACCCGCGCGCTGAAGGACCTGCCGGCCAACGCCGGCGCCCGCGGCCAGATCGACACGATCCCCGTGCAGATGGGCACCGCTGGTCTCGAAGGCACGCCCTTCACCGGCAAGCTGCAGCTGATCGACAACCAGGTCGACGCCCGCAGCGGCACCGTGCGTGTGCGCGCCTCGTTCGACAACAAGGACGGCGCGCTCATTCCCGGCCAGTTCGCCCGCATCCGCATGGGTCAGGCCCGCAACGACACCGCGCTGCTGGTGAGCGAGCGTGCCATCGGCACCGACCAGAACAAGAAGTTCGTGATGGTCGTGGGTGACGACAACAAGGCCATGTACCGCGAGGTGACGCTGGGCGCGCCCATCAACGGCCTGCGCGTGGTGAGCAAGGGCCTGAAGGCCGGCGATCGCGTGGTGGTGAACGGCCTGCAGCACATCCGCCCCGGTGCGCTGGTGGTGCCGCAAACCGTGACGATGGACGCCAAGCTCGATACGAAGCAACAACAACCGGAACGCGTGGCCGAGGCCGCGAAGTCCTGATTTCGGAGGAGGGCGCCCTGGCGCCCGCCGGAGAACCAACATGAATCTCTCAAAATTCTTCATCGACAGGCCGATCTTTGCCGGCGTGCTGTCGCTACTGATGCTGATCGCGGGCCTGATTGCGCTGCGCGGCCTGCCGATCTCGGAGTACCCCGAAGTCGCGCCGCCTTCGGTGGTGGTGCGCGCAACCTACCCGGGCGCCAACCCCAAGGTGATCGCCGAAACGGTGGCCACGCCGCTCGAAGAGCAGATCAACGGCGTCGAAGGCATGCTCTACATGGGCAGCCAGGCGACGACCGATGGCGTGATGACGCTGACCGTCACCTTCCGCCTCGGCACCGATCCCGACAAGGCCCAGCAGCTGGTGCAGAACCGCGTCTCGCAAGCCGAGCCGCGCCTGCCCGAAGAAGTGCGGCGCCTCGGTATCACGACCGTCAAGAGCGCACCCGACCTGACGATGGTGGTTCACCTCGTCTCGCCGAACAACCGCTACGACATCAACTACCTGCGCAACTACGCGGTGCTGAACGTGAAGGACCCGCTGGCGCGCATCGAAGGCGTGGGCCAGGTGCAGATCTTCGGCGGCGGCGACTACTCCATGCGCGTCTGGCTCGACCCGCAGAAGGTCGCGCAGCGCGGCCTCTCGGCTTCCGACGTGGTGGCCGCCATCCGTGGCCAGAATGTGCAGGCCGCGGCCGGCGTGGTCGGCGCATCGCCGGGCCTGTCGGGCGTGGACATGCAGCTGTCGATCAATGCGCAAGGGCGCCTGCAGAGCGAGGAAGAGTTCGGCGACATCATCGTCAAGAGCGGCACCGACGGCGCCGTCACGCGTCTTCGCGACATCGGCCGCCTCGAAATGGGCGCCGCCGACTACTCGCTGCGTTCGCTGCTGAACAACGACCCGGCCGTCGGCATGGGCGTGTTCCAGGCACCGGGCTCCAATGCGCTCGACATCTCGTCCAACGTTCGCAAGACGATGGAAGAGCTGAACAAGAACATGCCGGAAGGCCTGGAATACCGCATCGCCTACGACCCGACGCAGTTCGTGCGTGCGTCGATCGAATCGGTGATCCACACGCTGCTCGAAGCCATCGCGCTGGTGGTGCTGGTGGTGATCCTGTTCCTGCAAACGTGGCGCGCGTCGATCATTCCGCTGCTGGCTGTGCCGGTGTCGGTGATCGGTACCTTCGCGGTGCTGCACGTCCTCGGTTTCTCGATCAACGCGCTGAGCCTGTTCGGGCTGGTGCTGGCGATCGGCATCGTGGTGGACGACGCCATCGTTGTGGTGGAGAACGTCGAGCGCAACATCGAGGCGGGGCTCACGCCGCGTGAGGCCACGTACCGCGCCATGCGCGAAGTGTCGGGCCCCATCATCGCGATCGCACTGGTGCTGGTGGCCGTGTTCGTGCCGCTGGCTTTCATCAGCGGTCTCACGGGCCAGTTCTACAAGCAGTTCGCGGTGACCATCGCGATCTCGACGGTGATCTCGGCCATCAACTCGCTGACGCTGTCGCCGGCCCTCGCGGCACTACTGCTGCGCGGCCACGATCAACCGAAGGACGCCCTGACGCGCGGCATGGACAAGGCCTTCGGCTGGCTGTTCCGTGGCTTCAACAAGTTCTTCCATCGCGGCTCCGAGGCCTACAGCGGCGGCGTCAAGCGCGTGATCTCGCGCAAGACGCTGATGCTGGTGATCTACCTGGCGCTGGTCGGCGTGACCTTCGGCCTCTTCAAGGCGGTGCCCAGCGGCTTCGTGCCGGCGCAGGACAAGCAGTACCTCATCGGTTTTGCCCAGCTGCCCGACGGCGCCACGCTCGACCGCACGGAAGAGGTGATCACCCGCATGGGCGAGATCATGAAGAAGAACCCGAACGTGGAAGACGCCATTGCCTTCCCGGGCCTGTCGATCAACGGCTTCACCAACAGCTCGAACTCGGGCATCGTGTTCGCCACGCTCAAGCCCTTCGACCAGCGCAAGCGCGCCGACCAGAGCGGCGGTGCGGTGGCGGGCCAGCTCAACGGTGCGTTCTCGAGCATCCAGGACGCGTTCATCGTGATGTTCCCGCCGCCACCGGTGGCAGGCCTGGGCACGACCGGCGGCTTCAAGCTGCAGATCGAAGACCGCGCCTCGGTCGGCTACGACCAGATGGACGTCGCGGTGAAGGCCTTCATGGCCAAGGCGTATGCGGCGCCTGAGCTGACGGGCATGTTCACGAGCTGGCAGGTCAACGTGCCGCAGCTGTATGCCGACATCGACCGCACCAAGGCGCGTCAGCTCGGCGTGCCGGTGACGGACATCTTCGACACGATGCAGATCTACCTCGGTAGCCTGTACGCCAACGACTTCAACAAGTTCGGCCGCACGTACTCCGTGCGCGTCCAGGCCGATGCGCCGTACCGCGCCCGTGCCGAAGACGTGGGCATGCTGAAGGTGCGCTCGACCTCGGGCGAAATGGTGCCGCTGGCCGCGCTGATGAAGGTCAACTCGACCTTCGGCCCGGAACGCGCCATGCGCTACAACGGCTACCTGGCCGCTGACATCAACGGCGGCCCGGCCCCCGGCTATTCGTCGGGCCAGGCGCAGGACGTGATCACCAAGATCGCGGCCGAGACGCTGCCCAAGGGCGTGAGCTTCGAGTGGACCGAGCTGACCTACCAGGAAATCCTGGCCGGCAACTCCGCCTTCCTGGTGTTCCCGTTGGCGATCCTGCTGGTGTTCCTGGTGCTGGCCGCGCAGTACGAAAGCCTGACGCTGCCGATCGCGATCATCCTGATCGTGCCGATGGGCATCATGGCCGCGATGGCGGGCGTGTGGATCTCGGGAGGCGACAACAACGTCTTCACGCAGATCGGGTTGATTGTGCTGGTGGGGCTGAGTGCGAAGAACGCGATCCTGATCGTGGAGTTCGCACGGGAGCTGGAGTTCGCCGGACGCACGCCCATCCAGGCCGCGATCGAAGCCAGCCGCCTGCGTCTGCGCCCCATCTTGATGACCTCGCTGGCCTTCGTGATGGGTGTGCTGCCCCTCGTGCTCTCGACCGGCGCCGGCTCCGAGATGCGCAAGGCGATGGGCGTGGCGGTGTTCGCCGGAATGATCGGCGTGACGGCCTTCGGCCTGTTCCTGACGCCGGTGTTCTATGTGCTGATGCGCCGCCTGGCGGGCAACCGGCCGCTCAAGCTGCATGGCGAAGTGCCGCACGGCGACGACTTCGTGTCGGCCGACCATCCGGTGGCCCCGTCGCACGGTGGTGGCGGTGGCGGTCTGCAGCCGGTGCCGGCCTCGCCGCGTCCCTCGCATGGCGCGCATGACTGATCGACAAGAAGAAAGAAGGTTGTCCATGACATTCGCAATCCCAACCCTGATGCGCCCCTTGCGCGCCGCCGTGCTGCCGCTGGTGGCGGCCCTGGTGCTGGCCGGTTGCGCCAGCGTGCCTTCGGGCATGCCCACGGTGCCGACCGCGGCCCAGTTCAAGGAACAGCCGGGTGCCACGGCGCCGGCCGGCTTCACCCGGGCCACGCCCGCCGAGGCGCAACCGCGCGGCGAGTGGTGGCTGGCGTTCAACGACCCGGTGCTCAACACGCTGATCCAGCGCGCCGAGGTCGACAACACCAACATCCAGGCCGCCGCCGCGCGGCTGGCCGAGGCCCGCGCGCTGGCGCGCAGCGCCCAGGCCGACCGCCTGCCGCAGATCGGCCTGGGCGCCGGCGCCAACCGCGGTGCGGGCCTGGACAAGGCCACGGCCAGCACCCGGCCGGGCACCATGACCAACATCGGCGCCACGTTCTCGTACGAGGTCGACCTGTTCGGCCGCCTCTCGGGCGCGGCCGATGCGGCCAAGCTCGACGCGGCCGGCCGCGAGGCGCTGCTGCAGAGCACCCGGCTCGCCGTGCAGGCTGAGGTGGCGCAGACCTACCTGCAGCTGCGCGCGCTCGACGCCGAGCGCGTGCTGGTGCGCGAATCGGTCGCGGCCTACCGCGACACGCTGCGCCTCACGCAGCGCCGCCAGCAGGCCGGCGACATCGCCGAGCTCGACGTGGCGCGCGTGCAGACCGAGGTGTCGTCCACCGAATCGGACGCGCTCGCGCTCGACCGCCAGCGCGCCCAGGTGGAACATGCGCTGGCCGTGCTGGTGGGCGATTCGGCCTCCAGCTTCGGCATGCGGCCCGACGACTGGGCCACCGCGCTGCCGGTGATCCCGCCGGGCGTGCCGTCCACCGTGCTCACGCGCCGGCCCGACGTGTCGGCCGCGCAGAGCGCCGTCATGGCGGCGCAGGCCCGCGTGGGCGTGGCGCAGACCGCGTGGTTCCCGAACATCTCGCTGACCGGCGCGGCCGGCTATGCCTCGCCCGAGATCGGCGACCTCTTCAAGTGGTCGGCCCGTTCGTGGGGCGTGGGCGCGCTGCTGTCGCTGCCGATCTTCGATGGTGGCCGCCGCGAAGCCGGCGTGCAGGGCGCCAACGCCCAGCTCGACGGTGCACTGGCCAGCTACCGCTCGCAGGTGCTGGTGGCGTTCCAGGAGGTTGAAGACCAGCTGGCGGCCATCCGCATCCTGCAGGAGCAGTCGGTGGTGCAGGCGCAGGCCGTGACCTCGGCCCAGCGCGCCACCAGCCTGTCGGACACGCGCTACCGCAACGGCTACGTGAGCCAGCTCGACCTGCTCGACGCGCGCCGCAGCGAGCTGCGCAACCGGCGCCAGGCGCTGCAGGTGAAGTCGGCCCAGTACCAGGCGACCGTGGGGCTGATCCGCGCCATCGGCGGCGGCTGGGAAGTGCCGGCCACGGAGAAGGTGGCGACCCGCTGATCGGGTCGATCCGGGCTCAGGCGCGGTCGCCAGGGCCCGGGTGCGTCGCCGTGGCGGCGGCCTGTTTCAGCGCCACCGCCCCCAGCGCGAGCGCGCTCGAATAGCTGGATTGCGGGCGCGCAGCCACCCGCAGCGGCCGGTAGCCGAGCGTGTCGGAGGTGCTGCCGGTGTCGTGGACGGCTTCGAGCAGGAGCCAGTAGAACCGGCCCGGCTCGCGTTCCTCGACCGTCAGCGCCAGATCGTTGAGGGCGGACATGGCGTTGCGGATGCGGCCCGCAGCGGGCCGCATCCCTTGGTACGTCCGATTCGGCTTTCCGGATTCGGTTCAGCGCTCAACGACAATCCCCGGATGAGTTCTAGAGCGACAAGCGGGCCGGCGCGCTGCGTCATGGTCCTGGGCACCACCAGCGGCGCCGGCAAGAGCTGGCTGGCCACCGCGCTGTGCCGGTGGTATGCCCGCCAAGGGATGCGGGTGGCGCCGTTCAAGGCGCAGAACATGAGCAACAACGCCCGCGTGGTCGAGGGCGGCGAGATCGGCAGCGCCCAGTACTTCCAGGCCCTGGCCGCCCACGCCGTGCCCGACGTGCGCATGAACCCGCTGCTGCTCAAGCCCGAGCGCGACACCCACAGCCAGGTGGTGCTGATGGGGCAGGTGAGCGAGGCGCTGTCGACCCTGCCGTGGCGCGGGCGCAGCGAACGCGTCTGGCCGCAGATCGCGCAGGCCTTCGACGAACTGCGCGCCGAGAACGACGTGGTCGTCATCGAAGGCGCCGGTTCGCCGGCCGAGATCAACCTCATGGCCAGCGACATCGTCAACCTGCGCGTCGCCCGCCACGCCAATGCCCGCTGCCTGCTGGCGACCGACATCGACCGCGGCGGCGCCTTCGCCCACCTGTACGGCACCTGGGCGCTGCTGCCCGAGGCCGACCGGGCGCTCATCCATGGGTTCGTGCTCAACAAGTTCCGGGGCGACGCGTCGCTGCTGGCGCCCGCGCCGCAGCAGCTGCAAGAGCTGACCGGCGTGCCCACCGTGGCCACGCTGCCGATGTGGTGGCAGCACGGCCTGCCCGAGGAGGACGGCGTGTTCGACGACCGCAGCCGCGCCAGCGGCGTGGTCACGCGCACCGTGGCGGTGGTGGCCTACCCGCGCCTGAGCAACCTCGACGAGTTCCAGGCACTGAAGAACGTGCCCGGCGTGCGCCTGGTCTGGGCCCGCACGCCGGCCGATGTGGCCGGCGCCGACTGGATCGTGCTGCCGGGCTCCAAGCACACGAGCGGCGACCTGGCCTGGCTGCGCGCGCAGGGGCTGGACCGCGCGGTGGCCGAGCACGCCGGGCGCGGCGGCGCCGTGCTGGGCGTGTGCGGCGGGCTGCAGATGCTGGGCGAGGCGCTGGTCGATCCGCACGGCATCGACGGCAACGCGCCCGGGCTCGGCCTGCTGCCGCTGGTGACCGTGTTCGAGCGCGAGAAGACGGTGCGGCACCGCGAGGCGACCTTCTCGGCAGACCTCGTGGCCGGCCCCTGGGCCGCGCTGGCGGGCGTGCGCATCGCCGGCTACGAAATCCACCACGGCCAGACGGCCGCCCATCCGCAACTGGCCCACGACGGCCGCGCCGTGATGCCCGAGGGCCTGGCCTGGCAGAACGCGCGCGGCAACGTGCTGGGCCTGTACCTGCATGGCCTGTTCGAAGACCCGGCCGCGCTGCAGGCGCTGTTCGGCACCACGGCGCCCACGCTGGACGCCACCTTCGACGGCCTGGCCGACTTCATCGACACCCACTTCGACGCCGGCGTGCTCGCCGGCCTGATCGCATGACCGACACCGATTTGATTCCCGCCATTCCAGACATCGCCGACGCCGCGCTCGCGGCGCGCCTGCAGGCCGCGCTCGACAACAAGACCAAGCCCGTCGGCGCGCTGGGCCGCCTCGAAGCGCTTGCGCTGCGCATCGGCACCATCCTGGGCACCGAGCAGCCCGTGCTCGACGCACCGCAGATGCTGGTGTGCGCGGGCGACCACGGGCTGGCGGCGCGCGGCGTGTCGGCCTATCCGAGCGACGTGACCTGGCAGATGGTCGAGAACTTCCTGGCCGGCGGCGCGGCCGTCAGCGTGCTGGCGCGCCAGCACGGCCTGGCGCTCACCGTGGTCGATTGCGGCGTGCGGCGCGACTTCCAGCCGCGCCCCGGCCTGGTGTCGCGGCGCATCGCCGCCGGCACGGCCGACGCTTCGGCCGGCCCCGCCATGACGCCCGAACAGTGCGCCCAGGCCATCGCCAACGGCCGCGAGGTGGTGCGCGCGCTGCCGGGCAACGCGCTGCTGCTGGGCGAAATGGGCATCGGCAACAGTTCGTCCGCCGCGCTGCTGCTGTCGCGCCTGGCCGGGCTGGACATCGGCCTGTGCACCGGCGCCGGCACCGGGCTCGATGCGGAAGGCCTCGCACGCAAGCGCGAGGTGCTGCGCGAGGTGCTCGCCTTGCACGCGGGCGCGACCGCGCCGCTCGAGGCGCTGGCCGCGTTCGGCGGCTTCGAGGTGGCGACGCTGGTCGGCGCCGTGCTGCAGGCGGCGCAGGAGCGGCGCGTGATCGTGGTCGACGGCTTCATCGCCAGCGCCGCCGTGCTGGTCGCCCAGGCGATTCGCCCGCAGGTGACGCAGCGCTGCGTGGCGGCGCACAGCTCGGCCGAGCCGGGGCACACGCTGCTGCTGAAGCACCTCGGGCTCGAACCGCTGCTGAACCTTGAGCTGCGTCTGGGCGAAGGCTCGGGCGGCGCGCTGGCATGGCCGCTGCTCGAATCGGCCTGCCGCATCCTGCGCGAGATGGCGAGCTTCGAATCGGCGGGCGTGTCGCGCCAGCAATGAACGGCGTGCGCCACTTCCTGCTGGCGGTCCAGTTCTTCACCCGCGTGCCGGTGACGGGAAAACTCGCCGCCTGGGTCGGCTTCAGCCCGCAGATGCTGCGCGCGGCTGCGGCGCACCTGCCGGCCATCGGTTGGATTGCGGGCGGGGTGGCGGCGGCCGTGTTCGTGGCCGTGGGTGCCGGCCTGCCGGGCGCCGCCGGGGCCTTTGCGGCGGCCGTGTTGAGCACCGTCGCCACTGTGATGCTCACGGGCGCTTTTCATGAAGACGGCCTGGCCGACGTGGCCGACGGCCTCGGCGGTTCGGCCAGCCGCGAGCGCGCGCTGGAGATCATGAAGGACTCGCGCATCGGCGCCTTCGGCGCGGTCGCGCTGGTGCTGGCGCTGGGCCTGAAGTTCGGCCTGCTGGCCGCGCTGGCCGCGCGCGGGCTGGACGTGGCGGCGGTGTCCATCGTCGGGGCGCATGTGCTGTCGCGGCTGGCGCCGCTGTTCCTGATCCGCTGGCTGCCCTACGTGGGCGACAGCAGCGGCAGCAAGGCCAAGCCGCTGGCTGACGCGATCAGCGGTGGCGCGCTGCTCGTCGCCGTGCTCTGGACCGCACCCGCCGTGGCGCTGCTGCTGTGCGCGCACGACGCGGTGCACGTGGGCGCGGCGCTCGTGGCGCTGGTGCTCGCGGGCGGCTGGATGGCGCGGCTCTTCGTGCGTCGGCTGCAGGGCTTCACGGGCGACGGGCTCGGGGCGACGCAGCAGGTGTGCGAACTGGCGATCTACCTCGCGTTGGCGTGGAAGGCATGAGTACCGCGACGGCTCAGCTCTGGCTCCAGCGCCACGCGCCGGTGATCGCACCGGCGGGCCTGTGCTACGGCGCGACCGACCTCGACGCCCATGCGGACGGCACGCAGGCCGCCGCTGCGCGCATCGCCGCGGTGCTGCCGGTCGGAATCGCGCTGTGGAGTTCGCCGCTGCGGCGTTGCGCCATGCTGGCCGACGCCATCGTCGCACTGCGGCCCGATCTGTCGGTGCGGCGCGATGCGCGGTTGGCCGAGATGAGTTTTGGCGCCTGGGAAGGGCGCCTCTGGTCGGCCGTGGCCCGCGAGGAATTCGAGGCCTGGACGAATCGTTTCGCCGACGCCCCGGCCGGAGGCAACGGCGAGAGCGTGCGCGTCTTCATGCAGCGCGTGGCTTTGGCGCACGCCGACTGGCGTGCGACCGGCGCCGACGCGCTGTGGGTCACGCATGCGGGCGTGCTGCGGGCGGTGCAGTTGCTGTCGCAGGGCGTGTCGTGCCCGGAGCGGGCCGATCAATGGCCCAACGACGCGGCGGCTTTCGGCGAGTGGCGCGTGGTCGTCGCGCCGACCTGAGGGGAACTCGTCAGTTCTTGGCGCGCCACTGCTCGCGCCAGAGACGGTCGAGCTGCCCCGCGAACTGCGGCGACGGGCCACCCAGGAGCTGGTTCTGCCCGTTGCGCTGCACCAGGCCATAGAGCCGGCCCGAGCCCTGGTCGTACAGCGCGATCGCGTTGTGGTCGTAGCAGTCGTGCGGCTTGCAGAAGGCGTGCAGCAGGTAGCGCGTGCCGTCCACCGTCACCCATTGCGGCTCGGGCGCCGGGCCTTCGCGGCGCACCAGCCAGCGTTCAGTTTCCCGCGCGCCCAGCGCGGCGCGCCAGGCCTTGTCCATCGCGGGGCCCCGGGCGAGGGCGGCCGGGCTGCCCGTGGCGGGTGCCGGCGGCTTGGGGGCGGCGGTCGCGGGTTCGGCGGGCGGCGCCGCGGCGCGCGCCGGACCGTCGCAGCGCCAGTAGCGCGGCTTCATCAGCTCCGGCCCCAGCTGGCCGACGACCGGCTTGTCGGCCTTCAGCGTGATCGACTGGCCGCGCGCATCGCGAAAGACCAGGAAATTCATCATCGCGTTGTCGCCCTTGCCCACGCGGCTCATCAGCGCCACATCGAAGTTCGGCGGCGGCGCCTGGTTGCCGAAGAAGCTGTGCGCCGTGTCCGGCTGGCGGCCGACCACGCGGCGCTTGCCGCGTTCGGCGATCAGCATGTCTTCGCGCACCTGCAGCGTCGGCGCCGCTGCGTCGGCGCAGTTGGTGGACCAGCGTCCGCCGTAGAGCGCCATCGTCTCCAGCGGCAGCACGCCGTCGCGCGACCAGGCGGCGCCCGCGCTGCAGAGCCCGGCGAGCAGGAGGAGTGCGGCGGAAGGCGTCTTCTTGAAAATCGTTGTCGTCGTCATGTGCGAGGTGGTGTGTGCCGCTCAGGCGGTCTTGGGGGCCGGTGTCTTGGGCTTGAACGAGCAGAAGGTGGAGACCGCGCATTCCCAGCAGCGCGGCTTGCGCGCCACGCAGACATAGCGCCCGTGCAGGATCAGCCAGTGGTGCGCGTGCAGGCGGAATTCGGGTGGGATGCGCTTTTCGAGCTTGAGTTCCACGTCCAGCGGCGTCTTGCCGGGCGCAAGCCCGGTGCGGTTGCCGATGCGGAAGATGTGCGTGTCGACCGCGATCGTCTCCTCGCCGAAGGCCACGTTGAGCACCACGTTGGCCGTCTTGCGCCCCACGCCTGGCAGCGCCTCGAGCTCGGCGCGCGTGCGCGGCACCTCGCCGCCATGCAGCTCGACCAGCATGCGGCAGGCCTCGATCAGGTGCTTGGCCTTGCTGCGGTACAGCCCGATCGTCTTGATGTACGACTCCAGTCCTTCCACCCCGAGGTCGAGGATCGCCTGCGGCGTGTTCGCCATCGGATACAGCCGCCGCGTCGCCTTGTTCACGCCCACGTCGGTGGCCTGCGCCGACAGCAGCACCGCGGCCAGCAGCTCGAAGGGCGTGGTGTATTCGAGCTCCGTGCGCGGCTCGGGGTTGGCGGCCTGCAGGGTGGCGAAGAAGAGGGGGATGTCGGATTTTTTCATGGGTCGTGGGGGCCGCCGTTCACGGCGTGGGGCTCGCGGGGCGCATGCCGCGGAAGGCAGGGCGAGCACCGGCGTTTGCGGCGATGGATGCAATATATCGTCGAAAAGCCATGGCCCTACGCAGCTTTCCTGCCCGGGCTTTCGCGACAATGACGCCCAGAAAGTGAGACTGACCATGCAATTCGCCTCCCGCCTCGACAACGTCGAAACCTCCGCCATCCGCGAACTCTTCAAGCTGCTGGGCAAGCCCGGCATCATCAGTTTTGCGGGCGGCTTTCCCGACAGCGCCATGTTCGACGTCGAGGGCCTGAAGGAGGCGAGCCAGAAGGCGCTGGCCGAAGAGCCCGGCGCGGCCTTGCAATATGGCGCCACCGAAGGCTACGAGCCGCTGCGCAACCAGCTCAGTTCCTTCATGAAGACCAAGGGCGTCGACGTGGACCCGAGCGGCCTGATCGTCACCACCGGCAGCCAGCAGGCGCTCGACCTGCTGGGCAAGACCATGATCTCGCCCGGCGACAAGGTGATCGTCGAAGGCCCGACCTTCCTGGCCACGATTCAGTGCTTCCGCCTGTACGGCGCGCAGCTCATCAGCGCACCCATCGACGCCAACGGCGTGAAGACCGACGAGCTCGAAAAGCTCATTGCCGAGCACAAGCCGAAGTTCGTCTACCTGATCCCCACCTTCGGCAACCCCAGCGGCGCCATGCTGAGCCTGGAGCGCCGCAAGAAGGTGCTCGAGCTGGCCGTGAAGTACCAGACGCTGATCGTCGAGGACGATCCCTACGGCGACCTGTACTTCGGCGAAGCGCCGCCGCCGTCGATCATGTCGCTGAGCAAGGACGTGCCCGGCAGCCGCGAGCTGCTGGCGCATTGCGGCAGCCTGAGCAAGGTGCTCAGCCCCGGCCTGCGCATCGGCTGGATGATCGCGCCGCCCGAGCTGCTGGCCAAGGCGACGATGTGCAAGCAGTTCAGCGACGCCCACACGAGTACCTTCGCGCAGGCCACGGCCGCGCAGTACCTCAAGAGCGGCCGCATGCCCGGCACACTGGCGCATGTGCGCGAGGTCTACGGCCAGCGCGCGCAGGCCATGGGCGCCGCGCTGAAGCGCGAGCTGGGCGATGCGGTGAGCTTCACGCAGCCCAACGGCGGTTTGTTCTTCTGGGCGCGCCTGACGGGCGCCAACGGCAAGCTGGCCGATGCCAACGAGCTGGCCAAGCGTGCGATCGAGAAGCTGGTGGCCTTCGTGCCCGGCGCGCCGTTCTTCGCCGAGAAGCCCGATGTGGCGACGCTGCGCCTGAGCTTTGCCACGGCCGACATCGAGAAGATCGAAGAGGGCGTGAAGCGCCTCGGCCAGGCCCTGTAACGCCGACGTTCAGGGGGACCGGTGCAGCCGGGGCGCTGCCAGCAGGTCCAGGTTGTCTGAAATGGCCGCATCCACGTTCGGATAGCGGCCTTTCATTTTGGAGAGCGTCATGATGGTCTGCAGCGCCTTCAGGTCCTTGACCGACGGCGCGACCTTGATCTGCGCAATGGCCGCCGGGGCGTTGCCGCCGTTCACCAATGCCATCACCTTGCTTGCCCAGTCGTTTGCGCGTGCCATGTCTTCACCTGCTTTCCATTTGAACCGCCGACTTTACACAGCGGGTTACCATCACCCATGAGAAAAACCTTCCAGCTTCAGGTCGAGGGCAAGCACCCCGACCGTCTCCTCGAAGCCGTCAAGCACGAGATTCGCAAGTACATCAAGCGCGAGCGCCGCCGCGACCTGCCCGAAGGCGCCGACTTCTGGGACTTCGACTGCCGGTTCGGCAGCGCCCAGGAATCCGCCGAAACCATCCACCTCACAGCCATCACCGGCCTCATCGACGGTGTGGTGAAAGAGGGCGGCAAGCAGTTCTACATCGAGATCCTTGCCAAGCCCGGCAAGCGCCAGCCGCGGCCCGCGGGTGCGCCCGGCCACGCCGAGAACGACGACGAGGAATAAGCCCCGTCAGATCAGCGCCTGCGCCAGCCGCAGGCCATGCCGCTGCTCCGCCTCCTGCAGCGAGCGCGCAATCGACGGGTGCAGCCGCACCCCGTTCGCCGATTGCGTTTCCCGACGCTTCAACCCGCCTTCACCCGGCAGCCGCACAGGCCTGGCCGGGTCGATGGGCGCGTTGTCGCGGCATTGCGCCGCCACGTGGTCCATCTGGCGCAGGAAGGCAGCCTTGCCGCCGAACGCATTCAGGTCGTGCAGCGTGAGGTGCACCGTCGCGCCCCAGCCTTCGGGCGGGTCGGCGCGGCCGTGGCCCGCGAGGCCGGCCGTGAGTGTCTCGACCAGCAGCGCCATGCCGTAGCCCTTGTGGCCGTGGCTCAGGCCGCCCACGGGCAGCAGCGTGCCGGGCGGCTGGTCGAACAGCACCTGCGGGTTGTTCGACGGCTTGCCCGCCGCGTCGATGAGCCATTCCTCGGCGAAGGTCTCGCCGGCCGCGCGCTTGCGGTTGCTCATGCCGTTGGTGGTGATGGAGGCCGAGATATCGACCATCACACCGCCTTGCGAGAGCGGAAAGCCCATCGCCAGCGGGTTCGGCGTGAACACCGCCTGCGTGCCGCCGAAGGGCGCGACGCTGGCGGTGTTGGGGTCCGAGCAGGCCAGGAGCATCAGCATGTCTTCCTGCAGCGCGCGCAGCATGTAGACGGCGAGGCAGGCGATGTGGTGGCTGCGACGGATCACGAGCGAGGCGGTGCCCAGTTCGCGCGCACGCGGCACGAGCAGGTCCATGCCCTGGTCCATGAGCCAGGGGCCGGGCAGGCGCTTGCCGTCCCACAGCACGGCGGCAGGGCGGTCGGACAGCACCTCGGGCGCGCCGTCGCGCGTCATGCCGCCCGATTCGATCTCTTTCACATAGCCGGCCAGCAGCGCGAGGCCGTGGGTGTCGTGGCCCAGCAGGTCGCCTTCGACCAGCGTGCGCGCCACGCTGTCGGCCATCGAGGCCGCGAGCCCCGCTTTCTGCAGCAGGGCGCTGGCGTAGTCGCGCAGCGCGTCGGCGCAGTACAGCGGGGCGGCGTCGGTCATTTCAGGATTTCCAGCACGCGGTCGAGCCCGCCTTCGTTGATCGCCACCATGGCCTGCTCGCGCACCTTCGGCTTGGCGTGATAGGCCACCGACAGCCCGGCCTCGCCCATCATCGGCAGGTCGTTGGCGCCGTCGCCCACGGCGATGGTTTCCTGCGGCGAGATGCCCATGAGGGACGCCACTTCGAGCAGCGTGCGGCGTTTTTCGGCGCCGTCGCAGATGTCGCCCCAGCTTTGCGTCACGACCTGGCCGGTGAGCTGGCCATCGGCTTCGTCGAGCAGGTTGGAGCGGGCGAAATCGATGCCCAGGCGGTCCTTCACGCGGTTGGCGAAGAAGGTGAAGCCGCCCGACACCAGCAGCACCTTGAGGCCCGCCTTCTTGCAGGCCGCCACCAGTTCGGTGGCGCCGGGGTTGAGCTTCAGGCGCTCGTCGTACACCTGCTGCAACGCGGCCACGGGCACGCCCTGCAGCAGCGCCACGCGGCGGCGCAGGCTTTCCTTGAAGTCCTTGATCTCGCCGCGCATCGTGGCTTCGGTGATCGCGGCCACCTCGGCCTTCTTGCCGACGGCATCGGCGATCTCGTCGATGCATTCGATGTTGATCAGCGTCGAGTCCATGTCGAACGCGATCAGCTTGAAGTCGGCGAGCTTCAGCGGCGGCTTCACGCGCTGGAGGACGAGGCCGGGAGAGATTTCAGTCGTAGCGCTCATGCGGGGGCGGTTTCCTTGACGAGGGGTTGTCCGAGGCTGCGCAGCACGTCGCGCACCATCTGTGCGCGGTCCTTCGGCTCCTTGAGTTCGCGCTCGATGCGCAGCTTCTCGTTGCCGGCGAGCTTGATGTGCTTGTTCTTCTGGATCAGCTGGATGATGGCCATGCCGTCCACCGGCGCGTCCTTGCGGAAGGTGATGTTGATGATGCCCGGCGCCGCATCGACCTTCACCACGCCGTAGGGCCGCGCGAGCACGCGCAGGCGGTGCGTGTCGATCAGCGTCTGGGCCTGCGGCGGCAGCTTGCCGAAGCGGTCGACGATTTCTTCCAGCAGCGTGTCGATCTGGTCGGGGTTCTTCGCGGTGGCCAGCTTCTTGTAGAACGACAGCCGCAGGTGCACGTCGCCGCAGTAGTCGTCGGGCAGGAGGGCGGGGGCGTGCAGGTTGATCTCGGTCGTGACCGACAGCGGCGAGAGCAGGTCGGGCTCCTGCCCGGCCTTCAGCGAGCGCACGGCTTCGCTGAGCATCTCGTTGTAGAGCTGGAAGCCGATCTCCATCATGTTGCCGCTCTGGTTCTCGCCGAGCACCTCGCCGGTGCCGCGGATCTCCAGGTCGTGCATCGCGAGGTAGAAGCCCGAGCCCAGCTCTTCCATCTGCTGGATCGCCTCGAGCCGCTGCGAGGCCTGCTTGGTCAGGCCTTCGGTGTCGGGCACCATGAGGTAGGCATAGGCTTGGTGGTGCGAGCGACCGACGCGGCCGCGCAGCTGGTGCAGCTGCGCCAGGCCGAACTTGTCGGCGCGGCTCATCACGATGGTGTTGGCGGTGGGCACGTCGATGCCGGTCTCGATGATGGTCGAGCACAGCAGCATGTTGTAGCGCTGGGCCACGAAGTCGCGCATCACGCGCTCCAGCTCGCGCTCGGGCATCTGGCCGTGGGCCACGGCGATGCGGGCCTCGGGCAGGATCTCTTCGAGCTTCTGGCGCCGGTTCTCAATGGTCTCGACCTCGTTGTGCAGGAAGTAGACCTGGCCGCCGCGCTTGAGCTCGCGCAGCACGGCCTCGCGGATCACGCCGGTGCCCTCGTTGCGCACGAAGGTCTTGATGGCGAGGCGCCGCTGCGGCGCGGTGGCGATCACGCTCAGGTCGCGCAGGCCTTCGAGCGCCATGCCCAGCGTGCGCGGAATCGGCGTGGCGGTGAGCGTGAGCACATCGACCTCGGCGCGCATCGCCTTCATCGCCTCCTTGTGGCGCACGCCGAAACGATGCTCCTCGTCGATGATCAGCAGGCCCAGGTTCTTGAACTTGACCGACTGCGAGAGCAGCTTGTGCGTGCCGACCACGATGTCGACCTGGCCCTCGGCCAAGCCCTTGGCGGCAGCCGTGATTTCCTTGGCCGAGCGGAAGCGGCTCATCTCGGCGACCTTCACCGGCCACTTGGCAAAGCGGTCGACCAGCGTCTGGTAATGCTGCTCGGCCAGCAGCGTGGTCGGCGCCAGGAAGGCCACCTGCTTCCCGCCGGTGACGGCGATGAAGGCGGCGCGCAGCGCGACCTCGGTCTTGCCGAAGCCCACGTCGCCGCACACGAGGCGGTCCATCGGCTGGGGCGAGATCATGTCCTGCACCACGGCGTGGATCGCGGCCTTCTGGTCGGCGGTTTCCTGGAAACCGAAGTCGTTGGCGAACACCTCGTAGTCGGCCGGCGAGTAGCGGAAGGCATGGCCTTCGCGTGCCGCGCGGCGGGCGTAGATGTTGAGCAGCTCGGCGGCCGAGTCGCGCACCTGTTCGGCGGCCTTGCGCTTGGCCTTTTCCCACTGGCCGGAGCCCAGCTTGTGCAGCGGCGCCTCGTCGGCGCTGACGCCGGTGTAGCGGCTGATCTGGTGCAGCTGGCTCACGGGCACGTAGAGCGTGGCCTTGTCGGCGTACTCCAGGTGCAGCATTTCCTGCAGCAGCGGCTTGCCGTCGGCGCCCGTGCCCTGGCCCAGGTCCATGTGGATCAGGCCGCGGTAGCGGCCGATACCGTGCGCGGAGTGCACCACGGGGTCGCCCACGTTGAGTTCGGACAGGTCCTTGATGAGCGCTTCGACGTCGCTGACCTGTTCCTGCTTCTTGTTGCGCCGGCGCGTGGTGGGCGCGGTGGCGAAGAGCTCGGTTTCGGTGACGAAGTCGATGGCCTGCTCGCGCCACGCGAAGCCCGAGGCCAGCGCGGCGGTGGCGATGCCGATCTTTTCGTCGCCCGAGGCTTCGAACTCGGCCAGCGAGTCGAAGGCCGGCGGGTTCACGCCGCTGGCACGCAGGAAGTCGAGCAGGCTCTCGCGGCGGCCGTCGCTCTCGGCGATCAGCAGCACGCGGTGCGGCGTGGCGGCAATGTGGGCCTTCAGGCCGACCAGCGGGTCCTCGGCGCCGCGCACCACGGCAAAGGGCGGCAGCTTGTCGAACTCGGCGTAGGGCGCGTCGGTGGCGATGTCGCCACGGATGGCGAGCTGCGCATGCGGCTTGGCGCGCTGGTAGAACTGCTCGGCGTTGAGGAACAGCGCGTCGGGCGGCAGCGCGGGGCGCTCGGGGTCGCCCTGCACCAGGCGGTAGCGCTCGTTCGTGTCCTGCCAGAAGTGCTGGAACGCGGGTTCGAGGTCGCCGTGCAGCACGACGGTGGCGTCGGGGCCGAGGTAGTCGAACACCGTCGCCGTCTCGTCGAAGAACAGCGGCAGGTAGTACTCGATGCCGGCGGTGGCCACGCCGTTGCCCATGTCCTTGTAGATGCGGCTCTTGGTCGGGTCGCCCTCGAGCAGTTCGCGCCAGCGGCTGCGAAAGCGCGCGCGGGCGTCGTCGTCCATCGGGAACTCGCGGCCCGGCAGCAGGCGCACCTCGGGCACGGGGTACAGGCTGCGCTGGGTGTCGGGGTCGAAGGTGCGGATGGAGTCGATCTCGTCGTCGAACAGGTCGACACGGAACGGCACCGGCGAGCCCATCGGGAACAGGTCGATCAGGCCGCCGCGCACCGCGTACTCGCCCGGGCTCACCACCTGCGTCACATGGCTGTAGCCGGCCAGCGTGAGCTGCGCCTTGAGCTTGGACTCCTGCAGCTTCTGCTTGGCCTTGAACTGGAAGGTGTAGCCGGCCAGGAAGGCGGGCGGCGCCAGCCGGTACAGCGCGGTGGTGGCGGGCACCAGCACCACGTCGGCCTCCTTCTGGCTGATGCGCCACAGCGTGGCCAGGCGCTCGCTGATCAGGTCCTGGTGCGGCGAGAAGCTGTCGTAGGGCAGCGTTTCCCAGTCGGGGAAGAGGGCGCAGCGCAGCTCGGGGGCGAAGAAGGCGATTTCGTCGATGAGCCGCTGGGCGTCGTTCGCGTCGGCGGTGAACATCGCGGTGGCGCGACCCGCGGCCTTCTCGCGCATGCCGAGCTGGGCCAGCATCAGCGCGTCGGCGGACAACGGGGGACGCGGCAGCGTGAAACGCTTGCCCGCCGGGAGAAGGGGGAGGTCCATGGAGCGGTTCGAAAAATGCACGACACCCCGCGCCGGACGGCGAGGGGTGTGCGAATGTCAATTCTAGAATGGCGGCCCCTTATCCGCTTGTCGGCCATCGGCCCGTGCCGCACCCTCCATGTCTTCTTCCCGTTTCTACGTGCTGATCCCTTGTGCCGGTTCCGGCCACCGCGCCGGCGGCGCGCAGCCCAAGCAGTACCGGCGCCTGGCGGGCCAGTCGATGGTGGCCCACACGGTGGACGCGTTCCGCGCGCTGGCCGGGCGTTTCGCGGGCGTGGCCGTGGTGGTGTCGCCCGACGACCGCGAGGTGCAGACGGCGCTGCCGCGCTTCCCGACGACCGGCGAGTACCTGCTGCGCGTGGGCGGCCTGACGCGCGCCGCTTCGGTGCGCAACGGCCTGGCGGCGCTGCGCCAGAAGGGTGCCGGGCCGCACGACTGGGTGCTGGTGCACGACGCGGCGCGTTGCCTGGTCACGTCCAGCCAGATCGAGGCGCTGATCGCGGCTTGCGAGCACGACGCCGTCGGCGGCCTGCTGGCGCAGCGGCTGGCCGATACGCTGAAGGTCTCGTCGACCGACAGCCGCTCGACCCAGACCCTGCCGCGCGCCGACAAGTGGCTGGCGCAGACGCCGCAGATGTTCCGCATCGGCATGCTGCTCGACGCGCTGGAGCGCGTGGGCGACGTGGTGACCGACGAGGCCAGCGCCATCGAGACCCTTGGCCTGGCGCCGTTGCTGGTGCCCGGCAGCGCGCAGAACTTCAAGGTCACCTTCCCCGAAGATTTCGCACTGGCCGAGGCGGTGCTGCTCGGCCGCAAGAAGGCCATGGCATGACGACACCGTTCAACATCCGCATCGGCGAAGGCTGGGACGTTCACCAGCTGGTGGCGGGGCGCAAGCTCATCCTGGGCGGCATCGAGGTGCCGCACACCACCGGCCTGCTCGGGCATTCGGACGCCGACGTGCTGCTGCACGCCATCACCGACGCGCTGCTCGGCGGGGCCGGGCTGGGCGACATCGGCCGGCATTTTCCCGACACCGACGCCCAGTTCCGCGGTGCCGATTCGGCCGTGCTGCTGGCCGAGGCGGCGCGCCGCGTGCGGGCCGCCGGCTGGGAGATCGGCAATGTCGACAGCACCGTGATCGCGCAGGCGCCCAAGCTGGCGCCACACATCCCGGCCATGTGCCAGCGCATCGCCGACACGCTGGGTATTGCGCTCGATCAGGTCAATGTGAAAGCCAAGACGGCCGAGAAGCTCGGCCCGGTGGGCGAGGGCCGGGCGATGGAAGCCCGCGCCGCGGTGCTGCTGCACCGCTGACGCGCGTCCTCAGGCGACCTGCTTCTTGCCTGGCACCTCGCCGGGCTTGCTGCTGCCCGCCGGCATCGCGCGCGGCATCCGGATGTGGGCCGCGAGGCCCCGGCCCGGCGTGCTGGTGAGGGCGAAGGTGCCGCCCATGCGCTCGATGTTCTTCGCCACGATCGACAGCCCCAGGCCGGCACCGGCCGCCGAGGTACGCGCCGCGTCGCCGCGGAAGAAGGGCTTGGTCAGCTGCACGAGCAAGGCGGGCTCGACGCCCGCGCCGTGGTCGCGCACCTTGATCAGCACCGCGTCGTTGTTGGCCTGCGCCTGGATCGTGACGTCGGCCACGCCGGTCGACGGCGTCTTGCCGTAGCGCCGGGCGTTCTCGACCAGGTTGGAGATCACGCGCGTGAGCTCCACCTCGTCGCCCATCACCTTCAGGTCGGCGGGCACGTCGACGTGGATGTTCATCTCTTCGTAGTCCTGCACGGCGTAGGTGCAGGCGTCGATCACGTCGCGCAGCAGCACGGGGCGCTGGTCGACGTGGTCGGGTCGGGCGTAGTCGAGGAACTTGTCGATGATCGCGTCGAGCTGTGCGATGTCGGCGGCCATGTGGTCGCGCGCGTCTTCGTCGGCCACGCTCATCTCGGTCTCGAGCCGCAGCCGGGCCAGTGGGGTGCGCAGGTCGTGCGAGATGCCGGCCAGCATGATGGCGCGGTCCTGCTCGATCTTGGCGAGCTGGTCGGCCATGCGGTTGAAGCCGATGTTCACCGCCCGGATCTCGTTGGTGCGGGCGCGCTCGTCGAGCCGGTGCGCCTCGTACTCGCCCTCGCGCACCTGCAAGGTGGCGCGCGACAGCTGCTTGAGCGGCAGGTTGATGAGCCGCGTGATCAGCGCCGCGCCGGCGAGCGACAGCGCCATCGCCGTGCTGAGCCAGACCAGCCAGGTGCGCCCGCCCACGCGGCTGAAGCGCGTGGGATCGAGCAGCAGCCAGTAGGTGTCGCTCTCGATGGTGAAGCCGATCCACAGGCCCGGCTCGTCGTTCACGCGGCTGGCGACGGTGGTGCCTTCGCCAAGTTGAGCGATCAGCTCTTCGGTGACGCGCTCGTCGAGCGCGCCGCTGGTGTAAGGCTGGAAGCGGTCGTTGGGCTCGCGCGGCAGGATGCGTACGCCTTCCTGGTCGGCCAGCGTCTTGATCAGCGAGACCCGCGTGATCGCGTCCGAGTACACCAGCGCCGCGCGTGTGAGGTTCACGAGCGAGGCGATCTGGTGCCCGGTCTGGATGGCGCGCGGCTCGTATTCGAGCGAGCGGAAGGTCTGCAGCCACGCGACCGTGCAGCCGATCAGCAGCAGCGCGAGCAGAAAGAAGGTGCGCCAGAAAAGGCTGAAACCCAGCTTGAGGCCGGGGCGGCGGTCACGCTGCGCGCTCGCTTCGAGCGGGCTCGGCATCGTGACCTGTGCCCCGTCCTCCTGGGCCGGGTCAGGTCGGGCGGAATGGAGGCCGATGGCCACCTCTCAGCGGATCGTCAGGCCGTGCCGTCCGGCACGAACACGTAGCCCACGCCCCAGACGGTCTGGATGTAGCGCGGCGCCGCGGCGTCGGACTCGACCAGCTTGCGCAGGCGCGAGATCTGCACGTCCAGGCTGCGGTCGAAGGGCTCGAATTCGCGGCCGCGTGCCAGCTGGGCCAGCTTTTCGCGCGACAGCGGCTGGCGCGGGTGGCGCACCAGCGCCTTCAGCATCGCGAACTCGCCGGTGGTCAGCGAGAGTTCTTCGCCGTCCTTCTTCAGGGTGCGCGAGCCGAGGTCGAAGGCGAACGGGCCGAAGGTGACGGTCTCGTTCTCGGTGGAGGGGGCGCCCGGCGCCTCGAGCGGCGGACGGCGGCGCAGCACGGCGTGCACGCGGGCCAGCAGTTCGCGCGGATTGAAGGGCTTGCCGAGGTAGTCGTCGGCGCCGACTTCGAGACCGACGATGCGGTCCACGTCCTCACCCTTGGCGGTGAGCATGATGATCGGCGTGCGGTCGTTGGCGGCACGCAGACGGCGGCACACGGAGAGGCCGTCTTCGCCGGGCATCATCAGGTCGAGCACGATCAGGTCGACCGTGTCACGCAACAGGATGCGGTTGAGCGCCTTGCCGTCCTCGGCCACGATCACTTCGAATCCTTCCTGCGTCAGGTAGCGGCGCAGCAGGTCGCGGATGCGGGCGTCGTCGTCGACGATCACGATCTTGTCGGTGCGAGCGGGAACTTGAGTCATTTCTACAACGTTGAATTTGTAACAGCGCCGATTCTGAAGGCGTTAGGACCCCATTGCTGCCGAATTCCGTAGTGGTTGACACTAAGTTACATAACTTGCGGCCGCTCGCCGTCTGGTCATCCGGGCTTTGCCCGGCGGTGGCACAGTCCGTGCTGCCTTATGACGATTGCGCGATGAGACCTTCTTTTTCTGCCTTGCCTCTGCTTTTTTTCGCATGCGCCTGTGGTGCGACGTCCGTCGCTTCCGAAGGGTTTTTGCGGGTCAGTGAAGGGCGCCGCAGCGAAGTGCGCGATGCCGTGGCCGCGCACCGGGCGGCCCAGCGGGAAGAGCAGCGCCGCGGCGAAGCGCTGGCGGGGCGCCGTCTCACGGCGGGTGAACTCTTCGAGTTGAGGCAGCAGGTCCGGGGGCAGTGGGTGCCCGCGGGAACGGGTGTACTTCTGAATTCGGCAGAATCACAGCCTGCCGAGCGCATCGTGCCGGTACCGCAGCCCGTCGCCAGTCCGCAAACCGCGCCGCGCAGCCTGCGCCACTGAAGAAGAAGGCGCGGGCGAGGGCTTTTCCTCGCATCCACCAGGGAGAAATCTGTCTTGAAGACTGTTCAATTGATCGCGGCCTGCGCCGCGTTGACCTTTGCCGGCGCCGCCTTGGCCCAGAATGCCGTCATGCCTGCTCCACAAAACGTGCTCCAGCTGTCGGCCTCCGGCACCGTCGAAGTTCAGCAAGACCTGCTGAGCATGACCCTCGTCACCACGCGCGACGCCGCCGAGGCGGGCACCGTGCAGACCCAGCTCAAGACGGCGCTCGACGCCGCGCTGGCCGAGGCCAAGAAGAATGCGCAGCCGGGCCAGCTCGACGTGCGCACCGGCAACTTCAGCCTCTCGCCGCGCTACACCAAGGACGGCAAGATCAACGGCTGGCAAGGTTCGACCGAGCTCGTGCTCGAAGGCCGCGACTTCGCGCGCATCACCCAGACGGCCGGGCGCATCAGCACGCTCAGCGTGGGCAACGTCGGTTTCGGCCTGAGCCGCGAGCAGCGCGCCAAGACCGAGACCGAGGCGCAGAACATCGCCATCGACAACTTCAAGCAGAAGGCCGGCGAGCTGGCCAAGGGCTTCGGCTTCGGCGGCTACACGCTGCGCGAGGTGTCTGTGAACGCGAACGACAGCGGCCCGATCCGCCCGCGCGTGATGGCCATGCAGGCCAAGTCGTTCTCGGCCGCCGATTCGGCCGTGCCGGTGGAAGCGGGCAAGACCAGCGTGGTCGTGAACGTCTCCGGCTCGGTGCAGCTCAAGTAAGAAGACAAAGAGCGCAGCGCCGGCGGTCGAATGCCGCCGGCGTTTTTTCGTTGTCTCTGTTGATTTACTGAGCCGTCCAGCCGCCATCCATGGCCCAGGCGACGCCCCGCACCTGATCGGCGGCGGGAGAGCTCAGGAAGACGGCCAGCCCGCCCAGTTGCTCGACCGTCGTGAACTGCAGCGAGGGCTGCTTTTCTCCCAGCAATTCGTTCTGCGCCTGGAGGGCCGAAATGCCTTCGCGTGCCGCGCGGTCGTCGATCTGCTTTTGCACCAGCGCCGTGAGCACCCAGCCCGGGCTGATCGCGTTGCAGGTGACGCCGGTGGTCGCGGTTTCGAGCGCCACCGACTTGGTCAGGCCGACGATGCCGTGCTTGGCCGCGACATAGGCCGACTTCTGCGCCGAGGCCACGAGCCCGTGCGCCGACGCCACGTTGATGATGCGGCCCCAGTTGGCCTCGCGCATCGCGGGGATCGCCAGGCGCGTCGTGTGGAAGGCGCTCGTGAGGTTGATCGCGAGGATCGCGTCCCAACGTTCGGTCGGGAAGTCCTCGACCTTGGCGACGTGCTGGATGCCGGCGTTGTTGACGAGGATGTCGACGCGGCCGAACTTCGACGCCGCGAACTTCATCATGTCCTCGATCTGGTCGGGCTTGCTCATGTCGGCCCCGTGGTACTCGGCACGCACGCCGAGTGCCTCGATCTGGGCCTTGGGGGTGTCGGCGTCGCCGAAACCGTTGAGCACGATGTGTGCGCCCTGTTGGGCCAGCGCCTTGGCGATGGCGAAGCCAATGCCACTGGTGGACCCCGTGACAAGCGCGGTTTTGCCTTTGAGCATGAAGATCAATCTCCGGATGAATTAGGATGCAACGAGACCATTATCCGCACCCGAACCCCTCCGTTTCCATGACAGAACCGACCCTTCACGACGTGGCCTGCAACGACGCCCAGGGCGGTCATCGCATGGCCTATTGGCAATGGGGTGACGCGCAGAGCGCACATGTCGTGGTCTGCGTGCACGGGCTGACCCGGCAGGGGCGCGATTTCGACGTGCTCGCGCAAGCCATCGTGGCGCGCGCGGGCGGCGACGTGCGCGTGGTCTGTCCCGACGTGGTCGGGCGCGGCCGCAGCGACTGGCTGCGCGACCCTGCTTTCTATCAAGTGCCTGTGTACGCCGCCGACATGGTGGCGCTGATCGCGCAGTTGCACGGCGAGCATCCCATCGACACGCTCGACTACGTCGGCACCAGCATGGGCGGGCTGATCGGCTTCGTGCTGGCCGGCCACAAGGAGCTGCCGCTGCCACGGCCCATTCGCCGCTTCGTCGCGAACGATGTCGGCCCCACGGTCGAGCCCGCCGCCATCCAGCGCATCGGCGCTTATGTGGGCAAGAGCGGCCAGTTTCCGAGCGTGCAGGCTGCGGCCGATGCGATGTGGGCCCTGTCGACCACGTTCGGGCCGCACACGCCCGAGCAGTGGCGCGCGCTGTCGCAGCACATGGTGGTGCCGGCGTCCGAGCGCAGCGTCGACGGTGCCGCCAAGACCGCCAGCGCCGGCCCGGTGGGCGAGGGCGCCTGGGTGCTGCACTACGACCCGGCCATCGGCGTGCCGCTGCGCGCCATCACGCCCGAGATCGCGGCGCAGGGCGGGGCGGTGATGTGGAGCCTGTACGACGCCATCGAGGCGCGCACGCTGCTCACGCGCGGCGCGGTGTCCGACCTGCTGTCGCCCGAGACGGCGGCCGCGATGACGCAGCGTGGGCCGCGCGCCACGCTCGTCGAGTTCGAGGGCGTGGGGCACGCGCCGACTTTCGTCGATCCCGCACAGGTCGCCGTCGTCACGAATTTCCTGTTCGATTGAGGGCATCGTGAAGCGAGAGTCTGCGAACCTTCAGACGGCACCCCTGTCCGACGGCGTCATGGTCGATTACCCACTGTCGGCCGCCACGGCCGACCGCTCGCCGGTCATGGAGAACATGCTGGCGCGCGCCCGCGCGTTCGCCGAGCCGCTGATCGCCGACGAAAAACTCGACACCGGCGAGAACACGCTGGCGCACGCCGATGCCGTGGCCGGCATCGTCGCGAAGATGGGTGGCTCCGAGGCGATGCAGGCCGCGAGCTACCTCGTGTACTCATGCCAGCACCTGAACCGCCCGCAGGAAGTGATCGCCAAGGTTTTCGGCGACAACTTCGCTGCGCTCGCGGTCGAGACCACCAAGCTCGTGCGCGTGCAGGAGCAGGCGCGAACGGCCTCGCAAGGACACCACGCCGAAGGCGCCGGCGCGCAGACCGAGAACGTGCGCAAGATGCTGCTCGCGTTCTCGCGCGACCTGCGCGTTGTCATGCTGCGGCTGGCCTCGCGCCTGCAGACGCTGCGGCACGCGGCGGCCAGCAAGCAGCCCGCGCCCGAGAGCGTGGCGCGCGAGTCGCTGCAGGTGTTTGCACCGCTCGCGAACCGGCTGGGCATCTGGCAGGTGAAGTGGGAGATCGAAGACCTCTCGTTCCGCTTTCTCGAGCCCGAGACCTACAAGCTGATCGCGCGCCTGCTCGACGAGAAGCGCATCGAGCGCGAAGGCCACGTCGAGCAGTTGCGCTCGCAGCTGGAGCACGAACTGCAGGCCGAGGGCGTCAAGGCCACGGTGCAGGGGCGCCCGAAGAACATCTACAGCATCGTCAAGAAGATGCGCGGCAAGTCGCTCGATTTCGAGCAGGTCTTCGACATCCTTGCGCTGCGCGTGGTGGTGCCGGACGTGAAGGACTGCTATGCCGCGCTGGCCTGGGTGCACTCGCACTTCCAGCCCATCGACGAAGAGTTCGACGACTACATCGCGCGGCCCAAGCCCAACGGCTACCAGTCGCTGCACACGGTGGTGCGCGAGATCGTCGACGGCAAGGTGGGCAAGCCCATCGAGATCCAGATCCGCACCGAAGAAATGCATGACCATGCCGAGCATGGCGTGGCGGCGCACTGGGCCTACAAGGAAGCGGGCCACAAAGGCTACGCCGGCGTCTGGGCGAGCGGCGAGTACGACGCCAAGATCGCCGTGCTGCGCCAGCTGCTGGCCTGGGAGCGCGACCTGTCGGGTGGGTTGCAGGGGCAGGGGCTGTTCGACGACCGCATCTATGTGCTCACGCCCGATGCCGCCATCGTCGAGTTGCCGCAGGGCGCCACGCCGGTCGACTTCGCCTACACGGTGCACACGACGCTGGGCCATCGCTGCCGCGGCGCGCGTGTCGATGGCGCGATGGTGCCGCTGAACACGCCGCTGTCGAACGGGCAGACGGTCGAGATCATGGCGGCCAAGGAAGGCGGTCCGTCGCGCGACTGGCTGAATGCGGAGCTGGGTTATCTGGCGAGCCACCGCGCCCGCGCCAAGGTGCGTGCCTGGTTCAACGCACAGATCACGCACGAGACCGTGGCGCGCGGACGCGAAGCCGTCGAGAAACTGCTGCAGCGCGAAGGCAAGACGGCCATGCGGCTCGAAGACCTGGCTTCGCAGCTTGGCTTCAAGTCGGCGGACCATCTGTTCGAGGTGGTCGGCAAGGACGAGTTCTCGCTGCGCAACATCGAGACGCTGCTGCGTCCGCCCGAGCCGGCGCTGAACCCTGACGACGGCGTGCAGATCAAGAAGGCGCGCGGCAGCGAGAAGTCGGGCAAGGGCGGCGTGCTCGTGGTGGGCGTGTCGTCGCTGATGACGCAGCTCGCCAAGTGCTGCAAGCCGGCGCCGCCGGATGCGATCCGCGGCTTCGTCACGCGCGGCCATGGCGTCAGCGTGCATCGCGCGGATTGCAGCAACTTCCGCACGATGGCCGCGAAGGACGGCGAACGCGTGATCGATGTCGAATGGGGCCTGCCGAAGAAGGGCGCCGATGCGCCGGTCTATGCAGTGGATGTGGCTGTGGAGGCAGCCGACCGCCAGGGCTTGCTGCGCGATATTTCCGATGTGTTCGCACGCGAGAAGATGAACGTGATCGGCGTGCAGACGCAGTCGATCAAGGGCACGGCGTGGATGACTTTCACTGTGGAAATCGCCGATGCCGCGCGTTTGACGCAGGTGTTGAGTGTGGTGACTGCAGTGACTGGTGTGCGATCTGCACGTCGGCGCTGAAAAGGGCCATTTCTCCTGCTATACTCGATGCTTCTCTTAGGCGCGTAGCTCAGTTGGTTAGAGCACCACCTTGACATGGTGGGGGTCGTTGGTTCGAATCCAATCGCGCCTACCAAATTCAAACACGGGTTGCAGCGATTTCGCTGCAACCCGTTCGTCGTTTGGACGACGTGTTTGTCTCTGGATCAGCCCGATCGTCCCGAGTGATCGGCACAAGCGAAAACCCCTTTCACGGGCGGCCCTTCGCGCGGTGCAGGCAAGGTGCCTGAGCCATGTGGTTGTGCTACCTTGAGCGGTCTGCCAACCTTCTCGAATTTCCTTGATAAGCGATCTGATGAATACGCGATCAACGTCTGTTGATCGGGCGCACGCCGACCACCGCGTGGCCGCATTGCTCAAGCAAGCCCCTCTTGAATTCGCGCGCGCGGTCTACGGCATCAATGACCTTGCCGCCGGTCGCGCCGACACCATGGCCGCACGCGAAGTGGCGCGTGCACAACGACAGGGCATGCCGGTGACCGAGGAGCGCGCCGAGCAGCGCGCACGCGCCTATCTTCCGACGGCGGGGCAGGAGCATTGCCCCCGGTGCTGGGTGGTCTACGGGCAGAAGATCCCGCTGCGTTTCAGGCTGTCGACCCCGGAGCGTCCCGAAACTGCAGCGTGTCATGCGTGCGGTGCCGAGTACGCGACCGCGTCGGACGCCTGAAGAAGAATCACGGTCAGGGTAAACCTTGTCGCGATGCAGCAAAACCGCTCCCTAGAATCATCCGATGACATGGGCGTCCATGTGAAGGAGTCTGTAGTGCAGAGCAAGAAGTCCGGGGTGAAGCCGGTCCAGCGTGTGATCAAGAAGTACCCCAACCGACGGCTCTACGACACGGAGACATCCACGTACATCACGCTGACCGAGGTCAAGCAGCTGGTCATCAAGAACGCGCAGTTCGTGGTGCGCGACGCCAAGACCGGCGACGACCTCACACGCAGCATCCTGCTGCAGATCATCCTGGAAGAAGAGGCGGGCGGCGCGCCGATGTTCACCGAGCAGGTGCTGGCCAACATCATCCGTTTCTATGGTCAGGCCATGCAGGGCTACATGGGCCCGTACCTCGAGAAGAACATCCAGGCCATGACCGAGATGCAGGCCCAGCTCGCCGAAAAGGCCGAAGGCCTGACGCCCGAGATGTGGTCGCGTTTCATGACCATGCAGTCGCCGATGATCCAGGGGCTGATGGGCAACTACGTCGAGCAATCGAAGAACGTCTTCCTGCAGATGCAGGAGCAGATGCAGAAAAACACCGAGCAGGTGCTGGGCGCCTTTGGCATCAAGCGCCCCTGAGCGCCGCGCGGCGGCCCCGCCCGAATGGGGTGACTGCCCGATGAATGCCCCGCTGTCACCGATAGCTGGGACAATAGAGGCCTATGAGCGAAGTTGCCTCCCCTGAACGTACCGTCACGCCGACCGCCCCCAAGGTCGGCTTCGTCAGCCTTGGTTGTCCCAAGGCCTTGACCGATTCCGAATTGATCCTGACCCAGCTGAGTGCCGAGGGGTATCAAACCGCCAAGACTTTCGAGGGCGCCGACCTCGTGATCGTCAACACCTGCGGCTTCATCGACGATGCCGTGAAGGAAAGCCTGGACACCATCGGCGAAGCCCTCGCCGAGAACGGCCGCGTGATCGTCACCGGCTGCCTGGGCGCCAAGACCGGTGACCAGGGCGGCAACCTCGTGCGCCAGATGCACCCCAGCGTGCTGGCCGTCACCGGTCCGCATGCCACGCAGGAGGTGATGGACGCGGTGCACGCCAACCTGCCGAAGCCGCACGATCCGTTCATCGACCTCGTGCCGAACACCTTCGGCGTGGCGGGCCTCAAGCTGACGCCGCGGCACTACGCCTATCTGAAGATCAGCGAAGGCTGCAACCACCGTTGCACCTTCTGCATCATTCCCTCGATGCGCGGCGACCTCGTTTCGCGCCCGGTGGGTGATGTGCTCAGCGAAGCCAAGGCCTTGTTCGAAGGCGGCGTGAAGGAGCTGCTGGTGATCAGCCAAGACACCTCGGCCTACGGCGTCGATGTGAAGTACCGCACCGGCTTCTGGGATGGCAAGCCGGTCAAGACCCGCATGCTCGAACTCGTGCGCACGCTGGGCGAGATCGCCGAGCCGTACGGCGCCTGGGTGCGCCTGCACTATGTCTACCCCTATCCGAGCGTCGATGAAATCATTCCGTTGATGGCGAGCGGCCAAGTGCTGCCGTACCTCGACGTGCCGCTGCAGCACAGCCATCCTGACGTGCTCAAGCGCATGAAGCGGCCGGCCAGCGGTGAAAAGAATCTGGAGCGGATCGCGCGCTGGCGCGAGGTCTGCCCCGAACTCGTGATCCGCAGCACGTTCATCGCCGGTTTCCCGGGTGAGGCCGAGCAGGAGTTCGAGCACTTGCTCGACTTCATCCGCGAAGCCGAGATCGATCGCGCGGGCTGCTTCGCCTACAGCCCGGTCGAGGGCGCCACCGCCAACGACATTCCGGGCATGCTGCCCGAGGCCGAGCGCGAAGCGCGCCGCGCCCGCTTCATGGAAGTGGCCGAGGCCGTGTCGATCGCCAAGCTGCAAAAGCGCGTCGGCTCGACGATGCAGGTGCTGGTCGATTCAGCGCCGGCGCTGGGCCGCAAGGGTGGGGTGGGGCGCACGTACGCCGATGCACCGGAGATTGACGGCACCGTTCGCCTGTTGCCGCCTGAAAAGATCAGCAAGACGATGAAGGTCGGCGAGTTCACGCGTGCACGCATCGTGGGCGCTGAAGGCCACGACCTGATCGCGTTGCCCGTTTGATGCACCTGATTCAAACGGCCAAGAAAAAAGCCACCGGAGGCCGGTGGCTTTTGTCAGAAGACCTGGTAAGGGTCTGTTCAATCTTGGTGCCCAGAAGAGGACTCGAACCTCCACGATGTTACTCGCTAGTACCTGAAACTAGTGCGTCTACCAATTCCGCCATCTGGGCTGATTTTGCTTCTCAGCAAAGACTACGATTATATACACAAAATTGGCGCGCTCTTTTGAGCGTGTCGAAATTTCAGCTTCTGCGCGACATCGCTCGTGCGGCGGGTGTCCTGCCGAAGGCGGGTGGGTGCGATCGTGCGTGCATGGCCGGCGTCGAGGGGCGTGATCTGACGATCGCGTCGCCCGTTTGATGCGGTTTCGAGCGGCCATGAAAAAAGCCACCGGAGACCGGTGGCTTCAATCGGATGACCTGGTAAAGGTCTGTTTAAACTTGGTGCCCAGAAGAGGACTCGAACCTCCACGATGTTACTCGCTAGTACCTGAAACTAGTGCGTCTACCAATTCCGCCATCTGGGCCCACATGACTGCAGAAGCAGCCACGTTTTGAATTTCAGGAAAGAAGGAGATCATATCAAAAATAATGTCACTTCCAGCAGCTTGTTGGATGAAATCGAAGGAACTGTTCAAGGACATCGCGACGGGCACGGCTTCGTACAGCGCGACGACGGCGAGGCAGACATCTACCTGCCACCGAACGAGATGCGCGCGGTGCTGCACAAGGATCGCGTCAAGGCGCGCATCGTGCGACAGGACCGTCGCGGCCGCCCCGAGGGGCGCGTGGTCGAGATCGTCGAGCGACCCGAGCAGCCCATCATCGGCCGCCTGTTGCACGAAGGCGGGATCTGGCTCGTTGCACCGGAAGACAAGCGCTACGGCCAGGACGTCCTGATCCCGAAGGGCGCGACCGGCCCCGCCAAGGTGGGCCAGGTCGTGGTCGTGCAGCTCACAGAGCCGCCGGCCTTGTTCGGCCAGCCCGTGGGTCGCGTGAGAGAAGTGCTGGGCGAGATCGACGACCCCGGCATGGAGATCGAGATCGCCGTGCGCAAGTACGGCGTGCCGCATGAGTTTTCCGCGGAGTGCCTGGCGCAGGCCAAGGCCCTGCCCGAGAAGGTGCGCCCCGCCGACAAGAAGGGCCGCATCGACCTCACCGATGTGCCGCTCGTCACTATCGACGGCGAAGACGCCCGCGATTTCGACGACGCTGTGTACTGCGAGCCCGCGAAGGTGGGCCGTGGCAAGGGCTGGCGACTGCTGGTGGCTATCGCCGACGTCAGCGCCTATGTGCAGACCGGCTCGGCCATCGACATCGATGCGTACGACCGCGCCACCAGCGTCTACTTCCCGCGCCGCGTGATTCCGATGCTGCCCGAGAAGCTCTCGAACGGCCTGTGCTCGCTCAACCCCGAGGTCGAGCGTCTGTGCATGGTGTGCGACATGCTGGTTGCGGCCGACGGCGAGATCTACGCCTACCAGTTCTATCCCGCCGTGATGTTCAGCCACGCGCGCTTCACGTACACGGAGGTCGCGGCCATTCTCGGCAATACGCGCGGCCCCGAAGCCGCCAAGCGCAAGGAGCGCGTCAAGGACCTGCTGAACCTCGCCGACGTCTACAGGGCCCTGCTCAAGCAGCGCGGCAAGCGCGGCGCGGTCGACTTCGAAACCACCGAGACGCAGATCATCTGCGACGACGCCGGCCGCATCGAGAAGATCGTGCCGCGCACGCGCAACGAGGCGCACAAGATCATCGAAGAAGCGATGCTGGCCGCCAATGTCTGCAGCGCTGACTTCATCGCCGAAGGCAAGCACCCGGGCCTGTTCCGTGTGCACGAAGGTCCGACGCCCGAGAAGAAAGAGATCCTGCGCGGCTATCTGAAGGCCATGGGCGTGGGCTTGAGCATCACCGACGATCCGCGTCCCGGTGAGTTCCAGGCGATCGCCGAAGCCACCAAGGAGCGTCCCGACTCGCAGCAGATCCACACCATGCTGCTGCGCTCGATGCAGCAGGCAATCTACACGCCGTTCAACAGCGGCCACTTCGGTCTGGCCTACGAGGCCTACACGCACTTCACGAGCCCGATCCGGCGCTACCCCGACCTGCTGGTGCATCGCGTGATCAAGGCGATCCTCGGCAAGACGCGCTACCAGCTGCCGATGCTGCCGACGCCGGGCGAGGCGCATGCCAAGCTGGCCAAGCGCCTGGCTTCGCGCGTGAAAGCGCCAACGACCAAGCCGCAGAAAGCCACGATCGCGCCGACCAAGGAAGTGCTGGCATGGGAAGCGGCGGGCCTGCATTGCAGCGCCAACGAACGCCGCGCCGACGAGGCCAGTCGCGACGTCGAGGCCTGGCTCAAGTGCAAGTACATGCGCGAGCACCTCGGCGAGGAGTACGGCGGCGTGGTCACGGCCGCCACCACCTTCGGCATCTTCGTCACGCTTGATGCGATGTACGTTGAGGGCCTGGTGCACATCACCGAGCTCGGCGGCGAGTACTTCAAGTTCGACGAGATGCGCCAGGAGCTGCGCGGCGAGCGCACTGGCATCCGCTACGCCATCGGCACACGGGTGCGGGTGCAGGTGAGTCGCGTCGACCTCGATGGCCGCAAGATCGACTTCCGCCTCGTGCGCGAAGGCGAAGACCTGACCTCGCGTGCGATGAAGGACAAAGGCAGCGCACCGGTGAAGGCGTCGGCCAAGCGAAGCGCTCGCCACAAGGCGGAGGCCGGTGGCGAGTCACGGTCGGAGCACGGCGGCGGCGCTGCCGTGGCACCCGCCGGCCCGCAATCGGCGATGCAGGCCTTCAAGTCGGCGGTGAAAAAAGCCGCCAACAAGATGCAGGGCAAGGGGCGTAAGCCCCGCCGCGGATGAGATGCGCCGTGCACACTACGTGTTTACCGTGTGTATGGACCAGCTGAAAAGGAGACATGAAGCATGAGCGTGGAAAACAACAAGGGCCGCATCGCGATCGTCACGGGCGCGGGGTCGGGCATCGGCCGTGCGGCCGCGCTGGCTCTGCTGGCGGACGGCTGGAGCGTGGCCCTTGCGGGGCGCCGCCTCGAGCCGCTGGAGCAGGTGGCGGAAGAGTCGGGCGCCGGTGCGCGCGCCTTCGCGGTGCCGACCGACGTGGCCAATGCCGACTCGGTGCAGGCGCTGTTCGGCGCCACGGTCGAGCGCTTCGGGCGCGTCGACCTGCTGTTCAACAACGCCGGCGTGGGCAACCCGCCGGGACCGTTCGAAGACTGGACGCCCGAGCAGTGGAAGGGCGTGGTGGACATCAACCTCACCGGCATGTTCTTCTGCATCCAGCAGGCCTTCCGCACGATGAAGGCGCAGACGCCGCGGGGCGGCCGCATCATCAACAACGGGTCGATCTCGGCAACCACGCCGCGGCCGAATTCCGCCGCCTACACCTCGACCAAGCACGCGGTCGAAGGGCTGACCAAGACCGCTTCGCTCGATGGCCGCAAGTACGACATCGCGGTGGGGCAGGTGGACGTGGGCAATGCCATGACCGAGCTGGCCGCGCGCATGGCCACCGGCGTGCCGCAGGCCAATGGCGAGCTCGCGATCGAGCCGCTGATCGACGTCAAGATCGTCGGCCAGTCGGTGCTCTACATGGCGAACCTGCCGCTGGAAGCCAACGTGCTCTTCCACACCATCATGGCCACGAAGATGCCCTTCGTCGGGCGCGGCTGAGTCCTGCGCTCAGTCGGGCGCGCGGCGGGCCAGCGAGCCTGCCGTGAGCGGGGCCGCATCGGCCGGCCACAGGTCGGCGATGCGGCCGTGCTGCCAGACGGCCTCGCACGCCGCCTCGAACGCGGGGCGGCGCATCGCGAGCGCCGCGCCGATCATGCCGGCGAGCACATCGCCGGTGCCTGCGGTGGCGAGGCGGGCATTGCCGGTCGGGTTGATGACCGGCGGCTCGTCGCCCGCATCGGCAATCACTGTTCCAGACCCCTTGAGCACTGTCACCGCGCCGAAGCGCGATGCCAACGCGCGGGCTGCGGCCAGGCGGTTGGCTTGCACGCCACCCGTCGTGTCGCAGAGCAGGCGGGCAGCTTCCAATGGATGCGGCGTGAGCACGGTGGGAGCGCCGGTCTGGCCTCGCGTGATCAGTTGCGCCTGAAGTGATGGATCGGCGGCGATGGCGTTGAGCGCATCGGCGTCGAGCGCCAGCGCGGCGGCCGTCGATAGCGCGCGTGGCAGCAACTCGCGCACGGCATCGCCGCCCCCGCAGCCGCACACGGCCGTCATGCCCGCGAGGTCCAGCGAGTGGGCGTCGCGCAGCATCAGTTCGGGCTGCGAGGGGTCGACCGGCGCAGCGCGGGGATCGAGCAATCCGACGAACACGCGTCCTGCGCCGGCATGGAGCGCAGCCGAGCCGGCCAGCAGCGCGGCACCAGCCATGCCCGAAGCGCCGCCGATCACCGCGACATCGCCGTAGCTGCCCTTGTGCGAGGCGTGGGTGCGCGGCTGGATATCGGGCGCGCCTGCGAGGCGGGCTGTTGGTCGCTCCTGGGCGAACGCGCTGCAACCTAGGTCGTCGAACCACACCGTGCCGGCCGCGTCGCGGCCTTGCGCCGTGAACAGGCCCGGTTTCAGCGTGAGGAAGGTGAGGGTGGTGCGGACCGATGCCGACGCTTGATCTGTGTTGGAGGCCAGCATGCCGGTGTCGGCGTCGAGGCCCGAGGGCACGTCGATGCTGAGCACCGGTGGTGCGCCCGTGTGCATCCGCGCGAGCCATTCGGCCATTGCGCCCGACGGCGGGCGGGTCGATCCGATGCCGAGCAGCGCATCCATCGCCAGCTCGAAGCTCGATGGCGGCTGAGAAGCGAAGGTGACGCCCGCATCGCGCGCACGCTGCAGCGACGCCTTGGCATCCGATGGCAGTCGGCCTTCATCGCCCACGAAGGTGACGACCGGAAAGAAGCCGCGATGCCGCAGTTGCGCCGCGGCTTCGAAGCCGTCGCCGCCGTTGTTCCCGGGGCCGCAGGCGATCCAGATCGTTCGCGCATGCGGCGCGAGCGCCATCGCGAGCCGCGCCGCGGCGAGGCCGGCGCGCTGCATCAGCGTGTGAGGGGGCAGGGCGGAGGCTGCTGCCTGCTCGATGCGACGCGTGGCGGCGATGTCGAACAGGTCGGCGGCGCTGGCGGACGTGATGCGATGCATCGAGCCATTGTGCCGCCGACACCGCGCCTCCTATCATCGACCGATGATGCTCGAGACCTTCGGCTGGTTGCTGGTTCTGCTGCTGGCGTGCCTGGCCGGGTTCGTTGGCACGGCCGCAGCGATGATCGCCGGCGCGGCCTGGGCGGTCTGCCTGCTGATCGTGGTGTGGGGGCTGTTCCTGCTGGCCGAGCTGTTGCGCCGGGTGCCGCTGCGCGACGTCGCCTGGGCCCTGGGCGTGGGCTATGGCATCGGCGTGATCCGGTGGCTTGACGTGCCGGTCGAGGCAGGGTCCGGCAGGCAGTGGTTGATGCTGGGCTTGGACCTGCTGGTGCTGGTGTTCTTCGGGCTGATCGCACCGGCGATCCTGGGGTTGATCGCCCAACGCTGGGCGCCCCGGCCCGAACTGCCGGTGGAAAAACCGGCCACCCCCGAGCAACTGCGCCGCTGGGGTTCTAAAGACTGAGCCGCTCGATCCCCAGGCCTTCGAGGTCGATGCCGGGGTCTTGCCCTCCAATCAGGTCGCCGAGCACGCGCGCGCTGCCGCACGACAGCGCCCAGCCGCTCGAGCCGTGGCCCAGGTTGAGCCACACGCCGGGAATGCCGCTGGCGCCCAGCACCGGCGGGCCGTCGGGCAGCATCGGCCGGGCGCCTTTCCATTGCTGGATGCCCGACTGCAACGTGGCAGCGCCGGGGAACCAGTCGTGCAGCACCTTGTAGAGCGTCTGGATCGCGGCCGGGCTCATGGCGTCGGGCGAGCCGCCGATCTCGGCGCTGCCGGCCACGCGCACGCGCTGGCCCAGGCGGGAGATCGCGACCTTGTAGCGTTCGTCCATCACCGCACTGCGCGGCGCGTTGAGCGGCTCGCGCACCGGGGCGCTGACCGAGTGGCCGTAGACCGGCGCCAGCGGAATGCGCAGCCCCAGAGGGCGCAGCAGCGCGGCGGACGACAGCCCGGCGCACACCACAATGGCGTCGAACTGCAGCGCGTCCGAGCCGCTGGCCAGCGTCAGCGAGGTGGGCGCGGCGCGGCTCAGGGGCGCGATGTCGCAGTTGAAGTGGAACTGCGCGCCCAAAGCCTCCGCTTCCCACTTGAGCAGCAGCGCGAACTGGCGGCAGTTCGCGACCTCGTCTTCCGGCAGGTGGATGGCGCCTGCCAGCGGGGTGTCGGGGTTGAGCGCGGGCTCGATCAGGCGGGCCTCGTCGGCATCGATCTCGCGGAATACGCTGCCGGCCGAGCGCAGCACCTCCAGCCCGGGCTGCACCAGTTTTTTCTCGCGCTTGGAGCGCAGCAGCACCAGGTAGCCGTCGCTGCGTTCGTAGCTCAGCTCGCGCGCTTCGGTCACTGCGTGCAGCCGGGTGCGGCTGTAGAAAGCCAGCCGTTGCATGCGGGCGCGGTTGGCCAGGTAGGTCTCGAGCTTGCAGGCCTTCTGCCAGCGCGACATCCAGCCGAGGTCGCGCGAACTCAGCGGCCAGCGCAGCTTGATGGCGCCGTGCGAAGACAGCAGCGAGCGCAGCACCTTGCCGCGCATACCCGGTGCGGCCCACGGCGTGACATAGCCCGGCGCGACCACGCCGGCGTTGGCAAAGCTGGCCTCTTCGGCGGCGGCGCCGCGGCGCTCGAACACGCTCACTTCATGGCCGTCGGAAACCAGTTCCCAGGCGGTGGTGACGCCGACGATGCCGGCGCCCACGATCGCGATTTTCATTGAAATGTTCTAGATAAAAGAAGCGGCTGACGCCCGTGAGGCGGGCGGTGACAGCGGTTAATTCTGTAGCGCGCGTTCGGCCTGGAGCGCCACCGCGAGCACGGCGTCGTCGTGCATCGGGCCGTGCCACAGCATCAGGCCGACCGGCAGTTCGCCGGCGACGTGGCAGGGCAGCGAAAGGGCACAGCCGTCGAGCATGTTGACGATCGACGGGTTGCGCAGCAGCAGCGCGTTGACGCGGAAGAATTCGTCGTCGCGCTCGGCCCCCGGTGCCACGCTGGCGATGGACGGCGCCGTGATCGGCACGGTCGGCGACACCACGGCGTCGAACGGTGCCAGCGCCTTCTCGACGCGGGCGATCCAGTCGCGACGGGCGCGGACCAGATCGATGTACTCGTGTGCCTTCATGCCCGCGCCGCGCAGGATGCGCTGCGCCACGCGTGGGTCGTAGCCGGCGCCGCTGCGTTCCAGCAGCAGCCGGTGCCAGGCGTACGACTCGGCCGCCGAGAAGCCGCCGGTGGCATTGATGCTCTGCAGGTCGGCCAGCTCGGGCAGTTCGATTTCCTGGATGCGGGCACCCGTGGCGCGCAGGGTGGCCAGGGTGCGCTCGAAAGCCGTGGCCACGGCAGGCTCGAGGTCGTCGAGGAAGACGTTCTTCACGACGGCCAGCCGGTAGGCCGACAGCGGCGCCGAGCCGGGCGTCACCTGCCGAGCCGAGAGAATCTCGTGCGCGGTGACGGCGTCGCGCACCGAGCGGGTCATGGCGCAGACGGTGTCGAGCGTGGTCGACAGGGGCAGCGCGCCGTCGGCAGGCGTGAGGCGGGCGGTGTTCTTGAAGCCGACGATGCCGTTCAGCGCGGCCGGGATGCGGATCGAGCCGCCGGTGTCGGAGCCCAGGCCGATGAAGGCTGCGCCGCTTGCCACCGAAATCGCCGCGCCGGACGACGAGCCGCCCGGAATGCGCGGCGTGGCGGTGTCGCTCACGTTGGCGGGTGTTCCGTGGTGCGGGTTGACGCCGACGCCGGAAAAGGCGAACTCCGTCATGTTGGTGCGCCCGGTCAGCACGCCGCCGGCGGCGCGCAGTCGGGCCACGGCGAGCGAATCGGCCGGGGCGGCCGGTGCGTGCGAGAGCACGGCCGATCCGGCGGGAGTCGGCTGGCCGGCGACGTCGAACAGGTCCTTGCTGGTGAAGGCAAGTCCGGCCAGCCGGCTTTCGGGCGCCGATGCGGCGGCGGCCGTGCGGGCCTCGTCGAACATCGTGCGGGTGAAAACGTGGGCGCAGGCCGGGGATTCGGAGAGGGCGATGGCGCGCTCCATTTCGGTGCGCGCATCGGAACCGCCAGCCAGAAGGGTGAGACGGGTGGCGTGAAGGTCGTTCATGGCGTCGAGGGTACCTTGGAACGGCTCGGTTCGAGGGAGGAGGGGGTGGCCGCCGTGCTATACTCTTTGGGTTTCGCTGGTTATGCGACAGTTTTGTCGCTGCCAGTCAAGCACATCCGCAAACCGGCCCAATCAAGGTGTTGCGACCCCGTCGAAGGGGCGCAAAACGGGCTGGATTTTAGACCCAACCTTTGGAGTAAATTCAATGTCGACCACCATGCGCGAAATGCTGGAAGCCGGTGTCCACTTCGGTCACCAAACCCGCTTCTGGAACCCCAAGATGGCTCCGTTCATCTTCGGTCACCGCAACAAGATTCACATCATCAACCTGGAAAAGTCGCTCCCGATGTTCCAGGACGCGATGAAGTACGCCAAGCAACTCACGGCCAACCGCGGCACGATCCTGATGGTCGGCACGAAGCGCCAGGCCCGTGAAATCGTGGCTGCCGAAGCTCGCCGCGCCGGCGTGCCTTTCGTCGACACCCGCTGGCTCGGCGGCATGCTGACCAACTTCAAGACCGTCAAGACCTCGATCAAGCGTCTGAAGGACATGAAGGCCCAGCAAGAAGCCGGCCTCGACAGCCTGAGCAAGAAAGAGCAGCTCACGTTCTCGCGCGAAATCGCGAAGCTCGAGAAGGACATCGGCGGCATCCAGGACATGGCTGCGCTGCCCGATGCCATCTTCGTGATCGACGTGGGCTTCCACAAGATCGCCGTGGCCGAAGCCAAGAAGCTCGGCATCCCGCTGATCGGCGTGGTCGACTCCAACCACTCGCCCGAAGGCATCGACTACGTGATCCCCGGCAACGACGACTCGTCGAAGGCCGTCACGCTGTACGCCCGTGGCATCGCCGACGCGATCATCGAAGGCCGCAACAGCGCCGGTGGTGACGTGGTCAAGGCCGTTGCCGAAGGCGGCGGCGACGAATTCGTCGAAGTCGAAGAAGGCGCTTCGGCCTGATAGGCGCGTTCGCGAGCCTGAAGAAGGGGCTTTGGTGCCCCTTTTTTTTAACCTGATTTTTGGATTTACGGAGATACACAAATGGCTGCAATCACCGCAAGCATGGTCGGCGAACTGCGCGCGAAGACCGATGCGCCCATGATGGAATGCAAGAAGGCCCTGACGGAGGCCGATGGCAACATGGAAAAGGCCGAAGAGCTGCTGCGCATCAAGCTCGGCAACAAGGCTGGCAAGGCATCGGGCCGCATCACCGCTGAAGGCGTGGTCACGGCTTTCGTCGACGGCGCTGCCGGCGGCATGATCGAAATCAACTGCGAAACCGACTTCGTCACCAAGAACGACAGCTTCCTGGCCATGGCCAACGCTGCCGCGATGCTGGTCGCCAAGAACAACCCCGCCGACATCGCCGCGCTGGGTGCGCTGGCTTACGAGCAGGACGGTTTCGGCCCCACGCTCGAAGACGTGCGCAAGGGCCTGATCGGCAAGATCGGCGAGAACATGAGCTTCCGCCGCTTCAAGCACTTCACGGGCAACGGCAAGCTGGCGTCGTACCTGCACGGCACGCGCATCGGCGTGATGGTCGAATTCGAAGGTGACGACACCTCGGCCAAGGACGTCGCGATGCACATCGCCGCCATGAAGCCGGTCGCCATCCAGGCATCGGACGTGCCCGCCGACCTGATCGAAAAAGAGCGCGCAGTGGCCGCCGGCAAGGCTGAAGAAGACCGCAAGACGGCCGAAGCCGAAGGCAAGAAGCCGCAGCCGGCCGACATCGTTGCCAAGCGCATCGAAGGCGGCGTGCAGAAGTACCTCAAGGAAGTCTCGCTGCACAACCAGCCGTTCGTAAAGAACGACAAGCAGACCGTCGAGCAGATGCTCAAGGCCGCCGACACCACGATCAAGGGCTTCACCCTGTACGTGGTCGGCGAAGGCATCGAGAAGAAGGTCGACGACTTCGCTGCCGAAGTGGCTGCCCAGGTCGCTGCTGCCAAGGCTGCCGCCTGATCCGGCAGGCCTCCAAGCGGCGGTGCGCGACAGCGTGCCGCCGCTTTTTCACCGCCACGTTTTACACTCGCCCCCGCCAACCCTCTAAGGAAAATGCCCATGTCTGATGCCCGCCCAGCCCACAAGCGAATCTTGTTGAAGCTGTCGGGTGAGGCACTGATGGGCGACGACGCCTTCGGCATCAACCGCGCCACCATCGTGCGCATGGTCGAAGAAGTGGCCGAGGTCGTGAACATGGGCGTCCAGGTGGCGGTCGTGATCGGCGGCGGCAACATCTTCCGCGGTGTCGCGGGAGGCTCCGTCGGCATGGACCGCGCCACGGCCGACTACATGGGCATGCTGGCCACCGTCATGAACTCGCTGGCCCTGGCCGACGCGATGAACAAGCAGGGTCTCGTGGCCCGCGTGATGTCCGCCATCGCCATCGAGCAGGTGGTCGAGCCCTATGTGCGCCCCAAGGCCCTGCAGTACCTCGAAGAGGGCAAGGTCGTGGTGTTCGCTGCCGGTACCGGCAACCCCTTCTTCACGACCGACACGGCCGCCGCGCTGCGCGGTGCCGAAATCGGCGCCGAGCTGGTGCTCAAGGCGACCAAGGTGGACGGCGTCTACACCGCCGACCCCAAGACCCACCCCGAAGCCACGCGCTACGCCACGCTCACCTTCGACGAGGCGATTGCGCAGAATCTCGGCATCATGGACGCCACGGCCTTCGCGCTGTGCCGCGACCAGAAGCTGCCGATCAAGGTGTTCTCGATCTTCAAGAACGGCGCCCTCAAGCGCGTCGTGATGGGCGAGGACGAGGGCACGCTGGTGCATGCCTAGGAGTAATTGAGATGACCATTGCAGACATTCGCAGTGCGACCGACGCGAAGATGAACCAGTCGCTCGCCGCCTTCCAGAACAACCTCACCAAGATCCGCACGGGTCGCGCCAACTCGGCGCTGCTCGACTCGATCCACGTCGAGTACTACGGCTCGCAGGTGCCGCTGAGCCAGGTGGCCAACGTGTCGGTGCTCGACTCGCGCACCATCAGCGTCCAGCCCTGGGAAAAGGGCATGGGCGCCAAGATCGAGAAGGCCATCCGCGAAAGCGACCTGGGCCTGAACCCTGCGTCGATGGGCGACCTGATCCGCGTGCCGCTGCCCGCCATGAGCGAAGAGCGCCGCAAGGAAATGACCAAGCTGGTCCGCAACGAAGGCGAAAGCGCCAAGATCGCCACGCGCAACCTGCGCCGTGACGCGAACGAAGCGGTCAAGAAGCTCGTGAAGGACAAGCTGGCCTCGGAAGACGACCAGAAGCGCGCTGAAGGCGACATCCAGAAGGTCACCGACAAGCACATCGCGGAAATCGACCGTCTGGTCGCCGCGAAAGAAGCGGAGATCATGGCCGTTTGAGGCTCCGCATGGCCTCCTCGCCGCAGACGACGTCCCCTCCGCACCACGTTGCCATCGTCATGGATGGCAACGGCCGGTGGGCCACCAAGCGCTTCCTGCCTCGCGTGGCGGGGCACAAGCAGGGCGTGGAGTCGCTGCGGCGCTGCGTCAAGGCCTGCGCCGACCGTGGCGTGGGCGTGCTCACCGTGTTCGCGTTCTCCTCGGAGAACTGGAGCCGTCCCCCTGAAGAAGTCTCCGGGCTGATGCAGCTGATGGTCGGGGCACTCGCACGCGAAGTGCCGCGGCTCAACGCCGATGGCGTGCGGCTGCACTTTGTGGGTGAACGCGCCGGTCTGTCCGACAAGATGGTGGCCGGCCTGGTGTCGGCCGAGCAGACCACGGCCCACAACTCACGGCTGATTCTCAACATCTGCTTCAACTACGGCGGGCGCTGGGACATCGCACGCGCCGCGGCCAAGCTCGCCGAGCAGGGCCTGCCCATGACCGAGATGAACCTCGATCGCGCCATGGCGCTGGCCCACGTGCCCGACCCCGACCTGTTCATCCGTACGGGTGGCGAGCAGCGGCTGTCGAATTTCCTGCTTTGGCAGAGTGCCTACGCCGAGCTGTTCTTCAGCGACAAGCTGTGGCCCGAGTTCGACGAGGCTGCGCTGGACGAGGCCATTGCCGCGTTCCAGGGTCGCGAGCGTCGCTTCGGCCAGACCTCGGCGCAGGTCTCGGCTTCCGCGGCCTGACAACGGCCCGACACCACCTTCCGCATGCTCAAACAACGCATCCTCACGGCGATCGTGCTGCTCGCGATCCTGCTGCCGGCGCTGTTCTACCGAAACCACATTCCCTTCGCCTGCGTGATGCTGGTGCTGATCGGCGCCGCCGCGTGGGAGTGGGGGCGCCTGAACGGCTATGGGCAGGGCATGTCGCTGTTCCTGGGCGCCGAGATGGTGGCGCTGTGCGGGCTGTCGTGGTGGCTGGGGCTGCTGGAGCAGCGCCTGTTCGTCATGTGGTCCCTGGCCAGTGCGGCCTGGGTGCTCGGCGGCGCGGCGTTGCTGCGCGTCGCGGTGCCCGGCTGGCCGCGCATTCCGCGCGGGCTGCGGCTGGTGGGCGGCCTGCTGGCGCTGTGGGTCGCATGGCTCGCGGCGGTGCAGGCGCGCATGGTCGGCATCAACTTCCTGCTGTCGATTCTGGTGCTGGTCTGGGTGGCGGACGTGTTCGCCTATTTCGCCGGCCGCGCCTTCGGCCTGAAGTTCACGCGCGCCAAGCTGGCGCCCGCCATCAGCCCCGGCAAGAGCTGGGAAGGTGTCTGGGGCGGCATGGCCGGCGTCATCGTGCTGGCGTTCGCCTGGGTCTGGGCTGACAAGAGCCTGGGCGCCACGGTGCCCAGCCTCTACACCCGCCTGCATGAGCGCGGCTGGTGGCTGCTGTTGATCGGGGCGGTGTTCCTGGCGGCGATGAGCGTCGTCGGCGACCTCGTCGAATCGTTGATCAAGCGCAGCGCCGGCGCCAAGGACAGCAGCCGGCTGCTGCCCGGCCACGGCGGCGTGCTCGACCGCGTGGATGCCCTCTTGCCGGCACTTCCCATTGCCATGATGCTGGCTTTCCTGTGAACACTCCCAAACAACGTGTCACGGTGCTCGGCTCGACCGGTTCGGTCGGTGTCAGCACGCTCGACGTCATTGCCCGCCACCCCGAACGCTTCGAGGTGTTTGCGCTCTCGGCGGCCACCAAGGTCGACGAGCTGCTGGCCCAATGCGCGCGCTTCTCGCCGCGCTTCGCCGTCATGGCGAGTGCGCCGCATGCCGCGCTGCTGGCTGAAAAGCTCAAGCAGAACAATCTGCCGACCCGCGTCCTGATGGGCGACGATGCTCTCGAAAAAATAGCGTCGGACGACGAAGTCGATGCCGTGATGGCCGCCATCGTCGGTGCCGCCGGCCTGGCGCCGTGCCTGGCCGCCGCGCGCGCCGGCAAGCGCCTGCTGCTGGCCAACAAGGAGGCCCTGGTCGTCGGCGGCGAGCTGTTCATGCGCACGGTGCAGGAGGGCGGCGCCACGCTGCTGCCCATCGACAGCGAGCATTCGGCCATTTTCCAGTCGCTGCCCGAAGACCCGTCCACCTGGCCGCGCCGCATCGACAAGATCATCCTCACGGCCTCGGGCGGCCCGTTCCGCACCCGGGCACCCGACACGCTGGGCGCCGTGACGCCCGAGCAGGCCTGTGCGCACCCGAACTGGGTCATGGGCCGCAAGATCTCGGTCGACTCGGCCACGATGATGAACAAGGCGCTCGAGGTGATCGAGGCGCGACACCTGTTCGGCGTGTCGCCGGAGCAGATCGAGGTCGTCATCCACCCGCAGAGCGTGGTGCATTCGATGGTGCAGTTCACCGATGCCTCGGTCATCGCCCAACTCGGCACGCCCGACATGCGCGTGCCGATCGCGGTCGGGCTGGCCTGGCCGGAGCGCGTCGAGAGCGGGGCGGCACGGCTCGATTTCCGCCAGATGGGCTCGCTGACCTTCGATGCGCCCGATCCTGCGTTGTTCCCCGGCCTGGGCTTGGCGTGGCAGGCCTTGCGCGCTGCTTCCGGCACCACGGCGGTGCTGAACGCGGCCAACGAGGTGGCGGTGGCCGCCTTTCTCGACCGGCGCCTGCGTTTCGATCGCATTCATGCGGTCAACCTGGAAACTTTGGAGGCGGTCATGCCCTCCAAGCCGGCATCGCTGGCCGACCTGCTGGCGCTCGACGCCAGCGCCCGCGAGGCGGCGAATGCCGCCGCGGCACGTTTCGCGGCCTGATTCCCTACAGCGCAGAGGACCCCGATGCTCACCGTCATAGCTTTTGTGGTCGCTCTCGGCGTCCTCATCGCGGTCCATGAATACGGCCACTACCGCGTGGCCGTGGCCTGCGGCGTCAAGGTGGAGCGCTTCTCGGTCGGCTTCGGCAAGGCCCTCCTGCGCTGGCAGCCCAAGCGCCAGCATCCGGGGCAGCAGACCGAGTTCGTGATCGGTGCTTTTCCCTTCGGCGGCTACGTCAAGATGCTCGACGAGCGCGAAGGTCCCGTGGCGCCCGAAGAGCGGCACCGCGCCTTCAACACCCAGCCGCTGCGCTCGCGCGCGGCCATCGTGGCCGCCGGTCCGATCGCCAACCTGCTGCTGGCGGTCGTTCTGTACACGGCGGTCAACTGGATCGGCGTCGACGAGCCCGTGGCCAAGCTGGCCCGGCCCGTGGCGGCGTCGCTGGCCGAGGCGGCCGGCCTGCGCGGCGGCGAACACATCACCCAGGCCGGTTTCGACGGCGACCTGTCACCGGTCCAGTCCTTCGAAGACCTGCGCTGGCGCATGACGCGCGGCGCGCTCGACGGCCGCGACCTCACGCTCGAAGTGGCGGGTGAGGGCGGTCGCCCCGGCCGTCAACTGGTCCTGCCGCTGAGCCGCATGGAGGCCAAGGACGCCGATCCGCAGATGTTCCGCAAGATCGGCGTGGTCGCACCGCTGACCCGCCCCGAGATCGGCGAGGTCATGGCGGGCAGTGCGGCCGAGCGTTCGGGCCTGCGCAATGGCGACCTGGTTCTTACCATCGGCGACACCCCCATCCTCGACGGGCAGCAGCTGCGCGAAGTCATCCGAGCCTCGGTCGATGCCGCCGGGCAGGCGCGCACGCAGACCTGGCAGCTCCAGCGCGGCGGCCAGCCGCTCTCGCTCGAGGTCAAGCCGGAAGTGCGCGAAGAGGGCGCAGTCAAGGTCGCGCGCATCGGCGCCTACGTCGGCGCGCCGCCCGAGATGGTCACGGTGCGCCAGGGCGTCATCGACGGCGCCTGGCGTGGCGTGGTGCGCACCTGGGAGGTGTCCGCGCTCACGGTTCGCATGATGGGCAAGATGCTGATCGGTGAGGCCTCGATCAAGAACCTGAGCGGTCCCTTAACAATTGCTGATTACGCCGGCAAGTCCGCCAGCCTCGGTCTGACGCAGTACCTGGTCTTTCTCGCGCTCATCAGCGTGAGCCTCGGGGTGCTCAACCTGATGCCGCTGCCGGTCCTCGATGGGGGGCACCTGATGTATTATCTTTGGGAGGGCCTGACCGGGAAAAGCGTCTCCGACGCCTGGATGGAACGGCTGCAGCGTGGCGGTGTCGCCTTGCTGCTGGTGATGATGTCGGTCGCACTCTTCAACGACGTCACGCGGCTCTTTGGTTAACTTTCTGCCGGCCCTTTCCGTGCCGGCCCAATTCACAGATGAACACAAACTTCAGTCGCTTTCGCCTGCGTAGCGTTGCCGCGGTGGTGGCCAGCACGCTGGCGGCCACGGCCGCTTGGGCCGTCGAGCCTTTCACGGTGCGCGATATCCGCGTCGAAGGCTTGCAACGCGTCGAGGCCGGCACGATCTTCGGGTCGCTGCCCCTGCGTGTGGGCGACACCTACAGCGACGAACGCGGCTCGGCCGCGATCCGCGCGCTGTTCGACCTGGGGTTGTTCAAGGACGTGCGCATCGACGTCAACGGCAACGTGCTGGTGGTGATCGTCGAAGAGCGGCCCACCATCGCCGACGTCGACTTCGTCGGCGCCAAGGAATTCGACAAGGCGGCGCTGCAGAAGGCGCTGCGTGAAATCGGGCTGGCCGACGGTCGCCCGTACGACAAGGCCCTGGCCGACCGCGCGGAGCAGGAGCTCAAGCGCCAGTACGTGAGCCGCAGCCTGTACAACGCGAACGTCGTGACCACCGTCACGCCCATCGAGCGCAACCGCGTGAACCTGACGTTCACCGTGACCGAAGGCGAGTCCGCCCGCATCCGCGAAGTGCACGTGGTCGGCAACAAGGCCTTCAGCGAATCGACGCTGCTGAGCCTGTTCGACCAGGACAGCGGCGGCTTCATGAGCTGGTACACCAAGTCGAACCAGTACTCGCGCGCCAAGCTCAACGCCGACCTCGAGACGCTGAAGAGCTACTACATCACCCGCGGCTACCTCGAGTTCCGCATCGATTCGACCCAGGTCGCCATTTCGCCGGACCGCAAGGACCTGAGCGTCACGGTGAACATCACCGAAGGCGAAAAGTTCGTGGTGGCGGGCATCAAGCTCGACGGCAACTACCTGGGCCGCGACGACGAGTTCAAGTCGCTCATCACGATCAAGCCCGGCGAGCCCTACAACGGCGAGCAGGTCACGGAGACCACCAAGGCCTTCAGCGACTACTTCGGCACCTTCGGCTACGCCTTCGCCCGCGTGCAGGCGCGTCCGGACATCGACCGCGTGAACAACCGCGTCACGCTCACGCTGCAGGCCGAGCCTTCGCGCCGCGTGTACGTGCGCCGCGTGTCGGTCGGCGGCAACAACAAGACGCGCGACGAAGTGATCCGTCGCGAGTTCCGCCAGTTCGAAGCCTCGTGGTACGACGGCGACAAGATCAAGGTCTCGCGCGACCGCGTGGACCGCCTGGGCTTCTTCACCGAAGTGAACGTCGAGACCCAGGAAGTGCCTGGCTCGCCCGACCAGGTCGACCTGACCGTCAACGTGGCCGAAAAGCCCACCGGCACGCTGCAGCTGGGCGCCGGCTACTCGAGCGCGGAAAAGGTCGCGCTGACCTTCGGCATCTCGCAGGAGAACGTGTTCGGCTCGGGCAATTTCCTGGGCGTGCAGGTCAACACCAGCAAGTACAATCGCACGCTGTCGCTGACCACCACCGACCCGTACTTCACGAAGGACGGCATCTCGCGCACGATCAGCGTGTACCACACGACGACGCGCCCGTACTCCACGAACGAAGACGGCGACTACAAGCTGGTGAACCAGGGCGCCTCGATCCGTTTCGGCGTGCCGTTCAGCGAACTCGACACCGTCTTCTTCGGCGTCGGCCTGGAGCGTTATGCGTTCGACCCGAACCGCTCGGCGCTCGCCGGCCTCACCACGCCGCAGTCGTACCTCAACTACTTCCAGTGCGCGAAAGACGCGAGCGGCTGGTTCGTCACGGGTTGCGACCAGAAGAGCGTCTGGGGTGTGCCGCTGACCGTGGGCTGGGGCCGCGATAGCCGCGACAGCGCGCTGGTCCCGACCACCGGTCGCCTGCAGCGCGCCAACCTCGAGCTGGGCGTGGGCGGGGACATGAAGTACTTGAAGACCAGCTACCAGTACCAGCAGTTCTTCGCGATCAACAAGCAGTACACCTTCGCCATCAACGGCGAAGTGGGTTATGCCAAGGCCTTCGGTGGCAAGGTCTACCCGATCTTCAAGAACTTCTACGCCGGTGGCCTGGGTTCGATCCGTGGTTTCGAGCAGAACTCGCTGGGCCCGCGCGACCAGCCGCTGCTCGGCCAGACCGAAGGCGCGGCACTGGGCGGTACCAAGAAGGCCATCTTCAACGCCGAGCTGAGCACGCCGTTCCCCGGCGCCGGCAACGACCGCACGCTGCGCCTGTACGGCTTCTTCGACGTCGGTAACGTGTTCGGCTCCCGTGCACCCAACGTGACGGACGAGCAATGGAAGGCCCAGAAGAAGCTGCGCGCCTCGGTCGGCCTGGGCATCAGCTGGATCTCGCCGCTGGGCCCGCTGCGCCTGGCCTACGCCTTCCCCGTCAAGTCCCAGAAGGAAGTGACGGATCCGAGCACCGGGTTCGTCGTGATCCCGAAGGATAGAATTCAGCGCCTCCAATTCCAGATCGGAACGTCTTTCTAAATGAAGCATTTGATTCGCGCCGCCGCCGGCGCGTTCCTGATTCCCGCTTTTGCCCTCATGGCTGCGCCCGCGCAGGCCCAGGAAAGCTTTCGCATCGGTTTCGTGAACCCCGACCGTGTGCTGCGCGAAGCGCAGCCGGCCAAGACCGCGCAAGCCAAGCTCGAGGCTGAATTCCTCAAGCGCGAAAAGGACCTGACCGTGCAGGGCGATGCGCTGAAGACGGCCTCGGAGAAGTTCGAGCGCGAGGCACCGACCCTGTCGGAAAGCCAGCGCGTCTCGCGCCAGCGTTCGCTGGTCGACCAGGACCGCGACTTCCAGCGCAAGCGCCGCGAGTTCCAGGAAGACCTGAACGCGCGCAAGAACGAAGAGCTCCAGCAGGTCTACGAGCGCGCCAACCGCGTGGTCAAGCAGGTCGCCGAAGCCGAAAAGTACGACGCCATCCTCCAGGAAGCGATCTACATCAACCCGAAGCACGACATCACCGACAAGGTGATCAAGGCGCTCAACGCGTCGGTCGGCTCCTCTGCGCCTGCGGCCGGCAAGTAACGCCGCGAACCGGCGTGTCGCTGCAGCTCGAAGCCATCGTTGACGCCCTCGGGGGCGAGCTTCATGGAGATGCCACGCTGTCCATCGAGCGGCTCGCGCCGCTTCAGAATGCACAGCCCGATGCGCTCAGCTTCCTGAGCCATCCCAAATACCAGCAGGAACTGGCCGCCTCCAAGGCGGCCTGTGTCATCGTGTCGCCCGCCATGCGCGAGGCCGCCGCGGCGCGTGGCGCCTACATCGTCACGCCCGATCCGTACTACTACTTTGCGCGCCTGACGCAGCTGTGGAAAGCGCACCATGCGCGCCCGGAAGCCGATCGCATCCATCCCTCCGCCGTGATCCATCCCGAAGCCCATGTCGACGCCACTGCGCGCATCGGTGCGCTGTGCGTGGTGGAGCGGGGCGCGCGCATCGGTGCGGGCACCGTGCTGAAGTCGCGCGTCACGGTCAGCGAAGACTGCACCATTGGCGAGCGCTGCCTGCTGCACCCCGGTGTGGTGATCGGGGCCGACGGCTTCGGCCTTGCGCCGCACCAGGGCGCCTGGGTCAAGATTGAGCAGCTGGGCGCGGTGCGCATCGGCAACGACGTCGAGATCGGCGCCAACACCTGCATCGACCGCGGCGCGCTCGACGACACCGTGATCGAAGACGGCGTGAAGCTCGACAACCTGATCCAGATCGGCCACAACGTGCGCGTCGGCAAGCACACGGCGATGGCGGGCTGCGTCGGCGTGGCCGGCAGCGCCACCATCGGCGCCCACTGCACCTTTGGCGGCGGTGCCATCGTGCTGGGCCACCTCACGGTGGCCGACGGCGTGCATGTGTCGGCGGCGACCGTGGTGACACGCTCCATCCGCAAGGCCGGCCAGTACACCGGCATGTTTCCGATCGATGACAATGCGAACTGGGAAAAGAATGCGGCAACACTCAAGCAGTTGCACAGCCTGCGCGAACGACTGAAGGCGCTGGAAAAAGCCCCCTCGAAACAATGACGACGATGCAGGAACAGAACACCATGACGGACACGACGCTCGATATCCACCAAATTCTCAAGTTGCTGCCGCATCGCTACCCGTTTCTCCTGGTGGACCGGGTGTTGAGCATGGAAAAGGGCAAGCGCATCACGGCCCTCAAGAACGTGACGATGAACGAGCCTTTCTTCAACGGCCACTTCCCGCACCGTCCGGTGATGCCGGGCGTGCTGATGCTCGAAGCCATGGCGCAGGCCGCGGCGCTGCTGTCGTTCCGCTCGCTGGACATCGTGCCCGACGACAACACGGTCTACTACTTTGCGGCCATCGACGGCGCGCGCTTCAAGCGCCCCGTGGAGCCGGGCGACCAGCTCACGCTGGAAGTCGAGATCGAGCGCATGAAGGCCGGCATCTCGAAGTTCAAGGGCCGTGCGCTCGTGGGCAGCGAACTGGCGTGCGAAGCCTCGCTGATGTGCGCCATGCGCCAGATCAACAGCTGATCCGGCTCATCGTCTCTTGCAAGGCATGACCCAGGTTCATTCGACCGCGATCGTCGACCCGAAGGCCCAGCTCGACGCCTCGGTGTCGGTCGGTCCCTATACCGTGATCGGCCCGCACGTGCGGATCGGCGCGGGCACCACCATCGGCGCGCACTGCGTGATCGAAGGGCGCACCACCATCGGGCGCGACAACAGGATCTTCCAGTTCTCGTCGCTCGGCGCGATCCCGCAAGACAAGAAGTACGCGGGCGAGCCCACCGAGCTGACCATCGGCGACCGCAACGTGATCCGCGAGTTCTGCACCTTCAACCTCGGCGTACCCGGGGCAGGGGGCATCACGCGTGTCGGCAACGACAACTGGATCATGGCGTACACGCACATCGCGCACGACTGCCGGGTCGACAACCACACGACGCTGTCCAACAACACCACGCTGGCTGGGCATGTGCACCTGGCCGACTGGGTCACGATCGGCGGCTTGACGGGCATCCACCAGTTCGTTTCGGTGGGCGCGCACGCCATGGTCGGCTTCGCGAGCGCGATCTCGCAGGACGTGCCACCCTTCATGCTGGTCGACGGCAATCCGCTGGCGGTTCGCGGGTTCAACGTCGTGGGCCTGCGCCGGCGCGATTTCTCGGCGCAGCGGCTCGCGGCGGTCAAGCAGATGCACCGCCTGCTGTATCGCCAGGGCAAGACGCTCGAAGAGGCGCGCGCTGCCATCGCCGAGCTCGCGGCGGAAATGCCTGAGGCCGCCAGCGATGTCGCGCTGATGGAGGCCTTCCTCGCTCATTCAACGCGCGGCATCGCGCGCTGACATGGGCGCGATGAGCACGAACGATCAGCGCCGTTTCGCGCTGGTCGCGGGCGAAGCGTCCGGCGACCTGCTCGCGGGTTTGCTGCTCGACGGCCTCGAGGCCCGCTGGCCTGCCTTGCAGACCGTCGGCATCGGCGGCCCACGCATGCTGGCCCACGGCTTTCAGAGCTGGTGGCCGCAGGAAAAGCTGGCCGTACGCGGCTACATCGAGGTGCTTCGGCACTACGCCGAGATCGCTGGCATCCGCCGCCAGCTCAAGGCCCGGCTGCTGCGCGAGCGCCCCGAGCTGTTCATCGGCGTGGATGCGCCCGATTTCAATCTCGACCTCGAAGCCGGCCTGCGCCGCGAGGGCATCAAGACCGTTCATTTCGTCTGCCCCTCGATCTGGGCCTGGCGCGCCGACCGCATCGACAAGATCCGGGCTGCCGCCGATCATGTGTTGTGCATCTTCCCGTTCGAGCCCGAACTGCTCGAAAAGCAGGGTGTCGCCGGGAGCTACGTGGGGCATCCGGTGGCCAACGTGATCCCGATGACGCCCGACCGCGCGGCCGCCCGCGTCGCGCTGGGGCTGGACCCCGAGGCGCAAGTCGTTGCGCTGCTGCCCGGGAGCCGCCGCTCCGAAATCCGCTACCTTGCCGCCCGCTTCTTCGCAGCTGCGGCGCTGATGCAGAAGGCCAAGCCGAAGCTGCAGTTCATCGCACCGATCCTGCCGGGGCTGCGCACCGAGGTCGAAGGCCTGCTGCAGGCTGCCGGCATGGCGGGGCGGGTGACGCTGCTCCATGGCCAGTCGCACGCTGCGCTCGCCGCCTGCGATGTCACGCTGATCGCCAGCGGCACCGCCACGCTCGAGGCGGCGCTGTTCAAGCGGCCGATGGTCATCGCCTACAACATGAACGGGCTCTCGTGGCGCCTGATGCAGCGCAAGCAGCTGCAGCCCTGGGTGGGATTGCCGAACATCCTGTGCCGCGAGTTCGTGGTGCCCGAACTGCTGCAGGAAGCCGCCTCGCCCGAGGCGCTGGCACAGGCCACGCTCGAATGGCTCGACGCGCCCGCGAAGACGCAGGCGCTGCAACAAAGATTTTCCGCGCTGCATGTGCAATTGCAGCGCGACACGCCCACACTGTGCGCCGATGCGATCCAGAAAGTTCTTGAAGGCTGAGCAGGCCCCGCTGGTGTGGGACGCGCCCGGCCTGATGGCGGGCGTCGACGAGGCAGGGCGCGGGCCGCTGGCCGGCCCCGTGGTGGCCGCAGCCGTGATCCTGGACGACCTGCGCCCGATCCGCGGCCTGGCCGACTCCAAGACGCTCACGGCCCTGCAGCGCGAACGCCTGCACGACCAGATCCTGGCCAAGGCGCTGTGCTGCTCCATCGCCCAGGCCTCGGTCGAGGAGATCGACAGCCTCAACATCCTGCAGGCCACCATGCTCGCGATGCGTCGCGCGGTCGAAGGCCTGCGGCTGAAACCGGTCAAGGTGCTGGTGGACGGCAACCGGCTGCCCCGGCTCGACGTGCTGGCCGAGGCCATCGTCAAGGGCGACGCGCGGGTCAAGGCGATCTCGGCCGCGTCCATCCTGGCCAAGGTGCACCGCGACCGGCTCTGCACGCAACTGCACGACGAATTTCCGCACTACGGCTTCGCCGGCCACAAGGGCTACGGCACGCGCGAGCACCTCGAGGCGCTCCAGCGCCACGGGGCCTGTGTGCATCACCGTCGGTCGTTCAGCCCGGTGGCGGCGGCGCTGGCGCGCACGGCCGCTGCGACTTCGGGCGTCACCGTTGTGACCGGCGAGGTGCCAGCGACCCTCGTGATCGGCGCCGCCGAAAACCAGAGCGCACGCCTCGATCCGCGCGCCGCCCCCTGAGCCTGCCATGACCACCGACACCGGCCCGAGCCACATCAGCTCGCGCGACAACCCCTTGCTCAAGGACCTGCGCAAGCTCGCGCAGGACCCGGGTGCCTACCGCAAGCTCGGCCGCCTCTGGCTCGAGGGCGATCACCTGTGCCGCGCGGCGCTGGCGCGCGGCGTCAAGCCGGCGGTGGCAGTGTTCTCGGAGGCGTTCTGGCCTTCGGCGCCCGCCGAATGGGTGCAGAGTGCTATCAAAACGGTAGTGGTTGCCGACGACCTGTTGCGTGCGGTCAGCGGCCTGGAGTCGCCGGCACCGATGGGCTTCGTGCTCGACCTGCCGGCGCGACCCGAGATCCTGCCCGATGCCCTGACCGTGGTGCTCGACCGCCTGCAGGACGCCGGCAATGCCGGCTCCATCCTGCGCAGCGCGGCAGCTTTCGGCTTCACCCAGGTGATCGCGCTCAAGGGCACGGCCGCGCTGTGGGCGCCGAAGGTGCTGCGCGCCGGCATGGGGGCCCACTTCGGCCTGCGGCTGGTCGAAGGCGTGGACATCGACGCGCTCGATGCGCTGCGGGTGCCGCTGGTGGCCACCAGCTCGCACCGGGGTGAATGGCTGCACAAGGCCGATCTGCCGCACCCCTGCGCCTGGCTGATGGGCCACGAGGGGCAGGGCGTTTCGGCCGCGCTGGAGGCTCGGGCCGCCCACCACATCCGCATCGCGCAACCGGGCGGCGAGGAGTCGCTCAACGTGGCGGCGGCCGCCGCCATCTGCCTGCACGCAAGCGGAGCAGCCCTGCAGGCCAAATAACACACCCAGTCCGGGCTACAATCGGGGGCTTACTCGCAAATCAGCGTCGCCCGGCCGCCTTCAACGCCAAAATCCCCTTAAGCAGCAGTCCGCAGGCAACGCGCCTGGGGCTCCGGGCGACCGTAACCATCCGGAGAACCCAGTGCTTTTGTCTCTCAAGGGAAGTTTCCCGCCCGCCATCCTGGCGCTCGCAGACGGCACGGTCTTTCTCGGCAACTCGATCGGAGCCGCCGGCTCCACGACCGGTGAAGTGGTGTTCAACACCGCGATGACCGGTTACCAGGAAATCCTCACCGACCCCAGCTACTGCCAGCAGATCGTCACCCTGACGTATCCGCACATCGGCAACTATGGTGTCAACGGCGAGGACATCGAGGCCGACAAGATCCATGCCGCAGGCCTGATCATCAAGGACCTGCCCCTCGTCGCTTCCAACTTCCGCAAGACCGCCACGCTGACCGAGTACCTCGTGTCCGGCAACACGGTGGCCATTGCGAACATCGACACCCGCAAGCTCACGCGCCACCTGCGCACCCACGGCGCGCAGAACGGCTGCATCCTGGGCCTGGCCGCGGGCGAGACCGTGACGCAGGCGCTGATCGACAAGGCCATCGCCGCCGCCAAGGCCGCGCCCAGCATGGCTGGCCTCGACCTGGCCAAGGTGGTGTCGGTCAAGCAGACCTACGAATGGACCGAGACCGAGTGGAAGCTCGGCGCGGGCTACGGCGTGCAGATCACGCCGCAGTTCCACGTGGTCGCGTTCGACTACGGCGTCAAGAAGAACATCTTGCGCATGATCGCGCAGCGCGGCGCGCGCATCACCGTGGTGCCGGCGCAGACGCCCGCGGCCGACGTGCTCAAGCTCAAGCCGGATGGCATCTTCCTGGCCAACGGCCCTGGCGACCCGCAGCCCTGCGACTACGCCATCAGCGCGGTCAAGGAACTGATCGAGACCGGCATTCCCACCTTCGGCATCTGCCTGGGCCACCAGATCATGGCGCTCGCCTCGGGCGCCAAGACCTTCAAGATGAAGTTCGGCCACCACGGTGCGAACCATCCGGTGAAGGACCTGGACAACGGCCGCGTGAGCATCACCAGCCAGAACCACGGCTTCGCGGTCGACGAGAAGTCGCTGCCGGCCAACCTGCGTCCCACTCACATCAGCCTGTTCGACAACACGCTGCAGGGCCTGGCGCGCACCGACAAGCCCGCGTTCTGCTTCCAGGGCCACCCCGAAGCCTCGCCGGGCCCGCACGACATCGGCTACCTGTTCGATCGCTTCACGGCACTCATGGAAAAGCACAAGACGGAGCACAAGAATGCCTAAGCGCACCGACCTCAAATCGATCCTCATCATCGGCGCTGGCCCGATCATCATCGGCCAGGCCTGCGAGTTCGACTACTCCGGCGTGCAGGCCTGCAAGGCGCTGCGCGAAGAGGGCTACAAGGTCATCCTGATCAACAGCAACCCCGCGACGATCATGACCGACCCGGCCACGGCCGACGTCACCTACATCGAGCCCATCACCTGGCAGACGGTTGAAAAAATCATCGCCAAGGAACGCCCCGACGCGATTCTGCCGACCATGGGCGGCCAGACCGCGCTGAACTGCGCGCTCGACCTGTGGCGCAACGGCGTGCTCGACAAGTACACCGGCACGGCCACGAACCGCCCGATCGAGCTGATCGGCGCCACGCCTGAAGCCATCGACAAGGCCGAAGACCGCCTGAAGTTCAAGGACGCGATGACCAAGATCGGCCTGGGCTCGGCGCGTTCGGGCATCGCCCACACGCTCGACGAGGCGTGGGCCGTGCAGAAGACGGTCGGCTTCCCGGTCGTCATCCGCCCCAGCTTCACGCTGGGCGGCACCGGCGGCGGCATCGCCTACAACCCGGAAGAGTTCGAGACCATCTGCAAGCGCGGCATCGAAGCCTCGCCAACCAACGAGCTGCTGATCGAAGAATCGCTGCTCGGCTGGAAAGAGTACGAGATGGAAGTCGTGCGCGACAAGGCCGACAACTGCATCATCGTCTGCTCGATCGAAAACCTCGACCCGATGGGCGTGCACACCGGCGACTCGATCACCGTGGCCCCCGCGCAGACGCTGTCCGACAAGGAATACCAGATCCTGCGCAACGCCTCGCTGGCCGTGCTGCGCGAGATCGGCGTGGACACCGGCGGCTCGAACGTGCAGTTCTCCATCAACCCGAAGGACGGCCGCATGGTCGTCATCGAGATGAACCCGCGCGTGTCGCGCTCCTCGGCGCTGGCCTCCAAGGCCACGGGCTTCCCGATCGCCAAGGTCGCGGCTAAGCTGGCTGTGGGCTACACGCTCGACGAGCTGCGCAACGAGATCACCGGCGGCGCCACGCCTGCGTCGTTCGAACCGTCGATCGACTACGTGGTCACCAAGATCCCGCGTTTCGCTTTCGAAAAATTCCCGCAGGCCGACTCGCGCCTCACGACGCAGATGAAGTCGGTGGGCGAGGTGATGGCCATGGGCCGCACCTTCCAGGAATCGTTCCAGAAGGCCCTGCGCGGCCTCGAAGTGGGCGTGGACGGCCTGAACGAGAAGACGCAAGACCGCGAAGTGCTCGAAAAGGAACTGGGCGAGCCCGGTCCCGAGCGCATCTGGTATGTGGGCGACGCCTTCGCCATGGGCCTGAGCGTTGATGAAGTGTTCGCGCTGACCAAGATCGACCCGTGGTTCCTGGTGCAGATCGAAGAGATCGTGAAGATCGAGCTCGAGCTGGAAACCAAGTCGCTCGACGACATCGACAAGGACACGCTGCTCGCGCTCAAGAAGAAGGGCTTCTCCGACCGGCGCCTGGCCAAGCAACTCAAGACCACCGACACGGCCATCCGTGAGAAGCGCCGCGCCCTGGGCGTGCGTCCGGTCTACAAGCGCGTGGACACCTGCGCGGCCGAGTTCGCGACCAACACCGCCTACATGTACTCGACCTACGAGGACGAGTGCGAGGCCGACCCGACCGACAAGAAGAAGATCATGGTGCTCGGCGGCGGTCCCAACCGCATCGGCCAGGGCATCGAGTTCGACTACTGCTGTGTGCACGCCGCGCTCGCCATGCGCGAAGACGGCTACGAGACCATCATGGTCAACTGCAACCCCGAGACCGTGTCGACCGACTACGACACCTCGGACCGCCTGTACTTCGAGCCGCTCACGCTCGAAGACGTGCTCGAGATCGTCGACAAGGAAAAGCCGCTCGGCGTGATCGTGCAGTACGGCGGCCAGACGCCGTTGAAGCTCGCGCTCGACCTCGAAGCCAATGGCGTGCCGATCATCGGCACTTCGCCCGACATGATCGACGCGGCCGAAGACCGTGAGCGCTTCCAGAAGCTGCTGCACGAGTTGGGCCTGCGTCAGCCGCCGAACGCCACCGCGCGCACCGAACCCGAAGCGCTCGAAAAGGCTGCGGCCCTGGGCTACCCGCTGGTGGTGCGCCCGAGCTACGTGCTCGGCGGCCGTGCGATGGAAATCGTGCACGAGCAGCGCGACCTCGAGCGCTACATGCGCGAGGCCGTGAAGGTCAGCAATGACTCGCCGGTGTTGCTCGACCGCTTCCTGAACGACGCCGTCGAATGCGACGTCGACTGCATCCGTGACGCCGAAGGCGGCACGCTGATCGGCGGCGTGATGGAACACATCGAACAGGCCGGCGTGCACTCGGGCGACTCCGCCTGCTCGCTGCCGCCCTACAGCCTGAACGCCGACACGGTGGCCGAGCTGAAGCGCCAGAGCGCTGCCATGGCCGCTGCGCTGAACGTGGTCGGCCTGATGAACGTGCAGTTCGCCATCCAGCAGAAGGACGGCAAGGACGTCATCTACGTGCTCGAAGTGAACCCGCGTGCCTCGCGCACCGTGCCTTACGTGAGCAAGGCCACGGGCATCCAGCTGGCCAAGGTGGCGGCACGCTGCATGGCCGGCCAGTCGCTCGCGTCGCAGGGCGTGACCAAGGAAGTGACGCCGCCGTACTTCAGCGTGAAGGAGGCCGTGTTCCCGTTCGTCAAGTTCCCGGGCGTGGACACCATCCTCGGCCCCGAGATGAAGTCGACCGGCGAAGTCATGGGCGTGGGCAAGACCTTCGGCGAAGCCTTCGTGAAGTCGCAGCTGGGCGCGGGCACGTTGCTGCCCAAGTCGGGCAAGGCCTTCATCTCGGTGAAGAACAACGACAAGGCGCGCGCCGTCGAAGTGGCGCGCGGCCTGGCCAAGCTGGGCTTCGAGCTGGTCGCCACCAAGGGCACCGCCGCGGCCATCAGCGCCGCCGGCATCGCCTGCGAAACGGTCAACAAGGTGACCGAAGGCCGCCCGCACATCGTGGACATGATCAAGAACAACGAGATTGCCTTGGTCATCAACACGGTGGAAGAGCGCCGCAACGCGATCACCGACTCGCGCCAGATCCGCACCTCGGCACTGCTGGCGCGCGTGACCACCTTCACCACGATCTTCGGCGCCGAAGCCGCGGTCGAAGGCATGGGCTTCATGGACGAGCTGGGCGTGATCTCGGTGCAGGAGATGCACGCGCAGCTGGCCGCTGCCTGACCGGGCATCGCCATGGAAACGCAGCTGGTCGAACTGGGCCTGACTGACTGGAGCGCGGCCACGCCCAACGAGGCGTGGATCGCGGAACTGGAAGCCGGCAAGGTGCTGTACTTCCCGCGGCTGGGCTTCGAGCTGCTGCCTGAAGAGCGCAGTCTGCTGACGTCCAGCCTGCTGTCGCCCGACGTGCGCAACATCAGCCTCGATGCCCACGGCAAGCTCAAGGGCGCCGTCGGTGACGAGGCGGTGCAGCGCGCCACGGCGGCGATGGTGAAGCGTTTTCGCACGCAGGCGCAGCAGCTCATCCATGGGCTGCTGCCGCACTACACGCCGGCCTTGCGCCTGGCGCCGACCAGCTACCGGCCGGCCCAGGTCGAGACGCGCGTGCAGTCGTGGCGCGCCGACGACCGGCGCCTGCACGTCGATGCATTCCCGTCGCGTCCCAACTACGGCGAGCGCATCCTGCGCGTGTTCACCAACGTCAACCCCGACGGCGCACCGCGCGTGTGGCGCGTGGGCGAGCCTTTCGAGGACATCGCCAAGCGCTTCCTGCCGCGGGCCAAGCCCTATGTGCGCTGGCAGGCCAAGCTGCTGCAGGCGCTGCACGTCACCAAGTCGTTCCGGAGCGAGTACGACCACCTGATGCTGCAGCTGCACGACGGCATGAAGTCGGACATGGCGTACCAGGAAAACTCGCCGCAGGAAACGGCGAAATTCCCGCCGGGTTCGGTGTGGGTGTGCTTCTCGGACCAGACCTCGCACGCCGTGATGGCGGGCCAGTACATGCTCGAGCAGACCCTTCATCTGGCCGCATCGAAGCAATACAATCCCGAATCGAGCCCGCTCGCCATCCTGAGCCGGCTGACCGGACGCACACTCGTCTGATCAATTCCCTCAATCGACCGCCGAACGGCAGCGTTCGGCGGTTTCGCTTTATGGAGAACCAACAACATGGCCACCATTCCGATCACCAAGCGCGGCGCTGAAAAACTGCGCGCCGAACTGCACCAGCTCAAGACGGTCGACCGTCCCTGGGTCATCAACGCCATTTCCGAGGCGCGTGCCCAGGGCGACCTGAGCGAAAACGCCGAATACGAAGTCGCCAAGGACCGCCAGGGCTTCATCGAAGGGCGCATCCAGGAAGTCGAAGGCAAGCTCTCGGCCGCGCAGATCATCGACCCGAGCGAGCTCGATGCCGGCGGCAAGGTGGTGTTCGGCTCGACCGTCGAACTCGAAGAAGAAGAGTCGGGCGATGCCGTCAAGTACCAGATCGTGGGCGAAGACGAAGCCGACCTGAAGCTCGGCCTGATCAACATCTCCAGCCCGATCGCACGCGCGCTGATCGGCAAGGAAGAGGGCGACACGGCCGAAGTGCAGGCGCCGGGTGGCCTCAAGCGCTACGAGATCGTGGCGGTCCGCTACCTCTGAGTCGGATGAAAGACCGCGTCGCGCTGATGCTGGCGGCCCTCTGGTGGGGCAGTCTCAGCACCATCGGTTTCCTGGTGGTGCCGATGCTCTTCGCCCGGCTCGGCAACCCGGCGGTGGCGGGCAATTTCGCGGCCCAGCTGTTCGAGGCGCAAAGCTGGATCGCCATCGGCTGCGGGCTGATCCTGCTGATCCATTTCCGCCAGAAGGCCGATGATGGCATGACCAAGCCGGTGTTGACGGCCATCTTCCTGGTGCTGGCGGCGCTGCTGCTGGCGCTGTTGCAGCAGTACGCCGTGGCGCCGCGCATCGTGGCGCGCGACAACCTCAAGCTGTGGCACGCCGTGGGCACGGGCATGTATTTCGTTCAGTGGGTGTGCGCCGGCACGTTGCTGTGGCGCATGGGCGGCGCCGTTCGGGCGCCACGCTGAACCGGGGCGGCGACACGCATCGCCGCCTCCGGCTTTACTCTTTCCAGTGCTTGGCGACCCAGCTCGCCGGCCGGATGTAGCGGAAGGCGCGGTTGCGCCGTCCCGCCAACGCATCGGGCGGGTTGCACTCGCCGTGGAACACCATCACACGGGCGCCTTCGGGCACGAAGGGCTCTTCCCAGTAGTTGGTCGGCCAGGTCGGGATGCCGTGGTACTTGAAGCTCGGGCACCAGGCCGCCGGCCAGTAGGCCAGCTTGCCCTGCTTGTGCAGCACGTCCGACAGGTAGGCCTGTTCGTTGCGGTATTCGGCCTGCACCTTGTCCATGTTGGCGCGGAAGTACGCCAGCACGTCGGCATGGGCGCCCAGCTCGAAGCGGTAGACCGATGAATTGCCCGTGATCCGCTCGCGCCGCCAGGGGCGGGCGTAGTCGTGAATGATCAGGAATTCGCCGGGTTGCTCGAAGAAGGCGTCCAGGCTGCCGACGATCACCACGTCGACGTCCAGGAAGAGGGCGGTGCCGCGCAGGCCGTGCAGGTCCTGCTCGAAGGTCGTGAGCTTCTTCCAGGCGCCGTCACGCTGGCCCGGGGCCAGCTGGAGGTTGAGCGGCGGAATCGGCAGGCACGTCACTTCGGGGCGGATGCCGTTGCCATCGTCGGTCAGGCAAACGAACTTGAAGTCGCCGCTGAGGTGGCGGCGCACCATGGCGTAGAGCCGGTTGACGTACTCGGGGCCGTACTTGGTGCCCCACTTCATGCAGAGGATATGGCGCTGGGCGCCTTGCGCTGCCACCAAGTTCAGTCCGCCTGGTTGCGTTTCTTGGCCGACAGCGGGCGCTTGGCCTTGGCGCGCTTGATGGTGCCGCCAGGGGTGAGGCGCTGGTTGCCGAGCACGCGCAGGGTCTTGATTTCGGGGCGCTGGCCGCCACGCTTGCTGTACTTGACGATCTTGACGTCGCGCGGGCCGGGCATGCGGTCTTCGTCGATGACGCGCTCTTTTTCGGGCTTCGGACGCCACAGCACGAGCAGCTTGCCGATGTGCTGGATTGGGGCGGCGTCGAGCTCGTCGGCGAGCTCCTGGAGCATGGCGTCGCGGGCGAGGCGGTCGTCGGAGAAGACGCGCACCTTGATCAGGCCATGGGCCTTCAAGGCCGCGTCGGCCTCCTTTTTCACGGCAGGGGTGAGCCCGTCTCCACCGACCATGACGATCGGATCCAGGTGGTGAGCTTCGGCGCGGTGCACCTTGCGCTCGGCAGGGGTAAGTTGAATGGCGGGCATCCCCGTATTATCGACGCGTACACGAACACCCTCATGAGCACTAAAGCCAAAAGCAAAAAAGTCAACAAGGCGTGGCTTCACGACCACATCAACGACCCCTACGTGAAGCTCGCGACCAGAGAGGGCTACCGCGCCCGCGCGGCTTACAAGCTCAAGGAAATCGACGAGTCGCTCGGGCTGGTCAAGCCCGGCCAGCTGGTGGTCGACCTCGGCTCGACCCCGGGCGCCTGGAGCCAGTACCTGCGGCGGCGCATGTCGCCCGGCGGGGCGGCGGTCGGCGATCTCAACGGCACCATCATTTCGCTCGACCTGCTGCCGATGGAGCCGATCGAGGGCGTGACCTTCCTGCAGGGCGATTTCCGCGAAGACGCGCTGCTGGCGCAGCTCCTCGCGGTGCTGGACGGCCGCAAGGCCGACCTGGTGGTGTCCGACATGGCACCCAACCTGTCGGGCATCCACTCGGCGGACGCCGCCCGGGTGGCGCACCTGATCGAGCTGGCCATCGACTTCGCCCAGCACCACATGAAGCCCGAAGGGGCATTGGTGGCCAAGGTCTTCCACGGCAGCGGGTACGACGAATTGGTCAAGATGTTCAAGGCCAATTTCCGCGTCGTGAAGCCGCTCAAGCCCAAGGCATCGCGCGACAAATCGGCCGAGACCTTCCTCATCGGCAGGGGATTGAAGGCGCTCGATACGCATTGATACCTTGCCGTGGGGTGCCCTCCAGGGGCGCAAACCCTTGTCAGCCTATGGCTGCTATAGGGAAATGTCCGCTTTTCGCAGCTTGAAAAGCCTAAAATGGGGCGCAATTGCGTACCCTCAGCGCGTATTTCATATTCCCGTCACGCGCTTTCGACTGGAGCTTCGTTTGAACAATCAGTGGTTTTCCAAAGTTGCCGTATGGCTCGTCATTGCCATGGTGTTGTTCACTGTGTTCAAGCAGTTCGACACCCGCGGTGGCGTCGGCTCGGGAACGGTGAGCTATTCCGAGTTCCTGGACCAGGTCCGCAACAACCAGATCAAGAGCGCCATCATTCCTGAAGGCGCCGGCGGCGGCGAGATCGTCGCTGTCACCAACGACGATCGCAAGATCCGCACGACCGCCACGGTCCTCGACCGCGGCCTCGTGGGCGACCTGATCGACCACAACGTCAAGTTCGACGTCAAGCCGCGCGAAGAGGGCTCGCTCCTCATGACCCTGCTGGTCAGCTGGGGCCCGATGCTGCTGCTGATCGGCGTGTGGATCTACTTCATGCGCCAGATGCAGGGCGGCGGCAAGGGCGGGGCGTTCAGCTTCGGCAAGAGCAAGGCCCGCATGATGGACGAGAACAACAACACGGTCACTTTCGCCGACGTCGCAGGCTGCGACGAGGCCAAGGAAGAAGTCCGTGAAGTCGTCGACTTCCTCAAAGACCCGCAACGCTTCCAGAAGCTCGGCGGTCGCATTCCGCGCGGCCTGCTGCTGGTCGGCCCTCCGGGCACCGGCAAGACGCTGCTGGCCAAGTCGATCGCCGGCGAAGCCAAGGTGCCGTTCTTCTCGATCTCGGGTTCCGACTTCGTTGAAATGTTCGTCGGCGTGGGTGCGGCCCGCGTGCGCGACATGTTCGAGAACGCCAAGAAGAACGCGCCCTGCATCATCTTCATCGACGAAATCGATGCGGTGGGTCGCCAGCGCGGCGCCGGTCTCGGCGGCGGCAATGACGAGCGCGAGCAGACCCTCAACCAGATGCTGGTCGAGATGGACGGCTTCGAAACCAACCTCGGCGTGATCGTGGTGGCTGCCACCAACCGCCCCGACATCCTCGACGCCGCGCTGCTGCGTCCGGGCCGTTTCGACCGTCAGGTGTACGTCACGCTGCCCGACATCCGCGGCCGCGAGCAGATCCTGGCCGTCCACATGCGCAAGGTCCCGCTGGGCCAGGACGTGAACCCGAGCGTCATCGCCCGCGGCACGCCCGGCATGTCGGGTGCCGACCTGGCCAACCTGTGCAACGAAGCCGCCCTGATGGCCGCCCGCCGCAATGCGCGCGTGGTCGAGATGCAGGACTTCGAGAAGGCCAAGGACAAGATCTTCATGGGCCCCGAGCGCAAGAGCATGGTCATGCCCGAGGAAGAGCGCCGCAACACGGCCTACCACGAGTCCGGCCACGCCCTCATCGGCAAGCTGCTGCCCAAGTGCGACCCGGTCCACAAGGTCACGATCATTCCGCGTGGCCGCGCCCTCGGCGTGACCATGAGCCTGCCGTCGCAGGACCGCTACAGCTACGACCGCGAGTACATGCTGAACCAGATCAGCATGCTGTTCGGTGGCCGCATCGCCGAAGAAGTGTTCATGCACCAGATGACCACCGGCGCCAGCAACGACTTCGAGCGCGCGACCTCCATCGCCCGTGACATGGTCACGCGCTACGGCATGACCGACGCGCTGGGCCCGATGGTCTATGCCGAGAACGAAGGCGAAGTGTTCCTGGGCCGCTCGGTCACCAAGACCACGAACATGAGCGAACAGACCATGGAAAAGGTCGACGGCGAGGTGCGCCGCATCATCGACGAGCAGTACGCCCTGGCGCGCCGCCTGATCGAAGAGAACAGCGACAAGATGCACGCCATGGCCAAGGCGCTGCTCGAATGGGAAACCATCGACAGCGAACAGCTCGACGACATCATGGCCGGCCGCGCACCGCGCCCGCCCAAGGACTGGACGCCGCGCATCCCGCCTTCGGGCAGCGGCGGCAGTGGTGGCACGCCGGCCGTCAATCCTGACCCGGCGCCGACCGCCGCTTGAGGTGAGCTTGAAATCAAGCAACAACGGGGCCCCTGGCCCCGTTTTCCATGGTGAGCCAGATGCTGCGGTTTGGCAGACCTCGCGTTTCAGGATTGACCTCGCGCAGCCGCGCGTGATGGGCATCGTCAACGTCACGCCCGATTCCTTCTCCGACGGCGGCGCGCACGCGTCGACCGAGACTGCGCTGAAGCACTGCGAGCAACTGCTGAAGGAGGGCGCCGACATCCTCGACATCGGCGGCGAATCGACCCGCCCCGGCAGTCCCGCCGTGCCGCTGGACGCCGAGCTGGCGCGCGTGCTGCCCGTGGTGCGCGAGGCCGTGAAGCTGAACGTGCCGCTGTCGATCGACACCTACAAGCCCGAGGTGATGCGCGCCGTGCTCGACCTGGGCGCGGACATCGTCAACGACATCTGGGCCCTGCGCCAACCCGGCGCGCGCGATGCCGTGGCGGCGCACCCGACCTGCGGCATCTGCCTGATGCACATGCACCGCGACCCGCAGACCATGCAGACGCTGCCGATGCAGGGCGACGTGATTCCCGAGGTGCTGGCTTTCTGGGACGCGCAACTGGCGCCCCTGACAGCGCTGGGCATCGACCCCGCGCGCATCACGCTCGATCCGGGCGTCGGTTTCGGCAAGAGCGTGGCGCAGAACTTCGCGCTCCTCGGTCGGCAGCGGGAATTGTTGGCAACCGGTTACCCCTTGTTGCTAGGTTGGTCCCGCAAGTCCTCCATCGGGGCCGTCACCGGCATCGACAATGCATCCGGGCGTACCGTGCCCAGCGTGGCAGCCGCCGTGCTGGCCGTGGACCGGGGTGCGGCGGTCGTGCGGGTGCACGACGTTCGCGACACCGTCGCCGCCCTCGCCGTATGGCGTGCCATGCGCGCGGAAGCACCGCAAGAACACCTTCAAAGAGCAACAACATGACCCGTAAGTATTTCGGCACCGACGGCATCCGCGGCACGGTCGGCCAATCGCCCATCACCCCCGATTTCGTGCTGCGCCTCGCGCACGCCGTGGGCCGCGTCCTCAAGAAAACCCAGGCCCGTCCCACGGTGCTGATCGGCAAGGACACCCGCATCTCGGGCTACATGCTCGAGTCGGCGCTCGAGTCGGGCTTCAACTCCGCCGGCGTCGACGTGGTGCTGCTCGGCCCGCTGCCCACGCCGGGCGTGGCCTACCTCACGCGCGCCCAGCGCGCCAGCCTGGGTGTGGTGATCAGCGCCAGCCACAACGCCTTTCCCGACAACGGCATCAAGTTCTTCAGCGCGCAGGGCACCAAGCTCGACGACGCCTGGGAGCTGGCTGTCGAGGCCGCGCTCGAAGAGGAACCCGTCTGGGTGGATTCGGCCAACCTGGGCAAGGCCCGCCGCCTCAACGACGCGGACGGCCGCTACATCGAGTTCTGCAAAAGCACCTTCGCCAACGACCTGTCGCTGCGCGGCATGAAGCTGGTGGTCGATGCCGCCCACGGCGCGGCCTACCAGGTGGCGCCGAACGTGTTCCACGAACTGGGCGCGGACGTCACCAGCATCGGCTGTGCGCCCGACGGGCTCAACATCAACAAGGGTTTCGGTGCCACGCATCCCGAGGCATTGGTTGCCACGGTGACGGCGCAGAAGGCGGACTACGGCATTGCGCTGGACGGCGACGCCGACCGGCTGCAGCTGGTCGACGCCAGCGGCCGCCTGTTCAACGGCGACGAGCTGCTGTACCTGATGGTGGCCGAGCGCATCGCGCGCGGCGAGAAGCCGGCGGGCGTGGTCGGCACGCTCATGACCAACAAGGCCGTCGAGATGGCCCTGCGCGCACAAGACATCGAGTTCGTGCGCGCCAAGGTCGGCGACCGCTACGTGCTCGAAGAACTCGACAAGCGCGGCTGGCTGCTCGGCGGCGAGGGCTCGGGCCACCTGCTGGCACTTGACCGCCACACCACGGGCGACGGCATCGTCAGTGCGCTGCAGGTGCTGCAGGCCTGCGTGCGCAGCGGCAAGACGGTGGCGCAGCTGCTCGAAGGCGTGACGCTGTTCCCGCAGACGCTGATCAACGTGCGCCTCACACCCGACCAGGACTGGAAGAGCAACGCAGCGCTCGCCAGCGAAACGAAGCGCATCGAAGCCGAGCTGGGCGATGCGGGCCGCGTGCTGATCCGTGCGAGTGGCACCGAGCCGCTGGTGCGCGTGATGGTCGAGGCGCGCGATCCGAAGCAGTCGCAGTCCTGCGCCGAGCGCCTCGCGGCCACGCTCAAGCCTGCCGCATGACGACGGCGGGCCGCATCGAAATCCGCCTGGCCGACTACCGCGATCCGCTGCAGGCGGCGGCCGTGGTCGAGCTGCTCGACAGCTACGCGCGCGACCCGGCCGGTGGCGGCACGCCGTTGCCCGCGTCGGTGCGCGAGGGCCTGCCTGCCGCGCTGGCGGCGCGGCCGCAGGCGTTCAGCGTGCTCGCCTACGACGGCGACACGCCCGTGGGTCTCATCAACTGCATCGAAGGCTTTTCGACCTTCGCCTGCCAACCGCTGGTCAATGTGCATGACGTGGTCGTGCGCGCCAGCCACCGCGGCCAGCGCGTGGCGCAGCAGATGTTCGTGCAGGTCGAGCAGGAAGCCCGGCGTCGCGGCGCCTGCAAGCTCACGCTCGAGGTGCTGTCGGGCAATGCGCCCGCGCTGCGCAGCTACGAGCGCGAAGGCTTCGTCAGCTACCAGCTCGATCCGGAATTCGGCCACGCCGTCTTCCTGCAGAAGAAGCTCTGACCGAACCAGGCCAATGAAAATGCCGCCGACGCGCAAGGCGTGGGCGGCATGGCCGGAACAGAAAGAGAAGGGCGCGGCGATCGCGCCCTTTCTTTTGTCTGGATCAGAAGCGCGTGACAGGCGCGTCGGCGGTAGCGCCCGACTTGTCGGCAGCGTACTTGCCCAGCTCCCACTTGGCGATCGCGTTGCGGTGCACTTCGTCCGGGCCGTCGGCAAAGCGCAGCGTGCGCGCCTGCGCATAGGCCGAGGCCAGCGGGAAGTCGTCGCACATGCCGCCGCCGCCGTGGACCTGCATGGCCCAGTCGATGACCTGGCAGGCCATGGTGGGCGCCACCACCTTGATCATGGCGATCTCGGTGCGCGCGACCTTGTTGCCGGCCACGTCCATCAGCCAGGCGGCCTTGAGCGTGAGCAGGCGGGCCATGTCGATCTTGCAGCGCGCTTCGGCGATGCGTTCCTGCGTGACGGTCTGCGAGGCGACGGTCTTGCCAAAGGCCACGCGCGACGAGGCGCGCTTGCACATCAGCTCGAGCGCACGCTCGGCCAGGCCGATCAGGCGCATGCAGTGGTGGATGCGTCCGGGGCCAAGGCGACCCTGGGCGATCTCGAAGCCGCGGCCTTCGCCCAGCAGGATGTTGCCCACCGGCACGCGCACGTTCTCGAAGTACATCTCGACGTGGCCGTGCGGCGCGTCGTCGTAGCCCATCACGTTCAGCGGGCGCACGATGCGGATGCCCTTGGCATCGGCCGGCACGATGACCATGCTCTGCTGCGAGTGCTTGGGCGCTTCGGGGTCGGTCTTGCCCATGGTGACGAACACGGCGCAGCGCGGATCGGCGGCACCGGAGATCCACCACTTGTGGCCGTTGATGACGTACTCGTCGCCCTGGCGCTCGATGCGGGTGGCGATGTTGGTGGCGTCGCTGGAGGCGACGTCGGGTTCGGTCATCGCGAAGGCCGAGCGGATCTGGCCTTCGAGCAGCGGCTTGAGCCAGCGCGCCTTGATCTCTTCCGAGCCGTAGCGGGCGATGGTTTCCATGTTGCCGGTGTCGGGCGCCGAGCAGTTGAAGGCTTCGGAGGCCCATGGCACCCGGCCCATGATCTCGGCCAGCGGGGCGTATTCCTGATTGGTCAGGCCCGCACCCTCATAGCCCGAGGCCGAGGCGCTGTCGACCGGCAGGAACAGGTTCCACAGGCCTTGTGCCTTGGCCTTGGCCTTGAGCTTCTCGACGGTCTGCAGGGCGCTCCAGCGCTTGCCGGCGACCGTGTTGGCGGCCAGTTCGGCGCTGTACTCGGCTTCGGCCGGGTAGATGTGGTCTTCCATGAAGGCGAGAACGCGCTTCTGAAGCTCCTTGGTTTTGGCCGAATATTCGAAATCCATGCTGTCTCCTGGTGGGGTTAAGGGGGAGGGCTGGCTATGCCTTTTGGGCAAATTGCCAGGCCATCTCGGCCATCGGCCGTGCGCCACGGGCGGACGCCACGGCTTGCTCGCTCGATGCGGTACCGGCTTCGACGCGTTTCGCAATGCCCTGCAGGATGGCGGCCATGCGAAACAGGTTGTAGGCCTGGTAGAAATTCCAGTCGGGCGCCAGCGCCTCGGGCGTGCTGATGCGCGTGCGCTCGCAATAGCGGGCGATGTATTCGCTCTCGGTGGGAATGCCCAGCGCCGCCACGTCCACGCCGCCGATGCCGCGGCCGGTGGTGGGGGGCATGTGCCACGACATGCAGTGGTAGCTGAAGTCGGCCAGTGGGTGGCCCAGCGTGGAGAGTTCCCAGTCGAGCACCGCGATGATGCGCGGCTCGGTGGCATGGAACATCACGTTGTCCAGGCGGTAGTCGCCATGCACGATCGAGACCTTGCTCTCGTCGCGTGCGCTCGCCGGCATGTGGGCGGGCAGCCAGTCGATCAGGCGCTCCATGGCCTCGATGGGCTGCGACAGTTCACCGGCGCCGTCGGCTGAGGCCTTGTACTGCTTGCTCCAGCGGCCGATCTGGCGCTCGAAGTAGTTGCCGGGCTTGCCGTAGTCGCCCAGGCCGCGGGCGGTGAAGTCGACCGTGTGCAGCGCCGCGATGACGCGGTTCATTTCGTCGTAGTAGGCCGCGCGTTCGGCGTTGCTGAAGCCGGGCAGCGACTGGTCCCACAGCACGCGGCCCTGCATGAACTCCATGATGTAGAAGGCGCGGCCGATGATGGACTCGTCTTCGCACAGGCAGTACATGCGCGGCACGGGCACGTCGGTGCCCTGCAGGCCGCGCATGACCTTGTATTCGCGCTCGACCGCATGGGCCGAGGGCAGCAGCTTGGCGACCGGGCCGGGCTTGGCGCGCATCACGTAGCTCTGCGTGGGCGTGACGAGCTTGTAGGTCGGGTTGGACTGACCGCCCTTGAACATCTCGACCGTCAGCGGACCGTGGAAGCCCTCGAGGTTCTTTTCGAGCCAGGCCGCAAGCGCGTCCACGTCGAAGGTGTGCTGTTGGGACACCGCGCGGGTGCCGATGAAACTGGAGAAGTCCTGGCTCATGTCGAATCTTTTTTAGTTGTCTGCTTCAGAGATGTGCATCAGCGCCGAGCGGTCCAGCACGACCAGTCCGGCCGGCTCGATCCGGATGGTGCCCTCGCGCTCCATCGTCTTGAGTTCCTGGTTGACCCGCTGGCGCGAGGCGCCGAGCAGCTGCGCGAGTTCTTCCTGCGCCAGTTGCAGGCCGATGCGCGTCTGGCTGCCGTCGTCCAGGTTGGGCACACCGTAGCTGCGCACCAGGTGGATGAGCTGCTTGGCCAGGCGTGCGCGCAAGGGCAGGGTGTTGAGGTCTTCCACCAGCCCGAACAGCGTGCGGATGCGGCGCGCCTGCAGCCGCATCAGCGCTTCGTACAACTCGACGTGCGTGGCCAGGATCTTCTGGAAATCGGCCCGCGCCACGCACAGCACGGTGGTGTCGCCGTGCGAGTACGTGTCGTGCGTGCGCCGCTCCCCGTCGAACATCGCCACGTCGCCGAACCAGATGCCCGGCTCGACGTAGGTCAGCGTCACCTGCTTGCCCGACACCGCGGTCGAGCTCACGCGCAACGCCCCCTTGGCACAGGCGATCCAGTGCTCGGGCGGGTCGCCGCGCGCGGCGAGCAGGTCGCCGTCCTTGTAGCGTTTGACAAAGGCGCATCGGAGGATGTCGTGCCGTAGCGATGGAGATAGGGAAGAAAACCAGCGACCACTGTTGATCGCTTCACGTTCTTCGATGGTAAGAATGGGGTCGTCCATGGTCTGTCCTCTCGGCGACTGAAAAGCTGTGGGGTGTCTCGGGAGCGACGCCGTCAGGCGTCACTCGTAACGTGGCGGTGTCTTGTCGAGGAACGCGGCAATGCCGATGCCCGCGTTCGCGTGGTGCAGGTTGCGCACGAAATGATCGCGCTCCTGCGATAGCTGCGACGCCAGTGTGGCGCCGCGCGCGTCGCTCAGCAGCTCCTTGATGCTGGCCAGCGAGTTCGGTGCGCGCGCGTTCAGGCGGGTGGCCAGGGCCAGCGCGCCGGCCAGCGCCTGTCCGCTGTCGGTGAGCTCGTTGACGAGGCCGAAGGCATGCAGGCGCGCGGCCTCGATGCGCTCGCCGTTCATCAGCCATTCGCTCGCCAGCTGGCGCGGCAGCGCCTGCCCGAGGTGCCAGCTGAGGCCGCCGTCGGGCGACAGCGCCACATTGCTGTACGAGGCCGCGAACACGGCGTCGCGCGCGGCCACGACGAAGTCGCAGGCCAGCGCGAGCGAGAAGCCGGCGCCGGCCGCCGCACCCTCGACAGCCGCGATGACCGGCTTGGGAAAGGTGCGGATCGAGTCGATCCAGTTGTGCAGGCCCTCGATGCTCTCGGCCTGCACGGAGCGGTCGAGCTGGCGGTTGGCCAGCAGTCGCTGCAGCGAGCCGCCGGCGCAGAACCACGCGCCTTCGCCCACGATGACGACGCTGCGGATCTCGTCGCTGCTCTCGGCGCCGTTCAGCGCCTCGATGCCGGCGGCATAGATCTCGGGGCCCAGTGCATTGCGCTGGGTCGGGTTGACGATGGTCAGCACCATGGTGCTGCCTTCGCTGGTGCTCTTGAGTTCGGCGGTCATGGCGTGTGTGCCTGTTCGTTCGTTATTTATTCTTCTTCGTGCAGCAGGCTCAGGCCCAGCGCGCCGCGGCGGCGCAACCACGGGCTCGGGCGATAGCGCGGGTCGCCATACACGGTCTGCAGGTTGAACAGCACCTCGAGCATGTTGGTCGGTCCGTAGAGGTTGCCCATGGCGAGCGGGCCGCGCGGATAGCCCAGGCCCAATTGCACGGCGGTCTCGAGGTCGGCCGGCGTGCACACGCGCTGCTGGCACATGTCGGCGGCGATGTTGACGATGGCGCCGATCACGCGCTGCGTGACGAAGCCGCCGCTATCGCGGATCACGCTCACGGCCTTGCCGTCGCGCGCGAAGAGGGCGTGCGCGGCGTCGCGCACGTCGCGGCGCGTGGCCGGGTTGGTGGCGAGCACGCGGCGCTTGGTGGCGGCGTCGTCGATCAGCATGTCGATGCCGACGGTGCGCGTGGCGTCCAGCCGCTCGACCGCCGCGACCGTCGTCACGTCGAAGCCCAGCGGCGCGACCAGGATGATCGACTGCGGTGCGGGAGCGCTGCCGCTGTCGATCTGCGCACCCAGCGTGTTCACCAGGCGCAGCAGTTCGGCGCGGCGCGCGGCACGCGGCGACACCCAGACCGCGGGCGTGCCTTCGATCACCGGCGCCGGCGCCTCGGGCGTCTGCTGCATCACGCCGTCTTCATAGCGGTAGAAGCCTTCGCCGGTCTTGCGGCCGAGTGCGCCAGCGGCCAGGCGCTGCGCGGTGATCACGCTCGGGCGGAAGCGCGGCTCTTCGAAGTACTGATGGTAGATCGACTCCATCACCGGGTGCGACACGTCGAGCGCCGTGAGGTCGAGCAGCTCGAAGGGGCCGAGGCGAAAGCCCGCCTGGTCCTTCAGGATGCGGTCGATTGTCGCGAAGTCGGTCACGCCTTCGCCGACGATGCGCAGCGCCTCGGTGCCGTAGCCGCGGCCCGCGTGGTTGACGATGAAGCCGGGCGTGTCCTGCGCCTGCACGGCGCTGTGGCCCATCTGCGTGGCGTAGCCGGCCAGCTTCTGGCAGACCTCGGGCGAGGTCTTGAAGCCCGCCACCACCTCGACCACCTTCATCAGCGGCACGGGATTGAAGAAGTGGAAGCCCGCGAAGCGCGCAGGGTGCTGCAGGCCGGCCGCGATGGCCGTGACCGACAGCGACGAGGTGTTGGTGACCAGCGTGGCGGTGGGCGCGACCACGTCCTCGAGCTCGCGAAACAGCGTGCGCTTGACCTCGAGGTTCTCGACCACGGCCTCGACCACGAGGTCGCAGCCTGCGAGCGCCTGCATGCCGTTGACCGCCTTCACGCGTGCCACGTAGGCGTCGCGCGTGGGGGCGTCGATCTTGCCTTTCTCGTGCAGCTTGTTCCATTGGGCGGCGAGGGCTTCGCGGCCGCGCTCGGCGGCGCCTGCGAAGCTGTCGAGCAGCAGCACTTCGCTGCCGGCCTGGGCGGCGATCTGCGCGATGCCGCGCCCCATGGCGCCGGCGCCGATCACGCCGATTCGGGGGTAGTTCACTGTCATGGGATCAAGGTTCTCATGGGTTGGTGGGTGTCCGGGGCGGCCGCGTCGGCGCGGGTGCGCGACACGGACGAAAGCTCCGATTTTGCAATCTCGCGGGAGGCCCGCGCCCCGGGTGTTACGCGGGGCATCGGAATCAGGCCGGGCGGCGGCTGCGGTCGATGGCGATGCTCAGGCCCATGGCCAGCAGCATCAGTGCAAAACCGACCCGGCTCATCCACTCGGTGGCGTCGTTCGCCAGCAGCCAGCCGCCGAGCGCCGCGCCCAGGGCCTGGCCGATGTAGATGCCCGAGCTGTTGAGCGCCACCGAACCCGGCGCCAGGGCAGGCGCCAGCCCCACGAGGCGCGCCTGCTGCGAGGAGTTGGTGGCGAAGCAGCCCAGGCCCCAGGGCACGAGCACCACCGCCAGCCACGCCAGCGTGCTGGCCAGCGGCCACAGCAGCAGGCTCAGCGCGATCAGCCCGGTCGTCAACAGCACCATGCGCCCGGCGCCGACGCGATCGATGTAGCGGCTCACCACCATGTTGCCCAACAGGCCGAAGGCGCCGAACAGCGCCCACATCAGGCTCAGCGTGTTGGCATCGGCGCCGAAGCCCTGCTTGAGCAGCGGGCCGAAATAGCTGAACAGCACGAACTGGCCGACGCCCTGCAGCGCCGTGACCGACACGATGCCCATCAGCACCGGGCTGCGCAGCACGCGCGACCAGGCGGCGGCCGTGAGCGCGGCGGGCCGGATGCCGCTGGGCAGTGTGAGCCAGACCGAGGCCGCGCTCACCACGCTGAGCGCCGCGCTGGCCATGAAGGCCATGCGCCAGCCCAGGTGGCCGCCGATCAGCGCGCCGATCGGCAGGCCCAGCACCGAGGCCACCGACCAGCCGAGAAAGACGAAGGTGACGGCGCGCCCGCGCTGCTCGGGCGGCACCAGCATGCCGGCGCAGGCCGCGGCCTGGGGCGTGAAGATGGCGGGCGCGATCACCGTCAGCATGCGCACCGGCAGCAGCGCGCCGAAGCTGGGCACGAGCGCCGCGACCACGTGCCACGCGGCGTACCAGAGCAGGGTGAGGGCCAGCAGCTTGCGGCGGTCCCAGCCGGCGACCGCGGCGGCCAGCAGCGGGGCGCCCAGGCACATCACGAAGGCGGCCGCGCTGATCAGCTGGCCTGCGGTGGCGACCTTGATGGCCAGCGAGGCGCTGATCTCATTGAGGGTGCCGGGCACGACCATCACGCCCGTGCCGATCACGAAATTGCCGGCCAGCAGCGCCCAGAGCGCGCCTCGCTGCGGCGCGGGCCGGCTCATGCGTTCACCGCCGGACCTGCAGCGCGCCGGGGTTCACGATGTTCGTGGGGTTGCCCTTGATGAAGCTCACGACGTTGTCGAACGCCTGGCCGAAGTAGCTTTCGTAGCTTTCCTGCTCGACGTAGCCGATGTGCGGCGTGCAGATGCAGTTCTCCAGGCGCAGCAGCGCATGGCCCTGCAACGGCGGTTCGCTCTCGAACACGTCGATGGCCGCCAGCCCGGGGCGGCCGCGGTTGAGGGCGGCCAAGAGGGCATCGGCTTCGACCAGCTCGGCGCGCGAGGTGTTGACGAACAGCGCCGTCGGCTTCATGCGCGAGAGGTCTTCGAGCTTGACGAGGCCCTGGGTGTCCTCGTTGAGCCGCAGATGCACCGACAGCACGTCGGCGGCGGCAAAGAATTCGTGGCGGTTCTGTGCCACCTGGAAGCCGTCGGAGCGCGCCTTGGCGCAGCTGGCCTCGCGGCCCCAGATCACGACCTGCATGCCGAAGGCCTGCCCGTAGCGGGCCACCAGCTGGCCGATGCGGCCGTAGCCCCAGATGCACAGCGTCTTGCCCTTGAGCACCGAGCCCACGCCGAAATTCGGCGGCATCGATGCCGACTTGAGGCCCGACTGCTGCCAGGCCCCGTGCTTGAGGTTGCTGATGTACTGCGGCAGGCGGCGCATGGCCGCCATGATCAGCGCCCAGGTGAGTTCGGCGGGCGCCTGCGGCGAGCCCGAGCCCTCGGCCACCGCCACACCGCGTTCGGTGCAGGCCGTGACGTCGATGTGGCCGCCGACGCGCCCGGTCTGGGAAATCAGCTTGAGCTTGGGCAGCTTCTCGATGAGCTGGCGGGAGATCTGGCTGCGCTCGCGGATGAGCACGATGACGTCCGCATCCTTGAGGCGAACCGACAGCTGACCGATGCCCTTGACCGTGTTGGTGTAGACCTTGGCGGCGTAAGCGTCCAGCTTGGCAGCGCACTGCAGCTTGCGCACGGCGTCCTGGTAGTCGTCGAGGATCACAATGTTCATGGCATGCCATTGTGCCTCGCAGCATCGGCACGTCGCACGTGTGAACGTTTGGATACCCCATGCCAGATGGCGCCCGGGAGGCCTGTTTCAGACCATTGGGGGTGAATCCGCCATGCGCGTGCGGGGCGCGCAGGCACGGCGGGTTCGTTCGCACCTTCTCAGTGCAGGTGGCTGGGGCGGTGCGTGCCGCTCCCGGTTTCTGCAGCTTCGAGTGCGGCGAGCCGGTCGAGTTCGGCACACACGTCGGCCATGCGGCCGGAAATCACGACCCGGTTGGCGCAGCCGCGCTGCGTGCCTTGGCGGTCGACCACGCGGACCACGCGCAGCGGACGGGCGGGCGCTGCGGCGGCGGATGGCGAACTGGCAGGTGCGGAGCCGCCAGCGGGGCGCGCCGTGCAGACCGGGCGAATGGCCACGTAGCGCAAGCCGGCCGCTGCGTCGCCGCTCTCACCATTCGAAGGGCGGCGGGCGGGCATCCAGCGGGTGGCCAGCGATTGCAGGGGCGACCAGAGGTCGGCGATGGCGAGGAGGGCGATTCCCATGTGAACTCCAAAAAAGTATGAGGTTGAACACAGGCAGGATTTCTTGAATCGGCCACGACAGGGTGATGGCGACTTCGCGCCATACGCCCGCCACCTGTCGCGGCCGGATGAGGTGCTGCTGCGTGTGGGCAGCAGGCCCGGGGCTACATCAGCATCGTGTTGCGGATGAGGCCGACCGCGAGGCCTTCGATTTCGAAGGGCTCGCCGGGCTGGACGATGATGGTCGGGTAGTCGGGGTTCTCGGCGTGCAGCTCGATCACCTGCTTGTTGCGCTTCAGGCGCTTCACGGTGACTTCTTCGCCGAGGCGCGCCACCACGATCTGGCCGTTGCGCGCTTCCTTCGTGGCCTGCACGGCGAGCAGGTCGCCGTCCATGATGCCGGCGTCGCGCATCGACATGCCGCGCACCTTGAGCAGATAGTCGGGTTGGCGCTGGAAGAGCGTGTTCTCGACGTAGTAGGTCTGGTCGACGTGCTCTTGCGCGAGGATGGGCGAACCCGCCGCGACGCGGCCGATGAGCGGCAGCGCGAGCTGGGCCATGCCGGGCAGCGAAAGCGAGAACTGGTTGCCTTCGCGGTGGCGCGTTTCGTGGAGCGAGCGCAGCGCATCGCCCTTGAGGCGGATGCCGCGCGAGGTGCCGCTGACCAGTTCGATGACGCCCTTGCGGGCCAGGGCCTGCAGGTGCTCCTCGGCGGCATTGGCCGACTTGAAGCCCAGCTCGTTGGCGATTTCGGCGCGCGTCGGCGGCGCACCGGTGCGTGCGATGGCGGCCTGGATCAGGTCCAGGATCTGCTGCTGGCGGGCGGTAAGCTTCACTGCGAACTGCATAGTGGTTTCCTTGCGGCACTGGCTAGATATCCAGTACCTGTATTTTTAACCAGTTTTCAAAAGTTGACAAGCCATGACTCATTCCTCTTCGTCCGAGACGCGCCGCGTGGTCGTGCTGGGCACCGGCGGCACCATTGCCGGCAAGGCCGCCAGCAGCGGCGACAACATCGGCTACACCGCCGGGCAGGTGGGGGTGGCGGACCTGCTGGGCGGCATCGAGGCGCCGGCCGGCGTGGCGCTGGTGGCGGAGCAGGTCGCGCAGCTCGACAGCAAGGACATGGACGCCGACACCTGGCGCCAGCTGGCCGCGCGCTGCGCACACTGGCTGGCGCAGCCTGATGTGGCCGGCATCGTGATCACGCACGGCACCGACACGCTGGAAGAGACCGCCTTCTTCCTGCACGCCGTGCTCGCGCCGGCCAAGCCGGTGGTGCTGACCTGCGCGATGCGCCCGGCGACGGCCCTGTCGCCTGACGGTCCGCAGAATGTCCGCGACGCACTCGCTGTGGCCTCGACGCCCGGCGCGCAGGGCGTGACGGTGGTGTGTGCGGGCGCGATCCACAGCGGCCTCGATGTGCAGAAGGTGCACACCTACCGCCTTGATGCCTTCGCGTCGGGCGATGCGGGGCCGGTCGGCTATGTGGAAGAGGGCGAAGTGCGGCGCGTGCGTGCGTGGCCGCAGGGGGCGCCGTTCGATGCGGCGCGGCTGGAGGCGGTGTTGAAGCCGTGGCCCCGCGTCGAGATCGTCATGAGCCACGCGGGCGCGAGCGGTGCGATCGTGGAGGCGTTGCTGCTCCCGTCGGCTGAGCCCTTGCGCGGGCTGGTCGTGGCCACGACCGGCAATGGCACCGTGCACCACGCGCTGGAAGCCGCAGCGCTGAAGGCGCAGGGCGGTGGCTTGGTGGTGTTGCGTGCCACACGCTGCGCGAACGGACGCATCCTGCCGAAACCCGGCGACGGGCTGCGGGACGCAGGCGCACTCACGCCGGTGAAGGCGCGGGTCGCGCTGGTGCTGGAACTTTTGGGAGTGGCCGCCCTGCCGGAGGCGGAGGGCGGCTAGGAGAAAGAGGCTGACGAATCAGCCGCTGAATCAGCTGTTCAGTGCGGCAAGCGCGCGCTGTGTGATCTCGTCGACCGTGCCCACGCCCTGGATGGCGCGGTACTTCGGCGCGGCGGCCGGGTCGGTCTTGGCCCAGGCCGAGTAGTAGTCGACCAGCGGACGGGTCTGCTGGCTGTAGACGTCGAGCCGCTTGCGCACGGTCTCTTCCTTGTCGTCTTCGCGCTGGATCAGCTCTTCGCCCGTCACGTCGTCCTTGCCTTCCACCTTCGGCGGATTGAACTTGACGTGGTAGGTGCGGCCCGATGCCGGGTGTGAGCGACGACCGCTCATGCGTTCGATGATGTCACCGAAGGGCACGTCGATCTCGAGCACGTAGTCGAGCTTCACGCCGGCCGCCTTCATGGCGTCGGCCTGCGGAATGGTGCGTGGGAAGCCGTCGAACAGGAAGCCGCCGTTGCAGTCGGGCTGCGCGATGCGTTCCTTCACGAGGTTGATGATCAGGTCGTCGCTGACCAGTGCACCCGAATCCATGATCGTCTTGGCCTGCAGCCCGAGGGGGGTGCCTGCCTTGACCGCGGCGCGCAACATGTCGCCGGTCGAGATTTGGGGAATGCCGTATTTCTGGCAGATGAAGGTCGCTTGCGTGCCTTTGCCTGCTCCGGGCGCGCCCAGCAAAATAAGTCTCATGGTGTCCTCGGAAGGTTCTTAGATTTTGTGTCGCGCCCCATGCGCGCCCTCAGGCGCGCCGAGGCGGAATTGCATCGAGGATAGCATGCGTCCCCGTGACAAATTGCCGCCGTCTCCCTCGGGGCGGCCTGCAGCTCACGCAGGAGAGCCGGCCGCGAAGACGGCGCGCACGCGCGCCAGGTCTTCGGGCGTGTCGATCCCGGGGCCCGGTGCCACATCGCTCACATGCACCGCGATGCGGTGTCCGTGCCACAGCGCGCGCAACTGTTCGAGCGCCTCGGTGGCTTCGACAGGGGCGGGTGACAGCAATGGAAATTGCCGCACGAAGCCTGCGCGATAGCCGTAGATGCCGATGTGGCGCAGCGGCGCGGGGCTGGGCAGCACCGACGGCGCCGCACCGCCCGACGAGCCGTCGCGCCACCAGGGGATCGGTGCGCGGCTGAAGTACAGCGCATGGCCCTGTGCATCGAGCACGGCCTTCACCACGTTCGGGTTCATGAAGTCGGCCAGCGAGTCGATCGCGTGGACGGCGGTGCTCATCGCGGCCTGCGGACGCGCGGCCAGCGTGGCAGCAACGGCGTCGATCAGCGCGGGGTCGATCAGCGGCTCGTCGCCCTGCACGTTGACGACGATCGCGTCACCGTCGAGCCCGAGCTGTTCGCAGGCTTCGGCCAGCCGGTCGGTGCCGCTGGGGTGGTCCTGGCGGGTGAGCAGGGCCTCGACGCCGTGCGCCTTGCAGGCGTCGATGATGGAAGCGTCATCACCGGCTACCACCACGCGAAGGGCGCCGGACTGGCGGGCACGTTGCGCCACGCGCACGACCATCGGCAGTCCGGCGATGTCGGCCAGCGGTTTGTTGGGAAGTCGCGTCGAAGCCAGCCGGGCCGGCACCAGAACGGTGAAGCTCACAGGCCCAGCTCTTCGTCGGACAGCGTGCGGGCCTCGTTCTCGAGCAGCACCGGGATGCCGTCGCGCACCGGGTAGGCCAGGCGGGCGCTGCGTGAGCAGAGTTCCTGCTTCTCGGCGTTCCAGGTCAGCGGGCCCTTGGTGACGGGGCAGACGAGCAGTTCAAGCAGCTTGGTATCCATCGAGCGATGATAGCTTCGCGTCGAGGGCGGCGAAGAACACCGGCGAGGGTTCGAAGTGCAGCGGCACGGCGAGCGCGTCGGGCACCTGCTGCCAGAGCTTGACGGCGTCTTTTTCCGTGCAGACGAGGGGCAGGGCGGGACCGGCTGGTCGTTGCCAGCCGCTGAAATCGTGGTGGTCAGGCAGCGCGAGGGTGTCTGCGAGCGTCAGGCCGCGAGCACGCAGCATCGTGAAGAAGGCCTCCGGCCGCGCGATGGCGGCGAGCGCGATCAGGGGCTGGCCGGCGAGCGTGTCGAGCTGGATGCGCCGGCCGTCCTTCGCGAGGGCGTACGGCGCCAGTTCGCGGGTGGCGGTGTAGCCATCGGCGAAGGCGGGCCGCTCGCCGCTGTGCAGCAGCAGGTCGCAGCGACGCGGCCACGGCTCGCGCAGGGGGCCGGCGGGCAGCAGCCAGCCGTTGCCGACACCGCGGTCGTCGAACACGCAGATCTCGATGTCGCGCGCCAGCGCCAGGTGTTGCAGGCCGTCGTCGCTGACGATGACCTGCGTGGCCGGGTGCCGTTCGAGCAGGGCGCGTGCGGCCTCGATGCGCTGCCGGGCCACGAAGACCGGCGCGCCAGTGGCATGGTGGATCAACGCGGGTTCGTCGCCGACGTCCTGCGGATCGCTGTCGGCCTGGACTTCACGGCAGTCGTCGGTGCGGCGGCCGTAGCCCCGTGACACCACGCCCACCCGCAGGCCACGCGCCTGAAGGTGGCGCACGACGGCCATCACGACCGGTGTCTTGCCGGCTCCACCCGCGATCACATTGCCGACCACGATCACGGGTACCGGCACGCGTCCGGTTTTCTGCCAGCCCCATCGATAGAAGGCGCGCCGCAACGCGAAGAGGGCGCCGTAGACCTGCGACAGCGGCCACAGCAGGCAGGCCAGCGCACCGCGGCGCAGCCAGGCATCCTGCAGCCGCGCGCCGGTCGACACTCAGTGACCGGCCTGGGCCGTCGACTGGGCGGCGAAGGTGATCTGCATCAGGCCGGCACGGCGTGCGGCCTCCATCACCGTCACCACGGCCTGGTGCGGGCTGGCTGCGTCGGCGCTGATGATCACGACGCTGTCCTTGCCGCCGGTGGCGGCGGCGCCGAGCGCGGCGGCCACGGTGTCGACGCTGCGGTCCGCCAGCGGCGACTTGTTGATCACGTAGCGGCCGTCAGCCGACACCGCCACGATCACCTCTTTCGGGTAGTCGCGCTGCGCGTCGACGTCCGCCGTCGGCAGCCGCAGCTGCATCTCGGTGAACTTGCTGTAGGTGGTCGACAGCATCAGGAAGATCAGCACGACCAGCAGCACGTCGATGAACGGGATCAGGTTGATCTCCGGCTCGTCGCGCGCGCCGTGGCGAAACTGCATGCGGCCCCGAGTCATAGGCTCACCCCCAGGCTGCGCGCACTTCGTGTCGCTACGCCAACCCCCTTCCGGGGGCGACACCTGCGGCCCGGCGAAGCCGGTTCCGCGGTGTCCCTGGTGTGGCGGCCGTCGGTTGCTGCGATGGCCGTCATTTGCGAAGTGCGTTCAAGTGGCGCGCGAAGCGCTCGCCCGAGAGTTCGAGGTTCAGCAGGTACTCGTCGACGCGGCTGCGGAAGTAGCGCCAGAAGATCAGCGTGGGAATGGCCACGATCAGGCCGAAGGCCGTGTTGTACAGCGCGATCGAGATGCCGTGCGCCAGCTGCGCCGGGTTGCCTGAACTGACCGCACCGCTGCCGGGCGACTGCGAGCCGAAGATCTCGATCATGCCGATCACCGTGCCCAGCAGGCCGAGCAGCGGCGCGGCCGAGGCGATGGTGGCCAGCGCCGGCAGGTAGCGCTCCAGCTTGTGCGCCACGGTGCGGCCCGAGGCCTCCATGGCGGCGCGCAGGTCTTCTTCGGTGCAGCGCGGGTTGGCGTTCAGCGCGCGCAGGCCGGCGGCCAGCACCTGGCCGAGCATCGAGTTGCTTTCCAGTTTGGTCACGACATCCGGGCCGGGAACCGCGCCGCGCGACACGGTGATGGTCTCGTCCAGCAGCTTCGGCGGCAGGACCTTGACGGTCTTGAGGCTGGTGAAACGTTCAATGACCAGCGCGAGTGCGATGACCGAACAGGCGAGCAATGGCCAGATTGGCCAGCCCGCGGCAACAATGATGGAAAACAAGAAAATCCTCCGGCCCGTAGACTGCAAATGCGCGGCGATTATCCACCGAGCCACCATCGGCTCGCGGCTTGTTTGCGTGTCGGCAAGGACGCACAGATTCTGTGGATAACTTTGTGATTAACCCATCGCGCAATGTCTCCGAACCCGCATGGGACGGGCTTTCCGTTAGATCGATTGAATTTTGAGCAGCACTTTTTTAAATGAAATCAACAGCTTGCACGAGAACTCGTGCATCTGTTCCACCATACCCCTCCAAAGTGGGGGGCGCGACGCCCGTTGTGGAAGAGTGGCGCTCGGCGGCGGAGGGGCGCGATGAGCTTCAGGGAGCCGAATGCCGCGCCCGGGCCGCGCGTGTGGGCCGTGGGCGCGCTGTGCCGCGCGGTGGCCGATGCGCTCGATGCGCGCTTCAACCCGGTCTCGGTGCGCGGGGAAATTTCGGGTTTCTCGCGCGCATCGAGCGGTCATTGCTATTTCTCGCTCAAGGACGAATCCGGCCAGCTGCGCTGCGCGATGTTCCGTCGCGCGGCGAGTCTGCTCGACTTCACGCCGCGCGACGGCGACCAGGTCGAAGTGCGCGGCCGGCTGGCGGTGTACGAACCGCGCGGCGATCTGCAACTAGTGGTCGAAAGCCTGCGGCGCGCGGGGCAGGGCGCGCTGTTCGAGCAGTTCCTGCTGCGCAAGGCGCGCCTCGAAGCCGAGGGCCTGTTCGATCCGGCGCGCAAGCGGGCGCTGCCGTCCATGCCACGCGCCGTGGGCGTCGTCACCTCGCTAGGCGCTGCGGCGCTGCATGACGTCGTGACCGCGCTGCGGCGGCGCGTGCCACATATTCCCGTGGTGCTGGCGCCGTCGGCAGTGCAGGGCGCCAACGCGCCGGCCGAACTGGTGCGCGCCTTGCAGTCGCTCTACATGCTGGAGCCGGCTGTCGACGTGATCTTGCTGGTGCGCGGTGGCGGCTCCATCGAGGACCTCTGGGCCTTCAACGACGAAACGCTGGCGCGCACCATCGTGCAGAGTCCTGTGCCGGTGATCAGCGGCGTGGGGCACGAAACCGATTTCACCATCGCCGATTTCTGCGCCGACCTGCGCGCACCGACGCCGACGGCTGCCGCCGAACTCGTCAGCGCGCCGCGCGACCTGTGGCTCGGCGCGCTCGACCTGCTTGACGAACGGCTCGGCGATGCGCTGGGCGGGCGGCTCGACGTGCTCGGCCAACGGCTGGACCAGGCGGCCGCGCGGCTGGGCCGCCCCTCGGGCCTGGTCGCGCGCCAGCAGTTGCGGCTGGCGCACCACGCGCAGCGGCTGCACTACGCGGTGCTGTCGCGCCGGGAGCGATTGGCGCAGGTGCCGCAGGCCATCGCCACCGATTTCTCCGCGAAGTTCGCGCGCTCGCTGACGCAGCGGCGCGAGCGGCTCGAACGCGTGGCCCTGCGCCTGCGGCTGCTCGACCCGGCCCTGGTGTTGCAGCGCGGCTATGCCTTGCTGACCGACGGCGAAGGCCGCGCGGTCGTCAGCGCAGGCAGCCTGCAGGCCGGCGATGCCGTCGTCGCGCGCCTTTCCGATGGCTCGGTCGACCTGACCGTGACGCCCGGCGGCGCAACGGGAACACGTCTGACGCCGTCCCCCTGATTACTTCCTAGAATCCTTCATTCCCCACAACCAACCCACGAGAAAAAACCATGGAACATGTGCTCCCACCCCTGCCGTACGCCATCGACGCACTGGCTCCCGAGTATTCGAAGGAAACGCTCGAGTACCACCACGGCAAGCACCACAACGCCTACGTGGTGAACCTGAACAACCTGCAAAAGGGCACCGAGTTCGAAGCGATGACGCTCGAAGAGATCGTCAAGAAGTCCAGCGGCGGCATCTACAACAACGCCGCCCAGATCTGGAACCACACCTTCTTCTGGAACTGCATGAAGCCCCAAGGCGGCGGCGCCCCCACCGGCGCGCTGGCCAAGGCCATCGACGCCAAGTGGGGCAGCTACGACGCCTTCAAGGAAGCCTTCGTGAAGTCGGCCGTGGGCAACTTCGGCTCGGGCTGGACCTGGCTGGTGAAGAAGGCCGACGGCTCGGTGGACATCGTGAACACCGGCGCAGCCGGCACGCCGCTGACCACCGCCGACACGGCGCTGCTGACGGTGGACGTGTGGGAACACGCGTACTACATCGACTACCGCAACCTGCGCCCGAAGTTCGTCGAGACCTTCCTGGCCAAGCTGGCCAACTGGGACTTCGCGGCGAAGAACTTCGGCTGAAGCCGGACCTGGCGCTCGCTATGAAAAAAGCCGACCTGCGGGTCGGCTTTTTTACGGGCGCTCAATTGCTCAGCGCTTGGCGGCAGAGAAGAGCTCGCCGCCGAGCTTGGCACCCTTCTTGATGTTCTTCTTGGCGAACCAGCCCTGGTTCATCTCGAGCACGTAGCGCACCGGCTCTTCGGAGCAATGCGAGTTCTCGGTCATCGGCTGCATGTCGACCAGGTTGACGATGCGGCCGTCGTCGGCCACGAAGGCGGCGGTCAGCGGCAACAGGGTGTTGCGCATCCAGAAGCACTGCGTGGCCGGCTGCTCGAAGACGAAGATCATGCCCTCGGCCTGCGGCATCGTCTTGCGGAACATCAGGCCGATCTCGCGTTCGCGGGGCGATTGCGCCACTTGCGCATCGATCTTGTAGAGGCCGACCGACAACTGCGTGCGTGCCAGATCGGTTTGGGGTTGCGGTTGGATTTGCTGCTGCGCGTGGGCCGGCGCCAGGAAGGACGCGGACACCAGAAGCAGCGCGGCGAGACGCTGAAACATCGGATGACTCTTTCGGGGCGGCGACACACGAGGTCGGCCCGTGACCAATAAAAATGCCCGCTGAAGCGGGCATTGCCGGGAGCTTGAAAGCTTACACCTTCTTGGCGGCGGCCGCGTGGGCCTTGGAGACGTGGCGCACCTTGTGCTTCTTGACCGTGTGCTTGGCCTTGGCCTTGTGGACGGCGGGAGCGGCCGGCGCTGCGGGAGCGGGTTCGGCGGCTTGGGCGAATGCACCGGCTGCGAAGAGGCCGGCGACCAGGGCTGCGATCAGCTTGTTCATGAGAAATCCTTTGAGATTGTTGATATGGATCACCTCCCTGCGGAAGGCCTCCATTCAACGGACCTCAAGAACCCCGGTTGACAGTGGTTGAACAAAACTGCGAACGAAAAAAAGCGCTCTGGAGAGCGCTTTTCTTAGGGGGACAGACCGGCTTACTTGGCGCCGGGCATGTCAGGCGTGCCGCCTTGGGTGGCCTTGCGCTTCACGCTGCCGTCCTTGTTGCGGCGACGATCGTCGCGGGTCTTGGCGCGCTTTTCGCCAGCAACGCCAGCCTTGTCGGCACCGAAGGCGCCGCCTTCAGGCGTCTTGGCGATGTCGCCAGCAGCGGGAGCCACTTGACCAGCGGGCTTGGCTTCCTTCTTGGCTTCAGCGCGAGCTTGCGGCTTGCTGTTGGTCGCGTTGCCTTGTTCGGGCGTGGTACCGGCCGGGTTCTGGGCGTACGCGCCAGCGGCGAACAGGCCAGCGATCATGACTGCGAGAAGTTTGCTCATTGATGATTCCTCTATCGAGAATTGGTTGGAAACGCCTCCCGGCGAGCAGAAGGTCAGCCAGTAACGGGCTCTATCGCCCTACGGTTGACAATTGTCCGCTGATGGGTTGCGTCTAAAATGTACAGCGATTTGTTAGCGCGCTGTACAGCGATTCTCCCTCGCTGTCTGAATTCGCAGACAGTCGTTCGAATTACGTCACTCCCGGAGTCAAGCCCCCTCATGTCCAGCTATCAGCACATCAAAGTCCCGACCGAAGGCCAGAAGATCACGGTCAACGCTGACAATTCGCTCAATGTGCCCGATCAGCCGATCATTCCGTTCATCGAAGGCGACGGCACCGGGCTGGACATCACGCCGGTGATGCTCAAGGTGGTGGACGCCGCAGTGGCCAAGGCCTACGGCGGCAAGAAGAAGATCCACTGGATGGAGGTCTACGCCGGCGAGAAGTCGACCAAGGTCTACGGCCCCGACGTCTGGCTCCCCGAGGAAACCCTGCATGCAGTGCGCGACTACGTGGTGTCCATCAAGGGCCCGCTGACCACGCCCGTCGGCGGCGGCATCCGCTCGCTGAACGTGGCGCTGCGCCAGGAGCTCGACCTGTACGTCTGCCTGCGGCCCATCCAGTACTTCGAGGGCGTGCCCAGTCCGGTGCGCGAGCCGCACAAGACCAACATGGTCATCTTCCGCGAGAACTCGGAAGACATCTACGCCGGCATCGAGTTCGAAGCCGAAAGCGACAAGGCCAAGAAGCTCATCAAGTTCCTGCAGGACGAGATGGGCGTCAAGAAGATCCGCTTCCCCAACACCTCGGGCATCGGCGTCAAGCCCGTCTCGCGCGAAGGCACCGAGCGCCTCGTGCGCAAGGCCTTCCAGTACGCGATCGACAACGACAAGCCGAGCGTGACCCTGGTCCACAAGGGCAACATCATGAAGTTCACCGAAGGTGGCTTCCGTGACTGGGGCTACAACCTGGCCGCCAAGGAATTCGGCGCCGAGCTGATCGACGGCGGCCCGTGGATGAAGTTCAAGAACCCCAAGACGGGCAAGGAAATCACCGTCAAGGACAGCATCGCCGACGCGTTCCTGCAGCAGATCCTGCTGCGCCCCGCCGAATACAGCGTGATTGCCACGCTGAACCTCAACGGCGACTACGTGTCCGACGCACTGGCCGCACAGGTCGGCGGCATCGGCATCGCACCGGGCGCGAACCTGAGCGACACCGTCGCCATGTTCGAAGCCACCCACGGCACGGCCCCCAAGTACGCCGGCAAGGACTATGTGAACCCGGGTTCCGAGATCCTGTCCGCCGAAATGATGCTGCGCCACATGGGCTGGACCGAAGCGGCCGACCTGATCATCAGCTCGATGGAAAAATCGATCGCCAGCAAGAAGGTCACCTATGACTTCGCGCGCCTGATGGACGGCGCGACGCAAGTGAGCTGCTCTGGTTTCGGTCAGGTCATGATCGACAACATGTAATTGCGATCGCTGACGTCGAGAAACGTCAGACCCTTATCAAGCCCTCGAGCTTCCGAAAGGAGTCGAGGGTTTTTTCTTGCCTGTCGCCCTCGCGATATCGTTAGTGAATTACCTCCTTTGTGCTCTGAACGTAAGGAGAGGCGGGCAAACATCACAGATCAATAGGCTCCGTCTTTCGTTTAACCATTGGTAGAAACTGTGCTGTGTTTGCCTCGCAGCGAGCCGCCAGAATCGCGCCCATTCCAAGAAGCATAGGGGGCGCGAAGTGGGGAAAAAGAACACAGGAATCTGCCCGGCAACAGGGGGCCTCGCAGACGACTCGATCGAACAGGGCGTGCACGTTGCACGGCAGATCGCGCAATGACGATCTCTCGGCGAGCGCTGTCCCGAGCGACTTGTCGCCGCATTGGAAGGGTGTGGGGGCTGGCAAGTTTCGCTTGCTGCGCAGTGTGCCGGTGTGGGTGACCGGCTCGGTGCTGACGCTGATCCTGTTCGGCCTGTTTGCCTGGTACAAGTACCAGCTGTTGCAGTCGAGCGCTGATCTGCAGCAGCGCATTGCCGCCATCGGCCGGCTGCGTCCCCCGCCGGCGCCTCCCGTCAAGCCGCTGCGCCTGAAGGAATTGCTGGCGAGCGAAATCGAGCGAGAAACGGTGAGCGTGGACGAAGACGAGCGCCGCAGCATCGTCACCTTCAAGGGCGACGAGATGTTCGTCCCCGGTCAGGCGCGCCTCAGTGCACGGATTCTCCCCGTGCTGGCGAAGGTGGCCGACGAGATCAACCAGGTCTCCGGCACGGTTCAGATCACCGGCCATTCGGACAACCAGCCGATTCGCACGCGCGAGTTTCCCGACAACCAGGTCCTGAGCGAGAAGCGGGCACAGGCCGTGGCCGAAGTGTTGACCGGCAAGGGCGTCGTGCCATCGCGCATCCAGACCGAAGGGCGCGGCGCCACGGTTCCCATCGCAGACAGCACCACCGCTGCGGGACGTGCCCGCAACCGGCGCGTCGACATCATGGTCACGCAGGGCACAGGCGCCAACGCCAGCGCGGGTCCGGTGAAGCAGCCTGGCGATCCGCGCCGAGTTGGCGCTGCTCGGGCAGCAGCAGACCGCACATCAGAAAGCGCAACGCTTGGCACTGGCGCGGTGGCAGGCTGAGCAAGATGCGCGGCGGCTGGCTGAATGGCAGGCGTTGTCGCCAGCGCTCCCTACGTGGCCGGGCAGAAGAGGAGGGCCGGTTGCGCCGCCCGTTGCACCGTCACCCCCGCAGCGGCCGAGACCAGTGCCACCAGTACCGGCCTTGCACGAGGATTCGGAGCTGCAGAACTCGCCGGTCCCGCTCGCGCTGCCCGTAGCCGTTCACAAGGAAGCAGAATCGGCACCCGAGCGCGAACTCACCGACGAAGAAATCGACGCCTTGCCGCCCGATCTGCCGGTTCCGACCCGGGTGCCGGGCCGGAAATTGCCGGCGCCCAAAGGTCCCGTTCTGCGCAATCTGTAAAAAAGACCGGCAACCTGCCGGTTTTTTTACGTCCGTCTTCGTGCTGTCGTACACGAGGCATGCCTCTTGATTTGTCGAATAGGCGTCACCAAGTCTGTTGGCGTCGGCACGGTGCTTGCACGCTCTATAGAATCTTTTTCATGGCAACGAGAATTCCCAAAACTCCCAGCACCCCACCGGCGCAGAAACCGGCGGGCGACGACGGAGATTCGGTCGTTCTGGAGCGCCGCCCGCAAAAAACGGCGCCGCCCCAGATGTACCAGGTCGTCATGCTGAACGACGACTACACGCCGATGGAGTTCGTGATCGTCATCCTGCAGGAATACTTCAGCAAGGACCGAGAAACGGCGACCCAGATCATGCTCAAGATCCACCTCGATGGCCGGGGTGTCTGTGGGGTTTATTCCCGCGACATGGCGGCCACCAAGGTCAATCAGGTGATGGAGGCCGCGCAGCAGGCAGGGCACCCGCTGCAATGTGTCAGCGAACCGGTCGCGTGAACCAGTTGAATTGCACGCGCTCCAACCCATCTGAGAACTTATTTACAGCAAGGCAAAAGGAAATCACATGATTGCCCAGGAACTGGAAGTCAGCTTGCACATGGCCTTCGTCGAGGCCCGGCAGCAACGCCACGAGTTCATCACCGTGGAACATCTGCTGCTCGCTTTGCTGGACAACCCGAGCGCCGCGGAAGTTCTGCGCGCCTGCTCGGCGAACGTCGACGACCTGCGGGCGTCGCTCACCAACTTCATCAAGGACAACACGCCCCAAGTGGCGGGTACCGATGATGTCGACACCCAGCCCACCCTGGGTTTCCAGCGCGTGATCCAGCGCGCCATCATGCATGTGCAGTCCACCGGCAACGGCAAGAAGGAAGTCACCGGCGCCAATGTGCTGGTCGCGATCTTCGGCGAGAAGGATTCGCACGCCGTGTACTACCTGCACCAGCAGGGCGTCACCCGCCTGGACGTGGTCAATTTCATTGCCCACGGCATCAAGAAGAGCGATCCGCCGGAAGCCGTCAAGGGCAGCGGCGAAGCGCCTCAAGGTGAAGGCGAAGAGGGGGGCGGCGAACGCAACGAGAAGGCCTCGCCGCTTGAGCAGTTCACGCAAAACCTCAACCAGCTGGCCAAGGACGGCAAGATCGATCCGCTGATCGGCCGCGAATACGAGGTCGAGCGCGTCATCCAGATCCTGTGCCGCCGGCGCAAGAACAACCCGCTGCTCGTGGGCGAGGCCGGCGTGGGCAAGACCGCGATCGCGGAAGGCCTGGCATGGCGCATCACCCAGGGCGACGTGCCCGAGATCCTCGCCGAGGCGCAGGTCTACTCGCTCGACATGGGCGCGCTGCTGGCCGGCACCAAGTACCGCGGTGACTTCGAACAGCGCCTGAAGGGCGTGCTCAAGTCGCTCAAGGACAAGCCGAACGCCATCCTGTTCATCGATGAAATCCACACCCTGATCGGTGCGGGTGCAGCCTCGGGCGGCACGCTCGATGCGTCGAACCTGCTCAAGCCGGCGCTCTCCAGCGGCCAGCTCAAGTGCATCGGCGCCACCACCTTCACGGAATACCGCGGCATTTTCGAGAAGGACGCGGCCCTGTCGCGTCGTTTCCAGAAGGTCGACGTGGTCGAGCCGTCGGTGCAGGAAACCGTCGACATCCTCAAGGGCCTGAAGTCGCGCTTCGAGGAACACCATGGCGTGAAGTACGCCGTGGCGGCCCTGCAGGCTGCGGCCGAGCTCAGCGCCAAGTACATCAATGACCGTCACCTGCCCGACAAGGCGATCGACGTCATCGACGAGGCCGGTGCTGCGCAACGCATCCTGCCGCCGAGCAAGCGCAAGAAGACCATCAGCAAGACCGAAGTCGAGGAAATCGTCGCGAAGATCGCGCGCATTCCCCCGGCCAACGTCAGCAACGACGACCGCAGCAAGCTGCAGACGATCGAGCGCGACCTCAAGAGCGTGGTGTTCGGCCAGGACAAGGCACTCGAAGTGCTGGCCTCCGCGGTCAAGATGGCGCGTTCGGGCCTGGGCAAGGGCGACAAGCCGATCGGCTCGTTCCTGTTCTCCGGCCCCACGGGCGTCGGCAAGACCGAAGCCGCGAAGCAGCTGGCCTACATCATGGGCATCGAGCTGATCCGCTTCGACATGTCGGAGTACATGGAGCGTCACGCGGTGAGCCGCCTGATCGGCGCGCCTCCGGGCTACGTCGGTTTCGACCAGGGCGGTCTGCTGACCGAGGCTGTCACGAAGAAGCCGCACGCGGTGCTGCTGCTCGACGAAATCGAGAAGGCGCACCCGGACATCTTCAACGTGCTGCTGCAGGTCATGGACCACGGCACGCTGACCGACAACAACGGGCGCAAGGCCGACTTCCGCAACGTCATCATCATCATGACGACGAACGCGGGTGCCGAGACCATGAACAAGGCGACCATCGGCTTCACGAACGCGCGGCAGGCCGGCGACGAAATGGGCGACATCAAGCGCCTGTTCACGCCTGAATTCCGCAACCGTCTGGACGCCATCGTCAACTTCAAGGCGCTCGACGAACAGGTCATCCTGCGCGTGGTCGACAAGTTCCTGCTGCAACTGGAAACCCAGCTCAGCGAGAAGAAGGTCGAGGTCACCTTCACCGACAAGCTGCGCAAGCACCTGGCGAAGAAGGGCTTCGATCCGCTGATGGGCGCACGCCCGATGCAGCGCCTGATCCAGGACACGATCCGTCGTGCGCTGGCCGACGAGCTGCTGTTCGGTCGCCTGACCGACGGCGGTCGCCTCGAAGTCGACCTCGACGAGAAGGACGAAGTGCTGCTCGACATCCAGCCGATCCCGAAGAAGGAAGGCAAGTCGAAGCCTGAAGCCGAGGAAGCCGCCACGGGCTGATCCCGCCTCTCTAAGGAACGAAGTCAAAGGCCGGTAGCATTCGCTGCTGGCCTTTTTCTTTGGGCCGGCCGAAAACACTCCGCCTTCAACCGCTCTTGCCTTGATCCTCCCCGAACTCAGCCACGAATGGAAAACCGGCCTCTCCCTGGCGTGGAGCGGCTACATCGCCGTGCTGTCGATCTGGATCGTGATGCAAAAGCGCGCGCCGGTGTCCACCATGAGCTGGATCCTGTCGCTGGCGCTGCTGCCGTTCGCGGGCTTCATCGTCTATTACTTCCTGGGGCCGCAGCGGCTGCGCAAGCAGCGGCTCAAGCGCCTGCGCAACCGCGCGAACGCCCATGCACAGGCGGATTTGGCGCGGCTGCGTGACGCCTCGCAGCATGCGCCGCCGGCGCTGCAGCAGATGGCCCGACTGGGCACCGCCGCCTGCGGCCTGCCGGTGTCGAGCGCCACGGGCGTCGAGCTGCTCTCGGGCGGCGCGCGCACCTTCGATGCGATCTTCGAGGCCGTGCGCGCGGCACGTGACCACATCCACCTCGAGTACTACATCTTCGAGCCCGACCGCATCGGCACCGCGCTGCGCGACCTGCTGGTCGAGCGCGCACAGGCCGGCGTGCGGGTGCGCCTGCTGCTCGACGCGCTCGGCTCCAAGCGCATAGGCCGCAAGTTCATGGCGCCGATGCACGCGGCGGGTGTGGAGGTGGCGCTGTTCCACGACACCAAGATCGGCCGGCGCCTGCGCCCCGTGACCAACTACCGCACCCACCGCAAGATCGTGGTGTGCGACGGCCGCGTGGGCTTCACGGGCGGCGTGAACATCACCGACGAAGAAGATAAGCGCACCAACCCCAAGGACGCGTACCACGACGTGCATGTGCGCATCGAAGGCAGCGCCGTGCGCTGGCTGCAGACCACCTTCCTCGAGGACTGGAGCTACGCCACCGGCGAAAAGCAGCACCGCTCCGACGCCGTGCTGGACGCGCTGCTGCCCCAGGTGGAGGCGGGCGACATCCCGGTGCAGATCGTCACCAGCGGCCCCGACAACGCCTTCGAGGCCATCCACCGCATGCACGTCGAGGCCATCCATTCGGCCACGCGCCGGGCCTGGCTCACCACGCCGTACTTCGTGCCGGGCGAGCCCGCGCTGATGGCGCTGACCAGCGCGGCGCTGCGCGGCGTCGACGTGCGGCTGCTCGTGCCGCGCCGCAGCGACTCGGCCATCGTGAGCGCCGCCGCGCGTTCGTACTTCGACGAGCTGATCGCCGCGGGCGTCAAGATCTGGGAGTACAAGGAACGCATGCTGCACTCCAAGACACTGGTGGTCGACGACCATTGCGCGATGATCGGCACCGCCAATTTCGACAACCGCAGCTTCCGGCTCAACTTCGAGGTCTGCGCCGTGGTCTACGGACCCGCGCTGACCCAGCCGCTGGCGGCGCAGTTCGAAACCGACCTGCACAGCTCCGGCGCGGTGCGCGCCCACCGCCCGCAGACTTTCTGGCGCCGCCTCGGCGATGCCATTGCGCGACTGTTTTCTCCCTTGCTCTGAATGAACCACACCTTTCTCTGGCACGACTACGAAACCTTCGGCGCCGTGCCGCGCCGCGACCGTCCTTCGCAGTTTGCGGCCATCCGCACCGACGCCGAGCTCAACGAGGTCGGCGAGCCGCTGATGATCTACTGCAAGCCCGCGCCGGACTACCTGCCCAGCCCCGAGGCCTGCCTCATCACCGGCATCACGCCGCAGGTCTGCCTGGAGCGCGGCATTCCCGAGCACGAGTTCGCGGCGCACATCGAGCAGGCCTTCTCGCAGCCCGGCACCATCGGCGTGGGCTACAACACCATCCGCTTCGACGACGAGGTCACGCGCTTCCTGTTCTGGCGCAACCTCATCGACCCGTACGCGCGCGAATGGCAGAACGACTGCGGCCGTTGGGACCTGCTCGACGTGGTGCGGCTGACCTACGCGCTGCGCCCCGACGGCATCGAGTGGCCGAAGAAGGAAGACGGCAAGCCCAGCTTCAAGCTCGAAGACCTGGCGCGCGCCAACGGCCTGCTGCACGAGTCGGCGCACGATGCGCTGTCCGACGTGCGCGCCACCATCGCGCTGGCGCGGCTCATCCGCGATAAGCAGCCCAAGCTGTTCGACTTCGCCTTCGGCCTGCACAAGAAGGACCGCGTGGCGATGGAGCTCGGCCTGCCCGCGATGCGTGAGACCGCCAAGCCCTTCCTGCATGTGTCGGGCATGTTCCCGGTCGAGCGCGGCTGCCTGGCCGTGATGTGGCCGCTGGCCAGCCACCCGACCAACAAGAACGAACTGCTGGCCTGGGACCTGTCGCAAGACCCGAGCGAGCTGCGCGACCTCGACGCCGAGACGCTGCGCCTGCGCCTGTTCACGCGAACTGCCGACCTGCCCGACGGCATGACGCGGCTGCCGATGAAGAGCGTGCACCTGAACAAGTCGCCGATGGTGGTCGGCAACCTGCGCACGCTGGCACCGGCCATGGCCGAGCGCTGGGGCGTCGACATGGACACCGCCATGCGCCACGCCGCCATCGCGCGCGACCTGCCCGACATGAGCGCCATCTGGTCGCAGGTTTTTTCCCGCCCGAAGGAGGCGACGCCCGATGTCGATGAAGACCTCTACGGCGGCTTTGTCGGCAACGGCGATCGCCGTCGCCTGAACCAGCTGCGCGGCCTGTCGCCCGAGGGGCTCGCCAAGGAGCGCGTGGCCTTCGACGACGGGCGGCTCGAAGAGATCCTCTTCCGCTACCGCGCACGCAACTGGCCCGAATCGCTGAACGAGGAAGAAGCCGAGCGCTGGGAAGCGCTGCGCGTGGCGCGCCTGTTCAAGGGCGAGGGCGGGGCGCGCACCATCGAGGCGCTGTTCAGCGAAGTCGATGCGCTGTCCGAGAACGCCGACGAGCGCGGCGAGGAAATCCTGGGCGCGCTGTACGAGTACGCCGAGTCGATCGCGCCCGAGGCCTGAACGACCGAGGGGCCGGCATGAACCGCGTCGTACGCCCCAGGCTGTCTCGCGCAGGCATGGCGGGTGCGCTGGCCGCTGCGGTGCTTGCAGGTTGCGCCGCAGGGCCGTCCGGCCACTGCGCCGCGGGCTTCGACGCCTTCGAGCGCGACACCCTCTATTTCGGCCGCGCCATCCCCACGGGCGGCCAGGTGTCCGACGCCGACTGGGCCGACTTTCTCGACACCCGTGTCACGTCGGCCTTTCCGCAAGGCTTCACCGTGCTCGACGCCGCCGGCCAGTGGCGCGGTGCGTCGGGGCAGGTGGTGCGCGAGCCCTCGAAGCTGGTCGTGCTGCTGCACCCGCGCGACGCCAAGGCCGAAGCGGCCATCGCCGCGTTGATCGACACCTACCGCCAGCGCTTCGCGCAAGAGGCGGTGTTGCAGGAAAGGCAGTCCGTCTGTGCCCGTTTCTGAAGCCGCTCCCACCGTTCGCCGCCTGGTTCCCGCCGACGCCACGGCCTACAGTGCGCTGATGCTCGACGCCTACGCGCGGCATCCCGAGGCGTTCACCTCCACGGTCGAGGAGCGCGCCAGCCTGCCGCCGGCCTGGTGGGAGACCCGCCTGCGCACGGACGCCGACGCGGCCGAGGTGGTGTACGGCGCCCTCGATGCCACCGGCGCGCTGATCGGTGCGGCGGGGCTGGGTCGCGAATCGCGGCAGCGCACGCGGCACAAGGCGACCTTGTTCGGCATGGTGGTGGCGGAATCGGCACGGCGCGCGGGCGCCGGGCGACAACTCGTGCGGGCCTTGCTCGCGCATGCACGCACGCTCGACGGCGTGCGCGTGGTGCAGCTGACGGTGACCGAAGGCAATCGCCCGGCGCAGGCGCTGTACGAGCGCTGCGGCTTCCAGGTATTTGGCGTCGAGCCGATGGCCACCGTGCTCGATGGCGCGTTCTCGTCGAAGGTCCACATGTGGTGCGACCTCGACGCGACACCGTCTTCGACTTAGTCGCCGCGCTCGCGCACCATCAGCAGCGCGGGCCCGTCGGGCGTGACCACTTCGCCGAGCGCGCGGAAGCCGGCCTTGGCGTAGCTGCGGATCGCGCGGGCGTTGCGCGGCGATGGATCGGTCTGGATGCGCGTCACGGCCGGGTCGGCGAGCAGCTGGTCCGTGAAGGCGCGCACCATCGCGCTGCCGAGCCCGCGATTCAACTGGTCCGCCTGCGCGAGGAATTGGTCGATGCCGCGCGCACCCGGGTCGCGTTCGTCTTCCCACCAGCCGTCGCCCGAACCCATCACGACGTACGACTGGATGAATCCCAAGGGCTGCCCGTCGCGCAATGCGATGTAGCCGCGGTCGGGCGAGTCGGGCGCCAGCATCGGCGTGAAGTCGGCCTCGACCTCGGCGAGCGTCGGCACCGGCGTCCACCACTCGGCCACATGCGGGCGGCACAGCCAGTCGTGGAGCATCGCGAAATCCGTGGATTGCAGGGGCCGGAACGAGATCGAATGCATGGCGGGCGTTCTAGCGGGAGGTCCGGTCGACGATGTCCTGCGCCAGCGAGGCGATGGTCAGCGGCGCGCAGCCTTCGGCGTTGTTGCTCACGGTGACGAAGGCGTTCTGCCCGGCGCCCGTGGTGCCGGCGATCACCTTGGCCAGCGCGGCGCGAGTTTCGGGGTCGGGGTCGAGCACCTTGTCGAAGGGGCCGTAGAGCTTCTCGGCGTCTTCATAACCGAAGCGGCCGTGGCGGCGGTGCAGGTTCCATCGGCACACCAGCGGCCCGGGCCACAGGGCGCGCAGCATCGGCAGCTGGTCTTCGATGGGCGGCATCTTCGCGTGCAGGCCCATGCAGAAGGTCGCGCCCACGCTGCGCAGCATGTCGGCGAAGGCGGGGCACAGCAACTGCGGGTCGCGCACCTCGACGGCGAGCACGGCGTCGGGTGCGGTCGGCTTCAGGTCGGGCATCGCGGCCAGCATGGCGCCGATGCGCGCGATCAGCGCGGGCTGGTCGGCCAGCAGATGCGCGGGGATCGGGCTCAGCTGGAACACCAGCGCGCCGATGCGGTGGCCCAGCCCGTCGAGCGCCGGCTGCACGAACTCCTGCAGCGCGATCTCGTGGCTCAGGAACACCGGGTTGGCCTGCGTGCCGCGGCCGCTTTCGTCGCGCACGGTGGCGTCGGTGACAAGGCTCGGGGCCTTCACGACGAAGCGGAAGTCGTCCGGCACCATGGCCGCGTAGCGCGCGTACTGGCTGGCGGTGAGGGCGCGGTAGAAGTTGCGGTCCAGGCTCACCGTGCGCAGCAGCGGATGCTGCGCGAGCGCCGACAGGCCGTTCTTCGAGAGCACGGTTTCGGCGTAGTCGCCGTCCCAGATCAGGCCGGCCCAGCCCGGGTAGCTCCACGACGAGGTGCCCAGGCGCAGCTGCGGCGGCAACTCGGCGGCGAGGGCGACCAGGGCCGCGTCGGGTGCCACCGGCTTCACGGTGGCGCCGCGCGGCTTCTTCGGCGAAGGCGTCGGCGCGTCGGCCGCTTCAACCGGGCGCGGAAGTTCGGGGAGGTCGGAAAAGAGGGAGTCCTGCACGTCAGCCATGTCTGGGTCGGCATTTTCGGCCAAGCGGGGAGGCCCGTCGGCGCCGGGCACAATCCGCGCCATGACACAGTGGTTGCGTACGCGGGGCGGTTGGTGGCTGGCTTGGGTGGTGCTCACGGCCGCCGGCGCCGTGTGGTTCGCACGCGCCGAGCTGACCCGGCTCCAGCAGGATTTCGAGACCGACGCGCGCATTGCGCACCGCCTCATGAGCCAGCAGGTGGTGCAGTACGACGCCGTGCTGGCCACGCTCGCGCTGCTGGAGCCCAACGCCGGCGCCGACTACCCCGAGCGGCGCCTGCCGTCGGTGTACTCGTCGATCCTGCGCGTGCAGCGGCGCGCGGCCGACGAGCCTTGGCCCGATGCCGAGCACGCCGACGCGCTGGCCGCGGCAGAGGCCCGTTCGCGCGCCGAGCGCCGCGCCGACCTCGCCGTGCTCGACCTCGCGCATGGCCGCTACCAGCTCGTGATCGGCTCGGAGCCGCTGAGCTACGCGCTCGAGATCGACCTCGTCGGCTCGGTGCCCTGGCGCGACTGGCCGATGAACCCGCAGCGCAGTCCCGTGCGACTGGTCCTGCAGCGCGACGGCCAGCAACTGGTGTTGCAGCACGGCCAATCGGCCGCGCATGGCTGGCGCTACAGCCTGAGCAAGGAACTGGCGTCGCCGAGCCAGCCTTTCGAGCTGGTGGCCGAGCGCCAGGTCGGCTGGGCCGAGCTGCCGTGGCGCACCATCGGCGGCTGGGCGGTGGCGATGGCGCTGCTGCTGGCGGGCCTGTGGGCCGCGCAGCGCCAGCGCATCGCGCGGCGCCGCGCCGAAGAGCTTCTGCGGCTGGGCCAGGTGGCGCGCCTCAATGCGCTGGGCGAGCTGTCGGCCGGGCTGGCGCACGAGCTCAACCAGCCGCTCACGGCCGTGCTGGCCAACGCCCAGGCCGCGCGCCGCCTGCTCGACGACGACCCGCCCGACCTCGCCACCGCGCGCGACGCGATGGGGCAGGCCGTCGAACAGGCCCGCCGTGCCTCGGGCGTGGTCGGCCGCCTGCGCCGCGTGATCGAACGCCCCGAAGCCGGTGGCGACGTGAAGCCGCTGGTGCTGCAGGAGGTGGTGCGCAGCGCCATGCACCTGCTGGCGCCCGAGTTCGCGCGCCACGGCGTGGCGGCCCAGTTCGACGCCAGCGCGCAGGCGCCCGTGCGCGTGCAGGCCGAGGCCGTGGCGCTGGAGCAGATCGTGCACAACCTGCTGATGAACGCGATGCAGGCGCTGGACCTCGTGCCCGCGGCCGAGCGGCGCCTCGTGGTCTCGGTCGGTCGCAACGGCGAGGAGGGCGTGCTGACCGTCACCGACAACGGCCGCGGCATCGCGCCCGAGGCGCTGCCGCGCCTGTTCGAACCTTTCTTCAGCACGCGCGAAGGCGGCCTGGGCCTCGGCCTGAGCCTGAGCGAAACGCTGGCCAGCGGCATGGGCGGCAGCCTGAGCGCCGCCAATGCCTCGCCGCGCGGTGCGCGCTTCACCTTGCTGCTGCCGCTGGTGGCACCTTCGACATGACCACGCCAACCACCGCCGACCAGCCGCAATCGCCCCTGATCCACCTGATCGACGACGACCAGGCCGTGCGCGACAGCCTGTCGCTGCTGATCGGCACCGTCGGCCTGCGCGTGCAGGGCTGGGCCGATCCGCAGGCCTTCATCGACGGCTTCGACCGCGCGAGCGTCGGCGCCATCGTGCTCGATGTGCGCATGCCCGGCATCAGCGGTCTCACGGTGCTCGACCGGCTGGTGGCGCAGGGCGTCGACCAGCCCGTGATCATGCTGACCGGCCACGGCACGGTCGAGATGTGCCGCCGCGCCTTCAAGGCCGGCGCGGCCGAGTTCCTGGAGAAGCCGGTGGACGACGAGCAGCTGCTCGAAGCCCTGCAGCAGGCCGTGCGCCAGCATGTGCGCACGCGCGAGCGCTCGCAGGCCGACAACGCCGCGCGCGAGCGGGTGGCGCAGCTGTCGGAGCGCGAGCGCGAGGTGCTGGCCTTCATCGTGCAGGGGCTCACCAACAAGGAGATCGCGCGCGTGCTGGCGCTGTCGCCGCGCACCGTCGAGACCCACCGCGCCAACCTGTTCGCCAAGCTCGATTGCGACTCGCTGGCGCAGCTGATCCGGCGCTACGCCGTGCTGGCGTCGGATGCGGGAGAAGAGGGCGCTCCGTAGAACTACGGAGTGCCGGGCGTAGCCGTACGAATGGTTGCAGCGGACCGTATTTTTTACAGTGACACCGTGGTCGGCACAGGCCGGCACGAACCCTCTCATCACTGGAGAAACAACACATGCAATCGATCATCCGCGTTGGCGGCCTCGCCGTTCTGCTCGCTGCTTCCGTCGCCCAGGCCCAGACGCCGGCCCCCGCTGTTCGCACCGAGAAGAACATCTCGCTCGCGCTGGCCAACCAGATCGCCGCAGAAACCGTGGCCGCCTGCGCCGCCAACGGCTACAACGTGGCCGCCACCGTGGTCGACCGCGCCGGCACCGTGCGTGCCGTGCAGCGCGCCGACAACGCCGGCCCGCACACGCTGTCGTCGAGCGAACGCAAGGCCTGGACCTCGGCTTCGGCCAAGAGCCCCACGCAAGCCATGATGGAAGGCGCTCAGAAGAACCCCGGCGCCGCCAACCTCGTGTACCTGCCGGGCTTCCTGCTGCTGGGCGGCGGCGTGCCGATCAAGTCGGGCAACGAAGTGATCGGCGCCGTGGGCGTGGGCGGTGCGCCCGGCGGCCACCTCGACGAGCAGTGCGCCAACGCCGCGCTCGAGAAGGTCAAGGGCCAGCTCTGATGATGGCGCGCGGTCTCTGGTCGGCGGTGCTCGCCGCCGCGATCGGCTGGAGCGCCGCGCCCGGCGCGGCGGCCCAGGTGCCGCCGCTGGCCGCCGAGGTGCTGGCCTACGAGGGTCTGCATCGCGCGGCCTGGCACGGCGATCTGCCGAAGCTCAAGAGCCTGATCGCCTCCGGCGCCAGCCTCGATGCGCGCGACGCGCGCGGCCGCACGCCGCTGCAGGTCGCCACCTATGCACGCCAGCGCGACGCCGTGACGCTGCTCGCCAAGGCGGGCGCGAACATCGACCTGCTCGAAGACGACCGCTACGACGCCGTGACCATCGCGTCCGTGGCCGACGACGTGACCACGCTCACGCTGCTGCTGCAACTGGGCGCCAAGCCCGGGCAGGTCACCAGCCGCTACGACGGCACCGCATTGATCGCCGCCGCGCACCTGGGGCACGACGAGGTCGTGCGCCGGCTGGTCGCGGCCGGTGCGCCGCTGGACCACGTGAACAACCTGCACTGGACGGCGGTGATCGAGTCGATCGTGCTCGGCGACGGTGGCGCACGCCACCAGCGCACGCTGGCCGCGCTGATCGCCGGCGGCGCCAACCTGCAACTGGCCGACCGCCAGGGCCTCACGCCGCTGCAGCTCGCAAAGGCGCGCGGCTACACCGCGATGGTGAAGCAGCTCGAAGCGGCACGCGCCAAGTAGCCTGCTGCACCGCAAGCCGGGGGCGACTCGGGGACAATCGGACCTCCCCACGAGGAATCCGCCCCATGTACATGCCTCCGCAGTTCAACGCCAAGGACCCGGCCGTCGCGCTGGGCCTGATGCGCGACCACCCCTTTGCCAACCTGATCTCGAACGACGACGAGGGCCTGCCTTTCGTCACGCACCTGCCCATCGTGGCCGAGCAGCGCGAGGGCGATGCGCTGGTGCTGCTGGGGCACTGCGCCAAGCCCAACCCGCACTGGCGCTACCTGCAGGCGCGGCCGCGCGCGGTGGTGGTGTTCCAGGGGCCGCACGCTTACCTGTCGCCCTCGGTCTATCCCGACCTGGCGCGGGTGCCGACGTGGAACTACCTCGCGGTCCATTGCACCGTCGAAGCCCGGCTCGTCGAGACGCCCGAGGCCAAGGACGCGCTGCTCAAGAAGCTCATCGGCGACCACGAGCCGGCCTACGCCCAGCAGTGGAAGGATCTCGGCGAGGAGTTCCAGCACAAGATGCTGGCCGGCATCATGGGCTTCGAGCTGCACGTGACGGCGCTGCAATGCAAGATCAAGCTCAACCAGCACCGGCCCGAATCGCACGCGGCCATGCGCGAGGTCTACCGCGCCGGCTCGGCCGACGAGCAGGCGCTGGCCGTGTGGATGGACCGGCTCGGCATGGCCGCCGCACCGGAGGTGCGCTGACATGCGGATGTTCGGTTTGATCGGCCTCGTGCTCGCGCTGGTGGTCGTCGGGCTGCTGGCGAAGCAGCAGCTGTCGCGCACCGCCATCGCCAAACAACCGGCCGCACCTGGCGCATCCGCTCCGGCGGCCGTCGATGCACGCACGCAGGCGCAGCAGGTCCAGCAACAGGTCAAGGACGCCCTCGACGCCGCGGCTCAGGCCCGCAAGATGCCCGATGACAACTGAGCCGGCCGCATCGACATCGGACGCGCACTGGATGGCGCTCGCGCTGCAGGAAGCGCAGCGCGCGGCCGACGCGGGCGAGGTGCCCGTGGGCGCGGTGCTGGTGAAGGACGGCCAGGTCATCGCGACCGGCCGCAACACGCCCGTGGCGCAGCACGACCCGAGCGCGCACGCCGAGATCAACGCACTGCGCGCCGGTGCCGCCGCGCTCGGCAACTACCGGCTCGACGGCTGCGAGCTGTTCGTCACGCTCGAGCCCTGCGCGATGTGCGCGGGCGCCATGCTGCATTCGCGGTTGGCGCGCGTGGTGTTCGGCGCCGCCGACCCCAAGACCGGCGCCGCGGGCTCGGTGCTCGATCTCTTCGCCGAGCCGAAGCTGAACCATCACACGCGCGTGCAGGGCGGCGTGCTGGCCGACGACTGCAGTGCGCTGCTGCAGCGCTTCTTCCAGCAACGCCGCAGCGCCGCGCGCGCGCAGGCCGAGCCGCTGCGCGACGACGCCTTGCGCACGCCTGCCGAACGCTTTGCCGCGCTCACCGATTTCGGCTTCGCGCCGCATCACGCGCAGGACCTGCCGATCCAGCAGGGCTGGCGCCTGCACTGGATCGACGAGACCGGCCCGGCCGGCAGCGATGGCCGCGTGGCCGATTGCCTGTGCCTGCATGGCCCGGGCGAATGGGGCTACTTCTTCCGCCATCTTGTCGGCACGCCCGGCCTGCGCACGCTGGTGCCCGACCTGATCGGTTTCGGCAAGAGCGACAAGCCCAAGCGCGAAGCCACGCACCGGCTCGAATGGCACCGCGACGTGCTGCTGGCGTGGCTCGACCAGGTGCATCCCGAACCGCTCGCGCTGGTGCACAGCGCGGCGGGCGGCGAACTGGCCGCGCTGCTGCAAACGTCGGCACCGGGCCGCTTCACCGCAACGCTCGCCGCACCCGACAGCGGCGTGCGCGCCAAGGACGCCTGGCGCGCGCCGTTCCCCGATCGGGGCTACGAGGCCGCGCTGCGTGCGCTCGGTCCGCGTGCCGCATCGGGCGGACCCACGGCCACGCAGGCCGCCACCCTGGCCCGGCAGATCCGGGACGCAATGGGATACTCGACGACGTGACGTCCAAACATATCTACATCTATTCCCCCTCCAGTGCCATCCGCGACAAGGCCGCCTTCCGGCGCGGCGTGGCGCGGCTGAAGGCCCTGGGCCATGAAGTCGAAGTCGATGAAGCCGCGCTCTTGGCGCACCAGCGTTTCGCGGGCGACGACGCCACCCGGCTCGCCGCCATCTCGCGCGCGGCCGCCAGCGGCGCCGATGTGGCGCTGATCGCGCGCGGCGGCTACGGCCTCACGCGCATCCTCGACGCGCTGCCGTACAAGGCGCTGGCCAAGGCCATCGACAAGGGCACCGAGTTCGTCGGCTGCAGCGACTTCACGGCCCTGCAGAACGCACTGCTGGCCAAGAACGGCGCCGTCACCTGGTCGGGCCCTGCGGTCGGCGAAGACTTCGGCGCCGAAGGCGGCGCCGACGACATCATGGAAGCCTGCTTCGACGACCTGTTGAGCGGGCAGGGCGAAGGCACCGGCTGGCGCATGCCGGTGCGCGACGCCGAGCTCAAGGTCAAGCCGATCGAAGACGCCGTGCTCTGGGGCGGCAACCTCTGCGTGCTGACCAGCCTGTTGGGCACGCCGTACTTCCCGGTGGTCGACAAGGGCGTGCTCTTCATCGAGGACACCAACGAGCACCCGTACCGCATCGAACGCATGCTCGACCAGCTGAAGCTCGCGGGTGTGCTGGCGCGCCAGAAGGCCGTCGTGTTCGGCCAGTTCACGGGCGTGCGCAACATCGCCGGCTACGACCGCGGCTTCGGCATGAACACGGTGATCGACCGGCTGCGTTCAAGCCTGAAGAAGGTGCAGGTGATTGCCGGCCTGCCGTTCGGGCATGTGCAGACCAAGGTGTTGCTGCCGGTGGGTGCGAAGGTGGCGCTGGCCGCCGAGGGGCGCGACGTGTTCCTGGTGTGGGGCCATCGGCATGGGCACCATGACCATGATCACCACGGTCACGACCATCACGGCCACGACCATTGAGCCAGAACGCAGGCGGCCACCGGTGCCGCTGCGATGCCGGCCGATCAGAACATCACTGGTTGGTGAAACGCTGATGGACGCGCGGGCCCATCGAGCCGGGCAGGCCGCCCTTGAACATGCTGTTGATTTCTTTCATCTGGCGCCGCGCGGCCGATTCGCCGTCGATGGCGCTCAGCGCGACCATCACGTCCTGGCGCAGGTACCAGAGGGTCTCGACATCGACCGCAAAGCGCACGCGTTGGCTGACGCGCTGGATCGACTGGCCGCCGCGGCCCTGGAGCACCGACAGCATCGCCGTGCGGATGCGCCCGAGCTGACTTTCCGCAACCTGCCGCGAGCCCAGGCCGGGTACGTTCAGGAGCTGAAAAAGGCGGCGAAAGAGCAGCATGTCACGAAAAGCGTATTGCCGGGAGCTGAGACGGTCGCTACCTTAAGCCTCAGTTCGCCGGGACACAAGATGTGAAACACCGTTTCTTGTTTGCAAACAACAAGCTTTAGCGGTCTCTTTTGTTGTCATTTGAATTTTGAGCGCAAAAGTATTAAAAAACTTTGGCATTCATCTGCACGATGCGCCAAGCTGGCCCAGTCGATGCAGCGTCAACAAGAAGCTTCTGCGGATCGTTCCTTGCATGTGAAGGCGCATGTCGGGGAAACTTCTCGCAGGAGCGGCGAAAGGTCCAGAGCAACATAACCAGCGCTTGCCGCCAAGAAAAAACAGTATGGGTGTCAATTCCACAGTCGTTTTCGCGGACTTGACCGGAAGTACCAGGGTCTTCGAGGCCATGGGGAATGCACGTGCCACCGAGACCGTGACGCGGCTGACCCAATGGATCGGACGCGTGTGCGAGGCCCACGGCGGCCGGGTCGTGAAATCGCTGGGCGATGGCGTGTTCGCCATCTTCACCAGCGGCGCCGCCGCCACGCACGCGGTCATCGAGCTGCAGCGCTACCACCAGAAACGCCTGGCCGGCTGGCCTGTGCCGCTGCGCATGGCGCTGCAGATCGGCGTGGCCAGCGGCGACGTGGTCGAGGTCGAGGGCGACTGCTTCGGCGACGCCGTCAACCTGGCCTCGCGCCTGAGCGACCTGGCCGGGCCGGGCCAGATCTGGGTCACCGAGGCGGTGATCCAGCAACTGCACGAAGGCGCCGTGCAGCACCGCGACCTCGGGCCGATCAGCATCCGCGGGCGCACCGAGATGTCGATCGTCCACCGCATCGACTGGCAGGAAGACCTGACCAGCTTCCTCACCGTGCCGGCCGCGCTGCTGCCGGCGCGCCTGCCCGATTCCACCTTCGGCCGCATCGAACTCGCATGGCTCGATGTGCGCTCCATGTTCCGCATCGACCAGCTGCCCATCCACCTGGGCCGCGTGGGCGACGCGCAGTTCGTGGTCAACGACCCGCGCGTGTCGCGGCTGCATGCGCGCATCGAGGAGCGGCAGGGCAGTTGTGTGCTGATCGACGTCAGCACCTACGGCACCTGGGTGCGCTTCCATGGCAACGGCGGGCCGAGCCACGAGATCGCGCTGCGGCGCGACGAGTGCGTGCTGCACGGCCGCGGCGAGATCGGCCTGGGCGCGCCGCTGAGCGATTTCAGCGCGCCGACCATCGCCTTCAACACCACGGGCGATGACGTGATGCTGTCGCGCCGGGCCATCGTGAACTGAAGGCCGACTGGGAACCCCGTTCACGTTTGGCAACCAGCTGGTGCGCTGCGAGGTGCACCACGCAGGGACATGTGGCGTTGCAGGACCACGCCGGCGCCGTTCGCGCCAGGCCTGGAGCCACCATGCATTCCCCAAGTGATTCTTCTGTTTTCAGATGGGCCGCCGTCGCCGCGATCGCGGCCGGCGCGCTGCTCGCCACGGGTGCCGCCAGCGCGCGCACGAGCTGGTCGGTGCAGATCGGCACGCCCGGCGCGGTCTATGCGCCGCCGTACTACGTGCCGCCGCCCGTCTATGCGTACCCGGCCCCGATCTACTACGAACCGCCACCGCCGCGGGCCTACTACCGTCCGCCGCCGCCCGTGTACTACCGGCCGGCCCCGATCTACGTCCCGCCGCGCGGGCGCCTGTACTACGGTCCCGGCTATCCCTACCGTGCGCCGAACGATGACGACGAGGATGACGACCGCGATTGACCGGCGATCCGCAAGCTTGCAGGCATGCCAATTCTTGGCGTGAACTCTGACGAAAACGTCACATTCAGTCACATTTGTAAGATCAAAGAATTCATTTCATGCCTGCGAGAGGGTTGAGGCCCGGGGCATGACACTTGCCTTGCATCGTTCAACAGGCGCGCAGAGTGCCGAAGGAGCGACAAAAAATGCAGACCAGCGTTCGGCCTTTCACCGATGTCGAGGCCGCCATTGCGGCGGTGGAGGCCCTGGACGGCGAACTCCGTAAGTTCGAGCTGGCCGTGGGGGACAACCTCCAGGACAGCATCGGCCTGCAGATGGCGCAGATCACCGACCGTGCGCTCGCACGCGGCTGGGAACCCAGCGGCTTCATCCAGAAGGAAGGTTTTCGCCTCTACCGCTACCGCGCGATGCGCTGAAGGGCGATAGAAGGCCGGGTCAGCTGGGCGCGAGGATGCGCTCGAGCGCCCCGATGTCGATGGGCTTTTGCAGGTGGTGGTCGAACAGCACCTCGCCCGGCGCCGCATTCGCCGCGTCCCGTTCCGAAAAACCAGAAATCGCCACCAGCAGCCGCGGCGTGCCTTCGGCAGCCGTGGCACGCAGCCGCCGCGCCACCTCGGTGCCCGGGAAATCGGGCAGGGTAAGGTCGATCAGCGCCGCATCGAAGCGCTCGCCGGCCGCTGCGTCCAGCGCCTGTTGCGCCGTGTAGGTGCAGCGGGCAGTGTGATCCTGCAGCGTCAGCAGCTCCCGCAGCAGGTCGGCCGCGGCCTCGTTGTCGTCGACGATCAGCACATTCACAGTTGTTTTCTCTCGGCATCCATTGATTGCGATCCCGCAGTATCGACGCTGCGCCTACCGGAATCCGTAACAGAGGCCTTGTTTGTTACTTCCCGCTGTCGGCCGAGGCGGGCGGTGGCTGCTGCAGCGGCAGCTCGACGAAAAAGCGCGCGCCGTGGCCCGGCGTGCTCTCCACGCCGATGCGGCCCGCGTGCAGGCTCACGATCTTGTGCGTGATGTACAGCCCCAGGCCCAGGCCGGCCGCGTGCTTGCGGCTGACGTCGGTGCGTTCGAACTGCTCGAAGATGCGCTGGTGGTCCTCGGGCGAGATGCCAATGCCCTGATCGCGCACGCTCACGACCGCCTGGTCGCCATCCTGGCGCACCGTCATCTCGACCGGCTTGCCGCCGCCGTAGCGCAGCGCGTTGGTCAGCAGGTTGGTCAGCACCTGTTCGATGCGGAACTCGTCCCACACGCCGCGCAGCGCCGGGGGCGCGTCCAGGCTGATGGTGCAGCCCGCGGCCTCGGCCTGGTGGCGCAGGTTGTCGACCACGGCGCGGGCCAGCTCGGCCAGGTCGACCGGCTTGGTCTGGATCGACAGCGCGTCGCGCCGCAGCCGCGTCACGTCGAGCATGTCGTCGATGAGCCGCACCATGTTGCGGATCTGGCGCTGGTCGCGCTCGATCATGGTGGGCAGCTTCTCGGGCGAGAAGCTGTCGAGCTTGCCCTTGGACAGGTGCAGCTGCCGCAACTGCGCCTCCAGGTAGAGCGTGTTCAGCGGCGTGCGCAGCTCGTGCGACACCATCGACATGAAGTCGTCGCGCATGCGCACCGCGCGCTCCAGCTCGCGCTGCGTGTGCTGCAGCTGCTGCACCAGCTCTTCCTGCTTGCGGTGCGCGGCGGCCAGCGATTCCATTTCGTGGCGCAGCGCCTTGCGGTGCTGGTGCAGGTCGACGAACACGCTCACCTTGCTGACCACCGCATGCGGATCGAGCGGCTTGTGCAGGAAGTCGACCGCGCCGCTTTCGTAGCCCTGGAAGGCGTAGTTCATCTCGCGCCCGGCGGCGCTCACGAAGATGATCGGGATGTGCCGCGTGCGCTCGGTGCCGCGCATCAGCTCGGCCAGCTCGAAGCCGTTCATGCCGGGCATCTGCACGTCGACGATGGCGAGCGCGAATTCGTGCTCCAGCAGCAGCGCCAGCGCGGCCTCGGCCGAACCGGCGCGGTACACCAGCCGCCCGGGCGCGCGAATCAGCGCCTCGAGCGCCAGCAGGTTCTCGGGCAGGTCGTCGACGATCAGCAGCTTGCTTTCGACCTCAATGGGCATGGGCGGGCTCCAGTAGCTGCAGCAGGATGCGCAGGTCGCGCAGCCGAAGCACGTGGTCGGGGGCGTGGCGCGCAATGGCGGCGAGGGGCATGGTGGGAACCAGGGCTTCTTTCGGGTCTTGCACGGCGGTGAGTCCGCCGGCGCGGTGGATGCGCAGCAGGCCTTCGGCGCCGTCCTCGTTGGCGCCGGTCATGAGAAAGCCGGCCACCGAGGGCCCGTAGGCATCGGCGGCCGAGGCCATGAGCACGTCGATGGACGGGCGCGAGAACAGCACGGGCGGCTCGCAGCTCAATGAAAAGCGGCGCCCGCGCTCGATCGACAGGTGGTAGCCCGGCGGCGCGAAGTACAGGCAGCCGTCCACCAGCGGCATCTTGTCGAGCGCCTCGTGCACGGGAATCGGCAGGCGCTGCGCGAAGATCTCGGCCAGGTGGCTCTCGTGCGATTCGGGCAGGTGCAGCACCACCGCCATCGGAATGCGCCAGTTGGCCGGCAGGCCGTCGAGCACCGCGCTGAGCGCGTCGATGCCGCCGGCCGAGGCGCCGAGCACCACGGCTTCGACGCGGCGAACCGGAAACGGACGGTGCTGCGTGCCGGCGCGCTTCATGCGACCTTGCGGTAGATGCGCTCGGCGCGCGCGTGGGCGTCGAAGCGGTCGGCGTAGCCCGAGAAGTCGATGCTCTCCTTCGAGCCCAGGCCGAGAAAACCGCGATGCGACAGCGACTCATGGAACAGCCCGAGCGCGCGGTCCTGCAGCTGGCGGTTGAAGTAGATCAGCACGTTGCGGCACGACACCAGTTGCGTCTCGGCGAACACGCTGTCGGTGGCCAGGCTGTGGTCGGCAAAGATCACGTCGGCGCACAGCGAGGGGTCGAAGCGCGCGGCCTCGTAGGCGGCCGTGTAGTAGTCGGAGAACGCGCTCAGGCCGCCCGCGCGCTGGTAGTTGGCCGTGTAGCCGCGGATGGCCTCGAGCGGAAAGATGCCCTGGCGCGCCTTCTCGAGCGAGGCCGGGTTGATGTCGGTGGCGTAGATCTGCGTGCGCTCGAGCAGGCCTTCCTCGCGCAGCAGGATGGCCAGCGAGAACACCTCTTCGCCCGTGCTGCAGCCCGCGACCCACACCTTGACCGACGGGTAGGTGTGCAGGATCGGCACCACGTGCCGGCGCAGCGCCAGGAAGTAGGCCGGGTCGCGGAACATCTCGCTCACCGGAATGGTCAGGAACTGCAGCAGCTGGCCGAACAGCGCCGCGTCGCGCAGCACGCGGTCTTGCAGCGCCGAGATGCTGGGCAGCTCGAGCTGCTCCAGCGCATACAGCACGCGGCGCTTCTGCGAGGCCGTGGTGTAGTTGCGGAAGTCGTAGCTGTACTTGAGGTAGATGGCCTCCATCAGCAGGCGCAGCTCGATCTCGGTGTCGCTCAGCGGCTGGGGCTGCATGGGGGCGGTGGCCGGGTTCTGAAGCGCGGCGGGGAGGGGCTTGCGGGTCACAGGCGCTCCATCTTCGGCATCCACACGCGCAACAGCGAGAACAGGCGCTCCAGGTCGACCGGCTTGGCCAGGTAGTCGCTGGCGCCGGCGGCCAGGCATTGATCGCGGTCGTCCTTCATGGCCTTGGCGGTGATGGCGATCACCGGCATCTTCGCGAAGCGCGGGTCGGCGCGCAGGCGGCGCGTGGCTTCCAGGCCGTCCATCTCCGGCATCATCACGTCCATCAGCACGAGGTCGATCTCGCTGACCTGGTCCAGCCGCTCCAGCGCCTCGCGGCCGTTGCGCCCGATCTCGACGGTGGCGCCGCGCTGCTCCAGCGCGCTGGTGAGCGCGAAGATGTTGCGCACGTCGTCGTCCACCAGGAGGATGGTGCGGCCCTCGAAGATGCGGTCGCGCCCGCGCGCCGTCTTCAGCATGCCCTGGCGTTCGCTGGACAGCGAGGCCTCCACCTTGTGCAGGAACAGCGTCACCTCGTCGAGCAGACGTTCGGGCGAGCGCGCGCCCTTGATGATGATCGAGCGCGAGTAGCGCTGCAGCTCGGTTTCTTCGTCGCGCGTGAGGTTGCGCCCGGTGTAGACGATGACCGGCGGGAACGACACGATCTCTTCCGCCGCCATGGCCTTGAGCAGCTCGCTGCCCTGCATGTCGGGCAGCCGCAGGTCGGTGATCATGCAGTCGAACACGCGCGTGCGCAGCAGCGCCAGCGCTTCCTCGCCGGAGCCGACCGCGACGATCTCGATGTCGTCGTCGCCGATCAGCCGGATCACGCTCTCGCGCTGCAAGGCGTCGTCTTCCACCAGCAGCACGACCTTGACCTTCTGCGTGAGCTTTTCTTCCAGCCGGCCGAACACCTTGGTCAGCTCTTCGCGCGTGGCCGGCTTCAGCGCGAAGCCGATGGCGCCCATGTGCAGCGCGGCGGCCTGCGCGTTGTCGGCGGCCGAGACCACGTGGATCGGGATGTGGCGCGTGTGCGGCGAGTCCTTGAGCTTTTGCAGCACGTCCAGGCCGGTGCTGTCGGGCAGGCGCATGTCCAGCAGGATCGCGTCGGGCACGAACTGCGTGGCCAGCTCGAAGCCGTCGGCTGCGCCGTGCGCCACCAGGCAGCGGTAGCCCAGCTCGTGCGCCAGGTCGTACAGGATGTGGGCGAACTGCGGCTCGTCCTCGATGACCAGCACGCGGCGCACCTGGTCGCGCGGAATCGAGCGGTCGTCCGCGAAGCGCGGGGCCGGCACCACGGGCGCCGGGGCAGGGGGCGCGAGCGGCGGTGGCGACAGCACGGCGGGCGCATGCGAGGGCGAGGCGCTCGACACCGAACGCAGCGTGCCCACCGGCACGGCCGGCGCCGGCATCGTCTGCGGCGCGCGCGGCGGCAGCTGCAGCGTGAAGGTGCTGCCCTGGCCGGCTTCGCTCTTCACCGTCAGCGAGCCGCCCAGCAGTTGCGTGAGGTCGCGCGAGATCGACAGGCCCAGCCCCGTGCCGCCGTAGCGCCGGCTGGTGGTGCCGTCGGCCTGGCGAAAGGCCTCGAAGATCAGCTCGTGCTGCTGCGGATCGATGCCGATGCCCGAGTCGTGCACCGCAAAGGCCGCGCCGCCGTCGGCCGTGGCCGACACCGTGAGTGCCACTTCACCGCGCTCGGTGAACTTGATCGCGTTCGACAGCAGGTTCTTGAGGATCTGTTCCACGCGCTGCCGGTCGGTGACCAGCAGGGCCGGCGCGTCGGGCCGCAGCTCCAGGCGGAACTCCAGGTTCTTGTCGGTCGCGAGCGGGCGGAAGGTGCTTTCCAGGCTCTGGGCCAGCTTGTCGAGCGGCACCTCCTCGGGCACCAGTTCGAGCTTGCCGGCCTCGACCTTGGCGATGTCCAGGATGTCGTTGATCAGCACCAGCAGATCGTTGCCCGAGGCGTAGATCGATTCCGCGAACTTCACCTGCTCCAGCGACAGGTTGCCCTGCGGGTTGTCGCCCAGCAGCTTGGCCAGGATGAGCGCACTGTTCAGCGGCGTGCGCAGTTCGTGCGACATGTTCGCCAGGAACTCCGACTTGTAGCGGCTGGCGCGCTGCAGCTCGTCGGCGCGGTCTTCCAGGTCGCGCTGCACGCGGCGCAGGGCGGTGTTGCGCTGGTCGAGCGCTTCGGTGCGTTCCGACAGCTGGCTGTTGGTCTGCTCCAGCTCGGCCTGCTGGTTCTCCAGCATGGCCTGCGAGGCACGCAGGGCGCGCGACTGTTCTTCGAGCTCTTCATTGGCGGTGCGCAGCTCTTCCTGCTGCACCTGCAGTTCCTCGTTGAGCTGCTGCGTTTCGGCCAGCACGTCCTGCAATTGCTCGCGGTAGCGCGCCGCCGCCAGCGAGGTGCCGATGTCGTCGGCCACGAGGTCGAACAGCTGCTCGCTGCGCGCGTCGGGCGTGCCCGGCAGGCCGAGTTCGAGCACGCCGTTGACGGCGCCATCGGCCGCCACCGGCAGCAGCAGCACGGCCTTGGGCGTCATCTCGCCGAGGCCGGAATTCACCTTCAGGTAATCGGCCTGCACCGGATCGATCAGCATGCGGCGCTGCTCGGCTGCCGCCTGGCCGACCAGGCTTTCGGTGGGGGAGAACACCTGCGGCGAGGCTTCGGCCTCGCTGGAGAAACCGTAGCTCGCGGCGCGGCGCAGCGGGCCGTGGCGCTCGCGCACATAGAGCGCGCCGACCGAGCTGCCGAGGTGGCGCGAGAAGAACGCCAGGATCTTGCGGCCCATGTCCGGCGCGCTGAGTTCGCCGACCAGCTCGCCCACCAGCTCGGTCTGCGCATTGCGCAGCCAGGCCTCCTGCGACAGCCGCTCGGCGTGCGCCGCCTGTTCGCCCAGCACCACGTCGTAGCTGTCGGACAGGCGCATCAGCTGCCGGCGACCGAAGAACGCCACCAGGCCCGAGTACACCAGCGTGAAGAGAAGGAACAGCCCGACCACCCACCAGCTGGTGCGGTTGGCCTCGGTGTTGCGCTGGAAGCGCAGCGTCTGCTCGGTGTCCATGAAGGCCGTGAACTCGGCGCGCAGGTCGTCGGTCAGGCGCTTGCCGCGGCCCAGCCGGACGGTGGCCTGCGGATCGACGCCGTTGCGCCGCGCCTCGATCATTTCCCGCGCGAAGCTCAGCCACGACTCCTGCAAGCCGACGATGCGGTCGACACGCTCCACCTGCTGGCGGTTGTCCGACACCTGGCGGCGCAGCGCGTCGGTGTCGGCCTTCAGGCGCGGCAGGGCGGACTGGTAGGGCTCGAGAAAGCTCTCCTCGCCGGTGATCAGGAAGCCGCGCATGCCCGTTTCCATGTCGATGGAACGGCGTTGCAGTTCGCTGGCGGCGCGCGTGACCTGGTCGGTGTGCTCGACCCAGCTCAGGCTCGTCAGCAGATACAGGATCAGCGCGACGAACGCCACGGCGCCGATCAGTCCGCCCAGCAGCGGCAGCTTGAGGTTGCGGCTGAGCAGGCGGTCGAATTCGACGGGGTCGATCGCGGAGGGAGTTTTCATGAATGCATTTGTAAGCAAAACTTGTCAAGTCTTGCCGAAAAAGATCATTTGACCTGTCGGAGAAGGCCTCGATACCGATTTGTGTGACGTATTGCCGCATTCGGCGCTCGCTATACTGTGATTTCATCCAGTATCGGCAGCATGCCTTCCGACCTCCATTCCGCTCCGTCAGCCGCCGTTTCGGCGGCGCACGTCGTGTCCGTCAAGGCCCTGTGCGCCTTCGGCGCGAAGGCGGGCGATCTCGACCTGCGCTTCGTGCCCGCGCCCAGCGCGCTCGAAGGCATGGCCGGCCACGCGCTGGTGCAGGCCCGGCGCGGCGGCGACTACCAGAGCGAGGTGCCGCTGGCCACCACCTGCGGCACGCTGCGCGTGCGCGGCCGGGCCGACGGCTACGACCCGGCGCAGGCGCGGGTGGAAGAAATCAAGACCTTCCGCGGCGATTTCGAGGCCATCCGCGCCAACCACCGCGCGCTGCACTGGGCCCAGGTGCGCTGCTACGGCTGGATGCTGTGCGAGCAGGAAGGGCACGAGCAGCTGACCGTCGCGCTGGTCTACCTCGACCTGGCCAGCGGCGACGAGACGGTGCTCGAAGAGCAGCACACGCGCGACACGCTGCGCACGCACTTCGAGACCCTGTGCGCCTGCTACAGCGACTGGGCGCAACGCGAGGCCGCGCACCGCGGCGCGCTCGACGACGCGCTGGCGCGGCTGGAGTTTCCCCACGCCGACTTTCGCACCGGCCAGCGCGAACTGGCCGAGGCGGTCTACCGCGCCGCCGTGGGCGGGCGCTGCCTGCTGGCGCAGGCGCCCACGGGCATCGGCAAGACGCTGGCCACGCTCTTTCCGCTGCTCAAGGCGCGCGCGGCGCACAAGCTCGACAAGGTGTTCTTCCTCACCGCGAAGACCTCCGGCCGGCCCGTGGCGCTCGACGCCTTGCGCGTGCTGGGGCAGGGCGGCGCGCACCGGCCGCGCGTGCTCGAACTCGCGGCCCGCGAGAAGGTCTGCGAGTACCCCGACCGCGCCTGCCACGGCGAGGCCTGCCCGCTGGCGCGCGGCTTCTACGACCGCCTGCCGGCCGCGCGCGCCGAGGCCGCGCAGGTGAGCTGGCTCGACCGCGAAGCGCTGCGGCGGGTCGCGCTCGCGCACGAGGTGTGCCCCTATTTCCTGGCGCAGGAAATGACGCACTGGAGCGACGTCGTCGTCGGCGACTACAACTACTACTTCGACGGCAGCGCCTTCCTCTTCGCCAGCATGAAGGACGCGAACTGGCGCGTGGCCGTGCTGGTCGACGAGGCCCACAACCTGCTGGAGCGCGCACGCGGCATGTACACCGCCAGGCTCGAAGGCGCGGCGCTGGAAGAAGCGCACCGCGCAGCGCCCGCCGCCGTGCGCGGCCCGCTGGCGCGGCTGTTCCGCGAATGGGACACGCTGCAGCAGGCGCAGACCGCCGGCTACGACACCGCCGACGAGATCCCCGAGCGCTTTTTACGCACGCTGCAGGCCGCCAACACCGCGATGGCCGAACACTTCGCCGCCACGCCCGATGCGGCGCAGGGGCCGCTGCAGCGCTTCTTCTTCGACGCACTGCACTTCGCGCGGCTGGCCGAGGTCTTCGACGACCACTCGGTGTTCGAGCGCACGCTGGGCGCCACGCAGGAACAGCGTGGCCTGGCCATCCGCAACCTCGTGCCCGGGCCGTTTCTCGAAGGTCGCTTCGCGGACGCGGTGTCGGTCACCTGCTTCTCGGGCACGCTCGCGCCGTTCGCGTTCTACCGCGATGCGCTCGGCCTGCCCGAAGACACGGCGCTGCTCGACGTCGAATCGCCGTTTCGCGGCCAGCAGCTGCGCGTCGAGGTGGCGACCGGCGTCTCCACGCGCTTTCGCGACCGCGCCGGCTCGCTGCGCCATGTGACGGACATCATCGGCGCGCAGTTCGAACGCCTGCCCGGCAACTACCTGGCCTTCTTCAGCAGCTTCGACTACCTGGACAAGGCCTGCGCCGCGTTCTCGCTGCGCCACCCCGGCGTGCCCGTCTGGACGCAGACGCGCGGCATGCGCGAAACCGACCGCCACGATTTCGTCGCGCGCTTCGAAGAGGGCGGACAGGGCATCGGCTTCGCCGTGCTCGGCGGTGCCTTCGGCGAAGGCATCGACCTGCCGGGCAGCCGGCTCATCGGCGCCTTCGTCGCCAGCCTGGGGCTGCCGCAATACAACGAACTCAACGAGATCACGCGCGAGCGCATGCAGTCGCGCTTCGGCAAGGGCTACGAGTACACCTACCTCTACCCGGGCCTGCAGAAGGTGGTGCAGGCCGCCGGCCGCGTGATCCGCACCGAGGCCGACACGGGCGTGCTGCACCTGCTCGACGACCGCTTCGCGCGCGCCGAGATCCGCGAGCTGCTGCCGCGCTGGTGGCATGTGCAGCTGGCCGGGGAGGCCGGGCAGGCCGGGGAAAACGATGCGCGCCACCCGACGCCTTGAGCACGCCGGCCAGCCCGACCTGTTCGGCGAGGCGCCCGTGGCGGCCATCGAGGGCCTGCGCTACGAAGCCGGGTTCCTGTCGCGCGACGAGGAGGCCGGCCTGCTGCGCATCGTGCAGGGCCTGCCGCTGAAGGAGATGCGCTACAAGGAATACACGGCGCGCCGGCGCGGCACCAGCTTCGGCGGCAGCTACGACTTCGACACCAACCGCCTCAAGCCCGGCGCGCCGCTGCCCGAGGCGCTGCACCCGCTGCGCGCGAAGGCCGCCGCCTGGGCCGGCCTGGCGCCCGAAGACCTCACCCACGTGCTGATCGCCGAGTACCGCCCCGGCACGCCGCTGGGCTGGCACCGCGACGTGCCCGACTTCGAGGACATCGTCGGCGTCTCGCTGTGCGGCGACGCGGTGATGCAGTTCCGGCCGTATGTGCCTGGCGCGCCCGCGTCGGGGCCGGCCGCGCTCGAATTCCTCATCGAGCCGCGCTCCGTGTACCTGCTGCGCGGACCGGCGCGCTGGGCCTGGCAGCACGCCATCGCACCGACCGAGGCGCTGCGCTACTCGATCACCTTGCGCACCCGCTCGCGCGCCAGACTGCGCTGACGCGCAGCGCCTGCCTCTTCCGACCCACGGCACAAGGCGATGGGCCAGCATGGGAAGCGTCTCAACCTGAAGGAGCGATGCACATGCCACGAGGCGACAAGTCGTCCTACACGGACAAGCAGAAACGCAGGGCCGAGCACATCGAGGCAGGCTACGAGCACCGCGGCGTGGCCAAGGGCGAGGCCGAGCGCCGCGCCTGGGCCACGGTGAATGCCGAGAGCGGCGGCGGCAAGAAGAGCGGCTCGGGCCGCGGCAAGACCGAGAACCATGGCCCCTCGCGCAAGGGCGGCCGCCTGGGTGGCGCCGCCGCGGCGAACCGCACCGCCGCCGAACGCTCGGCGTCCGCGAGGAAGGGCGCCGCCAGGCGCAAGCGCAACGCCGAGAAGCGCGGCTGAGGCTGGTTGCGAATACCAGCCATATCGGCTGTCCGAAAAGCGAAGTCCACCCACCGCGCACCCTGAAAAGCGGACATTCCTTCGCCATCTGTGACGGCAGCCGGACAACTTGCATCGGCCCCGCGCCGGCGCGGCCCCGCACGAAGTCGCCAGCTTGCGCGACGTTGGCCGGAACGCACGCGCTACACCGCCCAACCTCGGTCATTCCGCCTTCTTTTCGCACGCGTTCCGGGCGTTTGCCGGGGCGCGTTCGCGTCGATACGATCCGCCGCCTTGCCCTCCAGAAAGGAACGCGCGGGTGCCTCCCTCGAACGTTTTCTCCCCCACGACCGCGCCAGTCGCCGCAGGTGCCGATGCCGGTGCCAACGCGGACTGGCAGCAGCGCAGCCGCCGCCATGTCTGGCACCCCTGCACCCAGAGCATCCGCCTCGACGTGGCGCCGCCGCTGCCCATCGCGCGCGGCGAGGGCGTCTGGCTGACCGACCACGAAGGCCGGCGCTACCTCGACGCCACCAGCTCGTGGTGGGTCAACCTGTTCGGCCATGCACACCCGGCGATCAACGCCGCACTGAAGGCGCAGCTGGACACGCTGCCGCACGTGATGCTCGCGGGCTGCACGCACGCGCCGGCGGTCGAGCTGGCCGAGCGGCTGGCGGCGCTCACGGGCGATGCGCTGGGTCATTGCTTCTATGCCTCCGACGGCGCCTCGGCCGTGGAGATCGCGCTCAAGATGAGCTTCCACGCCTGGCGCAACGCGGGCCGCGCCGGCAAGCGCCGCTTCGTCGCGCTGCGCGGCGGCTACCACGGCGAGACGCTGGGCGCGCTGCACGTCACCGACGTGCCCGTGTTCCGCGACGCCTATGCACCGCTGCTCGCCAGCGCGCACCTCGTGGCCTCGCCCGACGCGCGCGCCGCGCGGCCCGGCGAAGACGCCGCCGCCGTGGCGAACCGCGCCGCCGACGAGCTCGAGGCGCTCCTGGCCGCGCAGCACGACAGCATCGCCGCCGTGATCGTCGAGCCGCTGGTGCAGTGCGCCACCGGCATGGCGATGCACGACCCGGCCTACCTGCGCCGCGTGCGCGCGCTGTGCGACTGCTTCGGCGTGCACCTGATCGCCGACGAGATCGCGGTCGGCTGCGGGCGCACCGGCACCTTCTTCGCCTGCGAGCAGGCCGGCATCTGGCCCGACTTCCTGTGCCTGTCGAAGGGCATCAGCGGCGGCTACCTGCCGCTGGCGCTGGTGATGACGCGCGAGGCCATCTACCAGAGCTTCGTCGACGACGACGCCGCGCGCAGCTTCCTGCATTCGCATTCCTACACCGGCAACGCGCTGGCCTGCCGCGCGGCGCTCGCCACGCTCGATCTGTTCGAGCAGGAAGACGCGCTGAACCGCAACCTCTCGCGGTCCGCGCGCCTGCTGGCGCGGCTGCGCGAAGGGCTGGCCGGCCAAGCGATCGACCACCTGCGCCAGCGCGGAATGATCACGGCCTTCGACGTGCGCGAGCCCGGTGTGCGCTTCGCCGAGCGCTTCCACCTCGCGGCGCGCGACCACGGCCTGCTGATGCGGCCCATCGGCGCCACCGTGTACCTGATGCCGCCGTACGCCATTGCGGACGGCGAGATCGATCAACTGGTGGACGGCACGCTCGCGACGCTCGAAGCCGTCACCACCGCATCCGGCGCCGTCGCCGAAGAAGGAGCCCGCGATGCTGCGCTTGCTTGAACGCCTGCAGGACGAGATCACCGCGCTCGACGCGCGCTCGCTGCGCCGCCGCCGGCAGATCGCCGAGACCGCCTGCGCGCCCGAGCAGATCCTCACGCTGGCCGGCGCCGCCGCGCCGCGCACCATGCTCGGCTTCAGCAGCAACGACTACCTGGGCCTGGCCGCGCACCCCGCGCTGGCCGAGGCGCTGGCCGAAGGCGCGGCGCGCTACGGCACGGGCAGCGGCGGCTCGCACCTCATCCTGGGCCACTCGCGCGCCCATGCGCAGCTCGAGGAGCGGCTGGGCGAATGGATGGCGCCGCACATTCCCGATGCGCGCAGCCTGTTCTTCTGCACCGGCTACATGGCCAACCTGGCGGTGCTGTCGGCGCTGGGCGACGGCGAGGCGGTGATCTTCTCGGAGACGCTGAACCACGCCTCGCTGATCGACGGCGCGCGGCTGGCCCGTGCCCGCGTGGAACGCTACCCGCACTGCGACCTGCAGGCGCTCGACGCGCAACTGGCGGCCTGCGACGCGCCGGTCAAGATCATCGTGAGCGACGCCGTCTTCAGCATGGACGGCCACATCGCCCCGGTCGCGGGCCTGCTGGCGCTGGCTGAGCAGCACGACGCCTGGCTGGTGATCGACGACGCGCACGGCTTCGGCGTGCTCGGCGCCACCGGGCGCGGCGCGCTGCAGGCGCTGGCGCTGCGCTCGGAGCGGCTGGTGCTGATCGGCACGCTGGGCAAGGCGGCCGGCGTGTCGGGCGCCTTCGTGGCGGCGCACCGCACGGTGATCGACTTCCTGGTGCAGCGCGCGCGGCCCTACATCTTCACCACGGCAGCGCCGCCAGCGGTGGCGCATGCGCTGCTCACCAGCCTCGCGCTCATCGAGGGCGAGGAGGGCATGCGCCGCCGCGCCCAGCTGCGCGCCCGCATCACCCAGCTGCGCAACGGCCTCAGGCAGGTGCTGCCGGCCGACGGCAGCGCCTGGCTGGCCGATTCGCCGACCGCGATCCAGCCGCTCATCGTGGGCGATAACGCGCGTGCCATGCAGACCATGGAACGGCTCGACGCACACGGCCTGCGCGTGGGCGCGATCCGTCCGCCCACGGTGCCCGCCGGCACCGCGCGGCTGCGCATCGCGCTGTCGGCCAGCCACACCGAGGCCGACGTGGCGCGGCTCATCGGCGCGCTCGGCGAGGCCCTGGCCGAACCGTGGCCGGAGGCGGCATGACGACGGCGGCAACAGCGACACAGCGCCGCTGGTTCGTTACCGGCACCGACACCGGCGTGGGCAAGACGCTGGTGAGCAGCGCCATGCTCGCGCTGCTGGCCGCCTCGGGCCTGCGTGCGGTGGGCATGAAGCCGGTGGCGGCGGGGCTCGATGCCATCGACGGCGAATGGCGCAACGAAGACGTCGAGCGCCTGCAGGCGGCCGGCAACGTCGACGCGCCGCTGGCCTGGCGCTGCCCCTATGTGCTGAAGGCGCCGATGTCGCCGCACCTGGCGGCGCGGGAAGAGGGCGTGCAGGTCGCGCTGCCCGTGCTGCTCGATGCCTTCGAGCGGCTGTCGGCGCAGGCCGATGCGGTGGTGGTGGAAGGCGTGGGCGGCTTCTGCGTGCCGCTGGGCGACGACCTCGACACCGCCGACCTCGCGGTGGCGTTGGGCCTGCCCGTGATCCTCGTGGTCGGGCTGCGGCTGGGCTGCCTCAACCATGCGCTGCTCACCGCCGAGGCGATCCGCGCGCGCGGGCTGGTGCTGGCCGGCTGGGTCGCGAGCGTGGTCGAGCCGCAGATGCTTTCGCCCGAAGGCAACCTGCAGACGCTGCGCGCCCGGCTCGGTGCGCCGCTGCTGGGCGTGGTGCCGCACCTGGCCGCGCCCTCGGCGGCGCGCGCCGCCGAACACCTCGACCTGCGCGCGCTGCGGGCCAGCGCGGCCCATGCCGCGCGTCGCACCGAGGCCCCGCTCGTGTCAGCCGCGACGGCCTGAATCGGCCAGCCGCTGGGCGCGCACGCCGCCCTGACGCGCCAGCATCCAGCCCGGGTACTCGGGCGCCAGCGCGCTGGCCTTGTCGATCGCCGCGAGCTCGTCGGCCGTGAGCCGCACCTCGGTGGCGGCGATGTTGTCGTCCAGCTGGTCGATGCGCTTGGCGCCGACGATCACGCTGGTCACCACCGGCTGGTGCAGCAACCAGGCCAGCGCGATCTGCGCCACCGACACGCCGCGCGGCTCGGCGAACTGGCGCATGAGGTCGATGCAGTCGTAGGCGCGTTCCACGTTCACCGGCGGAAAGTCGAAGCTCGCGCGGCGGCTGCCTTGCGCGGTGGCGGTGTGGCGGTCGACCTTGCCGCTGAGCAGGCCGCCGGCCAGCGGGCTCCAGACCATCAGGCCGAGCTGTTCGCTGCGCAGCATCGGCACCAGCTCGCGCTCCAGGTCGCGCCCGGCCACGGTGTAGTAGGCCTGCAGCGACTCGAAGCGCGCCAGCCGGTCGCGCTCGGCGATGCCCAGCGCCTTGGCGATCTGCCACGCGGCCCAGTTCGACACGCCCACGTAGCGCACGTGGCCCTGGCGCACGAGGTCGTCGAGCGCGCGCACCGTTTCCTCGATGGGCGTGATCGGGTCGATGCCGTGGATCTGGTACAGGTCGATGTGGTCCAGCTGCAGCCGCTTCAGGCTGGCCTTCACGCCGTCCATGATGTGGTAGCGCGAGGCGCCGGCCGAGTTCACGCCCTTGCTGCCGGTTTCGCCCAGCACCTTGGTGGCGACCACCACACGGTCGCGCGGCACCTTCAGGTTCTTCAGCGCCTGGCCGGTGATGGTTTCGGACAGGCCCTCGGAGTACACGTCGGCCGTGTCGATGAAGTTGATGCCGGCGTCGAGCGAGCGGGCGATGAGGCCTTCGGCCTCGCCTTGCTGCAGCTGGCCGATGTGGTCCCAGATGCCCGGCGCGCCGCCGAAGGTCATCGTGCCGAGGCAGAGTTCGGAAACCAGGAGGCCGGTGCGGCCGAATTGGCGGTATTGCATCGAAAGTTGTCCTTTGGGTGGGGAGGGGCCGTCCGGCCTGACGGGTGGCCGGCGGTTGCGAAAAAGTATCCCGCCGGCGCGCCCCGGCGGGCGAGCGCGTTTCTGCAAAGTCTTTGCCTATTTCTCCAGACCTCGTGCGCAGGCCGTGCGAAGGAGAGGATGCGACGCTAAGCTGCGGGCAGCCCAATCCTCCATGGCTGCTACCGCGGCCGCTCTCCTTTGTCAGAGGCCTACCCATGTCTGATGAAACCCCCGACACCGCCACCGTCCTCGCCATGCCGATGCCGCTGGAACCCGAACTCGATGCCGCCCGCGAAAAGCTGGTGCAGCTCATCCGTCACATCACGCGCGGGCAGGACGGCACGGTCGAATGCGCCGTGCCCGGCCTGCAGGTGCACTGCATCAGCAAGCCCGACGGCCCCAAGCACGGCTTCGCGACGCCGGCGCTGGGCCTCATCGCGCAGGGCTCCAAGCGGATCATCGTGGGCGACGACATCTACGTGTACGACCCCATGAACTACCTCGTCACCTCGGTCGACCTGCCGGTGTGCGGCCAGGTGTGCGTGACCAGCGAGAACGAGCCCTACCTGGGCGTGCGGCTGGAGCTGGCGCTCGATGAAATCGGCGACCTCATCGGCGACGAAAAGCTGCCGGCCAAGGCCAACGCGCCGGCCTCGCGCGGCATGTACGTCAACCGCATCGCCATGCCGGTGCTGGAGCCCGTGCTGCGTCTGCTGCGGCTGCTCGACACGCCCGAAGACATTCCGATCATGGCGCCGCTCATCAAGCGCGAGATCATGTACCGCCTGCTGGTGAACGGCGAGGGCGCGCGACTGCGCCAGATCGCGCTGCACGACAGCCACACGCAGCGCATCGCGAAAGCCATCAGCGCGCTGCGCACCAACTACGCGCAGTCGCTGCGCGTGGAAGACATGGCGCGCGCGGTGCACATGAGCGTGTCGTCGTTCCACCACCACTTCAAGGCCGTGACGGCGATGAGCCCGCTGCAGTACCAGAAGCAGCTGCGCCTGCAGGAGGCGCGCCGCCAGATGCTGATCGCCGGCACCGACGTGGCCAGCGCCGCGCACAACGTGGGCTACGAAAGCCCCTCGCAGTTCGCGCGCGAGTACGGTCGCATGTTCGGCGCGCCGCCGCTGCGCGACAAGCGCCGCTGGCTCGGCGAGGCCGGCAACGACGCGACTTCGATGGAAGCCGCGTAGGCCCGGGGCCCCGCGCGAGGGGTCTTTCAACATAGCACCTGCCGCGATTTCTTGCGTCGTCGTGGAAATGCAGGTTTCGCAAATTCTCGCTATCGTTTTGTTCGCTGCAGCACCCGTCCGCCCGTGGAGGCGGGACTACTCAACAACTCGGAGAGATGCATGCTTTGGGAAAAGAAGCTGGCGCAGTGGAGCGCCGCGGTCCGCGCACGGGCCAACCTGCCCGCGCGGCTCACCTTGTGGGACGGCCAGTCCTACGACTTCGGTGACTTCAGCGGGCCGGCGGTCACGCTGCACGTGAAATCGCCCGCGGCGCTGTCGCTGATGCTGCAGCCCACGCTCGACAACCTGGGCGAGGCCTATGTCAAGAGCAAGATCGACATCGAAGGCAAGCTCAGCGACGTGATCGACATCGCCTACGGCCTGGCGAAGACCTCACTCGACAAGCCCGGCGGCGCGCTGCAAAGCATGGCCCGCTACTTCGCGCACACCAAGTCGTCGGACAAGAAATCGATCGAGTACCACTACGACGTGTCCAACGCGTTCTACCAACTCTGGCTCGACGCGAACATGGTCTATTCGTGCGCCTACTTCGAGAACGGCGACGAAGACCTGGCCACCGCGCAGCTGAAGAAAATAGATCACATCCTCACCAAGATCGAACTCCAGCCCGGGCAGACGCTGCTCGACATCGGCTGCGGTTGGGGCGCACTGGTCATTCGTGCGGCGCAGAAGTTCGGCGCGCGCTGCGTCGGCGTCACGCTGTCGCAGAACCAGTTCGACCTCGCGACCGAACGCGTGAAGGCCGCCGGCCTGCAAGACCGCATCGAGATCCGCCTGCAGGACTACCGCGACGTGACCGGCCAGTTCGACCGCATCACCAGCGTCGGCATGTTCGAGCATGTGGGCCGCAAGAACCTGCCCGAGTACTTCAAGCGCGTGCAACAGCTGCTGGCCGACGACGGCATCGTCATGAACCACGGCATCACCTCGTCCGACCCCGAGGGCGGCGGCGTGTCGTACGGTGGCGGCGACTTCATCGACCGCTACGTGTTCCCCAACGGCGAGCTGCCGCACATCAGCCTGGCGCTGCAGGCCATGCAGCAGGGCGGGCTCGAGGCTTTCGACGTGGAGAACCTGCGCCGCCACTACGCACAGACGCTGCGTCACTGGAGCGACGCCTACGAGGCCCGTGCCGACGAGGCGCGTGCGCTCGTCGACGAAGAGAAGTTCCGCATCTGGCGCATCTACCTCGCGGGCTGCGCCTACGCCTTCGAGAACGACGACGTGGCGATCTACCAGATCGTCGGGCGCAAGGCGGGCAGGGCGGCAAGCACGCTCCCGTGGTCGCGCCGCTATATTTACGACGGCACCTCGGCGCTGCGCGCCTGACCCGTCAAGGCCGCGTTGCGGCTACTCGAGCGTGAAGCCGATCTTCACCGTCACCTGCCAGTGCGCGACCTTGCCGTCGACCACATGGCCGCGCGTCTCGGTGACGGTGAACCACTGGATGTTGCGCACCGTCTCGTGCGCCTTCGCGATGGCGGTCTGCACCGCGTCCTCGATGCTGGTCTTGGACGAGCCCGTCAGCTCGAGCGACTTGTAGACATGGTTCGACATGGCGGCTGCTCCTTGGGTGGTTGCGTGCCCATCGTAGCCAGTGCACGGGGGGCGGGGCAACACCTTTGGGCGCGCGGATGCGATGCAAACCGCATCAGGACATTCGCAATCCGTCGTTGGCAACGGCGGATGCGCTTCGCAGAATCGGCGGCATCGAACCAGGGAAACCGCCCGCCATGCCACTGCACACCGTCGCCTCTTCATCCCCGGCCGCACAGGCCCGCCACGTCCTCGCGCTGACCGCCATCGCCTGGTGCATTGCAACGCCGTCGCCGCATGAAGTGGCACGCCGCGCACCGCATGGCCACGTGCCGCTGCGCGTGCGCAGGAGGCTGCACGCCACGGCGGTGGCGGCGCTGTTGCCCTATGCCTGGTGAGCCGCGCGACCCCGCAGATTCCAGATATCGATAGAGGAATTCAGCGCAAACGGCCCGCGTGATGGCTCGCAGAATTTGAAGCACACCCGCTTCCACTGCGCCATCGCCGAACACCGTGTCCTACTCGCTCTCCCTGCTCGACAAGAGCCTGATCCCCGAAGGTGCCGACGCCGCGCAGGCGTTCCAGCACACCATCGCGCTGGCCCGGCGCGCCGAACGGCTGGGCTACCGCCGCTACTGGCTGGCCGAGCACCACGGCAACCGCACCTACGCGGGTTCGGCGCCCGAGGTGCTGGCCTCGCACCTGCTGGCCAAGACCTCGCGCATCCGCATCGGCACCGGCGGCGTCATGCTGCAGCACTACAGCCCGTTCAAGGTCGCGGAGACCTTCAAGGTGCTGGCCTCGCTGGCGCCGGGCCGTGTCGACCTGGGCATCGGCAAGGCGCCGGGCGGCCTGCCGCTGACCAGCAAGGCGCTGCAATCGCTGCACGATCCGGCGAAGGCGAAGGCCCTCGATTTCGAAGCGCGCCTGCGCGAGCTCGATGCCTTCCTGCACGACGGCGTGCCCGCCGACCATGTGCTGGCCGGCGCCGTGGCCACGCCGTTCCCGCCGGTGGCGCCGCAGCGCGTGCTGCTCGGCGGCAGCCCCGAGAGTGCGCTGCTCGCGGCGCGGCTGGGCTGGCAGTTCGTCTATGCGGGCCACTTCAACGGCGACCCCGTGAACATCGGGCAATCGATCGACGCCTACCGCGGCGCAACCGGCCGCGCGCCGCTGCTCGCGCTGTTCGCCTTCGCCGCCGAGACGCACGACGAGGCCGCCGAGCGCGTGGGCGCGTTGCGCAGCTTCCGCGTGACCTTGCCCACGGGCCAGAGCGTGAACCTGCCCAGCCTCGAAGCCGCCGCCGAGTTCGCGCGGCAGGCCGGCGCCAGCGACTACCGCACCGAGGAGCGCCGCCCGCATGTCATCGCCGGCACCGGCGACGAGGTGCGCGACGCGCTCGAGGCCCTCAGCGCACGCCACGGCATCGAGGAGTTCGTGATCGACATCCCGGTGGCGGACTTCGGCGCGCGCGCCACGGCGGTCGAGCTGCTGGCGCAGGCCCGCGAGCCCGCACTGGCCTGAGCTCCTTCTTCCTTCCTTTCCCATCACAAGAACGATCGTCATGAGCAACATCCAGTTCGGCGTCATGCTGCAAGGGGCCGGCAGCCACATGAATGCGTGGAAGCATCCGGGCGGCCCGGCCGATGCCAGCGTCAACCTCGACTTCTTCATCCGCAGCGCGCAGAAGGCCGAGGCCGCGGGCATCGCCTTCGCGTTCGTGGCCGACGGGCTCTACATCAACGAGAAGTCGATCCCGCACTTCCTCAACCGCTTCGAGCCGATCTCGATCCTGTCGGCGCTGGCCGCCGTCACCACGAAGATCGGCCTGGCGGGCACCATCTCCAGCTCGTACAGCGACCCGTTCACGGTGGCGCGGCAGTTCGCCTCGCTCGACCTCATCAGCGGCGGGCGCGCGGGCTGGAACGTGGTGACCACGCCGCTGGAAGGCAGCGCGAAGAACTACAGCCGCGCCCACCCCGAGCACGCGCTGCGCTACGAGATCGCCGACGAGTACCTGGCCGTGACGCAGGGCCTGTGGGACAGCTGGGACGACGACGCCTTCGTGCGCGACCGCGAGAGTGGCCAGTTCTTCGACCGCGACAAGCTGCACACGCTGGACCACAAGGGCCGCTTCTTCCAGGTGGCGGGGCCGCTGAACATCCAGCGCTCGCCGCAGGGCCAGCCGGTGATTTTCCAGGCCGGCTCGTCGGACGCGGGCATCGGCCTGGCGGGCAAGTACGCCGACGCGGTGTTCACCCATTCGCCCTCGCTCGAAGACACGCGCGCCTTCCTCAAGCAGGTGAAGGCCAGCGCCGTGGCGCAGGGGCGGCAGGCCGATGACGTGAAGATCTTCCCAGGCATCGGCCCGGTGGTGGCGGCCACGGAAGCCGAGGCCGAGGCCAAGTACCTCGCCATCCGCGCACTGCTGACGGTCGAGGAGGCCTTGGCCTACCTGGGCCGCTTCTTCGACCACCACGACTTCAGCCAGTACCCACTGGATGCGCCGTTCCCCGAGCTGGGCGAGATCGGCCGCAACAGCTTCCGCTCGACCACCGACCGCATCAAGGCGAATGCAAAAGCCAAGGGCCAGACGCTGCGCGAGGTGGCGCTCGAAGTCGCCACGCCGCGCACGCAGTTCGTGGGCACGGGCGAGCGCATCGCCGACGAGATCATCCGCTGGGTGGACGAGGGCGCGGCCGACGGCTTCATCCTCGGTTTTCCGGTGCTGGGGCAGGGCCTGGACGACTTCATCGAGTTCGTGATTCCTGCGCTGGAGGCGCGCGGTCGCTACCAGCGCACGCTGCCCGGCCAGACCCTGCGCGACCACCTGGGCCTGCCGCGCAAGGCGAGCCGCCATGCCGCGCCGCAGGGCGGCGCCACCGCCGAGCGCAAGGCCGCCTGATGGGCGCCGCGCTGCCACGACCGGCCCTCAAGGACATCCACCGCGTCGAATCGACCATTGCCGGCTACGGCGACGAATTCATTGCGCTGCGGCGCGACATCCACCAGCACCCCGAGCTGTCGTTCAAGGAGCACCGCACCTCGGCCGTCGTGGCCGAGCGGCTCGCGGCCTGGGGCTACGAGGTCACGACCGGCCTGGCCGGCACCGGCGTGGTGGGCACGCTGCGGCGCGGACCGGGGCGCAGCCTCGGCATCCGCGCCGACATGGACGCGCTGCCGATCCAGGAAGCCACGGGCCTGCCGTACGCAAGCGAGAACGCGGGCGTGATGCATGCCTGCGGCCACGACGGCCACACGGCGATCCTGCTCGCGGCGGCGCGCTTCCTGGCCGAGGCGGGCAGCTTTCGCGGCACGCTGCACCTGATCTTCCAGCCCGCCGAAGAACTTGGCGCGGGTGCCAAGAAGATGATCGACGAGGGCCTGTTCACGCGCTTCCCGTGCGACGCCGTCTTCGGCCTGCACAACTGGCCCGGCGTCAGCACGGGACATGTGGGCTGCGTCACCGGGCCCGCGATGGCGGCCATCGACCAGGCCCACATCACGGTGCGCGGCAAGGGCGGCCACGGCGCGCAGCCGCACGAGACGGTCGACCCCGTGGTGGCGAGCGCGCACCTGATCGCAGCATTGCAGACCGTGGTGTCGCGCAACGTCGATCCGCTGGACATGGGCGTGATCACGGTGGGCTCCATCCACGGCGGCGAGGCCTCCAACGTGATTCCGAACACGGTCGAGCTCAAGCTCACGGCACGCTCGTTCAAGCCCGAAGTGCGCGCACTGCTGGCACAGCGCATTCCCGCCTTGGCACGGGCGCAGGCCGAGAGCTTCGGCGCGCAGGCTGAGGTGGACTACCGGCCGGGCTTTCCGCCGGTGGTCAACCACGCGGAAGAAACCGCCTTCGCGCGCGCCGTGGCGCTGGACACCTTCGGCGCGCAGCGGGTCGACCCGGCCTTCCGTCCGCGCACCGCCAGCGAAGACTTCGCCTACATGCTGCAGGCGCGTCCCGGCAGCTACGTGTTCTTCGGCAACGGCGAAAGCGCCTCGCTGCACAGCCCGCGCTACGACTTCAACGACGCGATCCTCGCGCCCGCGGCCGTGTATTGGGCCCGGCTGGCCGAGCGCTTTCTTTCCGCCGACGGCGACTTGCAGGAAACCACCCCATGAGCGAACAGTTTGTCTACACCACGCCGCTGGACCCGCTGGCCCGGCCGTTGATCGAAGGGCTCACCTTCGAGTACGACAGCCGCTACGGCGACGTGCTGCGCGAACCCGGCGCGCCGCGCGAGATCGACCGCTACCCACCCGAGGTGTTTGCGCCGCCGCACGGCAACTTCGTGCTGCTGCTGCGCGACGGCATCGCCATCGGCGGCGGCGCCTTCATGCGCCACGACGAGCGCACCGCCGAACTCAAGCGCGTGTGGACGCACGGCGCGCTGCGCCGCCAGGGCCTGGCCAGCCGCGTGCTGGCCGAGCTGGAGGCGCAGGTGCTGCGCCAGGGCTACGAGCGCATCTACCTCACGACGGGCTTTCGCCAGCCCGAGGCCGTGGGCCTGTACCGCAGCCACGGCTACACGGCGCTCTTTACCGACGACGCCGACCCCGAGACGCCGCGCAAGCTGCCGTTCGAGAAGCACCTGGCGCAGTGGGCCACGCAAGGCCGCGTGGGTACGGCGCTGAGCGGGGCGGTGTCGCGATGAACACGACCACCGTGCTCGACGCCGGTCCGGAGCCTCGTACCCCCACGGCACCCCTGCGCCGCAGCGATGCAGCACCGCCCGCCAAGGGCGACTACTCGCACTTTCGCATCGTGCCCGCAACCTACCCGGCGCGCACCGTCGGCACCGTCTTCGCGGTGGCGGTGATCGGCCTCGTGCTGCATTCGGTGCTCACCAACCCGCGCTGGGGCTGGCCGGTGTTCGCGCAGTGGTTCTTCTCGGAGCCGGTGCTGGCCGGCCTGGGCCGCACGCTGCTGCTCACGGCGCTGGGCGCGGTGCTGGGCTTCTTCTTCGGCACGGGGCTGGCGCTGGCGCGGGTGTCGCGCTCGCCGCTGCTGGCGCGGCTGGCCTGGGTGTTCACCTGGCTCTTCCGTTCGGTGCCGGTGATCGTGCTGCTCTTGATCATCAACAACCTGGGCTACCTGTACGAGACCGTGTCGCTGGGCGTGCCGTTCACCGACCTCACATTCTTCTCGTACCCGACCACGCAGCTCATCAGCCCCTTCGTGGCGGCGCTGCTGGGACTCACGCTGAACCAGGCGGCCTTCGCTTCGGAGATCGTGCGCGGGGGCATCCTGTCGGTGGACCAGGGGCAGCTTGAAGCAGCCGCCGCGCTGGGTCTTTCGCGCCGGCGCCAGGCTTCGCGCATCGTGCTGCCGCAGGCCATGCGCAGCATCCTGCCCACGGCCTTCAACGACATCATCGGGCTGGCCAAGGGCACCTCGAACCTCTACATCCTGGCGCTGCCCGAGCTGTTCTACACGATCCAGATCATCTACCGGCGCAACCTGGAAGTGATTCCGCTGCTCATGGTGGCGACCGTGTGGTACCTCGTGATCCTCACCGTGCTGTCGGTGGCGCAGCACTACATCGAGCGGCATTTCTCGCGCGGGGCGTTGCGCCATGCGCCGCGCTCGTGGCTGAGCGGCGTGGTGCACGGGCTGTGGGCGCGGGGCAGGGCGCCGGTGGTGCCCGTGTCGGCACCGGCGCCGGCCCCCGCGCAGGTGCCGCGCTGGAACGGCTCGCGCGCCCCCGGCGGCGAGGTGACGATCCACGGCGTGTCCAAGCGCTTCGGCGCGCTGCAGGTGCTCGACGACGTGACCTTCACCGCGCCGCGCGGCAGCGTCACCGTGATCCTCGGCCCCTCGGGTTCGGGCAAGTCGACGCTGCTGCGCACCATCAATCACCTGGAGCGCGTGGACGACGGCTTCATTGCCATCGACGGCGAACTCATCGGCTACCGGCGCGACGCCGACACGCTGTACGAGCTGCACGAGAAGGACATCCTCACGCGCCGCGTCGACGTGGGCATGGTGTTCCAGAACTTCAATCTGTTCCCGCACCTCACGGTGCTGGAGAACATCGTCGAGGCGCCGCAGTCGGTGCGCGGCCTGCCGCGCGCCGAGGCCGAGGCGCTGGCCACCGACCTGCTGGCCCGCGTCGGCCTGGCCGACCGCAAGGACGCCTACCCGCGCCAGCTCTCGGGCGGCCAGCAGCAGCGCGTGGCCATTGCGCGGGCGCTGGCGCTCAAGCCCAAGGTGCTGCTGTTCGACGAGCCCACCTCGGCGCTCGACCCCGAGCTGGTGGGCGAGGTGCTCGCGGTGATCGAGGAGCTCGCGAGCTCCGGCACCACGCTGGTCATCGTGACGCACGAGATCGGCTTTGCCCGCGAGGTGGCCGACACCGTGGTCTTCATGGAGCAGGGCCGCATCCTCGAGACCGGCACGCCCGAGCAGGTGTTCAACGCACCGAGGCACCCGCGCACGGCCGAGTTTCTGGCCAAGGTGCTCTGAGTTTTTCTCGTTTCCCATTTTTCAAACCGACCGCTTTCATGACCCATCGACGCCATCTCCTGACTGTTCTTCTTGCGGCCTTGCTGCCCCTGGCCGCCACGGCCCAGACCGCCCCGGCGCCCGACCTGAGCCCCGAGCAGCCGGGCCGCCCGCGCGCGCAGAAGATCGACGAGGCCGTGCGGCTCGCGAAGGACTTCAAGTTCCTCAAGGAAGGCGTGCTCGTCGTGGGCACCACCACCGGCCGGCTGCCGTTCGCGGCCTACGCCACCGACACCAAGACGCCCGTGGGCAACGCGCCCGACATCGCGCAGCTCGTGGCCGACAGCCTGGGGCGCAAGCTGGAGCTGGTGTCCACCGCCTGGGCCGACTGGCCGCTGGGCCTGCAGTCGGGCAAGTTCGACGTGGTGGTGTCCAACGTGACCGTGACCGAGGAGCGCAAGGAGAAGTTCGACTTCTCGACCTACCGCAACGACCAGCTCGGCATCTACGTCAAGTCGGACAGCAAGCTCGGCGCCATCAAGGAGCCCAAGGACATCGCGGGCCTGAAGCTCATCGTGACGGCCAGCACGAACCAGGAGCAGATCCTGCTGCGCTGGAACAAGCAGAACCTGGCCGCCGGCCTGAAGCCCATCGAGATCCAGTACTACGACGACGATGTGGTGCAGCGCCTGGCCATCCAGTCGGGCCGTGCCGATGCCTACGTGGGCCCCAACGCCATCGCCGCCTACGAGGCGCGCGACGGCAAGACCCGGCTCGCGGGCCTGGTGTCGGGCGGCTGGCCGCTCAACGCCGAGATCGCCGTCACCTCGCGCAAGGGCTCGGGCATTGCCGAGGCCGTGACGCTCGCGCTCAACACGCAGATCAAGAACGGCAACTACGGCAAGGCGCTGTCGCGCTGGAACCTGGCGTCCGAGGCCATCGAGGTGGCGCGCACCAACCCGCCCGGCCTGCCGAAGAACTGAGGGGAGGGGACCATGTCGCTCAAGAAGACACTGGGGGCGCTGGCCGCCCTCGGGCTGATGGCGTTCGCGCCGGCGCACGCCGCCGACGCCTTCGACTTCAGCCCCGAGCAGAAGGGCCGCCTGCACACCGGCAAGGACGCCGAGGCCGTCAACGCCATTCCACCGAGCTTCAAGTTCGTGAAGGAGGGCGTGCTGACCATTGCCATCGCGCCGTTCGCGCCGCCGATCTCCACCTATGCCACCGACGCGAAGACGGTGGTGGGCTTCGACCCCGACTTTGCCCACCTCATCGCCGAGGCGTTGGGCCTGAAGCTGGAGCTGCGGCCCGTCGCCTGGGCCGACTGGCCGCTGGGCCTGAGCTCGGGCAAGTACGACGCCGTGATCTCCAACGTGGGCGTGACCGAGCAACGCAAGGAGAAGTTCGACTTCTCGACCTACCGGCTCGGGCTGCACGGCTTCTACGTGCGCACCGACAGCGCCATCCAGTCGATCAAGGAGCCGAAGGACGTGGCGGGCCTGAAGCTCACGACCGGTGCGGGCACCAACCAGGAGCGCATCCTGCTCGAATGGGACCGGCAGAACGTGGCGGCGGGCCTGAAGCCGGTGTCGATCCAGTACTACGACGACGATGTGACACGCTGGCTGGCGGTGACGACGAAGCGCGTCGACGCCAACTTCAACCCCAACGCACCGCAGGCCTACGAGGCTGCGAAGAACGGGCAGCTGCGGCTGGCCGGCACCGTGAACGCGGGCTGGCCGCTGAAGTCGGACGTGGCCGTGGCCACGCGCAAGGGCAGCGGGCTGGCCGTGGCGCTCACCACCGCGGCCAATGGCCTGATCCGCAACGGCACCTACGCCAAGGCACTCGCGCGCTGGCGCCTGGCCGAAGAGGCGCTGCCGAAATCGGAGGTCAACCCGCCGGGGTTGCCGAAGTTCTGACCCTGCGAGCGACACGACCATGACCATCCATCACATCGGTTTTCTCACGCCCGGCAACTACGACGAGGCCGACCCGCACGCGGGCCTCGAGGCCGCGCTGCGGCTCTTTGAATTCGGCGAGCGGCGCGGCTTCGACAGCGCCTGGGTGCGCCAGCGCCACCTGGAGCGCGCCGTGTCGTCGGCACCGACCTTCCTGGCCGCCGCCACGCAGCGCACGCGCCGCATCGAACTCGGCGCGGCCGTGATCCAGATGGGCTACGAAAACCCGTTCCGGCTCGCCGAAGACCTGGCCACCGTCGACGTGCTCTCGCGCGGGCGCCTGCAGGTGGGCCTGAGCGCGGGCGCGCCGCCGCACGGCGCCTTGCTGGGCGGTCGCTTCCAGGACGCACCGCCGGCCACGGTCGACTTCACGCACAAGCGCGTGGCGCGGCTGCGGGCCAACCTCGAAGACGTGCTGCTGGGCGACGAGGACACGGTGGTCGAATCGGCCGGCGGGCGCGTGCGTCCGCGTGTGCAGCCCTATGCGCCCGGCCTCGTCGGGCGGCTCTGGTACGGCGGCGGGTCGCTGCGCTCGGCCGAATGGGCGGGGCGCAACGGCTTTCACCTGCTGCTGGGCAATGTGCTCACGGGCGAGACCACCGACGACTTCCTCGAGGCGCAGACCGGCCTGGTCGAGCGCTACCGCGCCAGTGAAGTGCCGGGCGCGCGGCGCGGGCGGATCGCGCTGGGCCGCGTGATCGTGCCGCTCGACGGCGCCGATGCGGCCACGCGGCGGCGCTACCGCGCGTTCGCAGCGAGCCGCGTCGAACGCACGCTGTCGCCACAGGGCGAGCGCCGCACGCTGTTCGCCGGCGACCTCGTGGGCAGCGTCGACGAGATCCTCGAGCACCTGCACCGCGACCCGGTGCTGCCGCTGGTGAGCGAACTGCGCGTGGAGCTGCCCTACAACTTCGACAGCGAGGCCTACGAACAGATCCTGGACGACCTGGCGGTGCGCATCGCGCCCGAACTGGGCTGGCGCGTGCGCGCCGAACTCCCTCACAAGGAAGTCGCACTCGCCTGAGCCTCAGACGCTTTGCGCATGCGCTTATCGCAAACGCTTCGTTGGTGATCGCGCGTGGCCTGCCTAGAGTTCGCTCTGATCTGTTTCTGATGTCTTCCATTCAACACAAGGAGTCCCGCATGTCGATCTTCAGCAGATGGTGGCGCGCCGCGTCCCTCGCCACGCTGACCTTCCTGGCCACCGCACCGTCGGCCTTCGCGCAGGCCTCGGCCGACGGCAGCGGCCCGCTGGTCTCCACCGACTGGCTCGGGAAGAACCTGCGCAACCCGAAGCTGCGCGTGATCGAGGTCAGCGTGAACCCGGGCCTGTACGAGCGCGGCCACATTCCGGGCGCGGTGAATTTCTCGTGGCACAACGACCTCAACGACCGCGTGCGCCGCGACATCGTGAGCCAGGCGGAATTCGAGAAGCTGCTGTCGGCGGCCGGTGTCGACAAGGACACCACCGTGATCCTCTACGGCGACACCAACAACTGGTTCGCCGCCTGGGGTGCCTGGGTGTTCGACCAGTACGGCGTGCAGAACGTGAAGCTGCTCGACGGCGGGCGCAAGAAGTGGGAGGCCGAGAACCGCGTGCTCGACAACCGCGCGCCCGAACACGTCGCCACGCGTTTCAAGGTGACGCAGCCCAACCCACAGCTGCGCGCGCGGCTGGCCGACGTGCTGGCCGTGGCCGAGGGCCGCTCCGACGCGAAGCTGGTCGACATCCGTTCGGCCGACGAATACAGCGGCAAGATCTTCGCGCCGGCGGGCGCCGCCGAGCTGGCGGTGCGCGCGGGCCACGTGCCCGGCGCGGCCAATGTGCCCTGGGGCCGCGCGGTGAACGAAGACGGCACCTTCAAGTCGGCCGCCGAGCTGAAGGCGATCTACGCGGCCGTGGGCATCGACGGCAGCAAGCCGGCCATCACCTACTGCCGCATCGGCGAGCGCTCGAGCCACACCTGGTTCGCGCTGCACAAGATCCTGGGCTACAAGAACGTGCGCAACTACGACGGCTCGTGGACCGAGTACGGCAACGCCGTCGGCGTGCCGGTCAACAACCCGGCCGGCACGGTGTGGGCGTCCAAATGATTGAGTTGAGGTGAGATGAGTTCGAGGTGAGTCGGCGTTGGAGGGACCTCGCGGCCTCTCTGATGAGCGACATTGGGCGAGCCCTCGGGCTCGCTTTTTTTTGGACCCAAGAAAGAGGGACCGGGGCATGTCCGCTTCGTCAATCCATGCGGCGCCTGCGCCGCTTTCTCGCACAGGCCTGGCCGCTGCGGTCGTGGTGTTGCTGCTGGTCGGCGCCGGCGTGCACCTGCTGGGCGAGCGCAGCGGCGGCCGTGCGCTGGCGTTCGCGCTCGGGCTGGGCGCGGTGCTCGGCGTGGTGCTGCAGCGCTCGCGTTTCTGCTTCTACTGCCATGCGCGCGACTACTTCGAAGGCGGCGATGCACGCGGCCTGCTGGCCATCGTGGCCGCGCTGGCGGTCGGCACCGTGGGCATGCACGTCGTCATGACGGGCTGGCTGCCCGTGCCCCAGCCCGGGCGATTGCCGCCCGATGCGCACATCGGGCCGGTCAGCGGCGCGCTGGTGCTCGCGGGGCTGGCCTTCGGCGCGGGCATGGTGGTGTCGGGCTCGTGCATCAGCGCGCACTGGTACCGGCTGGGCGAAGGCTCGCCGACTGCGCCGTTCGCGCTGCTCGGTGCCGGTGCGGGGTTCCTGCTGGGGTTCAGCAGCTGGAACTGGCTCTACAGCGCCACCATCGCCACAGCGCCCGTGGTGTGGTTGCCGCACCACCTGGGCTATGCGGGCTCGGCCGCGCTGCAGTTGGTGGTGCTCGCGGCGTTGAGCGCCTGGCTCTGGCGCAAGCTGCCGGCGGGCGAGGCTGCATTGCCCGCACCGCGCAGCTTCATCGACGCGGCGCGCCGCCTGCTGCACGGGCGTTGGCCGTATGCGTGGGGCGGCCTCGCAGTCGGCGCGATCGCTGTGATCGTGGTGCTGCGGCTGCGTCCGCTGGGTGTGACTGCCGCGCTGGGCAGCGTCGCGCGCGACCTCGGCAACGCGCACAGCCTGCTGCCTCAGCGCCTGGACGGGCTCGACGGCTTCGGCGGCTGCGTCACGGCGGTGGTCGAAAGCCTCTGGCAGACGCCCAACGCGCTGCTGGTCGGCGGCCTCGTCGCGGGCGCGCTGGCCGCGGCGCTCGCGAGCGGGCAGTTCAGGCCCGCGTGGCCGAGCGTGGGGCAGGTCGTGCGTGGCCTCGGCGGCGGCGTGCTGCTGGGGTGGGGCGCGATGACCGGGCTGGGCTGCACGGTCGGCAATCTGCTGTCGGGCACGATGGCCGGCGCGCTGTCGGGCTGGGTGTTCGGTGCGAGCGTGCTGCTGGCGGTGTGGGGCGGGCTGCGGCTGAAGCGGCTGGCGGCGAGGGCGTAGCGCCCTGTTCATCGCTACGCTGCAGACACCGCATTTCCATATGCGGAGTCCTTCTTTCGGGACCGCGCGGGGCAGGGCACAGTCCCTCACGCACAGGCACAGGACGATGCCGCCCCGCGCGGCCGTCCGCCTGTCTTCTCTTCCAAAGAACACCCGAGGGATTCCATGTTCCGACCACTCCTGACCGCGGCCCTGCTGGCCGCCGGCCTGCTGCAGGCGCCTGTTGCCGCCGCCGAAACCGTGCGCTGGGCGCGCAGCGCCGACCCCGCCACGCTCGACCCGCACGCGGTCAACACCGGCACCAACTTCGGGCTGCTGCACCAGATCTACGAACCGCTGATCCTGCGCGGCGCCGACAGCAAGCTGCAGCCCGCGCTCGCCACCTCGTGGAAGCTCACGGCCGATCCAACGGTGTGGGAGTTCAAGCTGCGCCCCGGCGTCAAGTTCCACGACGGCGCGCTGCTCACGGCCGACGACGTGGTGTTCTCGCTGCAGCGCGCACAGGCGCCGAGCTCGGCGCTCAAGTCGCTGCTGTCGTCGGTGGCCGAAGTGAAGAAGGTCGATCCGCTCACGGTGCAGGTCAAGACCAAGGGCCCGAACCTGATCTTCCCGAACAACCTCACGAACCTCTTCATCCTCAACGAGGCCTGGGCCAAGGCGAACAAGGCCGAGCAGTCGCAGGACGTGGCCAGCAAGACCGAGAACTTCGCCACCCGCAACGAGAGCGGCACCGGCCCCTACGTGCTGGCCTCGCGCGAGGTCGATGCGCGCACGGTGCTCAAGCAGTTTCCGCAGTACTGGGGCCGCGGCCAGTTTCCGCTGGACGTGACCGAGCTGGTCTACGTGCCGATCAAGTCGCCCGCCACGCGCGTGGCCGCGCTGCTGTCGGGCGAGGTCGATTTCGTGCAGGACCTGCCCGCGCAGGACGTGGGCCGGCTCAAGGCCGACAAACGCCTGCGCGTGACCGAAGGGCCCGAGAACCGTTCGATCTTCCTGGGCCTGAACGTGGGCGCGAAGGAACTCAAGTACGCCGACGTGAAGGGCAAGAACCCGCTGGCCGACCCGAAGGTGCGCGAGGCCATCGGCCTGGCGATCGACCGCGACGCGATCAAGGCGGCGGTGATGCGCGGGCTGTCGAACCCCTCGGGCATCATCGCGCCGCCGTTCGTGCACGGCTACGAGAAGGGCTTCGCGGCCTACCCGAAGGCCAATGCCGCGCAGGCGAAAAAACTGCTGGCCGAGGCCGGCTACCCGAACGGCTTTGCGATCACGCTGCACACGCCGAACGACCGCTACGTGAACGACGAGGCCATCAGCACGGCGGTGTCGGGCTTCCTCGGACGCATCGGCATCAAGACCACGGTGGCGGCGCGCCCGATCGCGCTGCACAGCACCGCCATCAACTCGGCCGACACCGACTTCTACCTGTTCGGCTGGGGCGTGCCGACCTACGACTCGGCCTACATCTTCGATTACCTGGTGCACACGCGCGGCAAGGACGGCCGCGGCCCGACCAACGCCACCGGCTACAGCAACGCCGAGGTCGACGCGCAGATCGCGTCGCTGGCCGCCGAGAGCGACAAGGCGAAACGCGACGCCACCATCAAAAGCATCTGGCAGACGGTGCAGAAGGAGCGCATCTACATCGCGCTGCACGACCAGGTGCTCAACTTCGCCTCGACCCCGAAGCTGGACATTCCGGTCAGCCCCGACGGCAGCGTGTTCTTCAAGAACGTGAAGGTGGCGAAGCCCTGAGCACATCATGTGGGTTCATCTCTTGCGCCGGCTCGGCCAGTCCGTGCTGGTGCTGCTGGCGGTGTCGTTCGTGTCCTTCCTGGTGTTCCGCCACATCGGCGACCCGACCATCAGCCTGCTCGGCGAAGACGCCACGCTGGAAGAGCGCGCCGCGCTGACGGCCGAGCTGGGCTTCGACCGCCCGGTGCCGGTGCAGTACCTGCGCTACGTGGGCCATGCGCTGCAAGGCGACCTGGGCGTGTCGTACCGGCTCAAGCGACCGGTGGTCGAGCTCATCGCCGAGCGGCTGCCGGCCACGCTGGAGTTGGCGCTGGTGGCGGCCGTGCTGGCGGTGGCGGGTGGCGTGGCGCTGGGCGTGTACACCGCGATCCGGCGCGACAGCGTGGCCAGCCGCGCGGTCATGGCGGTGTCGCTGGTCGGCGTGTCGCTGCCCACCTTCCTGATCGGCATCGGGCTCATCTACCTGTTCGCGGTCGAGCTGCGCTGGCTGCCCTCGTTCGGACGCGGCGACACGGTGCAGCTGGGCGGCTGGAGCACCGGGCTGCTCACGGCCTCGGGCTGGGCCTCGCTGCTGATGCCCGCGCTGACGCTGGGCCTGTACAAGCTGACGCTGATCATGCGGCTGGTGCGCGCCGAGATGCTGGAAGTGCTGCGCGCCGACTACATCCGCTTCGGCCGCGCACGCGGGCTGCGCGAGCGCGACCTGAACTACGGCCACGCGCTGCGCAACACGCTGATCCCGGTGATCACCATCACGGGGCTGCAGATCGGTTCGCTGGTGGCCTTTGCCATCGTCACCGAGACGGTGTTCCAGTGGCCGGGCGTGGGGCTGCTGTTCATCACGTCGATTCAGGGGGTGGACGTGCCGGTGGTGGCGGCCTACCTGCTGCTGATCGCGCTGCTGTACGTGGCGATCAATTTCATCGTCGACCTGCTGTACGTGCTGGTCGATCCGCGCCTGCGACGCGCCTGACTCCTTTCTTGCTTTTCCGAATGACGTTTCCTTCCCCGACCGGTGCCCCCGCGCCGCGCCGCTGGCGCAACGCCGAGTCGCCCGTGCTGCGCGCCTTCGCACGCTCGCGCACCGTGCAACTGGCGGCCTTCGTGCTGCTGCTGGTCGCGCTGGCCTCGCTGTTCGCACCGTGGATCGCGCGGCAAGACCCGTTCGACCCGGCCGTGCTCGACCTGATCGACGCCTTCACGCCGCCGGGGCAGCAGGGCGCCTCGGGCGCGTTCTACCCGCTGGGCGCCGACGACCAGGGGCGCGACGTGTTCTCGGCCATCCTCTACGGGCTGCGCATGTCGCTGCTCGTGGGCGTGAGCGCGGTCGGGTTGTCGCTGGTCATCGGCGTGCCGCTCGGGCTGGCGGCCGGCTACGCGGGCGGCTGGTTCGACACGCTGGTGATGCGCGTGGCCGATGTGCAGCTGACCTTTCCGGTGCTGCTGGTGGCGCTCTTGATCTTCGGCATTGCGCGCGGCCTGCTGCCCGAGGGCTACCGTGACGACATGGCGGTGTACGTGATCGTGGCGGCCATCGGGCTGTCGGAATGGGTGCAGTACGCGCGCACAGTGCGCGGCGCCGTCATGCTCGAGAAGCACAAGGACTACGTGGCCGCCGCGCAGATCATCGGCCGTTCGCGCACCGGCATCCTGGTGCGGCACATCCTGCCGAACCTGCTGGCGCCGGTGCTGGTGATTGCCACCATCAGTTTCGCGCTGGCCATCGTGGCGGAGTCGACGCTGTCGTACCTGGGCGTGGGGCTGCCGCCCACGCAGCCGTCGCTGGGCACGCTGATCCGCATCGGGCAGGGCTTTCTGTTCTCGGGCGAGTGGTGGATCCTGCTGTTTCCGGCGCTGGTGCTGCTGGCGCTGGCGCTGTCGGTCAACCTGGCGGGCGACTGGCTGCGCGACGCCTTGAACCCGAGGCTGCAATGAGCGCGCGCGACCCATCGCCAGAACCCAATCGCGAAACGCCTGTGCTGCGGGTGCGCGGGCTCGACGTGGCCTTCGACACGCACCGGGGCACGGTGCAGGTGCTGGGCGGCGTCTCCTTCGAGATCGCGCCGGGAGAAATCCTGGGCGTGGTCGGCGAATCGGGCGCGGGCAAGTCGATGGTCGGCGCGGCCGTCATCGGGCTGGTGCCGCCGCCGGGGCGCATCGCGGGCGGCACGGTCGAGCTGCACGGCGAGCGCATCGACACGCTGCGCGGCGAGGACATGCGCCGCGTGCGCGGGCGCCGCATCGGCAGCGTGTTCCAGGACCCGCTGACCAGCCTGAACCCGGTCTACCCGATCGGTAGGCACCTCATCGAAACCATCCGCACGCACCTGCCCGTGAGCGAGCAAGAGGCGCGCCGGCGCGCGCTGGCACTGCTGGCCGACGTGGAGATTCCCGAGCCCGAAAGCCGCATCGACCAGTACCCGCACCAGTTCTCGGGCGGCATGCGCCAGCGCGTGGCGATTGCGCTCGCGCTGTGCGCCGAGCCGCAACTGCTGATTGCCGACGAGCCCACCACTGCGCTCGACGTGTCGGTGCAGGCGCAGGTGATCCGCGTGTTCCGGCGCGTCTGCCGCGAGCGCGGCACGGCGGCGATGCTCATCACGCACGACATGGGCGTGATCGCCGAGGCGGCCGACCGCGTGATGGTGATGTACCAGGGCCGCGTGCTCGAGACCGGTCCGGTGCGCCGGGTGCTCGACCACCCGCGCGAGCCGTACACGCGCGCACTGATGGCCGCGATTCCCTCGGTGCACGACAGGCTGCATCGGCTGCCGGTGCCGGAGATCGGCGCGGACATCGCCGTGGCCGCCGCGTTGCCGCCCGCGCAGGCCGAGACCGCGGCGGCGCCGGCCGACGGCGCGCCGCTGATCCGCGTGCAGGGCCTGTCGCGCGAATTCGATCTTTCGGCCGGCTGGCTCGTGCGCACACTCGCACGCCAGCCGAAGAAGGTGCTGCACGCGGTCGACGGCGTGAGCTTCGACATCGCGCGCGGAAGCACCTTCGGGCTGGTCGGCGAGTCGGGCTCGGGCAAGTCGACCGTGGCGCGCATGATCGCGGGCCTCACACGGCCCACGGCCGGCACGGTGCATTTCGACGGCATCGACCGCTGGGGCGACGCCGCGCAGACGGCCGCGCTGCGGCGGCGCTTCCAGATGATCTTCCAGGACCCGCATGCCAGTCTCAACCCGCGCTGGCGCGTGGACCGGCTCATCGCCGAGCCGGTCGAAGTGCTGGGCCTGGCCGCCAGCGCCGACGAAACCGCCGAGCGCGTGGCCCAGGCGCTGCGCCGCGTGCGCATGTCGCCCGACGACGGGCGGCGTTACCCGCACCAGTTCTCGGGTGGCCAGCGTCAGCGCATCGCCATTGCACGGGCCCTGGCCAGCCAGCCCGAGTTCATCGTCTGCGACGAACCGACCTCGTCGCTCGACGTGTCGGTGCAGGCCCAGGTGCTGAACCTCATGCGCGACCTGCAGGACGAGTTCGGCCTGACCTACCTGCTGATCAGCCACAACCTCGCGGTGATCCGCCACATGTGCGACGACGTGGGTGTGATGCAGCGCGGGCGCCTGGTGGAGCAGGGCAGTGCGGGCGAAGTGCTCGATGCGCCGAAGCACGCGTACACGCGGGCGCTGATGGCGGCGGTGCCGGACATGCGGCACGCACCGGCCGCGGCCGTGCTCGCTACGGCCTGAAGTGCCCTCAGGGCACGCGCTGCAGCTGTTCGCGCAGGATGCGCCGGATCTCCAGGATCGCGAGCGGGTGCTCCTGCACGCTGTGCGCCGACGGAATCACCAGCTCCGACACCGCGCCGTCGAGGTGCGCGCTGGTGTAGGGCACGATGCCGTCGCTCGACTCGGCCAGCGGCAGGCCCGGCGTGTCGTTGCCGATGATCGAGTGGTAGCGCACCTTCGGACTCAGCGGCAACCCGGACGACAGGCGCACGAAGGCATCGCGGTCGCTGAGGTTGTCGATGCTGTTGGGAATGCGCAGCGGGCCCATGTCCTGCGAGCTGGGCGCCACGCGCATCAGCTCGCGCGAGATGTCGTTGAGCTGGCCCAGCATGGCCACCGGCAGTGTGATGAGGTTGGCCACCCAGCGCGAGATGCGCTTGTTGGCGAACGAGGTGCCGCGGTGTGGCGACGCGATGAAGATCGCATCGCTGACCTGGGGCAGCGGCTCGAAGCGCAGGTAGGGCCCCAGCCCTTCCTCGATGCGGCGGCGCTGGGCGGCCGGCATGGGGTAGCCCTCGCGCAGCGCGTCCCACAGCACGTCGCCCGACGACGACACCAAGAGGCGCGACAGCACGCCACCCATGCTGTGGCCGATGAGCGTGACATTGCGCGAAGCCTCGGCGCGGCCTTGCGGATCGAAGTGCGCGAGGGTCTGCGTGATGGCTTCGCGGATGGCCAGGTTGTTCAGCGGCAGCGGCGCGTTGGTCGGGTAGTACACCTGCCAGATCTGGTAGCGGCGGCGCAGCGTCTCGTCGCCGAGCACTTCGTTCGCCACGTTGATCCAGGCCTCGGGGCTGCTGGCCAGGCCGTGCAGCATGACGATGGTGCGGCGCTTCGGGTCGTAGGGCTGCATCAGGTAGATGTGCGGCCGGGTCAGGCCCTCGGCGCCGCCGAACAGGCTGCGCAGCGCCTGCAGCGCGAAGTCGGAACGCGCCAGCCACAGGCCGTAGCCCGAGGTGAAGTTGGCGGCCAGCGGAATCTCCTCGCCGGCCAGCCGGATCGTGCTGGTGCGGTAAGGGTCGAACACGGCGATGCGCAGCGTGCGCGTGGCCAGCACGTCCTGCAAGGTGGCGCCGTCGAACTGCAGCAGCGCGGTGAGGGCGGGGAAGGGCGTTTCGCTGAAGGGCGGGGCGTCTTCGTCGGCCTGCGCCGCGGTGGGGCGGTCATCGCCCGCGGCGACCAATTCGGCGCCGAAGCCGTCGCGGCGGTAGATGTTGCGCAGGCCCGAGAAGGTCAGCGAGGCGGCGGGAATCAGCTCTTTGGGCGGGGGCGCGTCGGGTGCGAGCTGCAGCGCCGACAGGTCGGCGTCGATGCGCCAGCCGCTCACCTGCGGAATGGCGGCCACCGACATGTCGCTCTTGCGGTAGCGGCTGAACAGGCCGGTGATGGCGCGCTGCACGGCGTAGTTGTAGTAGTCGCGCACCTGCGTCTGGCGGTCTTCGAAGGCGCGGTCGCGCGGCTTGCGCGCCGTGTGGAACAGGTAGGCGTAGGCGTGGCGCGCGGTTTCCAGCCAGGCCTCGATGGCCTCGGGTGCCATGGGCTGCGCGGCCGAGCCACCGTCGCCGCCCGCCAGCGCGAGCTGCAGCCACACCTCGGACAGCGCCGACATGCGTTGCTCGTCGCTCAGGCCGGCGGAGGTGGCGAGGTTCTGGCGGCAGGCGCGGCCGTCCTTGCGGCACTGGTCGGCGTCGGAGCCGATGACGCGCAGCACCTCTTGTGCGGAGCTGCTGAGCTGGCCGGTGGTGAGCACGTCGCCGCGCCGCTGCGCCAGGTAGTCGGCCGGCGAGATGGTGCCGACCGTGACGCCCGCGCAGCCGGTGAGCAGCGACAGCGCCAGCAGCAGGGCGGGGAAGCCAATGCGCTTCATGGCGCCACGCCCGGCAGGCCGTTGCGGATGGCCTGCGAGAAGTTCACGCCGGGCTGCTTGTCCGTGGCGATGGCCCGGTCAGTGATGCGGCCGCCAGCGCGCAGCGCCTCCATGCTCAGGCCGGGCGTCAGGCCGCCCACGTCGTGCAGGTACTCGGGCAGGTAGCCCGAGGCCAGCAGGCGGTAGTCCATCGGCAGGCCGGGCACGACGTGCCGGGCGAGGCTGTAGACGATGGTCGTGCAGTTGGCGGTGAGCGTGTTGTAGAAGCTCGGCGCGCGCGCCAGCGCATTGGCCTCGCCGACGTAGCCCAGGAACAGCGAACGCATCTCGGCCTGCGGCAGGCGCACGCGGTACATGTAGACGTCTTCGCCGCGCACGTTGGTGCGTACGCGCAGGATGTCGTGCTCGTCGGCGGCCACGAGGCTGTTCTCGAACTGCTTGAAGAAACCGCCCACGGACGAGAAGCTCTCGCCGCGCTCCTTGCGGATCTCGATGGAAAAAGTGACGAACTGGCCGTCGTCGAAACCGAAGGACACCAGCGTGTGGGCGATGGCCGGGCCGGTCCAGTACGACAGCGACACGTCGACCGAGCGCAGGCGGTCCAGGTCGTAGCGGCGCGTGTCCCAGCGCACGGTGTAGTCGGTGTCGCTGCGCCAGTCGAAGTTGCGCACGTTCTCCATCGTGACCACACTGCCCTCGACGCGCGGCTTCAGGTGGCGCGCCACGTCGTCGGCCCATTCGCGATGCTGCGAGGGCGCGATGGTGCCCCACCACTCGAGCAGCACGACGAAGCCGATGGCGTAGGCCAGCAGCGAGCGGCCGGCCTTGCCGCGCCACAGCAGCACGATCGCCGCCAGGCCGAAGAGGCCCCACAGCACCATCGCGCCGACCTTGACCGGCAGCGTCGCGGGCAGCTGGTACCAGAGGGCCGCGCAGGCCCAGGCGGCCGACAGCAAAACGGCGAAGCTCACCAGCAGACGGCCGAGGGAGCGCAGGAGGATTCGGAGCATGAAGAAACGCGGAGGTGGAGGGCGGCCGATTCTCGTCGAGTTGCAGCCGCCGCCGTCGGGCTACAGCGGGTAGGTCACGAGCTTGAAGTCCGGGTCCTCGGGGAAGGACTTCACCGAGAAGCCCAGCCGCCGCACCAGCTTGAGCATGTCGGGGTTGCCGGCCAGCACCAGCCCGTCCATTTCCGAGAGGCCGCGGTCACGCGCCACGTCGATGATGCTTTCCATCAGGCGCGAGCCGATGCCCTTGCCGCTGAACTCGTCGGCCACCACGAGCGAGAACTCGCAGCTGGTCTGGTCGGGGTTGGTGATGTAGCGCGACACGCCCACGATGCGTTCGCTCTCGAGGATGCTGCCATCGGGCGCGGTGCTGCGTTCCATCACGGTGGCGACCAGCGCCATCTCGCGGTCGTAGTCGATGAGCGTGAAGCGCGACAGCATCGACGGCGGCAGCTCGTGGAAGCGCGAGACGAAGCGGAACCAGCGGCTTTCGGGCGACAGGCCCTGCACCAGCGCCTGCAGCATCTGCGCGTCGTTCGGGTGCACCGGCCGCACGACGTACGCGCCGCCACCGGGCAGCGGCCATTCGCGCCGGTAGCGCGCGGGGTACGGCATGATGGCCAGGTGCTGGTAGCCGTTGCCCACCGGGCCCGCCACGGCCTGCGTGCTGCTGTCGACCACGATGCGCGCATCGACCGACACCGCGCCGTGCTCGTCCACGATGATGGGGTTGATGTCCATCTCGCGCAGCTCGGGCAGCTCGCACACCATTTCGGACACGCGCAGCAGCACGTCCTCGATGGCCTCCATGTTCACGGCGTTGGCGCCGCGCCATTCGCCCAGCGTCTCGGCCACGCGCGAGCGCTCGATGAGGTGGCGCGCCAGGAACTGGTTCAGCGGCGGCAGCTCCATCGCGCGGTCGTTCATGAGCTCGATCATGGTGCCGCCGGCGCCGAAGACGATCACCGGGCCGAAGGGCTGGTCGGTGACCAGGCCCACGTAGATTTCGCGCCCGCGCCGCGCGCGCACCATCTTCTGCACGGTCACGCCGTTGATGCGGGCGTCGGGCGCCAGGCGCGCCACGCGCTCCATCATCTCCAGGTAGGTGTCGCGCGCGCTGGTGCCGTTCATCACGTTCAGCGCCACGCCCTCGACGTCGGACTTGTGCGAGATGTCGGGCGAGTCGATCTTCAGCGCCACCGGAAAGCCCAGCTGCGTGGCGATCATCATGGCTTCGTTGGCGCTGCGCGCGAGCAGGGTGCGCGTGATCGGGATGTGGAAGCACGACAGCAGCGACTTCGACTCCATCTCGGTCAGCACCTTGCGCCGCTCGGCCAGCACGCTCTCGATGAGCAGGCGCGCGCCGTCGATGTCGGGCTTGGCCAGCGCCGACAGCGGCGGCGGTGTCTGCTGCAGCAGCTGCTGGTTCTGGTAGAAGGCCGCGATGTTGCCGAAGGCGCCCACGGCCGCCTCGGGCGTGCGAAAGCTCGGGATGGTGGCCTCGGCCAGCACGGCCCGCGCATTGCCCACCGACGCATCGCCCATCCAGCACGACAAGAGCGGCTTGGGCATGGGGCGCGGAATGTCGGCCAGCGCACGCGCGGTGGCGGCCGCGTCGACGCCGGCCTTGGGCGAGAAGATGGCGAGCACGCCGTCGATCTGGCTGTCGGCCGAGGCGGTGTCGATGGCGGCGCGAAAGTGCGCGGGCGTGGCGTCTTCCGACAGGTCGATGAGGTCGGTGAGCGACGCCAGCGCCGGCAGCGACGGCTGCAGCGACCGCTGCGCGGGCGCCGAGAGGCGGCCCAGGTCCAGGCCGATCTCGTTGATCCAGTCGGCCGCGAGCACGCCGGGGCCGCCGCCGTTGGTGACCACGGCCAGCCGCTTGCCCACCGGCCGGTAGCGCGAGGCCAGGCACTTGGCGGCCGAGAACAGCTCGACGAAGGAGCGCACCCGCACCGCGCCTGCACGGCGCAAGGCGGCGTCGAACACATCGTCGCTGCCCACGATGGCCGCGCTGTGCGTCTGCGCGGCCTCGTTGCCGGCCGGCTTGCGGCCCGCCTTGAGCACCACCACCGGCTTGGCGTGCGAGGCCGAGCGCAGCGCGCTCATGAAGCGGCGCGCGTCGGCAATGCCTTCGAGGTACACGATGATGCTGTGCGTGCTCGAATCGTTGGCCAGGAAGTCGAGCACCTGCGGAATGTCGACCGAGGTGTGCGGCCCGAGCGACACCACGCTCGAAAAGCCCACGCCGTTCTGCCGTGCCCAGTCGAGCATCGAGGCCGTGAGCGCCCCCGACTGCGACACCAGCGCCAGCGGCCCGGTGCGCGCGAGCGGGCCGGCCACGCTGGCGTTCAGGTGCAGCGGCGGGCGCTGGAAGCCCAGCGAATTCGGGCCCAGCAGGTGCACGCCTTCGCGGCGCGCGATCTTGCGCCACTGCGCGGCCTGCTCGGCAGCGATGCCGGTGGAGATGACCACCGCGGCCTTGCAGCCGATGCGGCCTGCGATCTCGAGGGCAGCCGCCACGTCGTGCGGCGCCAGCGCGATCAGCGCCAGGTCGGCATGCGTCTGCGCCAGCTCTTCGAGCGTGCCCTGGGTGCGCACGTCCAGAAAGCGCAGCGTGCCGTCGAAGCGGTCGGCCCGGAAGGCCTCGCGCAGCGTGCGGCCCAGGGCGGTCTGGCCCCCCGGATCGCTGGGCTGGCCGACGAAGGCCACGATCGACGCCGGGGCGAACAGGGGGGTCAGGAAATGCTTGTCCATGCCCTAGTTTGCCCGGATCGGGGCGTGCCGCAAGCACCGCGTGTACACTCGCCGGCTCATGTCGTGCCTTTCACTTTCCCCCGTTGCAGCATCCAGCGCCGCCGTTGTCGGCCGCACGATGCCGTTCGCCGCCTGCGTGCGAACGAGCGACGCAGTGAATGCACGAATGATTACCACCATGACCGCCGCGGCCCCCTGAGCACGCGCAGGGTGGCCGCTCCGGCAGCCACCTGGTGTCTCTTCTCCCGAATGAACGAAACCCAGCTGGCAGCTGGGTTTTTTTGTTTTTGTCCTGTTCGTTCGTTGTTTGGAGAAGCCCATGTACCGCGATCCCGTCTCGTCCTTTCTGCCCCAGCCCAGCCATCCTGCGGCCATTCGCCCCCTGCGCGTCGGCATGATCGGCATCGGCACCGTGGGCGCGGGCACCTTCCGCGTGCTGGCCCGCAACCAGGACCTCATCACCGCCCGCGCCGGGCGCGGCATCGAGGTGACGGTGGTGGCGGCGCGCAACCTCGCGCGCGCCCAGGGCATCGTGGGCGAGGGCGTGGCGCTCACGGCCGACCCGATGCAGGTGGCCACCGATCCCGATGTCGACGTGGTGGTCGAGGTGGCCGGCGGCACCGGCCCGGCGCGCGACTGGGTGCTGGCGGCCATTGCGCACGGCAAGCACGTGGTCACGGCCAACAAGGCGCTGCTGGCCGTGCACGGCACCGAGATCTTCGCCGCCGCCAGCGCGCACGGCGTGGCCGTGATGTACGAGGGTGCGGTGGCGGTGAGCATCCCCATCGTGAAAGCGCTGCGCGAGGGCCTCACGGCCAACCGCATCGAATGGGTGGCGGGCATCGTCAACGGCACCACCAACTTCATCCTGAGCAAGATGCGCGACGAGGGCCTGGACTTCGGCGACGCGCTCGCGCAGGCCCAGGCGCTGGGCTATGCCGAGGCCGATCCGGCCTTCGACATCGAGGGCGTCGACGCCGCCCACAAGACCGCGCTGCTGGCCGCCAACGCCTTCGGCATGCCGGTGCGCTTTGCCGATGCGCAGGTCGAAGGCATCACCGCGCTGCAGCGCCTGGACGTGGCCTGCGCCGAGCAGCTGGGCTTTCGCGTCAAGCTGCTCGGCGTGGCGCGCCGACGTGAAGAAGGCGTGGAGCTGCGCGTGCAGCCCGCGCTGGTGCCGGCGACGCACCTGCTCGCGCAGGTGAACGGCTCGATGAACGGCATCATGGTCAAGGCCGACGCGGCAGGCGTCACGATGTACTACGGCGCGGGCGCCGGCTCGGAGCAGACCGCCTCGGCCGTGATCGCCGACCTGGTCGACGTGGCGCGCCTGGACGGCACCCACGCCGGCCAGCGCGTGCCGCACACCGGGTTCCATGCGCATGCGGTGCGCGAACTGCCGGTGCTGCCGCGCGCGGCCGTGCGCAGCGCGCACTACCTGCGCGTGCCAGTGCAGGCGGCGACCGACATCGCGGCCGTGGCCGAGCTGCTGGCCGCGCAGCGGCTGCCGGTGCGGCAACTGGTGCTGGCGAACGGGCCGGCGGAGGCGGCGCCGCAGGTGCTGGTGATCACCGAATCGGCGCTGCAAAGCGCGGTCGATCTTGCGCTGCATGCGTTGCAAGCGAGCCCGGTCGTGGCTGGGCCTGTGATCGCGTTGCGCGTGGAAACGCTGGACGACTGAAGACGCTCAGGCATCGGTGTCGGGTGCGCGCAATCGCGGCTCCCAGTCTTCGACGCGCTCCGCATCCACCCGCTTGCGAAAGGTGGCGCGCCAGCGCTCGGCCAGGGCGGGCAGGGCGGCGGCCTGTTCCCATTCGGGGGCGAAGCGCGCGTCGCGCGAGAACAGCAGCGCGATGAGGCGCGACAGCGGCCAGTCCGGGTGCGGACGTTCCACGCGCGTGGCCATCGCGCCGGCCCGCACCCAGCCGGGTTCGAGCACGCGGTAGTACCAGCCCGTGCAGCCGCGCGCCTGCATCTCGCGCGCCATGCCGGGCCTGCCGAAGTGCGCATCGAGCTTCCAGCAGGGCTGCCGGCCCTGCGACACCTGCACTCGCGCGTCGCCGAGCTGCACGACGTCGCCGATGCACACGGTCGATTCGTCCCAGCCTGTGGTCGAGATGTTCTCGCCGAAGGCGCCCGCGTGCGCCAGCAGTTCGGTGCGCTGGCCGCCCGCCGCCCAGCCCGCGTAGTGCTCGCGCGGGTAGTGGTGCACGGCCTTCTCGACACCGCCGTGGATGCGCAGGTCGGCCTGCGCGTCGCCCTGCAGGCCGGTGGTCGACAGCCACAGTGCATCGGCCGTCGGCGTCTTGCGGATGCCGCTGCGTGTGCGGCCGTCGGGCAGCAAGGCCACGGGGCCGACCAGCAGCGCGTCGATGGGCAGGGCGGGTTGCGTCATGCGAGCTGAGCCAGCCATGCGGTCAGCATGCGCGTCGCGGCATCGGAGCGCAGGTCGGCCAACTCGGCGCTGCGGGCGCGCAGCGCGGGGATGTCGATGCCGGCCGTGGCCAGTTCGTGGTGGTGCCCGATGAGCCAGGGCTCGATGCGCGCGGGGTCGGCCTCGGGGTGGAACTGCAGCGCGAGCGCATGGCGGCCGTGGCTGAAGGCCTGGTGCGGCGTGCGCGCGGTGCTTGCCAGAAGTTCGGCGCCGAGCGGCAGGTCGAAGGTGTCGCCGTGCCAGTGCAGCACGGGTTCGCCGTCCAGCGCTGCAAGGCACGAGGCCCGGCCCGCCGCGCTCAGGTCGACCGGCGCCCAGCCGATCTCCGTGTGCCCCGACGGGTACACGCGCGCGCCGAGCGCACGGGCCATGAGCTGCGCACCCAGGCACAGGCCCAGCGTGGGTCGCTGCAGCGCCAGCCGTTCGCGCAGGCCGGCGATCGCTTCGGCGAGCCAGGGGTAGGTCGCCGTGTCGTACGCCCCGATGGGGCCGCCGAGCACCACGACGAGGTCGGCGTGGCGCCACTCGTCGGCGCTGAGCGCGAACGGGCCCGCTTGCCGGTAGTCGATGGCGTGGCCGGCCCGGGTGAGCACGTTGGCGAAGCGCCCGAGGTCTTCGAAGGCGAGGTGTTGCAGGGCGATGCATGGCATGCGGCGAGTGTCCTTTCTTCGTTCAGGCGCGGCAGGCGGTGTCGTCGCACGGGCCGTCTGGCGATGCATCGTCTGCAGGTTGTGCAATGAGGTGCGCAGGGGCCTCTTCAGCCGCGAGCTGCCCGATGGCGGCGCCCAGTGCCATGTCGTCGAGCAGGCCGAAGTGGCTCATGCGCAGGCGCCCCTGCCGGTCGACCAGCACCGTGCTCGGCGTGCCCTGCCATTGGTAGTCGCGCATCGTGGCGGGAATGCCGCCGGTGGGCGAGGGCTGGTCGATGCCGATGGGAAAGCCCAGCCGGTACTCGCGCACGAAGGCGTCGAGCGCGGCGGGCGTCATGACGTCGTGGTGCTCGAACACCGAGTGCAGGCCGATCACCGCGACGTCTTTCGCGGCGAACAGTTTCTGAGTCTTCTTCGCCTGCGGCAAGGCGTGCGACACGCAGGCCGGGCACAGCATCTGGAACGCGTGCAGCACCACGACCCGGCCGCGCAGCGACGCGAGCGTGACGGGCGCATCGGTGTTGAGCCACTGCGCGACCTGCAGCTCGGGCGCCTCGGGGCGCGGCCAGGTCATGTCAGGCCGCCTCGGTGCGCAGCTTCACCTGCGGGAAATCCACCGGCACCTGGAACGCCACGTTCACGTAGTTGGTGAACAGGTTCAGCGCGACGTGGGCCAGGATCTCGACGATGTGCCGGTCGTCGAAGCCCACGGCGCGCAGGGCCTGCACGTCGGCGTCGCTGACCTGGCCGCGTGCATCGACGAGCTTGAGCGCAAAGCGCAGCGCCGCCGCCGTGCGCGGGTCGGCCGATTCGCCGGCCTGCGCGGCCGCCATGTCGGCGGCCGACACGCCCGCCTTGCGGCCCAGCGCGGTGTGGGCCGCGAGGCAGTAGTGGCAGGCGTTGCGGTCGGCCACGGCCACGGCGATCTGCTCGCCGAGCTGCGCCGGAATGACGCCGCCGCCGAGTGCGCCGAACGATCCCCAGAGGCTGCGCAGCGCCGCGGGCGAGTTGGCGACGGCGCGGAACATGTTGGGCGTGGCGCCGAAGGCACCGTGGATGTCGGCGAGCAAGGACTGGGCGTCGCCGGTGGCGGCGGTGTCGGTGACGAGGTTGACGCGGGGCATGAAGACTTCCTTTCGGTGATGACGATGGAGGCAGTGTCTTCCCGGAATCCGTATGATTTGAACGCTTTCATCCATTCAACATACCTTTTCGTCCAATGCCGAGCGCACCACCGCCGCCGCCCATCGACAGGCTCTCGTCCCTGCTCGAACGCTTCCGTGTCCGGGCCCACCTGTTCCACACGGGGCCGCTGTGCAGCGTGACGCACTTCGCGGCGAAGGAAGGGCGCAGCTTCCTGCATGTGATGCGGCGCGGCGAGATGGTGGTCACGCATTCGGCGCCGTCGGTGCGTTCGGCCGGCGTGCCGCGCAAGCTGGTCGTGAAAGAGCCCAGCCTGCTGTTCTACCCGCGCCCGCTGGCGCACGACTTCCACAACGCGCCCACCGAAGGTTCGGACTTCGTCTGCGCCACGGTCGACTTCGACGGCGGCGAGGCGCACCCGCTGGTGCGTGCCTTGCCGCCGCTGGTGCGGCTGCCGCTGCATGCGGTCGACGGCCTCGAAGCTTCGCTGGCGCTGCTGTTCGCGGAAACCGGGCGCGTGCTGTGCGGGCACCGCCTGCTGGCCGACCGGCTGTTCGAGGTGGTGCTGATCCAGCTGCTGCGCTGGCTGCTCGACCATCCGCAGGAGAGCGGCGTTCCCGCCGGCCTGCTGACGGGCCTGGGCGATCCGCAGCTGGCGCGCGTGCTGGTCGCGCTGCACGAGCGCCCGGGCGAGCCGTGGCCGCTCGAACAGATGGCGACGGAGGCCGGCATGTCGCGCAGCGCGTTCGCGGCGCGCTTCAAGTCGGTGGTGGGCGCGACGCCCGCCGACTACCTCGCGCAGTGGCGCCTGACGATCGCCCAGGCCGAGCTGCGCACGGGCGCGTCGGTCAAGGCGATTGCCGACAGCCTTGGCTACGCGAACGCTTCGGCGCTGTCGCGTCTGTTCGCGCAGAAGGTGGGCGTGTCGCCGCGCGAATGGCTCGCGCGGCAGTCGGCTTGAGCGCTCAACCCTCTGCGCGCAGAAAGCGCTCGGTCAGCAGCACCCAGTAGGCGCCGCCCACGGCAACGTTGCTGTCGTTGAAGTCGTAACCCGGGTTGTGGACCATGCAGGCGCCGTGCGCGTCGCCGTCGCCATTGCCGATGAGCAGGTAGCAGCCGGGCACGCGCTCCAGCATGAAGGCGAAGTCTTCGCTGCCCGGCAGCGGCGGCGTCTGCCAGGTGACCTGCGCCGCGCCCACGAGTTCTTCGGCGACGGTGCGCGCGAAGGCGGTCTCTTCGGGCGTGTTGACCAGCACCGCGTAGCCGGGCCGCCAGTCGATCTGCGCCTGCACGCCGAAGCTCTCGGCCTGCGCGGCCACCAGCGCCTTGATGCGGGTTTCGATCTTCTTGCGCACCTCGCGGTCGAGGGCGCGCACGCTCAGTTCGAGCACGGCGCCTTGCGGAATCACGTTGTTGGCCTTGCCCGCGTGGATGGCGCCCACCGTGACCACCGCCATCTGCAGCGGATCGATGTTGCGCGAGACCACGCTCTGCAGCGCCATCACGATGCTGGCCGCGGCCACGATGGGGTCGGCCGCGCGGTGCGGCATGGCACCGTGGCCGCCCACGCCGGTGAGGGTGATGGTGGCGTAGTCGGACGAGGCCATGGCCGGGCCTTCGCGCATCGCCAGCCGGCCCTGCGCCATGCCGGGCATGTTGTGCATCGCGAAGATGGCGTCGCAGGGGTAGCGCTCGAACAGGCCGTCGTCGATCATGCGCACCGCGCCGCCGCCGCCTTCCTCCGCGGGCTGGAAGATCAGGTTCAGCGTGCCGTCGAAGCGCCCGCGTTCGGCCAGGTGCTGCGCCGCCGCCAGCAGCATCGCCGTGTGGCCGTCGTGGCCGCAGGCGTGCATCACGCCCGTGTGCGCGCTGGCGTAGGCCAGGCCCGTGGCCTCGTCGATGGGCAGGGCGTCCATGTCGGCGCGCAGGCCGAGGCGGCGCGTGCCGCTGCCGCGCACCAGCCGGCCCACCACGCCGGTGCCGCCCACATGGCGCTCGACGGTGTAGCCCCAGGCTTCGAGCTTTTCGGCCACCAGTGCCGAGGTGCGGTGCTCGTCGAAGCCGAGCTCGGGGTGCTGGTGGATGTCGCGGCGGATACCGATGAAGGTGTCGGCGCTGGCGTGCAGGTCGTTCAGGAGGGCGGTGGTGCTCATTGGGGTTCCAGTCGGATGGACTTGGCGATGTCGCGGTAGCGCGCGGTTTCGGCTTCGTAGAACTTCGCCGATTCGGCCAGCGTCGTCTGCGGCGAGGCCAGCTGCGTCTGGGCGGCGAGCTGCTCGCGCACGCTCGTTTCCTTCAGCGCCGCGCCGACGGCCTGGTGCAGCTTCTGCACCACGTCCTCGGGCGTGTTCTTGCGCACGAAGAAGCCGCTCCAGGTCTTGTAGTTGACGTTCTTCAGCTCCTTGCCTTCGCTGGCGGTGGGCACGTTCTTCAGCAGCTCCGAGCGCTGCCCGCCGAGCTGGCCGAGGATCTTCAGCCGGCCCTGGTCGGCCAGCGCACCCATGGCGGCGCTGTAGACCAGCACGGCAAAGTCGACCTGGCCGCCGCCGATGTCCTGCAGCAGCGGCGCATTGCCCTTGTAGGGCGCGTGCATGAGCTTTACGCCGGTGTCCAGCTGCACCTTCTCGAGGATCAGGTGGTAGAGCGAGCCGATGCCCACGCTGCCGTACGACAGCGGCTTGTCGGGCGACTTGCGCGCCAGCGCGATGAGTTCGTCGACGCTGTTGGCCGGCAGGTCCTTGCGGGCGACGAAGACCATCACCGCCTCGGCGACCGGGTGCACCATGCGGAAGTCTTCAGCCTTGAGCTTCACGGCCGCATTGGCCAGCGGCGCAAGGATGATCTCGTTGGGCGAGCCCTGGAAGAGGTAGTAGCCGTCGGCCGGCGCGGCCAGCACCTTCTGCGCGGCCATGGCGCCGCTCACGCCGCCCAGGTTCTCCACGACCACCTGCTGGCCCAGTGCCTTGCCCAGCGGCACGGTGAAGATGCGCGCGGTGGCGTCCGAGGGGCCGCCGGCCGGGTAGGGAACCATCAGGTTCACGGGCTTGGCGGGAAAGCCGTCGGCGCGGGCGGGGCCCGCGGCCAGCAGCATCAGCCCGCAGCCGAGCAGCAGCGCGGATCGGAAGAGCGAAGTCGTCGTCAAAGTCATGTCTCCTGGGGTGGTGCCGGCTCGTGGGGCCGGATGCAGGGGAATGCTAGGAGCGGCCCGACGCAACGTCCAATGCATTGTTGGCTGCATTAGCATGAGTCCAATGCATTCTTGAAAACGAGGTTTTCGCCATGACGCTGGTTCAACTGAGGCACCTGATTTCGCTGGCCCACACGGGCTCGTTCAGCCAGTCGGCGCAGGCGCTGCACCTGACGCAGCCCGCGCTCAGCCGCAGCGTGCGTGCGCTCGAGGACGAGCTGGGCATGCCGCTGTTCGACCGCATCGGCCGGCGCAACGAGCTCACGGTCTTCGGGCGCGAGGTGCTGGAGCGCGCGCGGCTTTTGGTGTCGGAGGCCGAGGCGCTGCGCGACCGCGGCCGGCAGATGCGCGAAGGCGAGGGCGGCACCGTGCGCATCGGGCTGGGCTCGGGGCCGGGCGCGCTGCTGATGACGCCCTTTTTGCTGCACATGGCGACGCACCACCCGGCCGTGCGCACCGTGATCGCGCGCGGCAGCACCGACCTGCTGGCGCAGGCGCTGCGCGAGCGTAGCCTCGATGCGCTGGTGGTCGATGCGCGCGCGCTCAAGCCCGCGCCCGACCTGGTGCTGACCCACGTGTACGAGCTGCGCGGCGCCTTCCTGTGCCGCCGCGGCCATCCGCTCACACGGCTGCGCAAGGGCGTGAGTTTCGAGGCGGTGCAGCGCTACCCGATCGCCTCGACGCCGCTGAGCGACGAGGTGGCGCGCGGGTTGGTCGAAACCTACGGCCCGCAGGCGCATCCTGCCAACTGCGTGACCCTGCAGTGCGAGGAGCTGCCCAGCATCGCCGACGTGGTGCGCCAGAGCGACACGGTGCTGCTCGCGGTGCACGAGTCGGCACCCGACCTGGTCGAGTTGCGGATGGAGCCGCCGATGCGCGGCACGGCGCGCTTCGGGCTGGTGACGTTGCGCCAGCGCACCGAGGCGCCGGCGCTGGCGATTCTTCGGCGGCTGATGAAGGAGCGGATGGCGGGGGCGTAGGGCGCCGTCTGCTCAGGACGCCGCGTGCGCCGACAGCGCAAGCTGCAGTTCGTCCAGCAGGTCCGCCACGCGCATGTGATCCGAAGCGGTTTCGCCGCAGGCGATTTCCTCCAACGCATCGGCGGGCGCTGCCACGGCCGCAGCGTCGACCATCAAGGCCGCGCCCCTGATCCGGTGGGCATGGTGCGCCGCACTCGCGGTGTCGCCCGCAGCGAACGCCCGACGCAGTGCCGCAAGGTCTTCCGCCATGGCCTCGTGAAACTGCGGCGGCAAGGCCGTGTCGGGACGTTGCGGCGACGACGGCGCCCCGCCCAGCCAGAGCTGCAGCATGCTCGACAGTTCGTCCAGGCGCAGCGGTTTCTTGAGCACGCCGTCCATCCCGCTTTCCATGCATTCGTCGAGGTGCGCCGAGTCGGTCGCCGCCGAGATCGCGATCACGGGCAGATGGCTGACGCCTGCCTCTCGCTCGCTCTCTCGGAGGCGGCGCGTCGCCTCGTAGCCGCTCATCCCGGGCATGTGGCAGTCCATGAGCACGAGCGCAAAAGGATGCGGCGGCGCGAGCGCGGCCAGTGCCGCCGCGCCGTCGGCTTCGATCCGGGCGTCGTAGCCCAGCATGCGCAGTTGCTCCGCGATGATGAACTGGTTGCCCGGATGGTCCTCCACGACCAGCACGGTGGCCGCAGGGCCGGAAGGCGGCCTGCCATGCGCCGCAGCGGCATCCTTGGACAGTTCTTGTGGGGCCGATACAAGCCGCACCGGCAAGGCGAACTCGACCGAGGTGCCCGCACCGAGGCGGCTGGTCAACCGGATCTCGCCGCCCATCAACTCGACCAGCTCCTTGCAGATGGTCAGCCCCAGCCCGGTGCCGCCGAAGCGCCGCGTGGTGGAGTTGTCGGCCTGCGAATAGGCATCGAAGAGGGTGGCCTGCTGCGAGGGCGCAATGCCGATGCCGGTGTCGCTCACCGTGACCGTCAGCAGGCCGTTCATGTCGCCATCGTCCAGAAGCTCCAGCGTCACGTCGATGCGCCCGCGCTCGGTGAACTTCACGGCATTGCCCAGCAGGTTGAGCAGCACCTGCCGCAAGCGTGTCGGGTCGATCAGCACCTGCCGAACCGACGGGTTGTGCGTGCGCACCGATATGACCAGCGGCTTGTCCTGCGCGTTCACGCGCGCCACATGCGCCACCTTCTGCGCCAGCGCGTCGACGTCGGTGGGCACCAGTTCCAGCGCGAGGCGCCGGGCGTCTAGCTTGGAGAGGTCGAGCACATCGTCCAGCAGCGACAGCAGGGCTTCGGCGGCCGCCGAAGCGGTGCGCGTGAAGCGCTTCTGGCGCGCATCCATCGGCGTGTGCGCCAGCATCTCGATGGAGGCCAGCACTGCGTTCATGGGCGTGCGGATCTCGTGGCTCATGACCGCCAGGAAGTTCGACTTGGTGCGCTCGCTCTTCTGTGCGGCGCGCTGCGCCACGCGGGCGCGCCAGGCGAACCAGCCGAGCAGCACGACGCCGCCGAGCAGCAGCAACAGCTGCGGCAGGCGGTAGCGCACGATCGACAGCAGCGAGGGCTCGCCGAAGTCGGTCTGTTCCAGCCACCGGTCGTTCATCTGGCCCGTCTCCGCCGCCGAGAGGCTGGCGAGCGACTTCTCCACGATGGAATGCAGCAGCGGCAGGTCGGCGCGAACGCCCATCTGGGCCACGTATAGGAGATCGCCGATCGTGCCGGAGATGCTCAGCTGACGCGCATGCCTGCGGCGCATCATGGGCAGGAACACCGCGTCGGAGCCGATGGCGGCGTAGGCCTCGCCGGTGATCACCGCGTCGAGGCTTTCCATCGGCTCGCTGGTGGGCAGCACGCGCACGCCGGGGTAGCGCTCGGCGAAGACATGGGCGTAGGTGCCTCCGCCGCGCACGGCCGCCACCTTGCCGTCCAGGTCCTTCATGTGCAGGACGAAGGGGGCGTCAGTGCGCGTGACGATGATCGTCTGCGCCACGAAGAAGGGATCGGTCAGGCGCAGCCGGGCGCCGACCTCGCGCGTGGTGCGGTCGGCGCTGGCGTTCGGGAACATGTCGACCTTGCCGTCGAGGAAGGCCTGCTGGGCTTCCTGCCAGTCGTGGGTGGCGTGCAGCTCGAAGCGCAGGCCCGACTTGCGCGCGACCGCGTCGAGGTACTCCGCGATCAATCCCTTGTAGCGGCCATGCTCGATGGACTCCAGCGGGCTCAGCCGCGTGTCGGCGGCGTAGCGCACGACGGGGTTGGCCTTCATCCAGCGCTGTTCCTCGTCGGTGAAGAGGGGCTGCGCCTGCGCCCAGGCGGGGCCGGCGGGGAGGGCCATCGCGCCGCACATCGTCCACCGGGCCGCTCGCCCGAGAGCGCGCCAGGGATTCATGTCTTGTCCAGCTGGTGGCGGATCTTGAACAGCTCGTTGTCCGTGCGGATGCCCAGCTTGCGGAACGCCGCGTGTTTCTGCGTGCTGATGGTGTTCACGTTGCGGGAGAACTTGGTGGCGATCTGCGTGACCGACAGGCCCTCCAGGCAGCAGCGCAGCACCTCGCGCTCGCGCGGGGACAACTGGGGATGCTTCGTGAGCGCCTCGGCGTCGGTGTGGTGCGACGCGGCCTCGGAAAGGGTGGCGATGTCCGCCGCCATGTCGGGATGCAGGTGGATGCGGCCCTTGCTCACCGTGCGCACGGCCGCCACGAGCTCGTCCAGTTCCTGGTTCTTGCCGACATAGCCGCGCGCGCCGGCTTTCAACGCCAGTGCCACGGTGGCCGCGCTGTAGTGCGCGGAGATGACGATCGTCCGGCTGCGCGGATGCCGGACCTTCAGCGCCCGCAGGAGGTTGAGCCCGTCGATGTCCGAAGGCCCGAGCGAGAAATCCACGAGCACGACATCGGCCGCCACGGTGGCCAGGGCATCGAGCAGTTCGCGGCTGGTGGCATGGCTGCCGACCACCGACAGGTCGGGCTCGTCCGCCAATCTTGCGATCAGGCCATGCCGGACGACCGCGTGGTCGTCGAGCAGCATCAGGCGAAGCGGCTGCGCGGTGAGGTGGTGTGCCATCAGGACCTCCCAGTGGGCGGATCGTAGGTTGCTCGCTCCCGCGCCGACACCATCACAACGAGGGGATGCGCGAGCGCACGCCGCGCAAGCCCGCGCCGCCCCGGCGCTCGAATTTTCGAACGATCTCTAAGTCGTCCCCCCGATTTTTCGTTGCATTTCTATATCGGGAAAAGCACCCAAAAAGAACAATTCATCGGAACAAAACACGCCGCCGCTCACACGCTTTCCGTGCGCACTTCCAAGGGCGTTCGCTGCAAGAGGCACAAGGCCCTTGCGACGCGAAACCCGACGCATCGGCGGTTGGATTGGGTTCGTTGCGATGCAGTCCAACGCATCGTTTCGAGGCCATGGGTGGGTTTCAACGAATCCTTCGTTGAACCTTTTTTTGAAGTTCTTGAGGAAATACCAATGAAGAAAATTGCAACCCTTGCCGCTGTCACCTGCGCGGCTGCCGTGATGTTCGTGCCCGGCCAGGCGAGCGCCGAAAGCGCTGAACTGCGGATTGCCGGCATCATCATTCCGGCCGCGTGCACGCCCGTTTTCACCGGCGGTGGCGTGGTCGACTACGGCAACATTCCCGCCAGCTCGCTGAACCCGACGGCCCAGACCACGCTCGCGGACAAGTCGACCCAACTGACGCTGACCTGCGATTCGCCCGCGCTGTTCGGCTTCAAGGTGATCGACGAACGCGCTGCGACGGCGGTCGCCGCGTTGGAAACCATTCCGGGGTATGCCACGAACGCGAAGTTCGGCCTGGGCGCCGTGGATGGCAAGAACATCGGCGCCTATTCGTTGCAGATCACGAAAGAGACGGCCGATCAAGGCAGCACCAAACACATCAACAGCGTCGACGGCGGGGCCACCTGGTCGGACTTTGCGGGCGGCATGACCGGCGACGGCGGCACGCTCGTTGCGTTCGCCGCCAGTGCCACGGGAACGGTGCCAGGCGCCCACACCGCCATCACGGCCGACATCCGTGTGGTGACCGCCATCGACAAGGGCAGCAACCTGCCACTGACCCAGAAGATTCCGCTGGATGGCCTGTCGACGTTCGAACTCGTCTACCTGTAAGCAGCGACTGGCGAACAGCCCGCCGATTCATTTCCGCTCTTGTTTCTTCTGCCGCCAGGGGCAGCGTTGCGGGGCCTTGGCGGGTGTCAACGAATCCTTCGTTGAAATCCTTTTTTGAATTTCTTGAAGAAATATTTATGAAGAAAATTGCAACTCTCGCCGCCGTCGCCAGCGTGGTCGGCGTGATGTTCGTCCCCGGCCAGGCGAGCGCCGAAAGCGCCGAACTCCGGATCGCCGGCACGATCACGCCGACTGCTTGCGCGCTCGTTTTCACAGGCGGTGGCGTGGTCGACTACGGCAAGATTCCCGCCCGTTCGCTGAGCCCGACGGCCCAGACCAATCTCCCGGAGAAATCGATCCAACTTGGCATGACCTGCGAAGCGCCTGTGCTGTTCGGCTTCAGGACGATCGACGAACGCGCAGGAACCGCGGTCACTTCGCTTCAAACGGGTGCGGCGGAGCCGGAAACGAAGTTCGGCTTGGGCACTTCGGATGGCCAGAAGATTGGCGCCTATTCGATGCAGATTGTGGGTGCGACCGCCGATGGAGGAGTCGCGAAACCCATTTTTAGCGCGAACGGCGGCGCCACCTGGGGAAACCTCAACACTGGCGGCCTGATGACTGATGGGCGCAGACTCATCGCATTCGTCAACAACGGGGGATCGGGGCCGAATGCTCACAAGTCTGCCACGACGGACATCCGTGTGACGACCGCCATCGACAAGGGCAGCAACCTGCCGTTGACCCACGCGATCCCGCTGGATGGCCTGTCGACGTTCGAACTCGTCTATCTGTAAGCCACACGGCTGTATCGGGCGGTCCTTCCGCCCGATACGGGGTTGTGCCGGGCAGGGCGCCTGGCGCAATCCTTTCCGGGACATCCCGTTCTCGAGCCCGCTGCGGCATTGAGGACCCTTCGGCATCGCGTCGGACCGATCGGGATCGACGCGGTGCCACCCCTGGTGCCACGGCTGGCGAACAGCCCGTCGGTCCCTCCCCACTTTTGATTCTTCTCGAAAGCGCCCCTTTCGAGACGGCGGACGCGCTCGTCCGACCACAGGAAAGAGAACCGTGAACTTCATCCCCGCCAGATTTGTTTTCGCACTGTCCGCCTCGACCGCATGGATCGCTGGCCTTGCCCCGCTGCCGCTGCATGCCGCGGGCATGCTGCCGGAGACCTCGGTCGTCATCGTCAACGAGAGCGATGGCGAAGCCAGCATCAACGTCAAGAACACGGACGCCAAGCCGGCGCTCATGTTCACATCACTGACGGGCATTCCCGGGGACGACGACACCCTGCTGATCGTGACCCCGCCGGTCGCCCGGGTCGAGCCGGGTGAGACGCAGTTGGTGCGTTTTCTGCTGCAGACCAAGGAGCCGCTGAAGACGCAACGCCTGCGGCGCGTGATCTTCGAAGGCATCCCGCCGAAGAACACGGAACCGGGCCTGCGCGTGACCATGAACGTGCGCCAGAACCTGCCGGTGCTGATCCACCCCAAGGGCCTGGCCAAGGACGACCAGCCATGGAAGCGACTGAAGTGGTCGGTCGGGACCGGCACGCTGCGCGTCGTGAACGACAGCCCGTACGTGGTGCGCATGGCCACCGAGGTCCAGTTGCTGCCGTCGACCGCGACGGTCGAATTGCCACGCCCCTATGTGCTGCCCGGTGAGACGGTGGAAGTGCCCCTGCCGGCCGCTGCGAAGGGGGCCGCCACGGTGCGGATGGTGCCTGCGACGGTGTATGGCTTCACCGTGGCCCGCTACGACGTCAGGCTCGCGGCGCACTGACGATGGCTGGGTTGTCCTACCGCACCGCGGCCCCGGCGGCCGCCCATCGGCCGCGCGGGCGCGCCCCGGGCCGAGTTCACCGCCGCTCGCCGGTGGCTGCGGCCGCCATGGGCGGGCGCACGAAAGGCGCTTCGGTCGGCCTGCCGGCGGCGCTCTGCGTGCTGCTGGTGTCTCCCTCGGCCTTTGCCCTGGCCGGCGAGGAGCGCGCCGACGCCATCGAGCAGTTCATCAAGGAAAAACAGGTCGCCGGCTTCGATCAGGACGTGCTCAAGCAGCGCGGCATCGACCCGAAGCTGGCGGACTACTTCCGCCGCGAAGCCCGCTTTCGCGCCGGGACGAGCGTGGTGACGCTGTTCGTCAACGGCGAGCGGCGCGGGCTGGTGCCTGCCACCTTCGATGCGGACGGCCGCCTGTGCTTCGACGAAACGCTGCGGGACAAGGCCGGCCTCGTCGCGGGCCGCACGGCGAACGACGCCGCTGCGGGCGCCACGGCCTGCGACGAATTCCAGCGCCAGTTCCCCAGCACCATCGTCGAGCTGCGCCCCGGCAGGGACGAGGTCCGCCTCCTCGTGCCGACCGACGCGTTCCGGGCCCGCGAGCGGGCCGACACCTTCAGCAGCGGCGGCGTCGCCGGCCTGCTGAACTACGACCTGCTGACGATGGACAGCCGCCATGCCGGCGGCACCAGCAGCTTCCATTCGCTGGGCACCGAGGCCGGCCTGAACGTCGGCGACTGGATCTTTCGCAGCCGCCAGAGCTACACATCGAACAACGGCAAGGAGAAGCTCCAGCACCTGTATGCCTACGGCCAGAAGACGCTGACCGGCTTGGGCTCGACGGTGCAGGGCGGCCAGATCACCATCGCCAGCTCGATCTTCCCGGGCGATCCGATCCTGGGCGTGCAGATCGTCCCGGAAGAAGCCCTGCGCGCCGACGCACGCGACAACGGCGCGGTGGTCGAAGGCATCGCCCACACGCAGGCCCGCGTCGAGGTGCGGCAGAACCAGGCGCTCATCTATTCGACGGTCGTTCCGCCGGGGCCGTTTTCGCTCACGGGCCTGCCGCTGCTCAGCGGCGCGAGCGACCTGGAAGTCACGGTCATCGAGGCCGACGGCTCACGCCGGCCGTTCACCGTGCCAGCGGCCGCCCTGGGCGCGACCGCGCTTCGCACGACGGCGGGCTACTCGTTCGCGGTCGGACGCTACCGCCCGTATGGCCACGGTGAGCGGCAAGACAAGCCATGGGTGGCGACGGGCACCGGCACCTGGGCGCTCGACAAGCGCACGCACCTGACGGCGGGTGCCATGGCGGCCTCGCGCTACCAGGCCGCGGCATGGGCCGTGAATCGCATGGTGGTGCCGGGCACGATGGCGGGGTTTCGCCAGGCCGTGTCCAACGCCACAGGGGCGGGCGTGCGCGGCACGCAGGTCAACGCGTCGCTGAGCCGCGTGATCTCGCCCGCCTTGTCGGCGTCGATGAGCGCCACGCAACAGACCCGGGGCTTTCGCGACCTGGCGGACACGGTCAAGCCACCCTGGGCTTCTCGCGCAACGGCGCGAGCACCACCTACAGCGGACAGCTGCAGGGCGGCATCGTCGCCCACAAGGACGGCGTCACGTTCTCGCCGTACCCCGTGCAGGACACCTTCGGCATCGTCTCGGTGGGGGGCGTGTCCGGCGTCCGGATCGGCACGCCGCAAGGCCCGGTGTGGACCGATGCCTGGGGGCGCGCGGTGGCCCCGCAGCTGTTCCCGTACCACACGAGCCGGCTGGAGATCGCGACCCGGTCGCTGCCCCGGAACGTCGACCTGGTGAACGGCTACCAGGAGCTCGATGCGGGTCGCGGATCGGTGAACCACATCCGCTTCGGCGTGGTCAACGCCCGCCGGGTGCTGCTGAAAGCCATCGGCCCCTCAGGGCAGGCGCTCGAGAAGGGTTGGGCAGTGGTCGACGGCGACAACCAGTACGTCACCTCGGTGGTCGACGGCGGGCAGGTCTTTCTGCCCGACGTGCGCGATGGCGCGGACCTGCGGGTCACGCTGTCGAACGGCGGCAGTTGCAGGCTCGCGTTTTCGCTGCCGGAAAAGCCGGACGCCACCGCCTACTTTGAATCGGCCGATGCGACCTGCACGGCCATGGAAGCACACCAATGATCACGATGAAAAACCTGCGCCGAATGGGCGCGACGTTCGGCATGGCACTTGCCGCGCTGGCAGCAATGCCGGCGCATGCACAAGCCTCGGCACGCTGCGACACGCAACTGAGCGAGTCGCTCGTCGACTACGGACGGATGACCCGCGCACAGCTGCTGGAGCGCCAGCCCGACCCCGCCCGGGCCTCGCTGGGCAAGCGCCTCGTGACGCTCGCGGCGGTGTGCGCCGAACGCACGGCGATGGCGCTGTCGTTCCAGGGCGCGGCAGCGGACGACACGGGTTTCCGGTTCGCCGGGAACGGTCGCTTCACCCTGCGGATCGTGCAGGCGCAACTCGACGGCAAGCCGGTTCGCCTGGCCGCATCGCATGCGGATGCCACGGGCGCGGCCCCCTCGTCGCTCCTTCGGCCCGGCGACCGGATGTCACCCATGGACGGCGCAGGCTTGGCCCAGGGCCAACGCCTCACGGTGCAGCTCGAGATCGAGCCCTTCGTGGGCGCCGCCGCCACGCGCGTGGGTGCCGAGAGCACCTGGGAAGGCGCGGGGCGTTTCGAAGTTCTGGGCCGTTAGCCCGTCGTCCAGAGCGCAGGCCACCCCGTCGGCTCGCCCACAAGGCGATTCGACATCCGATCCATCCATCCACCTCTGGAGTGATCCTTGAAGCAGAGTCATTGCACTGTCCACACCGCCACCCCCTCCACGCTGCTGCTGCCCATCACGTGGGGCGAGACCGCGTGCGCCACCATTGCGGTGATCGACCCGGAACTCCGGCCCCGACAGCAGATGGGGCGGGCCATCCGCAGGCTCGGCCATTGGCCGCTGGTCTTCACCAGTGCATTGGAATTGATGCAGGCGTGCCGTTACCTCCACCTTCGCTTCGACGCCGTGGTCGTGGCCTGCCCGGTGGACGCCGGCGCCGCGGGCGCACTGATCGCCCAGGTGCGGGAGCAGGTGGGCCCGGAGTGCCCCTTGGTCCTGAGCGGCGGCAAGCGTGGCCTGCGTGAACTGGCGGTCCTGCATGCACGCGAATCCGACCACGTGGAGGTGGCGCCGTCTTCGTTCGAAGAGGCGTACCTCCTGATGCGGTGCTTCCTGCAGTGGCACCGGGCACGGGTGGCGGGCCAGTTCGTCGAGTGGGGGGCATTCCGCTTCGACCTGTCCGCGGACAGCGCGCAGGTGGCCGGCATCCGGGTCGAATTGACGCCCAATGAGTTCGACCTGGCCATCGTGCTGTTCAGGAACGTCGATCAGGTCCTGACCCATCACGCACTGCGCGCGCTGGTCTGGGACAGCGGCCATCGCTGCGGCTCCGGGGTGCTCTCCACGAACGTGTGCGGCCTGCGGCGCAAGCTCGGCCTGGGCGCCGGACGCCATGGGTTGGAACTGCAGGCGGTCCCGGGGCAGGGCTACCGGCTGAGCACCACGGCCAGCGCGCCGGAAGAGAACAGGCGCCGGCAGCGGGAACCCGTCCGAAGGGCAGGGGAACGCGCGTGGGGGAGCGCAGCCGCTGCGCCGGGTTCGGCCGCCTGAGCGAAAGGCAATCAGCCTAGGCGCTTGCTGGTGCGGCAGCTTCCGCCGCATCGGGCCGCGCCAACCCCGACGCCACCGCCGCCAGGATGCCGCGCAGCCAGCGGTGCGCCGGCTCGTGCTGCGAGCGGTCGTGCCACAGCTGGTAGAAGCGCATGCGCGGAAAGCCCTGCGGCGCGGGCACCGCCACCAGCGGCAGCGTGTGCACGAACTGCATCGCGAAATGGCGCGCGGTGGTGAAGACCAGGTCGGTGCCCACCAGCAGGTGCGGCGCCACGGTGAAGTAGGGCACGGCAATGCAGGCCTCGCGCGTCTGGCGCAAGGTGGCCAGGTGCGTCTCGACCACGCCGCGCTGCGACGCCGCATACGGCGTGGGCACCACGTGGCGCGCGGCGATGTAGCGCTCCATCGTCATGGCGCCCTTGGCGGCCAGCGGGTTGTTCTTGCCCATGAGGCACATCAGGTCGTCTTCGAGCAGCAGCGACAGGTGCAGCCGGTCGGGCGGCTGCGGCCAGTTGCCGATGACGATGTCGAGCTCGCCCTGGGCCAGCGCGCGCTCGTAGTCGTAGGTGACGCTCAGCGGGTGCACCACCAGCCGCGCGTGCGGCGCCTCGGCGCGGAACCGCGTGGTCACGTCGGCCAGGAAGCTCATCGCCAGGTAGTCGGGCAGCGCGAGGTGGAAGGTCATTGCGCTGGAGGCGGGCTCGAACTGCTCCGGGCCCGAGAGCATGCGGTCGATTTCGAGCAGCGCGCCGCGCGCGCGGTCGCGCAGCTGCAGCGCCCGCTCGGTGGGCACCATGCCGCTGCGCTCGCGCACCAGGATGGGGTCGGCGAACACCTCGCGCAACCGGCGCAGGGCGGTGCTGATGGCGGGCTGGGTCTGGTTCATGCGCACGGCCACCCGGGAGACGCTGCGTTCGGCCACCAGGGCGACCAGCACGCGCAGCAGGTAGGTGTCGACGGGGGCGTGGGAGCGTGACATGGCGGCAGGGCGGAGAAAAGAGGCGTTGCCGGCGGCAGCACCATCATGGCAAACCGTTATGTCGCACATTCTAGAGAGCGTGATCCGGGGCCGCGATATCTGCCTACAGTTCGCCACCAGCGGGAACGGCAGCCGCAAGCGGGCCCACAGAAGGTCCCAGGCGGCGCGTCCCGTCCACACCTAGAAATGGAGACAACCATGAGCATGGACGCCACGATGGCGCCGGTCCGGGAACACACCGCCACGGCGGAACTGGACGGCATCTACCGCAAGATCATCTTCCGCCTGATTCCCTTCCTGATGCTGCTGTGGGTGCTGGCCTGGATCGACCGGGTCAACATCGGCTTCATCAAGCTGACGATGCTGGACGACCTGAAGTGGAGCGAAGCGGCCTACGGGCTGGGCGCGGGCATCTTCTTCCTGGGCTACTTCTTCTTCGAGGTGCCCAGCAACCTGCTGCTGCAGAAGATCGGCGCCAAGAAGACCATCATGCGCATCACGATCGGCTGGGGCCTGACTTCGATCGCCACGATGTTCGTGAAGAGCACCGAGATGTTCTACCTGCTGCGCTTCCTGCTGGGCGTGTTCGAGGCGGGCTTCTACCCCGGCATCATCCTGTACCTGACCTACTGGTTCCCCGACAGCCGGCGCGCCAAGGCCTTCGGCATGTTCATGTCGGCCTCGGCCTTCGCGGGCGTGATCGGCGGGCCGCTGGCCGGCACCATCATGAACAACATGCATGGCGTGAACGGCTGGGCCGGCTGGCAGTGGGTGCTGCTGCTCGAGGGCATTCCCTCGGTGCTGGCCGGCATCGCCACCTACTTCTACCTGACCGACCGGCCCGAGCAGGCCCACTGGCTCACGGCGCGTGAACGCCAGCTGGTGCACGACGACCTGGAACGCGACCGCAAGACGCTGGGCCACCGCGAACACAGCATGCTGGCCTCGCTGAAGAACGGCAAGTTCTGGCTGCTGATCCTGATCTTCTTCTGCATCATCGCGGCCAACTCGTCGCTCACCTTCTACGGCCCGACGCTGGTGAAAGAGATCGGTTTCACCAACCCGCTGACCGTGGGCTGGATCATGGCCGGCGCCTACCTGTGCGGCGCGGCCGGCATGATCTGGAACGGCTTCCACTCCGACCGCCACCAGGAGTCGCGCTACCACTGCGCGCTGGCCGCGGCGCTGGGGTCGGGTGCCTTGCTGGTGGTGGCGCTGTTCCTGCGCCAGAGCCCGGCCCTGGTGCTGGCGGGCCTCACGCTGGCCATCGTCGGCACCATGAGCGCGATCCCCGTGTTCTGGCAGATGCCCAACCGCTTCCTGGCCGGCACCGCGGCCGCCGGCGGCGTGGCGCTGATCAACTCGATCGCCAACCTCGCGGGCTTCGGCGCGCCGTGGATGCTGGGCCTCATCAAGACCGCCACCGGCAGCCTGGCGCCGGGCCTGTATGTGGTCGCGGCGGTCGAGATCTGCGCCACCGTGCTGATCCTGCTGTTCGTGCCGCGCCTGCACAAGACGCCCGCGCGCTGATTCCTTCCACCCCTTCGTCCGACTGTCTGAATACAAAGGAGATGCTCTCCATGCCTTCCCACGCCCATCGTTTCGATCTCCAGGCGCTCAACGCCATGGACTGCGACGCGTTCGTCGCCGCACTCGGGCCGACTTTCGAGAACTCGCCCTGGGTCGCACGCTCGGCCTGGTCGCTAAGGCCCTTCGCCACCATCGACGCGCTGCACGAAGCCATGCTCGACGTGGTGCGTCGCGCACCCGACGCCCAGCAGCTGGCGTTCCTCTGCGGCCACCCCGAGCTGGCGGGCCGCGAAGCCCAGGCCGGCACGATGACCGCCGAATCGGTCGGCGAGCAGGGCAGTGCGGGCCTGAACGCCCTGAGCCGCGAAGAGATGGCCGAGATCCAGCGGCTGAACCGCGTGTACCGCGAGCGGCACGGCTTTCCTTTCATCATCGCGGTGCGGCGCAGCACCAAGGGCCAGATCTTCGAGGCGCTGCGCAGCCGCGCCGCCGAGTCCACCGAAGCCGAGCGCCGCGCAGCGCTGACGCAGATCGGCCTCATCACCCGCGGGCGCATCGACACGCTGCTGGGTGCGTCCACCTCCCAAGGAGCGGTCCATGCCTGAGAAAGAAATTTCCCTGCCCGCACGCCGTCGCTTCGCGCTGTCGGGCCTCGCGCTCGGCGCCGCGGCCCTGGCGCCCCATGGTGCTGTTGCGCAAACAACGGCCGCACCCGCCGGCCCGGCCCAGGCCAGCGGCCCCATCGTGCTGCACGGCGTGAGTCCGCGCTTGACCGTGCATGCGCTCGACACCTTCCACGGCGCCGCGGCGACCGGGCTGCGCATCGACTTCTCGGTGCGCGAGGGCGACGGCTTCAAGCTGCTGCGCACCGTGACCATGAACGGCAACGGCCGCTCCGACGAGCCGCTGCTGATCGGCGACGGCTACCGCGCCGGCGACTACGAGTTGCTGCTGCACGTGGACGAGTACTTTGCGCGCAAGCAGTCGCGCCTGCCTACGCCGCCGTTCCTGTCGAAGCTGCCGGTGCGCATCCGCGTGGCCAACGTGGCCGAGCGCATCCACCTGCCGATCCAGTTCGGCCCGTGGAGCTACACCTACTCGCGCGGCAGCTGACCAAGCAGGCCCCGTTCGTTCCCATCGTCTGCAAGGAGTTTTCTTCGTATGACCGGTATCACCACCCACGTGCTCGACATCACCACCGGCCGCCCGCTCGTCGGGCTGAAGGTCGACCTCTACGACGTGGCGACCACGCCGCCGACGCGCCTGAACAGCACGCGCACCAACGCCGACGGCCGCACCGACGCGCCCATGCTGGCCGCTGCCTCGGCGCGCACCGGACAGTTCGAGCTGCAGTTCCACGTCGGGGACCACTTCAAGGCGGCCGATGCGCTGTCCGACGTGGTGCCCGTGCGCTTCGCCATCGCCGACGCCGCGCAGCACTACCACGTGCCGATGCTGTGCGCCCCCTGGTTTTTTTCCACCTATCGCGGCAGCTGACCGCGGGAGCTTTTCCTGAATGACCACATCCCATGACCCCCACGCAGGCGCGTACCTGCTCGACTCCATCCGCCTCGCCATGGGCAACATCCGCGAACGCAAGACCTGGCCCTTCGGCGCCGTGATCGCGCGCGACGGCAAGGTGATTGCCACCGCCGTCAACGAGGTGGACGCCCTGTGCGACCCCTCGGCCCACGCCGAGATGCAGGCCGTGCGCGCCGCCGCCAAGGCCCTGAAGAGCACCGACCTGTCGGGCTGCACCGTGTACGCCAGCGGCTACCCGTGCTCGATGTGCCTGACGGCGATGTACCTGTCGGGCGTGAAGGAGGTCTTCTACGCCTACTCGAACGAAGACGGCGACCCCTTCGACCTGTCGGCCGCGCGCGGCTACGTCGAGATCGCCCGGCCGCTGGAGCAGCGCGAGATGAAGCTGCATTCGCTGCCGGTGCGCGATGAGGCCGATGAGGACTTGTACGAAGCCTGGAGCAAGGTGGCGCAGCCGGCGGGTTGAGCCAGAGACAGCGCTGCGCCCGGGCCTGCCGGGCCGATGCTGCGTGCCATACTGCCCGCGTGTTCACGTGGCGCAGCAGCCATCGAGGAGAAAGACGCACATGGTCCAGCAGGCCAAGCGCAGCGCAACCACCGTCGGGGCCATCCTCGCCTCGGCGCGACAGCTGTTCATCGAGCGGGGGTTCGCGGCCGTCAGCATCGACGACATCGCGGCCGGCGCGGGGATCGCCAAGGGCGGCCTGTATCACCACTTTCGCGCCAAGCACGACGTCTTCGAAGCCGTGCTCGATGCGGTGCAGGCCGAGCTTGCTGCGGAACTCGGCACGCGCATCCAGCGCATCGAAGGGCACCGTTCGCCCCACACCATCGCGACCAACCTGCGCATCTACCTCGAAGCGGCCACGCAGGAAGGCCTGCGCCAACTGATCCTGGTCGACGGGCCCGTGGTGCTCGGCTGGGAGCGCTGGCGCGGCATCGACGATCGCCACTTCATGGACTCGATCCGCACCGGGCTCGTGGCCATCATGCCGGCGGGCACGCCACCCGAAGAGATCGAGGCCGCCACGCGGCTCATCGCCGGCGCGGTGGCTGAAGCCGCACTGGCCTGTGGGGCGGCGCAAGACCCGATGGCCGCGGTGCAGTTGCACTGCCGGTTGCTCGAAACCATGCTGTGCGGGCTGCAGCAACACGGGTCGGATTCGCACCCGGATTGACAAACCGACTTTGAGTCGGTAAATTTTCTCCATCGCATCCGACGGAGACAGACATGGCGTTTCCTGGCAAGACCGATCCCGCCGACCCCGCCCTGGGGACCGAAGCGTTGTTCGCGCGCTACCACGTCGGATGGGAAACACGCGACCCCGACCGCATCGCGTCGCTGCATTCCGAAGACACGACCTACTGGCTGCGCGATGGCTCCGCGCCGGTGCGCGGGCGCGAGGCGCTGCGCCAGTACTGCGTCGGCGTGTTCGCCCGCTATCCCTTCAGTTTCGAGCTGCGGCGCAGCCTGTTCGGCGCGCGGCACTGGGTGCTGGAGTGGGTGATGGTGCTGCCGCTGAAGGACACGGCAGGGCAGCCGTTCACCGCGCGCGTCGAGATGCTCGACGTCGTCGACGTCAACGATGCCGGCGAGGTGACGCGCAAGGACGTCTACATGAACGGCGCCCAGTCGCAGGCCGCCTTTGCACGCGCGGGCATCGCGCCCGGCCAGCCGTAGCCGTCTCGTTCTTGAAGCATCGCTCCCGCTTCCGGCTTGTCGGAAGCGGGCAGGGCGCAGCCACGCCCAACGATCGGTTACCACCCACCAGGAGCACGCCATGCACACCCGCCCGCATCACACGTTCTGGCCCCGACGCCTGCCTCGCGCCTTGCACGCGGCACGCACGCCGCTCTGGGACAACCTCGCGGTCAATGCCCGCCGCTTTCCCGACAAGGCTGCGCTCATCTTCATGGGCCGCACGCTGAGCTATGCGCAGCTGTGGGCCGCCGTCGAGCGCCTGTCGGCCGGCCTGCATGCGCTGGGCGTGCGCCCCGGCGACCGCGTGCTACTGGCGATGCAGAACTGCCCGCAGCTGGTGATCGCGCATTTCGCGATCCTGCGCGCGGATGCCGTGGTGGTGCCGGTCAACCCGATGAACCGCGCCGAGGAGCTGAAGCACTTCATCGTGGACCCCGATGCGCAGGTGGCGATCGCGACGGCGGACCTCGCGGTCGAGCTCGCGAAAGCCAGCGACGCCTTGCCGCAGGCGCAGCAACTGCGCCACCTCGTCGTGACGCAGTTCACCGATGCCTTCGACCCGGCCGCGCTGTCGGAACAGGACATGCCGGCAGCCTGGGAGCCATGGCTGCTGCCGCGACGCGAACTGCCGACGCTGGCCGGCGGTACGGTGCATGCGTGGACCGACTGCCTGGCCTGCGAAGAAGCACCGCCCGTGGCCCGCGCCGATGCGGACGCACTGGCCCTGTTGCCCTACACCAGCGGCACGACCGGCCTGCCCAAGGGCTGCATGCTCAGCCACGCGAACGCGATGCACAACGCAATGGCCATCAACGCCTGGGGCAACGTGACGCCACAAAGCATCCACCTCGTGGCCGTGCCGATGTTCCACATCACCGGCATGGTCGGTGTCATGCATGCGGCGATGCAGGTGGGTGCCACGGCCGTGCTGATGCCGCGCTGGGACCGCGAGCTGGCGGGCCGGCTGATCGCCACGCACCAGGTCACGCATTGGGCCAACATCCCGACCATGGTCATCGACCTCTTGGCCAGCCCGAACGTCGCGCGCTTCGACCTGTCGAGCTTGGTCGCCATCGGCGGCGGCGGGGCGGCGATGCCGCAGGCGGTCGCGCAGCGGCTGTTCGAGCAGTACGGCCTGCGCTACGTCGAGGCCTACGGCCTCACCGAAACTGCCGCGCCCTCGCACTACAACCCGCCCGATGCGCCCAAGCTGCAGTGCCTGGGCATCCCGTTCATGAGCACCGACGCGCGCGTGATCGACCCCGACACGGGCTGCGAGGTCGCACCGGGTGCGCAGGGCGAGATCGTGATCCACGGGCCGCAGGTCTTCGCGGGCTACTGGAAGCGGCCGGCGGACACCGAGGCCGCCTTCGTCGAGATCGACGGCAAGCGCTTCTTCCGCTCCGGCGACATGGGGCATGTGGACGGGGAGGGCTACTTCTTCGTCACCGACCGCCTCAAGCGGATGATCAACGCGAGCGGCTTCAAGGTCTGGCCGGCCGAGGTGGAAGCGCTGATGTTCCGCCACCCGGCGATCCAGGAGGCCTGCGTGATCGCGACCCGGGACGCCTACCGCGGCGAATCGGTCAAGGCGCTGGTGGTGCTCAAGCCTGCGCAAGCGCCGGTGAGCGCGCAGGACATCATCGACTGGTGCGCCGCGAACATGGCGGCGTACAAGGCGCCGCGCGTGGTGCAGTTCGTCGACACGCTGCCCAAGAGCGGCAGCGGCAAGGTGATGTGGCGGGCGTTGCAGGAAGCAGAGGCTGCGTCAACGTGAATCCGGCGGGCCCGGGCGAACGACGACCGGCGCATGCTGCGCCATGAGCCCGGCGACCCATTCGATGAACGCGCGCAGCTTGGCGCTCACATGCCGGTTCGGCGCGAACGCCACGTACAGCGGCATCGGATCGAGCTGCCAGTCTTCGAACAGCGGCACCAGTTCGCCGCGTGCCCGGTGCGGCGCGGCCATGTAGTCCGGCAGCCAGAGGATGCCCAGGCCCGCCAGCCCGGCCGTGAGGTAGGCATTGCCATCGTCGACCGAGAGCACGTAGCGGCCCTGCACGTCGACGCGCTCGCCGCCGCGGCGCATGGCGTACGGAAAGGTCTTGCCGTGGCGCGACCACAGGAAGCCGACGATGCGGTGGTGCGTGTCTTCCAGCTCGCGCGGATGTGTTGGCGCGCCGGCCAGCTCGAGATAGCTCGGTGCTGCATAAACCCCGAGCTGCAGGTCGCCCACGCGACGGGCCATGAGCGAGGGGTCGGTGAGCTCGCCGCCGCGCACGACGCAATCGACGTTCTCGCCGATCACATCGACCATGCGGTCGCTCACGCCCATGTCGAGCTGGATGTCGGGGTAGCGCGCATGGAAGGCCGGCAGCGCGGGCACCAGGATCATGCGCGCCAGCGGGCTGGGCACGTCCACCCGCAGGCGGCCGCGGGGCAGGGCGGCGGCACTCGACAGGCTGGTCTCGGCATCGTCCAGGTCGGCCAGCAACCGCACCGCACGCTCGTAGTACGCCGCGCCATCGGCCGTGACGTTCACCTTGCGCGTCGTGCGATGGAGCAACTTCACACGCAGCCGCGCCTCCAGCTGCTGCACCAACTGCGTCACGCTGGTCTTGCTCATGTGCAGCGTGTCGGCGGCCTTGGTGAAGCTGCCGGCTTCCACCACGCGGGTGAAGGCCTGCATTGCATCGAAACGGTCCATGGGAGGGCTCCTGCGCGGCGATTGTTTGGGATCTGCAAACAGTGATTGTTGGCTTTGCCCGTTTATCGATGGCGCATGGCTTCCTAAAGTCCCTGCATCGTCCTCACTCACCGCAGAAAGAAAGCAGCCCATGGCCTCACGCGACGTCGTTTTTCCACCCGGGCGCCAGGCGCTCTATGAGCGCAACCGCTATTCGCCGGCCGTCCGATCCAACGGCTTCCTGTTCGTGTCCGGGCAGGTCGGCAGCCGCGAAGACGGCTCGCCGGAACCTGAACTGGAAGCGCAGGTGCGGCGCGCGTTCGACAACCTGAACGCCATCCTGAAAGCCGCGGGCTGCACCTTCGACGACGTGGTCGACGTGACGGTCTTCATCGTCGATCCAGAATCGAACTTCGAAACGATCTGGAAGCTGGTGCCCGAGTACTGGGGCGAAGCGCCGCACCCGACGCTGACCGGGATCGGCGTGACGTGGCTCTATGGCTTCCAGTTCGAGATCAAGGTGATTGCGAAGCTGCCGGATGGGAGCATGCTGAGCTGATCCGACTCTGGGCTACTTCGCTCTGGCCTGAAATGAGGGGCTGGGCGAAGTGCGAAGGCCGGAAGGGCATTGGGCTCGGGTCGAGGACTGCCCAGGTTCTCAGGTTCACCGCGGCAAGCGTTCCGCACGCACACAAGTCATTTTACATAATGCACATTGTGTTGATTTCAGATGGACCATCCCAGCCGCATTCAACCCATCCAGCCGCTCACCACTTCCCATCCTTCGGCACCGCCTTCACCCCATTCGCCTTCGCATCCCCAGCCGCCTTGATCAGCTCCGCAGACTCCGCTCGATTCGCTTTCACCGCGAAATCGACGGCAGTCATGCCAAGCTGGTTCTTCATCGCCGTGTCCGCGCCTTCGGCCAACAGCAGCTTCACGGCATCGTTCGATCCGTACATCGCGGCCATCATCAGCGGCGTCGTGCCGTTGGGCGACTGGGCGTCGATGAAGGCGTGGTTCTCGAGCAGCAGCTTCATGATCGACAGCTGCCCACTGCTGGCGGCGTAATGCAGCGGTGCCCAGCCGGTCTTGTTGACGGCAGCGTCGCGCTTGAGCAGTTGCACCACCAGGTCCTGCTGGCCCTTGATCGACGCCAGCATGAGCGGCGTCTCGTCCTTGGCATTGGCCAGATCGACGTTGAGCTGCGGCGACTCCATCAGCACCTGGATGACCTTCGGCGACGGCTCGCGCAGCGCGAGCATCAAACCGGTCTGGCCGTGTTCGTCGCGCGTGTTCGGGTCGAAACCGCGGTTCAGCAGGGTGCGCACACCGCTGGCGTTGTCGCCGCGCACGGCACGGAAAAAGTCTTCGAACGAACCGGCATGCGCTGCAAAAGATGCAGCCATGACAACAAGATATATCGACTTCTTAAAGTAGTTTTTCATGAATTGACTTCCCTGAACAATGTTTCGAAGTTGTCGCTTGTCGCCTTGGCGATGTCCTCTACGGGCATTTGTCGCAGTTCGGCGATCTGCTGTGCCACGAAGGGCACGTACGACGGATTGTTGGTCTTGCCGCGGTACGGCACGGGCGCGAGGTAGGGGCTGTCGGTCTCGATCAGCATGCGGTCCAGCGGCACGAAGGCCGCCACGTCGCGCAGGTCCTGGGCTTTCTTGAAAGTCAGGATGCCCGAAAAGGAGATGTAGAAACCCAGGTCGAGCGCGGCGCGCGCCACCTCGGCGGTTTCGGTGAAGCAATGGAACACGCCGCCGGCCGCCCTGCCCGCGCCGTCTTCGCCCTCCTCCTTGAGGATCGCCAGCGTGTCGGCCGAGGCGTCACGCGTGTGGATGATGAGCGGCTTGCGGGTCTGCTGCGCGGCGCGGATGTGCACGCGGAAGCGGTCGCGTTGCCACTCCATGTCGGCGATGCTGCGGCCGCCCTTGCGCTCTTCCATCTGGTAGTAGTCGAGGCCGGTTTCGCCGATCGCCACGACACGCGGGCGCGCCGACAGGCGCACCAGGTCTTCCACGGTGGGCTCGGCGATGTCCTCGTTGTCGGGGTGCACGCCCACGCTGGCCCAGAAGTTGTCGTAGCTGGCGGCCAGGGCCTGCACGTCGTCGAATTCCTCGAGCTTGGTGCAGATGCACAGCGCCCGGTCGACCTTGGCGGCGGCCATGGCAGCGCGGATCTGGGGCATCTGGTCCGCGAATTCGGGAAAGGTCAGGTGGCAGTGGGAGTCGGTGAACATCGGAAAGGATGAAGTGCGGCGCGCCTGTGGGAGATCGCGCCGTGTCCGGAGTTCCGCGTCACGGGGACGGCGGCGGAGAAAGAACTCAGATGGTCTGGGTCGGGCGGTCGGAGGCCATGGAGCCACCGAGCGCGGCTTCGATGCGCGCCTTCAGCTGGCGCGACTTCTCGTCCGAGGGAAAGCGCACACCGACGCCCGGCGCCCGGTTGCCGGCGGCGCGGGCCGGCGTGATCCAGGCGACCTTGCCAGCCACCGGATAGCGCTGCGGGTCTTCGGGCAGCGTGAGCAGCACGTAGACGTCGTCGCCCAGCCGGTATTCGCGCGTGGTCGGAATGAAGATGCCGCCCTCGGCAAACAGCGGGATGTAGGCCGCGTAGAGCGCGCCCTTTTCCTTGATGGCGAGCTGGATGACGCTCGGCCGGGCGGGCGTGGCAGACGAAGCGGCGGCGGGAGCGACAGGTTGGTTCATGGGCGGCGAGCGGCAGAGTTTAGGGTGCTTCGCGCCTCGCTCACAAGCGCTTCGAGCATGAGGCCGGCGTTGAACGGGTGCTCGGCGGTCCGCGCGGCGGCGGCGAGCGACTTCGACCAGCGCGCCAGCGCCAGCTTGTGCGGGGCCGGTGGCAGGTCGGCCGCATCGAAGAAACGGGGTTCGGCGCCGTGGCCCACGGCCATCAGGTCGTGGCAGAGCTTTTGCAGCGAGACGACGGCCTGGGCCGGCGCCTGGTCGGCCAGCGCGCCCACGTCGCCACGCGACACGGCCTTGGGCAGCAGCGACCACGCCTTGGGCGACTGGCCCGAGCGCGCCAGCCGCAGCGCATCGCTGGGCCGTCCGCCCGCGGCACGCAGCAACTGCGCGGCGTCGGCGGCGGGCACGTCCTGCGCCACCAGCCAGGCCTCGGCCTCGGCGGTTTCGGGCCATGGCAGCGTGAAGCCCAGGCAGCGGCTGCGGATGGTCGGCAGCAGCTGCCACGCGGCTTCGCTGGCGAGCACGAAGCGCACGTCGCCGACGGGTTCCTCGAGCGTCTTGAGCAGCGCGTTGGCCGTGATGGTGTTCATGCGCTCGGCCGGGTACACGAGCACGACCTTGCCGCGGCCGCGCGCGCTGGTGCGCTGGGCAAAGCCGACCGCGTCGCGCATGGCTTCGACGCGGATCTCGCGGCTGGCCTTGCGCTTCTTGTCGTCGATGTCGGACTGCGCCTTTTCGTCGAGCGGCCAGCCCAGTTCCTGCATCGCGACCTCGGGCATCAGCACGCACAGGTCAGCGTGGGTGCGGACCTCGATGGCGTGGCAGCTCGCGCAGTGGCCGCAGGCGGCACCGCCCTCCTCCACCGGCTGTTCGCACAGCCAGGCGGCGGCGAGCGCCAGGGCGAGTTCGTACTGGCCGATGCCCGACGGGCCTTGCAGCAGCCAGGCATGGCCGCGCTGGCGCAGCAGTTCGGCCAAGGGCTGGCGCAGCCACGGGGTCAGCGTGTTCACCGGTTCGCTCATCGCGTGGCTCCCTGCACCGGCGACAGCACGCCGCGCGCCACCAGCGCCGCGTCGATCTGCTGCCAGACCTGGTCGCGGGCCTGGCTCGCGTCGATGCGCACGAAGCGCGACGCATCGGCAGCGGCGCGGGCCGCATAGCCCTGCGCCACGCGGCGGAAGAACTCGACGGGCTGGGCCTCGAACTTGTCGGGCACGCGCGCGCCGGCCAGGCGTTGGGCGGCGATCTCGGGGGCGAGGTCGAACCACACGGTCACTTGGGGTTGCAGCAGTTGCGACGCAGGCAGACCGGCCCGACCCGCCTGCACCCACTGTTCGAGCGTCGACAGCACGGCGGTGTCGAAGCCACGCCCCGCGCCCTGGTAGGCGAAGGTGGCGTCGGTGAAACGGTCGCACAGCACGACCTCGCCGCGCGCCAGCGCCGGTTCGATGACTTGGGCGATGTGGTCGCAGCGCGCCGCGAACACCAGCAGCGATTCGGTCAGCGGGTTCATCGGCTGTTCGAGCACCAGCCCGCGCAGCGTCTCGGCCAGCGGCGTGCCGCCGGGTTCGCGCGTGCGCACCACGGTGCGGCCCTGTGCCTTGAAGCGGGCTTCCAGCGCGTCGAGGTGGCTCGACTTGCCCGCGCCGTCGATGCCTTCCAGCGTCAGAAACAGACCGCCATTGCTGATCGAACTCATTGGGTCGCCTTGGGTTGGGAGCTGCTGCCACCGCCTCGCTGGTAGCGGTTGACCGCGCGGTTGTGGTCATCGAGCGAGCTGCTGAACTGGCTCGTGCCGTCGCCGCGCGAGACGAAGTACAGCGACTTGCTCTGCGCCGGCTGCACGGCCGCCAGCAGCGCGGCCTTGCCGGGCATGGCGATCGGCGTGGGCGGCAGGCCGCCGCGGGTGTAGGTGTTCCAGGGCGTGTCGGTCTGCAGGTCGCGCTTGCGCAGGTTGCCGTCGAAGGCGGTGCCCATGCCGTAGATCACGGTCGGGTCGGTCTGCAGCGGCATGCCGATGCGCAGCCGGTTGGTGAAGACGGCGGCAATCTCCGCGCGGTCGTTGGCCTTGCCTGTCTCCTTTTCGACAATGCTGGCCAGAATAAGCGCCTCGTCGGCCGATTTGAGCGGCAGATCGGCCGCGCGCGCTGCCCAGGCGGCCTCGAGCTTCTTGTCCATGGCCCGCATGGCGCGCTGCAGCAGCGCGATGTCGGTCGAGCCCTTCGAGTAGGTGTACGTGTCCGGGAAGAAGCGGCCTTCGGGGTGCAGGCCCGGCTTGCCCAGCGCGGCCATCAACGCGTCTTCGCTCATGCCCACGCTTTCGGGCTTGAGCTGCTCGGACTTGGCGAGCGCGGCGCGCACCTGGCGGATGTTCCAGCCTTCGACCAGCACCACGCTGCGCGTGGCTTCCTCGCCGCGCACCAGGACGTTGAGCAGCAGTTTGGGCGTGACACCGCGTTCCAGTTCGTAACTGCCGGCGCGCATCTGGCGGTCTTGCCCCGAGACGCGGAACCACAGGTACAGCAGCTGAGGCTGCACGTCGACACCGGTGTCGGCCACGGCCTGCGCGATGCCGCGCGGCGTGGTGCCGGGCTCCACCGACAGGTCGACGCTGGGCGTCGGCAACTTGAGCGGCTGGTGCACCCACCAGAGACCGGCGCCGCCGAGCGCCAGGACGGCCAGGGCCACGAGCAGGAAGAGCGTGAGGAAGAAGCTGCGCACGAATCCGAGGAAAAGACGGAGGAAGAAAAAGGGCTGGCAAGCAGATGGACACCGACCCGCGGGAACGGCCGGCCCCGTCGCTGCGACGGGGAATCCCTGCCGCCCCGAAGGAACAGGCACGGCCATGATAATTCAGCGATGACCACAGTCGTTCTCAACGGGGTGAGCACCCTTCCCCACCTCGGCGTGATCCGCGCCGAAGGCCCCGATGCCGCCAGCTTCCTGCACGGCCAGCTCACGCAGGATTTCTCGCTGCTCGGCGCCACCGAAGCCCGCCTGGCGGCGCTTTGCACGGCCAAGGGCCGCGTGATCGCCAGCTTCATCGGCATCCGCCCGCAACCTGAACTCATCCTGCTGGTGTGCAGCCGCGACATCCTGGCGGCCACGCTCAAGCGCCTGTCGATGTACGTGCTGCGCGCCAAGGTCAAGCTGACCGACGCCACCGAGCAGTTCGCGCTGCACGGCGTGGCCGGCACCGCCCTGACCGCCAACGGCCTCGACGCGGCCCTGCCGCCCGGTCGCCGCACGGCCATCGGCGAAGACATCAGCGTGGTGTCGCTGTACCCGGCCGACGGCGTGCCGCGCGCGCTGTGGATCGCGCCGGCCGACCAGAAGGCGCCCGTGGGCCCCACGCTCGACGTCGCCCTGTGGCCCTGGAGCGAGGTGCGCAGCGGCATCGTCACGCTGACCACGCCGGTGATCGAGGCCTTCGTGCCGCAGATGATCAATTACGAGTCGGTGGGCGGCGTGAACTTCAAGAAGGGCTGCTACCCCGGCCAGGAAATCGTGGCGCGCAGCCAGTTCCGCGGCACGCTCAAGCGCCGCACCTACCTCGCGCAGACCGACGCGCCGCTGGCCGCGGGCCAGGAGGTGTTCGCAGCCAACGACGCCGAACAGCCCGTGGGCACCGTGGCGCAGGCCGCGCCCGCGCCCGATGGCGGCTGGTCGGCGCTCATCTCCATCCAGATCGCCGCACTCGAGGCCGGCGGCCTGCACGCGGGGGCGCCGGGCGGACCGGCGCTGTCGGTCGAGCCGCTGCCCTATCCGCTGCTCGAAGACATCTGATTTCCCCTGCGTCCCTGCCTTCTTTCCGGGGGCGCTTGGCGCTGTCTCACCGACAGCGCCATTTTTTTGCGCGACGCTTAACCCCGTTCGCGAGGCCCCGCCGTAGAAGCCTGCATCGATCCACTCCTGGCAAGGAAGCCACCATGATGCAGCGCAGACTTCTCCTCACCACCGTCCTGGCCCTGACCGCGCTGTCGGCGGGGGCGGAAAGCCCGATGCGGCCGTACCCCTCCGGCGCCAGCCGCATCGGCGGCCTGATGAACATCAGCATCGTCGACCGCACGAGCGGCGCCGAGCTGCCGATCTACCGCCACCGCGGCGAGTACTGGGTGGCCGGCCGCCCCGGCGCACGCTATGCGATCCGGGCGCGCAACGCGATGGGCGAACGCATCATGGCCGTGATGTCGGTGGACGGCGTCAACGTCGTCACGGGCGAAACCGCCGGCGTCGGCCAGAACGGCTACGTGTTCGGCCCGCGCGAGCGCAGCGATATCGCGGGCTGGCGCAAGAGCGATTCGCAGATCGCGGCCTTCGAGTTCGCCGCCGCCGGCAATTCCTACGCGAGCCGCACGGGCCGCCCCGACGACGTGGGCGTGATCGGCGTCGCGATGTTCCGCGAGCGCCGACCGGAACCGCCGCCGCCGGTCGTGACGCCCTATCCGTCGCGCGACGAGTACAGCGGCGGCAACAGCAATCGCGAACGGCGCAGCGAGGCGCCGCCGGCACCGTCGTCAATGGGCGATGCGCGCGCCAAGGCGGCCCCACCCGCCGGCAACGCCGGCAATGCCGACATGGCCGCCGAGTCGTCGGCCAGCGCCATGGCCCGCCAGTCGGCGCCCAGCCCGAGCCTGGGCACGGCCCACGGACGGCGCGAGACCTCGTACGTCGGCAAGACGACCTTCGAGCGCGCCAACTCGCAGCCCGACGAGGTGATCCGCATCCGCTACGACAGCCGCGAGAACCTGGTCGCCGCGGGCGTCATTCCGGTGCCGCAGCGCTGGCCGCGCCCGTCGGGTCCGTCGCCGTTCCCGGGCTCGGACCCCGGCTACGTGCCGGACCCGCCGGCCCGCTATTGATTGAAGGCGCTGCGCTCAGCGCAGCGCGCGCCGCATCTCGATGTGCGCGATGCCGGCTTCCTCGAAAGGCTGGCCGTGCACCACGTAGCCGAGCCGCGCATAGAAACGCTCGGCGCTGCGCTGCGCATTGAGCGCCACTTCGCGGTCGCCGCGTGCGCGGGCTGCCTCTTCGAGCGCCTGCACCACGGCCGCGCCGTGGCCGCCGCTGCGCAAGGTGCGGTGCACCGCCATGCGGCCGATGTGCGAGACACCGTCCTCGGCGGGCAGCAGCCGGCCGGTGCCGATGACCTGGCCGAGCCGGTTGCGCGCCACCGCGTGCAGCACGACGGCATCGTGCGCGTCCCACTCCAGCTCCTTGGGAATGTTCTGTTCCTCGATGAACACGGCGCGGCGCAGCGCGCTCGCCCCTTCGCCGAGCGTGGCCCAGTCGCCGGTCTCGACGGTGCGCATCGGCTCGCCGGCCTCGAAGGCCGTCAGCGTCTCGCGCAGGGCCGCGGGCACGGGCTTCGAGGTCTGCGTGGCCGGGTCGGCGAACACGTAGACGAGCTCGCAGCCCACCAGGAACTCGTCCTGGCGGAACAGACCGCCCTGGAAAATGATCGACGAGTTGCCGATGCGCGCGCACTTCATGCCCACGTCGATCACGTCGTCCATGCGGGCCGAGGCGCGGAAGTCGATGGTCGCCTTGCGCACGTACAGGTCGCCGCCCAGCGAATGCATCGCCTCTTCGTACGGCAGCGCCATCGCGCGCCAGTAGTCGGCGATGGCGGTGTCGAAGTACATCAGGTAGTGCGCGTTGAAGACGATCTTCTGCATGTCCACCTCGGCCCAGCGCACGCGCAGGCGATGGAAGTAATGGAAGTCCTCGCGGCGGACCGGGGTGTTGTTGTTCTCGCTCATGGGTTCAATGCCTCTTTCAGTGCGCGGGCCGCGTCGTTCTGCGCCTGCAGCGCTTCGGGAATCGCCCGGCCCATCTTGATGAATTCGTGGATCACGCCACGGTAGATTTCCAGGTCGACCGCCACGCCCGCGGCGCGCAGCTTGTCGGCGTAGGCGATGCCTTCGTCCACCACCGGGTCGGCCTCGGCCAGCCCGATCCAGGCCGGCGCCACATCGTCGACGTCGTCGGCCAGCAAGGGCGCAAAACGCCAGTCGTCGCGGTCGGCGGGCGTGTTCACGTACTGGGCGAAGAAGAAGTCGATCATGGCCTTGGTCAGCAGCGGGCCATCGACATGGCGTCGGTGCGACTCGGTGTCCTGGTGCGCGGCCATGCCGGGGTAGATGAGCAACTGCAGCGCCACCGGCAGGCCGGCATCGCGCGCCAGGATGGCGCACACGGCCGCCAGCGTGCCGCCTGCGCTGTCGCCACCCACCGCCAGGCGCGTGCCGTCGAGACCGAGGCTGGCACCTTGCGTGGCGATGAACTGGAAGGCGTCCCAGGCGTCGTTCGACGCGGTCGGAAACTTGTGCGCGGGCGCGAGCCGGTAGTCGACCGACACCACCGCGCAGCCGCTTTTCTGGCTGAGCACGCGGCACAGCGTGTCGTGCGTGCGGATGTTGCCGACCGTGAAGCCGCCGCCGTGGAAGTACACGAGCACCGGCAGCACCTCGGCCGACGGTGCGTACAGCCGCGCGGGCATCGCGTGGCCGTCGCGCGCGGCGATGTGGAAGTCTTCGATGCGTGCCAGTTCGGGCTTGGGCACCTCGAGCACGCCCGCGCCCTTTTCATACGAGGCCTTGGCTTCGTCGGGCGTGAGCTGGTCGAGCGGCGGATGGCCCGCGCGCGCCATGCGCTCGACCACGCCGGCCATCTTCGGGGTGAGTGCGGGTTGCGCGAGGCGGTTCGCTGTCGTGGTCGTGCTCACTTGAAAGACACCACCACCGGTTGCATGCGCGACAGCCCTTCGTAGCTCACCACCACCGTCTGCCCGGCCTTGGGCGGCAGCAGCGGCGAGAACGAGCCCAGGCTGATCAGGTCGCCCGGCTTCAGCGCGATGCCTTCCTTGGCCAGCGCGCCGGCCAGCCACACCACGGCATTGAGCGGGTGCTCGAGGATGTCCGATCCCTTGCCGGTCGCCAGCTCCTTGCCCTGCCCGTCCTTCATGACCACGCGCATGTCGCGCAGGCTTTCGAGCATCCAGGACTGGCCGTCGGCCGTGGCCGGCACATCGACCGGCAGCCCGCGCACGCCGAGCCGCGCACCGACGTTGATGGCGGCCACGCCCGGGCCGTTGAGCTTCGAGGGCGTCTGCACCGCGAGGTCGGGCAGCTCGATGAAGGGAATGAGCTGGTCGATGTTGGCCAGCACCTCGGCCGGCGTCTTCGCCTTGTGGATGTCGGCGCTCTTCACGCGCACCAGCATGTCGGCTTCGAACAGCGGCCGCGCGCCGAAGGCCGCATCGACCACCGCGCCGCTGTCCAGCAGCATGCGCTGGTAGAGCACGCCCCACACGGGCTGGTCGTAGTTGAAGCGCTTCTGCACCGCGGGGTTGGTCAGGCCCGCCTTGTAGCCGACCACGTTACCGAGGTTGCGCGCATGCAGCACGTTGAGCTTGGCGCGTGTGCAGGCGGCGTCGGCCTCGCTGAGGTTCTCGATGTCGGCGGCGGGCGTGCGCGCTGCCTGCGCGGCGGCGAAGTCGGCCACCTGGGTGTCACTGAGGCAGGCGGCCTGGGCCGAGGCGGCCAGCAGCGCTGAGCCCAGTGCGACAGACGCAAGGGTTTTGTTGGTGGGCAAGAATGTCCCCTCTTGTTAGATTCGAACGGTCAGCAATCGTACTGCCCTCGGGCGTTCCCCCTCATGGCCCTCATCCAATACCTCACCCAGATCCAGTTCGAATTCGGCGCCATCCAGCTCCTGTCGAGCGAGTGCGCGCGCATCGGCATCAACCGCCCTCTGATCGTCACCGACGCCGGTGTGCGCGCGGCCGGCGTGCTGCAGAAGGCGCTCGACGCCATCGCCGATCTCGAGGTCTCGGTGTTCGACCAGACGCCCTCCAACCCGACCGAGGCCGCCGTGCGCGCCGCCGTCGAGCTGTACCGCAGCGGCCGCTGCGACGGCCTCATCGCCGTGGGCGGCGGCTCGGCCATCGACTGCGCCAAGGGCGTGGCCATCGCGGCCACGCACGACGGCCCGCTCAAGACCTACGCCACCATCGAAGGCGGCTCGCCCAAGATCACCGAGCGCGCGGTGCCGCTCATTGCCGTGCCCACCACCAGCGGCACCGGCAGCGAGGTGGCGCGCGGCGCCATCGTCATCGTCGACGACCACCGCAAGCTGGGCTTTCACAGCTGGTTCCTGATGCCCAAGGCCGCCATCTGCGACCCCGAGCTCACGCTCGGCCTGCCGCCGCGGCTCACGGCCGCCACCGGCATGGACGCCATCGCGCACTGCATGGAAACCTTCATGTCGGCCGCCTTCAACCCGCCGGCCGACGGCATCGGTCTCGACGGCCTGGAGCGCGCCTGGGGCCACATCGAGCGCGCGACGAAAGACGGCAGCGACCGCGAGGCGCGCCTGAACCTCATGAGCGCGTCGATGCAGGGCGCCATGGCCTTCCAGAAGGGCCTGGGTTGCGTGCACTCGCTGAGCCACAGCCTGGGCGGCGTCGATCCGCGCCTGCACCACGGCACGCTCAATGCCCTCTTCCTGCCGGCGGTGATCCACTTCAATTCGGGTGCAGAGTCGGTGCAGAAGGAACAGCGCCTGCAGCGCATGGCACAGGCCATGCACCTGGACTCGGCCGGCGACCTCGGCCATGCGATCCGCGACATGAACGCGCGCCTGGGCCTGCCCAAGGGCCTGGCCGAAGTGGGCGTGACGCCCGCGATGTTCGAGCAGATCATCGACGGCGCCATGGCCGACCACTGCCACAAGACCAACCCGCGGCTGGCCACGCGCGACGACTACAAGGCGATGCTCGAAGCGTCGATGTAAAACCTTTGCGTCACTCCTGCTGCGCAGGCGTGCATCCGCTTTCACAAAAGGCCGTTTCGACGGCCTTTTTGCATGGGGCGCGTCATGGATGTGACACGCGGCGTTTTCATACTGGCCTGGCTCCATCTGCAGAGGCTTCGCATCCGTGAAAGCCCGAGGGGTCAGGGAAGTGTCGAATGCCGCGTACCGTCCAAGTCCATACCGTCCTGAGCGCCGAGCAGCTCAAGTTCCGCGCGATGCGGGGAAACGAAGGACTCTCGCAACTCTTCGAGTTCGAGGTCGACATGGTCAGCACCAGCTTCAACCTCGACCTGAAGCGCCTGCTCGGCACCTCGCTCACGCTGGCCATTGCCGACGACGGCGCAACGCGCCACCTCAACGGCACCGTGGTGCGCTTCGAGCTGGTCGGCCGGGCCAACGAAACTGGCCGCCACTACATCTACCGCGCGCTCGTGCAGCCGTGGCTGTGGTACCTCACGCGCACCACCGACTGCCGCATCTTCCAGAACCAGAGCGTGCCGGAGGTGCTCGACGCGGTGCTGGGCAAGTACGGCTTCCAGTTCGAGAAGCGCCTCACCGGCAGCTACCGTCCGTGGGAGTACTGCGTGCAGTACCAGGAGAGCGACTTCGCCTTCGTGAGCCGCCTCATGGAGCACGAAGGCATCGCCTATCACTTCGAGCACGGCAACGGCTCGCACCTGCTGGTGCTGGCCGACGACACGGGCGGCTACCACCCGCTGCCGGGCCACGCGCGCATTCCCTACCGCCCGCGCGACCGCGTGGTGAATGCGCTGGAGCCCTGCATCGACCGCTGGCGCGTGGCCGAGCAGATCACCTCGGGACGCGTGATGCTCGACGACTTCGACTTCAAAAAGTCGCGCGCCTCGCTGCAGAGCGTGCAGCAGGACCCCAAGGGCCACGACCACGCGACCTACGAAGTCTATGAATGGCTCGGCGGCTACAGCGAGCACCAGCAAGGCGACGCCTACGCGAAGATTCGCCTGCAGGAGCTGCAGTGCGCGCACGAGCTGGCCTCGGGCCACACCAACGTGGTGGGCATGGCGCCGGGCCACCTGTTCGAGATGACGCACTGCCCGCGCGAGGCCGACAACCGCGAGTACCTCGTCACCGGAACGCGCTACGACCTGCGCGAGCCCGAGTACTCGACCGGCGGCAGCAGCGAATCGGTGTGCGAGTTCGACTTCACCGTGCTGCCCTCGGCCGTGCCCTTCCGACCCGCGCGCACCACGCCGCGCCCGCGCACCAACGGCCCGCAGACCGCCACCGTGGTCGGCCCCGAGGAGATCTGGACCGACCGCTTCGGCCGCGTGAAGCTGCAGTTCCGCTGGGACCGCTACGGCCAGTCGGACGAGAACAGCTCGTGCTGGGTGCGCGTGTCGAGCAACTGGGCCGGCGCCAACTACGGCACCATGCACATGCCGCGCGTGGGCCAGGAAGTGATCGTCGATTTCATCGGCGGCCAGCCCGACCGCCCCATCATCACCGGCCGCGTCTACAACAGCGACCAGATGCCGCCGTGGGAGCTTCCCGCCAATGCCACGGCCAGCGGCATCCTCACGCGCTCCAGCACCGGCGGCGCGGCCAACCAGGCCAACATGCTGCGCTTCGAGGACCGCGCGGGCGCCGAGCAGATCCTGCTGCACGCCGAGCGCAACCTCGACGTCGAAGTGGAAGCCGACGAGACCCACACCACCGACGGCACCCGCACCACCCTCATCAAGGGCCACGAGTCGGCCACCTACCAGGACGGCGAGACGCGCGACATCACGGCCGGTGCGACGGAAACCATCACCGGCGGCGACACGCGCGACGTGACGGGCGGTTTCAGCGAAACCGTGAGCGGCGGCGTGACGCAGCGCATCACGGGCGGCAAGACGCGCACGCTCAGCGGCGGGCTGAACGACACCATTTCCGGCGGCGTGACGCTCGCCATCAGCGGTGGCTTCCACGGCACCATCGACGGGCAGGAAATCCGCTTCGTGAGCGCGGGCCGCAACGACACCATCAACACGTCGAACACCGTGCATGTGAACGGCCCGTCGAACACCACGGTGACGGGACCCACGGTCCACACCTCGCCGGACGTGACCTTCAACACCACGAACCACATCCACAACACGACGCAGCACGTGATCAACACCAACGTCTACAACACGACGTCCAAGGTCTACAAGAACATCACGAACGACTACACGAACAACTCGAAGACCTACATCAACAACTACGCCAAGAGCAACGACTGGCGCTGGTACCGCGCGGGTGGCGTGGGGGCGCGTTTTTCGGCGGTCGGGCTGGCGCTCGACCTGTGGGGACTGCGCCAGCAGAACTACATCCTCAACTCGCAGTTCTCGGGCATACGGCTCGACGTGGCGGTGTTCCGCTCGCAGAACTCGGCGACCGAGATCGAGGGGAAGATGCTCAAGGTCGCGAACATCGGCATGAAGATCGCCAGCGGCGGCCTGGCCTTCGCCGCCAAGGCGATGACCGTCAAGGTCTGAGCCGCCGAATCGATCGCATCGCCAATGCCCATCTGGGAACAGGTCCTCTGGAGCGTCTTCGCCGTGATGATGGGCGGGGCGTTGCTGGCCGGCGTCGCGGTGGTCGTCACGGCCACGCGCGAACAGCGAAAGTACACGCAGGAGCGGCGCATCGGCGAGCGCCTGGGCCTTGCCGGCGTGGCCACGCATGGCGTGGTGGCGCAGGTGCGGCGCTCCGAGCACCAGCTCACCAGCCCGGGCAGCCATGGCCAGTGCATGGTCGCGCTCGAATTCACGCTGCAGATGCCGCCGTCGTCCCCGGTGCCGAGCGTGGTGCTGCGCACGCTGGTCGACGAGTTGCTGCTGCCCCGCCTCGCGGTGCCGGGCGCGACCCTGCACCTGGTCCAGGACCCGGCGCACCCCGACGTGGTGGCGGTCGACCGGCAGCGCACGCCGCTCGAAGTGGCACCCGCACGGAGCTGACCCCCCTTGAAAACCGTCAAGCCGCTGCGGCTGAGTGTCATCACACGCCCCTTCCTGCGGGGCCGCCAGCAACGCCTGGGCGTCACGCTGATGGGCATGGTGTCGATGGACGCCGCGCCCGTGCTGCTGCCCGAGCCGGAGTTCTGGAAGATCGCCGCCGAAGAGCTCGGCCCCACGGGCGCCATCGACCTGGGCATTCCGAAGGTCCACGCCGAGTTCCTGGTCACGGGCCACGCCTACACGCAGCACCAGGACGACAAGACCGCCTGTGCCGTTGCGATGCGCGTGGGCGAGCTTTCTCGACAGCTGCTGGTGTTCGGCGACCGCTTCTGGCTCGACGGCCGCGCCACCGCACCGCAGCCCTTCGACTCGATGCGGCTCGACGCCACGCGCGCCTATGGCGGCCCCGGCTTTGCCGAGAACCCGCAGGGCATCGGCCACGCCCACGAGTCGGTCAACGGCCTGCAGGTGCAGCGCCTGCCGAACATCGAAGACCCGCAGCAGCGCATCGACCGCCCCGAGCGCGAGACCGAGCCCGCCGGCTGCGGCCCGATCGAGCTGACCCGGCCCAGCCGCATGCGACTGATCGGCCGGCAGTACGACGGCCACTGGCGCGAGCACCTGTTCCCCGGTTTTTCGGAGGACATGGACTGGCGCTTCTTCAACGCCGCGCCGCCGCAGCAGCGCTGGCCTGCGCGCGACCACATCCCCGGCGGCACGCCCTACGAGATCTGGCACATGCACCCCACGCAGCCGGTGCAGCGCGGGTGCCTGCCCGATTGGCGTGCACGCGCCTTCATCGCGCGTCGAAGCGGTCGCGGTCGCGAGCCCGAGCAGTTCGACGAAGTGCCCATGCGTCTCACCACGGCGTGGTTCTTTCCGCACCGCGGGCAGGTGGCGCTGATCCACCACGGCGAGATCGACATCGTGGAAGACGACGCCGACGACGTGACCCACGTGATGCCCGCCATCGAAGACGCGGGCGATGCACCGCGCCCGCTGGCGCACTACTTCGCCCTCCTCCAGCGCCGCTGCGACCCCGAGACCGGCGCGCTGCATGCCGCCCGCGACGACGAACTGCTGCCCGCGCAGGCCATCGGCCCGTGGCTCGACACGCTGGACGACGGCGACGAATCCGCATTGGTGCGCAACATGCGCGAGCGCGGCGACCGGTTGCGCGCGGACATGATGCAGAAGGCGCGCGAGGCCGGCCACGATCCGCGCCTGCTGCGCGAACGGCCGCTGCCCGAGCCATTCCGCAAAAGGCCGACGCTCGCCGAGCTGCCGGAGTTCGTCGAACGCACGCGGCGCTTCACGCAGGACCAGCGCAAAGCGCTCGAAGACGGCCGGCGTGAGCTCGAACGCGCGGGGCAACTCAACGCGGCCGAGTCGCGCCAGGTCGGTTTCGACTCGGCCGCGCTGATGGCCGGCGTCGACCGCACCACGACCAAGGGCCCGCCCGCCTTCGATGCGCAGACCGTGCTGCAGGGCATGTTCGGCATCGCCGCCGCCACGGGCACGTCCGCGCTGCCGCCCGCGCAGCAGCAGGCCTTCGCGGAGGTGGTCGAGAAAGGCCAGCGCGGGCTGATCGACATGTACCGGATGGGCGCGCAGCACCAGTCGCCCGCCGACGTGCTCAACGGCGAACGCGCCGCCGAAGCACGCCGGCGCGTGCAGGACGCGATGACCACCACGCGCGATCTCTCGGAGATGGACCTCACCGGCGCCGACCTGTCGGGCATGGACCTGCGCGGCGCGCGCCTGCACCGCACGCTGCTCGAACACGCGAACCTCGAAGGCGCCCGGCTCGACGGCGCGGATGCCACCGAGGCCGTGCTCGTGCGCGCGCGCCTCACGCGGGCCTCGCTCGCAGGCTGCGTGCTGGCCCGCGCGAACCTCAGCCTGGCCCATTGCGTCCACACCGTGTTCACCGGCGCGCAGCTGCACCACACCACGCTCGAGCAGACGCACTTCGAGCACTGCGACTTCTCGCAGGCCTCGCTGGAGCACCTGACCGTGCTCGGCCTGCAGGTCGAACACTGCCGTTTCGATGCAGCGCGCCTTTCCTACGTGACCTTCCTCGAACAGACCCGCCTGCAGGACTGCAGCTTTCGCAACGCCGCGCTCCACAAGGTCGGCCTGATCTCGTGCGTCGCCGAGCGGCTCGACTTCAGCGAGGCCAGGCTCGAAGCCTGCGCCTGGGCCCACACGCCGGGCGACACCGGCATCGTCTTTCGCGGCGCCACCCTGCACACCACCTGCTTCGTCGGCACCAGCAGCCTGCGCACCATGGACTTCGAAGACGCCACGCTGGTGCAATGCGGCCTGCGCGAGATGCCGCTGGACGGCGCGCGCTTCGTGCGTGCCACGCTCGACACCTGCGACCTGTCGGCCTGCAGCCTCACGGGCGCTGACCTCAGCGGCTGCGATGCGCCCGAAAGCCTCTTCATCCGTGCCGACTTCACGCAGGCCTCGCTGCGCGGCGCCAACCTCATGCATGCCAGCCTGCAGAAAGCCCGCCTGGTCCGCACCGACCTGCGCGAGGCCAACCTGTTCCGCGCCGACGTCTCGCAGACCCTGATCGACGGCGTGACCGACACGCACGGCGCGCACCTCGAACAGGCCAAGACCCTCCCGCGCCGCGCCGCGGACCCGGTGCGATGACGCCGGCCGAGCTGGCAGCGAAGATCCGCGGCGGCGACCACATCCAGGACCAGGACTTCCAGGGCATGGACTTCGACGGCATGGACCTGCGCGGCGGCAGCTTCGGCGCCTGCGATTTCCGCCGCGCCCACCTTCGCGGTGCGCAGCTGGGCGAATCGGTGTTCGACAGCTGCCGCTTCGACGACGCAGTGCTCGACACCGCCGACCTGCAGCACGCCGCCTTCCACCGCTGCGCCCTGCCCCGCGCGCGCCTGCGGTCTGCAGCGATGGCCCACGCGGTCTTCTCCGAGGTCGACCTGAGCGGCGCCGACATGAGCGCGGCGCAGGCGGGCCAGGCCACCTTTCACCAGAGCACGCTCGACGGCGCGGGCTTCGGGCGTGCGGACCTCACGAAGTCGGTGTTCGGCGAATGCCGCCTCGACGGCACGCGCTTCGACGACACGGCGCTGAACACCACCGTCTTCTACCGCGCGGCGCTGCGCGGCACGCACTTCAAGGGCGCGAGCTTCCACAACGTGATCTTCGGCGAGGCCGATCTCGCGGGGCAGGACTTCTTGGCGCAGTCGTTCCATCTGTGCCAGTTCATCGATGCCGACCTCACGGGCTGCAACTTCGCCGGCGCGCGATTGAGCCAGTGCAACTTCAAGGGCGCGAAGCTCGAAGGCGCGGTGCTGTCGAGCGTGCAGGCGCCGCAGTGCCTGTTCCCCGAAGCCGATCTGCGCCGGGTGGATGCGCGCGGCGGGCATTTCGACCAGAGCCTGTGGGTCGGCGCCCGGCTCGACGACGTCGACCTGTCGGACGCGCGGCTCGAACAGTGCGTGTTCCACCGCGCAAGCTGCCGCCGCACCGCGTTCGCCCGCAGCCACCTCGTGTACGCGGATTTCTCCTACGCCGACCTCGGCGATGCCGACCTGCGCGGCGCCACCTTCCACCGCACCCAGATGCACCGGGCGATCGAAACCGGCGTGCGGTGGAGCGACCGCCTCGGCGTGCTCGACAGCGACCCGGCGCTGTTCGAGGCCGAGCGCTTTTCCGCCGCCCGTGCGAGCCGCCCGCAACGCGCCGGCCGCGACACCTTCGGCCGGCCGCTGCCGCCCGATCCACAGGACACCCCGCCATGAATCACCGAGTCTTTCGCGAACCTGTTTCGCCGCCATCGGAGACGCCCGAGACCGAGATGCACGCACTGCTGCGCAAGCCGCTGCCTGCGGTCGCCGCGCCGGCCTGGACCGGCAGTGCGCTCGGCACCGTCGTGCAATCGCTGCCCGACGGCCGCTTCGTCGTCGAACCACAGCCGGGCGGTGCGCCCTGGCACTGCCCGCGCGCCGCGAGCTGCCTGCTGCAGCCCGCCGTGGGCGACGTCGTGCTCGTGGCCGGGCCGCAGCGCGAGCAGCTGTTCCTGATCGCCGTCGTCACGCAGGCCGACCCCAGCCAGTCGCAGTTCGTGGCCGAGGGCGACCTCACGATCCGCTCGCGGCGCGGCGGCATCGCGCTGCAGGCGTCCACGTTCGCGCTTCAGGCCGACAAGGCGAGCGTCGACATCACCGACATGGCCTACCGCGGCGCCGAAGTGCGCGTGACCACGCTGGTCGCCCGCTTCGTGGGCCGCACGCTCGAGACCGTGCTCGACCGCCTGAGCCTGCTCACGCGCTCGAGCTTTCGCCTCACCGAAGAGGTCGAGCAGGTGCGTGCGGGCCAGATCGACATGCAGGCCTCGGAAAGCCTGCGCCTGCACGCCAAGAACACCTTCGTCACCAGCCAGGCGCTGGTGAAGGTCGACGCCGAACAGATCCACATGGGTTGATACCGAAAGGAGCCTGAACCATGTTCGCCAACGCACAGATGATGGGAATGGACCTCGCGTTTCCCGATGTCTGCAAGACACCGCCCGCGCTGCCCGTGCCCTACCCCAACATCGCGCTCGGGCCCACGGCCCTGCCCAACGCCTGGAACATCCTGTACGGCGGCACGCCCGTGCACAACATGGCGACCACCACGCCGATCACCAACGGCGACAACGCCGGCGTGCTGATGGGCGTGGTGTCGCAGACGGTGATGGGGCCGTCGCGCCACATCACCGGCGCCTTCACGGTGCTGCTCAAGGGCACGCCCTGCACGCGCATGACCAGCCTGGCGGTGCAGAACCGCTGCAACATCGTGGGCATGCGCATCGTGCCCAGCCAGTTCAAGGTGCTGGTGCTGGCCCCCTGAAACAGCGCTGGAGGCTCAGTCGAGCTTGACGCCCGCCGTGCGGATCACCTTGCCCCACTTGGTGGTCTCGGACGCAATGAACGCGTCGAACTCCTCCGGCGTGCTGCCCGCCGGGAAGGTGCCCATGGCATCGAGCTTGGCGCGCGTCTCGTCGCTCTTGATGATGCGCGCCACCTCCTCCGACATGCGCTTGACGATCTCGCGCGGCGTGCCCGCCGGTGCCAGCATGCCGGCCCAGGTGCTGCCGGTGAAGCCCGCGAAGCCCTGCTCGATGAAGGTGGGCACGTCGGGCACGGCCGGCAGGCGCTTGTCGCCGGCCACGCCGATCAGCCGCACCTTGCCGGCCTTGCCCTGGTTGATGAGGCCCGTGGGCGCGTCGAAGAACAGCTGGATCTGCCCGCCCATCAGGTCGGTCAGCGCAGGCACCGCGCCACGGTACGGGATGTGGATCATGTAGGTCTGCGTGAGCGACTTCCACAGCTCGCTCGTGAGGTGCGCAGCCGAGCCGTTGCCCGAGGAGCCGAAGCTCACCTTGCCGGGGTGCTTGCGTGCGTAGTCGATGAGCTCGCGCGCGGTCTTGAACGGCGCGTCGTTGTTGACCGCTGCGAGCAATGGCGACACCCCCATCAGCGACACGCCCACGAGGTCCTTGCGCGGGTCGTAGGGCAGCTTGGGGTACAGCGTGGTGTTGGCCGTGTAGGCCGCGATGACGACGCCGAAGGTGCTGCCGTCGGGCGCGGCCTTGGCCACGGCATCGACGCCGATCAGGCTGTTGGCGCCGGGCTTGTTGTCGATCACCACCGGCTGGCCCAGGCGCGTCTGCAGGCCTGCCTGCACCAGCCGCGCCATCTGGTCGGTGAAGCCGCCCGGCGTGTAGGGCACGACGATGCGGATCGGCTTGCTCGGCCAGGCGCTCTGCGCGAAAGACGGTGCGGCCAGGCTGGCAGCGGCGGCCGCGGTGGCAAGAGAAAAACGGCGGCGGGAGAGCGTGGCGTGCGGCATGGTCGGGAACCCTTCGGATGGCATGGATCGGACCATTCTCGAAGCGCCCTCCTGCGCCGGCGCTCAGGGTTTGTCCCCGACGGGACAAGGTGGGCTCAGAGCGGCAGGATGTCGCGCGAGCGCCCGTCGTCGCCGAGCCAGGCTTCGAACTCGTCCGACAGGCGCGTCGCCTCGCGCGTGGCTTGACCCCAGGCCGCGATGCGGGTCTGCGCGTCGTTCGCGAAGCGGATGAAGTCCTTGCGGTCGGGCAGCTTGCCGTGCGGTAGCGTCTTCACCCATTCGGGATTCGGCGCCAGCACCACCATGCGGTCGAGAAAGCGCGTCGACTTGTGGCGCCAGCGCAGCCCCTTGTCGAGCCAGCCCGGCACCACGGCCTGCTGGAAGTGCGGGTACAGCACGATGCCTTCGTCGGCCGGCTGGTAGTCCAGGTGCAGGTGGTAGTCGGTGATGCCGCCGTCCCAGTAGGCGCCGCGCGGCGCGCCCGGAATGTCGTGCACCGCCGCCAGCAGGAACGGAATGGAGCACGAGGCCTGCAGCACGCGATTGAAGTTGGCCTCGCTCAGCGCGTGCTGGCGCGTGCGGAAGTCGGTCGTGCCGAAAGGCAAGGCCGCGCCGGGCGTGGAGAACACGCAGCGCTCCAGCCAGGCGCCCAGGCTCTTGCGATGCAGGCTGTTGCTCGCAAAGGCGCCCAGGTAGCCGACCGGCGTGCGCGCCCTGCCCTCACGCCCCAGGATGTGGCGCCCGCGCGAGGTCACCACATGCAGCCGGTAGCGCGCATGGCCCAGCACCTCGCCGATGCGTCCGCCGTAGAAGGTGTCGAGGCTTTCCGCGAAGCGTTCGCTGAGCTGGTGCGGACTGAGCCGCTTCTGGCCCGGTGGCACCTCGAACTGCTGGCGCACGTAGTCGTGCTCGAAGCGCCCGAAGGCCGCCTCCGGGTCCGACAGGCAGGCCGTCGCCAGCCGCCACGCGCCGATCGACGCACCCACCAGGTCCACCGGCTGGCTCGACTGCGTGAGCCAGCGCCCGAAGATGAAGCGATCGAGCGGCCCGAGGATCAGCCCCTTGGGCCCGCCCGCCGCGCCGGGGATGGTGCGCACGTCCTGCGGGCGCAGGCCGTGCTGCTCGATGTGCTGGCGGGCCGCGGGGCCGGCGTAGATGCGCAGGGCTTTCATGCCGACGGTGATTGCAAGAAACGTGCGGTCCGTGGGCTGCTTACTTGCGCAACCCCTGCAACTTGGCAAACGCACTCGCCATCTGCCCCGCCGGCTGCGGCGAGTTGTCGCGCCGGCCTTGTTGCTGCTGGCCGCGTCCTGCCCCTTCGAAGCGGTTGTCGCGCGGACCGTCGCGGCGTGCGGGGGCGGCGTCGAGCTTCATCGACAGGCCGATGCGCTTGCGGGCCACGTCGACTTCCATCACCTTGACCTTGACGATGTCGCCGGTCTTGACGACTTCGCGGGCGTCGTTGACGAACTTGTGGCTGAGCTGGCTCACGTGGACCAGGCCGTCCTGGTGCACGCCCAGGTCGACAAAGGCACCGAACTGGGCCACGTTGCTCACGGTGCCCTCGAGGATCATGCCCTCGGTGAGGTCGGAGATGTCGTCCACGCCGTCGTTGAAGCGCGCCACCTTGAAGTCGGGACGCGGGTCGCGGCCGGGCTTCTCGAGTTCGCCCAGGATGTCCTTGACCGTGATGACGCCGAACTTCTCGTTGGCGAACAGCTCGGGCTTGAGGGTCTTGAGCATGTCGGCGCGGCCCATCAGCTCGGCGATGGGCTTGCCGGTCTTGACGATGATCTGCTCGACCAGCGGATACGTTTCGGGGTGCACGCCGGTGATGTCCAGCGGGTCGGCGCCGTCGCGGATGCGCAGGAAGCCGGCGCTCTGCTCGAAGGCCTTGGGGCCGAAGCCGGTCACGTCGAGCAGCTGCTTGCGGGTAGAGAACGCACCGTTGGCCTCGCGCCAGCGCACCACGGCCTTGGCCACGCTGGCCGACAGGCCGGACACGCGGCTGAGCAGCGGCACGCTGGCGGTGTTCAGGTCGACGCCCACCGAGTTCACGCAGTCTTCGACCACGGCCTGCAGGGTGCGCGCGAGTTCGCTCTGGTTCACGTCGTGCTGGTACTGGCCCACGCCGATGCTCTTGGGGTCGATCTTCACGAGCTCGGCCAGCGGGTCCTGCAGGCGGCGCGCAATGGAGGCGGCGCCGCGCAGGCTCACGTCGACATCGGGCATTTCCTGCGAGGCGAATTCGCTGGCGGAATACACGGAGGCGCCGGCTTCGCTGACCACGACCTTGTCGACCGTCATTTCGGGCGCACCGGCCTGCGCGGCCATCTTGGCCAGCAGCTTGATGAGGTCGCCGGCCAGCTTGTCGGTTTCGCGGCTGGCGGTGCCGTTGCCGATGGCGATGAGGTTGACTCCGTGCTTGGCGCACAGCTTGCCCAGCGTGTGCAGCGAGCCTTCCCAGTCCTTGCGCGGCTCGTGCGGGAACACGGTGGCGGTCTCGACCAGCTTGCCGGTCGAATCGACCACGGCCACCTTCACGCCGGTGCGGATGCCGGGGTCCAGGCCCATCACGACGCGGCGGCCGGCGGGCGCGGCCAGCAGCAGGTCGCGCAGGTTGTCGGCGAACACCTTGATGGCGACCTTTTCGGCGTCTTCGCGCAGGCGGGTGAACAGGTCGCGCTCGGTCGACAGGGCCAGCTTCACGCGCCAGGTCCAGGCCACGCACTTGCGCAGCAGGTCGTCGGCCGGACGGGCCGCGTGGCTCCAGCCCAGATGCAGCGCGATCTTGCCTTCGGCGATGCTGGGCTTGCCCGGCTCGGGCTCGACGGGCAGCACGAGCTTGGCGTCGAGCACCTCGAGCGCGCGGCCGCGGAACACGGCCAGCGCGCGGTGCGAGGGCACGCGGCCGATGGGTTCGTCGTAGTCGAAGTAGTCGCGGAACTTGGCGATGTCGGCGTTGTTCTCGTCCTTGCCGGCCATCAGGGTGGACTTGAGCAGGCCTTCGTTCCAGAGCCATTCGCGCAGGCGCTGCACCAGCACGGCGTCTTCGGCCCAGCGCTCGGACAGGATGTCGCGCACGCCGTCGAGCACGAGGGGCACGGTGGAGAAATCGGGGCCCGGCTTGCCGTCGTCCAGCGTGGTGGCGGGCTGCAGGAAGGCCTTGGCCTCGACGGCCGGGTCGAGCGTGGGGTCGGCCAGCAGCTTGTCGGCCAGCGGCTCGATGCCGAATTCGCGGGCGATCTGGCCCTTGGTGCGGCGCTTCTGCTTGAACGGCAGGTACAGGTCTTCGAGTTCCTGCTTGGTGGGCGCGAATTCGATCGCGGCGCGCAGCTCGGGGGTCAGCTTGCCCTGCTCGTCGATGGCCTTGAGCACCGCCACGCGGCGGTCTTCGAGTTCGCGCAGGTAAGACAGCCGGGCTTCCAGTTCGCGCAGCTGGATGTCGTCGAGGCCGCCCGTGACTTCCTTGCGATAGCGGGCAATGAACGGAACCGTGGCGCCTTCGTCGAGCAGTTCGACGGCGGCCTTCACCTGGTGCTCGCCGACCTTGATTTCAACGGCGAGCTGGCGAATGATTTTCTGCATGTCTTGAGCGCGTCCCTGGCAAAGCGCGGAAGTTTGCCATAGGCGACGAGGCCGTCCGCCGGGCACCGGTGCGGGATGGTTACAACGTGCTCTCGGCCGGCGCCGCGACCGCCGACTGCGGCAGCACTTCGCCGGGCATCACGAGCCGGATGCGCAGCCCGTGCGGCGCTGCGTCCATGACGGCCAGCTCGCCATGCAGCGCGTCGGCGCGCTCGCGCATGCTGCGCAGGCCCTTGCCGCCCGGTTCGCCGGCCGCCGCATCCAGGCCGCGGCCGTCGTCGAGCACTTCGAGCACCAGGCCGTGCGAGCGTTCGCGCGGGCCGAAGCGCACTTCCACGCGGGTCGCCTGCGAATGGCGCAGCACGTTCGACAAGGCCTCCTGCGCGATGCGGCACAGCTGCATCGCGGCCTCGGGCGACAGCGGCGGCGCCAGCACCACGTCCTGCACGTTCCACACGAGCGTGATGCCGAGCCGGTCGAACGCCGGTTGCAGCCGGTAACGCAAGTGGCCCAGGCGCTCACCGATGCTGGTGTCGGCCTGGTCGTCGAGGGAGTCGACCGTCAGCTGCAGCTCCAGCAGGCAGGCCTGCAGGGCCATCGACAGCTCGCGGGCGTCGGCCGAGCGCGGGTCGTAGCTGGCCATGAGCGCCACCAGCCGCGAGCCGACGCCGTCATGCAGGTCGCTGGCGATGCGGCGGCGCTCGGCGAGCACGGCCTGCGCCTGGCGGTAGCGCACGAGGCGGCGCCGCGTGAAATACCAGGTGGCCACGATCATGCAGAGCACAGCGACGTTCACCCCCTGCAGGGCCCAGAAGGCGGCCGGCACCTCGGTACCCAGTGTGGTGATCGCCGAGGTCGCGCGGATCACCTGCCCTACCACCGGCGTCAGGTGCAGCGCAAACGCGAGCCCCACCCACAGCAGCATCCGCTGGCGCGAGGCACGCGGCCACAGCCAGATCAGGAGCACACACCAGGCGGCGATCGAAAGCCACACGAACTGGTCCTCCAGGAAATACGGCGGGAGCGGGGGCGCGGGCGCGCGCATGGGTGGCTCCGCTGCGAACGCGGCGCGCCCGAAGCGCGCCCTAGAGCAGCCCCCGGTGCGAGGCGAAACTCACGGCCTGCGCGCGGGTATGGGCGTGCAGCTTGCGGTAGATGTTCTTGACGTGCGCGTTAACCGTCTGGGCACTGATGGTGAGCTGCAGCGCGATCTCTTCCGTCACATATCCCGTGGCTACAAGTCGCAACACTTCGCGCTCCCTTGCCGACAGGGTCGCCTTGCTGTCCGGCGGGCGCACCGGGCTCGGATTGGCGCGCTGGTGGTCCAGGTGAACGAGCAGCCGGCGCGCCAGCCGGGGGGTGATGGCGGCCCCGCCATTCACCACCTGCAACACGGCCTGGGCATAGCTCTGGAACCAGGCGTTCTTCACCAGGTAACCCGAGGCGCCGAGCTCGAAGGCGTGCAGCACCTGGGGCTCGTCTTCCAGCGCGGAAATGACGATGATTTCGGCCGCGCTGCGGTGTTTCTTGGCCTCTTCGATGAGCTCGAATCCGCTGCCGTCTCCGAGACGGATGTCGACCATGAGCACATCGAATTCATGCTGCATCAAGAGGCGCCTTCCCTCGCGCAGGGAGCCGGCCTGGCCTTCGAGCTGGATGCGCAGATCGCCCAGCAGTTCCTGGGCGATGACACGGCGGACAAAGGGGTCGTCGTCGACGAGCAGGACACGAACAGGCTTGGTTTCCTGGCCCGTGAGGTAGTCCGGCCACGGCAGGGTATCCGCCGAGGGAGCCAGCAGCCCACCGAACTGGCCGGGATTGGAGAATTTCCTAGCGCCACCACCGACATCGGTCAATGAAATGTCGAGATCGTTTTCCATTTAAGCCCCCTTGTCACAGATAAAAGTCGCGACTTCGTGAACAAAAGTTAATCGATTTCTACTCTTTTTCCGGCTATCGGCTTTTTTGATTACCTTGGTTTCTTTCGGTTGCAATATTGCCAGATTGTGAACCAAAGTGATAGTTCCCACGAGGGGAACAGGGCCTAGAACCGGCTCTCTGCCAACGCCCAAAACGCCCTCGGACATTGCTTTCGCCATAGCCTTGCACTACCCAGCCTGAGGCATTTTTCGATCCCTTCCCCCCGCTGAAACTGCATCCCGGTCGCAACGGAATCCATTCAATCCGTGCTCGCTGACCGTCGCTGATGGCCGGATTCCCCGGCGATCGGGTTCGTTTCAACACTATCGAGGAAGCATCATGAAGAAGACTCTTATCGCCATGGCAGTGGTTCTCGTGGCTGGCATCGGGACCGCAACCGGCAGCAGCGTGGCGCTCGCCGTCACCAACACCACGACCGGTTCCTCCAGCTCGGCAGGCTCGGTCGCCGCCAGCTCCGGAACGGGCAGCGCACTGAGCTACAACGCAGCCAGCTCCACCTCGTCGGCCACGGCCAACGCGGCGGGCGGCGCAGCAGGCAATGCCTTCCTGCGCGTCGGCGGCGCCACCGCCAACGGCTCGGCCACCACGCAAGGACGCGTGACCAGCGTGGCAGCAACGACCGGCAACGGCGTGGCTGCAGGCGGTGCGAATGCACAGGCCAATGCGACCTCGAGCGCCAATGCGAACTACGCCGGCGGCGGCGCCAACCCCGTGAGCGGCTCTGCAGGCGGCGCAGCCGGCTCCACCACCAACAACACCGCAGCCACCGCTGCAGGTCCTGGCGGCGGTCTGGCCGTGGTGACGCGCACCTCGGGCACGACGGCCGGCTTCAGCGCCAATTCGGGCGCGGTCAACGGCATCGTCAACGGCACGACGACCTCGGCCACGTCGGGCTCGACCGGCGGCTCCACGGGCGTCATCAACTTCGCCGTGGGCAACGCAGCGGGCTTCAGCAACGGTGGCGGCACCGCCGGTGGCGCGATCTCCGGCGCAACGGCCAACGCTCCCTGAGCGATCCGGACCATCGGTTGTTGGACCAGAAACGGGGAGGGGCACGCCCCTCCCCTGCTTCCCAAAGGAGTCGAAAAAATGAAAACATTGATTGCCCTGACCTTGCTGGGCCTGTCCGCCGGCGCCTTGGCGCAGACCACGGCGGGTGGCGCCAACAACCAGTCGCAGAGTTCAGCCACCACCAACGCCCAGGGCAACACCCAGGCGGTGAACTTCAACAGCTCCGCCCCCTCGGAAGTCACCTCCCGGGCCACGGTGGACAGCAACAGCACACAGAACATCAACAACACGGGCGCGACGACCAGCACCGTCGACTACCGTGGCAGCTACACCGTCAAGAACGTGCCCTCCGTGAGCGGCCCGAACCTGACGACCAGCAACGACACCTGCATGGGCAGCACCAGCGCCAGCGCCAACGGCGCAGGGGTCGGGCTGAGCTTCGGCACCACCTGGACGGACGAACACTGCAAGCGCCTGAAGATGAGCCGCGAACTCTGGAACAAGGGCATGAAGGCAGCGTCGCTGGCCATGGACTGCATGGACCCGGCGGCCCAGGCGGCCCTGGAGATGACCGGCTCGAAGTGCCCGCAGTCGATGACCGCCGAAGAACGCGTGAGCGCGTTCGGACCGCAGGCCTCGTCGGCCGGCGCGCCCGTGGCGGCACGTCCGGCGGCGCCGGTAGCACCCGTGGCCGCGGCTCCAGCACCTGCGCCGGCCCCCGTGGCGGTGGCCGTGCCCCAGCCGGTGGCGCCCGTGGCACCTGCGGCGCCTGTCGCGTTGGCCCCGGCGCCCGCGCCGGTCGTGGCGGTGCAGCAGCCCGCCGCACCGGCCACGCTGGTCGAGGCGATGCCCATGGCAGCCCCGGCGCAGGATCAGCCGGCGCCGCAACCCGCACCGGCCGCGACCGCCGTCCCGGTGTTCGCGCCGGAGGTGGCACCGGCCCCCGTGGCCGCAGCGCCCGCCGAGGAAGCCGCGGCACCTGCGGCGGAGCCGGCACCGGTCATGGCGAGCGCCGTGGCCCCGCAGCCGGACATCCTGGAAGCGCGCATCACGCGCCGCCTGCCGGCTGACCCGGCCGACGAGGTGGCTTCGGCACCGGCCGACGCGCAATGAGGTCGGCTCTGGAGTCCATCACCATGAACACCAGGACCGTTCCTCTCTGGCTGGCCGCCTGTTGCGTGGCGACGGCGTCGGTCGCCGCCACGCCGATCATCCGCATCGAGCGGATGCCCATGGGCAGCGGCCTGCAGAACGCCAGCGGCACGGAAAACGCCGAGCCGGTGGGCGACTACGGCGTCTGGCACGTGCCGCAGTACATGCCGGGGTTCCCGACCTCGGCCACCATCTGGCCGCGCGTCGTGATCATCCAGTGCAACGTCACGCGGTGCAGCGGCTACGAAGTGACGCCCGAACTGGGCCGGGGCGAGTACCTGTTCTTCCGGCCCGCGGAAGACAGCAGCGTCGGCCGCAAATAGAGACAGGCGCGCAGACGCAGCTTTTTCGCACGATGCGCCGCCGGGTCCGCAAGGTCCCGGCGGCGCGCGGCCGTGTGCGTATACCCTTCGCGCATGCACAACCCCCTCGTGCGCGCCTTGCGCGCCCTGTTTCGCGCCGTTGCCACCACGATCCTCGTGCCGGTGCTGCTGTTCGAGGAATGGGGCTGGGCCCCGCTCGCGGCATTGGTCGCGCGGCTTGCACGGCTGCCCTTCTGGGCGCGGCTCGAGAACCTGCTGCGCGCGCTGCCGCCCTGGGGCGCGCTGCTGGCGTTCTTCGTGCCGATGCTGCTGCTCTTTCCGGTGAAGCTGCTGGCGCTGTTCCTGTTCGGCCGCGGCCACGCGTTCAGCGGCATGGCCGTGCTGCTGCTGGCCAAGCTCGCGGGCACGGCCGTGGTCGCGCGGATCTTCCAGCTGGTCGAGGGCTCGCTGATGCGGCTGGCCTGGTTCGCCCGCTGGTACCCGCGCTGGAAAGGCTGGAAAGACCAGGTGCTGACACGGGTGCGCGAAAGCCGCCCCTGGCGGATCGTGCGTGCGGTGCACCGGCGGGTGCTGCGCGGCTGGCACCGGCTGCGCGCCGAGTGAATCTATTTTTACCCGGGTGTATTGTGTTTTATATTTTGCCCGGGTAATATTTGGAGATGAATCCATCTCCCCACACCAGGCGTACCCTGGTCAAGCAATACAAGGACAGCGTGCGCCCCGCCGGCGTCTTCGTCATCCGCAACCTGACGGACGGCCGCGTCTACGTGGCCGGCAGCCTCGACGTCGAAGGCGCCATGAACCGCGCCCGCTTCGAGCTGAACCTGCGCTCGCACCGCAACAAGGCATTGCAGCGCGACTGGGTGGCGTATGGCACGACGCACTTCGGTTTCGAGGTGATCGATCGGGTGAAGGAGCGCGACGACCCCGCCTTCGACCGCGCGGCGGAGCTGGAAAAGCTGCTGGAGCTCTGGCGCGAGGAACTCCAGTGCACCACTGACAAGGGCTACAACACGCCATGAGCACCGACGCACTGGGTTTTTGCCTCGACCTCGGCCGCGCCCACGCCAGCCTGAGCCTGAAACTCAACGAGGACCTGGGCGCCTTCCACGGACTGGACTACGACGACTTCACCCTGCTCCACCTGTTGCTGCGGGGCGGCAGCGGCGCCATGCCGATGGCCGAGCTCGCGCACACGCTGGGGTTGCCAATGTCGGCGCTCATCCGCAAGATGGTGCTGCTCGAAAAGACCGGCCTGGCCGAGCGCACGACGGGACCCGATGACGACCCCCGGCGCCATGCGAATATTCGCAGCGGCGGAAAGAAGTTGATGCAAGCCGCCATCACCACCGTCGAAGCGATCTGCGTCGATGCCGTGAAATCGCTGGACCCGCAACGCCTGCCAGACCTGCATGCCGCGCTGCGGGTGCTGTGCGATCACGACACGCCGCACGCCTGAACCGTCCTGCGGGTAGATTACGAACCTCGTTTCGTTCCGCCCGGATCGACAACCCAAAAAGAATTTGCATGTCACCCGACGAACTACCGACCACATTCACTGCGTTTGCCGGCTTCCAGCGCGTCGCCGCCGGCACCAAGGCCCAGGTGCTCACGCAACTGCGCGAGCGCGGCGACGCCGCCACCTGCCTCGTGTTCGACGACCAGACCGGCGAGCAGCTCGATGTCGACCTGCGCGACCCGAAAGCCATCGAGACCTCCGCGCTCGAAGCCGAGAAACACGAAGACGCGCCGCGCGGCGTCGGCCGTCCGCGCCTGGGCGTGGTGGCGCGCGAAGTCACGCTGCTGCCGCGCCACTGGGACTGGCTCGGCCGCCAGCCGGGCGGCGCCTCGGTGGCGCTGCGCAAGCTGGTGGACGACGCACGCCACGTGCACGCCGACCGCGACACGGTGCGCGCCGCGCGTGAAGCCACCTACCGCTTCATGACCGCCATCGCAGGCAACCTGCCCGGCTTCGAGGAAGCCACGCGCGCGTTGTTCGCGGGCGAGCATCAGCGCTTCAGCGACCTCGTGGAACCCTGGCCCACCGACCTGCGCGTGCACCTGCACAAGCTGTCGGCCGGTGGCTGGGGTGCTGCATGAGCGCGGCGCCCGACAGCAGCACCACCACCACCAGCCCCGGCAACCCGAGCGGACTGCGCGGCGTGCCCGTGGCGCCGGTGGGTGCGCCGCGTCCGCTGTGGAAGGTGTTCCTGTTCTTCCTGGCGCCGATGTTGCTCAGCAACATCCTGCAGTCGCTCTCCGGCACCATCAACAACATCTACGTCGGGCAGATGCTCGGCGTGAGCGCGCTGGCGGCGGTGTCGAGCTTCTTCCCGGTGATGTTCTTCTTCATCGCCTTCATCATCGGCCTGGGCGCGGGCGCCTCGGTGCTCATCGGCCAGGCCTGGGGCGCGCGCGACGCGGCCAAGGCCAAGGCGGTGGCGGGCACCACGCTCACGGTGGGCCTGCTGCTGGGCCTGGCGATCGCGGTGTTCGGGGGCCTGTTCACCACGCCGATGCTGGCCATGCTGGGCACGCCGCCCGACGTGCTGGCCGACTCCACGCGCTACGCCCGCATCATGCTGATCGCGATGCCCGGCGTGTTCCTGTTCCTGCTGGCCACCGCCATGCTGCGCGGCGTGGGCGACACCATCACGCCGCTGCTGACGCTGGTGATTTCCACGGCCATCGGCCTGGTGGTCACGCCCGCGCTCATCCGTGGCTGGGGCGGGTTGCCGCAGCTCGGCGTGGCGGCCGGTGCGTGGGCCTCGGTGCTGTCGTTCGCGGTCGCGACGACGTGGCTGGGCTTCCGGCTGCGCCAGAAAAAGAGCCCGCTCGCGCCCGACGCGGAGTTCGTGCGCTGCCTGCGCATCCAGCCGCAGCTGTTGAAGGCGGTGCTGAAGATCGGCGTGCCCACCGGCGTGCAGATGATCGTGGTGGCACTGGCCGAAGTGGTGCTGCTGTCGATGGTCAACAGCTACGGCTCCAACGCCACGGCCGCCTACGGCGCGGTGAACCAGGTGGTGGCCTACGTGCAGTTCCCGGCCATCTCGATCGCCATCACCACGTCGATCCTCGGCGCGCAGGCCATCGGCGCGGGCCGCGCCAACCGGCTGGGTGCCATCGTGCAGACCGCGCTGGGCATGAACCTCGTGCTCACGGGCGGGCTGGTGCTGCTGGGCTATTTATTCTCGCGTCCGCTGATGGGCTTCTTCATCACCAGCGCACCGGTGATCGAGATCGCGCAGAACCTGCTGCACATCATGCTGTGGAGCCTGGTGCTGTTCGGCATGGCCTCGGCGATCTCGGGGATCATGCGCGCCAGCGGCTCGGTGCTCGTGCCGACGCTCATCTCGATCGTCTGCATCCTGGGCGTCGAAGTGCCGGTGGCCTGGCTCATGAGCCGCCACTTCGGCATGGGCCTGGACGGGATCTGGGTTGCCTACCCGGTCACCTTCGGCGCGATGCTGCTGCTGCAGACCGCGTACTACCGCCTGGTGTGGCGCAAGAAGCCGATCGGCCGGCTGGTCTGATCAGTGCCTCGGCGGGGGTCACTCCCCGTCGAAGGCCTTCTTCACAGTGGCGATGTCGAGCTTGATCATCTTCATCATGGCCGCCATCGCGCGGGCCGCCTTGGCTGCGTCCTTGTCCTGGAACATGCGGATGAGCGGCATCGGCGTGACCTGCCACGACACGCCGAAGCGGTCGGTGAGCCAGCCGCACTGCACCGGCTGGCCGCCGCCCTCGAGCAGCTTGTCCCAGTAGTAGTCGACCTCCTCCTGCGTCTCGCAGGTCACGATGAGCGAGATGGCCGGCGTGATCTTGTATTCGGGCCCGCCGTTGAGCACCATGAACGACTGCCCGTCGAGCTCGAAGGTCGCCGTGAGCAGCTTGCCCTTCTTGGCGGGATTCACATCGCCCCAGAGCAGCGTGTCGGTGAGGCGCGACTTCGGAAAGATGGCGGTGTAGAAGTTGACCGCATCCTCTCCGTTGCCGTCGAACCAGAGGCAGGGAATGATCTTCTGCATGGAATCTCCTTGGATTGAATGATGAACTGAAGGGTTCAGTATCAAAGCCGAAGCGGCGCATTGTCAACCTGCGCCGCGGCTGTCAGTGGGAAGTTCGCAGGCCGGGCCGCGGGCCACAATGGGCCGGTCCTTCGCTTCGGAACTGCCATGTTCGCCCCTTCCAGAACCCGCCTTGGCGCCCCCGCTTTGCTGAGCGCCGCGCTCGCCGCCCTGGCGGTGTCGGCCGGCGCGGCCGATGCCACCTACCCCGATGCCGCCGCCAGCGACCCCGCCAGGCTCGGCTGGATGACCGGCTCGCCGCCGCCGCCCGACCGCACGCTGCGCTTCGACGACGGCAGCTATTTCCGGTTTCCGGCGATGCGCTGGAGCGTGTCGAATTTCCGCCAGCTGATGCCGACCGTGAACGTGTCGCGCGGGCTCGGTGCGCCGTCCGCCCTGCCCCAGGCCTTGCGCAAGGACATCGACACGCTCAGCTTCACGCCGCTCGACGCGAAGACGCCCATGACCTGGGACGCCTCGCTGGCCGCCACCTACACCGACGGCATCCTCGTGCTGCACCGCGGGCGCGTGGTCTACGAGCGCTACTTCGGCGTGCTGAAAGACGACGGCCAGCACGGCGCCATGTCGGTCACCAAGTCGGTGGTCGGCACGCTGGGCGCGATGCTGGTGGCCGAAGGCACGCTCGACGCCAACAAGCCGGTGGCCCACTACGTGCCCGAGCTCGCGACCTCGGCCTTCGGCAACGCCACCGTGCGCCAGGTGCTCGACATGACCACGGGCCTGAAATTCAGCGAGGACTACGCCGACCCGAAGGCCGAGGTCTGGGCCCATGCGCAGGCCGGCAACCCGCTGCCCAAGCCGAAGGACTACACCGGCCCGCGCAGCTACTACGAGTTCCTGCAGACCGTGCAGCCCGAGGGACGGCACGGCGAAGGCTTCGGCTACAAGACCGTCAACTCCGACGTGCTGGGCTGGGTGATCGCGCGCGCCACCGGCCGCACCGTGGCGCAACTGCTGTCGGAGCGCATCTGGCGCCACCTGGGCGCCGAGCAGGACGCCTACTTCACTGTCGACTCCATCGGCACGCCCTTCGCGGGCGGCGGCCTGAACACCGGCCTGCGCGACCTCGCGCGCTTCGGCGAGATGCTGCGCAACGACGGCCGCGTGAAAGGCCGGCAGGTCGTGCCCAAGGCGGCCGTCGAAGACATCCGCCGCGGCGGCGACAAGGCGGCCTTCACCAAAGGCGGCTACCCCCTGCTGCAGGGCTGGAGCTACCGCAACATGTGGTGGGTGACGCACAACGACCACGGTGCCTACATGGCGCGCGGCGTGCACGGCCAGCGCATCTACATCGACCCGAAGGCCGAGATGGTGATCGTGCGCTACGCCTCGCACCCGATCGCGGGCAATGCCGCGAACGACCCGGTGACGCTGCCGGCCTTCGAGGCGCTGGGGCGGCACCTGTTGGCACAGCGTCGCTGACCTACCAGCGGTAGGTCGCCGTGGCCGTCGCCGTGCGCGGGTAGCCGTAGTAGCAGTTGCGGTAACCGCAGTTCGCGAAGTACGTCTTGTTGGTCAGGTTGCGCAGGTTCAGTGCCAGGCTCCAGCGGTCGATGTCGTAGCCGAGCATGGCGTCGAACACCGTCGAGGCCGGCACCTTGCTCGGCCACGCGGCCTCGCCGTCGCCATAGTTCGAGCCCGTGTAGCGCGCGCCCAGGCCCACCTTCACGCCGCCGGCGAAGCGGTAGTCCGCCCACACCGACAGCCGGTGGCGCGGCACGGCCGTGGCCTGCTTGCCGATCTCGCTCGTGTTGGCGCTGGCCGTGACGATGGCCCGCGGCGTGTAGCTGTACGACGCCGTGAGGTTCAGGCGCGAAGCGATCTCGGCCGTGGCCTCGAGCTCCAGGCCGCGCACCGAGATCTCGCCCGTCTGCTTGGGCATGAACTCGCCGTCGTAGCTGATGTAGTTCTTGCGCCGCAGGTCGAAGATGGCGGCGCTGTACATCGCCTTGCTGCCCTTGGGCTGGTAGCGCACGCCGGCCTCGTATTGCTTGCCGCTTTCGGGCTTGAACGGGTCGCCCGACGCCGGGTCGATGGTGGCCGTGGGCGCGAACGACTCCGAGTAGCTCAGGTACGGCGCCCAGCCGCTCGGGTGCAGGTAGACCAGGCCGGCCCGGCTGGTGAACTTGTGGTCGCGCATGCGCTGGCGCGAGCCGTCGAGGCGGCTGTCCACGGTGCTGTCGGCGGTGTCGTAGCGCCCGCCCAGCGTCAGCGTCCAGCGCTCGCCCCACTTGATCTGGTCCTGCAGGTAGACGCCGGTCTGCGCGAGCCGCGTGATGCCATCGAAGTACGGTGCGGGCCGTTCGATCGGCCCGCCGTACACCGGCGCATAGATGTTCAGCGGCGAGGCGCTGCCGCCGCTGAAGGTGACCTGGTCGATGCGCGTGCGCTGGTAGTCCAGCCCGACCAGCACCTTGTGCTGCGTCTCGCCCAGGCGGAAATCGGCCTGCAGCTGGTTGTCCAGCGCCAGGGCGCCGATGTTCTCGCGGCTGCCGAACACGCTGCGCGACATCTGCTGGAAGTTGAGCGGGTCGTTCGGCACGTCGGGGTTCAATGCCATGAAGCCCTTCAGCTGCGTGCCCGTGTAGTCGAGCTTCTGGTGCGCGTAGCGCGCGTTCTGCCGCACCGTGAAAGTGTCGTTGATGCGGTGCTCGAACTGGTAGCCGACCATCTGCTGGTCCTGGTCGAAGCGGTCGAAGCCGGGCTCGCCGACGAACAGTTTCGAGGGAATGGTGGTGCCGATCGCGGTCGGATCGAGCGAGCCGACCTGCGGCCGCGCGCGCGTGTAGACCCCGCCGCGCGTGCGCGAAAACTGCGACAGCAAGGTGAGCGTGGTGTCGCCCGACGGCTTCCAGGTGAGCGCGGGCGCGATGTACATGCGGTCGTCGGCCTCCTTGCCCGCCGGCAGTTGCGCGTCGCGCACGAGGCCGGTGATGCGGTACAGCAGCTTGCCGTCGGCGTCGAGCGCGCCCGAGAAATCACCCGCCACCTGCTTGCGGGCGTGGTCGCCCACCTGCAGCTGCAGCTCGCGCACGGGCTCCGCCGTGGGGCGCTTGCTGACCACGTTCACCACCCCGCCGGGGCCGCTCATGCCGTACAGCACCGACGACGGGCCGCGCAGCAGCTCGATGCGCTCGGCGCCGTAGTTCTCGGTGCGCCACACGCCCCAGGTGCTGTTGTTGCGCAGCGGCAGGCCATCGAGATAGAAGCCCGGCGAATAAGCGTCGAAACCGCGCAGCGAGATCCAGTCGTAGCGCGAATCGGCGCCGTAGGTGGTGGTCGACACGCCCGGCGTGTAGCCCAGCGCGTCCTTGAGGTTGGTGGCGCCGATGGCCTCGATGCGGTCGGCCGTGATCACCGAGATCGACTGCGGCGTCTCGATGATCGGCGTGTCGGTCTTGGTGGCGGTGGCGCTGCGCTTGGCCACGTAGCCCTGCACCCGGCCCGTGGCGCTTTCCTCGCCGTCGGCCACGACGGTCACCGCCGGCAGCGTGGAGGTGCCGCCCGTGGCGGGCGCGGTCTTGATGACCGCCGCATTGCCTTCCATCGTGGCCGCCAGGCCGCTGCCGGCCAGCAAACGGTCGAGTGCCTGCCGGGCCGTCAGGCTGCCCGAGATGGCGGGGGCGGTCTTGCCCGCGACCAGGCTCTGCTGCACGACAAGCTGGATGCGGGTCTGCCGCGCCCAGTCGTTCAGCGCCTCGGCCAGCGGCTGGGCCGCGATGCGGATCGGCTGGGGCGCGCCCTGCGCCCGGGCCATCAGGGGCGCGTTCGCCAGGGCCAGTGCAACGGCCAGGGCCAGCGGCGCGGGTGTCATCTTTGTTCTCAAGCGCTTCGTCATCGAACGTCTTCCAGGTAGTGAATGCAAATGGTTCCTATCTGGGCTGACGCACGAGCCGGCGGAATCCCCGTAGTGCCGGCGAGAAATTCTTGATTCTTTTGTTTCAGGGGGCCGGCAGGATTTCCGCGATCGGGCCGGTGTCCTTCAGCCGCACCGGCAAGGCGCTGGCCAGGGCGCGCCGCAGCGTGCGCGCGTCCCGCGGGTCGAAGGTGCCGCTCAGGCGCAGGGCCGCCACGGCAGGGTCGTTCACCACCAGGCCGGTGCTGCCGTAGCGCTCCAGCTCGGCCAACGCGCGCGCCAGCGGCGTGTCGACGAAGCTCAGGCGGTGCTCGCGCCAGGGCGCGATGCCGTCGCGCGGCACGGCCGAGACGGCGGAGAACCGGCCCTGCGCATCGCTTTCCACCTGGCGGCCGGCGGTCAGGAAGACTTCGCTCGTCGCATCCGGCGCCCGGCGCACCACGCGCACCTTGCCCTCTTCCACCGACACCCGCGTGCCGTCGGCGCCCGGCATGCCGGGGGTGTGGCGCACGGCGAAGCGCGTGCCGACCACCCGCACGCGCAGTGGACCGGCCAGCACGTCGAAGGGGCGTTTCGCATCGGACTGCACGGCGAACACCGCCTGCCCGTCGATCAGCGTCACCTCGCGGCGGTCGCGGAACAGGCGCACTTCGAGGCGGGTGGCGGTGTCCAGCCGCAGCCGGGAACCGTCGGGCAGCGGCGCCTCGAGCTGCTGCCCGCGTCGGGTGGCGAAGGCCTGTTCGAACACGGGCTGGGCTTGCAGGTGGCGCCAGCCGAGGTAGCCGGCGCCGACCGCCATGCCGGAAACGCCCAGCACAACCGCCGGTTTCAGGAAGCCGCGGCGCGTGGGTGCGGCGGGCGCGCGGCCTTCGAAGCCGCTGCGCCAGCTCGCGACCGTCTCGGGCGCGATCGCGTCGAAGGCGCGCCAGCGCGACTCCCATTCGCGGAATGCCTCGCCATGGCGCGCATCGGCGCCGAGCCAGGCCTGGAACGCGCGCTCGTCGGACGCGCTCCAGTGCGCGCGCTGGCGGCGGACGAACCAGTCCAGCACGTCCTGTCGCAGGCGCAGAGCTTCTTCGGACGGTGGCGACGTGAGGGTCATGACGTGGGGATCGTTCTTATGGGGGTAGACGCACGAGCGTGGTCAAACCCTGTAATGGGGCGTCTCATCTCACTCTGAACCACGGGTCCGCTCCAGGCACGCCCAGCACGCCTCCATCGCAATACGCAACTGCATCTCGACCGTCCGCACCGAAATGCCCATGCGCGCAGCCACCTCGGCATACGAGAGGCCATCGAACTTGTAGAGCACGAAGGCTTCGCGGCAGCGCGGAGGCAGCCGATCGATGGTCTCGACCATGGCCGCCATGCCCTGGCTGGACGACAGGATGGCGTCGGGCTCGAAGGTGGGCGGGCCGATGCAGTCGTCGGCGTCGGGCGGTACGTCATCGGGCGCCGCCGTGTCGCCGCCCGCGCGCACGCTGGTGCGGCGGTGGTGGTCGGTGACGAGGTTGCGGGCCGTGCGGTACAGCAGCGCGCGCGGATCGCGCACCACGCTGCCGGTGCGCTGCGCCTCGTACACCCGCACGTAGCTCTCCTGCGCCAGGTCGGCCGCGGTGGCGCGGTCGGGAACCTTGCGGGACAGAAAGCTCAGCAGCTCGCGGTAATAGCGTTCGAACACGGGCGCACCACAGCCGGGAAGGGTTGGTCGAAGTCCAGGGGCAGGTTGGCTTCGACACGGCGTGGCTACCTGAGAGATTCAGAACAAAAGAAAACGCGAGATTATGTGCGGGTTCAACCCGCCGATCGCCGAAGGGTAGGCATTTCGCCTGCCGCGCACGGCATGCGCGCGGGCTACCCTCCCCTTCGGCCCCGTCCGGACTCGCCTGCCCTCAGTTCCCGCACGCCGGGTGCTTCTGCCCTTCGGTGGTGTTCGGCAGGCCCAGGAAGTCCAGGATGTGCGGCGTCGTGCCGTCCACCTGCGTCAACGCGGTACCCCCGAGGTTGCCCAGGCAGTAGCTGGGCTTGAGCGGGTTCTGGTGGTTGTTGTTCAGGATCAGCAGCGTGCTGCGCTCGGCCGCCGTCTGCCCGCCGTGGCTGCTGCCGGTGCCGCCGTGGTCGGAGGTGACGACGATCAGCCATTCCTCGTTCGCGTAGTTCGGCCGCGACGTGAGCGCCGTGAGCACCTGCTGGATCTGCTGGTCTTCGCCGGCGATCTTGCCCTGGTAGTAGGCATTGAGCGGGTCGTAGCTCGGCGCGTGGACGTCGACGTTGTGCAGGTAGTAGAAGATCGCCGTCGGCGGGTGCTTCCAGCTCAGCCAGCCCTTCACGGCATCGGTGGCCTGCTGCGAGTTCTTGGCTGCGTTGGCGACCACGAAGTCGGCCAGCGCGGGGCGCAGGTTGTGGGTGATGTTGAACCAGTCGCCCACCACCGCCGTCGTGGCCGTTGGCCAGGCCGCCTTGATCTGGTCGAACACGTGCGTCTTCTTCAGCGGCAAGGTGGTGGTGTTCGAGGTCACGCCGTGCTTGTCGGCCCAGAAGCCGGTGAACACCGACGACCAGCCGGGCCCGCTCACGGTCGCCTGCTTGGTGCCGCCCGCCAGCACGTTGCCGTGGAAGGCGCCGCCGGCGATCAGCGCCGACATCGCGGGCGTCTGCACGCAGCCCGCGCACTGGATGGCGTCGCCGCGCAGGCCGTCGATGCCGATCAGCAGGATGTGCTTGTTGCCGGGCACGGGGTTGGGAACGCCCTCGCCCGCGATCAGCGAATAGTGGTCGTAGGGGTTGCCGACGTAGTCGGTCTTCAGGCCGCCGATGTCGCTGGCGCGCTTGTCGCTCAGGTCGCAGCGCTGGTTGGTCTTGTGGTAGTCGAAGGACTTGCACCACGACGAGCGGCTCGCGTCGGTGCAGGCGTTGGCGCAGTCGGCGGGCGTCACGGACTGCAGGGCCTCGGTGTTGTAGCCGCTGATGGCCGCATTGGGCGTGCGCGCGAAAGGCTTCAGCGGATCGGGCTTGAGGCTGTAGTGGTCATAGGGGTTGCCGGGGTAGTCGGTCTTCAGCCCGCCCACGTCGGCGGCGCGCTTGTCGCTCAGGTCGCAGCTCTGGGCGGCCTTGTTGTAGTCGAACGAGACGCACCAGGCGCCGCGTGGCGCGCCCAGGCAGGCCGACGCGCACATCTCGGGCGTGGACTGCGTCAGGTTCTCGATGTTGTTGCCGGAGATGGCTGCGTTCGGCGTGGCCGCGAAAGCGTCCAGCGAGGCAGCGCTTGCATGTCCTGCCAGCGCTGCGAACAGCAGGCCCGCCAGGGATGCACGGATCGATGACTTCATGAGGTCTCCTCATCACAGGGTCGTGGGGTGATTCCCGGGTGCCGCCTCGCCGTTTTTTCAGTGCGAGTGCAACGCCGGGCGGAGTAAATCACCGCCGCCTGCCATCGATCCAATTCAAAAATCTTCGATGTTGTATTGAGCAGAGCTATACATCGCAGCGTCACGCAACGCGGTCAAGCCGCGCGATTCGAGAACGCCATCACGCCATCGTCCACGCGCCCGAGGCGCAGCAGGAGGATGTCGCGCAGGTAGTTCTGGTGCAGCTTCCAAGGCGTGTGCGCGCCCTGCTTGGGAAACTTGTCGAGCGAGCGCTGCACGTAGCCCGAGCTGAAATCGATCCACGGTTCGGGCGACAGGTCGGGGCCCGGGTTGTGCGGCGTGCATTGCCGCCAGCCGTGCTTGTGCATGTGGTTCAGCAGCCGGCAGACGTAGGCGCAGGTCAGGTCGCACTTGAGCGTCCACGAGGCGTTGGTGTAGCCGAAGGACGAGGCGAGGTTGGGCACGTCGCTGTACATCATGCCCTTGTAGTTGAAGGTCGCTGCGGGGTCGACGCGGCGACCGTCCACGCTCAGTTCGATGCCGCCGAGCACCTGCAACTCGAGGCCGGTGGCGGTGACGACGATGTCGGCCTCGAGCACGCGGCCCGACTTCAGCCGCAAGCCTTCGGGCGTGAAGGTGTCGACGTGGTCCGTGACCATCGACGCGCGCCCCGCGTTGAGCGCCGCGAACAGGTCGCCGTCGGGCACGAGGCACAGGCGCTGGTCCCACGGGTTGTAGCGCGGCGTGAAGTGCGTGGCGACGTCGTAGCCGGGCCCGAGCGCGTGGCGCACGCCGCCCAGCAGCATGCGCCTGACGCGCGCCGGCTTGCGCCGTGCGAGCCGGAAGAACAGCATGCCGAGCGTCACGTTCTTCCAGCGCGTGAGGCGGTACGCGGCCATCGCCGGCAGCAGGCGCCGCAGGCGGTTGGCAATGGGGTCTTCGGCCGGGCGCGCCACCACGTAGGTCGGCGAGCGCTGCAGCAGCGTGACGTGCGCGGCGGTCTTCGCCATCGCAGGCACCAGCGTCATCGCGGTCGCGCCGCTGCCGATCACGACCACGCGCCGGCCGCTGTGGTCCAGGTCGGCGGGCCAGTGCTGCGGATGGACGATGCGGCCTTGGAAGTCGGCCATGCCGGCGAAGTCGGGCGTGTAGCCCGCCTCGTAGCGGTAGTAGCCGCTGCACAGGAAGAGGAAGTTGCAGCGCCACTGCACGGGCTGCTTGTCGGGGCCCTGCGCCACATCGACCGTCCAGCAGGCGTCGGCGCTCGACCAGGCGGCGCGCACCACGCGGTGCTGGTAGTGGATCTTGTCGTCGATGCCGTGCTGGCGCGCGGTGTCGCGCACGTACTGCAGGATCGACGGGCCGTCGGCGATCGCCTTGGCCTGCGTCCATGGGCGGAACACGTAGCCCAGCGTGTACATGTCGGAGTCGGAACGCACGCCCGGGTAGCGGAACAGGTCCCAGGTGCCGCCGCTGCGTTCGCGCCCTTCGAGGATCGCGTAGCTGCGGCCCGGGCACTGCGCCTGCAGGTGGCAGGCGGCGCCGATGCCGGACAGGCCGGCACCGACGATCAGGACATCGACGTGCGGCGGCGCGACGGCCGGTTGTGCTGCTTCCATCGGTGATTTGTCTCCTGTCTCATGGCTTGTTGTTGTCTGGCTTTTCCACGGGCGTGCGGCGGATCATCAGCCAGGCGCTGACCGCGCTCAGCACGGCCAGGCCGGCGCTCAGCAGCATCACCCAACGAAAGCCCGCGACGAAGGATTCGGCCACGGCGCGCTTCACGGCAGCAACGGTGGCCGCATCGGCGCCCGGCGGTGCGCCGGCCGCAGCCAATCGATCGCGCTCGGCCGCAAGAAAAGATCGCACCTCGTCCGACGCGCCCATCGCCTGCAGCCGCTCGGCCAGCGCCGCGTCGAAGGCCCAGGCCATGATGGCGCCGAACACCGCAATCGCCAGCACCGCCGCCGCGCGCGACACCGCGTTGTTCACGCCCGAGGCCACGCCCGCGAGGTCGGGCCCCACGGCGTTCATGACCGTGGTGGTGAGCGGCGCGACTGTCACCGTCATGCCGAAACCCAGCACCACCACGGCGGGCAGGAAACCGCTCCAGTAGCTCGCACCCACGCCCGGCAGCGCGAACAGCGCAAAGCCCACGGCCGCGATGGCCGGCCCGATGACCAGCGGCAGGCGCGGCCCGAAGCGGTCGACCAGCTGCCCGGCCCAGCCCGAGAGCGCGAACATCAGGAAGATGAACGGCAGCAGCGCCGCGCCTGCCACCGTGGCCGAGTAGCCCTGCACCTGGATCAGGTTGAGCGGAAAGAAATACAGCCCGCCGCCCAACGCCGCATACAGCAGCAGCGTCAGCAGGTTGGCGCCGCTGAAGTTGCCGATGCGCAGCAGCGACAGCGGCAGCATCGGCGTGCGCGCCCGGCGTTCGGCGATGACGAAGCCGACACTGCCCACGACACCGCTCACCAGCGCCGCGAGCACGGCCGGCGAACGCCAGCCCTGCGTCGGCGCTTCGATGAAGGCATAGACGATGCCGCCCAGCCCGGCGGTCGCGAGCAGCGCGCCCCACAGGTCGAGCCCACCGCGCGCCGCGGCGCCTTTGCTCTCGGGCACGTGGCGGCGCACGATCCACAGCACCAGCAGCGCCATCGGCACGTTGATGAGAAAGGCCCAGATCCACGAGAAGTGATCGACCAGGAAGCCGCCCAGCACCGGCCCCACCGCCGCCGTGATGCCGCTGAAGCCCGACCAGGTGCCGATGGCCTTGCCGCGTTCCTTCTCGGGAAACGAGGCGCTGATGAGCGCCAGGCTGCCCGGCACCAGCAGCGCGCCGCCGATGCCTTGAATCGCGCGTGCGGCGATGAGCTGCTGCACGTCGGCCGCGAGCGCGCAGCCCACCGACGACAGCGCGAAGACGACGACACCGATAGCGAAGATGCGCCGCCGCCCGTAGTGGTCACCGAGCGCGCCGCCCACCAGCAGCAGCGCCGCGAGCAGCAAGGCGTACGACTCGACCACCCATTGCGCCTGGAAGGCCGTGGCATGCAGATCGGCCTGGATGGCAGGCAAGGCGACGTTGACCACGGTGCCGTCGATGAAGGCCATGCTCGAGCCGACGATGGCCGCGGCGAGCACCCAGGGCTTGGAGGCTTCGGGGCAGGCGCCCTCTTCCGTGGGTGGATTCGCCCCATGCAGGATCAGCGTGTCGTCGCAGGGCGCCTTGCCGATCTGTGCCATGGGGCCTCCGTTCTAGCGGATGGTGGCGTGGTGCCTTCCCCCGTCGGGGAAAGGTGAAAGCCTCAGGTCGCGCACGCCGTCGCGCCCGGGTTCGTCCGCGCCGCGTTCACGCTGCGCGCCATGGCCGCCGCCGCCGCGGCCGTCACGCGCTGCGCGCCCTGCGCCAGCGCGTCCATGCCGCCGCCGGTGGCTTCGCCCGCGTCGAGCCGGCACACCAGCGTGCGCGCCTCGTCGGAGCGGCGCAAGGTCCAGGTGAAGCCGGCGTCCACGCGCCCGCCGTCCACCATCTCGAACTGGCGCACCTGCACCGCCACGCGCCACACGGGCTGCGAGGTCTGGCGGCCGCCCTGCGTGACGTCGAGCGCGCCGAGTCGGCTGGCGATGCCGCTGCCGAGTGCGTCGCGCAATTCGTTCTCGAAGGACGAGGCCCAGCGGTGCTGCTCGAGCACGTCGACCTGCACGCCGCCGGTCGGGCGGCGCACCACCATCTGCGGGCGCGCCAGCCGCTCGGGCACGGCCACGGGCGCGAGCTCGATGTACAGCGGCGCGGCGGCATCGGGAGTGCGCGGCGCCGCGTCGGTGAGCGCGGGCGGGCTGGCCAGCGTGTAGTAGCTGTCGGGCTTGCTCGCGCAGCCTGCCAGCACCAGCAATGCGGCGGCGCCCGCGAGCGCGAAGGTCGTCGTCGTCTTCATTTCTTGTCGTCCGGTTTGCCGCGCAGCAGGGATTCGGGATGGCGTTCGAGGTAGTCGGTCAGCACGCGCACCGAACCGGCGGCGCGCGTCAGCTCGCGCAGGGTCTGGCGCATGTCCTGCTGCAGCGGCGAGTCGTCGGCCAGCGTGCGTTCGGCCGAGTTGACGGTCTTGCGCACGTCCTTCATGGCGGCGGCCAGCTCGGGCGTCACGTCGCTGTTGATGCGGCTGACGGTCTGCTCGGTGCTGGTGAGCGTCTTGTTGAGCGTGGCCAGCGTGGTGCGCAGGTCGGTGGCGATCTGCTCGTAGGGCACCTTGTTGAGCTTGGTCGCGATTTCCTGCACCTGCGACTGGATTTCGTCCAGGCCGTTGGCGATGGTCGGCAGCTCGATCGGGCTCTTCGACAGGTCGATCTTCGCGGGCGGCGCCTTCGGGAAGAAGTCGAGCGCCACGTAGACCTGGCCGGTCAGCAGGTTGCCGTTGCGCAGTTGGGCGCGCAGGCCCTTCTCGGCCAGGAAGCGCAGCCGTTCCTGCTGCGTCGCGCGCGACTCCGTGGCTTGCGCACCGGCACCACTCTCGCGGCGGCGCAGGCGGTCGGGGTAGATCTGCACCAGCACCGGCATGCGGAACTCGCGCTCGGCGCGGTCGAACTCGACGCCGATGGATTTCACCTCGCCCAGCACCACGCCGCGGAAGTCGACCGGCGCGCCCGGCGTGAGGCCGCGCAGCGACTGGTTGAAGTACATCAGCAGCGTCTGCGAGGGGCCGTCGGGCTCCTTCATGGCGGCGCTTTCGTCCTGCGCCAACACGAAGGCGGTGTTCTCCTTGGCCAGCGGGCCCATGGCGTCGTCGGGCGCCTGGAAGGCGATGCCGCCGAGCAGGATGGTGGCCAGCGACTGGGTGCGCAGCGTGAAGCCGCTGGCGCTGAGCTGCGCGTCGATGCCGCTGGCCTGCCAGAAGCGCGTGTTCATGCCGACGAACTTGTCGTACGGCGCGTTCACGAACACCCGCAGCGTGACGCCGCGGCCGTCGCCGTCGAGCTCGTAGGCCGCGACCTGCCCGACCTTGATGCGCCGGAAGTACACGGGCGAACCGACATCGAGCGAGCCCACGTCGCGCGCCCGCAGCAAGAACTGCTGGCCCGAGTCGCCGCGCGTGACGATGGGCGGGGCTTCGAGGCCGGTGAACTCGCCCGCGGTTTCCTTCTCGACACCCGCGTCGGCGCCGATGTAGGCGCCCGACAGCAGCGTGCCCAGTCCCGAGATGCCCGAGGTGTCCAGCCGCGGCCGCACCACCCAGAAGCGCGAGTCGGCCGAGGTGAAGCCCTCGGCGTCCTTGTTGAGCTGCACCAGCACGCGCACGTGCGAGCGGTCGCGCGCCAGCCGCAGGCTCTGCACCAGGCCGATCTGCACGTCCTTGTATTTCACGGCGGTCTTGCCGGCTTCGAGGCCCTCGGCCGTCTTGAAGGTGAGCACGATCTCGGGGCCGCGCTCCATGAGGATGCGGGCCACCAGCGTCACGCCGACCAGCGCGGCGACGATGGGAATCAGCCAGATCAGCGAGGGCAGCCATTCGCGGCGGCGCGCCACTTTCGGCTTCGGCAGCGCGGGCGGGGCCGACGCTGCCGGACGGTCTTGCGGTTGCGTGTCTTCTTCACTCATGCGATTTTTTCTTCCCTGCTTTCAATGTGTCGTTCGTCCGTGTCTGCTTGCGGCACCGGGCCGTCCCACGTCAGGCGCGGGTCGAAGCTCAGCGAGGCCAGCATGGTCAGCACCACCACCGCGCCGAAGGCCGCAATGCCCACGCCGGCGGTGATGACCGCGAAGCCCTGGATCTGCACCAGCCCGGTCAGCAGCGACACCACGAACACGTCGAGCATCGACCAGCGTCCGATGATCTCGATGATGTGATACAGCTTGGCCCGCTCGCGCCGGCGCCAATTGCTGCGCCGCTGCGCCAGCACCACAAGCAAGAGCAGTACCGCCAGCTTGAACAGCGGCACCAGGAAGCTGGCGATGAACACGATCGCCGCCAGCCCCCAGGCGCCCGACACCCAGAAGTAGATGACACCGCTCAGGATGGTGTCGTACTGCGCGCCGAACAGCGTGCGCGTGATCATCACCGGCAGCAGGTTGGCCGGGATGTACATGATGCAGGCCGCGATCAGGAAGGCCCAGGTGCGGTTCAGGCTCTGCGGCTTGCGCGTGTGCAGGTGCGTGCCGCAGCGGGCGCAGGCGTCGCCATCTTCGGCATCGCGCCAGACGGCGGTGCAGTGCGTGCAGACGTGCAGGCCGAGCGCGGCGGCCGTCGGCACCGGGTTCTCGTGGTCGTGCTCGTCGTCGGCCTGCGCCTCCCAGGGGCGTGCCGAGGCCAGGCGGGCGGGCAGCCCGCGCATGTTCATGCGCGCACCTCCGGCGCGGCTGCATCCTCTTCATCGGCTTTGCGGAAGGTCATCTCCCAGAACGCGCCTGGGTTGAACGACAGCACGGCCGTGAGCGTCACGGTGAGCGCCACGAAGGCCCACAGCGCGGGCCCCGGCACCACCGTTGCCATGCTCGACAGCTTGACGATCGCCACCAGCACGCCGAGCAGGAAGACCTCGATCATTCCCCAGGGCCGCAGCGACTGCATCATGCGCACCAGCACCGCGAAGCCCCAGGGCCGGTGCGCGCGGGCCAGCGGCACCAGCAGGTAGGCCAGGATGCACAGCTGCAGCAGCGGAAACAGGATGGTCGTGGCCAGCACCAGCAGCGCCACCGGCGACATGCCCTCGGCGCTCAGCACCACCACCGCGCCGGCCAGCGTGGTCTGGCTGCGCAGGCCCTGCAGCTCGATCTCGACGATGGGAAACAGGTTGGCGATGGCGAACATGATCAGGCTCGCGACCGTCAGCGGCAGGATGCGCCGCTGCTGCGCGCCCGGGTGCCGGTCGAGCTCGGTGCCGCAGCGCGGGCACTCGGCCACGTCGCGCGGCGCCAGCGGCGTGCGGGCGTAGACCGCGTCGCAGCCCGGACAGACCACGGTGTCAGGTACTTCCTTCATGAGGCCGTACCCTACCTTATTCAGGCATGCGGACTTGTCGTCTTCAGCCGCAGACTGCTGAAAACCGCCGCCACCGCCGCGCAGCCCGCCGCCAGCACCAGCGCCACCACCGGGCCATGCCCGCCGTGCGGGCTCCAGACGCTGAACACCGCCGCCAGCACCACGGCCCCCAGCGTCTGTCCCGTGAGCCGCGCCGTGCCCAGCATGCCGCTGGCCGCACCACTTCGGTGCGCGGGCGGTGAACTCACGATGGTGTGGTTGTTGGGCGACTGGAACAGGCCGAAGCCCAGGCCGCACAGCGCCATGCGCCAGGCGATGTCGGCATTGCCCGGGTGCGCCGGCAGCGCCGCCAGCAGCGCCAGGCCCGTGGCCAGCAGGCCCAGGCCGATGCCGCCCAGCAGCCCGTCGGGGTAGCGGCCGATGAGCCGACCGGCGATGGGCGCCATCACCACGATGGCCAGCGGCCACGCCGTGATCAGCAGGCCGGCCTCGATGTGGCTGCGGCCGTACACGTCGAGCAGCAAAAACGGCAGCGCGATGTAGGCCAGCATCTGCGCGCAGAACGCCGCCACCGAGGTGCCCATCGACAGCGCGAACACCGGGATGCGCAGCAGGTCGATGGGAAAGAGCGGCACCGCCTGCGTGCGCTGGCGCCGCAGGTAGACGAAGCCCACCGCCAGCCCGGCGCCTAGCGTGGCCCAGGCCGACCACGGCGTGCCCGTGGCCTGCACCCCGCCCTCGCGCACGCCCAGATGGTCCACGCCGAGGAAGACCAGCGAGAACATCAGCACGTTGAGCGTCACGTCGATCGGCGAGAAGCGCGCGCCGGCAGCCGGCGCCGAGCGGTTGAACGGCAGCGCCCGCAGGCCCAGCGCGAAGGTGACGATGCCCAGCGGCACGTTGATGGCAAAGAGCCACGGCCACGACGCCACCGACAAGATCGCCGCCGCCACCGAAGGCCCGGCCACCGACGAGGTGGCGACCACCAGCGAATTGATGGCCATGCCCCGCCCCAGCTGCGCCGAGGGGAACGTGAGCCGCACCAGCGCCGCGTTGACGCTCATGATCCCCGCCGCGCCCAGCCCTTGCAGGGCGCGCGACGCGATCAGCGTGGCGAGCGAGTTGGCGAAGGTCGCGGCCAGCGACGACACGGTGAACACCGCCATGCCCACCAGGTACACGCGCCGGTAGCCCACGAGGTCGCCCAGCGACGCCAGCGGCAGCAGCATCACCAGCGTGGCGATCTGGTAGGCGTTGACCACCCAGATGGCCTGCGCCGGCGTGGCCTGCAGCTCGCGCGCGATGCCGGGCAGCGCGAGGTTGACGATGGTGCCGTCGAGCACCGACACCGTGAGCCCGAGGATGATGACCAGCATCGCCCAGCCGCGCGCGGGCGCGGCCAGGCCGTCGAGGGGAAGCGGCTTGGCGTCGCTTGCTGTGGCGACCGTCATGTCAGGCCTCCTGCGCCCTGCCCCCGGTCGGCTCGGAGCGCACACCGCCGAGCGTGAGCCAGGTCAGCACCAGCGCGATGAGCGCACCGGCCGCCATGCCCGCCACCATCGGCAGCGGACGGCCGTTGGAGAACAGGCCCACCACCGCCATCGCGAGCGCGCCGGTCAGCATCTGCAGCGTGCCCAGCAGCGCCGAGGCCGTGCCGGCGATGGCGCCGTGCATCTCGAGCGCCAGCACGCCGGTGGTCGGGATCACCAGGCCCATGAAGCCCGAGGCGATGAAGTACAGGACGATCAGCACCCACAGGTTGTCGCCGCCCATCGCGAAGTACACGAACATGGCGACCATCGCCACGCCGCAGCAGGCCACGCCGAACTTGACGAGGTTGACCAGCCCGTAGCGCTCGCCCAGCGAACCCGTGAACTGCGAGGCCGCGATGAAGGCCGCCGCATTCACGCCGAAGGCCACGCTGTACATCGCGGGCGACAGGCCGTAGTGGTCGATCATCACGAACGACGAATTGGCCAGGTAAGTGAAGAAGCCCGCCATCGCGAAGCTGCCGATGAACACCAGCCCGAGGTAGTGCCAGTCGCGCAGCAGCAGCCAGTAGGCCGACAGCGCGCTGCCCAGGCTGCTTTCGACGCGCTCGGAGGCCGGGCGTGTTTCGTCGAGCAGCTTGACCATCATGGCCAGGCCCGCCACCGCGGCGATGGTGACGGCCCAGAACACGCCGCGCCAGCCGGTGAAGGCGATGACCAGGCTGCCCGCGAGCGGCGCCAGGATCGGCGACACGCTGAACACCAGCATCAGCAGCGACATCAGCCGCGCGGCGTCGGTGCCGGTGTGCAGGTCGCGCACCACGGCGCGCGGAATCGCCATGCCGGCGGCCGCGCCCAGGCCCTGTACGAAGCGCAGCGCGATCAGGGTCTGGATGTCGGTCGCCAGCGCACAGCCCACGCTGGCCAGCGCGAACAGCACCAGCCCGGCGTACAGCGGCGGCTTGCGCCCGACCATGTCGGAGATCGGGCCGTAGAGCAACTGGCCCGCGCCGAGCGACAGGAAGAAGGCGGTGAGGCTCATCTGCACCGCGCCGATGTCCGCATGCAGGCTCTGCCCGATGGCGGGCAAGGCCGGGAGGTACATGTCGATCGCGAAAGGCCCGATGGCGGAGAGCAGGCCCAACAACAGGGCCATTTTGAAGAACGGAGAAGAACGCATTGGGTCGATTGTGGCGAAGGCTCGCAATCGGTGCAGGCGTGGGGTCGGCGGCTTTCGCCGCTAGTGCATTCGTTCTACCGGGCGGTACGCAGTGCCTCTTCAGTACAGCGTGGCCTGCTGGCGCGCCGGCAGTTCGCGGTCGTAGGTGGCGCCGTCGAAGGCCGCATCGGTCAGCGCCGAAAGGATGGCGCCCGGCGTCGGCACCGTGCGCGGCGCGTCCTGCGCCACCGGCGCCCAAAGCTTGGAGCGCTGGATGGCGCGGGCGCACTGGAAGAACACGGTCTCGACGGCGACCTCGATCACGCACTGCGGCGCACGCCCTTCCACCGCGAAGCGCGCCAGCAGCTCGGGCGCCACGCTGATGCGCGCGCGCCCGTTCACGCGCAGCGTCTCGCCCACGCCCGGAATAAGGAACAGCAAGGCCACGCGCGGGTCGGCCACGATGTTGCGCAGGCTGTCGATGCGGTTGTTGCCGCGCCGCTCGGGCAACAGCAAGGTCCTCTCGTCCTGCACCGCGACGAAGCCCGGGGCGTCGCCGCGCGGCGAGGCGTCGAGCCCGCCGGGCCCGGTGGTCCCGAGCACCGCGAACGGCGATGCGGCGATCAGCGCCTGGTAGCTCGGGTGCAGGTACGGCACCTCTTTCTTGAGCGAGGCCTCGCCCGGCTGGCCGAACAGGGCTTCGAGTTGGGCGACGGTGTCGATGGTGGTCATGGGGCGATGTTCTCCTGGATCGGGGTGGGTGGCGAGGCGCGCCGGACGCAGGCCAGCGCCGCCACCGCCAGCAACAGCGCGGCGCTGCCGTAGATCCACGGTGGCGATGCGATGGGCAGCAGCACGCCGGCCAGCAAGGGCCCGGCGCCCGCGCCGATGTCGCGCCAGACCGCGCGGGCCGCGAGCGCCCGCACGCGCTCCGGCCCGGGCGTGCGCCGCGCCACGATGGGCGGCAGGAGCGGCAGTTGCAGCGCGCGCAGCACCACGATCAGCGCCGCGCAGCTCCACAGCCAGCCCAGGCCGAAGCCCACGAGCGCGAGCGACGTCACCAGCGACAGGCTCACGAGCAGGCGCTCGGCGCCGAAGTGCTCCGCCATGCGCCCGCCCACCGGCCCGAGGAAGATTTCCGCAAGGTAGCGCAGCGCCATCAGCACGCCGGCCACGATCACCGCGCCGCCCGGCAGCAGGTCCTTGCCGAGGTACGACAGGCCCACGATGAAGAGGCCGTCGAGCGCCAGCCCTTCCATGAACGACCAGCCGTCCAGCGCGTTCGGCCGCGAGAAGCGCCGCGTCGGCGCGGCACTGTGGTGCGGCTTCGACGGCAGCCGCCGCGTGACGAACAGCGCGAGCAACGACACCACCGCCAGCACGCCGAAGATCGCGCGCGGCCCGACCGTGTACGCCAGCAGCGCACCGAGCGGCAGCGCCAGCACCGGCCCGGTCGCGATGAAGGCGCGCGAACGCCCGCTGCGCCGCGCGGCACCGAGCGGGTCGGCCGTGGCCAGGGCCTGTGTCGACAAATTGAGCGCCGCGAAGCACAGGCCCCAGGTCAGCCGCAGCGGCAGCAGCGCCCAGAAACCCGAGAGCGTGGCATAGCCCAGCCCGCAGCAGGCGGCGGCCACCACGGCCAGCGTGCAGCTCGCCCGGTCGCCGTGGCGTGCGTAGAAACGCGCGACCCAGCCGTAGCCCGCGATACGCACCAGCCGGTTCGCCGCCAGCAGCAGACCGACCTCGGCCAGCGAGACGCCGAACTGCGACGCGTACATGGGCAGCAGCAGGTAGAGCACCACGTCGGCCGGCAACGACAGGCCAAGTGCCATGGCGGCGTGGCGGGAATCCAGGTCGGTGGAACGGACGGGAACGGCGGGAGAAAGCGGTGGTGCGGCGGACATCGAGCCCGTATCGTGCCCGCTCGCGACGCCCGCCGACAAACGACATTCCCGCGCGGCATGCGTGAGAAAATCGCACGCATGCCGCTTCGCGAACCGCCCCTCCATGCCGTGCGCGCCTTCGTGGCGGCGGCCCGCCACCTGAGCTTCACGCGTGCCGCGGTCGAGCTGCACGTGACGCACAGCGCGGTGAGCCGGCAGATCAAAAGCCTCGAGGCCTGCTTGGGCGTGGCGCTGTTCGAGCGCCGCATCCGGCAGGTCACGCTGACGCCCGAAGGCCAGCAGTTCTTCGCGGAGACCGAGCCCGCGCTCGCGCAGATCCACGCAGCGGCCCGCGCGCTGCAGCTGCAGGGCCCGGCGCGCGCGGTGCGCATCAACGTGCGGCCGTCGTTCGCGGTGCGCTGGCTCATTCCCCGGCTGCCGTCGTTCGTGGAACGCCATCCCGATATCGAGCCGCAGGTCGTCACCAGCACCGTCATGCCCGAGCAAGCCACGGACAGCTTCGACATCGCCGTGCGCCGCGGCCTCGAGGGCTGGCCGTTGTCGATCCAGGTGCGCCCTTTCCTTGAAGACGAAGTGCTGGTGGTCGGCGCGCCGGCGCTGTTCAAGGCGCAGCCGCTGCCCGACCTGCGCGCCCTCGCCTCGCATGTGCTGCTGTCGGCGCGCACGCGCAAGGACGATTGGGACGACTGGAAGAAGCAGGTTGGCGCACCGCGCGCGCGGCCGGCCGGTCGGCTGCAGTTCGATCACCTGCACTTCGTGCTGCAGGCCGCGGTCGACGGGCTGGGCATCGCGCTCGCGCCGACCTCGCTGGTGGCGCACGACCTGGCCTCGGGGCGGCTGCAATCGCCGCTGCCTGGGTTACGGATGACGCTGGAGCGCTACTACTACGGCCTCGCACCCGATGCGGCGCCCGAGGCGGTGTGCGTGGCCGAGTGGTTCGAGCAGATGAACGTGGGCTGCTGAGGCTTCCACGTCCGTAAACGGCCAGCGGCAGAGGGGCGCGGACCCGAGGATGCGGTCTTTCTCTTCGCGTGCCACCCCATGCCCTCGCCTCTACCCCGTTCTTTCTCCCACCTTGCCTGGGCCAATCTGGCGGCGCAGTCCGCCGAACAACTGAGTCTCGCGGCCGTGCCGCTGGTGGCCGTGCTCGCGCTCGGCGCCGGGCCGGGTGAGATCGGCTTCCTGGCGGCGGTGCAGACGCTGCCCTTCCTGCTGGTCTCGCTGCCGATGGGCCTGCTCGCGGACCGCATGTCGCGCCGTCGCCTGATGGTGTGGGCCGAGGGTCTGCGCGCGGTGTCGCTGCTGGCCTTGCTCGGCATGGTGCTGTCGTCCACGCTGGGCATCGGCGGGCTGGCTGTGCTCGGGTTCCTCGGTGCGGTCGGCACGGTGGGGTTCAGCGTCGCGGCGCCCGCGCTGGTGCCTGCCCTCGTGCCGCGCGACGCGCTGGCGCGCGCCAACGGGCGGCTGGAGCTGGCGCGCAGTGCCGCCTTCACGGCCGGGCCCGCGCTCGCGGGCGCACTGGTCGCGTGGGCTGGTGCGTCGTCGGCCTTCGTGCTGGCGGCGGTGCTGTCGGTGGCGGCCGTGGGCCTGTTGTTGCGCCTGAACGAAGCGCCCCGCCCCGCGACCCCGTCGCGCCATCCGCTGCGCGACGTGCACGATGGCGCGCGCTTCGTCTGGCAGCACGCTTTCCTGCGGCCGATGCTGATGACCGGCGCGGTCTTCAACATCTCGTGGTTCGTGCTGCAGGCGGGCTATGTGCCCTATGCCGTGCGCGTGCTGGGCCTCGGCGCGCAGGCCGTGGGCTTCACGCTCGCGATGTACGGCGCAGGCATGGTGGTCGGTGCGCTGCTGACCTCGCGCGTGACGGCGCGGCTGCCGTTCGGTCGCGCGATCCAGGTCGGGCCGGCGGTGGCGGTCGCTGCCGCCGCGACGATGGCGGCCACGCTCGTCGTGCCGACCGCCTCGCTGGCCGCGCTCTCGTTCTTCCTGTTCGGCGCGGGGCCGATGGTCTGGGTCATCACCTCGACCACGCTACGCCAGAGCGTGACGGCCTCGGCGATGCTGGGCCGCGTGTCGGCGGTGTTCCTCACGGTGAACGCGGGGGCGCGCCCCGTGGGCGCGGCGCTCGGCGGCCTGGTGGGCGCCTTGTGGGGCGAGCCGGCCTGCCTGCTGCTGGCGCTCGCGGGCTTCGTGCTGCAGGCCGCGATCATCTTCGGTTCGCGCATCGCAGGACTGCAGCAGTTGCCCGTGCCGGCGGCCTGAACGTTCAGGCTCAGAACAGCGAGCGCGTCCCGCTCGGCGTGGCGCCTTCGATGTCGAGCATGCGCAGCTTGGTCAGCGCGCCGCCTCCCGCAGAGAAGCCACCGGGCTTGTTGCCCGCGGCCAGTACGCGGTGGCACGGCACGACCGGCGCGAAGGGGTTGTGGCCCATCGCCTGGCCGACCGCGCGCGACAGGCCCTTGTCGCCGAGTTCTTCGGCCACCTCGCCGTAGGTGCGCGTCTGCCCCGGCGGAATGCGCCGCGCGATCGCATAGACGCGCTGATAGAACTCGGACACGCCGCGCATGTCGAGCTCGATGTCGCACAGGTCGTCGGTCGCGCCTTCGAGCAGCGCCTGCACACCCGCGATGGCGTGCTGCGCGCGCTGCGACGGTGGGGCTTCCTCCAGATCAGGAAAGCGCCGGCGCATGCGCGCACGCGTCGCGGCCTCGCCCCGCTCTTCAGGCAGTTGCACACCGACCAGCCCCTGCGGCCCCCAGGCCAGCGCGCAGACGCCGATGGCGGTCGGGAACAAGGCAAAGCCGGATTCGGAAGGGGATGCGGCAGTCATCGAGGCATTGTGATTCAAGGTTGAAAAACGGCGCGCGGACATGGGCGCGAAGACCTCTTCCGCAGAAGAGCAAAAGTACCAGCCAAACACCCCGAAATACCGGACTTTCACTCGGCGCTTCGAGGCATTTCCGCTCATCCTTTCGAACGCACCGAATGTCGGCAAGCCGTTGTCGGACATGTGCATCGCCCCCTAGTCTCGCGCCCAGAAGTTGTCGGCTGAAATTCCAAAACAACAGGGAGACACATGCACATGAGGCGACGCGATTCTTCGCGGCCGGCGCGGCTGCGCGACCAGCGCGGACTGACCGCCATCGAGCTGATGGTCACGCTGGCGATCCTCGCGATCCTGATTGGCATCGCGGCGCCTTCGATGACGCGCTTCATCGTGCAATGGAGGCTGTCCAACACGGTCAACGCCGTGACCGGCTCGCTGCGCACCGCACGCACCGAAGCCATCGCCCGCGCAAGACCCGTCGTCGTCTGCCAATTGCGCGCAGGCACCGCGGTCGAGTGCGAAACCGGCTCGGGCGGCAACGATTTCGCGGCCGGCTGGATCGTCTTCGCCAAGAACGACCGCGACGCCGACTTCGCCTATTCCGAGTCGACAGACGAGGTGCTGTTGCGGCAAGACGCACTGCCCGGCATCGCGAAGATTGCCCTGGGCAAAGCCGGCCGCCTCGTCTTCCTGCCCAACGGACTGGTGAGTTCGGGAAGCAACAGCATCACGGTCGAGGCCCCCGGTTTCGAAGCAGCCAGTACCACCCCATGGGCACGCAGGACGCTGTGCATCAGCAAGCCCGGGCGCATCCGCTACGCCGCGGAGGGTGGGCAACTACGCCGGCCCCGCCGTGCGCGGATGCACCGGCGGATTCACCGACGCCGCAGCCGCCTTCGACAAGCTGTCGTGCACAGGCAAGGGCAGCGACGCCATCGCCATCCGCTACGAAGCCACCACCGACAACACCATGCCCACGGGCACCGACGCCAAGCTGGCGACGAACTGCCTGGGCAACGGCATCAACGCGCTCACGCCATCGCAGGTGAGCCCGCCTCCCACGCCTGCCCCCGGCGCGCCCCCACCCGCCAACTACGCACTGGCTGACAACCGCTATCTGGTGACAGACGCGAGCACGGCGCCGATGCTGTCCTGCCGCGGGATGGAAAAGCGCGACGCCGTCAACGCCATCGGCCCCTCGCAGCCGCTGCTGGCCAACGTCGAGAGCATGCGCATTCTCTATGGCGTGGCCAGCCGTCCCAGCATCGAGCTGGCGGCCACTTACGACCCGCTGCGGCACCAGATCGTCAAGTACCTGGATGCCGCGGGTGTCGATGCCCTGCCCGGCAGCGGCGTCCTGGCCGATCTCGCCGAAGACCGCTGGAGCCGCGTGCTGAGCGTGCGCGTGTGCCTGCAGATGCGCAGCGACCGGCCGGTGCGCGACGTGCCCGACGGTGGCCTTGCCTACAAGCGATGCGACAACACCGACCGCACCGGCACCGATGGCTACCTGCGCAGGACCTTCACCACCACGGTGCTGCTGCGCAACCGCCTGATCACCCCATGAACACGAAGCCATCCCCTCTTCCGCGCCGCATCGCCGGCCGTGCGTACGAACGCGGCGTCGTGCTGATCGTCACGCTGATCCTGGTCGTGATCCTGTCGCTGGTCGGCACCTTCGCGATCCGCAATGCCACGCAGAGCGAGCGCAGCGTGAACGGCATCCGTTCGACCGAGGTCGCGCGCGAAGCCGCCGAGACCGCGCTGCGCTTTTGCGAACAGGTGGCCATCTTCGACGGTGACGACAAGGACTACACCGACTACGCCTCCGTCGGCATGCGCGCCCGGATCATCACGACCCCCATCGGCTCGGAGTTCGACGAAACCGCGGCATGGCGCAAGAAGGCCAGCTGGGTGGGCAACAACGCGATCGTCGTTCCGAAGGCCTATGTCAACAAGAAGCCCACCGGCACCACGGTCGACGCCACGCCCCTGGAGATCGAACCGCGCTGCCTCATCCAGAAGATCGCCACCACCTCGACGCCCAGTCTGACCGGCTACCTGATCACCGCCCGGGGCTTTGCCAACAACGCCAGGTTCGAGAAGTCGACCGGCATCGCCACCCAAGGCGCCGAAGCGTGGCTGCAGTCCGTGCTGACGCGCGACAAATGACTTCATGACCTTCATCGCCATGACACACCTGTCCCCCGGTTCCTTGCACTCCCGCCGCGGCTTCACGCTGATCGAAGTCATGGTCGTCGTCGCGATCGTCGCCATCCTGGCCGCCATCGCGCTGCCGAACTACCAGGAGCACGTGCGCCGCTCCAAGCGCGCCGAAGCCCAGGGCATCCTGATGGAGGCCGCGCAGTTCATGCAGCGCTACTACTCGGCGAACGACCGCTACACCACTGCCGCGGGCGATGCCGGCGAGGAGACCGAGCAGAAGAAAGGTGCAGAGAGCCTGTTGCCCAAGGCCTTGCAGCAGTCGCCGAAGTCCGGCGCCGCCAACTACACCATCGCCGTCTTCGCGCGCGACACCCCACCCAGCTTCATCCTCAAGGCTACCCGCACCGGCAGCATGACCGGCGATCGGTGCGGCACGCTGACCTTGAGCGGCCTGGGTGTGAAGGACATGGATGACGAGGTCACGGGGCTGCTGACGAAAGAGTGCTGGAGATGAATCTCGCACGCCTTATCAGCGCCCCACTTTCAACCGCAGGGAAAACCGCATGACCGCCACGCGCCCGTTTCTTGTTCAGGTACCCGCCAGGGCCGCACGCACGCTGCGAACCTTCGTCAGTCTCGCTGCCGCGTGGGGCGCGGCGCTTCTTCCCGTTGGCGACGCGCTGGCTGCCACGACGCCGAGCCAGGCCCCGCTGTACAACGCCGTGCCGGGCGCCAAGCCCAACCTGATGTTCGTGCTGGACAACTCCGGGTCGATGGCTTTCGAGTACCCCGAAAGTTATTCGATGCTATCCAACTGCCCAGACGCCAGCTGCAATTACGCATGGTTTCGAATGCGTTCAAGCGACGTCAATGGGCAGTATTACAACCCATCTATCACCTATTCCCCCCGAATGGAGCCCACGGGAGAGTTAAAGAAAAACCCCTTGGAATTTATTGACAATCAGCTATCAAAAAAATTTTCCTATACAGCACTCGATTACGTGGTTCTTGAAAAGCAAGGGCATTTTTTGCCTTGGCACAAGACCTATTCGAAGGGCGAAGTAGAGAGCGGCGCAAAATTCAGTTACGTTCAGTGTAAAAGCAGCAACTGCTCAGAATTTGAAAAAATAGACATTAATTATCCGTCTTTAGGCAAGCTTATCGTCCCCAACGGAACGAAACGCACAGACTGCGAACAAGACGCCAATGGCACGACTTGCACTCAAGAGAATGAAAGAATAAACATTCTGAACTGGTATTACTGGTATCGGACCCGTGCACTCGCAGTCACAACGGCGGTTGGACAGGCCATGCAAAGCTATGACAACAAATTTCGGGTGGGATACAGTCAATACAATTTGACTGACAAGGAGAAAAACATCAGTGCTCCTGCAACGAGCATTGTGCGCGGCGTTCGTTATTTCAAGGACGAGAAAACAGACACCCAAAAAAAATGGAAAACTCAATTTTACGATTGGTTGTACAACGTTATTCCTGCCAACGAAACACCAAGCCACAACGCGCTCTGGCTTGCCGCCAACCATTACTCCGGAGGGGATAGATCAATTCACGGAAACCCTTGGAAAAATGATCCGACAAGTACAGAAGATACCGACGGGACACGCGACTTGAGTTGCAGGCGCGCCTACTCCATCGTGTTGTCGGATGGTGCGTGGAGCAATGGAACCACGAAAGATGCGGGTTCGAAATACGCAAGCATCAGAGGATCAGAAGTTTTCGACGGCCAACCATCGGGGAACGAAACAAGACTGCAATACGACCCAGACGGAGCCGCCAATCGCGACGACCTCGATCCGGTCAAGAAGTCGACCGCCAGAAACCTGTACATCCCGTACAGCAACGACGGCGTCGGCGGCAGCAACGGCTTCGCCGACCTGACCGCCCGCTATTTCTGGCACACGGATTTCTCCAAGACACTGGCCAACAACGTCCCTCCCATCGAGGGACAGCGCAATCCCACGTTCTGGCAGAACATGACCACCTTCACCATCGGCTGGGGTTTGACGCCGTCCGGGGAGTCGGCCACAAGAGCAGGCCTGCGGTGGGATCAAATCGAGAGCTACAACAATGTGTGGCTCGCGGGCGGTTCAGCAACGAAACCCACGTGGCCGACCGGCGACCTGAACGTAGGCGACAGGGCTGCGGACAAAGCCCGGCGCATCGACGACTTCATCCGCGCTGGCTTTACCGGTGGCGGCCGCGCCTACAGTGTGTATTCGGGCGACGATGTACGCCGAGCCCTCGACAACGCCTTGAGCAGCATGGTGGGTTCCGGCAACGACGCCGGCGTGGCGGTATCGGGCAACAGCAACGAGTTCCAGACGCTGGCGGGCCAGTACAAATACACCACTGAGTACCAGACTGCAGACAACAGCGGCGACATCAAGGCCTTCGAGTTGGATGCCGATGGCGGCTACCTATCCAAAGAGCCGGGGAAGCCGAAACCGGTCTGGTCGGCCAATGCCAAGATGCCGGCTGCGAAAGATCGAGCGATCTTCACCCTGTCGAACTACGATCCCTACACGTTCGGCAGCGGGCTGCGCACGGCGCTGACCTACAACACGAGACTGGACAAGCTGCCGTCCGATTTCCAGACGCTATTGAATGCCGACAAGCGGCAGGCCACGGATGAGAGCTTCGTGCGCTACCTGCTCGGAGACAACGCGCAAAAGGATGTCGGCGGCACGGTCTACCGGTTGCGCAAGCAGCCGATCGGCGCCTCGGTCAACTCGCCACCGGTGTTCGTGGGCGGGCGTTTCGACATGGGCTATGGCCCTGCCAGCTCGGTCGACGGCAAGGGCGCCGACTATGCCCAGTACAAGACGCTCAAGACCACACTGCCCCCCAGCATTTTTGCGGCCACGAACAACGGCAAGGTCCATGTGCTGAGTGCCGCCAAAGACGCTCCCGCGGCCGGCATCGAACTCGCTGCATTCATGCCCAAGGGCGCGATGGCTTCGCAGATCGATCTCGCCAACCCGAATTTCCGCTTTCGCTACACGCTCGATGGTCCGTTGGTCGAGCAGGACGTGTACGGGAAAACAGGTCAGAGCCTGGCCGGCGCAAAGAAAACCTGGCACCAGTTGGTGCTTGGCACAGGAGGGCGCGCAGGCCCTTTCATGTACGGGCTGGAGTCGCCTTTGGACACTGCCAACAGAAAGCCGACCGAGAACCACTTTCTCTGGGAGGTGAACAACCAGCACAAGGACTACGCCGACCTTGCCTACGTGACCAACAATCCCGTCGCGGGTCAACTGGACGACGGCACCTGGGTCATGCTGACTGGCAGCGGCCACTACCCGGAAGCCGGCAGGCAGATCGGGCTGTACGTGGTGGAGGCGTTGACCGGCAAGCTCAAGAAATTCATTCAACTCCCCAAGGGCTTTGGCAGTGATGCGCCCGGTGGCAACCGCGGTCTGGGCGGCGTAGTTGCAGTGCGGGACGCCACGCGCCGCATCGTGGCGGCCTACGCTGGAGATGCCAACGGCAACTTGTGGCGCTTCGAACTGCGCAGCGCGAAGCTCGGTACGGCCGCACAGCTGCTGTTCACCACACAGGGTGGCAAGACGCAACCGATCTACGCTGCACCGGCCTGGCAGGTTCACCCTGGCGACGGAAGCACCTGCACATACAGCGCCACCACGCAGTGCGGTGCCATCGTTGTGGTGGGCACGGGCATCCTGCTCGATGAGGAAGACCTCGCGACACCCGCGTCGAAGCAGGCCATCTACGGCGTCTGGGACCAGACGCCGATCGGCGGCGACGCGCAGCCGAACGCTCGCAAGGTCGAGCTTGCCGAACTCGTGGAACAGACCGTCGATCTGAAATCGGCAAAGAAAGGACAGCGCATCGAGGCTGACAAGGACTTCTACCAGGTCAGTGCCAATCCCGTGGATTGGAAGAATCAGAAGGGATGGCAGTTGAAGCTCGGTGCGATCCCCTACGACGGCGCCATGCCGGATGGCGAGCGCGTGGTCGGCGACCTCGCCAACCTGGGCAGCAGCGTGATCGTCTCGTCCTTCCTGCCGGAGGACAAGAAACAGGGCATCGAGTCCTGCACGGCCACGGGCAGCCTGCCCAACATCATCTACGTGCTCGACGCCCTCACCGGCAAGAACAAGAACTCCTTCGACGTGGATAGCAACGGCAGCTTCGACGCGTACTCGGTCGTCTCGATCCCCACCGGCGGCTTCACGCGCGGCAACGTGAACTCGCGGAACATGGTCGGCCAGCCCAACGAAGGCCAGCCGGACGGCAAGCCCAGGAGCAGCTGCACCAACGAAACCGGCTTTCTCACCGGCGTGGGCGGCACGCAGAAAGCCGGTGACGGCTGTCCGGACTCCCGCACCTGGCGCCGCAGCTGGCGCCAGGTGGTCTCGCCACCCTTCTGAGTTCCGAAAGAGAAAGCCGCAGCCGCCTCAGAGCATCATGTGCCGCGCCAGCAGCACCGCCACATGCACCGCCTCGCGCTGCGCGCCGTCGCCGATCTGGTGCCTGCAACTCGTGCCGTCCGCCACCACGATCGCATCGGGCCTCGCGCGGATGGCGGGCAGCAGGCTCGCCTCGGCCATCTGCATCGACACCTCGAAGTGGCTCGCCTCGTAGCCGAAGCTGCCGGCCATGCCGCAGCATGAGCTCTCGATCAGCTCGGGCTCGGCGCCCGGAATCAGCTTCAGCACGTCCATGATCGGGCTCACAGCGCCGAAGGCCTTCTGGTGGCAGTGGCCGTGCAGCAGGATCGGTGCGGTGGCCGGCTTCAGCGCGAGTTCGAAGCGGCCGGCCTTGCGTTCGCGGGCGATGAACTCTTCGAACAGCAGCGCCTGCTTCGCGACGGTCTGCGCCTTGTCGCCGAAGCCCATCACCAGCGTTTCGTCGCGCAGCGTGAGCAGGCACGAGGGCTCGAGCCCGACGATGGGAACACCCGCCTGCGCCAGCGGCAGCAACGCGTCGATCAGCGCCCCGGCGCGCATCTTGGCCTCGTCCACCATGCCGCTGGCCAGGAAGGTCCGGCCGCAGCAGTGGTGCCCGCCGCCCTTCTCCACTGTGTGCAGCGCATAGCCCGCGGCATGCAGCACGCGCGCGGCCGCAAAGACGTTCTCGCTTTCGAAGGTGCCGTTGAAGGTGTCGACGAACAGCACGGCGACCTTCTCGCCGCGCGCTGCCGCAGCCAGCACCGACGCCTGATCGGAAAACAGGCCGGCCGCCACCGCGTCCTTCGCACGCCAGAAGGTGTCGGTGCGCCATTCGGGCAATGAGCGCTTCGCCGAAAAGCCCAGCATCTTCTCGCCCAGCCATGCCGCCCCCGGCACGCGGTTGCGCAGGTTCAGCAGCCACGGCATTCGGCTGGCGCGGTGCGCGTAGTCGGGCATGTAGGCGACCAGCTTGTCCTTCAGCGTGTGGCCGTGGCGCTTCTTGTAGTGGTCGAGAAACTCGACCTTCATCTTCGCCATGTCGACGCCGGTCGGGCAATCGCGCTTGCAGCCCTTGCAGCCCACGCACAGGTCCATGGTCTCGTGCATGGCCTCGCTGGTGAAGGCGTCGGCGCCGAGCTGGCCCGACAGCGCCAGGCGCAGCGTGTTGGCGCGCCCGCGCGTCAGGTGCTGCTCGTCGCGCGTCACGCGGTAGCTGGGGCACATGGTGCCGGCGTCGAACTTGCGGCAGTGGCCGTTGTTGTTGCACATCTCCACGGCCTTGGCGAGGCCGCCGGTGCTGTCGCCGCCGGTGCCGGGCGCGGTGGTGACCTCGGTCACGGGGTCGGCATTGACGTTCCAGCCCGACCAGTCGAGCACGGGCTTCAATTCGATGCGGCGGTACGGCTTTGGCGCGGTGGGCGGCGCGAAGCGGAACAGCGCGCCATCGTCCATGCGCGGCGGGTCGATGATCTTGCCGGGGTTGAACAGCCCGATCGGGTCGAGCTGCTGCTTGATCGCGCGAAAAGCCTCGTTGATTGCCGGCCCGAACTGCCATTCGATCCACTCGCCGCGGCACAGGCCGTCGCCGTGCTCGCCGCTGAACGCGCCCTTGTACTTGCGCACCAGCGCGCTGGCTTCTTCCGCGATGGCGCGCATCTTGGCCGCGCCGTCGGCGCGCATGTCGAGAATCGGCCGCACATGCAGCGTGCCGACCGAGGCATGCGCGTACCAGGTGCCGCGGCTGCCGTATTTCGCGAACACCTCGGTCAGCGCGTCGGTGTACTCGGCCAGGTGTTCGAGCGGCACCGCGCAGTCTTCGATGAAGCTCACCGGTTTGCCGTCGCCCTTGAGGCTCATCATGATGTTGAGGCCGGCCTTGCGCACCTCCCACAGGTTCTTCTGGCGGCCGTCGTCGGGCATCTCGACCACGCTGCCGGGCAGGCCGAGGTCGCCCATCAACTCGACCAGTCGCTTCAGTTGCGGCAGCAGCGCGGCCTTGTCGGCGCCCGAGAACTCGACCAGCAGGATGGCGGCGGGCTTGCCGATCAGCGCCGTTTCCACGGTCGGCTTGAAGGCGGGGTTGGCCAGGCTCAGCTCGATCATCGTGCGGTCGACCAGCTCCACCGCCGTCGGCCCGAGCTTCACGATGTGCTGCGCCGCATCCATGGCCGCATGGAAGGTCGGGAAGTTCACGATGCCCAGCACCTTGGCGCGCGGCAGCGGCGCCAGCTTGAGCTTCAGGCTGCGCGTGTAGGCCAGCGTGCCTTCGGCGCCGATGAGCAGGTGCGCGAGGTTCACGCTGCCGTCGGCCGTGTACGGCTTCTCGCTCTGGTTGTCGAAGATGTCGAGGTTGTAGCCCGCCACGCGGCGCATCACCTTGGGCCAGTGCTGTGCCATGGCGTCGCGGTGCGCTTGCGCCAGTCCGTGCACGAACTGCGCAATGCCCGCCGCGCGTGCGCCCAGTTGGCCCAGCGGCCCGAACTCGACCAGCTCGCCGCTCGACAGCCACGCGCTCGCGCCCAGCACGTTGTGCACCATGTTCCCGTAGGCGATCGAGCGCGAGCCGCAGGAGTTGTTGCCCGCCATGCCGCCCAGCGTGGCCTGCGCGCTGGTCGACACGTCGACCGGGTACCAGAGCCCATGCGGCTTGAGCTGCGCGTTCAGGTGGTCGAGCACCAGGCCCGGTTCGACCGTCGCGGTGCCCTCTTCCACGTTCACCTCGAGCACCTTGCGAAAGTGCTTGCTGTTGTCGATCACCAGCGCCGCGCCCGTGGTCTGGCCGCACTGGCTGGTGCCGCCGCCGCGCGCCAGCACCGGCACCTTCAGGTCGCGCGCGATGTCGATGGCGGTGGCGATGTCGCGTTCGTTCGTGGGCACGAAGGCGCCGACCGGCGTGATCTGGTAGATCGACGCGTCGGTGGCGTAGCGCCCGCGCGAGCCGTCGTCGAACAGCACCTCGCCCTGCGTGTCGGTGCGCAGCCGGCGCGCCAACAGTTCGCAGGTGTCGTTGGGCGGAAGGACGGTTCCGGCTGGCTGCATGTGGCTGGCGGGGTCGATGCGCATGATGGGTGCTTAACTCGCGTTGTTGCTCTTGGTCTTGCTCTTGGCAGTGGGATAGATCTGCCCGGCGCGCAGCAGCTCCAGCACGGTGTCGCGCTTGCGCAGCACGTGCGCCGTGAGCACCTTGCGCATGGCCTGCGCGTCGCGCGCGGCCAGCGCTTGCACCATCTGCTCGTGCTCTTCGACCGCGTGCTTCCACTTGGTCTCGTCCTGGTTGGTGCGAAAGCGCAGCGACTGCACGCGGGCGTTGATCGAGCGGTAGGTGTTCGACAGCACCGGGTTCGCTGCCGCGTCGTTGATGGCCGTGTGGATGCGCGCGTTCAGGCGGTAGTAGCCCGACAGGTCGCGCCGCGCGAAGCAGGCCATCATTTCGTAGTGCAGCGCGCGCACCTCGGCCAGTTCCTCGTCGGTGATGCGCTTGGCAGCCAGCTCGCCCGACATGCCCTCGAGCATCGCCAGCACCTCGAAGGTGTTGAGCACGTCGGCCTCGGTGAGCTTCACCGCCACCGCGCCGCGGTTGGGCAGCAGGTCGACCAGCCCCTCGGCCGCCAGCAACTTGATGGCCTCGCGCAGCGGCGTGCGCGACACGTTCAGCTGCAGGCACAGCTCGCGTTCGTTGAGCTTGGCGCCGGGCGCGATGCGCCCCTCCACCAGCATGGTGCGCAGGCGCGACGCCACCTGGTCATGCAAGGCCAGCCTGGAGATTTCGATGATTTCAGCGGTCATGTGAGGTTCCCTTGTCTGCATTTTGAATGCAAAAAATAGCCGATACAACCAAGGTTGATAGGTATAAACCAGCATACATAAATGCATTTTGAATGCAAAACTGAGCACACAAGGAGAGCCCATGCTGCAACTCGACATCCACCCCACCGGCCGTCACTTCCTCCAGATTCCCGGCCCCAGCCCGGTCCCCGACCGCATCCTGCGGGCCATGAGCCTGCCCACCATCGACCATCGCGGGCCCGAGTTCGGCACGCTGGGCCTGAAGGTGCTCGGCGGTATCAAGGAGATCTTCAAGACGAAGCACCCGGTCGCCATCTACCCCGCGTCGGGCACCGGTGCATGGGAAGCCGCGCTCGCCAACACGCTCAGTCCCGGCGACCACGTGCTCATGTACGAGACCGGCCACTTCGCCTCGCTGTGGCAGAAGATGGCCACGCGCCTGGGCCTGTCGACCGAGTTCCTGGCCTACACCGGCACCGACGCCCACCTGCCGAACGCCCCCAGCTGGCGCCGCGGCGTGCAGGCCGAGCTCATCGAGGCGCGCCTGCGCAAGGACACCGAGAAGAAGATCAAGGCTGTGTGCGTGGTGCACAACGAGACCTCGACCGGCGTCACCTCCGACATCGCCTCGGTGCGCAAGGCCATCGACGCGGCGGGCCACCCTGCGCTGCTCATGGTCGACAGCATCTCGGGCCTGGCCAGCGCCGACTACCGCCATGACGAATGGGGTGTCGACGTCTGCGTGAGCGGCTCGCAGAAGGGCCTGATGCTGCCGCCCGGCATCAGCTTCAACGCCCTCTCGCCCCGTGCACTCGAAGTCTCGAAGCACGCCAAGCTGCCCAAGGCCTTCTGGGCCTGGGACGAGATCGTCGAGATGAACAAGGACGGCTACTGGCCCTACACGCCCAACACCAACCTGCTGTACGGCCTCTCGGAATCGCTGGACATGATCCTTGGCGAAGGCCTGGACAACGTGTTCGCGCGCCACCAGCGCTGGGCCGCCGGCGTGCGCGCCGCGGTCAACACCTGGGGCCTGCCGATCCAGTGCGCCGACCCGTCCGTGTACTCGCCCGTGCTCACCGGCGTGATCACGCCCGAGGGCGTCGATGCCGACGCCGTGCGCCGCCTCATCCACCAGCGCTTCGACCTGTCATTGGGCACCGGCCTGGGCAAGCTCAAGGGCCGCATGTTCCGCATGGGCCACCTGGGCGACAGCAACGACCTCACGCTCGTGGCCATGGTCGCGGGTGTCGAGATGGGCATGAAGCTCAGCGGCATCAAGCTGGCGGGCAGCGGCGTGCAGGCGGCGATGGACTACTTCGCGAGCCACCAGGCTGCACCGGTCGGCCTGCAAAAAGCAGCCTGAACCCGGCGCACGCCAACCCACACGGGCCGCAGCGCATCGCTCGAACGATGCGGCGGTCCACCACCCTGCCGGGCCCGCGCAAGCGGCTCCCGGCACGCATCGGATTCCCCAACCGACGGAGACAAAGAAGATGCAAAGACGTTCCCTGATCCAGGCCGCCGCCGGCGCGGCCGCCACGCTGGGCGTGCCCCGGCTGTTCGCGCAGGAGTGGCCCACGGGCCCCGTGCGCATCGTGGTGGGCTTTCCACCCGGCGGCGGCACCGACGCGCTCGCGCGCGTGGTCGCGCAGAAGCTCACGACGATGTGGGGCCAGCAGGTCATCGTCGAGAACAAGGCCGGCGTCGCCGGCGTGCTCGCGGCCGACTACGTGGCGCAGCAGCCCAGCGACGGCAGCACCCTGCTCATGGCCCACATCAACAGCCACGCGCTCGCCCCCAGCCTGCAGCCCAAGCTGCGCTACAACGTGGAGCGCGACTTCGTGCCGATCGTGCTCGTGGGCGTCACGCCCAACCTGCTCATCGCCAACCCAGGCCAGAAGGCCCTCAGCGTGAAAGACATCGTCGCCGCCTGCAAGGCTGCCCCCGGCACCGTGAGCTTCGGCTCCGCCGGCGCGGGCTCGGCCCAGCATCTGGCGCTGGAGATGTTCAAGCTGCAGGGCGGCGTCGATGCGCTGCACGTGCCGTACAAGGGCAGCGGCCCGCTGCTGGCCGACCTGATGGGCGGGCAAATTCAATACAGCTTCGAGACCATGACTGCCGCCACGCCGCACGTGAAGAACGGCCGCGTGCTGGCTGTGGCGCAGACGCGCACCAAGCGCGCCAAGGGCCATCCGAACGTGCCGACGATGCAGGAGCAAGGCTTCGCAGGTTTCGAAGCGACCACCTGGTACGGCCTGGCCGGCCCCGGCAAGCTGCCCCCGGCCATCGCGCAGAAAGTGAACCGCGACGTCAACACCGTGCTCGCGATGCCCGATGTGCAGGAACGGCTCGACACCTACGGCGCGGAAGACGGCGGCGGTTCGCAGGACAAGTTCAAGCAGTTCATCAGCACCGAGATCGCCAAGTGGGCGAAGGTCGTCAAGGACGGCAAGGTGCAGGTCGAGACTTGACGGGTGTTTTAGCGCTCTTGTTCAGGGCGACGCTCACGCCGACGGGGCACCTTGCTCCGCGAATGTCCCCCGGGCTTCGCCCTCCTCCTTGATTTCGCTGCGCAAGGCACCCCATCGGCGTGAGCGAGTTCAGAGCGGTCGTTGATCGGCCGCACACCAACAGCGCGTCCATGTGCCCAGGACACCGGGTGCTTCCCGCGAAATCAAGGAGGAGGCCGCAGGCCGGGGGACATTCGCGGAGGGAAGTACCCGGTGGCCTGGGCACGCGCCCTGAACAAACGAACCCAAGAGAAACTGAGAAGATCCCAAAAATGACGCCTGACCAAAAAGCCCTCACCGAAGCCCTCATCGCCGCACGCCAGGCCAACCGCACGCTCGACGCCACGCCCTGGACTGACGCCCTGCCAGACGCAACGCAAGCCTACGAAGTGCAAGACGCCGTAGCCGCAGCCCTCGGCTGGTTCAACGGCGTCCCGAAGACCTGGAAGTCCGGCGGCGGCTCCCGCAGCGCCACCCTCACGCATGCCCCGCTGCCCCCACATGGCGTGCGCCAGAGCCCCGCCAACTTCAGCGACCTCACCTTCCACACCCCCGGCATCGAAGCCGAGATTGCGTTGCGACTCGGCCAGGACGTCACACCCGCCCAAGCCGCCGCACTCGACCACGACAACTCGGCAGCCCTCATCGACGCCATGGCCGTCTCCGTGGAAATCGTCGATGCGCGTTGGCAAGACCTGGCCGCCACACCCGCCCTGTTGCGCTTGGCCGATTCGCAAGTCCACGGCGCACTCGTGCTCGGCGAGTGGCAACCGTACACCGCCGTCGACTGGGCCTCGCAGCGTTGCGAAACGAAGATCGGCGACGCAGAAACGGTCGTGCGCGAAGGCACGCATCCGCTGGCCGACCCGGCCTGGCTGCTGCCGATCTGGCTGCGCCACCTCACGCGCCACGGCCAGACCGTGCCCGCCGGTACCGTCGTCACCACCGGCTCGTGGGTCGGCGTGCTGCCCTGCCGCCGCGGCGATCAGGTGACGGCCGAATTCCCCGGCATCGGCGCCGTGCGCTTGAGCGTGTAACGCCCGCCGCCCACGCCCGAACACGCCACCAGGAAGTCGAGCACCGCCCGCACCCGCGCGGGCAGCGTGCCGGCCTTGCCGATGTACACCGCGTGGATCGGCTCGATCTCGCCCGGGTTGAACTCCTCGAGCAGCGGCACCAGCCGGCCGGCATCGATGTCGTGCTGGATGTGATACAGCGACAAGCGCGCCACGCCCGCACCCGCAATCGCCAGCTGCCGCAGCGTCTCGCCGTCGCCTGCGCGCACCGGCCCCGCCACCGACAGCATCACCATGCGGCCATCGACACGCAACGGCCAGTCGGGCGTGTTGCGCCGGTAGCTCCAGCCCAGCCGGTTGTGCGCCTCCAGCTCCTGCGGCGTGCGCGGCGTGCCGTACGTCGCCAGGTAGTCCGGCGCGGCCACGATGGCCTGGCTCGTTTCGCCCAGGCGCCGCGCCACCAGGTCGGACGACGGCAACTGGCCCCAACGGATCGCGATGTCGGCGCGCTCGTCCATCAGGTCGACGATGCGGTCGGTCAGCGCAATGTCGAGCGTGATCTGCGGATGCATCTCGAGCAGGCGCGGCACCAGCGGCACCAGCTTGTGGTGCCCGAAGGACACGCTGGCGTTGATGCTCACCCGCCCGCGCGGCGCCGCACCGGCCGCGGCGCAACGCTCCGCCTCGTCCATGTCGGCCAGCACGCGCGTGCTGCGCTCATAAAAATGCAGCCCCTCGGGCGTGAGCTGCAGCTTGCGCGTGGAACGGTGCACCAGCTGGATGCCCAGGCGCAGCTCGAGCCGCGCCACCAGCTTGCTGACGGCCGAGGGCGTCATGTCCAGCAGCCGCGCCGCCGCCGAGAAACCGCCCGCCTCCACCACCTGCACGAAGGCCTCCATTTCGCCGGAGCGGTTGACGTCGATGCGCGGCATGGCCTTCCTTTGCTGTGACTTGAATTCACAAGTGCATGTACTGGCGGCATTCTAGTCATCGAGGCCGATCGTCCGCACAGTACAGGCATCATGCCCATCGCTCTCCTTGCCCTCACCGCCGGTGCCTTCGGAATAGGCACCACCGAATTCGTCATCATGGGCCTGCTCATGCAGGTGTCGACGGACCTTCACGTCTCCATCACGGCCGCCGGCCTGCTGATCTCGGGCTACGCGCTCGGTGTCGCGGTCGGCGCGCCCGTGCTCACCATCGCCACCCGCAAGCTGCCGCGCAAGACCGTGCTGCTCGCGCTGATGGCGATCTTCACGCTCGGCAACCTCGCCTGTGCGCTCGCGCCCAACTACGAAATGCTGATGGCCGCGCGCGTCATCACCTCGCTGGCGCACGGCACCTTCTTCGGCGTCGGCTCGGTGGTCGCCACCGGCCTCGTGGCGCCCGAGCGCCGCGCCTCGGCCATCGCGATCATGTTCACCGGCCTCACCGCCGCCACGCTGCTGGGCGTGCCGGCCGGCGCATGGCTGGGCCTGCAACTGGGCTGGCGCTCGACCTTCTGGGCGGTGACCCTGATCGGCGTGCTGGCCTTCGTGGTGCTCGCGGCCTTCGTGCCCCGCATGAAGGGCGAAGCCAAGCCGGCACCGCTGCGCGAAGAGCTGGCCGTGCTCGCCCGCCCGCAGGTGCTGCTGGGCCTGGCGATGACGGTGCTCGGCTTTGCCGGCGTGTTCGTGGTCTACACCTACATCCAGCCGCTGCTGACGCAGGTCACCGGCCTGTCGGAATCGGCCGTGTCGCCGGTCCTGTTGGTGTTCGGCGGCGGCCTGGCCGTCGGCAACATCCTGGGCGGCAAGCTGGCCGACCGCGCGCCGATGGCCGCCGTGCTCGGCACGCTGGTGGCGCTGGCCGTGGTGCTCGGTGCGATGCAGTTCACCATCGGCACGCCGTTCACCGCCGTGGTGTTCGTCGGCCTGCTCGGCGTGGCCTCGTTCGCCACCGTGGCGCCGATGCAGCTGCGCGTGCTCGAGAAGGCCTCGGGCGCGGGCCAGAACCTCGCCTCGAGCCTGAACATCGCGGCCTTCAACCTCGGCAACGCGCTGGGTGCCTGGGTCGGCGGCGTGACCATCGACCACGGCCCGGGGCTGCGTGCGCTGGGCTGGGTGGCCGCACTGCTCACGCTCGTGGGCCTGGCGATCGCGCTGTGGAGCCGCGCGCTCGACCGCCGCGCCCAGAAGACCGGTCAGCTGCCGGCCGACGGCGCCTCGGCACGGGCCTGATCCTGCACTCCAAGGCGGCGCGCGAAGAACGAAAGGATCTCGTCGCGCGCCGCAATCGTCGGCTGGCCGGCCTCGTCGATCAGGTGCGCCGTCACCACGCTGTGCGGGCTCGCCACCACCTGAGAGAAGAACGACGGCAGGTCGCGCGTGTTGGCCGCGCTGTCGGGCAGCACGCGGGCCACGAAGCGATCGCCCAATGCGTCCGCATACGCCGCGAAACGCTGGGCCCGGCAGAAGCGGTCGCCCTCGAAGCGGTAGGCCATCACGGTCAGGTCCTCGCGCTCCAGGCGCTGGCGCACCTGGGCGATCTCTTCCGTCGAGATCTCGATGCCGCCGGGGTTGTCCAGCGGCAGCGACGGCTGCGACAGCACGGGCGCCAGCACGGCGGGCTCCAGCATCATGGTGAGCGCGAAGTTGCCGGTGAAGCACATGCCGATGGCGCCCACGCCCGGCCCACCGCACTCCGCATGCGCCAGCCGCGCGAGCGCGCGCAGCCACTGCGTCACCGGACTCGAGGCGTTGCCCGCGAAGGCGCGGAACTCGGCGCTCACGCAGGCGCGCTGGAACACGGCCTTGCCCTCCTCCGCATCCGGCACCGCGCCGTCGCGCCCGAACATCGACGGCATGTAGACCGTGAAGCCGGCGTCTCGCACCCAGCGGGCGAAACGCGCCACGTGTGGGCTGATGCCGGGCATCTCGGTCATCACGATCACGGCCGGGCCGGTGCCGGCCACGTAGACCGCCTTGGTGGCACCGTCGAGCGTGATCTCGCGGCGGGTGAAGTCGTCGAGCGGGTCAGTCATGGCAAGGCCTCCCGGATGTACGGGTGAGCACAGTGAGGAACGAGGGCAAGGATGTGGGACACGAAAGCACTTTCGGTGTTGCGACGATGCCCATTGCACCCCAGCACGCACTAGACTGCCAGTGTCCATTCAGACGCCTATCGGGCGTTTTCTGCCATGCACGATTTCACCGTTCTCGTTCTTCCGGGCAGCTTCGCCACCAGCACCGCCGTCACGCTCGACGTGCTGGCGGCCGCCGCCACGCTCGCACCGCGCCACCAGATGCCCCGCCCCACCTGGCGCGTGGTGTCGCCCGATGGCGGCAGCGTGCCGCTGAGCAACGGCCTGCGGATCGACACCCTCGCCATGCCCCGCCGCGCGCGCGCCGACGGCTCGACATGGATCGTGCCCGGCCTCGGCGTCGACAAACCGGCCGACCTCGCACTGCGCCTGACCGACGACCACGCCCGCGCCGCCATCGATGCGGTGCGGCGCCATGCCGCACGCGGCGGCGCGGTCGCGGCCTCGTGCTCAGCCGTGTTCCTGCTGCAGGCGGCCGGCCTGCTGGCGCAGCGCCGCGTCACCACCTCGTGGTGGCTGGCGCCCGAGCTGCGTCGGCTCGAACCGGCCTGCCATGTCGATGCCGACCGCATGGTCTGCGCCGACGGGCCGGTGAGCACGGCGGGCGCGGCCTTTGCGCAGTCGGACCTCATGCTGCACCTGCTGCGCACGCGCTTCGGCCCCGCGCTGGCCGAGGCCGTGAGCAAGGTGCTGCTGATCGACGGCCGCCAGGCGCAGGCCCCGTTCGTCGTGCCCTCGATGCTGTCCAACGGCAACGAGCTGGTCGCGCGCCTCACGCGGCGCATCGAGGCCGCGCTGCCCACGCCGCCGAGCGTGGCCGCGCTGGCCGAAGAGTTCGCCATGTCGCAGCGCACGCTGGCCCGCCGCGTGCGTGCCGCCACCGGGCTGGGGGCGCTGGCGCTGGTGCAGAGCGTGCGGCTGAACCGCGCGCGCCTGCTCATCGAGAGCAGCCGCATGACCATCGAGCAGGTCGCGGCGCAGGTCGGCTACGAGGACGCCACGGCGCTGCGGCGACTGATGCGCAAGTCGGCCGGTGCGCCGCCGAGCCGGTTTCGGTCGGCGCTGCAGTCGGCGTGAGGCGCTTGTCGCAGAATGCGCCGCACCATGAACCGTCCGCCTGTCACCCTTCGCCCCGCCACCGCAGCCGACGCGCACACGCTCGCCGCGCTGGCGATTCAGGTCTGGCTCGACACCTACGCCACCGACGGCGTGAACGACGTGCTCGGGCGCTACGTGCTGTCGACCTTCACGCCGGCAGCGTTCGCTGCGTGGTCGGAATCGCCTCAGGTTGCGCTGCGCGTGGCCCAGGTCGGCGACCAGCTCGTGGGCTATGCGCTGCTGCAGTTCGGTGCCGCGCAGCCGCTGGTGCCGGGCTGCGACACCGAGCTGCGCACGCTCTACGTGCAGTCACCGTTCCAGCGCAGCGGTGTCGGGTCGATGCTGCTGCGCGAAGCCCGCGACGCCGCCCACGCACGCACGGGCAGCGACGGCCTGTGGCTCGCGGTGTACGCGAAGAACCCGCGCGCCGTCGCGTTCTACGAAAAGCAAGGCTTGGTCGCGATGGGGCTCACGCAGTTTATGCTCGGCGGAAAGCCGCACGGCAACCACGTGATGGCCACGCCGCCCCGTTGAGCGCGCAGCTGATCAACCCAGCGGCAGCTCGATGCACGCCGCCAGCGGCACCTCCGTGACGCGCTCGCTGCTCGCCACGACCACCGCCCGCCCCGGCTGCGCAACGCGCCGTTCGATGGCCCGCCACAGGCCGTGGATCGAACGCGCATCGAGCGCGCCCACCGGGTCGTCGAGCAGCACCACGGGCCGTCCCGATGCGAGTGCGGCGGCCAGCCCGACCTTGCGGCGTGAACCGGTCGACAGCATGAACATCTGCTTTTCCAGGTGCGGCGTGAGCGAGAACGCGTCGACGAGGCGCTGCCACTCGGCCTTGTCGAACCCCGCATCGCCCTCGCCCAGCAAGGCCGTGCAGGCCTGCACGCTGAGCGCGTCGAAGGCTTCCGACGCCGGCTCGCAGAAGAAGACCTGGCGCCGGTAGGCCGTGGGCTCGGCGTCGAGCGCCACGCCGGCCGCGCGCAGTTGCCCGGCCGACGCGGGCTGCTGCCCCGCCAGCACGCGCAGCAAGGTCGACTTGCCGCTGCCGGTGTCGCCGTACAGCAGCGTGACGCCCTCGCCGATGGCGGCGGACCAACCATCGGCCAACGCCGGCTGGTCGGGGTACGCGAAGCGCAGGTTCTGGATCTGCAGAAGGGAAGAAGTCGAGGAAGTTCGCATGAGAAGGGGGAACGAAACGGCGATGAACGCGATTGTGTCGCTGCCGTGATTCAGACCCTGCCGGCGTCCAGCGGCGACAGCCCTTTCACCCACTCGAACACCGCCGCCACGTTCGGATCGTCGCGCCGCGCCTGCGGGCACACGAGGTAGAACGGCGACCCTTGCAACACCGGCCCGAAGGGCTGCACCAGGTTGCCCGCGCGCAGTTCGTCCGCGATGAGCGCCAAGCCCATCAGCGCCACGCCCTGCCCCTGCAGCGCGGCCGAGACGGTGTGGGTCTCGTCGGAGAACACGGGGCCGGCCGTCACGTCCAGGCCGGGCACCTGCGCCACGTGCTGCCATGCGGCCCAGGTGCCGGGCTGGGTCTTGCTGTTCGGCACCGCGAAATGCAGCAACGTGTGCTTCACGAGGTCGGCCGGGCGGCGCAGCTTGAGCGCGGGGCTGCAGGCCGGCGCGAAGACGGTGTCGAACAGCTTCTCGGCCACGAGGCCCGGCCACTGGCCCTTGCCGTAGCGGATGGCGACGTCGGCCGTGAGGCCGTCCAGCGGCACGGCGTCGTGCGAGGCGTGGATGCGCAGGTCGAGCCGCGGGTGCGCCGCGCGCAGCGCCCCCACGCGCGGCAGCAGCCAGCGCGCGGCCACGGCAGGCGTGGTCGACAGCGTGATCGCGCTGCGCTCGGGCGGCGCCCGCAGGCGCGCCACGGCCTGCGCCATGGCTGCGAACGAATCGCTCAGCACCGCCTGCAGCTCGCGGCCCTGCGGCGTCAGCACGAGCTGGCGCGGCTGGCGCACGAACAGCGCCACGCCCAGCGACTCTTCGAGCTGGCGCACCTGGTGGCTGATGGCCGTGGGCGTGACCGACAGCTCGTTCGCCGCGAGCTTGGCGCTGCAATGGCGCGCGGCGGCCTCGAAGGCGCGCAGCGAGGCCAGCGGAGGCAGGGAATGCAGGAGGGCCATGGCGTGCTGATAGATGAATTGAGTTTTCTGAAGCGAGAAAAATTCGTCGTTTGTCCGGCCACGGATGCTTCGATAGATTGGGAACTGTGTCAAGCAGACAGCTGAATTCCCTTCATCCAACCGAGGACCACGCCATGACCACCACCACCCTGCTCCACATCGATGCCAGCCCCCGTTCCGGCCGTTCGGGCGCCGTCGTCCACGGCTCGCATTCGCGCCGCCTGAGCCACCACTTCGTCAGCACCTGGCAGGCGGCCCGCCCGCAGGACGAGGTGATCTACCGCGACTTCGGCATCGCGCCGCCGCAGGCGGTCACCGGCGACTGGATCCACAGCGCCTACACGCCCGCCGAAGCGCGCGAACCCTGGATGCACGAGGTGCTGGCCGAGAGCGACACCTTCATTGCCGAGCTGCGCCGCGCCGACGTGATCGTGATGGGCACGCCCATGTACAACTACAGCGCTCCGGCCACCGTGAAGGCGTGGATCGACAACATCGTGCGCGTCGGCGAGACCTTCGACATGGACCCGAGCCTGGACGACCCCTACGTGCCGCTGCTGGCCGAGCGCCCGCGCCGCACCGTGCTGCTCACCGCGCACGGCAGCAGCGGCTTCGGGCCCGGCGGCATGCAGGCGCATCTGAATTTCCTGGTGCCGGGGATGAAGGCCGCGTTGGGCCTGGTCGGGCTGCGCGAGGTGCACGACATCGCGGTCGAGCACGCGGAAGACCGGGGCGACCTGCTGGAGCGTTCGATGGCCGAGGCGCTGTCGGGCATCGAGCAATTGGTGCGCGACCTGCAGACGAAGGTGCAGGCCGGCTGAAGGCGGCCCGCGAGGGGCCGCCTCAGGAAGGGATCAGGCGGAACGCAGCTGCTCGCGCAGCTTTTGCCCGATCTCGGGGCGCTCGAGGAACGGATCGGCCGGGTTGGTGATCGACACGATGTTCTCCATGCGGCTCTTTACGTTGCCCAGCGCCTTGGGGTGGCTGAACACGTAGAACTGGTTGTCGCTGATGGCCTCGAACACCTTGTGCGCCACCTCGGCGGCCGTGATCTTGCCGCTGCTCACCGCCTTGTTGCTCATGGCCTGGCCGATGAGCTGGCTCTTGGTGAGCTCGGTGTCCTTCGGTGCGTTCGGACGGTTGCGCTCGCTGCTCGTGATGCCGGTGGGCACGAAGTACGGGCACAGCAGGCTGGCGCCGATCTGGTCGGTGACCAGGTTCAGGTCCTGGTACATGGTTTCGGTCAGGCTCACGACGGCGGCCTTGGCCGCGTTGTAGATGCCCATGTTGGGCGGCGTGAGCAGGCCGGCCATGCTGGCGGTGTTGGTGATGTGGCCGCGGTAGCTCGGGTCCTTGGCGGCGGCCTCGAGCATCATCGGCGTGAACAGGCGCACGCCGTGGATCACGCCCCACAGGTCAACGCCCAGCACCCATTCCCAGTCGGCGACGGTGTTTTCCCACACCAGGCCGCCGGCGCCCACGCCGGCGTTGTTGAACACGAAGTGCGGCGCGCCGAAGCGCTCCTTGACGGCGGCGGCCAGCGCTTCCATCTGGGCCGCGTCGGACACGTCGACCTTGCGCGCCAGCACCTGGACGCCCAGGGCTTCCATTTCTGCCTTGGCCTTGTCGAGTGCGTCCTGCTGCACGTCGACCAGCACGAGGTTCATGCCGCGGGCGGCGCCGATGCGCGCGCATTCGAGGCCGAAGCCCGAGCCTGCGCCGGTGAGTACGGCGGTCTTGCCCTTGAAGTCCTGGATCATTTGCCGGTGTCCTTGTCTCTGACGTTGAAGCGGAAGCCGCTATTGAAATACGGAACGCGCGCCGGCGCAGTCACGAAGGTGCCCCGACCCGCGCCCGCACCGGGCGTTTTCAGGCCTCTGCTTTCTTCAACACATACCCGATGCGCGGAAAGTGCACATGCACCGTGCCCGTGCGCTCGCCGCTGCGCTCCAGCGTGTAGTGGGTGCGCGTGGCGGCCACCAGCGTGCCCGCCGTCTCCTCGAGGCCGAAGCTCTCGGCGCGAATGGTGACGGCGCTGCCCAGCGCAATGCCGTGGTCGTCCTGGAAGGTGCTGTCGGTCAGCAGCGTGTGCGGCGTGGCGGCCTTGGCGACGGCGATGGCCTCGTCGCTCGAAAACTTCGACGAGGTGCCGTGGCCGATGGCCGCCATGCGGTCCATCCAGTCGAGCACCGCGGGCGTCAGGTCGAGGATGCCCTTCACCGCCTCGATGCGGCGCGTGTACCAGAGCGGGTGGTAGGCCGAGAAGTCGGCAATGCTGGGCACTTCGCCCAGCAGGAAGGGCTTGTCGTCGAGCATGTCCGACAGGCGGCGCAGGTACGACTTGTAGGCACTGGTGGCGTCGGCCGGGCGCAGGCGCGTCATGTTGCCGGCGCTCATCTTGCCGCGGTCTTCGCCGAAGGCCTTGATGGCTTCGGGCGGGGCCTTGGCGAATACTTCGGCGGCGCCTTTGGGCTGCAGGCTCCAGGCCATCGCGGCCCAGAACAGCGAGGTGTCGGCCCACTGCGCGAGGATGCGCGACATGCCCTTCTCGGGCTGCGGGTAGAGCGTGGGCTCGGGCTGCAGGTGCTCCAGCACGTCGGCGATGAGCGCGCTGTCGCAGTACATGTCGGCGCCGATCTGCAGGAACGGCGTCTTGCGGTAGCCGCCGGTGAGCACTTCCACATCGGGCTTGGGCATGATCGGCGGAATGAAGACCGACTTCCACGGCAGCTTCTTCGCGCCGAGGATCGTGCGCACCTTTTCCGAGAACGGCGAGGTGGTGTAGTGGTGAAGGATGAGGTCGGCCATGGTGTCTTTCGTGGAGGTGTTCTTGTGGGTGGTCAGCGCGGCTGCGCCCGCTGGATGATCGAATCGAAATCGGTGCCCGCGCCCAGCGTGCCGAAGGCCTGGCCCCAGTCGCCGCCCAGGCGTGAGGCGCAGAAGGCATCGGCCACGGCGGCGGGCGCGGTCTGCACCAGCAAGGCGGCCTGCACGGCCAGCGCCACGTCCTGCGCGAGGCGGCGTGCCTCGGTCTCGGAGGCCATGGCCTCGATGCGCGCGGGCAAGGCGTCGGCCAGGCGGTCGAGGGCGACCTGCTGGCCGCGCGCGGGGGCCAGTTCGTGCGCCAGCGCGGCCACGGCGTCGCCCTTGCGCAGGCCGCGCAGCAGGTCGAGCGCCATGATGTTGCCGGCGCCCTCCCAGATGGAGTTGAGCGGCATCTCGCGGTAGATGCGCGCGAGGATGCCCTCGCCGCCCTCTTCCACGTAGCCGTTGCCGCCCAGGCACTCCATGGCCTCCTGCGCGAAGTGGCTGCCGCGCTTGCAGATCCAGAACTTGGCGACCGGCGTGAGCAGGCGCGCCATCAGGCGCTCGTGTTCGTCGCTTTGCTGGTCGAAAGCGCGGGCCAGACGAATGGCCAGTGCGGTGGCGGCTTCGCTTTCGAGCGCGAGGTCAGCCAGCACGTTCTTCATGAGCGGCTGTTCGACCAGCGGCTTGCCGAAGGCCTGGCGCTGCGCCGTGTGGTTCAGCGCGATGCCCAATGCCTGGCGCATGAGGCCGCTGGTGCCGAGCGAGCAGTCGAGCCGCGTCATCGTGCCCATCTCGAGGATCTGCGGAATGCCGCGGCCCTCCTCGCCCACCAGCCAGGCGCTGGCGCCATGGAACTCGACCTCGGAGCTGGCGTTGGCCTTGTTGCCGAGCTTGTCCTTCAGGCGCTGGATGTGGATGGCATTGCGCGAACCATCGGGCAGCACGCGCGGCAGGAAGAAGCACGACAGCCCGGCCGGCGCCTGCGCGAGGATGAGGAAGGCATCGCACATCGGCGCCGAGAAGAACCACTTGTGGCCGGTGATCGCGTAGCGCTCGCCCCAGGCGTCGCTGCCGTCGCGCACGGCCTGCGTGGTGTTGGCCCGCACGTCGGAGCCGCCCTGCTTCTCGGTCATGCCCATGCCCATGGTCACGCCGGGCTTGTCGTTCAAGGGCTTGAGCGCGGGGTCGTACCAGAGGCTGGCGAGCTTCGGGCCCCACTCGGCATGCACGCCCGCGTTGCCGCGCAAGGCGGGCGTGACGGCGTAGGTCATCGAGATCGGGCACAGGATGGACGGCTCCAGCTCGGTGAAGAGCATGAAGCCCGCCGCGCGCAGCACGTGCGGCGAAGCCGACGTGCCGGTCCACGGCGTGCCGTGCAGGCCCGCGCCGACCGCGGCGGTCATCAACGCGTGGTAGCTCGGATGGAACTCCACCTCGTCGATGCGACGGCCGAAGCGGTCGTGCGTGTGGAGTTCGGGCGTGTGGATGTTGGCCAGCCGCGCATGCGCCTGCATGGCGGCCGAGCCCAGGGTGGCGCCCAGCTCGTGCAGCTGCGTGGTCTGCAGCGTGGGCGCGTTGAACTTCAGCGCATCGCGCAGGGGGCGGTGGGTGTCGAAGAGGTTGTAGTCGACCAGCGGCGTGGGCTGGTTGAAGACCTCGTGCGTCGGGTTCATTCGCATACCTCCATGCTTCGCATTGCGGTGCACGCTTGCTTGGGGCGGCCCGGCGCGGCGCGTATGACCGGCCTCCTTGCCGTGCGTTTCAAGCCATCAAATGAGCTTCACCAGTTGCTTGCCGAAATTCTTGCCCTTGAGCAAACCCAGGAAGGCCTCAGGGGCAGCTTCGATGCCCTGTGCAATCGACTCGCGCGGCTTGAGCTTGCCCGTGCCCACCAGCGTGCCGAGTTCGGTCAGCGCCTCGGGCCACACTTCCATGTGCTCGCTGACGATGAAGCCCTCGATCTTCAGGCGGTTGATGAGGATCAGCGCCGGGTTCGCCAGCGGCAGCGGCTGGCCGTCGTAGCCCGCGATCATTCCGCACAGCGCCACGCGCGCGAAGGCGTTGGTGCGCAGCAGCACAGCGTCGAAGATGTAGCCGCCGACGTTCTCGAAGTAGCCGTCGATGCCGTTCGGGCAGGCTTCCTTGAGCGCGGTGCTCATGGTCTTCACGTCGGGGTGCTGGCGGTAGTCGATGCAGGCGTCGAAGCCGAGCTCGTCGGTCACGTACTTGCACTTGTCGGGGCCGCCCGCGATGCCGACCACGCGGCAGCCGCGCGCCTTGGCCAGCGCGCCGAAGGCGCTGCCCACGGCGCCGCTGGCGGCGGTGATGACCACGGTTTCACCGGCCTTGGGCGCGATGATCTTCACGAGGCCATACCAGGCCGTCACGCCGGGCATGCCCACGGCGCCGAGGTAGTGCGACAGCGGCACGTGCGTGGTGTCGACCTTCTTCAGCGCGCCGGGCTGCGAGGCATCGACCACGCTGTACTCCTGCCAGCCGCCGAAGCCGACGACCTTGTCGCCCACGGCGTACTTGGGGTGCTTGCTCTCGACCACTTCGCCGACCGTGCCGCCCTGGAACACCTGGCCCACGGGTTGCGGCTGCGCGTAGCTCTTCGCGTCGTTCATGCGCCCACGCATGTACGGATCGAGGCTCATGTAGTGGTGGCGCACCAGCACCTGGTTGTCGGCGAGCGCGGGCGTCTCGACAGTCACCAGCTTGAAGTTGCTGGCCGTGGCTTCGCCCTCGGGGCGGTTGTCGAGGTGGATCTGCTTGTTGGTGGGCATGAAAGTCTCCGGGGAAATGGGGTGTCAGTCGGTGGATGGCGGACGCATCGCGTTCGCGCTCGCGGGGCCGGTCGGCAGCCGGCGCTTCACGTACTTGAAGGTGCCGGTGGCATGGGCGCACACGCGCTCCTGCTCGTCGTAGATCTTGGCCTCGGTGAAGGCCAGCGTCGCGGTGCGATGCAGCAGCGTGCCGCGTGCGTGCAGCGGGCCGACCGACGGTTGCATGAAGCTGGTCTTCATCTCGATGGTGACCACGCCGGTCTCGGGCGCCACGCTGCGCGCAGCGGCCGCCATGGCGATGTCGAGCAGCGTCATGCAGGCGCCGCCGTGCGTCACGTCGAAAGTGTTCAGGTGCTCGGGCTTGGCGGTGTAGATGATCTCGGACTGGCCGTCCTCGAACTTCGTGAGCTCGAAGCCGAGGTGGCGCGCGAACGGGATCTGGCTCGTGTACGAGCGGATGTTGATGTCGCTGGACTTTTCAGGCGAATCGGACATGTCAGGCCGCACCCAGCACCACGCTCACGCCCCCATCGACCGCGACCCACTGGCCGGTGATGTGCTTGCCGGCGTCGCTCGCGTACAGCAGCGTCAGGCCCTTCAGGTCTTCGTCGTCGCCCAGGCGGCCCAGCGGTGCCGAGGCGGCCATGTGCTCTTCGCCCAGGGTCTTGATCAGGCCGGCCGCCATCTTCGTCATGAAGAAGCCCGGGCAGATCGCGTTGACGTTGATGTTGTACTTGCCCCATTCGGCGGCCAGCGTCTTCGTGAAACCGATCACCGCGGTCTTCGAGGTGTTGTAGGCCAGCGTCTGCATGCCGGGCGGGTTGCCGTTCAGGCCTGCGATCGAGGCGATGTTGATGATGCGCCCGCGCTTCTTCGGGATCATGTAGCCGTTGGCAACCTGCTGCGCGAGGATGAAGTAGCCGCGCACGTTGAGGTTCATCACCTTGTCCCAGGCCTCGACCGGGTGGCTCTCGGCGGGCGAACCCCAGCTGGCGCCGGCGTTGTTGATGAGGATGTCGACGCCGCCCATGCGCTGCAGGGTCTCGTCGGCCAGGCGGCGGGTGTCTTCTTCCTTGGAGCAGTCGGCGGCGATCCAGCGCGCGTCGATGCCGGCGGCCTGCAGCTCGGCGGCGGCCTGTTCCAGGTCGTCGGCCTTGCGCGAGCTGAGCATGATCTTCGCGCCGGCTTCGCCCAGCGCATGGGCCATCTGCAGGCCCAGGCCGCGCGAGCCGCCGGTGATGAGCGCCGTCTGACCCGTGAGGTCGAACAGCTGTTGGGTGGTGCGGGGCTTCGTCATGTCGGTGTCTCCGGTGTGGATGATGAAAGAAGAGGGTTGCGTTGGCGCTGGAGGCGGTGGCTTCGGGCCGTCAGGACGCGGTGTCGTCCGCCTCGACGGCGGCGGCCTTGCCGGCGGCCACGGCTTTTTTCAGCCGGCGCCAGTCGGCCTGGTTCACGTCGGCATAGCCTTCCGCGAAATCGGCGAGCGCCGTATTGAAGCTCCTGGAGCGCCCCAGGTAGCCGTCGATGGCCCAGGCGTCGCCGCCCTTGGCATGCGCGCGGGCCAGGCTGTAGCCGCAGGCTTCGGCGAACTCGAGCAGGTCGACCGGCTTGAAGTCCTCGAGCTTGTAGGAGGCCTTCATGTCGCGCAGCTGCCGCACGTAGAAGCCGCGCCCGCCCGGTCCCTGGGCCCAGCCCAGGAAGACGTCGCTGGCGGCCTGTGCCAGCCGCTGGCCCTGCACCACGCGCTGGCCCGGCGACGTCGTGCCCGGTGCCGCGCCCAGCGGGGCTTCGAGCACCGACTCGCCGGCCTCCTTGCACTGCAGGAACAGCGGGTGCGCGCGGTCGGCCACGAGCAGCAGCAGGAAGCAGCGCCGGCCGACCGAGCCGACGCCGGGCGTGAGCACCGCGACGTCGTGCAGCTCGTAGCGGTCGAACAGCCGCTGGCGCTCGGGCGGCAGGCTGGCGCGGTACTGCGCCAGGAAGGCCGGCAGTCCGGCGCGGAAGCGCTTGATTTCACGCGCCGTCGCGCGGGCGTCGTGGTACACGAACGGCGGCTGGTCGCGGATCATGAGGCGGCCGTCGACCGTCTCGGTCGCGCTGTCGGCGAACACGCGCGAGGTGCTGCGGCGCGCCTTCTTGATGACCGCGAGCTCGGTCGCGTCTTCGGCGCCGAGCTTCAGCAGGGTTTGCGACGTGAGCCGCGCGTACCAGGCCTCCAGCGTGTCCATGCGCGCGAAGGCCCGCATGCGGTCGCGGTAGGCCTCGGCCAGCTGCTGCACGGCCTCGCGCCCGATGCGCGGCTTGAAACCCCGGTCGCGCGCGGCCACCACGAACGAGGTGGCCAGCCGGCGCACGTCCCAGTCGAAGGGCCCTTGCAGGGTTTCGTCGAAATCGTTGATGTCGAAGACCAGCGCGCGCTCGGGGCTGGCAAAGAAGCCGAAGTTCGCGAGGTGCGCATCGCCGCACAGTTGCGTCGCGATGCCGCTGTGCGGCAGCCTGGCGAGGTCGTTCGCCATCAGGCTGGCGGCGCCGCGGTAAAACGTGAAGGGGCTGACCAGCATGCGGCCGTGGCGCACCGGCACCAGCTCGGGCACGCGGCCGCGGTTGGACGCCTTCAGCCAGCCGAGCGGATCGCGGTCGCCCGCGTCGGGCCGGGGCACCTGCGCCCACTGGCCGAGCGCACAGCGCGTGCGCTGTGCACGGCCGAACGCCCGCCGCTCGGCCGGTGAGGCCGTGGCGTCGGGCGCGTGGGGTTCAGAGCTCATAGTCCATGCACTGGCGGGCTTCGCGCACGGCGCCGATGAAGGGCTTGAGCGCCACGTGCTGCGGATGGTCCGCATAGGCCGCCAGCGCGGCGGCGTCGGTGAATTCCGAGTTGAGGATCAGGTCGTAGGTGGCCTCGAGCCCGGGCTGGGCAATGACCACCTCGAAACGGTGCGTGCCGGGCGAGAGCGTCGCGCAGGCATCGAGCAGCGCCTTGGCCTTGAGCAGGTTGGTCGCCTTGTCGGCGCCCTCGGCGTGCTCCTTGAACTTCCACATCACGATGTGCTTGAGCATGGTCGGTCCTTGCCTTGTTTCTTACTTGAGCCGCGAACGCACGTAGATGAGCACGACGCCCACCGCGGCGACCACGACGCCGGGCAAGGCCATCGACCAGCCCAGCGCGGGCTCGGTGCGGCCCGTGGCGATGCCCAGGATCACGAGGAACAGGCCGCCGTAGATCAGGATCCAGATCCACTTCTCGAGCCGCGCATGCGGCTTGGGTGGTTTCGGCGGTTGGGCGGCGGGCGGGGGTGAGTTCGGGGCGGCGTTGGCCATTGTCAGAAAGCGTCCTCGGGCAAAGCGGTACAGGTCGGGTCACGGGTTTCGACCACCTGGAGCCAGGCACCGATTTTCGGCAGCTCGTAGTGGAAGAAATAGTCCGTGGCGCCGATCTTGCCAGCTGTTACCGCCCTCGCCTTCTGCGCGTCGATTTCCAGGGCCCGCAGGGCCACGTCGAGCCAGATCCAGGCCAGCACCGTGTGGCCGAAGGCCTGCATGTAGGGCACGGCGTTGGCCAGCGCGTCGGCCGGGTCGCCGGTGGACCAGGCGGCCTCCGTGGCGCTGCCGATGCGCTGCAGCGCAGCGCCCAGCGCCTTGGCGTGCGGCGCCAGCGCCGGCACCTTGGCGGCGCGGCCGATGGTCTCGGTGACGCGGCCGGCCAGCAGCTGCAGGCCGCGGCCCTTTTCCATCAGCACCTTGCGGCCCAGCAGGTCGGCCGCCTGGATGCCGTGCGTGCCCTCGTGGATCATGTTCAGGCGGTTGTCGCGCCAGTACTGCTCCACCGGGAAATCGCGCGTGTAGCCGTAGCCGCCGTGCACCTGGATCGCCAGCGAATTGGCCTCCAGGCACCACTCGCTGGGCCAGCTCTTGGCGATGGGCGTGAGCACCTCCAGCAGCAGGCGGGCGTCGTCGGCCTGCGCGGCGTCGCCGGTCTTCTGCGTGTCGACCAGGCGGGCGCAGTACAGCTCCAGCGCCAGCGCGCCCTCGCAGTACGCCTTCTGGGCGAGCAGCATGCGGCGCACGTCGGCGTGCTCGATGATGCGCACCTGCGGCGCGGCCGAGTCCTTGGCCACGGCGGCGCCGGCGGCTTCGGGCTTCTTCACCAGCCGGCCCTGCGGGCGGCTCTTGGCGTAGTCGAGCGAGGCGTAGTAGCCGGCCATGCCGAGCATGGTGGCGGCGGTGCCGACGCCGATGCGGGCCTCGTTCATCATGTGGAACATGCAGTGCAGGCCCTTGCCGGGCGCGCCGACCAGGTAGCCCACCGCGCCGGCCTTGCCGCCGACCGGGTACTTGCCCTCGCCGAAGTTCAGCAGCGTGTTGGTGGTGCCGCGCCAGCCGAGCTTGTGGTTCAGGCCGGCCAGCGCCACGTCGTTGCGCTCGCCGGTGAGTTCGCCCTGCGTGTCCACCATGCGCTTGGGCACGATGAACAGCGAAATGCCGCGCGTGCCGGGAATGAGCTTGCCGTTCTCGTCGGGGATCTTGGCCAGCACGATGTGCACGATGTTCTCGGTCAGCTCATGGTCGCCCGCCGAGATCCACATCTTGTTGCCCGTGAGGCGGTAGCGCGGGCCCAGCGGATCGTTCTGGTAGTCGGCGCCATCGGGCACGGCGCGCGTGGCCACGTCGCTCAGCGACGAACCGGCCTGGGGTTCCGACAGGCACATGGTGCCCGCCCAGCGGCCCGAGAATTCATTCTTGGCGAACACCTCTTTCTGCTTCTCGGTGCCGTGCACCATGAGCAGGTTGGCGTTGCCGCTGGTGAGCATGTTCGAGCCGATGCTCACCGAGGCCATCGCGAAGAAGCTGTTGGCCGCCGCCTGCACCGTGTAGGGCAGCTGCATGCCGCCGATGTCGTAGTCCTGTGCGGCACTCAACATGCCGGACTCGACGAAGGCCTTGTGCGCGTCGTGCGTGGCCTGCGGCAGGATGACTTTCTCGCCGTCGAAATGCGGCTCCTGCGTGTCGACGGTGCGGTTGAACGGCGCGTACTTTTCGCGCGCGATGCGCTCGCAGGTGTCGAGCACGGCGTCGAAGGTCTCGCGCGAGTGGTCGGCAAAACGCTCGCTCTGATTGAGCTTCTCGGCGTCGAGCCAGTCGTAGAGCAGAAAGTCGAGGGTGGGACGCAGGCTCATGGTGATGTCTTCTTCAGGCTACGACTTCGCGGGCGACGAAGTCTTCTTCGAGGAATCGGGCAGCTTGGCGATGGTGCCCTGCGCCAGCGCGCAGAGCTTCTCGGTGCCGTCGTCGGCCACCGCCACCACCTCGCAGGTGCACACGGCCTGCGAGCTGCCGGTGTGCACGGCCCGGGCGCGCGCAATCAGCCGCTGGCCGATGGCGGGCCGCACGTAGTTGATCTTGAATTCGGAGGTCACGACCGGCACGCGCAAGGCGCTGCCGCCGGCAAAGGTCAGCGCGTTGTCGGCCATGTAGCTCACGATGCCGCCATGGGCGAAACCGTGCTGCTGCTTCAGCTGCGCGGTAAGCGGCAGCTGGAGCTCGGCATGGCCCGGCGCGAGTGCGTGCAGCTCGGCGCCGATCAGCACGCTGAAGGGCTGCGCGGCCAGCACGCTGCGCCCGTAGGCCAGAACGGCTTCGGGCGAGACCTCCTGGTCATTGCCCAAGCCGGACATGGTTACAGGACCTCGAACACGCCCGCGGCGCCCATGCCGCCGCCGATGCACATCGTGACCACGACCTTCTTGGCGCCGCGGCGCTTGCCTTCGATGAGCGCGTGGCCCGTGAGGCGCTGGCCGCTCACGCCGTAGGGGTGACCCACGGCGATGGCGCCGCCGTTCACGTTCAGGCGGTCGCCCGGAATGCCCAGCTTGTCGCGGCAGTAGATGACCTGCACGGCGAAGGCTTCGTTCAGCTCCCACAGGTCGATGTCGTTGACCGTGAGGCCCAGGCGCTTGAGCACCTTGGGGATGGCGAAGACCGGGCCGATGCCCATTTCGTCGGGCTCGCAGCCGGCCACGGCGAAGCCGAGGAAGCGGCCCAGGGGCTTCAGGCCCTTCTGCTGGGCGTACTTCTCGTCGACCACCACGCAGGCGCCGCCGCCGTCGGAGAACTGGCTGGCGTTGCCGGCCGAGATCAGGCCACCGGGCATGGCCGAGCGGATGCCGCTGATGCCTTCCTTGGTGGTGCCGGGGCGGATGCCTTCGTCGTTCTCGATCGTGACTTCCTTGGTGCGCAGGCCCATCACGGGGTCGGCCACGCCGGCCAGCACGGTGATGGGGGCGATCTCGTCCTTGAACTTGCCGGCTTCGAGCGCGGCGGTGGCGCGCTGCTGGCTCTGCGCGCCGTACTCGTCCATGGCGTCGCGGCCGATGTTGTAACGCTTGGCGACCTGCTCGGCGGTCTGCAGCATGTTCCAGTAGATCTCGGGTTTGTGCTTCACGAGCCACGGGTCGGCCAGCATGTGCGTGTTGGCTTCGTTCTGCACGCACGAGATGCTCTCGACGCCGCCGGCCACGTAGACGTCGCCCTCGCCCGCGATGATGCGCTGGGCGGCGGTGGCGATGGTCTGCAGGCCCGACGAGCAGAAACGGTTGATGGTCATGCCCGAGGTGGTGACCGGCAGGCCGGCGCGCAGGGCGATCTGGCGCGCGATGTTGGAGCCGGTGGCGCCTTCGGGCGTGGCGCAACCCATGATGACGTCGTCGACCGAAGCCGGGTCGATGCCGGCGCGCTGCACCGCGTGCTGCACGGCATGGCCGCCCAGCGTGGCGCCGTGGGTCATGTTGAAGGCACCCTTCCAGCTCTTCGCGAGCGGCGTGCGGGCGGTGGAAACGATGACGGCGCTGGTCATGGTGAGGTCCTTTGAAGATGGAAGGGAAAAGAGGGAAAAGACGGGGTCGTCATTGCGCCGGCGCGGCCGCGTGGGTGTTGCGCAGGAGCTGGTGATAGAAGCCGATCATCTCGCCGTAGTTCGAGATGGCCAGGCGTTCGTTGTTGCCATGGAAGCGCGCCAGGTCCTCGCTCTTCACCCGGAACGGCGAGAAGCGGAAGACGGCATCGCTCACGAGGCTGAAGTGGCGGGAATCGGTGGCGGCGGTCATGAGGCCGGGCGCCACCACGGCGTCGGGGAAGCTCTGGCGCACGGCCTGCTGGATCGCGCGGTAGCCGGTGCTGTCGGTGGGCGACACCGGCGAGGGCTCCGAGTTGCCGGGGTACGGCTTGATCTTGATGTCGTCGTCGCCCAGCGCCTTGCGCAGATGCGCCTCGACGCTGGCCAGCGTGTCGCCGGGCAGCACGCGGAAGTTGACAGCGGCCTCGGCACGGCCGGGCAGCACGTTGTCCTTGTTGCCGGCACGCACGATGGTCAGCGCGGTGGTCGTGCGCAGCATGGCGTTGCTGCTCGGGCTCTTCTCGAGCTGGCCGCGCACCAGCGGCTCGGTGAGCCACAGGTTCGACAGCATGACGCGGTTGACGCCGCCCATCTCGGGCGCGAGCGCACCGAACATCTGGCCCGCCACGCCCTGAATGCCGCCGGGCATCGGCGTTGCTTCGAGCCGCGCGAGCGCGGCGCTCATGCGGCCGATGGCGCTTTTTTGCGGCGGCATCGACGAGTGGCCGGGCGCGGTATCGAGCGAGAGGAAGAAGGTGCCGTAGCCCTTCTCCGCCAAGCCGATGAGCGCTGCGGGCTTGCTCAGCCCGGGCAGCACGCCGTCGAGCACGAGCAGGCCTTCGTCGAGCACCCAGTCGAGCTTCACGCCGCGCGACTTGAGCAGTTCGGCGATGGGCTGCGCGCCGCGCAGGCCGCTCACCTCTTCGTCGTCACCCATCACGAGGTAGACCGTCTGCTTCGGCTGGAAGCCGCTGCCGATGAGCAGCTCGATGGCTTCCATCTGCGCAAACAGGTTGCCCTTGTTGTCGAGGGTGCCGCGGCCCCAGACGAAGCCGTCCTTGATCTCGCCCGCGAAGGGATCGACCGACCAGGCCTTTTCGGTGCCGGGCGCGATGGGCACCATGTCCTGGTGCGCCATGAGCGCGATGGGCTTGGCCTGCGCGTCGGTGCCGGTCCAGGTGTAGAGCAAGGCCTTCTGGCCCACCACTTCCTTCTTGAGGGTGGCGTGGACCTTCGGGTACTGCTGCGCCAGGTAGGCGTGCAGCTTGTCGAACTCGGCCAGGTTGGCGGCCGGGTCGTCCAGGCTCGACACCGTGCGGATCGGAATCGCGCCGGCCAGCCGCTTCGCAGCGGCCTGCAGGTCGATCTCGAGCTTCGGTGCGGGGGCCACCGCGAGTTGCTGCGATGGCGTGGTCCAGGTCTTGACCGCCACGGCCGCCACCAGTGCCAGGAGCACCAGCAGCAGCCCGAGGAAGATGCGTTTCAACATGGGCGGTCTTGATCCTGGGTCAGTCTCAGCTGAAGGACTTGCCTTCGGCCACCAGCTTCTGGATCAGCGGTGCGGGCTGCCAGAACTCGGCGTCGTCGCGCGGGTTCTGCGCAAAGCGCTTCATCGTCTCGGCCACGTTGTACAGGCCGACCTGCGAGGCATAGTGCATCGGGCCACCGCGGTAGATCGGGAAACCGTAGCCGGTGAGGTACACCATGTCGATGTCGCCCGACTTGGAGGCAATGCCGTCTTCCAGGATGTGCGCGCCTTCGTTGACGAGGGCGAACACCAGGCGCTGCACGATTTCCGTGTCGGAGATCTTGCGCGGCGTGATGCCCAGTTCCTTACGGTGGTCCTCGATCATCTTGTTGACGAGTTCCGACGGAATGGCGTCGCGCTTGCCGGCCTGGTAGTCGTACCACCCTGCCCCGGTCTTCTGGCCGAAGCGGCCCAACTCGCACAGCTTGTCGGCCGTGCGGCTGTACTTCATGTCGGCGCGCTCGACGGCGCGGCGCTTGCGGATCGCCCAGCCGATGTCGTTGCCGGCCAGGTCGCCCATGCGGAACGGGCCCATGGCGAAGCCGAACTTCTCGATGGCCTTGTCGACCTGCTGCGGCGTGGCGCCTTCGTCCAGCAGGAAGCCGGCCTGGCGGCTGTACTGCTCGATCATGCGGTTGCCGATGAAGCCGTCGCACACGCCCGACACGACGGAGGTCTTCTTGATCTTCTTGCCGATGGCCATCACGGTGGCCAGCACGTCCTTGGACGTGGCCTTGCCGCGCACCACTTCGAGCAGCTTCATCACGTTGGCCGGGCTGAAGAAGTGCATGCCGACCACGTCTTGCGGACGGTCGGTGAACGAGGCGATCTTGTCGACGTCGAGCGTCGAGGTGTTCGAGGCCAGGATGGCGCCCTTCTTGGCGACGCGGTCGAGTTCCTTGAAGACCTTTTCCTTGACGCCGATTTCTTCGAACACCGCTTCGATGATGAGGTCGGCGTCCTTCAGGTCGTCGTAGCTCAGCGTGGTGCTCAGAAGCGCCATGCGCTGCTCGTACTTGTCCTGCTTGAGCTTGCCCTTCTTGACCTGGGCTTCGTAGTTCTTCTTGATGGTGGCAATGCCGCGATCGAGCGCCTCTTGCTTCATCTCGAGGATCTTGACGGGGATGCCCGCGTTCAGGAAGTTCATCGAGATGCCGCCGCCCATGGTGCCGGCGCCGATGACGCCCACGGCCTTGATCTCGCGCTTGGGCGTGTCTTCGGGCACGTCGGGAATCTTGCTCGCGGCGCGCTCGGCCATGAACAGGTGGCGCAGGGCCAGCGATTCGGGCGTGAACATCAGCGCGGTGAAAAGACGGCGCTCTTCGGCCATGCCGTCGTCGAACTTCATCTTGGTCGCGGCCTGCACGGCGTCGACGCACTTCAGCGGCGCGGGGTAGTTCTTCGACATGCCGCCGACCATGTTCTTGGCGAACTGGAAGTAGGCATCGCCTTGCGGATGCTTGCACGGCAGGTTGCGCACCAGCGGCAGCTCGCCGCCCTTGGCAGCGACCGACTTGGCGAACTCGACGGCTTCGTCGAACACCGATTCGGCCGAGGCGGCCAGCTTGTCGAACAGCTTCTGGCCCGGCAGGCTGGCGAGCAGTTCGCTCTTCACCGGCTCGCCGCTGACGATCATGTTCAGGGCGGTTTCCACGCCGATCACGCGCGGCAGGCGCTGCGTGCCACCGGCGCCCGGCAGCAGACCGAGCTTGACTTCAGGCAGTGCCACGCTGGTGCCCGGTGCGGCCACGCGGTAGTGGCAGCCCAGGGCCAGCTCGAGGCCGCCGCCCATGCACACGGAGTGGATGGCTGCGACGATGGGCTTGGGCGAGGCTTCGAGCGAGAGGATCACGCTCAGCAGGTTGGGCTCTTGCAGCGCCTTGGGCGTGCCGAATTCCTTGATGTCCGCACCGCCCGAGAACGCCTTGCCGGCGCCGGTGATGACGATGGCCTTGACGGCGCTGTCGGCATTGGCCTTGGACAGGCCGTCGGTGATGCCGATGCGTGTCGAGAAGCCGAGACCGTTGACCGGCGGGTTGGTCAGGGTGATCACGGCGACATCGCCGAGCACTTTGTATTCAGCCGTCATGCTGCATTCCTTGGTGTGTGAAGAAAAAGAAGAAAAAGCACGAGTGTTCTTTTTCGAAGATTCTAGGCGTTTTGCGTGGCCGAACAATGGCACGCAGTCGCTGTCGGGACAAGGGCCTCAAGAGAGAGCCGGACTTTCCAGGAACACCGCGGAACCGGCTTTGCCGGGCCGCAGGTGTTGCCCCCTGCAAGGGGGAAGGCGCGCGCGACACGAAGTGCGCGAAGCCTGGGGGTTTGCTTAAACCTCCAGCCACTCCCTGCGGGTGGTGCCGTCGGCGCGCAGGCTGTCGGGCGTCCCGTCGAACACGATGCTGCCGTGGCCCATGACGAGCGCGCGGTCGGAAATCTGCATCGCGATGGTGAGCTTCTGCTCGATGAGGAGCACCGAGATGCCCTTGTCCTTCAGCGTGCGCAGGTACTGCCCCACCAGCTCGACGATCTTGGGCGCGAGGCCCTCGGTGGGCTCGTCGATGATGATGAGGTCGGGGTCGCCCATCAGCGTGCGGCACAGCGTGAGCATCTGCTGCTCGCCGCCCGAGAGCACGCCGGCCTCGGTGTGCTGGCGCTCCTTCAGGCGCGGGAACATGCCGTACATGTCGTCGAAGGACCAGCGGCTGCCCTTGCCCGAGCCCTTCTGCCCCAGGAGCAGGTTCTGGTGCACCGTGAGCTTGGGGAAGATGTCGCGGTTCTCGGGCACGTAGCCGATGCCCATGTGCGCGATCTCGTAGGCCTTGCGACGCAGGATGTCGCCGCCCTTCCACTGCAGCGTGCCCTCGGCATGCACCAGGCCCATGATGGCCTTGGCGGTGGTCGAGCGGCCCGAACCGTTGCGGCCCAGCAGGGCCACGATCTCGCCCGGGCGGACGTCGAAGGAAACGCCATGCAGCACATGGCTCTTGCCGTAGTAGGCGTGGATGTCGTGAAGCTTCAGCATGTCAGTGTCCCGCCCCTTGTGCATCGGCCACGGAAGAACCCAGGTAGGCCTCCTGCACGCGTGCATTGGCGCGCACGGCAGCCGGCGCGTCGAAGGCGATGACTTCGCCGTAGACCACCACGGCGATCTTGTCGGCCAGCCCGAAGACCACGCCCATGTCGTGCTCCACCGTCAACAGCGTCTTGCCGACGGTGACGTGCTTGATGAGCGAGATGAAGTGCGAGGTCTCGGTCTTGCTCATGCCGGCCGTGGGCTCGTCCAGCAGGATGACGCCAGCGCCGCCGGCGATCGTCACGCCGATCTCGAGCGCGCGCTGCTCGGCATAGGTGAGGTTCACCGCATGCACGTCGCGCTTGCGCTCCAGGCCGATCTGCTTGATGAGCTCTTCGGTGCGCGCGTTGGCATCGTCCAGGTTCGAGAGAAAGCGCAGGAAGGTGTACTTGTAGCCCAGGCTCCACAGCACGCCGCAGCGCAGGTTCTCGAAGACGCTGAGCTTCGGGAAGATGTTGGTGATCTGGAAGCTGCGCGACAGCCCCAGGCGGTTGATTTCATAGGGCTTCTTGCCGTCGATGCGCTGCCCGTTGAGCAGCACCTCGCCGCTGGTGGGCGTGAGCCGCCCGCTGATCAGGTTGAACAGCGTCGACTTGCCCGCGCCGTTCGGCCCGATCACGGCGATGCGTTCGCCGGCCTTCACCGCCAGGTCCACGCCGCGGATGATTTCGGTCTTGCCGAAATTCTTGCGCAGCGCCTTCAGTTCCAATGCGTATTGCGCGCTCATTTACGCCGCCTCCCGACGTTTGATTTCTGCTTCGATCTCTTCCTGCGCCTGGCCCCAGACCCGCACGAAGTGGCGCCGTGCCACCTCGAGCAGGCCCAGGCCGACGGCCAGGATCGCGATGGCGCCCAGCCAGCTGGTCACGCCCGCCGTGTTCAGCATGGTGCCGAAGAACTTCAGGTCCGGGCCCATCGCCGCGTTGAGCTGGATGTGATAGATCATCTCGATCAGCGCGGCAGCACCGACCACCACCGGCACCAGGGCCACGGCGAGCGCGGCGTACAGGCCCCAGAAGCGGTTGAACTTGCCGAACTTGGCCACGCGCAGGTTCATCATGACCAGGCTGGCGATGCCGCCGGGGGCGAACATCACCATGAACACGAACACCAGGCCGAAGTACAGCTGCCAGGCCTTGGAGAGCTCCGACAGCAGGATCGAGGCGAACACCAGCAGCACCGCACCGATGATCGGGCCGAAGAAGAACACCGCGCCGCCCAGGAAGGTGAACAGCAGGTAGCCGCCCGAGCGGATGGCGTTCAGGCTGTCGGCCGCGTTCACGATCTCGAAGTTGATCGAGGCCAGGCCGCCGCCGATGCCGGCGAAGAAGCCCGCGATGATGAACGCGAAGTAGCGCACGCGCTGCGTGTTGTAGCCGATGAACTCCACGCGCTCCGGGTTGTCGCGCACCGCATTCAGCATGCGGCCCAGCGGCGTGCCGGTGAAGGCATACATCAGGGCGGTGCACACGAAGCAGTACGCGGCGATCAGGTAGTACACCTGGATCTGCGGACCGAAGGTGAAGCCGAAGAAGCTCGGGCCGTACACGCGGTCGGTGGTGATGCCGCCCTCGCCGCCGAAGAAGCTGGGGAACATCAGCGCCATCGAGGCCACGAGCTCGCCGATGCCCATGGTGATCATGGCGAAGGTGGTGCCCGACTTCTTGGTGGTCACGAAGCCCAGCAGGATGGCGAAGAACATCCCCGCCAGACCGCCTACGAGCGGAATGAGCACCAGCGGAATGGTCGGGCCGCCCTTGGTCGCCATGTTCATCGCGTGGATGGCGATGAACGAGCCCAGGCCGGTGTAGACGGCATGGCCGAAGCTCAGCATGCCGCCCTGCCCCAGCAGGATGTTGTAGCTCAGGCAGATGATGATCAGGTAGCCCATCTGCGAGAGCATCGTCAGCGCCAGGCTGCTCTTGAACAGCATCGGCGAGATGATCAGCACCAGGGCGAACAGCGCCCAGACCAGGTAGCGCCCGATGTTCCAGGGCTTGAAGCGGTAGTACCGCGTCGGGGTCGTCGGTGAAGTGGTGGTTGCGGTGGTCATGGTGTCAGTCCTCCCGGGTGCCCAGAAGACCCTTCGGGCGGAAGATGAGGATCAGCACGAGGAACAGGTACGGCAGGATCGGTGCGACCTGCGAGATGGTGAGCTTGAGCAGCTCGTAGCCGAAGGTCTGGTCGCTCACGGCCACGCCCAGGGCCTGCAGCGCGGTGGCCAGCGAGTGGTCCAGCGCAACGGCGAAGGTCTGGATGATGCCGATCAGCAGCGACGCCAGGAAGGCGCCGGCCAGCGAGCCCATGCCGCCGACCACCACCACCACGAAGATGATGGTGCCGACCGAACCGGCCATGGCTGGCTCCGTGACGTAGGTGTTGCCGCCGATCACGCCCGCCAGGCCGGCCAGCGCGGCGCCGCCGCCGAACACCAGCATGAACACGCGCGGCACGTTGTGGCCCAGCGCCTCGACCATGTCGGGGTGCTTCAGCGCCGCCTGGATCACCAGGCCGATGCGGGTGCGCGTGAGCAGCAGCCACACGGACACCAGCATGAGCATCGCCACCAGCATGATGAACGAGCGCGACTTGGGGAACTGCGTGCCGTACAGCGAGAACAGCGGGCCCTGCAGCGCCTCGGGCAGGCCGTAGGGCACCGTGGAGCGACCCCAGACCAGCTGGACCAGCTCGAGGATGAGGTACGAAAGACCGAAGGTCACCAGCAGCTCGGGCACGTGGCCGAACTTATGGACCCGGCGCAGGCTGTAGCGTTCGAAGGCCGCGCCCAATGCACCCACCAGCAGCGGCGAGAGAAAGAGCGCGGGCCAGAAGCCGACGATGCCTGACAGGGTGTAGGCGAAATAGGCGCCCAGCATGTAGAAGCTGGCGTGTGCAAAGTTGAGCACACCCATCATGCTGAAGATCAGCGTAAGGCCAGAGCTCAGCATGAACAACAGCAGGCCGTAGCTGACGCCGTTGAGCAGTGAGATGACGAAGAATTCGACGTTCATCGGTCTTCCGTGTCGGTTGAAAAAGAAAGAGGCCCGAGTGTTGAAGTCGGGCCTCGACCGGTCAGGGGGCGATCAGCAGGCGATCAGGAGGCGCCGCCGGGTCGCTTCATCTGGCACGAGGTGGGCGTGCTCGAGACGTAGGGCTCGTAGTACTTGACCGGTGCCAGCGTGTAGCCGGTGTTCTCCGGGCTGTACGGGCTCTTGGCGTCGGCCTTCTGCCAGCGCGTGATCCACAGGCCCTGCTGCAGCTGGTGGTCGGACTTGCGCATCTCGACGTCGCCGTTGAAGCTCTTGAACTTCATGCCTTCCATGGCGGCCGCCACCTTCACGGGGTCGGTCGACTTGGTGCGCACGAAGGCTTCGGCGAGCATCGCGTACACGGTGTACGGCGAGGTCGTGTACAGGTCTTCGTTGAAGCGCTTCTTGAACTCGTTCATCATCGGCGCGATCGGGCCCGGCGCGTTGTAGTGGCTGTAGCCCACCATATAGACCTTGCCGTCCGAGGCCGCGCCCATGGCGGTCGGCGTGCCGTTGGTCACGGCGTAGTAGGTGTAGAACTTGACGTTCAGGCCTGCGTCGTTGGCCGACTTGATGAGCAGCGCGAGGTCGGAACCCCAGTTGCCGGTGATGACGGTGTCGGCGCCCGAGGCCTTGATCTTGGCGATGTAGGGCGCGAAGTCGCGCACCTGGGCCAGCGGGTGCAGGTCGTCGCCGACGATCTGCACGTCGGGGCGCTTGGTCTTGAGGTTGTCCTTGGCGTACTTCGCGACCTGCTGGCCGTGCGAGTAGTTCTGGTTGATCAGGTACACCTTCTTGATGTCGGCCTGGTCCTTCATGAAGGTGGTCAGGGCTTCCATCTTCATGGAGGTGTCGGCGTCGAGGCGGAAGTGCCAGTAGCTGCACTTGCTGTTGGTCAGGTCGGGATCGACGGCCGCGTAGTTGAAGTACACGACTTCCTTGCCCGGGTTGCGGGCGTTGTGCTTTTCGAGCGCGTCCATGATGGCCAGCGCCGGGCCGGAGCCGTTGCCCTGCACCACGTAGCGCGCGCCCTGGTCCATGGCCGAGCGCAGCGCGGCGGTGGTTTCCTGCGGGCTGAGCTTGTTGTCGATGCCGATGACCTCGAACTTCACGCCGGCCACGTTCTTCTTGTTGAATTCTTCGGCCAGGAACTGGAAGGTCTTGAGCTGGTTGGTACCGACGGCCGCCATCAGGCCCGACAACGGGTCCAGCCACGCGATCTTGACGGTCTCACCCTTCTGGGCAAGGGCACCGGTGGCACTTGCCGCGAGCACGGCGGCGGTAGCGATCTTCAGAGCGAACTTCAATCTATATCTCCTGGTCAAACCGATATCAAAAACGCTGCACAAGCGTACAAGTCTTTGCCACCCCACCCCTCAGGGAATGCCCGTAAGGAAGGGGCTGCAAAGGCACGTATCTATCGCGCAGGCGACAGTGCATTTCCTTCTTTTGCTACCCGGCGGTAGGTATCTTCTACCGATGGGTAGGAAATGCGTTCACAAAGACGCCTAGGGGCGCTTCATCTGGCAGGTCGTGGGCGTGCTCGCCACATACGACTCGTAATACTTCACGGGGACGTTGGTGTAGCCGGTGTTCTCGGCGTCGTAGGGGTACTTGGCGCTGGCCTTCTCCCAGCGCGAGATGTACAGGCCCTGCTGCAGCTGGTGGTCGGCCTTGCGCATCTCGACCTCGCCGTTGAAGCTCTTGATCTTCATGCCTTCGAGCGCCGCAGCCACCTTGACGGGGTCGGTCGACTTGGTCTGCACGAACGCGGCATCGAGCAAGGCGAAGGTGTGATAGATCGAGGACTGCGTCAGGTCGTCGTTCATCTTCTTCTTGTAGCCGGTCAGCAGCCGCTGGATTTCGCCGCCCATGTTGTAGTGGGCATAGGCCACGGTGTAGACCTTGCCTGCCGAGGTGGCGCCCATGGCCGTGGGCGTGCCGGCGCCCGGTGCGTAGTACGTGAGGAACTTGACGTCCAGCCCCGAGTCGTTGGCTGCCTTGATGAGCAGCGAGAGGTCGGAACCCCAGTTGCCGGTGATGACCGTGTCGGCGCCCGAGGCCTTGATCTTGGCGATGTACGGCGAGAAATCGCGCACCTGCGCGAGCGGGTGCAGGTCGTCGCCCACGATCTGGATGTCGGGGCGCTTGGTCTTGAGGTTGTCCTTGGCGAACTTGGACACCTGCTGGCCGTGGGAGTAGTTCTGGCCCAGGATGTAGACCTTCTTGATGTCGGCCTGGTCCTTCATCCAGGTGGTCAGCGCTTCCATCTTCATGGAGGTGTCGGCATCGAGGCGGAAGTGCCAGTAGCTGCACTTGCTGTTGGTCAGGTCGGGATCGACCGCCGCATAGTTCAGGTACAGCAGTTCCTTGCCGGGATTGCGCGCATTGTTCTTCTCGACGGCGTCGATGATCGCGAGCGCCGGGCCCGAGCCGTTGCCCTGGGTGATGTAGCGCGCGCCCTGGTCCTGCGCCGAGCGCAGCGCCGCGGTGGTCTCCTGCGGGCTCAGCTTGTTGTCGATCGCGATGATCTCGAACTTCACGCCCGACGCATTCTTCTTGTTGAACTCGTCAGCCAGGTACTGGGTCGTCTTGAGCTGATTGGTGCCCACGGCCGCCATCAGACCCGACAGCGGGTCCAGCCAGGCGATCTTGACGGTTTCGCCCTTCTGGGCGAACGACGCTGAAACACTCACCAACATGGCGCAGGCGGCCACTGACTTGATACCGAAGTGCATGAAGAGTCTCCTGGTTGAAAGGCGGGACGCCAGCGTACAAGCGCCCTTTTCTTCGCCGCACAGGGAATGCCCGGAAGGAAAGCCGCCGGGGCGGCCTTCCTATCGCGTGCGCGACAGTGCGGGTGGGCTTTGGCCGTGCTTCAGAGGCCCGGCAGCTTGTAGTCCTTGAGCAGTTCGCGAAGCTTGGTCTTGAGGATCTTGCCGGTGGCGCCGATCGGAATGGCCTCGACGAACACCACGTCGTCGGGGATCTGCCACTTGGCGGTCTTGCCCTCGTAGAACTTCAGCAGCTCCTCGCGGGTGACTTCGGCGCCGGGCTTCTTCACGACGGCGATGATCGGGCGCTCGTCCCACTTGGGGTGGAACACGCCGATGCAGGCCGCCATGGCGATGGCCGGGTGCGCGACAGCGATGTTCTCGATGTCGATGGAGCTGATCCACTCGCCGCCGGACTTGATCACGTCCTTGCTGCGGTCGGTGATCTGCAGGTAGCCCTCGGCGTCGATGGTGGCCACGTCGCCGGTGGGGAACCAGCCCCGGCCTGCAGCGTCGGCGACCAGCGGGTTGCCGCCCTCGCCCTTGTAGTACTCCTTGACGACCCAGGGGCCCTTGACCAACAGGTCGCCGTAGGCCTTGCCGTCCCAGGGCAACTCGTCGCCGTTGCCGTCGACGATCTTCATGTCGACGCCGAAGATGGCGCGGCCCTGCTTCATGCGGATCTGCAGCTGCGCATCGGCGGGCAGCGACAGGTGCTTGTTCTTCAGCGTGCACAGCGTGCCCAGCGGGCTCATCTCGGTCATGCCCCAGGCATGCAGCACCTCGACGTTGTAGTTCTCCTGGAACGCCGTGATCATGGCCGGCGGGCAGGCCGAACCACCGATGACGGTGCGGTTGAGCTTGCTGAACTTCAGGCCATTGGTCTGCATGTGGCCCAGCATCATCTGCCACACGGTGGGCACGCCCGCCGCGAAGGTCACGCCTTCGGACTCGATGAGTTCGTACACCGACTTGCCGTCGAGCGAGGGGCCCGGGAACACGAGCTTGCAGCCCACCAGCGCGGCCGAGTACGGAATGCCCCAGGCGTTGACGTGGAACATCGGCACCACCGGCAGCACCGAGTCTTGCGCCGAGATGCGCATGACATCGGGCAGCGCGGCAGCGTAGGCATGCAGCATGGTCGAGCGGTGGCTGTACAGCGCGGCCTTCGGGTTGCCCGTGGTGCCGCTCGTGTAGCACATGCTCGAGGCCGAGTTCTCGTCGAAGGTAGGCCAGTCGTACGCGGTGGGCTGCGCGCCCATCCAGGCCTCGTAGCTCACGAGATTGGGCACACCGCTGTCGGCCGGCAGCTTGTCGGCGTCACACAGTGCAACCCATTTCCGGATCGTGGGACAACGCGCATGCACCGCTTGCACCAGCGGCAGGAAGCTCAGGTCGAAGCACAGGATCTGGTCTTCGGCATGGTTGGCGATCCACGCGATCTGGTCGGGATGCAGGCGCGGGTTGATGGTGTGCAGCACGCGGCCGCTGCCGCTCACGCCGTAGTACAGCTCCAGGTGGCGGTAGCCGTTCCAGGCCAGGGTGGCGATGCGGTCGCTGAACAGCAGTTGCTCGCCATCCAGCGCATTGGCCACCTGCCTGGCGCGCGATGCGATGTCGCTCCAGGTGCAACGGTGGATATCGCCCTCGACACGGCGCGAGACGATCTCGCCGTCGCCGTTGTGTCGCTCGACGAACTCGATCAGCGACGAGATCAAAAGCGGTTGGTCTTGCATCAAACCCAGCATCTACGGACTCCTATGTGAAATGACTTCAAAAAGCGTTGCGAACGAGAGATTCACGCAAGCTTCGGCCACTTGCACAATGACACAAACCCGCACTGCATGATTGAACGAAGCGGCTCTTCAAGGGACGTTCACCGGCGTGATCTTGGCCGCCGTTGGCGTGGCATCCAGCAGCATCTGCGAAGGCCACGTTCCCCAGGTTGCACCGAGTTCGGGCGTGTTCGGATCGCCGTTGCGCATGAAGGCCCCGACGCTGGCCATGACGGCCTTCGACAGCGCCACGCGCCCCTTCTCGTTGGCCTTGCCGCCCATCACGTTGCTCAGCAGCGAACCCTCGAAGTTGCCGAACACGAACGGCAGGTCGAAGGCGTGCGCAGCGCCGTACACGTCGTTCCACGGCGCGGCCTCCTGCGACCAGTCGAGGCGGTAGTGCCAGATGTTCGACTGGCGCGTCTTCATGGTGTTGAGCAGGTTGTCGCGGTTGGCGCCGAACAGGCCCTTCGTGACGATGTCGGTCGCTGCGTTGTAGCCCGTGCCGGGAGTACCTACCGGAAGGTAGGATGCGTCGATGATTTCGTTCACCGTGAGCGTGGGGGCGGCGTCCGGATTGAAGTTGAACATCATCGAGAAGCGTGCGTCGTCCTTGACGATCCAGCCCGCCTTCAGGCCCGGGATGCCCAGCGATCCCAGCAGCGACGCAAAGAGCTTGCCTTCGTCGCGCGTGTTGCCCGCGAGCATGGGCACCTTGACGTACTTGTCGGCCGCGATGGCGCCGATCGGGTCGGCCGGCAGCACCGTGCCGTCGGGAATGGGCGCAACGGAACCCTGCCCGGCGGCAGTGACCTTGGTCAGCAGCGCCCCACCCTCCTGCGCACGCAGGTACTCGGCGATCTGCGCCGGCGAGCGCGTGCCGATGTACACCTTGGCCGCCGCTTCATCGGCCACGGTGCCGTCGGCGACCAGCAGCTTTTCGAGGATCGTCTGGCCCTGCGTCAACGAGGCCGAAGCCGGCTGCAGCGTCGGCAGCGTCCCGGGCGGCAGATTGGTCTTGAGCGAAATGCCGCCGCTCATCTCGAAGGCCTTGTGGAACAGGCCCTTGGCCATCGGCGAGGTCATCACCGCCAGCAGGTTGGTCGCGCCGGCCGACTCGCCCGACAGCGTGACGTTGCCCGGGTCGCCGCCGAAGTTGGCGACGTTGCCCTGGATGAAGCGCAGTGCCGCCATGTTGTCCAGCAGCGCGAAGTTGCCCGAGTCGTCGCCCGCGCTGCCGCCCGGCCGCAGCTGCGGCATGTTCAGGAAGCCCAGAATGCCCAGCCGGTAGCTGGCGGTGATGACCACCGCATTGGTGGCCTTGGCCAGCGCCGCGCCGTCGTACAGCGGATCGGCTGTGTAACCCGAAATGTTGCTGCCGCCATGGATGAACAGCAGCACCGGCAGGTTCTTCTCGGTGGTGGCCGGACGCCAGATGTTGACGAACAGGCAGTCTTCGCTGCCGACCGGCTTGCCCAGGTTGGTGCCGATGGTGGCGTCGTAGGTGTTGCTGGTGCCGGGGCTGAAGATCCGGCCGATCTGCAGGCAGGCGTTGCCGAAGGCCTTGGCCGGGCGGATGCCGGTCCAGGCTTCGGGCTCGACCGGTGCGCGCCAGCGCAGCGCGCCGACCGGCGGCTGGGCGAACGGAACACCCTTCCAGGACCAGGTGCCATTCTTGGCGCCGTCGTCCGTGCCCTCGACCTTGCCGGCCGTGGTCTGGCGCACCATCGGGCCGTCGACGGCGGGTGCCGGAGCGGGCGCGGGTGCCGGAGCCGGTGCAGGCGGCAGCACGGGAAAGGCGGTCGCCCCCGACGAACCGCCGCCGCAGGCCGCAAGCGCCGCCGCGGTGGCCAGCGTGGCCACCGTTGCAATGGCGCGCGCCATCGCCGTCTGTCCTGCCGCACCCTGGTCTTGTGCTGTTGTCGTTGTCTTCATGTTTTGTCTCCACACCGGGTTAATCGGAATTCCTGGCTCGGCGCGCGGCACCCATACTCCGGGCCGCCGTGCACTGGAAAAATTCTAGGAACCGGCTCCGTTTTCACCGCTATCGCAAGCGAGCCAATCGAATGACTTCAGAAGCCTCCCTGCCGCGCCATTCGCGCCGGCCGTCGCGCCGCCCCGGCTGTCCGCAGCCCGAGCTGCGCACCAGCTCGGCCGCATGGCTGGAGGGGGTGCTGTCGATGTTCGAGGCCGAGGGGCTGAACGTGCCCACGCTGCTGAGCGATGCCGGCTTCGACCCCGACTCGCTGCACCGCCAGAACGCGCGCATCCCGGTCGACGAGATCTCCGTGCTGTGGCAGGTGGCCGTGGCGCACGCCGGTCGGCCCACGCTGGGCCTGGACCGCGACCTGGCCGCCACGCACAGCAAGCTGGGCACGGTGGGCCACGCCATGGCCTGCAGCCCCACCCTGGGCGCGGCGCTGACGCGGCTCACGCGCTACATGGCCGTGATCTCCGACGCCACCGCCTTCTCACTGCAGTCCGACGCGCGCGGCTGCTGGATGGTCATGGAGCACACCGGCGGCAGCCTGCCGATTCCGCGCCAGCGCGTCGAGTACGCCCTGCTGACCGTGCTCATGCAGTGCCAGTGGCTCACGCGGCGCGAGCTGCAGCCGCTGGCCATGGAATTCGTCTACCCGCCGCCGACCAACGACCGGCTGCACCGCGAGGCCTTCGGCTGCGAGATCCGCTTCAACGCGCCCGCCAACCGCGTGCTGCTGTCGTCGGCCGACATGACCATGCCGCTGCCCACCCACCACCCGGCGCTGGGCGAGATGCAGGAGCACCTGCTCGACGACCAGCTCAACCTGCTGGGCCAGACCACCACCGCCAGCCTGGTGTGCGCCGAGATCGCGCGCCGGCTGCAGCACGGCGAGCCGCGCCGCCAGGACGTGGCCTCGGGCCTGGGCTTGGCTGACCGCACGCTGCAGCGCCGCTTGCAGGAGGAGTCGGTGTCGTTCCAGGCGCTGCTCGACCGCACCCGCCGCGAACTCGCCAGGCAGTACCTGGCCGAACAGCGCCACACGCTCGCGGACGTGGCCGACCGGCTGGGCTTCGTGGACGTCAGCAACTTCTTTCGCGCCTGCAAGCGCTGGTTCGGCCTGCCGCCGGCCCAGTACCGCGCCAGCCTCGCCCTCGACGGCGCCGGGGCCCTGCGCGGCGCGCTGCTGAACTGAGCGGCGGCGCCCGCCCCACGCGCCCGATGGCCTCCGCGGCCAGGGGTTTCGCGCGCTGCCGGACAATCCGGGCATGAGCTTGTTAGCCGAAGACACCCCGGTCGCCGACCTGGGCCTGCGCTGGAAGCCCGGCTTCTCGACGCTGGGCCCCGCTTTTTTCACCGAACTGCGCCCCACGCCGCTGCCCGATCCGTACTGGGTCGGCCACAGCGACGCTGTGGCCCGCGAGCTGGGCCTGCCGCCCGGCTGGCGCGAGTCGGACGCCACGCTCGCCGCGCTCACCGGCAGCCTGCCGGTCGCCGGCACGCGGCCTTTCGCCACGGTCTACAGCGGCCACCAGTTCGGCGTCTGGGCCGGGCAACTGGGCGACGGACGCGCGGTCCTGCTCGGCGAGACCGAGGGCGGGCTCGAGGTGCAGCTCAAGGGCGCGGGGCGCACGCCCTACTCGCGCGGCGGCGACGGCCGCGCCGTGCTGCGTTCGAGCATCCGCGAGTTCCTGTGCAGCGAGGCCATGCACGGCCTGGGTATTCCGACCACGCGCGCGCTGTGCGTGACGGGCTCGGACGCCCGCGTGCGCCGCGAAGAGCTGGAAAGCGCCGCCGTCGTGACCCGCGTGGCGCCGAGCTTCATCCGCTTCGGCCACTTCGAGCACTTCGCCGCCAACCAGCGCGAAGACGAGCTGCGCGCGCTGGCCGACTACGTCATCGACCGCTACTACCCCGAGTGCCGCGCCACCGCGCGCTTCAACGGCAATGCCTACGCCGCCTTCCTCGAGGCCGTGAGCGAGCGCACCGCCGCCCTGCTCGCCCAGTGGCAGGCCGTTGGCTTTTGCCACGGGGTGATGAACACCGACAACATGAGCATCCTCGGGCTCACCATCGACTACGGGCCGTTCCAGTTCCTCGACGGCTTCGACCCGCGCCACATCTGCAACCACAGCGACACCCAGGGCCGCTATGCCTTCAACCAGCAGCCCAACGTCGCCTACTGGAACCTGTTCTGCCTGGCGCAGGCGCTGCTGCCGCTGATCGGCGACCAGGAAATCGCCGTGGCCGCGCTGGAGTCGTACAAGACCGTGTTCCCGAACGCCTTCGAAGACCGCATGCGCGCCAAGCTGGGCCTGGCCACGCCCGCCGAGGGCGACCGCGCGCTGATCGAGGGCGTGCTCAAGCTGATGGCGACCGAGAAGGTCGACCACACCATCTTCTGGCGCCGCCTGTCGAATCACATGGCCGACGGCAACGTCGAGCCGGTGCGCGACCTGTTCCTCGACCGCGCCGGCTTCGATGCCTGGCTGCTCTCTTTTTCGGAGCGCCATGCACAATCGCAGCGTGCCGAAGCGGCAAAATTGATGCTGCAGTCGAACCCCAAGTTCGTGCTGCGGAACCACCTGGGCCAGCAGGCCATCGAAGCCAGTCAGCAAAAGGACCACGCGGGTGTGGCAACCTTGCTGACGCTGCTCCAAACCCCATGTGAAGAACACCCCGGTGCCGACGACTACGCCGGCTTCCCGCCCGACTGGGCCTCCACGATCGAAATCAGCTGCTCCTCATGACCACGCCCGTACAGAAAACCGACGCCGAATGGAAAGCCCTGCTCGCTGAGAAGGGCGCCGAACCCGCCGCCTTCGAGGTGACGCGCCACGCCGCCACCGAACGTCCCTTCACCGGCAAGTACGAAGCCCACTGGGACGACGGCACCTACCACTGCATCTGCTGCGGCGCCAAGCTGTTCGAGGCCGCCACCAAGTTCGACGCCGGCTGCGGCTGGCCCAGCTTCTCCGAAGAAGCCGTGCCCGGCGCCATCCGCAACATCGTCGACCGCTCGCACGGCATGGTGCGCACCGAGAACGTGTGCGCCAATTGCGGCGCCCACCTGGGCCACGTGTTCCCCGACGGCCCCACCGAAACCGGCCTGCGCTACTGCATGAACTCGGCGTCGCTCGACTTCCAGAAGAAGAAATGAAACTGCTCCTCGACTTCTTCCCGATCCTGCTGTTCTTCGGCGCCTACAAGTTCGCCGACATCTACACCGCCACCGGCGTGCTGATGGCCGCCACCGTGGTGCAGATGGCCGTCATCTACGCCATGGAACGCAAGCTGCAGGCGATGCAGAAGGCCACGCTGGTGCTGATCCTCTTGTTCGGCACGCTCACGCTGGTGCTGCACGACGACCGCTTCATCAAGTGGAAGCCGACGGTGCTGTACGGCGCCATGGCCGTCGCGCTGGCGGTGGCGCTGTGGGCGCTGAAGAAGAACTTCCTGAAGATGCTGCTGGGCGCACAGCTCGAGTTGCCCGAGCGCATCTGGGGCCGGCTCAACGTGGCGTGGATCGGTTACTGCCTCTTCATGGCGCTCATCAACGGCTACGTGGCGGCCTACTTCACGACCGAGGCCTGGGTCAACTTCAAGCTCTGGGGCTATGTGTTCCCGATCGTCTTCCTGGTGGCGCAGGGCCTGTACATCGCGCCGCACCTCAAGGAAGACAAGCCGACCGCATGACCACCACCACCACGACCTTCCCCCTGCCCACCGTGGCCGCGCTCGAGGCGGCGCTGCGCGCCTCGCTTACGCCCACGCAGCTCGAAGTGATCGACGAAAGCGCCTCCCACGCGGGCCATGCGGGCGCCAACGCCGAGGGCTACGGCACGCATTTCCGGGTGCGCATCGCCTCCCCGCTGTTCGACGGAAAGCCCCGCGTGGCGCGGCATCGGCTTGTGTATGATGCCCTCCAAGTTTTTATCGCACAGGGTCTGCACGCCATCGCCATCGAGGTGCTCTGAGTCGTCCAATCGGTTGCTTGCCGCGTTCGCCGCGGCCGCCCACCCTCTCCTTCTTTTCTCCTGATTCCTGCTTTCTTTCCCGCGCCTTTTCCTACACGCGCATTTCCTCTCCAGCCTGATATTCATTTCATGAAAAAACACATCTTGCAGGCCGTTGCGGCCGCAGCGCTGATCGGTGCACTCCCCCTGTCGGCCCTGGCGCAGAACGCAGCCATCGTCAACGGCAAGCCGGTGCCCAAGGCCCGCATGGACGTCCTAGCCCAGCAGCTGGCGGCAGCCGGCCGTCCGGTGACGCCCGAGATGCAAAGCCAGCTGCGCGAGGAAATCGTGGCGCGCGAAGTGTTCATGCAGGAAGCGCAAAAGCAAGGCCTGGACGCCACCGAGGACTACAAGAACCAGCTCGAACTCGCCCGCCAGGCCATCCTGATCCGCGCGCTGTTCGAGAACTACCGCAAGACCAACGCGGTGTCCGACGCCGACGTGAAGGCCGAGTACGACAAGTTCGTGGCAGCCAACGGCGGCAAGGAATTCAAGGCCCGTCACATCCTGGTCGAGACCGAAGACCAGGCCAAGAAGATCATGGCCGACCTGAAGAAGGGCGCCAAGTTCGAAGACATCGCCAAGAAGCAGAGCAAGGACCCGGGTTCGGGCGCCAACGGCGGCGACCTCGACTGGGCCAACCCCGCCAGCTTCGTGCCCGAGTTCTCGGAAGCGATGATCAAGCTCAAGAAGGGCGAGACCACCCCTGCCCCGGTCAAGACCCAGTTCGGCTACCACATCATCCGCGTCGACGACATCCGCCAGGCCCAACTGCCGAAGCTGGAAGAAGTGAAGCCGCAGATCACGCAGCAGCTGCAGCAGCAGCGCCTGCAGAAGTACCAGGAAGACCTGCGCGCGAAGGCCAAGGTCGAGTAAGCCTTCGGCCCATCGCCCAAGAAAAAGCCCCGCAGTCGCGGGGCTTTTTTCATTGCGGCGTGATGTTGAAGTCTTTGACGAACCGGGCGTAGTCGTTCGACTCCTTGCGCACGAAACTTGTGAAGTCCGCCGTCGAGCCGCCGATGACTTCCAGGCTGAGGTCGGTGAACTGCTTCTGCGTGTCGGCGTTCTTGAGCAGCGCCTGCACCTGCTCGTTGAGCTTGGCGATGACCGGTGCCGGCGTTCCGGCCGGCGCCACCAGCCCGACCCAGCCCATGAACCGGTAGCCCGGCACGCCGGACTCGGCCACCGTCGGCACGTCGGGCAAGGTCGAAACGCGCTTGTCGCCCGTGACCGCCAGCGCCTTCAGCTTGCCGCTCTTGGCATAAGGCACGGCGGTCGGCGAGGTTTCGAACATCATGTCGATCTGGCCGCCGACCAGGTCGGACAGCGCGGGCGCCCCGCCCTTGTAGGCCACGTTGAGCAGATCGGTGCCGGTCATCTGCATGAAGCGGCGCGCGGCCACGTCTTGCGGGCCGCCCACGCCCGAAGTGCCGACGCTGAGCTTGCCGGGGTTGGCCTTGGCATAGGCCACCAGCTCGCCGACGTTCTTGAACGTCCACTTGGGATTCATGATGAGCACGTTGGGCTGGTCGGCCACGCGGATCACGGGCGCCAGGTCCTTGATCGGGTCATAGGGCAGCTTCGCGAACATGTGCCCGTTGGAGGCCAGGCCGGTGTGCACCATCAGCAAGGTGTAGCCGTCCTTCGGGGCCTTGGCGACGTAGTCCATGCCGATGTTGCCGCTGGCGCCGGGACGGTTGTCCACCAGCACGGGCTGGCCCAACGCCGTCGAGAGCTTCTGGCCGACCAGGCGCGCCGTCATGTCGATGCTGCCGCCCGGCGGGAACGGCACGACCATGCGGATCGGCTTGGAGGGGTAAGCCTCTTGCGCGTGGGTGACGGGGACGACGCACGCCAGGCCGGCGGCGAGACAGACAAGCGAGGCGAGCGGGAAACGGAAGCGCTGGGTCATGAGGTTCTCCGGAGTTTCTTGAGGGTGGGCAGACGGGTCAATCGGCGGTGGCGCGCAGGGTGCGTTCGATGTCGGCGGCCCACGCGAGCAGCGCGGCGTCGCGCATCGGCAGGCCAGCAAGGCTCAGGCCCACGGGCGCTTCGCCGGCCGCGTGGCAGGGCAATGAGATGGCGCAGCCGTCCATGAAGTTGACGATGGAGGGGTTGCGCAGCATCGCGGCGTTGACGGCGACGTACTGCGCCTCGTCGGCGTCGAGCGCCTCGATGCGCGGCGCCACCAGCGGCACGGTCGGCATGAGCCAGCCATCGAACTCGCCCAGGCGCACCGCCACGCGGCGCTGCCAGTCGGCCCGCTGCGCCTGCAGCGCGAGGTAGGCGCGCGCCGTGAAGTCCTTGCCGCGCAGGATGCGGCTGAGTACGCGCGGGTCGTAGCCGCTGCCGCTGCGTTCGATCAGTTCGGCGTGCCACGCCCATGACTCGGCGGCGCTGAAGCCGCCTGCGGCGTTGATGGCGGCGAGCTCATCGAACTCGGGCAGCGCCAATTCGACCAGTTCCACGCCGGCGGCCGAGAGGCGCTGCAGCGCACGCTGGAACGTGGCGGCGACGTGCGCGTCCATGCCGTCCTGCACCAAGGTGCTCGGCACCGCGAAGCGCGCCTGACGCAGGCGCAGCGCACGGGGCGCCTCGGACACGCCAGAGAGCACCGCCTCCATCGCCACGCAACCGGCCACGTCGAGCGCCATCACCCCGACCGCATCGAGGCTGTGCGACAGCGGCACGAGCCCGGTGCCGGGCATGCGACGCGCCGTCGGCTTGAAGCCGGTGATGCCGCACAGCGCCGCCGGAATGCGCGCCGAGCCGCCGGTGTCGCTGCCGACGCTCGCGACGCACATGCCGTCGGCCACAGCCACGGCCGCGCCCGAGGACGAGCCGCCGGGAATGCGTCGCTCGCCGCGCTGCCACGGATTGGCCGGCGTCCCGTAGTGCGGATTGAGGCCGAGGCCGGAGTACGCGAACTCGGTCATGTTGGTCTTGCCGACCAGCACCGCGCCGGCCGCCAGCAGGCGCCGCACGGCCTCGGCGTCGTGCGTGGCAGGCGGCGCGTCGCGCAGCACGACGGAACCGGCGGTCGTCGTTTCGCCGGCCACGTCGAACAGGTCCTTGACCGAAACCGGCAGGCCTTCGAGCGGCGAACGCACGACGCCGGCTTCGCGCAGGCTGTCGGAGGCGCGCGCCAGGTGCTGGGCGCGGTCTGCCAGCACGCGCGTGAAGGTGCGCGCGCCTTCGCCGGCGGGATCGGCGATGCGTTGCAGCGCCGATGCGGTCAGCGCGACGGAGGTGGTGCGGCCTGTTGCCAGGTCGGCGCGGGCGGCTTCGAGGGAGATCGCGGCGGACATGTGCGGTCCTCGTGCGTCAGGCGACGACGGGCAGCGAGACCGCGCGGTACTCGTGCGCGATGCGACGGCTCGTGTGTTCGTCCACCAGCTCCATGCGAAAGCGCGCGGCCGGGCGGATGCCGCCGATGGCGCCGACCGTGCCGCAGGTCATCGCGAAGCCGTCGGTCGGTTCGCCGTCGGCCTCGGCGCAGCGCGCCAGCAGATCGGCCGGCGGGCGCAGCGCGGCCAACGTGCCTTCCTGGTACAGACGCCATTCACCGCCCTCCTCGATCCAGGAGCGCAGCACCAGCGTGTCCCAGCGCTCCTGCACGTCGGCCAGCCGCCAGGCGCTGCGCGCCACGGGCTTCACGCAGATCTGCTTGGACAGCGCCACGCTGTGCGCTTCCAGCGCGCGGTCGGTGTGGTCCGAGCCGATCGAGACGAAGAACTCGCCCCCGTGCAGGAACAGCAGCGGCTCGACCTCGCCCGAGGTGTCGGCCCCCACCACCTGCACGACGTCGGCCTGGCTCAGCTGCTGGGTGGCCACCCGGTAGAACAGCGGCACAGTGCTGGGCGCGGGCACGCCCAGCTCGGCGAGTTCCTCGATGTGGTGCTCGATGGCGGCGGTGTCGCGCCCGGTCCAGCCGGCGATCACGAGGTGCCGGGCCTCGAAGCTCAGCGTTTGCGGGACATTCCCCTCGGGAAGTTCGAAAGACAGTTTCATGGGTGGCAGCTCGATTGAAGTTTCAGTGAAATTTCACAGCGATATTACAGTGAGTCCACAGAAACTTCAAAGGGATTTCCCGCAGGTACCATCGGGGAACTCCACCATGACCCTCCCGCCCCGATGAACGCAGCCACGCCCGCCCGCAAAGCCCCCGTCCGGCGGCCCGAAGCAGCCATCTCCCTCAACGAAACCGCCTACCTGCGTCTGAAGGAAGCCCTGGTGACCCTGGCCTACAAGCCTGGGGAATACCTCAACACCGCCCAGGTGATGGACCGGCTGGGCGTGGGCCGCACGCCGGTGAACCAGGCGCTGCACCGCCTGTCGGCCGAGGGCCTGGTCCGCATCATTCCGCGCAAGGGCGCGATGGCTTCGCCGCTGTCGATCAACGACGCGCTGGAGCTGATCGAGGTCCGGCTGGTGAACGAGGTGCTGTGCATGCGCCTGGCCGCGGCGGCCATCACCGAGGCCGAGCTGGCCGAGCTGCAGGCCATCGCCGAGCAGTTCGAAGCCGCGGCGCAGCGGCGCGATGCGATGTCGGTCATGAACCTCGACCGCCTCTTCCACGAAAAGATCGCGGCGGCGGCGCGCAACGCGATGCTGCAGGACATCCTGAGCGTGCTGCACGCGCGCTCGCAGCGCTTCTGGGCGATCTCACTGGCGGCCGAAGGGCACCTCGCCGAGGTGATCGAAGAGCACCGCACCATCGTCGCCACGCTGCAGCGGCATGACGCCGATGCAGCGGCCGAAGCGGCGAAGACGCATGTGCTGTCGTTCAAGGCGTCGATGCTGAACAGCCAGCGCTGATTGCTGGCGCCTCAGGCGCGTCCTCCATGAAAAATGCCCTCCAGGCCCGAGCCTGGAGGGCATTTCTTATTGACCTGATTCAGGCCGCTCGCACGGCCTGAGGACGCCCGATCAACCCACCCACTTGCGCGCGTTGCGCCAGATCTGCATCCACGGGCTCAGTTCGCTCTTGTCGCCCGAGGTCCAGCTCATCTGGATGTTGCGGAACACGCGCTCCGGGTGCGGCATCACGGCGGTGAAGCGGCCGTCCGGCGTGGTCACCGAGGTCAGGCCGCCCGCGCTGCCGTTCGGGTTGAACGGGTACTGCTCGGTCGGCTGGCCGTGGTTGTCCACGAAGCGCATCGCGCCGATGGCCTTGGCGGCGTCGCCGCGGTGCTTGAAGTTGGCATAGCCCTCGCCGTGCGCCACCGCGATCGGCAGGCGGCTGCCGGCCATGCCCGCGAAGAAGATGCTGGGCGACTCGAGCACCTCGACCATCGACAGACGCGCCTCGAAACGTTCGCTCTGGTTGGTGGTGAAGCGCGGCCAGGCCTCGGCGCCCGGAATGATGTCGGCCAGCTCGGCGAACATCTGGCAGCCGTTGCACACGCCCAGGCCGAAGGTGTCGGCGCGACCGAAGAAGGTCTTGAACTGCTCGGCCAGTTTCGGGTTGAAGGTGATGCTGCGCGCCCAGCCGATGCCGGCGCCCAGCGTGTCGCCATAGCTGAAGCCGCCGCAGGCAACCACGCCCTTGAACGCGGCCAGGTCCGCCCTGCCCGTCTGCAGGTCGGTCATGTGGACGTCGAAGGCCTCGAAGCCGGCTTCGGTGAAGGCATAGGCCATCTCGACGTGCGAATTGACCCCCTGCTCGCGCAGGATCGCGACCTTGGGGCGCGACTGCAGGATGGCCGGTGCCACCGGGGCGTTCGGCAGGAACACGTGCATGCCCGGGTCGTTCGGCACGCCGGCCGCGGCGTGTTCGGCATCGGCGCAGGCGGGGTTGTCGCGCTCGCGGGCGATCTTCCAGCTGACCGAATCCCAGACCTGGTGCAGGTCGTGCAGGCTCGCGCTGAACACCGACTTGGCATCGCGCCAGATTTCGAGCTTGCCCTTGCCGGCGTCCATGGCCGAGCTCGCGGGGCGGGTCTTGCCGACGAAGTGGCTGTGCGTGCTCAGGCCGTGGGCGCGCAGCACCTGCATGACGTCGTTGCGCTCGGCGGTGCGCACCTGCAGCACCATGCCCAGCTCTTCGTTGAACAGCGCCTTGAGCGTGAGCTCTTCGCGGCGCGCGCTGACCTGCTGCGCCCAGTTCTTGGCGTCGCCGGTTTCCATGCGGCTGTCGGAAATGCCGTCGCCTTCGGTGACCAGCATGTCGACGTTCAGCGCCACGCCGACATGGCCGGCAAAGGCCATTTCGCAGGCGGTGGCGAACAGGCCGCCGTCGCTGCGGTCGTGCATCGCGAGGATCTTGCCGTCGGCGCGCAGTGCGTTCACGGCGTTGACCAACGCGACCAGCTGTGCCGGGTCGTCGAGGTCGGGCACGGTGTCGCCGCTCTGGTTCAGCGTCTGCGACAGGATGCTGCCGGCCATGCGGTGCTGGCCACGGCCGAGGTCGATGAGCACCAGCGTGGTGTCGTCTTCGGTCGCGTCGAGCTGCGGCGTGAGCGTGCCGCGCACGTCGGCCAGCGAGGCGAAGGCGGTGACGATCAGGCTGACCGGCGACGTGACCTTCTTGGCTTCGCCGTTGTCCTTCCACTGCGTGCGCATCGACAGCGAATCCTTGCCGACCGGAATCGACACGCCCAGCGCCGGGCACAGCTCCAGGCCCACGGCCTTGACGGTTTCGTACAGCGCGGCGTCTTCGCCGGGTTCGCCGCAGGCCGCCATCCAGTTGGCGGACAGCTTGACGCGCGAGAGTTCGATCGGTGCGGCCAGTAGGTTGGTGATGGCCTCGGCCACGGCCATGCGGCCCGAGGCCGGCGCGTCGAGCGCGGCCAGCGGCGTGCGCTCGCCCATGCTCATGGCTTCGCCGGCGAAACCCTTGTAGTCGGCCAGCGTCACGGCGCAGTCGGCCACGGGCACCTGCCACGGGCCGACCATCTGGTCGCGATGCGTCAGGCCGCCCACGCTGCGGTCGCCGATGGTGATGAGGAAGCGCTTCGAGGCCACGGTCGGGTGTGCGAGCACGTCGATGGCGGCCTTCTGCAGGTCGACGCCCGTGAGGTCGAGCGGCTTGAAGCTGCGGGCGACGGTCTTCACGTCACGGTGCATCTTGGGCGGCTTGCCCAGCAGCACGTCCATGGGCATGTCGACCGGCTGCACAGCCGCGCCTTCGTCGGCCACCAGCAGCTGGCGCTCTTCGGTCGCCACGCCGACCACCGAGAACGGGCAGCGCTCGCGCTCGCAGAAGGCCTTGAACTGTTCGAGCGATTCGGGCGCGATGGCCAGCACGTAGCGCTCCTGGCTTTCGTTGCACCAGATTTCCTTGGGCGCCATGCCCGACTCTTCGAGCGGCACGGCACGCAGGTCGAAGCGCGCGCCGCGGCCGGCGTCGTTGGTCAGCTCGGGGAAGGCATTGCTCAGGCCGCCGGCGCCCACGTCGTGGATCGCCAGGATCGGGTTGGCCGCGCCCTGCTGCCAGCAGTGGTTGATGACCTCCTGCGCGCGGCGTTCGATTTCGGGGTTGCCGCGCTGCACCGAGTCGAAGTCGAGCTCGGCTGCGTTGGCGCCGGTCGCCATCGAGCTGGCGGCGCTGCCGCCCATGCCGATGCGCATGCCGGGGCCGCCGAGCTGGATCAGCAGCGAACCGGCCGGGAACAGGATCTTCTTGGTCTGCGTGGCGTCGATGCTGCCCAGGCCGCCCGCGATCATGATGGGCTTGTGGTAGCCGCGCTGCACGGTGTCGAGGTCGCTCGTCACCGCCTGCTCGTACTCGCGGAAGTAGCCCAGCAGGTTGGGACGACCGAATTCGTTGTTGAACGCGGCGCCGCCCAGCGGGCCCTCGGTCATGATCTGCAGCGGGCTGGCGATGTGCTCGGGCTTGCCGTAGTGGCCCTCTTCCGGCCATAGCTTCGAGACCGTGAAGCCGGTCAGGCCCGCCTTGGGCTTGGAGCCGCGGCCGGTGGCGCCTTCGTCGCGGATTTCGCCGCCCGCGCCGGTCGAGGCGCCGGGGAACGGCGAAATCGCGGTCGGATGGTTGTGCGTCTCGACCTTCATCAGCACATGGCTCAGGGCGCTATCTTTTTGATAGCTCTGCGAGCCATTCGCCGGAATGAAGCGTTCGATGGTCGCGCCCTCCATCACCGAGGCGTTGTCCGCATAGGCGATCACCGTGTGCTGCGGGTTCTGCTTCTCGGTGTGGCGGATCATCGAGAACAGGCTCAGCGGCTGGGCCACGCCGTCGATGGTGAAGTTGGCGTTGAAGATCTTGTGGCGGCAGTGCTCGCTGTTGGCCTGCGCGAACATCATCAGCTCGACGTCGCTGGGGTTGCGGCCCAGGCGGGTGAAGGCTTCGACGAGGTAATCGATTTCGTCTTCCGCCAACGCCAGGCCGAAGCCGGTATTGGCTGCCACCAGGGCGTCGCGCCCGCCCGTTTGCACGTCGACCTGCGCCATCGGCTGGGCCGGCAGTTCGCTGAACAGGCTGGCCGCCTGCTCGACCGCGGCGAGCACCGATTCGGTCATGCGGTCATGCAGCGGGCCGGCCACGGCGGCCAGGGCGTCGCCCTCGAGCACGGGGGCCTTGCCGATCAGCGGCGTCTTCAGCTTCAGGTGGTACTGGGTGACGCGCTCCACGCGGCGCAGCGCCAGGCCGCAGTTGTGGGCGATGTCGGTGGCCTTGGAGGCCCAGGGCGACACGGTGCCCAGGCGGGGCGTGACGACCACCGAGGCGCTCGCCTTGGCCGCCGGGGCCTCGAAGGGCTCGCCGTAGGTCAGGAGCGCGGCAAAGCGCTCGCGGTCGGCGTCGCCCAGCGACGCATCGGTGACCACCAGGTGCACGAAACGGGCCGAAATGCCCTCGATGCGTGGCTCGATGGCCTGCAGCTTCGGCAGCAATTGCCGTGCACGGAAGTCGCTGAGTGCGCTGCCGCCCTCGAACATGGTTACGACAGGAAGGGCTTGAGGTGCGGGCTGCGTCACGGTCGATGGGGGGCCTCGGGGGCCGCGTTGGGAATCAAGGAATCTGGGCGGAGGCCGCTGACTGGGGTCATCCGCGTTAACCCGGAATTTTAGCTTGCCGAATGGGATAATTCGGGGCATGAGCATTACCTACAAAGACGCCGCAGGCATCGAAGCCATGCGGGTCGCCTGCCGCCTCGGGTCCGAGGTGCTGGACTACCTCACGCCCTTCATCAAGCCCGGCATCACGACCAACGACGTGGATCGGCTGGCCGCCGAGTACATGGTCAAGCAGGGCACCACCTCAGCCACGGTGGGCTACATGGGCGCCAGCAGCGTGCCGTTCCCGAAGTCGCTGTGCACCTCGGTGAACCACGTGGTGTGCCACGGCATCCCCAATGACAAGCCCCTGAAGAAGGGCGACATCATGAATGTCGACGTCACCGTCATCAAGGACGGCTGGTTCGGCGACAACAGCCGCATGTTCGTGATCGGCGACGCCTCCATCGCGGCCAAGCGCCTGTGCAACGTCACCTTCGAGGCCATGTGGCACGGCATCCTGCAGGTGCGCCCCGGCGCCCACCTGGGCGATGTGGGCCATGCGATCCAGAAATTCGCCGAGGGCCAGGGCTTCTCGATCGTGCGCGAGTTCTGCGGCCACGGCGTGGGCCAACGCTTCCACGAAGAGCCCCAGGTGCTGCATTACGGCCGCCCGGGCACCATGGAAGAGCTCAAGCCCGGCATGATCTTCACCATCGAGCCGATGATCAACGCCGGCAAGCGCGACGTGAAGGAAGACTTCAAGGGCGGCCAGTACGACGGCTGGACCATCGTCACGCGCGACCATTCGCTGTCGGCCCAGTGGGAGCACACGGTGCTGGTCACCGAGACCGGCTACGAGGTGCTGACGCTCTCCGAAGGCAGCCCGCCGCTGCCGGCCTTCGTCACCTCCACCAAAACCTGACGCGCCCCAGCGCGCCCCCGCCGTGATCGAAGCAGCCAAGATCGACGTGGCGACGCTGCGCGAAGCCTATCGCGCGAAAAAGCTCGCCCTTTTCGACACCCTGCGCTTCGCACGCGCGCCCACCCGCAGCGTCCACACGGTGCTGCGCCAGCTCTCGGCGCTGGCCGACCAGACGCTCACTGCGCTGTGGAACGAAGCCGGCTTCGGCGACGCCTTCGCGCTGGCCGCGGTGGGCGGCTACGGGCGCGGCGAGCTGTTTCCGTACTCCGACGTCGACGTGCTGCTGCTGCTGCCGCCCGAGGGCCAGGACAGCGGCGTCGAGCCGGCCCGCATCGAGGCCTTCATCGGCCAGTGCTGGGACGCCGGCCTCGAGATCGGCTCCAGCGTGCGCACGCTCGAGGAGTGCCTGGACGAGGCCGCCAAGGACATCACGGTCCAGACCTCGCTGCTCGAATCGCGCCTGATCACGGGCGACAAGAAGCTCTTTGCGGCCTTTCGCCGCCGCTTCACCCAGGCCATCGATCCGCAGGCCTTCTTCGTGGCCAAGTCGCAGGAAATGCGGCACCGCCACCAGAAGTTCGACAACACGCCCTACGCGCTCGAACCCAATTGCAAGGAATCGCCCGGCGGCCTGCGCGACCTGCAGACCATCCTGTGGATGAGCAAGGCCGCCGGCTTCGGCAGCCGCTGGGACGACCTGGCCAAGAACGGCCTGGCCACGCCCTTCGAGGCGCAGCAGATCAAACGCAACGAGGCCCTGCTCTCGCTCATTCGCGCCCGCCTGCACGTCATCGCCAACCGCCGCGAAGACCGGCTGGTGTTCGACCTGCAGACCGCCGTGGCCGCGAGCTTCGGCTACGAGAGCGAGTCGCAGCGCAAGTCGAGCGAGGCGCTGATGCGCCGCTACTACTGGGCGGCCAAGGCGGTGTCGCAGCTCAACCAGATCCTGCTGCTCAATATTTCCGAGCGGCTGCAGCCCATCGACGAGCAGCCCACGACGATCAACGAGCGTTTCTACGAACGCGCCGGCCTGATCGAGATTGCCAGCGACGACCTGTACGAGCGCGAGCCGCATGCGGTGCTCGAGACCTTCCTGCTGTACCAGAAGACGATCGGCGTGAAGGGCCTGTCGGCGCGCACGCTGCGTGCGCTGTACAACGCTCGCCATGTCATGGACAGCAAGTTCCGCAACGACCCGGTCAACCACGTGACCTTCATGCGGATCCTGCAACAGCCCTACGGCATCACGCATGCCTTCCGGCTCATGAACCAGACCTCGGTGCTGGGACGCTACCTGCGCGTCTTCCGCAGCATCGTGGGACAGATGCAGCACGACCTGTTCCACGTGTACACGGTGGACCAGCACATCCTGATGGTGCTGCGCAACGTGCGCCGCTTCTTCATCGCCGAGCATGCGCACGAGTACCCGGGCTGCTCGCAGCTTGCGGCCGGCTGGGACAAGCCCTGGATTCTCTACGTCGCCGCCCTCTTCCACGACATCGCCAAAGGCCGTGGCGGCGACCACTCCACGCTCGGCGCGCGCGACGTGCAGCGCTTCTGCAAGCAGCACGGCATCGCCCGCGAAGACGCCAAGCTCATCGAATTCCTCGTGGCCGAGCACCTGGTGATGAGCCAGGTCGCGCAGAAGCAGGACCTGGGCGACCCCGAGGTCATCGGGGCTTTTGCCAAGCGCGTGGGCAACGAGCGCTACCTCACGGCGCTGTACCTGCTGACGGTGGCCGACATCCGCGGCACCTCTCCGCGCGTGTGGAATGCCTGGAAGGGCAAGCTGCTCGAAGACCTGTACCGCTTCACCCTGCGCGCCCTGGGCGGACGCATGCCCGACCCGGACGCCGAGGTCGAGGCCCGCAAGCGCGAGGCCCTGGTGCTGCTGGCCCTGCACGCCCAGCGCTTCGAGGCGCACAAGGCGCTGTGGGACACGCTCGACGTCGGCTACTTCATGCGCCACGACGCCACCGAGATCGCCTGGCACGCCAAGCAGCTGTCGCGCTTCGTGCCGCCCAAGAACGTGCCCATCGACCCGAAGGCGCTGCCCATCGTGCGCGCGCACCTGTCGCCGGTGGGCGAAGGGCTGCAGGTCGTGGTCTACACGCCCGACCAGTCCGACCTGTTCGCGCGCATCTGCGGCTATTTCGACCAGGCCTCGTTCAGCATCCTGGACGCCAAGGTCCACACCACGAGCAACGGCTACGCGCTCGACACCTTCCAGGTGGTGACGACCTTCCAGCCCGACCATTACCGCGACCTGATCAGCATGGTCGAGACCGGCCTGGCGCAAACGCTCACCGAGGCCGGCGCGCTGCCCGCGCCGAGCATGGGGCGCGTGTCACGCCGGGTGCGCAGCTTTCCGATCAAGCCGCGCATCAGCCTCGTGCCCGACGACAAGGCGCAGCGCTGGCTGCTCAGCATCTCGGCCAGCGACCGCGCGGGCCTGTTGTATTCGGTGGCGCGCGTGCTCGCGCGGCATCACCTGAACCTGCAACTGGCCAAAGTGACGACCCTGGGCGAACGGGTGGAAGACACCTTCCTGATCAGTGGGCCGGAACTGCAAGGCCAGAAGACGCAGCTGGCCATCGAGACCGACCTGATGGAGGCGCTGGCCTCGCAGTGAGGCCGCTGAATCGGCGTGTGCGGCTCAGCCGCAGTACGCGCCGAGGATGCGACCCGTGGGATCGACCTGCGCATTGAGGCGCGTCGCGTCCTGGGCCGGATCGGCCGGTGCCGTGGCCGGCACGGTGCGGGCGGTTTTCGCGCCGGCGCGCTGGCGCATTTCTTCGAGCAACGGACGCGTCGCCTGCATGCCCAAAGCAAAGCGCACTTCCGGGGCCTGGCAACTTTCGGGCGGCGGCGCGAAGCTCGGCGGCGCCGGCACTTCGGAGGTGAGCGGCCGGTCCTTGGGCGGGGCCTCGCAGCCCGCGAGCACCGTAGCCAGGGCCGCAGCCGTCAGAAGAAACCCGTGCCGGCCAAACATCATGCGCATCTTGTCTTGCTCCTTGAAACCAGCCTGAAGCTTAGCCGCCCGCGGAGGCCCGCTCATGACCCCTTGCGCTGCAGCGGCGACAACAGCCCCAGGCGGATGCCCATGATCACGGCCTCGGTGCGATTGTGCACACCCAGCGCCTGGAACAAGGTGCCGATGTACTCCTTCACCGTGTGCTCGGACAGGCCGAGCTCGCGCGCGATCGACTTGGTCGGCAGCCCGCGCGCCAGGCCGTGCAGCGTGTCGGTCTGGCGCGGGCTGAGCGTCGGCCTGGCGGTGCTCTTCGGCCCCACGTGCAGGATTTCCTGCGGCAGGTAGACCTCCCCCGCCAGCACGGTCTCGAGGGCCTGCTTGAGGAAGTCGGCCGGCATGGTCTTGGGCACGAAGCTCATGGCGCCCGCCTCCAGGCAGCCGCGGATGATGTCGACGTCGGTCGAGGCCGACACCACCACGACCGCGATGTCGTGCGCCATGGCCCTCAGACGCACCAGCGCGTCCAGGCCGTACTCACCCTTGAGCTCGAGGTCCAGCAAGCAGAGGTCCAGGTCGGGATGGCGCAGCGCCAGAGCGCAGGCTTCGTCGACCGTGGCGGCCTCGAAGATCTCGATACTGCAACCCGTGTTCTCCAGCAGCATGCGCAGACCGGCGCGAAACAATGCGTGATCGTCCAGCAACATCACTTTCATGGCACACCCCCTTCGGCCTTTCTGGCCGATATGCACCCTCATTCTGACGCTGGCGCCCACGGGTGCAGCCGCCGCGCGTCGGAACTAGATCACCCTCCATGCAAAAAACTACCAGCCCCTGCGAAGGAGGGGTTGGGTGCCTGGCGCGTTTCGAGGAAATTCAGAGCCGACCGCTGTTGTCGCCAAAGGGGGCCGACCATGAACGCCAGTTTTCAAGACCGCCTGATCTCGCTCGTCGCCGGATCGCAGCCCCAATGGAAATCCGAACTCGCCCGACAGTGCGGCGTCAGCGCCCCCACCGTGATCCGCTGGCTCACCGATCGCCACAGCTGCGCCGGCACCCTGCACCTGCATGCGATCGCCGCGTACTTCGAGGTGCCCGCCCGGTGGCTCGCCACGGGCGACGGCCCGGAGCGGGTCCGCACGCGGCGCTCACATTGAAAGGGTTGTAAGCGGACTTCTGTGAACGGGCGCGCAGGCGGCAAGCCGCCCCCGCCCATGGCGTATGCTGAAAGGGCGCGCACGGCACCGCCGGCACGCTCCTCTTTCATCACCCGCTTTCGACATGAGCACCACTTCCCATCCCCTCGCGGGCCAGCCGGCCCCGTCTGATCTGCTGGTGGACGTGCCGCGCCTCGTCTCGGCCTACTACACCGGTCGCCCCGACCCAGCCGTGCCCAGCCAACGCGTGGCCTTCGGCACCTCGGGACATCGCGGCTCTTCGTTCGACGACGCCTTCAACGAATGGCACGTGCTGGCGATCAGCCAGGCCATCTGCGACTACCGCAAGCAGCAAGGCATCGACGGCCCGCTGTTCCTGGGTATCGACACGCACGCGCTGTCCACGCCCGCCTTCGCCAGCGCGGTCGAGGTGCTGGCGGCCAACGGCGTCGAGCTGATGCTGTCGAAGGACGACGAGTACACGCCCACGCCGGCCGTGTCCCACGCCATCCTGGTCTACAACCGCGGACGCACGAGCGGCCTGGCCGACGGCATCGTGATCACGCCTTCGCACAACCCGCCCGAAAGCGGCGGCTTCAAGTACAACCCGCCCAACGGCGGCCCCGCGGGCACCGACATCACCTCCGCCGTCGAAGCCGCCGCCAACAAGATGCTGGCGAACAAGCTCGAAGGCGTGAAGCGCATGCCGCTGGCGCAGGCGCTGAAGGCGTCCACCACGCACCGCCACGACTACCTGAACACCTATGTCGAAGACCTGGCCCAGGTGCTCGACATGGACGCGATCCGCGGCGGCACCATCGACCTGGGCGTCGACCCGCTGGGCGGTGCCGGCGTGCACTACTGGCCCGCCATTGCCGCGCGCTACAAGCTCCAGCGCCTGAACGTGCTGAGCCAGGCGGTCGACCCGACCTTCCGCTTCATGTCGCTCGACTGGGACGGCCGCATCCGCATGGACCCGTCGTCGCCCGACGCGATGCACGGGCTGGTCGCGCTGAAAGACCGCTTCGGCATCGCCTTCGCCTGCGACACCGACCACGACCGCCACGGCGTGGTCACGCGCAGCGCGGGCCTGATGCAGCCGAACAACTACCTCGCGGTGATGGTCGACTACCTCTTCACGCACCGCCCGCACTGGCCGGCGCAGGCGGCCGTCGGCAAGACGGTGGTCAGCAGCCGCATGATCGATCGCGTGGCGGCGCGGCTGGGCCGCCCGCTGTACGAAGTGCCGGTGGGCTTCAAGTGGTTCGTCGACGGGCTGGTCGACGGCTCGCTGGGCTTCGGCGGCGAGGAAAGCGCGGGCGCCACCTTCCTGCGCCACGACGGCAGCGCCTGGACCACCGACAAGGACGGCATCGTGCCCGCCCTGCTCTCGGCCGAGATCGCCGCACGCACGGGCCGCGACCCCGGCGAGCGCTTCAACGAGCTGACGCAGGCGCTGGGGCGCCCCGTGTCCGACCGGGTGGACGCGCCCGCCACGCCCGAGCAGAAAAAACGCCTGTCGGCCCTGTCGCCGCAGCAGATCACCTCGACCACGCTGGCCGGCGAGAAGATCGAGAACGTGCTGAGCCACGCCCCGGGCAACGGCGCGGCCATCGGCGGCGTGAAGGTCGTCACCGAGAACGGCTGGTTCGCCGCACGGCCTTCGGGCACGGAGAACATCTACAAGATCTACGGCGAGAGCTTCCTCGGCGACGACCACCTCGCCCGCATCCTCGGCGAGGCGCAGCAGGTGGTCGACAAGGCGCTGTCGGCGAGCTGACGCGAGGCGCACGCGCATGGACACGCTGGTGCTGCGGCTGCAACCGGGCGACGACCTGCGCGCGGCGCTCGACGCCGTGCTGAAGCAAGCCGGCATCGGCGACGCGGCCTTCGTGGTCTCGGGCATCGGCAGCCTGCGCGGCGCGAGCATCCGTTTCGCGGGTGCTGAGTCGGCGACGCGGATCGAAGGCGACCTTGAAATCCTCACGCTCGCCGGCACGCTGTCGCCCGACGGCTCGCACCTGCATCTCAGCGTGTCGGACGGCACCGGCCACGTGTCGGGCGGCCATGCCGCGCCGGGCTGCGTGGTGCGCACCACGGCCGAGATCCTCGTCGCGGTGCTGCCCGAATGGCGCTTCTCGCGCGAGCCCGATGCGCAGACCGGCTACGCCGAGCTGGTGCCCAGGCGCCGCTCCAGCCAGACGCTGTAGCGCGACAGCCCGAAGCACAGCAGCCAGTAGACGGCGGCCACGAACAGGTAGCCCTCGAGGTAGAACGGCCGCCAGACCGGATCGCCACCCAGCGCCAGCCCGAGCGCGCCGGTCAGCTCGAACAGGCCGACCACGGTGACCAGCGAGGTGTCCTTCAGCGTGCCGACCACGCTGTTGGTCAACGCCGGCACCACGAGCCGCAGCGCCTGCGGCAGCACGATGTCGCGCTGCACCGGCCAGCGACCGAAGCCCAGCGCCATCGCCACCTCGGTCTGCCCGCGCGGCACGGCCTGCAGGCCGCCGCGGATGATCTCCGCCAGATACGCCGCGACGAACAGCGTGAGGCCCATCAGCACGCGCACCAGCACGTCGGGCTGCCAGCCCGCGGGCCACAACAGCGGCAGCAGGAACGAGGCCATGAACAGCACCGAGATCAGCGGCACGCCGCGCACCAGCTCGATGTAGCTCGCGCTCAGCGTGCGCACCACGGGCCATTCGGAACGCCGCCCCATCGCGAGCAGCAGCGCCAGCGGAAAGGCCAGCGCCAGCCCCACCACCGCCAGCCCGATGGTGAGCGGCAGGCCGCCCCAGCGGCTGGTCGGCACCGGGCTCAGCCCCGCCACGCCGCCGTGCATCAACCCGACGAACAGCAGCAAGGCCACGCCCCACAACGGCGCCAGCCACCAGCGCCAGCTGCGCGGCCAGGCGCTGAGCACCGTCACCGCGGACAGCACAACGACGGCAACAGCCGGGCGCCATTGCTCTTCGTACGGGAAGCGCCCGAAGAGCATGGGCCGCCACTTCTCGGCCACCACGCCCCAGCAGGCGCCATGCTGCACCGCGCGGCACGCGTCGGCGTCGGGGCGGAACACGGCGTGCACCACACCCCACTCGAACGCGTGGAAGCCGGCCCAGGCCAGCAGGCCCAGCAGCAGCACCGTGGCCAGTGCGCGCAGCGGCGAACCCCACAGCTCGCTGCGCCACGCGATGGGGCCTTGCGCGACGTTTCTCATCGCCAGCCTCGCAGCGCAACGCGCGCGTTGTAGCGGTTCATGCCGAAGGAGATCACGAGCGACAACAGCAGGTACACCGCCATGATGATCGCGATGCACTCGAAGGCGCGGCCGTTGGAGCCGATGGTCGTGTTGGCCACCGACACCAGTTCCGGATAGCCCACGGCCACGGCGAGCGACGAGTTCTTGGTGAGGCTCAGCAGCTGGTTGGTGAGCGAGGGCACGATCACCCGCAGCGCCTGCGGCAGGATCACGATGCGCAACTGCTGCACCGACGACAGGCCCAGCGCCTGCCCCGCCAGCACCTGCCCCTGCGAGACCGAGAGGATGCCGGCGCGCACGATCTCGGCGACGAAGGCCGCCGAGTACAGCGACAGCCCGGCGACGATGGTCACGTACTCCGGGCTCAGCGCGGCGCCACCGCTCACGCCGAAGTCACCGCGCTCGGGCCATTCGAAATGCGTGGGCCACCCACCGCCCTCGCCCGCCACGGGCCAGGGCACGCTGAGCCCGCCCTTGCTGAGCCACACGCCCGGCAGCAAGTGCACGGGCTCGGTCGGATCGGGCAGCAGGTTGGCCATCGCGAACGCCAGCATCAGCAGCTGCACCAGCAGCGGCACGTTGCGCAGCAGTTCCACGTACGCGGTGCAGATGCCGCGCAGCAGCACGTGCGGCGCGAGCCGGCCGATGCCGATCAGCGTGCCGAGCACGACCGCGAAGATGGCCGCCGGCACGGCCGCGCGCACGGTGTTGATCAGGCCCGCGAGGAACGCGCGCCATGACGGCTGGCTGGCGTCGAAGTCGAGCCAGCCCTCGCTGATCGAAAAGCCCGCGGGCTCGGTGAGAAAGTCGAAGCCCGAACGCACGCCGCGTGCGCGCAGCACCTCAAGCGCATGGTTCACCACCCAGAAGGCGCCGGCCACGACGGCCAGCACCAACAGGGCCTGAACGAGCCAGGCCAGCCAGGCGCCGCGGCGCGAGGCGCCCTCCTGCCTCATCGCACCGGTGGTGCGTAGATCAGGCCGCCCTTGCTCCAGAGGTTGTTGGAGCCGCGCGGCAGCTTGAGCACCGACTTCGGTCCGACGTTGCGCTCGAACATCTCGCCGTAGTTGCCCACGGCCTTGATGGCGCGGTACGACCAGTCTTTGTCCAGGCCCAACAGCTTGCCGAGGTCTTCACCCGCGCCGAGCAAGCGCTGCTGCGCCGGGTCCTTGCTGCCGGCCTTGAGTTGGTCGGCATTGGCCTGCGTGACGCCGAACTCCTCCGCCTCGATGAGCGCGTTGGGCACCCACTTGGCGATGGCGAACCACTCGTCGTCGCCGCGGCGCACCAGCGGCGCCAGAGGCTCCTTGGAGATCAGCTCGGGCAGGATGAGGTAGTCGTCAGGGTTGGTCGCTTCCTTGTTGCGTAGGCCGGCCAGCGCCGAGGCGTCGGTGGTGAAGGCTTGGCAGCGGCCCGAGAAGAAGGCCTTGAACGAAGCTTCGAAGCTCTCGAACACAACAGTCTTCACCGGGATGTTCTGCGCGCGGAAGTAGTCCGACACGTTCTTCTCGTTGGTGGTGCCCGACTGCGTGCAGATGGTGGCGTTCTTCAGCTGCTTGGCGCTCGTCACCTTGAGCTTCTTGGGCACCAGGAAGCCCTGGCCGTCGTAGTAGGTGATGGTGGTGAAGTTGAAGCCCAGCGAGGCGTCGCGCGTGAGCGTCCAGGTGGTGTTGCGCGCGAGGATGTCGATCTCGCCGGCCTGCAGGGCCGAGAAACGCTGCTGCGAGTTCAGCGGCACGAAGTCGACCTTCTTGGGATCGCCCAGCACGGCCGCGGCGATGGCGCGGCAGGTGTCGACGTCCAGGCCCGACCAGTTGCCCTGCGTGTCGGGGGCCGAGAAACCGGCCACGCCGTTGGTCACGCCGCACTTGACGCTGCCGCGCTGCTTGACCGCGTCGAGCGTCTTGCCGGCGAAGGCCGGGGCCGCGGTGGCCAGCGCAAGAACGGAGGCAGCGGCGAGCAGTGCCGGGCGGAATCGGGTGCTTGTCTTCTTCATCATCATTGGTGTGTGCTCCTCAACAGTAGGCAAAAGGCAGTGTACGGGGCGATGCAGGCCGCCGACAAAGAACCCTGCGTTGGATACATATGTCGAACGGCTTCCCGGCGGCAGGCCGGTCTGCCTCGCAGTTTCACTACCATACGGCCCTTTCATCACTCCCGAACAGGAATCACACCATGGTCAAGTCCGACGACACCGGCAAGCTCATCCTGCGCGTTGCGCTGGGCATCCTCATCCTGCTGCATGGCATTGCCAAAGTCGGCAAGGGCGTCGACGGCATCGGCGGCATGCTCGCGTCGCACGGCGTGCCCGCGGTGCTGGCCTACCTGGTCTACGTGGGCGAGATCCTGGCCCCGGTGCTGCTGATCGTCGGCCTGTTCACGCGGCCCGCGGCGCTGGTCGTGGCCATCAACATGGTGGTGGCAATCTGGCTGGCCCACCGCAAGGACCTCGGCGCGCTGAACGGGCAAGGCGGTTGGGCGCTGGAACTGCAGGGCATGTTCCTGTTCGCGGCGATCTCGCTCGCGCTCACGGGTGGCGGGCGCTTCGGGCTCAACAACAAGTAAGCGAAGAGGCGACTGGCGAATCAGTCGTCGTCGGCCGCATCGAGGCCCGGGAACAGGACCTCGGTGTAGCCGAAGCGCGAGAAATCGCGCACCCGCATCGGGTACAGCTTGCCGAACAGGTGATCGACTTCGTGCTGCACCACGCGCGCATGGAAGCCGTCGGCGGTGCGGTCAATCGGGTCGCCGTACAGGTCGAAGCCCGTGTAGCGGATGTGGGCGAAGCGCGGCACCACGCCGCGCAGGCCGGGCACCGACAGGCAGCCTTCCCAGCCCTCTTCCTCTTCATCGCCCAGCGGCGTGATGACGGGGTTGAGCAGCACGGTGCGTGGCACTGGCGGTGCGTCGGGGTAGCGTGGATTGACGGTGTCGGTGCCGAAGATCACCAGCTGCAGGTCGACGCCGATCTGCGGCGCCGCGAGGCCGGCGCCATTGACCGCCTGCATGGTCTCGAACATGTCGCGCACCAGCAGGTGCAGTTCGTCGGTGTCGAAAGCGGCGACCGGCTGCGCGGTGCGCAGCAGCCGGGGGTCGCCCATCTTGAGGATTTCGCGGAAGGCCATCGCGCGATTATCGCGAGAGCCTCAGGCCACGATCACGGGATACCCCCCGGATTGTTCTTCGAGTCCGGCGACGTCCACAGCCGCGCAGGGCCGCGGGGCACCTGCTGGGGCTGCGCAGGCGTGATACCTGCGCCGGGCGGCACCACGGCAACGGGCGGGCGGCCACCGCCCCAACCCGGGCGGGTCGTCGGGTACGAGGGTCGCACGCCGGGGTACGGGTAAGCCGGCCGACGGCCGTCGTAATAAGGACGGCGGTCGTAGTACGGACGCCGCTCGTAGTAGCCGCCACCCTGGATGTAGACCGGCGCCGGCACCACCACGGGACCCGGGTCGGAGTAGTACGGTTCGGAATAGCCGCCGGAGTAGTACGGATCGCCAGGAACGGCCACGCAGCCGCTCAGCAGCGCGATGCCGCCGAGTGCGAGGCTGGTAGCGAGAACACGAATTTTTTGCATGAGGGACTCCTTGTCGGCCTTCTGTGATCGTTCAACGCCCGCTTGTAGACCCTGTTGACTGCGCTGGTGTGAAGTCGCGTAACGGCCGGTAAAGGCCTGGATCCCGGGCGCCGGGCGACTCAGGCGTCGGGTGCCGGCGGAACACCGCTGGCGAGGATCTCCAGCATACGCGCCTCGTCAATCACCGTGACGCCGAGGTCGCGCGCCTTGTCCAGCTTGCTGCCGGCCTCTTCCCCGGCCACGAGGTAGTGGGTCTTCTTGCTGACGGAGCCGGCCACCTTGGCGCCGGCTGCCTCCAATTTATCCTTCGCTTCGTCGCGGCCCAGCGTAGGAAGGGTGCCGGTGATCACGAAGGTCAGTCCCGCCAAAGGCTTGGGCGCGCGGGCCTCGGGCTCGAACTCTTCCCAGGTCAGGCCACAGGCGCGCAGCTGCTCGACCACCTCGCGGTTGTGCGGCTGGTCGAAGAAGGTGCGCAGGCTCTGCGCCACCACCGGGCCGACGTCGTTGACCTCGAGCAGCTGCTCCTCGGTCGCCTCCATGATGGCGTCGAGCTTGCCGAAATGCTTGGAGAGGTCCTTCGCCGTGCTCTCGCCGACATGGCGGATGCCCAGGCCGAACAAAAAGCGCGGCAGCGTGGTCTTCTTCGAGGCTTCTAGCGCATCGACAAGGTTCTTCGCCGACTTCTCCGCCATGCGGTCCAGGCCCGCCAGCGTGACGAAACCGAGCTTGTAGAGGTCGGGCAAGGTGCGGATCAGGTTGGCATCGACCAGCTGTTCGACCAGCTTGTCGCCCAGCCCGTCGACGTCGACCGCGCGACGTGCCGCGAAATGCAGGATGGCCTCCTTGCGCTGCGCCGCGCAGAACAGGCCGCCGGTGCAGCGGTAGTCGACCTCGCCCTCCTCCCGCACCGCCTCGGAATCGCACACGGGGCACTTGTGCGGCATGGTGAAGACCGCGCCGCGCTGGTCGTCCGGCTTGGCCAGGCTGTCGGGCGCCACGCCCACCACTTCGGGAATCACGTCGCCGGCGCGCCGCACGATCACCGTATCGCCCACGCGCACATCCTTGCGGCGGGCTTCGTCTTCGTTGTGCAACGTGGCGTTGGTCACGGTCACGCCGCCGACGAACACCGGCGCCAGCTTGGCGACCGGCGTGAGCTTGCCGGTGCGGCCCACCTGGATCTCGATGCCGACCACCTCGGTCAGCTGCTCCTGCGCCGGGTACTTGTGGGCCACGGCCCAGCGCGGTTCGCGCGAGACAAAGCCCAGCTGGCGCTGCAGCTCCAGGCTGTCGACCTTGTAGACCACGCCGTCGATGTCGTACGGCAGCGCATCGCGCTGGCGGCCGATGGTTTCGTGGAACGCTATCAGTTCAATAGCACCGGTCGCCCGCGCGGTCTGCGTGGCCACCGGAAAGCCCCAGGCGTGGAACTGCTGCAGCCAGTCGAACTGGGTCGCGATGTCGGGGCCGCCGTCGGTCGCGGGCGAAACCTCGCCCAGGCCGTAGGCAAAGAAGCTCAGCGGGCGCTCTGCCGCGATCGCCGGGTCGTGCTGGCGCACCGCGCCGGCCGCCGCGTTGCGCGGGTTGACGAACACCTTCTCGTTCTTCTGCCCGGCGGCGATCTTCTGGCGCTGGCGCTCGTTAAGAGCGTCGAAATCGGCACGCTTCATGTAGACCTCGCCACGCACCTCGACCACGGGCGGGGCCGCGCCCTTGAGCTTGAGCGGAATCTCGCGCACGGTGCGGATGTTCTGCGTGACGTCTTCGCCCACCTCGCCGTCGCCGCGCGTGGCGGCCTGCACCAGCACGCCGTGTTCGTAGCGCAGGCTCATGGCCAGCCCGTCGAACTTGAGTTCGCAGACGTAGCTGATCTGCGGCGCGTCTTCGGCCAGGCCCAACTCGCGGCGCACGCGTGCGTCGAAGGCGCTGGCGCCGGCGGGCGTGATGTCGGTCTCGGTGCGGATCGACAGCATCGGCACCCGGTGGCGCACCTTGGCCAGGCTGTCGAGCACCGTGCCGCCCACGCGCTGCGTCGGCGAATCGGGCGTGCGCAGTTCGGGAAACTCGGTCTCCAGCACCTGCAGGCGCTGGAACATCTTGTCGTACTCGGCGTCGGGCAGCTCGGGGGCGTCGAGCACGTAGTAGAGATGGGCGTGGCGATGCAGCTGCTCGCTCAGTGCGGCGGCTTCGCGTGCCGCTTCGTCGCGCGTTGTCATGGGGGGTCCCTCGGGAAAAAGACGGATCAGCTGAAGAGGCGACGCGCCAGCGGCGAACCCGCGGCGAGATCGCGTGCGTCGAGCGTGTCGTACAGCTGCTCGAGGTCGGTGCCGATCACGTCCATGGTTTCGTCGCGCAGCAACTGGCCGTCGCTGTCGGTCACCACGCCGTCCATCTCGCGGGCGAGCGTGGCAGCAGCTTCACGCATGCGGCGGAACGGCTCTTCGCCACGATCGACCTGCGGCACATCGAGGCTCAGGCTGAGCTCGCGAATGGCCGATTGCGCCGGATCGTCGGCCAGCGCGGCCTGGGTGTCGAACGAGAGCCCGAGGATCGGCGGCAGGCCGGCCTCGCTGGTCGGCAGCACCATGCGGCCCGGGATAATCCCAGCGACAAAGCCCAGCCGCGCAGCGTTCTGCTGCACGTAGCCCGGGCTCCAGGCCGCATGCAGCGCACGCAGCACAAAGCCCAGCTGCGCGTCGTGCGCGCTGGCGAACTGGTCGAGCTCGCGGGCACGCGCCACTTCGTCGAGCATTTCAGGAAATTCGGGCGCACCGTTCACCGCGTCGGCAAACGCCTGCGCCTTGACCACGAACTCGGAGTACTCGATCTCGTTGAGCGCCCCGGTGCGGTTGGCCAACTGCACGCCGACCTGGAACGCGCGGTAGCGCTGCCCGGGCGCCGGCGGCTCCCACTGGCTGGTGAGGTCGTTCAGGCCTTCAATGGCCACCGGCTTGCTGCCGGCGCGGCGCGTCGACGGCATGGACGCGAGCGCGGCATCGCCCGAGGCCAGGCCTTCGAGCGAAATGGGCGCGATCACGTCGATCAGCGGATCAAGCCCGCCACGGCGCTCGCCGGTGGGCACGGGCATGCCGCTGGGCGCGGGCAGGTCGGGATCGAACAGCGGCTCGTGGCGGTCGCTGCCGGCCACCTGGCTCGGGTCGGCATGGAGCATCGGCTCCACGCCGCCGTCGCTGCCGCCGGCCAGCGCGCGCTCGGCTTCGGCCAGGGCGACGTCGACCGCATCGGGCTGGCGCGGCGCGTTGCGGCGCGACATCAGAGTGTTGTAGGCCACGACGGCCGCGAGAACGAGGCCGCCGAGGATCGCCAGGGCGAGGGTGAGATTGCTCATGCGCGCGCCTGCCTTATGCCGCTTCGACCATCGAGACCGCCGACTCCATGTCGACCGCAACGATGCGCGACACGCCCTGCTCCTGCATGGTCACGCCGATCAGCTGTTCGGCCATTTCCATGGCGATCTTGTTGTGGCTGATGAAAAGGAACTGGGTTTCACGGCTCATGGCGGAGACGAGTTTGGCATAGCGTTCGGTGTTGGCGTCGTCCAGCGGCGCGTCCACTTCGTCCAGCAGGCAGAAAGGCGCCGGGTTCAGCTGGAAGATGGCGAACACGAGCGCAATGGCCGTGAGCGCCTTCTCGCCGCCCGAGAGCAGGTGGATGGTCTGGTTCTTCTTGCCGGGCGGCTGGGCCATGACCTGCACGCCGGAATCGAGGATTTCGTCGCCCGTCATCATCAGCTTGGCGTTGCCGCCGCCGAACAACTCCGGGAACATGCGGCTGAAGTGCTCGTTGACGATCTTGAAGGTGCCGCCGAGCAGGTCACGCGTTTCGGCGTCGATCTTGCGAATGGCGTCTTCGAGCGTGCCGATGGCTTCGTTCAGGTCGGCCGACTGGGCGTCGAGGAAGATCTTGCGCTCGCTCGCAATCGCGAGTTCGTCGAGCGCGGCGAGGTTGACGGCGCCGAGCGCGACCACCTCGCGGTTCAGGCGGTCGATTTCGCTTTGCAGGCCGGTCAGGCGCACCTTCTCGGTCTCGATCGATTGCGCGACCGCCTCGAGGTCGGCGCCGGCGTCGTCCAGCAGCTGTTGGTACTGCTCGACGCCCAGGCGCGCGGCCTGCTCCTTGAGCTGGAACTCGGTGATGCGCTGGCGCAGCGGATCGAGTTCGCGCTCCAGCTGCAGCCGGCGCTCGTCGCTGGCGCGCAGTTTGAGCGTGAGGTCGTCGTACTGGCTGCGGGCCGCGCCCAAGGCGGTCTCGCGCTCCAGCTTGAGCGACAGCGCGTCCTGCAGGCCGGCTTGCGCGGCGGCATCCGACAGGCGGCTGAGTTCGGCGCGGGCGCGCTCGTCTTCGTCGGTCAGCGAGACGGTCTGCTGCGAGGCGGTTTCGATGCTGCGGTTCAGTTCGCCGCGGCGCGCTTCGAGCGTGCGCTGCGAGAAGGTGGCTTCCTGCGCCTGTCGCTCGAGGCTGCGGTGCTGTTCGCGGCTGGCCGTGAGCGCGCGGCCGGCTTCGATCACACGCTCGTCGAGCTGCGCATGGCGCTCCTGGCTGTCGGCCAGCTGCATGTCGAGTTCTTCGAAGCGACCTTCGGCGGCGATGCGCTTTTCCTGCAGTTCTTCGAGCTGGGCATCGACCTCACCGAGGTCGGCGGCCAGTTGCTGGCTGCGCGCGCGGGTCTGTTCGGCGAGCTGCGTCATGCGCAGCGTTTCGACCTGCAGTTCATGGGCGCGCGACTGCGTTTCGGCGGCTTCGCGGCGCGCCGTGACGAGGCGCTGCGCGGCATCGCCGTAGGCCGCTTCGGCGCGGACCAGCGCGGTGCGCGCCTCTTCGTTGATGAGCGTCTGGGCCTTGAGCTGGCGCTCGAGGTTTTCCATTTCCTGCTGGCGGGCCAGGAGGCCGGCCTGCTCGGAATCGGGCGCGTAGAAGTTCACGCTGTGCGACGACACGGCGTGGCCGCTGCGCACGTAGATCACTTCGCCGGGCTGCAGCGTGGCGCGCTGGGCCAGCGCCTCTTCGAAACTCTCGGCCGTGTAGCAGCCGTGCAGCCAGTCGTTCAGTAGCGCCTGCTGGCCGGCGTCGTTCAGGCGCAGCAGGCTCGACAGCTTGGGCAGCGCACCCGCGCCCTGCGGCACGCCAGCGGCGGGCGGGCTGTAGAAGGCCAGCTTGGCAGGCGGCGCGTCGTTGCCGAAGGCACGCACCATGTCGAGCCGGCTGACTTCGAGCGCGCCCAGGCGCTCGCGCAGTGCGGATTCGAGCGCGTTCTCCCAACCCTGTTCGATGTGGATGCGGCTCCACAGGCCCTGCAGGCCGTCGAGGCCATGCTTGGCGAGCCAGGGGGCGAGCTTGCCGTCGGTCTTGACCTTCTCCTGCAGCGCACGCAGCGCTTCGAGGCGGGCCGAGAACTCGGCATGTCGGGCGCCCTCGGTGTTGACGGCCTGCTGCTTGGCACGGCGGTCTTCGTCGAGTTGCGGCACGGCCTCCTGCAGTTCCTGCAGGCGGGCGTCGGATTCGCTGGCGGTTTCCTGCGCCGCGGCCAGCTGCTCCTGCATTTCGGTCAGCCGGTCCTCGTCGGGCGCGGCCAGCGCGTTCTGGTCGGCGCGCAGGCGTTCGCTGCGCAGCGTGAGCTGGCGGCTCTGGTCTTCGATGTTGCGCTGGTCGGCGGCCAGCACCTGGATCTGCTGCTGCACCTGCGACACCGTCGCGCGCTGGGTGTTGGCTTCGTTCTGCGCACGCTGCACGGCCTCTTCGAGGTCAGGCAGGCGCGCGTCGTGCTCTTCGAGCTGCGCGGCCAGCAGGATGGCCTGCTCTTCGGCATCCACGCCGGCACCGGCCAGCGTCTCGATCTCGGCCTCGGCCTCTTCGCGGCGACGGCCCCATTGGCCCATCTGTTCGCGCAGTTGCACCAGGCGTTGCTCGACGCGCTGGCGGCCTTCGACCACGAAGCGGATCTCGCCTTCGAGCCGGCCGACTTCGGCGCTGGCTTCGTACAGCTTGCCTTGCGCCTGGTTCACCAGGTCGCCTGCGCCGTAGTGGGCCTGGCGCACGGTTTCGAGTTCGGACTCGATACGGCGCAGGTCGGCGGTGCGCGATTCGAGGTCGTTGATGGCCTTTTCGGAATCGGCCTTGATCTTGGCCTGGTCGGCATCGCTTTCGCCGCGCTTGAGGAACCACAGCTGGTGCTGCTTCTTCGTGGCGTCGCCCTGCAGCGCGTTGTAGCGCGCCGCCACCTCGGCCTGCTTCTCGAGCTTTTCGAGGTTGGCGTTGAGTTCGCGCAGGATGTCTTCGACGCGCGTGAGGTTCTCGCGCGTGTCGCCCAGGCGGTTCTCGGTTTCGCGGCGGCGCTCCTTGTACTTGGAGACACCGGCGGCTTCTTCGAGGAACAGGCGCAGTTCTTCGGGCTTGGATTCGATGATCCGGCTGATCGTGCCCTGGCCGATGATGGCGTAGGCGCGCGGGCCGAGGCCGGTGCCCAGGAACACGTCCTGCACGTCGCGGCGACGCACCGGCTGGTTGTTGATGTAGTAGCTGCTGGTGCCGTCGCGCGTGAGCACGCGGCGCACGGCGATTTCGGTGAACTGGTTCCACTGGCCGCCGGCGCGGTGGTCGGCGTTGTCGAACACCAGTTCGACGCTCGAGCGGCTGGCCTGCTTGCGGGTGGTCGTGCCGTTGAAGATCACGTCCTGCATCGACTCGCCGCGCAGTTCCGACGCACGCGACTCGCCGAGCACCCAGCGCACGGCATCCATGATGTTCGACTTGCCGCAGCCGTTCGGACCCACCACCCCGACCAGTTGGCCCGGCAGCAGGAAGTTGGTGGGTTCGGCGAACGACTTGAAGCCCGAGAGCTTGATGGAGTTAAGACGCACGACTTGTCGCCCTGCCTTGGCGTAGCGCCAAGGTATTGATTTGTAAGGAAAATTGCACGGGCCCGCAGCTTGAAGCGGGCCGCCGCCCCAGCCGTGGATGATAACGTCAGGGCATGAGCGATTCCCTGGCTTCTCCTCTCGCGGCGCGACGCACCTGCCTGCTGGCGGGCACCGCGGCCGCCCTGCTCGCGCCGCTGGCGCTGACGGGCTGTTCCTCCTTCCGTTCCACCGAGCGCGCCGAGCCCTACGGCAACCAGGAATGGCTGCAATCGGCCACCAACCGCATCGCCAACCTGTCGCTGCGCGACAACCTGCAATCGGTGCGCCGTGTGCAGACCACGCTGTACCGGCGCAACCCGCGCGAATGGCGCAAGTCGGCCGCCAGCATGGAAGAAGCCACGCAGCGCACCTGGGACGCGGTCCTGCAGGGCACGCCGCTGCCCGAGCTGCGCGGCGCCACCGGCATCGACGCCATCCGCCTGGCCTTCGAGACCGGTCCGCAGGCCTACCAGGGCGACCGCGTGGCGGCGCTGGTCGTCGGATGGGCCTCGATGCTCAAGCAGGCCAACGGCAACACCTGGGACCAGACCATGATCGACGGGGTCGATGCCGAGAACAGCTACCGCACGGCGCGCAACTTCGAGATTTCGCTCTGGCTCATCTCTTCCAAGACCGGCCCCGACGGCCAGCCGCTGCTGCTGGCCACCGAGATCAGCGAGCGCGGGCGCAACCTCGTGGCCGATCGCGAGCTGTCGAAGGTGGTGGCACGGCTCGACCTGCTGGCCGCGCAGGCCGACGAGAAGTACCGCCGGGCAGCCCTTGATTTCGGGCAGAACTGGGTGATGGGCGTGGTCATGCCGCTCTTCACGCTGATACCCAAGTAGGTTCTTCGCATCGGAAATATGTTTCCGAAATAGGCATTTGCGGTAATATCTTTCCGTGGACAAGCAGGAACTCATCACCGCCCTCACGGCGCGTCGCGGGGCCACCGGCCTCACGAACGCCGAGATCGCCCTGCGTTCGGGGCTCACCGAGCGCTCGGTGCGCAATGCCCTGAGCCTGAAGGGCAATCCGCAGCTGTCGTCGCTGCTCGCGCTGGTCGATGCGCTGGGGCTCGAATTGCAGCTCGCGCCCAAGGGCTTCGGTGAAGGCACGGCCGTCGATCCCGGCTACCGCCCCGTCGCCACGCGTGTCGGCCGGGCGCTGGCCGAAGCGCCTGCCGCGCCGCCCTACGTGCGGGGCCGCCGCTCACCGCCATGAACGTCAAGATCCTCGAGATTTCGCTCGGCGCGCACCGCCTCGGCAAGCTGTTCCAGTACGCCGACCTATGCCGCTTCGTGGCGGAGCCCGAGTTGATCGCCAACCCGCCGCCCGGCGTGCTCTCGCTGTCGATGGTCGCGAGCGACCCTGCGGCCCAGGCCGCGCTGTGGAGCGACGTGAAGAACCCGCTGTTCAACGCCCAAGGCGGCCAGTTGCCCGGCTTCTTCCAGAACCTGCTGCCCGAAGGCGTGCTGCGCAGCCACATCGCGCAGCTGCGCGGTTGCCGCGAGAACGATCACTTCGAATTGCTGGCGGCCTGCGGCGGCGACCTGCCCGGCGCCGTGGCCGCGCGCCCGGTGTCGGTGGACCGCGGCACGCTGCAGCGGCTCATCACGCAGGACCAGGACGCGCTCGAGATGTCGGTGGTCGAGTTGCCGATGCCGCAGGGCATCTCGGTCTCGGGCGTGCAGCCCAAGCTGGGCCTGCGCCGTCAGGGCGGCCGCTATGTGGCGCGCGTTCGGGCCGGCGCCAGCACGCGGGTGATCGCCAAGCTGCCGGTGGCCGGCCGGCCTCACATGCCGCAGCTCGAAATGCTTTCGCTGCAGATGGCCGGGGTGGCGGGCGTCGAGGTGTGCCACGCCGAACTTGCGCCGCTGTCGGCCATCGCGGCGGAGCACAGCTATGCGCTGCCGGACGAGCCCGAGTTCCTGGCCGTCACACGTTTCGACCGCGACGGCGCGCGCCGCATCCACTTCGAAGACTTCGCGCAGGTGCTCGCGGTCGACCCGATGCACAAGTACAGCGGGAGCTACCTCGACATGGCGCTCGCGATGCGCGCCTTTCCATCGTTGGGCGAAGACGCCGTGCTCGAACTGGTGCGCCGGCTCGTGGTCAACGACCTGCTGGGCAACCCGGATGCCCACCTGAAGAACTTCGGCGTGCTGTACCCCGATGGCGTCGCACCGCGCCTGGCGCCGGCCTACGACATCGTGGCCTATGCGGCGCTGCAGGGCGTCGAGGGCCACGCGTTGCCGCTGCTGCCGGCCCCAGTCGGTGCGACCCCAGCCCGTCGCACCGCGATGTTCACGCCCGCCAACGTGCGCGCGTTCTGCTTCTCGGCTGGCGTGCATGAGCCGCGCATGCGGCGCGTCGTCGCAGACACGGCCCGCCTCGCGCGCGACCAGTGGCCCGCGATGATCGACACGTCAGTGCTGCCGGCTCCATGGAAGAAACGGCTGCAGCAGCGCCTGCAGGCACATCCCTTGCTGCAGGGCATGAGCAAGCGGGGTCGCTAGCCACAGTGGCGTGACAGGCGACCCCTAGAATGAATCCGCCCTCCTCCACCCCTCAACCCATTCGAGGCAGCAACCACTCATGAGCTCCATCAACTTCATCGGCGGCGAAAAAGGCGGTGTCGGCAAATCGGTCACGGCACGCGTGCTGGCCCAGTACTTCATCGATCGCAGCCGACCTTTCACCGGCTTCGACACCGACCGTTCGCACAGCTCCTTCACCCGCTTCTACGAGGGCTTTGCCTCGCCCGTGGTGGTCGACAGTTTCGAAGGCCTGGACACGGTGGTGAACGGCTTCGAGACCAACCCGAAGCAGAGCGTGATCGTCGACCTCGCGGCGCAGACGCTGGCGCCGCTGTCGCGCTGGATCAAGGAATCCGACCTGTTCGACGTGTTCGAGGAGATCGACGTCACGGTCAACTTCTGGCACGTGCTGGACGACGGCAAGGACTCCACCGACCTGCTCGGCACGCTGATCGACACCTTCGGCAATCGGCCCAACTACATCGTGGTGCAGAACTACGGGCGCGGCAGCGACTTCGGGATGCTGCTGGCTTCGCAGTCGCTGTCGAAGGCCAATGCGAATGGGGCGCGCGTGATCGCCTTGCCGCGTTTGCACGAAGCCAGCATGCGCAAGATCGATGCGCAGAACACGAGTTTCTGGAAGGCGGTGAACGACCGCGAAGGGCCGCATGCGCTTGGATTGCTGGAACGGCAGCGCGTGAAGTCTTGGCTGGCTACGGCCTACGCTGCGTTCGATACGCTGCCTCTTTAGGCCTTTTGGGAGCGCCCGACAGGCGGCACGGCGCGGTCGGCCCCACTGTGCCGGCCGCTTCGCGGCTCCCCTGCGGTGCTCGCGTTTCGCGGGGTCTCGCAGAACTCGCCTTCGGCTCAAACAGCTGCGAGCCCTGATCCGCGAAACGCTGCGCTCCTCGGCGGCACAGAGGGGCCGCCCACACCGCACCACCTGCCGGGCTCCAGGGTGAAGTGGATGCCCTGCTCGCCGCAATGAAAAACGAAGCAGCAGGGCCTTAGATCATCCCGCCGTTGATCGAGATCACCTGACCCGTGATGTACGCGGCTTCATCGCTTGCCAGGAACGCTGCCAGCGCCGCCACTTCCTGCGGCGTTCCGGCGCGCTTCACGGGCACCATCTGGTTGATGAGCGCGGGATCGAACACCGCGTCGGCCATCGGCGAGGCGATGATCCCGGGCGCGATCGCGTTCACGGTCACGCCGCGCGACGCCACTTCGAGCGACAGTGCCTTGGTCGCGCTGTTCAGCGCGCCCTTGGCCGCGGCATAGTTCACCTGCCCCTTGTTCCCCGCGATGGCGGCGACGGACGAGATGTTCAGCACACGCCCCCAACGGGTGCGCATCATCGGCAGCAGCAGCGGCTGGGTCACGCGGAAGAAGCCGTTGAGCGACACGTCGATCACCTTGTGCCATTGCTCCGCGCGCATGCCGGGCAGCACAGCATCGTCGTGCACGCCCGCGTTGTTGACGAGGATCTGCACCGCGCCGCCTTCGAGGATGCGTGCGCAGCCGGCCGCGCAGGCCTCGTCGCTGCGCAGGTCGAACACATGGCATTCCGCCTTGCCGCCGGCGGCGGTGATCGACGCGGCCAGTTGCTCGATGGCCTCGGGCCGCGAGTTCGCATGCAGCAGCACGGTGGCGCCGTCGCGCGCAAAACGCTCCGCCATGGCCGCGCCGAGCGCGCCGCTGGCGCCGGTGATCAGTGTGCGTTTTCCTTCGAAACTCATGACGGTGTGCTTCCCATGTCCGCCAGCGGCGTGTTCAAGACCACCACGGCCCGGCCCTCGGCCAGCAGGCGGCCGTCGTCGGCCGCCACCGTGAATTCATACAAGACCTGTCGGTCGTCGCCGGACAGGCGCTTCGCGCGCACCTGCAACGCTCCGGCGATGTCGTCCAGCCGCGCCACCGCCAGCTTCACGTTGCGCGCACTGGCCAGGAAGCCGGCCGACGGTGTGCTGCCCTCGACGGCCAGCAGGCCGCCGTGCAGCGCCATGGCCTGCGCCGCGTACTCGATGGCGTTGGGCGCGAGCAGGCCGCTCTCGGTGCGCAGCGGGTTGTCCGCCTGGCTGTGCGTCGTGGTGCTGCAATGGATCGATTCGGCGTTCCAGCCTTCGAGGCGCTCCAGCAGGCACATGCTGCCGCTGTGCGGAATGCGCGCGGCGATGCCCGCGCGGTCGAGCGTCTGCGGTGCCGTCAAGCGGCAGTCTCCAGGTCGGCCACCAGCAGCACGTTGGCAAAGGGCGTGCCTTCGCTCATCGGCATGCTCTGCACGCGGAAACCCAAGCGCTGCAGCACGGCGATCCACTCGGCCAGCGGGCGGCCCCAGGTCGGCGAGACCTTGTGGCCGCGGATGCGCGTCACGGTGCGATCGACCCACTGGCTGATCGCGAAACCGCGCGTGCTCGACGCGTCGCCCACGCGCAGCAGCAGGCGCGCCTTCGGGTTGCCGCCACGGCGCAGCGCGTCGCGCACGCGGGTCAAGACGCCCTCCTGCGCGGCGAGGTCCACGTAGTGCAGCACGTCGAGGATCACGACCAGGTCGCAGTCGGGCAAGGCGGCCGAGCACATGTCGGCGCACACCAGCCGCGGCGTCGGCTTCAGATGGCCGACCGACGCCTCGGCGCGCGCCACGTCCTTCGGCATCAGTTCGATGCCCGTGTAGTCCGCGGCAGCGGGCGTGGCGGCCCAGGAGGCCGGCCAACGTCCCTGTTGCTGCATCGTGCTCATCGACGCCAGCAGGCTCACGAAGAGGCCCTGTCCGCAGCCGATGTCGACCACGCGTCGGTGCTGCGCGTCGATCAGCCCGCGTTCGAGCAGGCCGCGGAACACCGGGTCGCGCCCGAGCTTGCCGCGCGCGAACTGCCAGGCGAAGGTGCCGCCCTTCTTGTAGGGCACGGTCGCGGCTTCGTGCAGCTCGCGCCAGGCTTGGTCGGTGGTCATCGTCGATGGCATCACGGCGCTCATGCGGTCTTCAATCCTTCAGGCAGGGTCACGGCGCGCAATCCATCGGTGCGCAGGCGTTGGAGCAACAAGGGCAGGACTTCCAGCAAGACGGGTTGTCCTGCGGCGGTGCGCGCGGCATTGCCGTCGTGCAGCAGCAGGATGTCGCGTGCCTGCAGGTGGTGGGCGAGGCGCGCCATCACCTTGGCGGCGTCGCCTTCGCGGGTGTCGAAACCGCGCCGCGTCCAGCTCACGAGCGAGAGGCCGAGGCGGTGCAGCACGGGTTCGAGGAAAGGGTTGCGCAGGCCGGCGGGCGCGCGGAAACAGGTCGGGCGCTGGCCAGTCACGTCGGTCAGGATGTCCTGCGCGCGCGTGATCTCCGCCGCGAAGCCACGCGGGCCGAGGAAGGAGAAGTTGTGCCGATGCCGCGCCGTGTGGTTCTGGATGCTGTGGCCGCGCGCGACGATCGCGCGCGCCAGCGCAGGATGCGCCAGCACGCGCTCGGCGATACAGAAGAAGGTGGCGCGCTGGCCGTGGGCGTCCAGCAGGTCGAGCACGCGGGGCGTGACCTCGGGCTCGGGCCCGTCGTCGATGGTGATCGCCACCTCGCGACGCGCAGCGGCGGCTTCGGGCAGGCGCGTGACGTTCGGGCCGAGCAGGTTGCTGCGCGGCGTGAGGCCCGCACCGGTGATCAGCGCATGGTTCAGCGCCACCGCGCCGAGCGCCCAGGGCCACGCGCCCGGCACCAGCACGCCCGCGCCCAACGCGGCCACATGCACGGCCGCGCTGGCGCGCATGGCCGGCGGCCAGGGCCAGGATTCGGAGGCGGCAGAACGGGTGGAAGGGGCGGAAGGCGACGACATGGTGGGTCCGGATTTTCCCATCAGCGCGGTCGCTGTGGGCTTGGGCCCTTCCCGGGCGCCACGTTGCGCGCGAACGCGGCCGACAGCAGCAGCGCCAGCAAGGCGCCCGGCGCGACCACGCGGCCGATGGACGACAGCGCCGGAATGTCCGAGATCGCGATCAGCCCGAACGACACCACCGTCGTGAGGTTGGCCAGCATCAGCGAGGCCAGCGTGTCTTCGTCGGCGCGACCGGTCGTGCGCAGCTGGTCGAAGAAGAGCGCGTAGTTCGATCCCACGGCGACGATCAGCAGCAGCCCCACGAGGTGCAGGATGCCGAGCGCCGCCTGCGCCAGCGCCATGCCACCCAGCGTGAGCACCACCGCGAACAGCAGCGGCTGGCACACGGCCAGCAGCCGGCGCCACGAGCGCAGGTACACGCCCAGCAGCACCACCACCGCCAGCGCGCCGAGCAGCACCTGCACGAAGGCCTCGTGCAGGTAGCGCTGGTAGAGGCCGCCGAGCTCGCGGCCGACGTCCACCACCTGCACTTCGGGCAGACCGGCCAGCGCCTCCTCGAGGCGCCCCTGTTCGAAGCCCGGGCCGGGATGCAGCACGACCAGCGTGGACCAGCCACCACCCGGTCGCTCGTACATCAGCGTGTTGACCACGGAGCCCAGCGGGCCGCCCATGAGGTCGGCGCGCTGCACGGGCGCTTGCTTGCGCGCGGCCTCCACGTCGGCCACGAAGGGTCCGAGGCGCGATGCCGGCAGCGGCAGGCCCTTGGTCGCCTCGGCCAGGTTGGCACGCAGCGTGTCGGCGTCGGGCAGGCTGGCCTGGCGCGCCGTTTGCGCGGCCACGCTGGGCAGCACGCGGGTCACGGCTTCGTAGCCGCTGAGCTCGCCCTTGTCGACCAATGCATCGAGGCGCGCGGCCGCGGCCTCGGTGTGGCGCAGTGCGGCCTGTTCGTCGTCGCCGAAGGCCACCACGAGCACGCCGCCGTCGCTGGCGCCGATGTCCTTGCGCAGCATCTCGTCGAGCTGCTGGGCCGAGCGCGGCACGGGGCTCATCGCGCTCAGGTCGGCGCGCCACAGGTGGCCGCCCTGCCACAGCACCAGCGCGAGCGCCGCCAAGCCGAGCGCCGCCAGCGGCCAGCGCAGGCGCGGCAGGCCGCGCACCAGCAGGCCGGCCAGGCGCGCCATGTGCCGGCGCATGCCCATGCCGGTCGCGCCATCGGGTGCCAGCACGGGCAGCACGTAGCGCGTGGCGAGCGCGGCCGACACCAGTCCGGCGATCGAGAACACGCCCAGCTGCGCCAGCCCCGGAAAGCCCGAGAACACCAGCGCCGCAAAGCCGCACACGGAGGTCAGCAGGCCCAGCCGCACAGTAGGCCAATGCACCTCGCGCCAGCGCTGCCAGCCGGTGCCGGCCACGGCCGCGCCGCGCGCCTGGATCAGGTAGTAGATGGCGTAGTCGACCGTCTCGCCGATCAGCGTGCTGCCGAAGCCCAGCGTGAGCCCGTGCACCGAGCCGAACACGAGGCTGACCGACGCGGTGCCCACCACCACGCCCGTGGCCACCGGCAGGAAGGCAATGACCAGCGCGCGCGGCGAGGCAAAAGCCAGCAGCAACAGCACGCTCATCACGATGCCGCCCACCACCGCGAGGTGAATGGCTTCGGTCTTGATCTTTTCGCGGCTCATCACCGAGAACACGGGCGGTCCGCTCAACAACAGCTTCGGCGCGGCCTCGCCCATGCCGCGCGCGGCGGCTTCGTAGGCGGCCTGCACACGGGCGATGGCGACGGCCTGCGCATCGAGGTCGCCACCGGCCGCGCGCGTGGTGGCGATCATGAGCGCACGCGGCGCCTCGCGCGACATCCAGACGCCAGCCTCGCTGCGCGGTGCGCTGGCCGGCACCAGCTCCATCGCGATGCGCTGGGTCTCGCCCGTCGGATCGCTGTCGAGCAAGGGCTTGATCGCATTGCCGGCCGGCGTGCCGAGCATCGACAGCGTGTCGACGATGGCTTCGCGCAGCCCTTCGGCGGTGAACTGCCCCGGCATCACGCCGGACGAGAGCTGGTAGCGGTGCTGGAACACCCAGGTGCCGGCCTCGCTCCAGTCGCTCACGTCGCCGTTCTGCACCAGGTCGAAGAGCTGGCTCTCGCGCATCGCCTTGCCGACGGCGCGCGAGACGTCAGCGCGCTGCGCGACGCTGCCGCCCTCGAAACCCAGCATCAGCGTGCGCGAGGCGACGCCGCTTTGCAGCTGCTCGATCAGCACGCGCTGGCGCAGGTCCGGGCTCTTGGGGAGAAAGGCCGACAGGTCGGCGCCGATCTGGGTGCGCGCGATGACGACCGCGCCGAGGGCCACGACCAGCAACCACGCCAGCAGAACGACGATGCGGCGCGACCACCCCGGCGGGCCGCCCGCCTGCGCCAGGCTCACGGTGTCGCGCGCCCGGGGGCGCCGGCCGGCAGCACCGACGGCGGCGCGTTGGGCGAGATGTGCATGACCGAGCGGTCACCGCCCACGAACTCCATCTCCAGCCCCAGCACCTCGCTGTTGCGGCCGGTGATGCGCATGCTGCGCACCTGCGCGGCCAGCCGGCTGTCGTTGGGCGTGAGGTCGAGCGTCCACTTGCCGGCGGCGCCGGTCACGGTGCTCTTGAAGTAGCGCTGCAACGTGGCGCCGTCACCGCTCAGCGTGCCGCGCATGGCTTCGACCAGGCCCAGCAGCTCGGGCATGCTGTCCAGCGCCAGCGTGCGGTTGCGGTTGCCGCGCGACAGGGTCAGCGTGTTGCCGTCCACGGACATGGTCTCGATGCGCGGCGACAGCGTGCGGCGCACCAGCTTGTCGGGCGCCTCGAAGCTCAGCGTGCCGCTCGCGTCGAGCGGGCCTTCGAGGCCGTGCACGAAGCGCTGCTCGGTGAAGCGCGCCTCGCCGCTCTTCTGCCGGGCCAGCAGGCCCATCAGTTCGGGCAGGTCGAATGCCGCCCACGCCGGCGCGGCACAGAAAGCCACCGCCAGCACCACAACCCTGCAAAGCCGATCAAGCCGCATCTTCGAGCCAGAAATCATGAAAATTGAACCAGTTGTACGGGTAGGCGCGGCACAGCGCCTCGAGGCGGGCCACATAGGCTTCGACCGCGCTTCGGATGCGGCGTTCACGCTCCGCGGCATCGGCGAACGGCGTGCCGAAGTCGGCCAGCGGGTCGAACCGGACATCGTAGCGGGCACCGCCGCCGTACATGCCGGCCATGAAGAACACCTTGCGGCGCAGCAGCGCCGCCAGCCGGAACGGGCCGTCGTTGAAGACGGCCGGCTGCCCAAGGAAAGGCAGCACGATGTTGTTGCCGCGCTGGTTCGCCGGCTGCTCCTCGCTGCCCGGCAGCGTGCGGTCGGCCAGCATGCCGCCGAGGCCGCCGCCGTCGAGCCAGTCGCGCAGCGCGAGCATCGAATGCGGCCGGCCGAGCGCGATCACGTGGGGCCGCATCTCGGGCAGCGCGATGGCGTTCAGGATGGCGGTGATGCGCTGCGCGTTGTCCGGGTACATCAGCATCGCCAGCCGCATGCGGTTCTGGTGCTTCTGCTGCTTGCAGGCGCCGAGCACCTCGAAGCTGCCGATGTGGGCGCCGAGCAGGAAGGCGCCCCGCCCTTCGGCCGCCTCCGCCTCGATCGGGCCGTTGCCTTCGATCTTCAGCTTGAACAGGTCCATGCGCCCGCGCAGGAAGTACACGCGGTCGAGCACGGTGGAGGAAAACGCGTGCAGCAGGCGGTAGCCGTCGACCCAGCCCGCGCGCGGGCCGATGGCCCGGAACAGGTAGCGCTTGATGTGGCGGCGCGGCGCCGGCGCGAACAGCAGGAAGTACAGGCTGATCGGCGGCAGCAGCAGCCGCGTGACGTGCCGTCCGCACACCAGCGCCATCAGGCAGATGAAGCGCAGCGCCAGCATGTTGCTGCGCTCGGGCGCGCGCGCCCAGTCGCCCTGCTGGGGCGTCGGGCGGGCGGTCTGGCGCGCCGCTTCGTCCACGGCGCGCGTTTCGGCGTCGGTGTGCTTCATCCCGCCGACTCTGGCACAGCCGTCCAGCGGCCGGTGACAGCCACCACGCCGTCACAGCGCACGTCGAAACGCACGCCGCGGCCGGTTCCGGCCTCGGGATGCAGCTCGATGGACAGCGTGCTGCCAGGCCGCACGGGCGCCAGGAACTTGGCGGCCGCGAGCGTCGGGCTCGGGCCGAGCCGTGCCGACAGCGCCGGCACGCGTCGCACGACCTCCATGACCTCCGCCAGCAGCAACGCGCCGGGCACCAGCGGCTGGCCGGGGAAATGGCCGGCAAAGGCCGGGTGGTCGACCGGCACCGTGTGCGCCATCTGCACCGGCGTCTGGTCGTCGGCCAGCTGGGCCAGCGCAAATTCGCGCAGCGCCCGCACCGTGAGCTTGCCCGTGCCTTCGCGCGGGAAGGCCTTGACCTGCACCACGCGGCGCGGCACGAACACCGGCTCCAGCCGTTGCCGCAGTGCAGCAATGATGTCCGCCGCCGACAGCGTGGGCGCGACCACGAACGCCACCGGCCGCACCACGCCGTCGGCCACCTCGTCGGGCAGCCAGAAGGCGCCGTCGTCGACGCCGGCGATGCTGTTGAGGTGGTAGTTCAGGTGTGCGAGCGAACTGCGCCGGCCGGCGACGTGGATCAGGTCGTTGGCACGGCCGAACAGGCGAAAGCGCCGTGCGTCCAGCAATTCGAGCACGTCGGCCATCGGCGTCGGCTCGGGAATGAAGTCGCCGCTGAAGATGAAGCGCTCGGGTCCGTCACCCTCCCCCGGCTGCGCATGCACGCGGATCTCGCCGAAGGTTTCCCAGATTTCGCTCTCGGTGGTGCGGCGCGTGGCCACCTGGCCCGACTCGGTGCTGCCGTAGATTTCGAGCAGCACGCCACCCAGCGCCTGCTCGGCCTGCGCGGCCAGTTGCGGCGACAGCGGCGCGGTGGCCGACAAGATCAGGTCGACCGGCGGCAACTCGATGCCCGACAGCAGCAGCGTCTTCAGGTGGAACGGCGTGGTCACCAGCGCGCGCGGGCGCGGCACCGAGGCCAGCGCCTTCGCGACGTCGGCCGGAAAGAACGGCCGCCCGGTTTCAAAAGCGGCCCCACCGAGCATCGCGAGCAGCACCGACGACTCCAGGCCGTAGCTGTGCTGCACCGGTACGGTCGCCACCAGCGTGAGCCCTTCGAGCGTGGGCCGCTGCAGCACGCGGCACAGCCGCTCGACCGCCACTTCGACGTCGCCGACCAGCGTGCGCCAGGCCTTGGCATGCGGTTGCGGCACGCCGGTGGAACCCGACGTGAGCAGGCTGGCCGCATGCCGGCCGCCGTCGATGGCGGGCACCGGCGCCTCGCCGGCCGGGCCGGGCACGGCCTCGACCTGCAGGCGCCGCATGCCGGGCGTCTCGAGCTTGGCGTCGTCGGTCAGCGCGAACAGGTGGGCGCCGCCGGTTTCGGTCAGGCGCGCCAGCGTGTCCGGCCGCGCATCGGGCGGCAGCAGGCTGGCGTGGCCGCGCACCAGCGCAGCGCCCAGGCTCACGGCGAAGGCGTAGCGGTCGAGGCAGAGGTTGACGGCAGGACCTTCGGCGGGCAGTGCGGGCGCCAGGCGCGCGACGTCGGCCAGGAACTGGCGTGTGCTGACCGGCTGGCCGGCGCGCCAGGCCAGGGGCGCGTCGGGGTTGCGGTCCGCGAGCAGCGGCAGGAAGGAAGAAGAAGCGGTGTCGGGGGTCACGCGGGCTGCGCCTGTTTCATTGGCCGCCAGCGCCGTTGTCCACCGTCGAGGTGCCGTAGAACGCGCGCACCGCATCGACCAGGCGCGTGCGTTCGAATTCGGGATGCAGGCGGTAGCGCACGAGGTGCTCGCCCACGAAAAGCAGCGCCACGCTCAGCGGCGACAGCACGTTGGCCAGCAGCGACCAGGCCGAGAACGGCATCGTCAGGTAGACCACGATCGACGAGACGACCACCACGGCGAAATACACCGTCCACACCTGCGTCAGGCGCGTCGTGTACGACAGCATGTGCCCCTTCAGCGGGTGCACGCGTTGCGCGAACTGGGTGATCAGCGGCAGGCCCTTGCCACGCAGCGTCGAGCCGAACCAGCCGCACAAGGCGCCGTTGATGCCGATGTGCTGCAGCACGTACAGGCGGTTCGTGTCGCCCGCCTCACCGAGGAAGACGAGCGAGAAGCCGCCGATGCCCAGCGCCGCCGCAATGGCCAGGCCCCAGCGGCCGAACCAGCTGGCGGCGCAGCCCATGGCGGCGATCCACAGCGGGCCGAGCAACACCACCACAGCCCAGGGCTCGGTGGCGTGGAACAGCGTCATCCAGTGGGAGAGGCCGGCATACGTGACCCCTACCAGCAGCAGGAGGACGAGTCGCCATCGGGACATGGATCAGGTGGCGCTGCGGTGCTCGGCGACGTGGGTCGCGAGCGTACGCAGCGACTGGAAGATCTGCTGGTTGCGCTCGTCGTCCGAGCGCAGCTGGAAACCGTAGCGGCGCGAGACTTCGAGCGCGACTTCGAGGATGTCGATGGAGTCGAGGCCCAGACCTTCGCCGTACAGCGGGTCGGTGGGAACGATCTCTTCAGGTGCGACCTCGAGATTGAGCGCGTTCACGAGCAACACGGCCAGCTCTTTTTCGATCGGCGACTGTTCGGATGCATCGCCAGTGGCGGGAATGGGGGGCTGAGCAGTCGATGACAAAAAAACCTCCTGAACTTTTTTCCTGAACGACCGTGCGGGGTCGTGAATTATAGGAGTGGCGGTTGATTAGACTGCGCGCTTCGATACGACCCGGAGCGCCCCATGGCCGACCCCCTTCTGATCGCACGCCACGACACCATCGAGTGCACCCTCCTGCCCGGCCTGGCCAACCGCCACGGCCTGATCACCGGCGCCACCGGAACCGGCAAGACCGTCTCGCTCCAGACCATCGCCGAACAACTGTCGAACATCGGCGTGCCGGTGTTCATGGCCGACGTCAAGGGCGACCTGACCGGCATCAGCCAGAAAGGCAGCGTCGGCGAAAAAATGGCCGCCACGCTCAAGGAACGCGGCATCGACGTGCCCGAGCCCGCCGCCTGCCCCGTCACGCTGTGGGACGTGTTCGGCGAACAGGGCCACCCGGTGCGCGCCACCGTGTCCGACATGGGCCCGCTGCTGCTGGGCCGCATGCTCGACGTGAACGAAACCCAGGCCGGCGTGCTGAACCTGGTGTTCAAGATCGCCGACGACAGCGGCATGCTGCTGCTCGACCTGAAAGACCTGCGCGCCATGCTGCAGTACGTGGGCGAGAACGCGAGCCAGTTCACCACCGAGTACGGCAACATCAGCGCCGCCAGCGTGGGGGCGATCCAGCGCGGCCTGCTGCAGATCGAGACCCAGGGCGGCGACAAGTTCTTCGGCGAGCCGATGCTCAACATCACCGACTTCATGCAGACGGTGGGCGGCAAGGGGGTGGTGAACATCCTGGCGGCCGACAAGCTCATGAACTCGCCGCGCCTGTACGCCACCTTCCTGCTGTGGATGCTGTCGGAGCTGTTCGAGCAGCTGCCCGAAATCGGCGACCCCGAGAAGCCGAAGCTGGCCTTCTTCTTCGACGAGGCCCACCTGCTGTTCAACGAGGCGCCCAAGGCGCTGGTGGAACGCATCGAACTCGTGGTGCGGCTGGTGCGCTCCAAGGGTGTCGGCGTGTATTTCGTCACGCAAAACCCGCTGGACATTCCCGATTCGGTGCTGGCCCAACTCGGCAACCGGGTGCAGCACGCGCTGCGCGCCTTCACGCCGCGCGACCAGAAGGCCGTGAAGGCCGCCGCCAGCACCATGCGCCAGAAGCCCGGCCTGGACATCGAGACCGCCATCACCGAACTCGCCGTGGGCGAGGCGCTGGTGAGCTTCCTGGACGCCAAAGGGCGCCCCAGCATCACCGAGCGCGTGTACGTGCTGCCGCCGGGCAGCCAGCTCGGCCCGATCACGCCCGAGCAGCGCAAGGCGCTGATCGCGGGCTCGCTGGTGGCGGGCGTGTACGAGAAGACGGTCGACCGTGAATCGGCCTACGAAAAGCTCAAGGGCCGCGCCGAGAGCGCGCCCGATGCGCCAGCCGCCGGCGCCAAGGGCGGAGCCACCGCGGAAGAATCGTCCGGCATGGGCGGCATGCTCAACGACATGCTCTTCGGCAGCACCGGCCCGCGCGGCGGCAAGCGCGACGGCCTCGTGCAGACCATGGCCAAGTCGGCGGTGCGCACCATGGGCACGTCGGTGGGCAAGGAGATCCTGCGCGGCGTGCTGGGCGGGATCTTCGGCAGCAAGAAGCGCTAAGAGAAAACGGCCGCGCTACCAGCGCAGCAGGCGCGGCCCCAGCACCGCGCCCAGCAGCACCGGCACCGCGATCCCGCTCACGTACCAGACCGCGAGGAACGGCGCGGTCAGCTCCATGCAGTGCAGCGCGTAGACCGACGCGCCCACGCCGCCGGCCAGCGCGCCGGCCGCGGCCCCGGCCAATGCGGGCCGTGTCGGGGCCAGCCCGCGCAGCGCCATGAAGGTGGCCGCGAACACCGGCAGCGCCATGAAGCCGATGCTCAGGGCGCAGATGCGCCACGACTGGCCCATCAGCAAGGGCATGCGCTCCTCGATCGGCACCGAGAACCAGACGAACGCCGCCAGCCCCCAGATCCCCAACACCGGCAGCACCCCGCCCCACCACGCGTGGCGCACCCGCACGCCGGGCCGGGCCAGCCGCTGTACCGTCACGAAGGCCGCCGCCGCGATGCACAGCGGAAACAGCACCTTGACCCAGAACATCGGCCAGAACATCGCCTGCACCAGGTCGGGTCGCAACCCGTACTCGCCGAACAGGATCACGAACGACAGCGGCAGCGCGGCCAGCACCGCCAGCCCGATGCGCCCGCTGGCGCTGCGCCGCGGCACCGCCACCTCGCCGGCGGCCAGAAGGTTCACGAGGTCGTCGGTCTTCATGGCGCGGCGCCTCCCCCGAACTTCGCGGCCAGGGCCTTCAGGCCCCGGTGGATGCCGACCTTCACCGCCGACTCCGACATGCCCGTGAGGCTGGCCGTCTCGGCCACCGAGAGGCCTTCGATCTTCACGTGCACGATGGGCAGGCGCTGGCGTTCGGGCAGGGTCTGCAGCAATCCGCCGAGGTCGCGCTTCGCATCGCTGGCCTCGGTGGCCGACGCCGCGAACACGGCCAGGTCGTCGTCCAGCGGGTCATGCAGGTCTTCGCGGACCGACTTGGCGCGCAGCAGATCGATCATCTTGTAGCGCGCAATGGCATGCACCCAGGCCGTCAGCGGCTGGTCGCTCTGGTAGGTATGGCGCTGGTTGTGCATGGCGAGCAGGCATTCCTGGACGAGGTCTTCCACTTCATCGGGCCAGCCGAACAGGCGCTTGCCCAGAAAAGCACGCAGGTGCGCGCTCAGTTTCTGCAGGAACTCGCGGTACGCGCCGGCGTCGCCGTCGAGGCCGCGAAGGAACAGGCGGCGCAAGGCCGCTTCCGCGTCGCTCGGTGTCGTCCTGCTGCCTACGGTGTTTCGTGCCATCGGGCCGGCCGGTTACAGCCTGGTGAAAAAAGATTGCAAGGGATTGTGCCGCGCCCCCACGGCGGGGCTTGCGCTAAGCTGCCCCGATGCTGGCCGGACTCGTCTCGCACCCCTGGGCCTACCCGGCGCTGGAGGCGGCGCACATCGTGGGCATCGCGCTGCTGTTCGGCGGCCTGCTGGTGTTCGAGCTGCGCGCCCTCGGCCTGGCCCGCGAGCTGCCGGCGCCGCTGCTGGCGCGCCTCACGCTGCGCCCCGCCCTGCTGGGCTTCGGCCTGTGCGCGCTGACCGGCCTGACCATGTTCGCCAGCCAGCCGGGCGAGTTGCTGAGCAACACGGCCTTTCGCGTCAAGCTGCTGCTGATCCTGCTGGCCGGCCTCAACGCCGCCTGGTTCCACCTGCGCGGCGACATCGGCGGGCAGAGCGGGTTCGCCAGGTTTCAATGCCTCCTGTCTTTGGGGTTTTGGCTCGCTGTCATCATCTGCGGGCGCTGGATTGCCTATGTCTGACCAAGGAGAACGCGATGCTGCATCGACGCATGTTCGTGACCGGTTCGATCGCACTGGCCCTGCCCGCCTGGGCCCACCACGGCTGGAGCAGTTTTGACCAGGAGCGCCCGCTGTACCTGGAAGGCCGCGCCACCAAGGTGAGCTGGCGCAATCCGCACGGCGAGCTGGAGATCGAGCTGCCCGAGAACCTCTCGCTGCCGCCCGACCTGAAGCAGCGGCCCCTGCCCAAGCAAAGCGCCACGGTCGACGGCGCGGCGCTGCTGGCCAAGGCGCAGTTGCCGACGCGGCGCGACCGCCAATGGCAGATCGAGCTGGCCCCGCTCACGCGGCTGCAGGCCTGGGGCGTCGAAGAGATCAAGCCGGGCACGCCGGTGGCCGTGCTGGGCTTCACCTTCACCGGCGAGAAAGGCGACGCGGTGCTGCGCGCCGAGTACCTGTTCGTGCACGGCAAGACCTACGGCCTGCGCTCCTCGCCTGCATGAATGCCAGTGCGGCCGGACCGCGCGGGCCCTCGCTTGCCAGCCGCACAAGTGCTCGGTACATTGCATTTTTTGAGGGCCTCAAATGTCTGCAGACAGTACCGCGCTCCCTTCCGCCTTGCCGACCGCGACCGGTGCCAGCCCGGCGCAGAGCCCTCCGCTCCACCCCTCGTCCTCGACCGGCCACATCCGCCTGACCTCGCACGCCGGCGGCTTCGGCGCCCTGCCCATCCACTGGGGCGCGGCCACCGCCACCGAGCGCGGCCCCGTGGTCGGCACCACCACCAAGCGCGCGCACCGCAACGTCATCGGCACGCACAGCGGCTCGTACAGCGTGTACCGCGCGCTCGCCGTGGCGGCCGGCGCCCTGAAGCGCGAACACAAGGCCGACCTCACCAATACCGCACCCACCGACGTCATCGGCCCGTATCCGCAGTGGAGCGAGCCCGGGCGCATCGTCTCGCTCGACCCCTGGGGCGCGCTGGTGGCCGACGTGTTTTCCACCGAACTCGCGGCCGGCTACGACATCCGCCCGACCATCGCGATCACCAAGGCGCATGTGATCCTGCCCGAGGTGATCGAGGCGCTGCAAAGCGGGCGCCTGAAGGCCGACGGCCATTTCCTCACCACGGGCGGCGCCGCGATGGTGACCAAGGCGGCCATCGAGCCCGTGTGGTACCTGCCCGAGGTGGCACGCCGCTTCGGCTGCTCCGAGACCGACCTGCGCCGCACGCTCTTCGAAGAGACTGGCGGCATGTACCCCGAGCTGGTCACGCGCTCCGACCTCGAGGTGTTCCTGCCACCCATCGGCGGGCAGACGCTGTACATCTTCGGCAACCCGCGCGACCTGGCCAACCCGGAGGTGGAGCTCACCGCGCGCATCCACGACGAGTGCAACGGCTCCGACGTGTTCGGCTCCGACATCTGCACCTGTCGCCCCTACCTCACGCACGCGATTGAAGAGTGCATCCAGGGCGCGCAACGCGGCGGCGTGGGGCTCATCGCCTACTCGCGCAAGGAAGGCCGCGCGCTCGGCGAAGTGACCAAGTTCCTGGTCTACAACGCCCGCAAGCGCCAGGTCGGCGGCGACACGGCCGACCAGTATTTCGCGCGCACCGAGTGCGTGGCCGGCGTGCAGGACATGCGCTTCCAGGAGCTGATGCCCGACGTCTTCCACTGGCTGGGCATCAAGAAGATCCACCGCCTCGTCTCGATGAGCAACATGAAGTTCGACGCCATCACCGGCTCGGGCATCGAGATCGGCGAACGCGTGAACATTCCCGACGAACTGATCCCGGCCGACGCCCGCGTCGAGATGGACGCCAAGATGGCGGCCGGCTACTTCACCCCCGGCCCGGTGCCGGACGCAGAGGAACTGAAAAAGGCCAAGGGCCGGGGATTGAGCGAATGAGCCGAAGCACCGACATCGACCTGCCCGCCGACGGTTCCGGCAGCCTGCGCCCCGGCGGCGCGGGCAATGTCGACCCGTCGATCGAATTCACTCCCGACACCGGCCACCCGGCCGGCGCCGCCAGCCTGCTGCGCACCACCACCGCCATCCGCCAGCGCGCGGGCGCCCTGCTGGCGCGCGCGCGCCGCGGCGAGTCGCAGTGGTTCCGCATCGGCAGCGACGACGCGCTCGAAGACGCGGCGCGCACCGTGGCCGAGGTCACGCGCGAGCGCTACCCCTGGGACACCATCCCGTACCACAGCCGCTGGCGCCACTTCGAGGCCGGTGGCGTCGACCGCCGCCTGCAGCTCGACGCGCTGCTCGGCAAGGGCATCGACGCCCGCCAGCGCGCCCGCGCCCACATCGACCTGACGCTGGTGAGCGTGCTGCTCGACGCCGGCGCCGGCCCGACCTGGCACTACACCGAACCGGCCACCGGCCTGCGCTTCACGCGCTCCGAAGGCCTGGGCGTGGCGTGCTTCCATGCGTTCACCAGCGGGCTCTTTTCGTCCGACCCGAACCACCCGCTGCAGGCCGACGCGGCCGGCCTGCGCGGCCTCGTGACCGAGCGCCTGGGCGACGCCTTCCAGGTGAGCGAAGTCAATCCGCTGGTCGGCCTGTCCGGGCGCGCGGTGCTGCTGCGCCGCCTCGGCGAGGCCATGAGCGAGCAGCCCGAAACCTTCGGCGACGACGGCCGGCCCGCCGGCCTTTTCGACGCGCTCGTGGCCCCGCTGGGCGCGGCCTCGCCGCCCACGGCCGAGATCACGGCGCACCAGATTTTGTCGCTGCTGCTCGACACCCTCTCGCACATCTGGCCCTCGGCCAACGCCATCGACAGCCTGGCGGCCGACGGCAGCGACAACGTCGGCGGCTCCGGCGACCCGGCCTTCGCGCTGGGCGACTGCTGGCGCCACAGCGCCGTCGCCGGCCCCGGGCTCACCAACGGCTGGATGCCGTTCCACAAGCTGTCGCAGTGGCTCACATATTCGCTGCTCGAGCCCTTCGAATGGGCCGGTGTGAAGGTGCGCCACCTCGACGCGCTCACCGCCCTGCCCGAGTACCGCAACGGCGGCCTGCTGATCGACAGCGGCGTGATCGTGCCGCGCGAGCCGGCCTTTCTCACCCGCCGCTGGAAGGCCGGCGACGAGTTCATCGTCGAATGGCGCGCCCTCACCGTGGCGCTGCTCGACGAAATCGCCCCGCGCGTGCGCAAGGTGCTCGACCGCACCGAGGAAGAGCTGCCCCTGGCCTGCGTGCTCGAAGGCGGCACCTGGGCTGCGGGCCGGGCGCTGGCACAGCGCTTGCGAAACGGTGCGCCACCGCTGCAGATCGAGAGCGACGGCACCGTCTTCTAGTCTTTTAGACTCTCCTGTTTTCCGCAACGGCACACCAAAAGAAGACTCCAATGAGCAACGTCCACCTCGTCGACCACCCCCTCGTCCAGCACAAGCTCACGCTGATGCGCCGCAAGGACGCCTCCACCAACAGCTTCCGCCGGCTCTTGAACGAAATCAGCATGCTGATGGCCTACGAGGTCACGCGCGACATGCCGATGCAGGACATCGAGGTCGAGACCCCGCTGGAGACCATGCAGGCCAAGGTCATCGACGGCAAGAAGGTGGTGCTGGTGTCGATCCTGCGGGCCGGCACGGGCATCCTGGACGGCATGCTCACGGTGGTGCCGGGCGCGCGCGTCGGCCACATCGGCCTGTACCGCGACCCCAAGACGCTCACGGCCGTCGAGTACTACTTCAAGATGCCCGGCGAGATGGAAAACCGCGACGTGATCGTGGTCGACCCCATGCTGGCCACCGGCAACTCGGCCGTGGCCGCGGTCGAGCGGTTGAAGGAACTCAACCCCAAGTCGATCAAGTTCGTCTGCCTGCTGACCTGCCCCGAAGGCGTGAAGACGATGCAGACCGCGCACCCCGACGTGCCGATCTACACCGCCGCCATCGACCGCGAGCTGGACAGCCACGGCTACATCCTGCCGGGCCTGGGCGACGCCGGCGATCGCATCTTCGGCACTAAATAGGCTCGCCCCCAGGCTTCGCGCACTTCGTGTCGCTACGCCAACCCCCTACCGGGGGCAACACCTGAGGCCTGGCTAAGCCAGTTCCTCGGTGTTTGCTGGAAGGGAGCCCGCCGCTAGGGCGGGCTCTGTTCGGTTTGGTGGGCATGGGGATTGCAGGGTGGTTCTTTTATTTCAATCGAGGAGAAGACCGTGACAGCACGCCGTCAATTGATCGTTCGTTCCATCGCCGTTGCCGCAGCGCTTGCGGCGGGCGCCCCGGGCCTTGCGCTCGCGCAGGCCAAGCTCAAGGTGGCTGCCGTGTACACGGTGCCTTTCGAGCAGCAATGGGTGGGTCGCATCCACAAGGCGCTGAAGGCGGCCGAGGCGCGGGGGGAGATCGAATACAAGGCGACCGAGAACGTGAGCAATGCGGACTACGAGCGCGTGATGCGCGAGTACGCCACGGGCGGCAACCAGCTGATCCTGGGCGAGGTGTTCGGGGTGGAAGCGGCGGCGCGCAAGGTCGCGAAAGACTTCCCCAAGGTGGCGTTCCTCATGGGCTCGTCGCTGAAGCCGCAGGCGCCGAACTTCTCGGTGTTCGACAACTACATCCAGGAGCCGGCCTACCTCAGCGGCATGGTCGCGGGCGGGATGACCAAGAGCAACCGCATCGGCATGGTCGGCGGCTTCCCGATTCCCGAGGTGAACCGGCTCATGAACGCGTTCATGGCGGGCGCGAAGGAAACGAATCCGAAGGTGGAGTTCAGCGTGAGCTTCATCAACAGCTGGTTCGATCCGCCGAAGGCCAAGGAAGCGGCCTTCGCGATGATCGACAAGGGCGCCGACATCATGTACGCCGAGCGCTTCGGCGTGTCGGACGCGGCCAAGGAAAAGGGCAAGCTCGCCATCGGCAACGTGATCGACACGCAGGCCCAGTACCCCGACACGGTGGTGGCCTCGGCGCTGTGGAACTTCGAGCCCTCGGCCGACCGCGCCATCAAGCTGGTGAAGGAAGGCAAGTTCGCCGCCGAGGACTACGGCGTGTACTCGCACATGAAGCACAAGGGCTCCGAGCTCGCGCCGCTGGGCACCTTCGAGAAGAAGGTGCCGGCCGACGTCGTGGCGAAGGTGAAGGCGAAGCAGGCCGACATCCTGGCCGGCAAGTTCACCGTGAAGGTGGACGACGCCCAGCCGAAGTCCACCGCCAAGTAACAAGCAGACAGACAAGCGAGCAGACCCGAACCCATGAAGCGTGCGCGATGGCAGACCGCAATCCATGGCGTGGCCATCGCGGCGTTGGCCGCCGGGCTCGCCGCCTGTCAACCTGAGCCGGCGGCCACGGCCACCGCCCCGGCGGCCGAGGTGCCCGCATCGGCCGCCTCGGCACCCGCTGCCGTTGCGCCGCCGGTGGTCGCGGCGCCGGTCGGCATTCCGGCCGCATTGCAGGCGCGCGCCGATGCCCTGCTCGCCGCGCACCGCCAGATGATCGTGCTGATGACCGGCGAACGTGCGCTCGAGGCGGCCGAGAAGCGCGCCGTCAGCGCCGTCGGGCAGCAGCTGTTCCACGAGATGCAGGAGCGCCAGCAGGCGCTGATCGCCCAGGCCGCGGACATGACGGACCCGGCCGCGGTGGCGGGCCTGAACGCGCTGCTGGACCGCATCGAGAGCGAGCCCAGCTGGTTCGATGCCGACCGGCTGGCGTTCAAGGAATTCCTGTCGGAGCTGAGCACGCGCTACAGCCAGGCGCAGTCGCTGTCCGGGCTCAAGCTCGGCCGCCGCGCCAGCGAAGACCTGGCCGTGCTCGCCGAGATCGAGCAGGCCTACGACCGCGAGCTGAAAGACGTGTTCGGCCGCTTCGCGCAGCGCGGCATCGAGCCCAAGCGCGAGAAGTGGGCCGACTACGTGGCCAAGCTGCAGGGCCTGTACTCGCGCGAGCAAATCCTGAAAGACTTCGGCGCCATCGTCCCCTACACGCAGCCACCGGGCGGCGCCAAGGAAAAGGACAGCGCGGACGCACGCGAGATCTTCGGCACCTCGCTGCCCGCCAAGACCGTGGTGCTGACTTTCGACGACGGCCCGCACGCCAAACACACCGACGAGATCCTGGAGATATTGAAGCGCTACGACGCGCCCGCCATCTTTTTCCAGCTCGGGCGCAACCTGGGCAAGCTCGACGCGCAGGGCAAGGCCCAGCTCAGCGCCACCGGCGCGGCGGCCAAGCGCGTGCTGGCCGCCGGCCACGTGCTGGCCAACCACAGCTTCAGCCACGGCATGATGGCCAAGATGACCGACGACGCGGTGCGCGTCGAAGCCAGCGAGACCGAAGCGTTGCTCGACGCCACCGGCCGGCCGCAGTCCACTCTCTTTCGCTTTCCCTACGGAGCACGCAACGAGGCCAAGCTGAGCACGGTCGAGGCACTCAAGCTGCGCTCCATGATGTGGACCGTCGACTCCATGGACTGGGCCGACCCCGTGCCCAAGTCGATCGCCGACCGCGTGCTGGCCGAGGTCGACAAGGCCAAGCGCGGCGTCATCCTGTTCCACGACATCCAGGGCCGCACCGTGCAGGCCCTGCCCACCGTGCTCGACCAGCTGGTGGCCGACGGCTACCGTTTCGCCACCTGGCGCGACGGCAAGTTCGTCGTCAGCGCATCGAAAAAGACCGCGCCTGACGACGGCGTGGCCGCCACCTCGGGCGACACGCTCTACCGCGAGAGCCACGCGCTGGTGATCGGCATCGACAAGTACGCCAAATGGCCCGGCCTGCACCACGCGGTGCCCGACGCCAAGGCGATGGAGCAGCTGCTCGTGACACGCTTCGGCTTCAAGTCCGAGAACGTCACGGCGCTGTACGACGACCAGGCCACGCGCGCCAACATCCTGCGTGCGCTGAACGAAAAGCTGACCGACGGCAAGCGCGTGAAGCGCGACGACCGCGTGCTGGTGTTCTTTGCCGGCCACGGCAGCACCCGCAAGCTCGCGAGCGGGCGCGATGTCGGCTACATCGTGCCGGTCGACGCCACGCTGGACAACCTGCCGTCCGACGCCATCTCGATGCCGCAGTTGCAGGAGGTGGCCGAGGCGCTGTCGGCCAAGCACGTGCTGTTTCTCGTGGACGCCTGCTACTCGGGCCTGGGCCTCACGCGTGGCGGCGCGGCGCAGGGCAACAGGAACTTCCTGACCGACAACGCGCGCCGCATCGGCCGCCAGATGCTCACCGCCGGCGGCGCCGACCAGCAGGTGGCCGACGATGGCCCCGGCGGCCACTCGGTCTTCACCTGGACGATGCTGCAGGCGCTGTCGGGCAAGGCCGACCTGAACGGCGACAACGTCATCACCGGCACCGAACTCGCGGCCTACGTGGCGCCGGCGGTCTCGGCCATCGCGCGGCAGACGCCGGCCTTCGGCAGCCTGCCGGGCTCGGAGGGCGGCGAGTTCGTGTTCGCGCTGCCCGTCGAGCGCGAAGGCCTCAGCGGCGACAGCCTGCAGCTCGACGCCGCCGCCAGCCAGGTCAACAAGCGCATCGACCAGGCCAACGAGCAGGCCGTGCATGTGGCGACCACACCCAAGGCGGCCAAGACCGGCCCGACCGCCGTCGAGGTGGTGGTGAAGAACCTCGAAGGCGCCGACACCAAGCTGACCATGCCGGCCGCCGCGCCGCTCACGCCGCGCGTGGCCGCCCAGCGCGCCAACGACCGCGGCCTGCAGCTGTACCGCGAGCGCCGCTACGACGAGGCCGAGGCCGCCTTCACCGAGGCGCTGAAGCTGCAGCCGCGCTTTGCACTCGCGGCCAACAACCTGGGCTTCGTGTACTTCAAGCGCGGCAAGCCGGTCGAGGCCGCGCGCTGGTTCGAGCAGGCCATCGACATGGACGGCAGCCGCGCCCTCGCCTATCTGAACCTGGGCGACGCCTATCTGCAGGCCGGCAACGACGCCAAGGCGCTCGCCGCCTACACCACCTTCGTCGGCCTGGCACCGAAGCACGCGCGCGTCGCCGCGCTGCAGGCCTGGATCGCCACGCCCGACGCCGCACACCGCCCCTCACTCCCGCCCACCAACTCCTGATGACCATGACGAACACTTCCTCGCTTCTCCAGCGCCTGCGCGGCCCGGTCCTGGCCGCCGCGCTCGGCCTCGTGCTGACGGGCTGCGTCGGCGTCTACAAGTCGGACGTCGTCAGCATCAACAGCAGCACGCGGCTGGACGACACGCCGCGCCTGGCCGTGATCTCGGCCTTCGAGCCCGAGCTCAAGCTGCTGCTCACGCGCCTGCAGGGTCCCCGCAAACACAGCGTGAACGGCGTCGAGTTCACCACCGGCACGCTCGAAGGCAAGCCCGTGGTGCTGTTTCTCTCGGGCATCAGCATGACGAACGCGACCATGAACACGCAGCTCGTGCTCAACCGCTTTCGCATCACCGGCATCGTGTTCAGCGGCATCGCGGGCGGCGTGAATCCGTCGCTGCACGTGGGCGACGTGACGGTGCCGGCCCAGTGGGGCCAGTACCTCGAAGTGCTCATGGCGCGCGAGACCGCGCCCGGCACGTACAGCGCGCCGCCCTTCATCACCGACGCCACGCTGCCCAACTTCGGCATGAACTTCCCGCGCCCGGTCGAGGTGCGCTCGGCCGCCAAGCCGGGCATCGAGCGCAAGTTCTGGTTCGCGGCCGATCCGAAGATGCTCGAAGTGGCGCGCAGCATCCGCAACGTCGAGCTGGCGAACTGCGGCGCCGGCAAGTGCCTGCCGCGCAAGCCGCAGCTGGTGGTGGGCGGCAACGGCGTGTCGGGCCAGGCCTTCATGGACAACAAGGCCTACCGCGAATACACCTACAAGACCTTCCAGGCCAACGTGCTCGACATGGAAACCGCCGCCGTGGGCATGGTCGCCTACAGCAACGGCGTGCCCTACATCGCCTTCCGCTCGCTCAGCGACCTCGCGGGCGGCGGCGACGGCGAGAACGAGATGGGCACCTTCATGAGCATCGCGGCCGACAACTCGGCCAAGGTCATGCTGGCCTTCCTGGCCGCGTGGAAGTGACGGTGGCGCCCGGGCGCCTGCCTCGTCTTGTGTTGCTGCCGGGCATGGACGGCACCGGCGATCTCTTCGCGCCGCTGGCGCAGGCCCTGGGGCCGCAGGCCGCCATCGACGTCGTGCGCTACCCGGGCCGCCAGGTGCTGGGCTACGACGAACTCGAAGCGCTGGTGCGCGCGCAACTGCCGACGCAGCACCCTTTCGTGCTGCTCGGCGAATCGTTTTCCGGGCCGCTGGCCATTTCCCTCGCAGCCTCGCGACCGCCGGGGCTGCGCGGCCTCATCCTGTGCTGCAGCTTCGCGCGCCGGCCCGCACCCGGCCTGGCGTTGATGCGCGCGGGCCTGCTCGACCTGTCGATGCGCCTGCTGCATTCGAAGTTCATGCGCGCGCCGATGCGGCACCTGCTGCTGGGCGGCTCGGCGTCGCCGCACCTGTCGGACATGCTCCAGGCTTCGCTGAAGCAGGTGTCGGTCGCGGTCATGACCCACCGCATGAAGGAAGTGCAGCGCGTCGACGTGCGCGACAAGCTGCCGTTGGTGCGTGTGCCGGCGATGTACCTGCAGGCGCTGCAGGACCGCGTGGTGCCGCGCCGCGCGGTGGCCGCCATTCAGCGCGGGTTGTCGGCGTTGCACCTGGTGCAGCTCGACGGCCCCCACGGCCTGCTGCAGGCCTCGCCCGCCGCCTCCGCCCGGGCCATCGAGAATTTCTGCCGCGACCTGTCGTCGCCACCTGTCTGCCCATGAACCCCACCGTGCTCCGCCTCCAGGGCATCACCAAGCGCTTCGGCCCGCTCGTGGCCAACGACGCCATCTCCCTCGAACTGCAGGCCGGCGAAGTGCTCGCGCTGCTGGGCGAGAACGGCGCCGGCAAGTCGACGCTGATGTCGATCCTGTTCGGCCACTATGTCGCCGACGAAGGCCGCATCGAAGTCTTCGGCTCGCCCCTGCCGCCCGGCAACCCCAAGGCTGCGCTGGCCGCCGGGGTGGGCATGGTGCACCAGCACTTCACGCTGGCCGACAACCTCAGCGTGCTCGACAACGTGACGATGGGCACCGAGCCGCTGTGGCGCCCGGTCTCACGCCGTGCGGCGGCCCGTGCGCGGCTGCTCGAGGTGGCGCAGCGCTTCGGCCTGCCGGTGCAGCCCGACGCGACCATCGGCAGCCTCTCGGTCGGCGAGCGCCAGCGCGTGGAAATCCTCAAGGCGCTGTACCGCGGCGCGCGCATCCTGATCCTCGACGAACCGACGGCCGTGCTCACGCCGCAGGAGAGCGAGGCGCTGTTCGCCACGCTCGCGCAGATGGTGGCGCAGGGCCTGTCGGTGATCTTCATCAGCCACAAGCTCGGCGAGGTGCTGCGCGTGTCGCACCGCATCGCGGTGCTGCGCGGCGGCAAGCTGGTCGCCGAGGCGCGCACGGCCGACACCACGCAGGCGCAGCTCGCGCTGTGGATGGTCGGCCATGCGGTCGAGGCGCCGCAGCGCCGGCCCGCCAAGTCGGTGGGCGACGCGGTCTGCGTGCTCGACCACGTGAGCACCGCATCGGTGAAAGACGGCGGGCAGGACCGCCTGCGCGAGGTGTCGCTCACGCTGCGCGCGGGCGAAATCACCGCCATCGCCGGCGTCTCGGGCAACGGCCAGGTAGCGCTGGCCGAGCTGCTGAGCGGCACGCGCCGCGCCGTCTCCGGCAGCGCGCAGTTCATGGGCCGCGCGCTGCCGCCCTCGCCCGCCCGCCTGGTGCAGCGCGGCGTGGCGCGAATCCCCGAAGACCGGCACGCGGTCGGCGTGGTCGGCGACCTGCCGGTATGGGAGAACGCCGTGTCCGAGCGGCTGCGCAGCCCCGTCTTTTCACGCTGGTCGTTCATCGTCCGGCGCGCCGCGGCGCGGCTGCACGCCCGGCGCATCGAGAAAGCCTTCGACGTGCGCGGCGCCGGCCTGATGTCGCCGGCCCGTTCGCTCTCGGGCGGCAACATGCAGAAACTGATCCTGGGGCGGGCGCTGCTGGCGCCCGAGCAAGTGGAACAAGACACCGACAACAAGAAGTACCCGAACCGCGCACCGCGCCTCATCGTCGCGCACCAGCCGACCTGGGGCCTGGACATCGGCGCGGTCGCCTACGTGCAGCAGCAACTCATCGCCGCGCGCGACGCCGGCGCGGCGGTGCTCGTCATTTCCGACGACCTCGACGAAGTGCTCGCGCTCGGCGATCGCGTGGCCGTGATGCACGGCGGCCACCTCGGCGAAGCGCGCCCGGCCGCGGCCTGGACGCGCGAGGCCATCGGCCTGGCGATGGCCGGCGCCACGGCGCCGCAACGCCCGGGAGCCGCCGCATGATGCGCCTCGAACGACGCCACGAAAGCTCGCGCGCCGCGCTGGTGCTGGCCCCCATCGGCGCGGTCGTGTTCACGCTGCTGGTGAGCGCGCTGCTCGTACGCTGGGCCGGCGCGCCGGTCGGGCGCACTTACGCGCTGCTGCTGCAGGGCGGCTTCGGCTCGGTGTTCGCATGGAGCGAGACGCTGACGCGGGCCATTCCACTCATCCTCACCGGCCTGGCCGCCACGGTCGCGTTCAAGGCGCGGCTCTTCAACATCGGCGCCGAGGGGCAGCTGTTCGCGGGCGCGCTGGCCGCCGTGGCCGCGGGCGGCATGCACGGCGGCACGGGCTTCGAACTCTCGCCCTGGGTGCTGTTCCCGCTGATGATGCTGGCCGCTGCGGTGGCCGGCGCGTTGATGCTGCTGGGCCCGGCGCTCATGAAGAACAAGCTCGGCGTCGACGAAGTGGTCACCACGCTGCTCATCAACTTCATCGTGCTGCTGGGCGTGTCGGCGTTGCTCGACGGGCCGATGAAAGACCCGACGGCGATGGGCTGGCCGCAGAGCGTGTCGCTGCAATCCGACCTCGAGCTGGGCAAGCTCATCGCCCAGACGCGCGTGCACACCGGCCTGCTGTGGGCCGTATCGCTTGCGGTGATCGTGTGGGCGATCTTCAAGTACACGGTGCTGGGCTTCGACATCCGTGCGGTGGGCGCCAATGCGCGCGCCGCCGCCTTCGCCGGCGTGCCGGTCACGCGCACCGTGGTGATGGTGGCGCTGCTCTCGGGCGCGCTGGCCGGACTGGCCGGCGCCATCGAGGTGGCGGGCCGCACGAGCTACGTCACGCTCGACATGTCGCCGGGCTATGGCTACACCGGCATCGTGATCGCGATGCTGGCCGGGCTGCACCCGCTGGGCGTGATCGCCGCCGGCGTGTTCGTGGCCGGCGTGCTGGTCGGCGCCGACACCATGAGCCGCGCCGTGGGCGTGCCGACCTACATCGCCGACGTGATCGTCGCGGCCTCGCTGATCGCGGTGCTGGTGGCCACGCTGCTCACGCAGTACCGCGTGCGGGTGACGAAATGACCGACCTGCTCGACATTCTTTCCAACCCCGCCTTCTGGGTCGCGGTGCTGCGCATCGCCACGCCGCTCATCCTGGGCACGCTGGGCGTGCTGCTGTGCGAGCGCGCGGGCGTGCTCAACCTGGGCATCGAGGGGATCATGGTCGCGGGCGCCTTCACCGGCTGGCTCGCGGTGTATGCCGGTGCGCCGCTGTGGGTCGGTGTCGGCGTGGCCGCGCTCACGGGCATGGTGTTCGGATTGCTGCATGCCTTCCTGACCGTCGGGCTCGCGCTGTCGCAGCACGTCTCGGGGCTGGGCATCACGCTGCTGGCCACGGCGCTGAGCTACTTCGGCTACCGCGTGAGCTTTCCGAAGGTGAACACGCCGCCGACCATCACGCCCTTCGCGCCGATGGACTGGCTGCCCGTGCCCATCCTCGGCGCGCAGACCGCGCTCACGCTGTTCGCGCTGCTGCTGGTGCCGGCGGTGGCCTGGGTGCTGTACCGCACGCCGCTGGGCCTGGCGCTGCGCATGGTCGGCGAGAACCCGCAGGCGGCCGAGAGCCAGGGCGTGTCGGTCGCGGCCACGCGCACCGGCGCCATCGTGGCGGGCTCGGCGCTGATGGGCGTGGCCGGCGCGTTCCTCACGCTGTCGGCCTTCAACGCCTTCTTCTTCAACATGGTGAACGGGCGCGGCTGGATCTGCGTGGCGCTGGTGGTGTTCGCCTCGTGGCGGCCCGGCAAGGCCCTGCTCGGCGCGTTGCTGTTCGCGTTCTTCGACGCGCTGCAGCTGCGGCTGCAACAATCGGGCGATGCCGTGCTGCCTTACCAGCTGTACCTGATGCTGCCCTACCTGCTGTCGATCCTGGCGCTGGTGCTGGTCGCGCGCAAGGCCAGCTACCCGCAGGCGCTGATGAAACCCTACCGCAAGGGAGAACGCTGACATGCCGATGACGCGGCCCCGCCTTTGTCGCCTGCTGGCCACCGCGCTGCTCGCCCTGGCCGGCAGCGGCGCTCATGCATTGGGTGCCGACTACGGCCCCGAGCGCTTCGCCACCCACGACGCCGTCACCTGGGTGCAGACCTGCGGCACCTGGGGGCCCGACCACCACGGCACCTACCGCGTGATCCACGCCGAAGCCTTCGCCCAGTCGTTCCTCTACGTACAGTGGATGGCGCGCGGCGAGGCCGACCGCAGCTACAGCCTGTACGCCGTGCACACGACCGCCATCGCCGAGCTCGACAACGACCACGCGGAAATCTCCCTGAGCGAACTCACCTGCCGCGCCACGCCGCGCGGCATCGTGGTGACGGCCAAGGCCGACTCGGGCCACGACGACAAGCTGCGCCGCGTGACCATCGAGGTCGGGCCGGCCGCAGGGCAATACCGCTTCCGCGCGCAGCGCACGCGCTGAGCGCCCTTAAAAAAAACACCCCACCGATGCTCGACCTCCTCATCACCCACGCCACCCTCCCCGACGGCCGCACCGGCATGTCGGTTGCCGTGCAGGACGGCCGCATCGCCGAAGTCACGCCCGGCCTGGCCGCGCCCGCGCATGAAACGCTCGACGCCCAGGGTCTGCTGCTCGCGCCGCACTTCGTCGACCCGCACTTCCACATGGACGCCACGCTGAGCTACGGCCAGCCGCGCGTCAACCAGAGCGGCACGCTGCTCGAAGGCATCGCGCTGTGGGGCGAACTCAAGCCGCTGCTCACGGCCGATGCGCTCATCGAACGCGCGCTCGCGTACTGCGACTGGGCCGTGGCCAAGGGCCTGCTGGCGATCCGCTCGCACGTGGACACGAGCGACCCCAGCCTGCTCGCGGTCGATGCGCTGCTCGAGGTGAAGCGCCAGGTGGCGCCCTACATCGACCTGCAGCTGGTGGCCTTTCCGCAGGATGGCGTGCTGCGCTCGCCGGGCGGCGTCGACAACCTCACGCGCGCGCTCGACAAGGGCGTGGACGTGGTCGGCGGCATTCCGCATTTCGAGCGCACCATGGCCGACGGCGCGGCCAGCGTGAAGCTGCTGTGCGAGCTGGCGGCCGAGCGCGGCAAGCTGGTCGACATGCACTGCGACGAGTCGGACGACCCGCTCTCGCGCCACATCGAGACCCTGGCCGCCGAAACGCTGCGCCTGGGCCTGCAGGGCCGCGTGACGGGCTCGCACTGCACCTCGATGCACTCGATGGACAACTACTACGTGAGCAAGCTGCTGCCGCTCATCGCCGAGAGCGGCGTGAGCGTGGTGTCGAACCCGCTCATCAACATCACGCTGCAAGGCCGCCACGACAGCTACCCCAAGCGCCGCGGCATGACGCGCGTGCCCGAGCTGCTGGCCGCCGGCGTGAACGTCGCCTTCGGTCACGACTGCGTGATGGACCCGTGGTACGGCATGGGCTCGGGCGACATGCTCGAGGTGGCCCACATGGGCCTGCACGTGGCGCAGATGACCGGCCAGGCCGGCATCCACCAGTGCTTCGAGGCCGTGACCACGCGCGCGGCGCGCGTGATGCACCTGGACGGCTACGGCCTGGAAGCCGGCTGCGACGCCAGCTTCGTGCTGCTGCAGGCGCGCGACCCGGTCGAGGCCATCCGCCTGCGCGCGACGCGGCTCAAGGTGTTCCGCAAGGGCCGGCTGCTGGCCGAGACGCCCGCGGCCACCGCCGCGCTGCACCTGCCGGGACGCGGCGACCGCACGCGCTGGATGCTCGGCGAACACTGATCCGGCTGCGGCTGGACAGGCGCCGCGCCTGCCGCGAACATCCGGGTTCCCCGATGACAAGGACACACCCGACATGAGCGCCCCACCCCTGCTGCGCACGCTGTTCCAGTACCACGCGTGGGCCAACGACGAGCTGCTGGACCGCATGGCCAGCCTCGACCCCGTGCAGCACGCCGACGCCCGGCATGCCGCGATCCGCGTGGTCAACCATGCGCATGTGGTGAACCGGATCTTCGCGGGTCACCTCACGGGCGCGCCGCACGGCTTCACCGACGACAACACGCCCGAAACGCCCACGCTGGCCGAGTTGCGCGCGGCCGTGGCCGAGTCCGACCGCTGGTACCTCGCCTACCTGGACACGCTCACGCCGGCGCTGCTGGCCGAGGCGCTGCCCTTCGTGTTCACCGACGGCGACAAGGGCCGGATGACGCGCGAAGAGATGCTGGCGCACGTCGTGACGCACAACGGCTACCACCGGGGCGAAGCCGGCCGGCTGCTGGCGCAATGCGCGGTGCGCCCGCCGCGCGACACGCTGGCGGTGCACCTGCACCGCAGCGAACCCGCGCGCCGCGAGCGCTCCTAGGTCAGGCCGCGTGGGTGGTCGCGACGGTCATCTCGACCTCGACCGTCGCGTTCTTCGGCAGCGCATAGACGCCGACCGCCGTGCGCACATGCACGCCGGCCTCGCCGAACACGCGGTGCAGCAGGTCGGACGCGGCATCGGCCACCTCGCTTTGCTGCGTGAAGTCGGCCGTGCACTGCACGAACACGCCCACGCGCAGCACCTTCTCGACTGCATCGAGCGAGCCGAGTGCGCGGCGCAGCAGCGCGAGGCTGCGCAGCGCGCAGATCTGGGCGCCTTCGCGCGCGGTGTCGAGCGACACGGCATCGCCCACGCGGCCGGTGACGACCACCGTGGTGCCCACGCGCGGCACCTGGCCGCTGAGGTAGACGGTGCGGCCATCGCGCACCAGCGGCACGTAGTGGCCACCGGCCAGGATCTCGCCGTCGAAGCGGTGGCCCAGTTCGGCGGCAATCAGGTCGGCGATCTGGTCGCGGCTGTGTGGTTCTGTCATCGGATGTCCAGGAAAACGGGCCTCGATTGTCGCTAACCGGTCTGGCGCGAACAGAGACAGATCAGCCCCTCCGCAGGCAGAACAGTTCAGCCTTCGAACGCCAGGAACACCCGCCCGCCCTCGATCTTCACCGGGTAGGTGCGCAGGTCTTCGGTGAGCGGCGCGCACATGGCCTTGCCGCTGCGCACGTCGAAGCGGCCCTGGTGCAGCGGGCATTCGATCTCGTGGCCTTCGAGGAAACCGTCGCACAGCCGCGCATGGCCGTGCGTGCAGATGTTGTCGGTGGCGTGGATGCCATCGTCGGTGCCGTACAGCGCGATGTCGCGCCCCTGCACCTCGATGCCGACCACGTCGTCGGCGGGAACGTCGTCGACCGCCGCGGCGTCGACCCAGGTCATCGTGCTCATCGTGTGCTCCCTTTTCTCAATCGGGCTTGAGGCCGGCGCGATCGATCACCGGCTTCCAGCGGCGCAGTTCCTCGTCCATGAACTTCGACAGGCCTTCGGGCGTGCTGCCCACGGGGTCGAAGTACGCGGTCTGCAGGCGCTTGACTGTTTCGGGGTCTTTCAGCGCGGCAGCAATCTCGCGGCTCATGCGCTGCACCACGTCGTTCGGCGTGCCCTTGGGCGCCATGTAGGCGAACCACGGCACGGCCTGGATGTCGGGCAGGCCTGACTCACGCAACGTCGGCAGGTCGGGCAGCAATGCCGAACGCTCGGCCGAAGTGACGGCCAGCGCCTTCAGGCGGCCGGCCTTGGCCTGCGGCATCACCGTGACCGGCGGCAGGCAGGCGTACTGCACGTCGCCCTGCACGATCGCGGTCACGGCCTGACCCGACGACGCGTACGGAATGTGCACCGCGAACGACTGCGTCTTGGCCTTGATGAGCTCCACGCCCAGGTGCGAGATCGAGCCGTTGCCGGTCGAGGCGAAGTTGAACTTGCCGGGGTTCTTCTTCATCGCCGCCAGCCAGCCCTTGACCGAATCGACGCCCATCGAATTCGAGACCGCGCAGACGTTCGGCGTGGTCGCGGCCAGCGACACCGGCACGAGGTCCTTGAACGGGTCGTACGGCAGGTTCTTGTAGAGGATGGTGTTGTAGACCAGCGGCGCGTTCACCGACAGCAGGAAGGTGTAGCCGTCGGGCTGTGCCTTCGAGACGGAATCGGTGCCGCTGTTGCCGCCCGCGCCGGGCTTGTTCTCGACGATCAGCGGCTGGCCGATGCGCGCCGCGAGCTTGTCGTTGACGATGCGCGCCAGGATGTCGGGCGACGAGCCCGCCGCGAACGGCACCACGATGCGCACGGGGCGCTGCGGCCATTCCTGCGCATGGGCGGCCGCGGCCAGGGCCACGGCGGTGAAGGCGACGAAGAGGCGTGCGCGCGTCATGGCTGCACCTCCACATCGACCATGCCCCGGTGGTCCTGCTGCTCGCGCGCGATGAAGCCCGCGATGAGCGCGCGGTAGGCGGCCTCGACCACCTCGGGGTAGGCGCCCTCCTTCTCGGCGAGCGCCTTCACCTTGTCGATCACTTCCTGCTGGCGCTGCGGCGCCGACACCTGGAAGGCGTCGCGCTTGAAGCGCGCGGCGTCTTTCACGTAGCGGCCGCGCTCGGCCAGCAGCGCGACGATCTGGCGATCGAGCCGGTCGATGTTCTCGCGCACTTCAGCGAGGTTGGCACACAGCGGCACGTAGGCCGGGTCGGTGAAGCGGCGCAACGGGGCACCGTGGGTCTCTGGTTCTTTTTCTGGCATGGCTCGGTTTCAGATGGGGTAAATGATGGAGTTCGGGATCATTTCGCTGTCGAACACGCACAGGCGCGACGCGAATTTCAAGCCTTCGGGCGTGGGCACGACCTTGTCGATGTAGCGCCCCACATTGAACACGGTCGACGGCCCGTCGAGCTTGGTGCGGAACACCGCGTAGTTGGCCTCGCTGTGGATGGTGCCGTCGTCGTCGACGCGGTGCACCAGCGGCAGGCCCACCACGTGGCGCTGGTAGTACGGGTCGTGGAACAGCGTCTCCTTGATGCCGTAGACGCGGTCTTCGAGCATGCCCCGGCTTTCGAACGAGAGCGTGGCCAGCGGCAGGCCGCGCTCGTGGTTCTCGCGCGGCTGCAGGCGGTAGCTGCACTGCTCGGTGAAGAACGCGGGCCACAGATCCCAGTCGCCCGAATCGACCGCGTGCGCATACGCCGCATACAGGCGCGACAGGTCGAGGTAGGTGGACGTATCGAGCGTGCTCATGCGGCCTCCATCACTTCACGCCAGTAGCGGTACATGCCGCGGATCAGCGTCTCCGTCACCATGTGGTCGGTGTTCTCCACCTCGCGCCCGCCGAGCTCGGCCAGCGTGCGGTGGTAGGGCTTCTGCTCGAAGCCTTCCTGCGAGAACTCGATCACCTCGCCGTCGTCGGCCGACACGAAGCCCGCCGGCCCGAACAGGTTGGCCTGGCGCAGGCGGCGCTGCGTCATTTCGGGCGTGTCGTCCTCGAAGCCGAAGTGCGTCCACACGAAATCGAAGGCGTCATGGCCCACGGGCTGGATGTGGCGCGTCGACACGCTGTTGACCTGCTGCTGCAGGATGAGGCTGGGGAACAGCGTCATCATCACCGCCGTCGGCCCGCCCCACCAGGGCTCGGGCACGATGTCCAGAAAGCGCGGGTCTTTGAGCTGCATGCTTTCCTTGAAGCTCGACACCTGCGTCACCTGCGCGGCCTTGCCGGCGCTGCCGCGCGTGGAGATCATCGCGGCGTGGCGGCCGCGCGCGTCCATCTTCAACTCCGACTTGTTGTCGGCGCGCCAGAGCCCGAAGGTCACGAACCAGGTGTGCAGCAGGCCCGGGTGGTACGGGTCCTTGATGTTCTCCTGCATGAGCTTCCAGTTGCCCGGAATGCGCTGGCGGCTGTAGCCCAGGATGGTGAGCTTGCGGCCGTCGAACAGGCGGTCGAAGTAGTGAAGGATGTCGGGGCCGAGAAAGTCCTCGAACGATTCGATGTCGTGGTCGAACGACGCGAACACCACGCCGCCGCGCGACGCAACCTTGAGCTTGTTCAGGCCGTGGTCTTCGGTCTTGAAATCGGCCGGCATGCCACCGTGCACCTTGCCGTCCTGCTTCACACCGCGGCGGAACGGCACTCCCTGCAGGTCGCCCTTGAGCGTGTAGTTCCACTGGTGGTAGGGGCAGACGAACTCCTTCTTGTTGCCGTGGCGCTCTCGGCAGAACTGCATGCCGCGGTGGGCACAGACGTTCTCGAACACATGGATGGCGCCTTCTTCGTCGCGCGACAGGATGACCGAGCGCTCGCCGATGGCGGTGCGCTTGAAATCGCCCGGGTTCGGGATCTCGGCTTCGAGGCCGACGTAGCACCAGTGCTTGTCGTAGAAGAAGCGCTGCAGCTCCTTCTTGTGCAGCGCCTCGTCGGTGTAGGCCATGAAGGGAATGCGGCTGGTCTTCTCGCTCTCCCAGTGCAGCTCGATGGGGAAGACGGCTGGCGTGGTCATCGGGTCTCCTTTTCTCTTGTTCGGTTCTTCAGGTGCCTTGCAGGTAGAAGGCATCGGCATGCGTCTGCTCGGGCGCCAGGCCGTGCGCCTGCACCAGCCGGCTCGCGGCCTCCACCATCGGCGGCGAGCCGCACAGGTAGGCACGCCAGCCGTCGAGCCCCGCGGGCAGGTCGGCGCGGATCGCATCGGTGATGAGGCCCAGCCGCTGGCCGTCGCGCGCAGGGCCGGCGACCACCACGACGTGCACCTTCAGGCCGGGGTGCTGCGCCTGCAATTCACGCAGCTCGGGCAGGCCGTACACGTCGGCGTCGGAACGCACGCCGAGGTAGAGGTGGATCGGCTGCATCAGCCCCGCCGCGACCGCGCCGCGCACGATCGACAGGATGGGCGCGAGCCCCGTGCCGCCCGCCGCGCAGAGCATCGGCCCGCGGTGCTTGGTGCGCAGGTAGGCGGTGCCCAGCGGGCCGCTCACGCGCACCGTGTCGCCCACGCGCAGCTGCTCGAAGATGTGGGCCGTGACGCGCCCGCCCGGCACGCGGCGCACATGGAATTCAAGCTCCGCGTCGCGGCTCAGCCCGGCCATCGAGTACGGCCGTGCCAGCTCGGGGCCGAACTGCAGCTGCGCGTACTGCCCCGGCGAGAACGCCAGCGGCTTGTTGGGCTTGAGGCGCAGGCGGCGGATGTCGTGCGTGAGCACGTCGATGCCCGTGACCGTGGCCTTGAGCACGCGCGCCGGGTGCACCACCACCTCGTCGGGCTCAGGAATCTCGATGGTGCAGCTTTCGGTCAGCGTGCTCTGGCAGGCCAGCACGTAGCGCTCGCCCTGCCCGTCGGGCCGGATCGCGTCCTGGCCGCCGTCGAGCAGCTGGCCCGACACCACCTTGCAGCGGCAGGTGCCGCAGCGCCCCGACATGCAGCTGTACGACACCGGCACCTGGTGCTCGCGCAGCACCTCGAGCAGGTTCGCGCCGGGGCGGACCTCGAGGGTGCGGGCAAGGGGGTGAATGTGCAGGTCCATCGTCGGGCTCTCTTTTTCTGGCGCCGGCGGCAGGGCCGGCTTGTCTCTGGGCACGGATGATGCGCGGCCTCTTCCGATTGACCAATAGAATCTGATGAATCGGCTGTATCACCGCCATGAATAAAGGTGCGCCATGCAACTCAAGGACATCGATCTCAACCTGCTGCTGGTGTTCGACCGCATGCTGGCCGAGAAGCGCGTGTCGGCCGTGGCCGAGTCGCTGGGCCTGTCGCAACCCGCCATCAGCAACGCGCTGGCGCGCCTGCGCAAGCTGCTGGGCGACGAGCTTTTCCTGCGCACCGCGCGCGGCATGGAGCCCACGCCCTTCGCGCTGCAGCTGGCCGAACCGGTGGCCTATGCCATGGGCGCGCTGCACACGGCGCTCAACCAGCAGGTGGTGTTCGACCCCGCCACGAGCACGCGCAGCTTCACGCTCGCCATGACCGACATCGGCGAGATCTACTTCACGCCGCGCCTCATGGAAACGCTCTCGGCCGCCGCGCCGGGCGTGACCATCAGCACGCTGCGCAACAACACCGCGACCCACCTGCGCGACGACCTGGAGGCCGGCCATGTCGACATCGCCATCGGCCTGCTGCCGCAACTCAAGTCGGGCGTGTTCCAGCGCCGGCTGTTCCTGCAGCGCTATGTGTGCCTGTTCGCGGGCACGCACCCGCTGGCGCGCAAGCGCAGCGTGTCACTGAAGGACTTCAGCGCGGCCGACCACGTGCAGGTGCAGGCCGCCGGCACGGGCCACGGCAAGGCCGACGACGTGATGGCGGCGCAGGGCATCCAGCGCCGCATCCGGCTCAAGGTGCCGCACTTCGTGGCCATCGGCCACATCCTGCAGTCGAGCGAAATGATCGCGACCGTGCCCGAGCGGCTGGCGCGCAGCATCGCCGAGCCCTTCGGCCTGGTGTGGCGACCGCACCCGGTGGCGCTGCCGCAGATCGCGATCAACCTGTTCTGGCACGCGAAGGTGCACCGCGACCCGGGCAACCAGTGGCTGCGCGGGCTGCTGTTCGACACCTTTGCCGATCAGGACGGCGCCTAGGCGGGCCAGCGGCCCAGCACCTCGTGCACGCCCTCGCCTACGTGGCTGTCGATGAGCACCAGCGAATGGGCGATCCAGGGGGCAGGCGCTTCGAGCGCGTGCTTTTCGAGCTTGCGCCGCGCATAGGCGACGGTCATGTGCGGCGTGAACGCGCGTGAGGGCTTCAGGCCGACATCGGCCAGCGCCTCGCCCAGGCGCTGCCTGAACGCGCGCAACGCCGCAACGTTGGCCTCGTCGTCGGCGCACAGCACCAGCGCGCCCTTGGCGTAGCTCATGGATTTTTCGAAAACGACATCGAGCGCCGGCACGGGCACCGCGGCGGCAGCGGTCGATGCCTGGGCCACCTTGTCTGCGGGCACCTGGTCGTGGTTGCCGAGGTCGAACAGCGTGACGTGCAGGCGCGGCGCCTCGACCACCGTGCCCTTCAGGGCGTGTTGGGAGTTCATGCGTGCGCCGAGCGCGGCGATGGTTTCGGCGTCTTGCGGGGTGGGAAGCAGTGCGAAGAAAAGCGAGTGCGGCAGCGGCGCCTTGCGAGGGGCCTGGGTGCCGCGAGGCCGCGGCAGGGGCCGCGGCGGGGGATCGATTCCGGGAAGAAGAAGCTGAGCTGACATGCCTCGATCATCGCCCATGGCAAGGGCCCTTCATGAGGCCTTCAGCAAACGCGAAGCTCGCCTTCAGCTTGGTTTTTGAGAATCGTCGGACGGTGGCGGCAAGGCGAACAACGACAAGCCGCCCATCCACGCATTCATTCAATCGATCAATCAACCAACAGGATTTCATCTTGACGAAAACGCAAGCCCGCCTCGCACTCGCAGCTCTTTGGCTCGGCACCGCCTCCGTCGGCGCCTTCGCCGCCGGTCTCGACAAGGACACCGGGCTGTATGTCGGCGGCGCCATCGGCCGCTCCAGCTACAGCCTGTCGTCCTCGAAAAACGCCCCCGTGCCCGTGCCATGGGGCGGCAAGAAGGCCGACAAGAGCGGCACGTCGTACAAGCTGTACGGCGGCTACCGCCTGACCGAGCACTTCGGCGTGGAAGCCGGCTACGCCCGCCTCGGCAGCGTGAGCCAGTGGAGCTCGGCTTATGGCGGCTCCAGGCTGCAGACCGGCACCGGCCAGGTCTTCTACGCCGCCGCCACCGCCCGCATGCCGCTGGGCGACGCCTTCGCCCTCAATGGCCGCCTCGGCGTGGCACGCGGACGCATCTCCGGCGACAACAAGTGGGCCCCGGCCAACCAGCGCATTTCGGGCAGCGGCACGGGCCTGATGGTCGGTGTCGGCGCCGAGTACCGCATGACGCAGAACCTCGCGATCACCGCCGACTACGACTACTTCGGCAAGCTGTCGAAGCAGGCCAAGGGCGGGATGTTCACGGTGGGTTTGAAGGCGAACTTCTAAGCGGTCGCCGCCCAGGCGCCGACGCCGGCCAGGAAATGGTCGGCGGCGCGCAGTTCACTGGCGGCAATCCACTCGTTGGGCTGGTGGGCCTGCGCGATCGCGCCGGGTCCGCACACCAGCGACGGAATGCCGGCCTGCTGGAAAAATCCGGCCTCGGTGCCGAACGGGATCTCACCCGGAGGCCACAGTGCGCCCCAGCGCCTGGCGGTCTCCGCGGCGGCGCCCTCACCTTCTTGTGCGCAGAGCGCCGGCACGCCGGCCAACTGCGTCATCTCGACGGCCACTTCGGGCGAAACGCCCGCGAGCAGCCGCGCCAACTCCCCTTTCACCATCGCCGTGCTGGCCGCATCCGTCGGCCGGAACTCCCACGTCACCTCGCAGCAGCCGGGGACGATGTTGATCGCCGTCCCGCCGTGGATGCAGCCGACGTTGAAAGTGGTGCGGTTGCCCTGCGCGCGCAGCGCATGCCCGAAGCGCGCGAGTTGCGCGATCAGTTGCGCGGCCGGCTCGATCGCGCTCACGCCCAAGGCCGGATCGCCGGAATGGACCGGCCGTCCGCTGAAGGTGATGCGGTGGCCGAAGAAGCCGCGATGGGCCAGCCCCACGCGCATCTGCGTCGGCTCGCCGATGACGGCCAGCGCCGGTGTCGGTATATCGGTGCGCATCGCGGCGATGAGGCGTGGAACGCCGAGGCACCCGACTTCCTCGTCATAGGACAGCGCGAGGTGGATCGGACGGCGCAGCTCAAGGCTGCGCCATGAAGGTACCGCTGCGAGGCACGCTGCGATGAAGCCCTTCATGTCAGCCGCGCCACGGCCATGCCACCGGCCCTCGCGCTCAACGAGCGTGAAGGGGTCCGAGTCCCAAGCCTGACCGTCGACGGGCACCACGTCGGTGTGACCGGACAACACGATGCCGCCTGCCACGTCAGGGCCGAGGGTCGCCAGCAGGTTGGACTTCTCGCCGTCGTCGCTGGGGATCAGCCGCGCCTCGACGCCGTGCGCCGCCAGGTAGTTGGCCACCCACTGGATGAGGCCGAGGTTGGAGCGGTGCGAGGTCGTGTCGAACCCGACCAGGGTGCGCAGGAGTTCGACGGTGTCCATCGGCTCAGACCGCGACCTTCGCGCGCCTCGTCGGCTGGAAGGTCGTGACGAAGAAGCCGAGCAGGATCAGCGCAATGCCGGCAATGTGGAAACCACGCACGGGCTCGCGCAGCACGAGGAACGCCAGCAGCGCCGTGAACAGCGCGACAAGATGGAACGACACGCCCGTCACCGTCGCGCCCAGCGTCGCGACGCAGCGGCTCCACAGGATAAAGGCGAACAGCGACGCGAAGAGGCCGATGTAGAGCACCGCGCCCACCGAGGCCGCATCGGTCGGAATGCGCGCGCCGCGTGCCAGCTCGATCACCCAGAACGGCATCAGCACCACCAGCCCGGCGGCCATGGTCGCGGTCAGGAACACAAGCGGACTGAGGGCGGCCGGCTTGCGCCGCAGCAGCACCGAGTACACGGCGTAGTTGGCCACGGCCAGCAGCACCAGCAGCTCGCCGCCGCCCAGTCGCAACGCCAGCAGGTGCGCCAGTTCGCCACGCGCCACGATCCAGGTCACGCCGAGGAACGAGATGCCGATGCCGAGCAAGGCCTTCCAGGTGATGCGCTCGACACCGAGCACCACGGCGGCCAGTGGCACCATCAGCGGCAGCGTCGAGTTGAGGAACGCGACGCTGGTGGCGGGCACCGTCTGCAAGGCGAGGTAGCCGAGCGCGTTGTAGCCGGCGATGCCGAAGGCGCCGCAGGCCGCGATCAGCCGCCAGTGCCGCGCGAGCAGCCCGCGCTCGCGCCACGCCTGCGCGCCGACGAACGGCGCCAGCACCGCCAGCGCCACGACCCAGCGCCCCACCGCGAGCGACACGGGCGGAAAGACCGGCCCGAGCGCGCGCCCCAGCACGAGGTTGCCGGCCCAGAAGGCCGGCGGCAGCCACAGCAGCCACACCGGATGCGACCAGAGCGCCAGCAGCGACCTGCGCATGCCTACAGCCCCTGCAGCCCGATGCGCACGCGACGGTTGGAGCGGCCCTTGTTCTCGATCTTGAGAATCCGCACCGGGCGCGATGCACCAGTGGACGCGAGGTGCGTGCCGCCGCAGGCCTGCCGGTCGAGCCCGGCGATCTCGACGATGCGGACCAGCCCCTCGGCCGAAGGCGGCGGCGCCACCGAACGGGAGCGCAGCAGCCCCTGCTCGCCGTGGGCGGCGGTGACCGACACGTAGTGCGTCTGCACCGCGAGGTCCTGCGCGATCACGTCGTTCAGCTCGGGCTCGAGCGCCCGCAGGCGGTCGTTGTCGGCGCCGGGCAGATCGAAGTCGATGCGCGCGGTGCCGTCGTCGTTCATCTGCACGCCGGTGACCAGCGCGCCGTCGAAGTCACGGAAGACCAGCGCGTTGAGCACATGCAGGTCGGTGTGCAGTTCGCGCATGCATTGCCGGAAGACCGGATCGACCTCGACCTGGACGTCGCCCGTGATCTCGATGCGATCGGGCAGCAGCACCCAGACGAGGCCGCCCTCCTCGGAAAAACCGGTGACGGGCACCTCACCGCCCTGCCAGCGGACGACACCGCGGTCCGGCAGCTGCCCGCCGCCGCCGGGATAGAAAGGATGCTGCGACAGCCGCACGGCACCGGGCCGCGATTGGAGGACCTGGGCGTCCAGCCGCAGGATGTCGGCATGTTCCTGGCAGAAGAGTCGTGTCATGGGGGGCCTTGCTGAGAAGCCTCAGCATGGCAGGACGACCCGAAACGCTATTGGTTGAAATTGCGCCCGCGGCTCGATCAGTTCGCCCGGGCGCGCACGTACTGCAACGGCGTCATGCCGAAGGTGCGCTTGAAATGCTTGTTCAGCGCACTCTGGTCGTAGAAGCCCGACGCGAGCGCGGCCTCGGCCACGGGCTGACCCGCATCGAGCTGCCGCAACGCGGCCCGCAGGCGCAGCTGCGTCAGGTAGGTGTGCGGAGTCAGCCCGAGCGTGCGGTGGAAGGCGCCGATCAGCTGGAAGGTCGTCAGGTCGGCGGCCTGCGCCATCTGCTCAAGCGTCAGCCGCTCGGCATGGCCATCGCGCATCAGCTCGAGCACAGGTGCGAGCACGCGCGCCTCCGAGGGCGCGACCGGCACGCGGGGCCCGGCCTGCCCGTGCGCGGCGAACAGCGCACCGAAGCTGCGCACGAGCAGTTCCTGGTGCAGCAGTGCGTCGGTTTCGCCGTCGAGCGCGCGGTGCAGCGCCAGGAAGCGCGCGATGAGGTCCGGGTCGCGAAAGACGTTCGATGTGAAGTGCCGGGGCTGGTCGATGCCCAACGATGCGAGCACGCCCTGGAGCCCCTGCCCGGCCAGATAGAACGACCGGTAGCGCCAGCGCGGGCTGCCGGCCATGCGACCCGAGTGCGGCTCGCCGGGGTTGAAGACGAGCAGCGCCTGCGTGTGAGCCACATCGGTGCGGCCCCGGCTCCTGAACTCCGAGCCCCCCACTTCCGTGACGGCGACCACGAGGGAATCGTGCACGTGCGGGGCGTAGTCGTGCGTCGTGAAGTCGGCATGGAGCATGTCCATGCCCGGCACGCCGGGTGCGTGCCAATACCGCGAGGTGTTGCGAGGATCGGAGCGGGCCAACGGGCGTCCTTTCGCGCGAAAGGCGGCGGCATTCCGAGCCGCCGCATCAGGTGCGATTAGATCGCAAGGGGCGTGCCAGTGCGTGCCTTGGTGGACGTCAGATGAGCTTCATGCGTACCTCGATCGATGAATCGAGATGCATACCAACCAGCCACCTACGCCTCTAGTGAGACACCGAATCTTTACAGCGTGTTGAGGTGATAGTAGTCATGTCCATGGAACGTCAGTGGCCTCGCTCGGGTGACATTGCAGTCCTCCGGTCCCGGCCGGTGCTTTAGCTGAGCATAGCCAAGCATGTCGAAAAAGCGATTCGCATCAACGAGCTCGATCGGCATGACCGCTTGCGTGCTACGTTGCGCCGCTTCACGCGCGCCGCGACGAAAGCGCGATGCGGATACATACACGCCCCGGGTATAGCCACCCAACATCAAGGCCCCCAGAAAGGCCCGGATTTGCTCCACATCCACAGCATCCCTACGCCGCTTGACTTGAACTCCGACCCTGGCGCCTGAACCATCCTCCAGTATCACGTCGACCCCACCATCGTTCGAATAGGCGGTCGCATAAGCCTGATACCCGAGATCGCCGAAAACGCTGGCCACCGTCAACTCGAACAGCCGCGGATGCATTGACGCACGCGCTTCGAACTTTCGCATCAGGTAGCGCCGCACTTGTTGAAGAGGCAGGTCGATATCGTCGAGCGCCAGCTCTTCCAGGACGGGGGCTGAAGCGAGCGTCACAGCCCAGTGCTGCCAATGCATTGCGGGCAGAACTGCGCGATCTTCCGCAATCCACCAGCCACAGGCAGGACAGATATGCAGACACACCTTCTTCTCCACGATATCCCCTCGAAGGATTACGTGAGGATGCCCTGGAGGGGGACCAGTGAAGTAGGGATTCTGAATCTCCAGATCATGGACGGCCGCGAAATCCTTGTAAGCGACATCCCATAGGTCCGGGTCATAGTGATCGTCCATCTGAGCAGCGCAATAGCTGCAATGAACCGGGTCTTCCTCCTCAACTTTCCCTCGCCAGAAGGGAAGCTCGCATCCGGAAGCACTCGAAGAAATTTCCGACGGGACATGTTGCCTTGGTTGATTCATACATCGCCTCCGTTCATCCTGCACCTCGCGAGGAGGTTAAGGCGGAAATTCGACCCGTACGGCATCATCAACAGCGGTGACCGGTACGCGGAAATCCGCCGCCGCCACTAGATCGCAGAAACGTGCGTCGTCGATTTTTCGAAACCAAGTCCTGCGCCCGGAAAGCATGCAGCATGCGGCCAGTCAATGCAATTGTGTCCCCCGCCACGCAGCGCCGCATGCCCCCAACGATCTCATCTACTTGTGATGGGCCTAAGAACACAAGCGTTCTTAGCCCAGCAGCTTTGGAAGATTTTTCGAGAGTGAGCGAGACCCCGGCGTCACTCCCACTCGATCGTCGCCGGCGGCTTGCTCGACACGTCGTAGGTCACGCGGTTGATGCCGCGCACCTCGTTGATGATCCGGCCCGACACCTTCTTGAGCAGCGCGTACGGCAGCTCGGCCCAGTCGGCGGTCATGAAGTCGCTGGTCTGCACGGCGCGCAGCGCGACGACGTAGTCGTAGGTGCGGCCGTCGCCCATCACGCCCACGCTCTTGACGGGCAGGAACACGGTGAAGGCCTGGCTCGTGAGGTCGTACCAGGTCTTGCCCGATTCGTCGGTGAAGTTGCGCAGCTCTTCGATGAAGATCGCGTCGGCGCGGCGCAGCAGGTCGGCGTATTCCTTCTTCACTTCGCCCAGGATGCGCACGCCCAGGCCCGGGCCGGGGAACGGGTGGCGGTAGACCATCTCGGGCGGCAGGCCCAGGGCCACGCCGAGTTCGCGCACTTCGTCCTTGAACAGATCGCGCAGCGGTTCGAGCAGCTTGAGGCCGAGCTGTTCGGGCAGGCCGCCCACGTTGTGATGGCTCTTGATGGTGACGGCCTTCTTGCTCTTGGCGCCGCCCGACTCGATGACGTCGGGGTAGATGGTGCCTTGCGCCAGGAAGGTCGCGCCCTTGTGGCCGCCGTCGCCGGCCTTGAGCTTGGCGGCCTCCTGCTTGAACACGGTGACGAACTCGCCGCCGATGATCTTGCGCTTGGCTTCGGGGTCGCTCACGCCGGCGAGCTTGCCCAGGAACAGGTCGCTGGCATCGACGCGGATGACCTTCGCGTGCAGCTTGCCTTCGAACATCTCCATGACCATGTCGCCTTCGTTCAGGCGCAGCAGGCCGTGGTCGACGAACACGCAGGTGAGCTGGTCGCCGATGGCGCGGTGGATGAGCGCGGCAGCCACGCTCGAATCGACACCGCCCGAGAGGCCCAGGATGACTTCTTCATCGCCCACCTGCTCGCGGATCTTCTGCACGGCTTCGGCGATGTGGTCGCGCATGACCCAGTCGGGCTTGGCTTCGCAGATGCCGAGCACGAAGCGGTCGATGATGGCCTTGCCCTGCACCGTGTGCGTGACTTCAGGATGGAACTGCAGCGCGTAGTAGCGGCGCGCCTCGTCGGCCATGCCGGCGATGGGGCAGCTGTCGGTGCTGGCCATGAGCTTGAAGCCGGGCGGCAGCTCGGTGACCTTGTCGCCGTGGCTCATCCACACGTTGAGCATGCCGAAGCCCTCGGGCGTGGTGAAGTCGGCGATGTCTTTCAGCAGCGCGGTGTGGCCATGGGCGCGCACGGCGGCGAAGCCGAATTCGCGCTTGTGGCCGCCTTCGACCTTGCCGCCCAGTTGGTGCGCCATGGTCTGCATGCCGTAGCAGATGCCGAGCACCGGAATGCCGAGGTCAAACACGGCTTGCGGGCACTTGTCCGTGGTCTCTTCGTACACGCTGGCGTGGCTGCCCGAAAGAATCACGCCCTTGAGGTGGCCGTCGGCGGCGTATTCGCGCACCCATTCGTCGGTCACGTCGCAGGGATGCACTTCGCTGAGCACGTGGGCTTCGCGCACGCGGCGTGCGATGAGTTGGGTGACTTGCGAGCCGAAGTCGAGGATGAGGATCTTGTCGTGTTGCATGGCGAAAGGACTCAGAGCGTTGAAATGTCGAACAGCTTGACGCCCGCGTGCGGCGCCGCCTGGATGAGATGCTCGTCGAAGGTGGCGAGCGGAAGGTTGAGCGATTTGGCGAGCCAGAGGTAGCCCGCATCGTAGAGCGAGACGCCCGCGTCGATGGCCACGGCGAGCACGGCCTTGTGCTGGGCCGGCGCGAGGTCGTGCAGCTCCACGCGGTGGCGGATGGCGTCGAGCACGCTCCACAGGCCTTCGACGGCCGATGCCGGGATGCGGCCGCTGCGCACGCCGTTGGCGAGGATGTTGGCGCACTCCCACTGCCAGGCGTTGGGCGCCTGTGGCTCGACCTCGTCGCGGCGGATGGCGGCGTAGAGCCTGCGGGTGTGTTCGCTGGCCTGGTCGGGCAGCAGCCAGGCGGCAGTGACCGAGGCGTCCATGACGAAAGCGGTCATGGCTGGCGTCCTTCGTTCAGAAGTTCGCGGGTCGTGGGGCCGGGCTGGATGGTGGCGTGCAGCGCGTCGATCTGCCCGAGCTCGCGGGCGATCTGCTCGTCGGTGATGACGGGCTTGCGGCGCACCGGCAGCATGCGCACGACTTCCTTGCCGTGGCGGGTGATGCGAACCTCCTCGCCCTTTTCGACCAGGTCGATCAGGGCCGAGAAGTTGTTCTTGGCTTCAGCGATGCCGATGGATTGCATTTGGGCCAGAAAATTTGAATCTGGCCCAAATTTTAAGCCGAGTCTGGCCTGACTTTCAAGGTCTGGCCAGATTGGGCTTACTCAGCGCGGTAGTTCGGGGCTTCCTTCGTGATCTGCACGTCGTGGACGTGGCTCTCACGGATGCCGGCCGTGGTGATCTCGACGAACTCGGCCTTGTTCTGCATGTCCTCGATGGTCGCGCAGCCGCAGTAGCCCATGCTGGCGCGCACGCCGCCGGCCATCTGGTAGACGATGGAGACGATCGAGCCCTTGTAGGGCACGCGGCCTTCGATGCCTTCAGGCACGAGCTTGTCGGTGTTGGGGTTGCCGGTGGTCGATTCCTGGAAGTACCGGTCGGCACTGCCCTGCTGCATCGCGCCGATGGAGCCCATGCCGCGGTAGCTCTTGTAGCTGCGGCCCTGGTACAGCACGATTTCGCCCGGCGCCTCTTCGGTGCCGGCGAACATGCTGCCCATCATCACGGTGCTCGCGCCGGCGGCGATCGCCTTGGCGATGTCGCCCGAGTAGCGCACGCCGCCGTCGGAGATCAGCGGAATGCCCGTGCCCTGCAGCGCGGTGGCGACGCTGTCGACCGCCATGATCTGCGGCACGCCCACGCCGGCGACGATGCGGGTGGTGCAGATGGAGCCGGGGCCGATGCCGACTTTGACGGCGTCGGCGCCGGCGTCGGCCAGTGCACGTGCGGCGTCGCCGGTGGCGATGTTGCCGCCGATGACGTCGACCTGCGGATAGTTCTTCTTGACCCAGCGCACGCGCTCGATCACGCCGGCGCTGTGGCCGTGGGCGGTGTCGACCACGATGGCGTCGACGCCGGCCTTCACCAGGGCTTCGACGCGCTCTTCGGTGCCATCACCCACGCCGACTGCCGCGCCCACGCGCAGGCGGCCGTTGGCGTCGCGTGCGGCATTGGGGAAGCTGGTCTGCTTGGTGATGTCCTTGACGGTGATGAGGCCCTTGAGCTCCCAGTCGCCGTTGATGACCAGCAGGCGCTCGAGCTTGTGCTTGTTCAGCAGCGCCTTGGCTTCGGCCAGCGTGGTGCCGTCGGGCACGGTGATGAGCCGGTCGCGCTGCGTCATGATTTCGCTGACGGGCACGTCGTAGCGGTTCTCGAAGCGCAGGTCGCGCCCCGTGACGATGCCGACGACCTTGCCGCCGTCGATCACCGGGAAGCCCGAGATGCCGAGCTGGTCGGACAGTGCCATCACCTGGCGCACGGAGTGCGTCGGCGTGATCACCACGGGGTCGCGCAGCACGCCCGACTCGTAGCGCTTGACGCGGGCCACTTCGGCGGCCTGCTGCTGCGCGGTGAGGTTCTTGTGCACGATGCCGATGCCACCCTCTTGCGCGATGGCGATCGCGAGGCGGGCTTCGGTCACGGTGTCCATGGCCGCCGAGACGAGCGGCAGGTTCAGCGTGATGTTGCGGGAGAACTTGGTGGCGAGAGACGTGTCCTTGGGCAGGACTTGGGAGAATGCTGGCACCAACAACACGTCGTCGAAGGTGAGCGCTTTGCCGAGAAGGCGCATGGGTGAGGCTCCAAAAGACGGATTGTAACGAGGCCCTCGCCCGCTTCGCCGGCGCGGGTTCTTTTTGACCGTTGCAAAACCGCCTATTCCGGATGTTGCAAAAAGTAAGGCCCAGCTAAACTCCGCGCATGAATCTCCTGCATTGGCTGGTACTGGGTTGTGCGTGCGCGCTGCCGCTCTCGGCGAGCGCGCAATGGCAATGGGTCGACAACAGCGGCAAGAAGGTCTTCAGCGACCAGCCGCCGCCCACCGACATCCCCGAAAAGAACATCCTGCGCCGCGCCGGCCCCTCGCCTTCGGCCCGGGCGCCCGCCCCGGCCACGCCGGCCCCCGAGGGAAGCAGCGACACGGCCGCAGCCCCCAAGGCCGCGCCGCCGCCCAAGCCCACGGGCGTGGACAAAGAGCTCGAGGAAAAGACCAAGAAGGCCGAGGCCGAGCAGAAGGCCAAGGAAGCGGCTGAAGCGGCAAAGATCGCCAAGGCGAAAGCCGAGAGCTGCGCTCGTGCACGCGAAGGCAAGGCCACCATCGACAGCGGCATCCGCCTGACCAAGGTCAACGTCAAGGGCGAACGCGAGATCATGGACGACGCGGCGCGCGCTGCCGAGCAGAAGCGCGTCCAGTCGGTCATCGACAGCGACTGCAAGTAAGCCGGCGACGGCCGCTCAGTAGCCGTCCTTGCCGCCCTTGCGCTTGTTCGCGAACAGGCCCGTGCCGCGTGCCCCCTGGCGCTGGAAGCGTTCACGGCGCGCCACCTTCGGATCGACCGTGAGCGGACGGCACAGCTCGATGCGGTCGCCGTCCTTCAACGGCTGCTCCCACGCCACCGCCCGGCCCCAGATGCCCGGCGTCATGGCATGCCGCCAGTCCAGGTCGGGAAAGCGCTGCATGAGATCGCTGGCCTTCACCGCCTCGGCCACCGCGGTGCCGGGCGCGAGCTGCAGGACCTGCTCGAACACCTCGCGCGCCGCCGGCGAACAGCTCAGCGTGACCTCGATGCGGCGATCGGCCATCAGCCTTCGCCGTAGACCTGTTCGGCGCGCTTGACGAAGGCTTCGACCAGGCTCGAGGCGATGGTGTCGAACACCGGCCCCACCAGGGCCTGCAGCGCGAAGTTGCTGAAGCCGTAGCTCATCTGCAGTTCGACGCGGCAGGCGCGTTCGCCCTGCTCGCCCACGGGGTGAAATTTCCAGGTGCCGTCCAGGTTGGAGAACGGCCCGTCGACCAGCTTCAGCTGCACCTCGCGGCCTGCGATGTGCGTGTTGCGGGTGGTGAAACTCTGGTGCAGCCCGGCGAAGGCCAGGCCGACTTCGGCGGTCATGCCGCCCTCGTCCTGCTCAATGACGCGCGACTTGTCGCACCAGGGCAGGAACTGCGGGTACTTCGCCACATCGGTGACGAGCGCGTACATTTCTTCGGCGCTGTACCAGATGAGGACGGACTTGTGGACTGTTTTCATAGAATCGGCACAGCGTGCGCGACGGATTGTATTGAAGCCATGCGCCCCCAACTTCTCGAGCCATGGCCACCAAGAAACAAGACACCTCCTCCCGCATCGCCGACAACAAGAAGGCCGCCTACAACTATTTCTTCGAAGAACGCTTCGAGGCCGGCATGGTCCTCGAGGGCTGGGAAGTCAAGTCGCTGCGTGAAGGCAAGGTGCAGCTGACCGACGGCTACGTGGTGATCCGCGACGGCGAGCTGTTCGTGGTCGGCTGCCAGATCAACCCGCTCAAGAGCGCCTCGACGCACGTCAATCCTGATTCGGTTCGCACCAAGAAGTTGCTGCTGCACAAGGAAGAGATCAAGCGCCTCGTCGGCAAGGTCGAGCAAAAGGGCTACACGCTGGTGCCGCTGAACCTGCACTGGAAGGCCGGCAAGGTGAAGTGCGAGATCGCACTCGCCAAGGGCAAGGCCGAGCACGACAAGCGCGACACCATCAAGGACCGCGAAGGCAAGCGCGAAGTCGAGCGCGCGATGAAGAGCCGCAACCGCTGATTTTTCTTTTTTTGGGCGGCATGGAATAAAACGCGCTCTGCGGGCGTTTGTGCGGTGTCATCGATCCTCGATGCCATCAACCCAGGAGTCTTTCCATGTCACCTATCCGCATGTCCTCCGTCGGCATCGCCGCCGCACTGCTCGGCAGCCTGCTCGCCCTCCCCGCGTTCGCCCAGCCCAAGGCCGCCGATGGCGCACTGGTCGGTGCGAACGGCATGACGCTCTACACCTTCGAAAAGGACACGGCCGGCAGCGGCAAGTCGGCCTGCAACGGCGGCTGCGCCACCAACTGGCCGCCCTTCATGGCGGCCGACAGCGACAAGCCCAGCGGCGACTTCACCATCGTCACGCGCGACGACGGCAAGAAGCAATGGGCCGCCAAGGGCTGGCCGCTGTACTACTGGGTGAAGGACACCAAGCCGGGCGACAAGACCGGCGACGGCGTCAACGGCACCTGGAAAACCGCCAAGCCCTGAGTCGGACAGGCTCCCGGCCCACCCATGGACGCCCGCCTGCTGGTCGAGCACATCCCGAGCCTGCGCCGCTATGCGCGCGCGCTCACGGGCAATGCCTGGGCGGCCGACGACCTGGTGCAGGACACGCTCGAGCGCGCCTGCGGCAAGTGGCGGCTCTGGGTGGTGGGCACCGACCTGCGCGCCTGGCTCTTCACGGTCATGCACAACCTCTTCGCCAGCCAGGTGCGACGCCGGCCGCCACCGCATGCGGTCGTGCCGCTGGACGACGTGGCGCCCGAGCAGCTGCAGGGTGGCGCCGATCCGGGCCTGGGCCTCGACCTGCAGCGCTGCCTGATGCTGCTGCCCGAAGAGCAACGCGCCGTGCTGCTGCTGGTGACGCTCGAAGACCTGTCCTACGCCGAGGTGGCGAAGGTGCTCGGCATTCCGATCGGCACCGTGATGTCGCGCCTCTCGCGCGCCCGCCTTCGCCTGCAGGAGCTGATGGACGGCGCCGCCGCGTCCAGCCGCCCCGGCCTGCGCCGCCTCAAGTGACGTGAAGCACCCGCCATGAACCGCCCCACCCTGCCCCCCACCGACGACGAGCTGCACGCCTGGGTCGACGGCCAGTTGCCGCCCGAACGCCGCGAGGCGGTCGAGGATGCGCTGGCGCGCGATCCGGCCGTGGCGGCCCGCGTGGCGGCCTGGCATGCCCAGCGCGACGCCTTGCGCCGCCTGCACGGCGGCCTGCTCGACGAACCTGTGCCTGCGCCGCTGATGGGCGTGCTCGAGCGGCGCCGTGCCGAGGCCGGTCGCTCGGCCCCCTGGCTGCGCTGGGGCGGCATGGCCGCCGGCCTGCTGGTCGCCTTCGCGACCGGCTGGCTCGGCAATGCCCAGTGGTCGAGCGCGCCGCGTGCGGCCGGGGCCTCCTTGGCGCGCGCACCGGCCGTGCGCGAGTTCGTGCGCGACGCCTCGGTGGCCCACGTCGTCTACACCCCTGAGAAACGGCACCCCGTCGAAGTGGCCGCCGCTGAGCAGCAGCACCTGGTGCAGTGGCTGTCCAAGCGCCTCGACCACCCGCTCAAGGTGCCCGATCTGTCCTCGCTCGGCTACACGCTGGTCGGCGGACGCCTGCTGCCCGGCGAAACCGGCGCGCGCGCGCAGTTCATGTTCGAGGACGCGGCGGGTGAACGCATCACGCTGTACATCGGCACGCTCGACGCGCAGGCCGCGGACGCCGCTGCCTCGCGCGAAACCGCCTTCCGTTTTGCTTCGGACGGCGCCGTGCCGAGCTTCTACTGGGTCGACCGGGGTTTCGGCTACGCCGTGGCCGGTCGCCTGCCGCGCGATGCGCTACTGAGACTCGCGACCCTGGCCTACCGCGAGTTATCGTAGCGACGGCATAAACTGCCGGTTCGCGCATTCACCTGGCTTGTTTTCGCGATTGATTTTTCAACTGAAGGAGAAACTGCATGAAATTGCTCAGCGCCTCGATCCTCGCAGCGGCTCTGCTCGCCGGCTGCGGCGGCATGTCCACCAAGACCGCTGGAGCGCCCGACACGCCCACCCGCACCGCCGACGGCGTGCTGGTCGGCCCGAACGGCATGACGCTCTACACCTTCGCCCGCGACACCGCCAATGCCGGTACCTCCGCCTGCAACGGCCAATGCGCCACCAACTGGCCGCCGCTCGGCGTGGCCGATGCCGCCAAGCCCATGGGCGGCTACACCATCGTCGTGCGTGAAGACGGCAAGAAGCAGTGGGCCTACAAGGGCTGGCCGCTGTACTACTGGGCCAAGGACACCAAGGCCGGTGACAAGACCGGTGACGGCGTGGCCAACGGTGCCTGGAAGGTTGCCCGTCCCTGATACCGCTGATGTGATGGCGTCGGTCTGAACCGGCGCTTTCAGCGACCCAAGCCTCGGCATCTGCCGGGGCTTTTTTCATGGTGCACGGCAGAATGGCCCGATGACTTTTGCCGACACCCACCCGGATGCCTTCCACGCGCTTGTGTCCCACGGCCTCATCACCGACGCGCAGCACGATGCCGCGCTCGCGCATCCCGAGGCCACCGCCCTGCCACCGATTCCCGGCCCCGCGCATGCACTGGCCTGGATGCGCCTCAAGAATCTGATCGCCGAGGAAGAACTGGATGCGGCTGTGGAACGCCTCGAAGCCGCCTCGCCGGCCGTCGCGGCGTTCACTGAAGCGGAAGACATCGCCTATGACGCAGACGACCTGCTGGACCTCGGCACGACCGGCATCACGCACGAGGCCGTGGCCGCGCTGTTCAACGAAGGACTGATCGACACCGAGACCCGCGACCTGGCGCTGCGTGCTGCGCCCCTGACCGGCGCGCCCGCCGCCCTGGGCCCCACGCTGGGCTGGCTGGTGACCGACGGCCTGCTCGACACGGCGCCGTTCGAAGCGCTCCGCGCCCGTGTTGCCGCCGAGCCGGCCTTCGCGACGGCAGCCGACCACCGACGCATCCTCGACGAAGCCCAGGCGATCGTCGCCGCCGACGAGCAGGAGACCGTCGACATGCTCAAAGAGTTCGCGCGCAGCCAACGAGCCAGCTGGCGCAACTTCGGAATGATCGTGGTGGCCGTCGTGATCGTGATCGGCTGGTACCTCTTCGGCCGCTGAGGGCGGCGAAAGGTCAGTGCGCGCCCGGCAGCGCGCTGTCCGCCAGCGTGGTGCGGCGCCCACGCAGCGCGAGCAGCTCGTTGAACACCAGCGCGCCAATCACGAGCACGCCGCCCGTCAGCACGCTGGCCGCGGGCGTCTCGCCGGCGCCGAGCCAGGCCAGAGCGATGCCGAAAATCACCTCGAGCAGCGCCAGCAACGCCACCTCGGGCGCCTTGAGCACCTGCGCGCACAGCACCGAGAGGACGCAGGGAATCGCCAGCTGAAAGACACCCAGGAAGGCCAGCAGTCCCAGGTCATGGGGGCCGGCATGGAACGGCCAGGCCAGCGGCAAGGTGACGAGTGCGGAGAGGGTCGCGCCGATCAGCACCGCGGGCACCAGGTCGACATCCTGCCCCTTGGCGTGCGCATGCTGGACCACGGTCCATTGCGTCGCGCCGGCCAGCGGCACGCACAGCGCCACCAGCGTGCCGACGAGCGACCCGCCACCACCGCCCAGCAGCTGCGTGCCGTACATCCAGCCGATACCCAACCCGGCGACCACGATGGCCGCCCAGGTGCGTGCGGGCAACTTGTGCCCGATGAAGAGGCGCGCGGCCAGTGCAGTGAAGAGCGGCCCGAGCGCCATCGTGACGAGCACGCTCGCTGTGGAGGTCAGCGTCAGCGCCACCATGAAGGCCGTGAACATCACGGCCCAGCAGACACCCGAGATCCAGAGCGAGTGCCCGCCGCGGCGCAGCTGCGAGAACACCGCCCGCCCCCGCCAAAGCGGCAAGATCACCAGCAGCGCCAGCATCGTGAAGAGGCTGCGCCAGAAGGTGATCTCGAAACTGTGCGCCTGCGCCAGGTGCCGCGTGACGACGCCCGCCGTGCCCCACATGAGGGTCACGACGACCATCAGCCCGACAGCGGCGCCGTGCGTCAAGCGCATGGCCGATCGAAGGCGATCAGCCGTTCGACGTGTCGCGGCCGGCGCGCTTGCGGTCGCTTTCCTTCAGGAAACGCTTGCGCAGGCGCACGCTCTTGGGCGTGATTTCGACCAGCTCGTCGTCCTCGATGAACTCGACGCCGTATTCCAGCGTGAGGTCGATCGGGGGCGTGATCTTGATCGCGTCTTCCTTGCCGCTCACGCGGAAGTTGGTCAGCTGCTTGGTGCGCGTGGCGTTCACGACCAGGTCGTTGTCGCGGCTGTGGATGCCGACGATCATGCCTTCGTACACCGGATCGTTCGCCTTCACGAACATGCGGCCGCGGTCGTCCAGCTTGCCCAGCGCGTAGGTGAAGATTTCACCGTCGTCCATCGAGATCAGCACGCCGTTCTTGCGGCTGCCGATCTCGCCCTTGTGGGCTTCGTAGCTGTCGAAGATGTTGCTGATGAGGCCCGAGCCGCGCGTCAGGTTCAGGAATTCGTTCGTGAAGCCGATGAGGCCACGCGCCGGAATGCGGTACTCCAGGCGCACGCGGCCACGGCCGTCCGGTTCCATGTTGACCAGCTCGCCCTTGCGTTCGCCCAGTGCCTGCATCACGCCACCCTGGTGGGTTTCCTCGATGTCGGCCGTGACCAATTCGATGGGCTCGTGCTTTTCGCCGTTCACGGTGCGGAACACCACGCGCGGCTTCGACACGGCCATCTCATAGCCTTCGCGGCGCATGTTTTCCAGCAGGATGGTCAGGTGCAGTTCGCCGCGGCCCATGACTTCGAAGATGCCTTCTTCGTCGGTCTCGCTCACGCGCAGGGCCACGTTGTGCTGCAGTTCCTTTTGCAGGCGGTCCCAGATCTGGCGGCTGGTCACGAACTTGCCTTCGCGGCCGGCCAGCGGGCTGGTGTTCACGCAGAAGTTCATGGTCAGGGTCGGTTCGTCGACCTTGAGCATGGGCAGCGGCGCAGGCTTGTCCTTGTCGGTCACGGTGACGCCGATGCCGATGTCGGCGATGCCGTTGATCAGCACGATTTCGCCAGGGCCGGCTTCGGTCGATTGCACGCGATCCAGGCCCTGGAAGGTCAGCACCTGGTTGACGCGGCCCTTGACGGTCTTGCCGTCCGGACCTTCCATGACCAGCACGTCGGTCATGGGCTTGAGCGTGCCCTGGCTGATGCGGCCCACGCCGATACGACCGACGAAGGTCGAGAAGTCGAGCGCGGAAATCTGCAGCTGCAGCGGTGCATTCGGGTCACCCTTTTGCGACGGCACGTGCTTCAGGATGGTGTTGAACAGGGCCGACATGTCGGGGCCCCACTGCTCGCCAGGAGCGCCTTCTTCGAGCGACGACCAGCCGTTGATGCCCGAGGCGTACACCACGGGGAAGTCGAGCTGTTCGTCGGTCGCGCCGAGCTTGTCGAACAGGTCGAAGGCGGCATTGACCACCTTGTCGGGGTTCGCGCCGGGCTTGTCGACCTTGTTCACGACCAGGATCGGCTTCAGGCCCAGGGCCAGCGCCTTCTTGGTCACGAAGCGCGTCTGGGGCATCGGGCCTTCCTGCGCGTCGATCAGCAGCACCACGCCGTCGACCATCGACAGCGCGCGTTCCACTTCACCGCCGAAGTCCGCGTGGCCCGGGGTGTCGACGATGTTGATGTGCGTGCCTTCCCAGGTCACGGCGCAGTTCTTGGCCAGGATCGTGATGCCACGTTCCTTTTCGATCGCGTTGTTGTCCATCACCGTGTCGACCACCTTCTCGTGCTCGGCGAAGGTGCCCGACTGGCGCAGCAGCTGGTCGACCATGGTGGTCTTGCCATGGTCCACGTGGGCAATGATGGCGATATTGCGGATTTGCTTGGTACTCATGGTGTCGCTTCGGTCTGTGGTGCGTTCAAAAGAATTTGCTGAATTTCGATGGGGTTCAGCAAGCGCCCCGGGATCAGTTCGCCGGCGCTCACGTGGGCGGTGCCCAGGAACGCCTGCGGGTCGGTGCCGAACACGGCCACCGCCTCGGCATCGGCCCAGCCGCCGCGGCGGCGCAGGCCCGAGAGAAAACGTGCGGCATCTTCGGCCGCGAGCGTGACGCGGCTGTGGCCGTCGACCAGCGCTTCGGGAGGCAACAGGCGTGCCAGGCGCTCGTCTTCGGTCATGGCTTCGAGCGCTTCGATGGTGACGCACTGCGCCTGCCCGAATCCGCCCGTGGCCGTGCGGCGCAGCGAGGTCAGGTGCGCGCCGCAACCCAGCGCCTCGCCGATGTCCTCGCCCAGGGTGCGAATGTAGGTGCCCTTGCTCACGCTCGCAACGATGCGAATGCTGGTGTCATCCAGCTGGGTCAGCGCAAGCTGGTGAATGACGACGTCGCGCGGTGCGCGCTCGATCTCGATGCCTTCGCGGGCGTACTCGTACAGCGCCTTGCCGTCTTTCTTGAGCGCGCTGTGCATCGGCGGCACCTGGCGGATCGGGCCGGTGAATTGGGCCTGGACGCGGGCCAGGTCTTCAGATGAGACCTGTACCGGGCGTTCGGCGATCACCTCGCCTTCGGCGTCACCCGTGGCGGTCTTGACGCCCAGGCGCGCGACTGCCTCGTAGGTCTTGTCGGCGTCCAGGTGCAGTTGGCTGAATTTGGTGGCGGCGCCGAAACACAGCGGCAGCACGCCTGTGGCGAGCGGATCGAGCGTGCCGGTGTGGCCCGCTTTTTCGGCGCGCAGCAACCACTTGGCCTTTTGCAAGGCCTGGTTGCTGGAAAACCCCAGCGGCTTGTCGAGCAGCAACACCCCATGCACAGGGCGCCGCTGCACCCGTGTGCGTGGCGCGTTCATCGCTAGTCGTCTTTCGAGCGCGAAGCAACGGCCTGTGCGATGAGCGCATTCATGTCGGCCGCACGCTCGGTGGTGCGGTCGAACAGGAAGTGCAGCGTCGGCACGGTGTGGATGTGCAGGCGCTTGAACAGGCCGTTGCGCAGGAAGCCCGCAGCCTGGTTCAGCGCTTCGGTGGTCTCCGCCACGTCGCCCGTGAGCAGGCTGAAGAAAACCTTCGCATGCGCATAGTCGGGCGTGACCTCGACCGCCTGGATCGTGACCATGCCCACGCGCGGGTCCTTCAACTCGCGCGCGATCAGCTCCGTCAGATCGCGCTGGATCTGGTCGGCGACCTTGAACGCGCGGTTGGGTGCGGCTGCTTTTCTTTTCGGCATGGCCTCTTTCGCGTCGAACGCTTACAGCGTCCGGGCGATTTCCTTGATCTCGAAGAATTCGAGCTGATCGCCCTCTTTGATGTCGTTGTAGTTCTTGAGCTTGATACCGCACTCAAAACCTTCGCGGACTTCGCGGACATCATCCTTCATGCGCTTGATCGAGTCGACTTCGCCGGTGTAGATCACCACGTTGTCGCGCAGCAGGCGGAAATGCGCGCTGCGGTTGACCGAGCCCGAAGTGACGTACGAGCCGGCCACGGTGCCGATCTTCGAGGCCACGAACACCGTGCGGATCTCGGCCGAGCCGATGATCTCTTCGCGGCGCTCCGGTGCCAGCATGCCCGACATCGCGACCTTGATCTCGTCGACGGCGTCGTAAATGATGCTGTAGTAGTTCAGCTGAACGCCGTTGCCTTCGGCCAGCTTGCGCGCACCGGCATCGGCCCGCACGTTGAAGCCGATGACCACCGCCTTCGACGCGATCGCGAGGTTGATGTCGCTTTCGCTGATGCCGCCGACGCCCGCGTACACGATCTGCACCTTGACTTCTTCGGTCGCCAGCTTGAGCAGCGACTGGGCCAGTGCTTCCTGCGAGCCCTGCACGTCGGCCTTGATGATGATGCGCAGCGTCTGCACTTCGCCCGCCGACAGGTCGGTGAACATGTTCTGCAGGTTCGCGGCTTGCGCCTTGGCCAGCTTGGTGTTGCGGAACTTGCCCGCGCGGTAGGTGGCGATTTCGCGCGCACGGCGCTCGTCGGCCATCACCATGAACTCGTCGCCCGCCTGCGGCACTTCGGTCAGACCCTGGATTTCGACCGGGATCGACGGACCTGCCGACTTGGTGGCCTTGCCGTCTTCGTCCAGCATGGCGCGCACGCGGCCATAGGTGGAACCGGCCAGCACCACGTCGCCGGTCTTGAGCGTGCCGGACTGAACCAGCACGGTGGCGACCGGGCCGCGGCCCTTGTCGAGCTGGGCTTCGATGACCAGGCCCTTGGCGGCGGCATCCACCGGCGCCTTGAGTTCCAGCACTTCAGCCTGCAGCAACACCTGCTCGAGCAGGTCGTCGATGCCCTGGCCGGTCTTGGCCGACACCGGCACGAACGGCACGTCGCCGCCGTACTCTTCGGGCACGACCTCTTCGGCCACCAGTTCCTGCTTCACGCGGTCCAGGTTGGCGTCGGGCTTGTCCACCTTGTTGATCGCAACCACGATCGGCACACCAGCCGCTTTCGCGTGCTTGATGGCTTCCTTGGTCTGGGGCATGACGCCGTCGTCGGCCGCCACCACCAGGATCACGATGTCGGTGGCTTGCGCACCACGGGCACGCATGGCGGTGAACGCCTCGTGACCCGGGGTGTCGAGGAACGACACCATGCCGCGTTCGGTTTCGACGTGGTACGCACCGATGTGCTGCGTGATGCCGCCGGCTTCGCCCGCGGCGACCTTGGCGCGGCGGATGTAATCCAGCAGCGAGGTCTTGCCGTGGTCGACGTGACCCATGACGGTCACGACCGGTGCGCGCGGCAGGGCTTCGGCCTGTTGCGCCGACACGTCCTCGTCGGTGAAGGCTTCGGGGTCGTCCAGCGCGGCAACCACCGCGTTGTGGCCCATTTCCTCCACGATGATCATCGCGGTGTCCTGGTCGAGCGACTGGTTGATGGTCGCCATCATGCCCAGCTTCATCAATTGCTTGATGACTTCCTGCGCCTTCACGGCCATCTTGTGCGCGAGCTCGGCGACCGTGATGGTCTCGGGCACGTGCACTTCGAGCACGCGCGCCTCGACCGGTGCGGCCGGTGCGTGCTGCTCGTCATGACCGCCACGGTCGTTGCCACGACGGCCACGCGGGCCTCCGCGCCAGTTGCCGCGGCTGACACCCCCGCTGGCATCGCCGCGGGTCTTGATTTCCTTCTTCTTGGCAGGATCGCCGGCCCAGCTCGACGAGAGCTTGGCGGACTTGACTTCCTTGCCAGCACCGGCAGCGGCAGGTGCTGCGGCGCCAGGGGCCGCAGGGGCGCCTGGACGGCCCGGCGGCGTGGCCGGCTTGTGCAGCGTGCCCTTGACTGTCGACTTTTCAGGCTGCGGCTTCTCGGGCGCCTTGTGCGGCACCAGCACGCGAGCCGGTGCGTTCATCATGGCGCGGATGGCTTCGGCTTCGGCCAGGGCCTTGCGGCGACGCTCGTCGAGGTCCTTGGCGCGGGCGGCCTCTTCGTCGGCACGGGCCTTCGATTCGGCGGCAGCCTTGGCCTTGGCGTCTTCCTTGGCCTGCGTGGCGGCGTTCTGTGCGGCCAGCTTCGTGTCGGCAGCCTGCTTTTCGGCAACGGCAGCGGTTTCTGCAGCCGCAGCGGCGGCGGCCACAGCGGCCGGTGCAGCCACCGGCTGCTTCGCGGCTTCCTTGGCCGAGGCCGCGGCGGCTTCGGCGGCCTTCTTCTCGGCGGCGATGCGCGCAGCTTCCTGCTCAGCCTGTTCGGCGCGCTCGGCCTTTTCGGCCTGCTCGCGCTCGCGGGCTTCGGTTTCTTCGCGCTGGCGACGCTTCTCGGCCAGCTCTTCTTCCTGGCGGCGGATCAGCTCGGCCTGGCGGCGTGCGTCTTCCTCGCGGCGGGCCAGTTCGGCTTCGTCGATCTGGGGCGCGGCCGGTGCGGCGGACGTTTCGGCCGCCTGCTGCTGCGCGCCTTCGGCCGTGGCCGGGTGGCCTTCATCGCGCTGGATGAAGGTGCGCTTCTTGCGCACTTCGACCTGGATGGTGCGGGCGCGACCGGTGGCGTCGGCCTGCTTGATCTCGCTGGTCGACTTCTTGGTCAGCGTGATCTTCTTGCGCTCGGGCTCGGCCGTGCCGTGGCTGGCCTTCAGGAAGCCGAGCAAGCGCTGCTTGTCGGCCTCCGTGAGTGCATCGGTGGCGGCCGCTTTGGGCACGCCTGCGCTCTTGAGCTGGTCAAGCAAGGTTTCGGGAGTCTTCTTGAGCTCGTTCGCGAACTCGGCGACAGTGGTACTGGACATATTGCTTTCGTGCCTCCATACCGTCACTCTTGGCCGGCGAACCAATGTTCGCGGGCTTTCAAGATGAGGGCTTTGGCGTCATCGGCGCTCAGGCCGGTGATTTCGGTGAGTTCATCGACCGCGAGGTCGGCCAGGTCGTCACGGGTGTTCACACCCGCTTCGGCCAGCTGCGGAATCAGGTCGGGATTGAGGCCTTCGAGGTCGCGCAGGTTCTGCGAGACGGTTTCGACACCTTCTTCCTTGGCGATTTCCATGGTCAGCAGCGCATCCTTTGCACGGGCGCGCAGCTCATTGATGGTGTCTTCGTCGAAGGCCTCGATCTCAAGCATCTCGGAGATCGGCACGTAGGCCACCTCTTCGAGGCTGTTGAAACCTTCCGAAATCAGGATGTCGGCGATTTCCTCGTCGACATCGAGCTTTTCCATGAAGAGCTTGCGGCTGGCATCGGTCTCGGTCGCCTGCTTCTGGGCCGACTCGTTCGCGTCCATGATGTTGATCTTCCAACCGGTGAGGTCGGAAGCCAGGCGCACGTTCTGGCCGCCGCGGCCGATGGCGATCGCGAGGTTTTCCTCGTCCACCACCACGTCCATGGCGTGTTTTTCTTCGTCGACCACGATCGACGAGACATTCGCCGGCGCCAGGGCACCGATCACGAACTGGGCCGGGTCTTCGCTCCACAGCACGATGTCCACGCGCTCGCCGGCGAGCTCGTTCGTGACGGCGTTGACGCGGGTGCCGCGCACGCCGACGCAGGTGCCGATCGGGTCGACACGCTTGTCGTGCGAGAGCACGGCGATCTTGGCGCGCGAACCGGGGTCGCGGGCGCAGCTCTTGATTTCGAGCAGGCCTTGTTCGATCTCGGGCACTTCCTGGCGGAACAGCTCGATCATGAACTCGGGGGCCGAGCGCGACAGGATGATCGGCGCGCCGCGCAGCGTCAGGTCGACCTCCATGATCATGGCCCGCACGCGGTCGCCGTTGCGCAGGTTTTCCTTGGCGATCATCTCGCTGCGGCGCAGGCGGCCTTCGACGCGCCCGGCTTCCACGATGATGTCGCCCTTGTCCAGGCGCTTGACGGTGCCCACGAAGATCTTGTCGCCGCGCGACATGAAGTCGTTGAGCAGCATCTCGCGCTCGGCGTCGCGGATCTTCTGCAGGATCACCTGCTTGGCAGCCATGGCGCCGATGCGGCCGATCGGCACCGAATCGACGGATTCCTCGATGTATTCGTCGACCTCGATGTCGGGCATCTCCTCACGAGCCTCGAAGAGCAGGATCTCCTGGTCGGGCAGTTGCAGGCCGGCTTCGTCGGGGACCACGTGCCAGCGGCGGAAAGTCTCGTAGTCGCCGCTGTCGCGATCGACCGCCACGCGGATATCCACGTCACCCTGATGGAGCTTCTTGGTGGCTTGCGCCAGTGCGGATTCGACCGCGCCGAAGACCACGTCGCGCTCGACGTTCTTCTCGCGCGAGATCGCATCCACCAACATCAACATTTCGCGATTCATGCCACCACTCCTCTTGTTCAGTCCGGAACGTTCGTTCCGTCGTCAATATCCGAAAAACCCGGTTGGGTTTTGGCCTTGCGGCCCTTGAAATCCACAATCGGCGCAAGCCGCGCATCGCGCAGCTCGTCCAATACGAAGCCCAGCGCATGCAACGGTGCAGGCGCGCGCTTCTTGCTCACTTTTTGACCCGGCTTGGTCTCGGGCGCATCGCTCCAGACGATCTGCCAACCCGAACCGCCTTCAGCACGCTCCAGCGTGCCGCGAAACTTCTTGCGATTGGCCGACACCTGGCCCGCCGCGGCAGCGCCCATGGGCGCCTTGAGGGTGATGTCGATCACCGCGCCCACGAATCGCTCGAAATCCTGTTCATTGCGCAAGGGGCGATCGATACCGGGCGAGGAGACCTCGAGCCGCTTGTAATCGACCGCATCGACTTCCAGCGCGAATTGCAGCTGGCGCGTGACCTTCTCGCAGTCTTCCACCGTCACGAAGGGTTCGGGCACGCCGGCCGCCACATCTTCAGAGGTGGGGGGCGTCCAGGGCAAATCAATCGTCACGCGCAGCAATCCACCGGCCGAGCGTTCGACCTCGACCAGGTCGTAGCCGAGACCGGCCACGGTTTGCTCTACTGTTTGCTGCAATGCCACGTGTTTGAAAGCGCCTTCTGAATCAATGCCCAAGCCGCAGCACCCGCCCACCACGGATGCCACGACGCCAAATAATTGCTGCTTGAGAATGCATAGACCAAAAAAAACGGGCGGTTGGTACCCGCCCGTTTGGTCGTGAGCCTCGAATTATATGCTATTCGCGTGCATAAATGAAGGACATCGGTATTCAGGCGGCCACAGGGCGCCGGTATTTCGACCAGACCACGGCAAACAGCACCGCGCCCAAGGCCAATGCGGCTGCCGCCACCAGCAAAGGCAGCTCGAAAGAACCGGTGCGCTGGGCCAATGGTGCCGCAAACAGCGGCCCGATGATCTGCCCCACCCCGTAGGACGCTGTGGCATAGCCGATCAGCCCGGCCGCGGCATTGCCGCGCAGCCGTCGGGCTTCCCGCATGGCGAAAAGCGTGATGGCAGTGAAAGGCATGCCGAGCAGCAGGCTGCCCAGCGCAAAACCCGCAATGGTCGGCCAGGCCACCGAAAAAACGACGCCGAGCGCCTGCAATGCATAAGCGGCGGCCAGCAGCAGCCGGTTGTCCCAATGCACCGGGGCGCGGGCGCCGATCAATGCGCCCGGAATGATGGCCGCGCCGAACAGCGGCCAGAAGAAATCCGGCCATGGCGATCCCGGCAGCGCCTGCCGGGCGATCACGGGCAGGAAAGTGGCAGTAATGATGTAACCAAAGCCTGCCAGCCCATAGAGCGCGACCAGCCAGATCGCATCGCTGCGGGCTGACGCCGATCCAGAGGCACTGCCCGCTGCAACAGCCGGACTCGCCACTGCCCCGCCCGCCGGCGCCCCCACCCGCTCGCCGTCATCGAACACCCGCCAGATCACCGCGATCAGCACCACGGCCAACAGCCCGAGGCCGATCCAGCCCGCTTCCGACCCCCACCGGCCCAGCGCCCCGCCCAGCAGGCCGGTCATGGCGATCCCGATGCCCGGCCCTGTGTAGATCACGCCGGCCAGCATGGGCGAATTCGTCTCGGCCAACCGGCGCAGCCCCCAGCCCGAGGCAAACACGAAAACCCAGGCGCTCATCACCCCGGCCGCCGCGCGCAACACGCCCCAGCCGACGAAGCTGTGCAGCAGCCCCATGCCGACCAGCAAGGCCGCCGTGGCCAGCAACCCGCCGCGCACCATGCTCGACGCCTTGATGCCGATGGCCGCGCAGCTGACCGCGCCGAAGAAATAGCCCAGGTAATTAAGAGACGCCAGCAAACCGCCGCCGGCCAGCTCGAGCTTTCCCTCGCTCAGCATGATGGGCAGCATGGGCGTGAAGGCGAAGCGCCCCAGGCCCATGGCCACCGCCAGCGTGACCATGCAGGCCAGCGCCGCGCGCCAGGCACCGCGCCGGTCGTGTCCGATACTCGACATTTCTACCCGTCTCCGTTTTTTATTCCAGCAGCGCCGCCGCCACCAGCTTCTGTGTGTAGGGATGCTCGGGGGCGTCGAGGACGCGCAGGGCCGGCCCGGATTCGAGGATCGCGCCGTCCTTCATCACGATGACCTGGTGCGCCATGGCGCGGATCACCTCGACGTCGTGCGTGATCAGGAGGTAGCTCAGCCCCCGTTCGCGCTGCAGCCGCTGCAGCAGGCCGAGCACCTGCTTCTGGATGGTCACGTCGAGCGCGCTGGTGGGCTCGTCGAGCACCAGCAGCCGCGGATCGACGATCAGCGCCCGGGCGATCGCCAGCCGCTGGCGTTGCCCACCCGAGAACTCGTGCGGATAGCGGTCGAGCAGCGCGGGAAACTGCGCCTCGCTCAAGCCCACGTCCGCCAGCGCCGCGAGCGCGCGCGCCCGGCGGGCGGCGGCGTCGAGCTCGGGCGCATGCACGCGCAGCCCCTCGCCCACGATCTGCTCGACCGTCATGCGCGGCGAGAGCGACGAGAACGGGTCCTGAAACACGACCTGCATCGTGCGGCGCAGCGCCAAGTCGGAAGCGCGGTCCACCGCCCAGCCCTTCCCCGTCACCTGCAGTTCGCCCCGGTGCTTGAGCAGGCCGAGCGCGGCCAGCGCCAGCGTCGACTTGCCCGAGCCCGATTCACCGACCACGCCCAGCGTTTCGCCCGGCGCGATCCGGAAATCGGCGCCCTGCACGGCGACGAACTCGCCCTTGCGGAACCAGCCCGCGAAGCCAGGACGCGACACCGGATAGCTCACGCGCAGCGCCCGGGCCTCGAGCACCGGCGGCGCCGCGCCATCGGCGGCCGCCTCGGCCACGTCGCGCGCCGGATGGCTGTCGATCAGCTTTCGGGTGTAGGCATGCTGCGGCGCCTCGAACACCGTGCCCACCGGGCCGTGCTCGACGATGTGGCCGCGCTCCATCACCGCCACGCGGTCGGCGAAACGGCGCACCAGGTTCAGGTCGTGGGTGATGAGCAGCACGGCCATGCCGTACTTGCGCTGCAGATCGGCCAGCAGCTCGAGGATCTGTGCGCGCACCGTGACGTCGAGCGCCGTGGTCGGCTCGTCGGCCAGCAGCAGGCGCGGCTTGCAGGCCAGCGCCATCGCGATCATGGCGCGCTGGCGCTGCCCGCCCGAGAGCTGGTGCGGATACGACCTCGCCCGCCGCGCCGGCTCGGGAATGCCGGTGTCGGCCAGCAGCTGCACGGAAGCCTCTTGCGCCGCACGGGCCGACAGCCCTTCGTGCAGCTCGAGCACCTCGGCGATCTGGTCACCCACGGTGTACAGCGCATTGAGCGCGGTCATCGGCTCCTGGAAGATCATCGCGATCTCCTTGCCGCGAATGCCGCGCAGCTCGCGCTCCGGAATCGACAGCAGGTCGCGCACACCGCGCTGCGCCTGCGACCCCGACAGGGTCGCCACCCCAGCGAGGTCGGCGTTCTGCACCAGCCGCAGCAGCGACAGCGCCGTGACGGTCTTGCCCGAGCCCGACTCTCCGACCAGCGCGAGCTTTTCGCCCGCCGCGATCTGCAGGTCGATGCCGTGCACCACCGGCTTGCCGCTGAACGAGACACTCAGCCCCTTCACATCGAGCAGGGGTGGGTTCTTGATGTCGCGCGTCGTCGTCATTTGTCGGCCTTCCGGGGGTCGAGCGCATCGCGCAGCGCGTCGCCCATGAAGGTCAGCAGCATCAGCGTGACGACCAGCACGCAGAAGGTGGACAGCGAAATCCACCAGGCGTCGATGTTCCCCTTGCCCTGGCTCAGCAGCTCGCCTAGCGACGGCGTGCCGGGCGGAACGCCCAGGCCGAGGAAGTCGAGCGAGGTCAACGCGAGGATGGCCGCGCTCATGCGGAATGGCAGGAAGGTGACGACCGGCACCATGCTGTTGGGCAGGATGTGACGCCACATGATCTGCAGGTTGCCCACGCCGAGCGCGCGCGCGGCGCGCACGTAGTCCATCTGGCGGTTGCGCAGGAACTCCGCGCGCACGTAGTCCGACAGCCCCATCCAGCCGAACAGGCTCAGCAGAATCAAGAGCAGCGACACGCTCGGCGTGAAGATCGCGCTGAAGATGATCAGCAGGTACAGCTCGGGCATCGCGCTCCAGATCTCGATCAGGCGCTGGAAGGTCAGGTCGATCTTGCCGCCGAAGAAGCCCTGCACGGCGCCGGTCGCGATGCCCAGCACCACCCCGACCACCGTGAGCGCCAGCGCGAACAGCACGCTCACGCGAAAGCCATAGATCAACTGGGCCAGCAGGTCGCGCCCGCGCTCGTCGGTGCCGAGCAGGTTCGCGTGCGAGGGTGCGGCGGGGTTCGGCGGCTTCGAGAAATAGTTGAGCGTGGCCGGGCCGTAGCGGTTGGGCGCATAGAGCGCCCAGTTGTCACCCTGCGTGATGCGCTGCTCGATGAAGGGGTCGAGGTAGTCGGCCGGCGTTTCGAAGTCGCCGCCGAAGGTCTTCTCGGAATAGTCGCGCAGCACGGGGAAGTAGGTCTGGCCTTCGTAGCGCACCACCAGCGGCTTGTCGGTGGAGAGCACGTCGGCGAACAGGCTCAGCACCACCAGCGCCGAGAAGACGACCAGGCTCCAGAACCCCAGCGGGTTGCGGCGGAAACGGCGCCAGGCACGGCGCCCGGGGCTCACGGACACGGCGGCGGCTTCAGTCAAACTTCACCCTCGGATCGACCCAGACGTAGCAAAGATCGGAGATGAGCTTGGTCACCAGCCCGATCAGCGTGAACAGATAGAGCGTGCCCAGGAACACCGGGTAGTCGCGCCGCAGCACGCTCTCGTAGCTCAGCAGGCCCATGCCGTCGAGCGAGAACAGCGTCTCGATCAGCAGCGCGCCCGAAAAGAAGGCGCCGATGAAGGCGGTCGGAAAGCCCGTGATGATCGGGATCAGCGCATTGCGGAACACGTGCTTCCACAGAACCTGCCGCTCGGCCAGCCCCTTGGCGCGCGCTGTCAGCACGTACTGCTTGCGGATTTCCTCGAGGAAGGAGTTCTTGGTGAGCATCGCGGTGATCGCGAAGCTGCCCAGCACCATGGCCGTCACCGGCAAGGTGATGTGCCACAGGTAGTCGACGATGCGCGCGCCCCAGCTCAGCGACTCCCAGTTCGGCGAGGTCAGCCCGCGCAGCGGGAACCACTGCAGCTGGCCGCCGAAGATCACCAGCAGCGCCACGCCCAGCACGAAGCCCGGGATGGCGTAGCCGACGAGCACGAGAAGCGTCGTAAAGAAGTCGAAGCGCGAGCCCGCGCGCACCGCCTTGGCCACGCCCAGCGGCACCGCGATGAGGTAGCTGATGAAGAAGGTCCACAGCCCCAGGCTGATCGACACCGGCAGCTTCTCCTTGATGAGCTGCCACACGTCCTTGCTCTGGAAGAAGCTCTTGCCCAGGTCGAAGCGGGCGAACTGCTTGAGCATCTGCCAGAAGCGCTCGGGGGCCGGCTTGTCGAAACCGTAGAGCGCCTTGATCTCGGCCACCTGCTTGGCGTCGAGCGTGCGGCCGGTGGGACCGCCCGAGATGCGGTTCTCTTTGTTGGTGAGCTGCGAGAGCAGCTGTTCGGCCGGACCGCCCGGCACGAACTGGACGATGGCGAAATTGAGCAGCAGCACGCCGAACAGCGTGGGAACGATCAGCAGGAGGCGTCGGATCAGGTAGGCGGCCATGCGTGTTCTTGTTCTCTTACTTGGCGCTCGGCTCGATCCACCACATCGTCAGCATCGCCGACCCCGCCAGCAGGCGTTGCGGCAAGGGCGCGTCCGGGCGACGCAGCTTTCGCTTGTGGGCAATGAAATACTGCTTGCCGTAGTACATCGGGGTCATGTAGTGCTGGTGGAGCAAGTAGCGGTCCAGCAGCCGCGCGGCCGCCGCGAGCGAGGCGCGGTCGTGGCTGTTGACGATCACCTCGACGATCTCGTCGACCACCGGGTCGCTGATGCCGCTCAGGTTCTGGCTGCCCTTCTCGCTCGCCGATTTCGAGCCGAAGTCGTCGTACAGCTCGTTGCCCGGGCTCGACGAGCCACCGACGAGGCTGATGGCCATGTCGAAATCGAAGTCGTCCAGCTTCTTCTTCAGCAGGCTCGGGTCGCGCAGGCGGTAGTCGAGCCGGATGCCCAGCTTGCCGAGGTTGCGCGCATACGGCGCGAGCACCACGCCCGAGCTGCGGTCGGCGATGTCGATGGTGATCACGAACGGCGTGCCGGCCTTGTCGCGCAACGCACCGTCGCGGTAGGTCCAGCCGGCTTCCTTGAGCAGCTCCTGCGCCTTCACGAGGTTGCGCCGCAGGCCTTCGGCGGTGTCGCCGCTGCTGTCGGGGCGCGGCAACTCGCCCTTGGTGTTGTCGAGGTAGCGCTGCCGGGTCTTGAGCTTGTCGATCAGCGCCTGCTCCTCTGGGCTGACCTCGGGCTGGGCCATGAGGTCGTCGCTGTTCTGGAAGTAGCTCTGGGTGCGCCCGCGGCGGCCGTAGAACAGGTGGGCATTGAGCCAGTCGAAGTCGAAGGCCAGCGCCAGCGCCCTGCGCACGCGCATGTCGGCAAAGCGCGGCTGACGCAGGTTGGGCGCCAGGCCCTGCATGCCGGTGAAGCGGCGGTGCGCGATCTCTTCCTTGACCAGCTCGCCGGAGTCGAAGCGGCGGCCCTTGTAGCGGCGCACCCACGCGATGATCGAGCGCTCTTCCATCGCGTCGAGCGCGCCGGCCTTGAGCGACTCTTCCTCGCCGAGCGAGTCCTTGAAATACTGGTACGACACCGTGTCGTAGTTGAACATCCCCTTGCGCACCGGGAGGTTGGCGGCCCAGTAGTCGGGGCGCCGGCGGTAGGAGATGAACTTGCCGAAATCGACCCTGTCCACCGCGTACGGCCCGCTCGCGATCGGCGCCTCGGTCACGATCTGGTCGAAGGGCTTGCCCTTGCCCCAGGCGCTGGAGAACACCGGCAGCCCGCCGATGATCATGTGCAGCTCGGCGTTCTGGCGCACGAAGTCGAAGCGGATGGTGCGCTCGCCCGTCACCACGGCCTCCTTGATGTCGGCCCAGTACGAACGGAAGGTCGGCCCGGCCGCCTTGCTGCGCAGGGTGTCGAAGGAGTACTTCACGTCTTTCGCCAGCACCGGCGAGCCGTCGGAAAACCGCGCCTTGGGGTTCAGCCGGAAGGTGACGCTCAAGCGGTCGGGCGCCAGCTGGATGTCTTCGGCCAGCAGGCCGTACTGCGAGAAGGGCTCGTCCTCGCTCGGCGTGGTCAGCGAATCGAAGAGCAGGCCGTACTCGGAGAACACGAAGCCGTTGGCGCTGTAGCCCATGCCCACCGGGGGCACGCCGCGCAAGGTGAAGGGGTTGAGCTTGTCGAAGCTGCCGGCGGCCGACAGGGTCAGGTCGCCGCCCTTGGGCGCGTTGGGGTTCACGTAGTCGAAATGCGTGAACGACGCCGGGTACTTGGGCTCGTAACCCATGCCCAGCCCGTGCGCCGCCCACGAGGGCAGCGCCAGGAGCGCCAACATCCAGAGCAGCCAACCTCGCATGCGAGAATTCTGCCCAAGATTTTCACGAGGCAACTTCATGGGCTTTCTTTCCGGCAAGAAACTGTTGATCACCGGTGTGTTGAGCAATCGCTCCATTGCATATGGCATTGCCAAGGCCTGTCACGACCAGGGCGCGGAACTCGCCTTCAGTTATGTCGGCGAGCGATTCAAGGACCGTATCACCGAATATGCCGCAGACTTCGGCTCGAAACTGATTTTCGACTGCGACGTGGGCGACGATGCGCAGATCGACAAGCTCTTCACCGACCTCGCGCAGACCTGGCCCAAATTCGACGGCTTCGTGCACAGCATCGGCTTCGCCACGCGCGAATCGATCGCCGGCGACTTCCTGGAAGGCCTCTCGCGCGAAGGCTTCAAGATCGCGCACGACATCAGTGCGTACAGCTTCCCGGCCATGGCCAAGGCGGCCCTGCCCTACCTCAACGACAAGTCGGCCCTGCTCACGCTGACCTACCTGGGTGCCGAGCGCGCACTGCCCAACTACAACACCATGGGCTTGGCCAAGGCCTCGCTCGAGGCGTCGGTGCGCTACACCGCCGCCTCGCTCGGCCCGAAGGGCATGCGCGTGAACGGCATCAGCGCCGGCCCCATCAAGACGCTCGCCGCCAGCGGCATCAAGAGCTTCAGCAAGATCCTCACGGCCGTGGCCGACGCCTCGCCGATCCGCCGCAACGTGACCATCGAGGAAGTCGGCAACGTGGCCGCCTTCCTGCTGAGCGACCTGGCCAGCGGCGTGACCGCCGAGATCACCTACGTGGACGGCGGCTTCAGCAACGTGGTCGGAGGCATGGCGGAGTAATTTCCCGGCTCCCAGCGCCTGCCACCGTGTTGAATCGACGCTCCCTCCTCCTGCTTGCGGGACTGGGCGCAGCCCTTTCGGGTCGCGCCGCGTTCGCGCGCGCCGCCGCGCCTGCCCTGATGCTGGCCGAGGTGTACCGCCCCGGCATGTCGCTCGCGGGCTACTGGGTCAGCGAGAAGTTCGACGGCGTGCGCGGCTACTGGGACGGCCAGAAGCTCTGGACCCGTGGCGGCGAACCCGTCGTGGCGCCGGCCTGGTTCACGGCCTCGCTGCCCAAGCAGCCGCTCGACGGCGAACTGTGGGCGGGACGTGGCCGCTTCAACCACACGATGTCCACCGTGCGCAGCCAGACGCCCAGCGACACCGCCTGGCACGAGATCCGTTTCATGGTGTTCGACCTGCCCGCCCAGGGCGGCGACTTCAACACCCGCCTCGCGGCGCTGCGCAAGCTGCTGCCGATCACCGACGCGCCCTGGGTGGTGGCCGTGCCGCAGCAGCCCGCCACCACGCACGAGGACCTGCAGGCGCTGCTCGACAAGACCGTGAAGATGGGCGGCGAGGGCCTGATGCTGCACCGGGGCGCGTCGATGTACCGCGGCGAGCGCAACAACGACCTGCTCAAGGTCAAGCCCTTCGAGGACGCCGAGGCCCGCGTGGTCGCGCACCTGCCCGGCAAGGGCAAGCACCACGGCCGGCTCGGCGCGTTGATGGTCGAGATGCCCGACGGCCAGCGCTTCCGGCTCGGCACCGGCCTGACCGACGCCGAGCGCGACCAGCCGCCGCCGATCGGCAGCCTGGTGACCTACCGCTACAACGGCACGCACCCGAGCGGGTTACCGAAGTTCGCCCGCTTCATGCGCGTGCGCGAAGGCTAGCCCCGCCTTCGCAGACCGTGCCCCTCACCGGGGCACGCTCCTCTCTCAGCTTGCCTGACGCACGCAGTCCGCGTAGTACCGCTTCTTGCCCGTCTCGTCGATGCGCGCCACCAGGCCGTGGATGTCGGTCTCGAAACCCGGGCACTGCAGGTTGAACTCGCGCGAGAACTTGAGGTAATCGACGATCTTCTTGTTGAACACCTCGCCCGGGATCAGCAGCGGAATGCCCGGCGGGTACGGCGTGATCAGGCTGGTGGTGATGCGGCCTTCGAGCTCGTCGATCTCCACGCGCTCGGTCTTGCGGTGAGCGATGTGGGCGAAGGCGTCGCTGGGCTTCATGGCCGGCGTCAGGTCGCTCAGGTACATCTCGGTCGTGAGGCGCGCCACGTCGTAGCGCGCGTACAGCTGGTGGATGTGCTGGCACAGGTCGCGCAGGCCCAGGCGCTCGTAGCCCGGGTGCTGCTGGCAGAACTCGGGCAGGATGCGCCACATCGGCTGGTTGCGCGCGTAGTCGTCCTTGAACTGCTGCAGCGCCGTGAGCAGCGTGTTCCAGCGGCCCTTGGTGATGCCGATGGTGAACATGATGAAGAAGCTATAGAGGCCCGTCTTCTCCACGATCACGCCGTGCTCGGCGAGGAACTTGGTCACCACGCTGGCGGGGATGCCGGTCTCGGCAAAGTTGCCTTCCAGGTCCAGGCCCGGCGTCACGATGGTCGACTTGATCGGGTCGAGCATGTTGAAGCCATCGGCCAGCTCGCCGAAGCCGTGCCAGTTGCGCGGCGACTTCTTGCTCTTGGGCTTGCCGTTCTTCTCGCCGTGCATGATCCAGTCTTCGGCGCGGCCGATGCCCTCGTCGACGAGCTTCTCGGGGCCCCAGACCTTGAACCACCACTCGTCCTTGCCGAACTCTTCCTCGACCTTGCGCATGGCGCGGCGGAAGTCCAGCGCTTCGAGGATGCTCTCTTCCACCAGCGCGGTGCCGCCGGGCGGCTCCATCATGGCGGCGGCCACGTCGCAGCTCGCGATGATCGCGTACTGCGGGCTGGTCGACGAGTGCATCAGGTAGGCCTCGTTGAAGAGGTCGCGGTCCAGCGCGCGGTTCTGCGAGTCCTGCACCAGCACGTGGCTGGCCTGGCTGATGCCGGCCAGCAGCTTGTGCGTCGACTGCGTGGCGAACACCAGCGACTCCTTCGGGCGCACGCGGCGCTTGCCCATCGCGTGATACGCACCGTAGAACGGGTGGAAGGCGGCGTGCGGCAGCCAGGCCTCGTCGAAGTGCAGCGTGTCGACGTAGCCGTCGAGCATGTTCTTGATGGTCTCGGTGTTGTAGATCACGCCGTCGTAGGTCGACTGCGTGAGCGTCATCACGCGCGGCTTGACCTTGTTCGGATCGACGTCGGCGAGCAGCGGGTTGGCCTTGATCTTGGCCTTGATGGCGCTCTGCTCGAACTCGCTCTTCGGAATCGGGCCGATGATGCCGAAGTGGTTGCGCGTGGGCTTCATGAACACCGGAATCGCGCCGGTCATGATGATCGCGTGCAGGATCGACTTGTGGCAGTTGCGGTCGACCACCACCACGTCGTCGGGCGCCACCGTGTGGTGCCACACCATCTTGTTGCTGGTGCTGGTGCCGTTGGTCACGAAGAAGCAGTGGTCGGCATTGAAGATGCGCGCCGCATTGCGCTCGCTGGCCGCCACCGGGCCGGTGTGGTCGAGCAGCTGGCCCAGTTCTTCCACCGCGTTGCAGACGTCGGCGCGCAGCATGTTCTCGCCGAAGAACTGGTGGAACATCTGGCCCACAGGGCTCTTCAGGAACGCCACGCCGCCCGAGTGGCCCGGGCAGTGCCACGAGTACGAACCGTCTTCGGCGTAGTCGATCAGCGCCTTGAAGAACGGCGGCTGCACGCCTTCCAGGTAGCTCTTGGCCTCGCGGATGATGTGGCGCGCCACGAATTCGGGGGTGTCCTCGAACATGTGGATGAAGCCGTGCAGCTCGCGCAGGATGTCGTTCGGGATGTGGCGCGAGGTCTTGGTCTCGCCGTAGATGTAGATCGGCACGTCGGCGTTCTTGCGACGCACCTCGCCGATGAAGCTGCGCAGGCTCAGCACGGCCGGGTCGAGGTCGGGGCCGACCGAGAACTCTTCGTCGTCGATCGACAGGATGAAGGCGCTGGCGCGGCTTTGCTGCTGCGCGAACTGGCTCAGGTCGCCGTAGCTCGTGACGCCCAGCACCTCGAAGCCCTCGCTTTCGAAGGCCTGCGCGAGCGCGCGGATGCCGAGGCCCGAAGTGTTTTCGGAGCGGAAGTCCTCGTCGATGATGACGATGGGAAAGCGAAATTTCATGAGCGGGGCTCCGGACAGGCAGTCAGACAGGCAATGAGCGAGGCGCGAAGTGTACGGAATTCGGATGACGGATTGCGTCGGGCGCCTGCAAGCCCCGTGGGGTGCGCCGGCCGGGACGGCCCCGGCGGGCGCCATATCCCTACGCGACACAGGCGCATGGCGCGCCATGCCGCAGAATGGCGAAGGTCCAAGTAACAAAAGAAGAGAGGAGTTGCCATGGGAAATCCCACCTTCTGGTGGTTGATCGCCGGCGCGGCCATCGTGGCCGAGTTGTTGTCCGGCACGGTGTACCTGCTGCTGCTGGCCGCCGGCTTCGCCGCCGCAGCCATCGCCGCCCACCTGGGCTTCAGCCTCGTCACGCAACTGCTGGTGGCCGCCGTGGTCGGCGTGGGCGCGGTCGTGACCTGGTACCTGATCCGCCGCAACCGCCCTGCCGAGCCCTCCAGCGAGGCCAACCGCGATCTCAACCTGGACATCGGCGAGAGCGTGTACGTCGATGCCTGGAACCTCGACGGCACCGCCACCGTGCGCTACCGCGGCTCGCAATGGACCGTCGTGCTGCGCGCGGGCCATGCGCCCTCCACCGGCGAACACCGCGTGGTCGAGGTGGTCGGCAGCCGCCTAGTGGTCGACAAGATCTAGCAGATCTAACAGTTCAATCGGTCAGTCAGAAAAACGCATTCGAAAAGGAAGCAACACCATGGAATTTTCAGTTCCTCTCATCATCCTGGTCATCGCGATCATCTTCATCAGCCAGTCGGTCAAGTTCGTGCCGCAGCAGAACGCGTGGGTGCGCGAACGCCTGGGCAAATACCACGGCACCATGACGCCCGGCCCGAACTTCCTGATCCCGTTCATCGACCGCGTGGCCTACAAGCACAGCCTGAAGGAAATCCCGCTCGACGTGCCCAGCCAGATCTGCATCACGCGCGACAACACGCAGCTGCAGGTCGACGGCATCCTGTACTTCCAGGTGACCGACCCGATGCGCGCCAGCTACGGCTCGTCGAACTACATCGTGGCCGTGACCCAGCTGGCACAGACCTCGCTGCGCAGCGTGATCGGCAAGCTCGAGCTCGACAAGACTTTTGAGGAGCGCGACGTGATCAACGCCCAGGTCGTGGCCGCCATCGACGAAGCCGCGCTCAACTGGGGCGTGAAGGTGCTGCGCTACGAAATCAAGGACCTGACGCCGCCCAAGGAAATCCTCTTGGCCATGCAGGCGCAGATCACCGCCGAACGCGGCAAGCGCGCGCTCATCGCCGCCTCGGAAGGCCGTCGCCAGGAACAGATCAACATCGCCACCGGCGAACGCGAAGCCTTCATTGCCCGCTCCGAGGGCGAGAAGCAGGCTCAGATCAACAACGCGCAAGGTGAAGCCGCTGCCATCACGGCCGTGGCCACCGCCACGGCAGACGCCATCGAGCGCGTGGCCGCGGCCATCCGCCAGCCGGGCGGCGAACAGGCCGTGCAGCTGAAGGTGGCCGAGCGCGCCGTCGATGCCTACGGCAAGGTGGCCGCCGACTCGAAGACCACGCTCATCGTGCCGAGCAACATGACCGAGACGGCCGCGCTGATCTCGTCGGCCATGCGCATGATCCAAACCGGGAAAAGCGCCGGCCCGAACTGAAACGGCTGAAAACCCGCGCTACAATCGTGGGCTCAGGAGCGGTGGATGAGCGGTTTAAGTCGCACGCCTGGAAAGCGTGTGAGGGTTAATAGCCCTCCGCGGGTTCGAATCCCGCCTGCTCCGCCAAAACGATGCCCCAGTAGCTGCCAAGCTGCTGGGGCTTTTTGTTTGTTGGGCGCCCGCAATGGGTTTGCCTGTGCCTTGCGGACATCGGGCATGCCGTTGCCCGACCTCCTCCGGTTCAGCTGAACACGCTTTCGAGATCGACCTCTTCCGCGCTGTCGTCCAGCTTCAGGCTCTGCTCGATGTGGTCGAGGTGATGCAGCATCAGCTTCTCGGCGCGTGCGGCGTCGCCGCGGTTCACGGCGGCGACGATCTCCTCGTGCTCGTCGGCGCGGCAGCTGGTGGCCGTGGGGGCGTCGTACAGCGAGATGATCAGGCAGGTCAGCACCGACAGCTCGCGCATCGAACGCGCCAGCGCCGAGTTGCCGGCCAGCTCGGCCAGCAGCACATGGAACTCGCCCGACAGCCGCACGATGGCACGCTTGTCGTCGCGGCGCCGTGCATCGGCCTCGAGCTCGATGTGGCGTTGCAGGCGCTCCCGCTTGGCGTCGTCGAGCGTGCGGATGAGGCGGCGCAGCACGCCGGGCTCGATGAGGCGGCGCGCCTCGAACACGTCCTGCGCCTGCTCGATGGTGGGCTTGGCGACGAAGGCGCCGCGCTGCGGCACCAGCTCGACGATCTGCTCGTGCGCCAGCCGGGCCAGCACCTCGCGCACCTTGGCGCGGCTGGTCGCGAAGATCGTGGCCAGCCGGTCTTCGCCCAGCTTCGTGCCCGGCGCGAGACGGTGTTCCAGGATGGCGGCCGATATCTTCTCGGCGATCTCGTCGACGCTGTGTTCGCGGGCGTTGGGGGCACCGGTCGTGCCGGTGGCGCCAGTCGCGCCGTTCGCGCTGGTCTTGCGGGCTGGGGCTTTGGTGGGCATCGGCGCCGATTCTATCGACGCCCCCTCGAGGCTGCAGAGCGTCACGGGGCCCGCGACCTCAGCCTGGCGCGCGGGCGCCGTCGCGTGCCAGAAGCCGCGCCAGCGCCTCGGGCAGCCCGTGGTTCGGCTTGATCGGCGGCGGCGCAAAGCTGCCCAGGCGCGCCGGCGCGGGCGCCAGCGACACGAGCGTCTGCGCATGGCACACGGCGCTCGACACGCCGTCGACCACGGGCACCGGAATGCGGTCCTTGATGGAGCGCGCCAGGCCCGCCAGCGGCGCGCCGGCAATGATGATCACGTCCGCGCCGTCGTCCTCGATGGCCGACATGCACAGGGCCTCCAGCCGCTGGCCGTGGTCATCCTGCACATGGCCGATGTCCTTGAGAGGACCGTCCAGGCTGCGGATGCTCGCCAGCCGGTCGATGAGGCCATTGGCCTGCACGCACTCTCGGTACCACGCCGTGATGCGGCGCGAGATCGCGACGATCGAGAAGCGCTTGCCCAGCAGGCACGCGCTCATGAGCGCGGCTTCGGTGAGGCCGACCACGGGGATATCGAGCGCCTCGCGCAGGCCGTCGATGCCGGGGTCGCCGAAGGCCGCGACCACGATGGCGTCGTGCCGCGTGTGGTGCTCGGCCGCGAGCGTGGCGGCCGCGTAGGCGCCGATCAGCGATTCGAAGCGGGTCTCGATGTAGGCCACGCCGAAGGGCGCCGTGAGCACCTCGATGTGCGTGTCGCTCGCGGCCGCACGCCGGGCCTCGGCCGCGATCAGGTCGGAGACGCTTTGCGAGGTGTTGGGGTTGATGAGCAGCAGGTTCATGGCGGTGGCTCCAGGTTCAGGCGGGTCGGCGGCTGGGCAGCAAGGTGGGCTCGCCCCGGCGCAGGAATTCTCCGCGTCCGGCGCGCGGATGGAAGCATTCGCCGTCCCACACGACCTCGCCGCGCGCCAGTGTCAGCGCCGGCCAGGCCTTCACCTCGATGCCCTCGTAGGGCGTGTAGTCGACGTCGTGGTGCAGGTCGGCATTGCGGATGGCGCGCGGCGTGGTGCCCCAGACCACGAGGTCGGCATCGGCACCGACGGCGATCGTGCCCTTGCGCGGGTGCAGCCCGTAGGCCTTGGCGGGGTTGGTGGACGTCAGCTCGACGAACTTGTTGATGGTGATGCGCCCGTCGAGCACGCCGTGCGAGAACAACAGCGGCAGCCGCGTCTCGATACCGGGAATGCCGTTCGGGATGTGGCGGAACGCCACCTCTTCGCCGCCGGGCTTCTTGCCCTCGGGCGCGTCGTAGCGGAACGGCGCATGGTCCGACGAGAAGATCGTGAACAGCCCGTCGGACAGCCCGTTCCAGATCACCTGCTGGTTCTCGCGATTGCGCGGCGGCGGGCTGCAGACGCACCGCGCGCCCTGGTAGCTGTCGTCGATGCCCAGGTCTTCAGCGGTCAGGAACAGGTACTGCGGGCAGGTTTCGGCGAACACGCTCAGGCCGTGCGCGCGCGCCCAGCGGATCTGCTCGACGGCTTCGCGCCCCGACACGTGCACGATCATGATCGGCACGTCGACCAGCTCCGACAGCGCGATGGCGCGGTGCGTCGCCTCGCGCTCGACCAGCATCGGCCGCGAATGCGCATGAAAGCGCGGCGCGGTGCGCCCGCTGGCTTCGAGCCGCTTGGTCAGCCACTCGATGCAGTCGGCGTTCTCGGCATGGATCATGGCCATCGCGCCCTGCTCTCTCGCCACCGACAGCACGTCGAGGATCTGGCCGTCGTCCAGCTTCAGATCGTCGTAGGTCATGTAGATCTTGAACGAGGTGTAGCCCTCGGCGATGAGCTGCGGCAGCTCGTGCTTGAGCACCTCCTCGGTCGGGTCGCTCACGATCAGGTGGAAGGCGTGGTCGACGTGGGCGCGGCCCTCGGCGCGCTGGTGGTAGTCCTGCACGGCGGCGCGCAGCGACTGGCCCTTCTGCTGCGCGGCGAACGGAATCACGGTGGTCGTGCCGCCGCAGGCCGCGGCGCGGGTGCCCGAGCCGAAGTCGTCGGCCATGCGCACGGGCGGCTCCATCGGCTGGTCGAGGTGGCAGTGGGCGTCGACGCCGCCCGGCGTCACGTAGCGGCCGGCGGCGTCGATCTCCTGCCGGCCGGGCGGCAGGCCGAGGCCGAGCTGCACGATGCGGCCGCCGGCGATGCCGATGTCCGAATCGAAGGTGTCGCTGGCGGTGGCAACGCGGGCGTTGCGCACCACGAGATCGAGGTCGCGGAAGGTCATGGTCTTTCTTTGCTTTTCTGTCTGTCTGTGTCGGGGACGGTGGCGAACGCTCAGGCGTTCGCGTCGAACAGCCGGCCCCAGCCCTTCACAGCGCCCGGCGCGACGCCGACCGTCTTCAGCGCGCGCCAGACCACGGTGGCCACCGAGTCGTAGATCGGGATGCCGAGCTCGTGCTCCATCTCTTCGACGAGCTGCGCGCCGCTAAGGTTGGTGCACATGATGGTGATGGCGTCGGGGCGCTGCTGCGCCACTTCGCGCAGCATGCGGCGCAGCGTGTCGGGCTCGACCTCGCTGAACGAGAAGTTCACCGTGAGGTCCAGGTGGCGCTCGGCCACGCAGTCGATGCCGATGCCCGCGTAGTTGGCGACGATGCGCCGCTGCACGTCCTCGACGTACGGCGACACCAGCCCCAGCGTGCGCGCGCCCTGCGCGGCCAGCAGTTCGTTGAGCGCCAGCACCGAGGTGGTCGCCGGGATGCCGGTGGCCTCGGTGATGCGCGCGCACAGCGCCTGGTCTTTCTCGAAGCCGAGCCAGCTGGCCGAGGTGCCGCTCCAGCAGATGGTGTCGACGCGCGCGTCGGCCAGCAGCCGCGCGGCTTCGAGGATCTTGCTGTCGTCGAACTGGTTCAGCGACGCGTCGCGCATCGAGATCTCGGTGACGGTGAAGCGCGAGAAGTGCGCCGAGACGCCGGGCACGGCCGCGACCATCGCGCTGGTCAGCGGCTCGAGCGCGGTGTTCGAGGAAGGCGTGAGCACGCCGATGAGTTTGCGAGAGGTCATGGGATGGAAGTCGGGGTGGTTGGCATCAGACCGGCAGCTTCTTGCTGTAGTCGATCAGCATCGTCGAGCAGACGAAGAGGCCCGCACCGGCTGCGGTGAACAGCATGAGCGCCATGAAGTACGAGCCCGTGGCCTGCACGATCAGGCCGACCACGATCGGCACGCCGATGCCCGCCACGTTGCCGCCCAGGTTCATCGTGCCGCCCAGGAAGCCGACCCGGGCACGCGTGCCGAGGATCGACGGCACGCACCAGAACAGGCCGCACCAGCGCAGGAAGAACAGCGTGACCGACAGCAGCACCACCACGGCGACCGGGTCGGTGATCCGCGTCACCATGAAGATGGCGATGGTCGCGATGATCGACGAGATGCCGAACAGCGTGCGCAGCACCTTGCTCTGCGACGCGCCGGCCGCCATCCATTTGTCGGCCAGCCAGCCGCCGAACATTTCGCCGACGAAGCCCGAGAAGAACATGATGAACACCGCGCCGCCCATCTGCTTGATGTCGAAGCCGTGCACCTTCGACAGGTAGTTGGGCATCCAGGTGAGCAGGCCGTAGAACAGCGCGTTGAAGCACATCCAGCCGAAGAACATGCCCCACACCGAGCGGTAGCGGAAGAAGTCGAGCACGCGCCCGCTCGCATTGGCCGATTCCTTGGCGGCATCGGCGGCATGACTGGCCTCGATGTAGCGCGCCTCGGCTTCGTTCACGTCGGGATGCTGGCGCGGATGGTTGCGGATGTAGCGCCAGGCGAAGTAGCCGGCGATGACGGTGCCGACACCGGCGATCACGAAGGCCAGGCGCCACGAGCCGAGCACGGCGATCAGCGCCGAGATCAGGATCGCGCCCAGCGCCGCGCCTAGGGGGGCACCGCCGTCGAGCAAGGTGGCGCCGCGCCCGCGTTCGGTCTGCGTCATCCAGATGCCGTTGAGCTTGCCGCCCGCCGGGTAGATCGGCGCCTCGGCCGCGCCCAGGCCCAGCCGCGTGAGCAGCAGGGGCACCCAGCCGGTGCAGGCCGCGGCGATGGCCTGGAAGAAGCCCCAGCCCACGGTGGCGCCGGCAATGACGACGCGCGGGCCGAAGCGGTCGGCCAGCATGCCGCCCGGAATCTGCATCAGCGCATAGGTCCAGAAGAAGGAGCTGAGCAGCAGGCCCTGCACGGCCGGGCCGATGTCGAATTCCTTGGCGATCAGCGGCATGGCCACCGAGAGCGAGGCCCGGTCGATGTAGTTGATCGAGATCAGGAACAACATCATCAGGAAGATCTTCCAGCGCACCTTGGTGGGCTGGAGGGCGGCGTCGGGTGCTGCGGCGGTCGCCTTGGCGCCGTCCGTCATGGTGTTTTGCATCGGTTTGTCTCCTTGCAGTGGCACGGATGCCAGCTTGCAAGGAAACGACCCGGCACGCTGGCGAACTTTGCAGTCGCGGGTCGGGCTGGTCCGGTCCAGTGCACCACCGAGGCTGTGGAGCGGAATTTAGGCTTTGTCGAAATCAACGTCAACATCAATGTTGACAATATTGTTGACGATAATGGCAAACACCTAGACCGCAGCCCCTTCCCGAGGGATCACGCGGCGTCGACGGCCGGTGTTTGCGCAAAGTACGCCATGGCCGCCAGCACCCCGCTGCCGGCCACCGGCACGCCGGCCAGCTTGAAACCCATCTCGATGCCGGTCAATGCGGCCATCAGCGTGAGGTCGTTGCAGTCGCCCAGGTGCCCGATGCGGAACATGCGGCCCCGCAGCTTGCCCAGCCCCGCACCCAGCGAGAGGTCGAAGCGCTGGTGGATGAGGCGGCGCAGGGCGTCGGCATCGACGCCCTGCGGCGTGATGACGCCGGTCAGCACGGGCGAGTGCACGCGCTCGTCGGCGCACTGCGTCGGCAGGCCCCAGGCCTGTACGGCGGCGCGCACGCCCCGGCCCCAGCGCTGGTGGCGCGCGAAGATCACGGGCAGGCCCTGTTCGAGCACCATGTCCAGCGCCTCGCTGAGGCCGTACAGCAGGTTCGTGCTCGGCGTGTAGGGCCAGTAGCCGCCCTGGTTCATTTCGATGATCTCGTCCCAGGCCCAGAAGGCCTTGGGCAGGCGCGCCGTCTTCGCCACCTCGAGCGCCTTGGGCGACACGGCGTTGAAGCTGATGCCCGGCGGCAGCATGAGGCCCTTCTGCGAGCCGCTGACGGTGACGTCCACCCCCCACTCGTCGTGCCGGTAGTCGGCGCTCGCCAGGCCCGAGATGGTGTCGACCATCAGCAGCGCCGGATGGCCCGCTGCATCGATCGCGCGGCGCACCGCGGCGATGTCGGAGGTGACGCCGGTTGAGGTCTCGTTGTGCACCACGCACACGGCCTTGATGTGGTGTGTGGTGTCCTGGCGCAGGCGCTGCTCGATGAGGTCGGCCTGCACGCCGTGGCGCCAGCTGCGCGGCAGGCCGGTCTCGTCGGTGCCTTCGAGCGCGAGGAACTCGGGCTCCAGACCGAGCCGGCGCGCCATCTTCTGCCACAGCGTCGCGAAGTGGCCGGTCTCGAACATCAGCACGTGGTCGCCCGGGCTCATCACGTTGACCAGCGCCGCTTCCCAGGCGCCGGTGCCCGACGCGGGATAGACGACGACCGGGTGCCGGGTCTGGAACACCTGCTGCAGCCCGCCAATGACCTTCTTGCCCAGCGTGGCGAACTCGGGCCCGCGGTGGTCGATGGTCGGCAGGCTGATGGCCCGCAGGATGCGGTCGGGCACGGGGCTGGGGCCCGGGATCTGCAGGAAGTGGCGGCCGCTGGGGTGGTTGTCGAGCGCGATCATGGGGGTTGTCTCCGTTCTGGATGGGTTGTGGAAATTGCTAGAGCTGCACCGACGCGTGGCCGATGCCCGGGAATTCGGCGGTGACGAGGTCGCCCTCGCCCGCTTCGAGAATGCCGACCCAGGTGCCGGTCGTGACCACGGTGCCGGCCGCGACGGTCTCGCCATGGCGCGTGGCATGGCGCAGCCACGCGGGCAGCAGCCAGGCGGGATCGCCGAGCGAATGCGTGCCGCGGCGCACCACGCTCGCCCGCGCGCCGATGTGCACCTCGCAGGCCTGTGCGGCCCAGTCGCGGACGACGAACGGCACCCACTCGCCGAGCACCAGCGCGCCGTGCGATTGCAGGTCGGCCAGCTTGCACAGCGCGGGCGCGTCGAGGGCCTCCTGCCAGCGGGAATCGACGATCTCGATGGAGACCGTCATGGCGTCGACCAGGGCGCGTGCGCTGTCCGCGTCGAGCTTCGATGCCGACGCCGCATCGACGTCGCGCCCGAGCCGCAACGCGATCTCGGCCTCAATGCCGCGGAGGTGAAACGGCCAGTCGCCGGCCGTGGCCGGGCTGGTCCACACGCCGCGCGGCGGCAGCGGCGCATGCGTCAGCACGGCATCGCGTGACGGGCCGCCGGCCTTCCAGTACCGGGGCGACGCCGCACCGAACCAGCCGAGCGCCTGCGCCACCTGCTGCTGCACGGCGTAGGCCTCGTCGGCCTGCGCGAGCCCTCCGGCCACCTCTGCCGCCGGGCACGCGAGGCGCGCGCCGCGCGCACGCACCAGCGCCTGCGCCACCGCGTCGATCGTTGAATGGGACATATCGGGTTCCTCCAGTGATCCCAGGAAAGACATTCAGAAGCGCGCGTGCAACGGCGCGAGCCCCTTCACTTCCGCCCGTACGGCCGTGCCCTGCGAGGCGAACAACATGCCGGTGCACGAACCGGTCGTCACGACCTGGCCGGCCCGCAGGCCTTCGCCCCGGGCCGCGCCTTCGTTGGCCAGCCACACGAGCAGCGCGCCGACATCGGGGTGCGTGTGCTCCCCGACCGTGTGGGCGACGACCTGCGCGTCGAAATGCATCACGACCTCGGTCTGTGCCAGGTCGAGCCATGCGCGCTCGAAGGGCGCGGGCTCGCCGAGCACCAGGCCGCCGTGGCACAGCAGGTCGGCCAGCAGCGCCGAGGGGCTGGCGTCGAGCCAGTCGATCAGGCGGGTTTCGGCCACCTCGATCACGGGCAGCACTTCTGCGATGGCATCGGCGACCTCGTCGCGGGTGTAGTGCAACCCACGCGGCGGCAGGTCGGCGCCAAGGCGGAACGCGAGCTCGGCCTCGACGCCGCGCAGATGCCATGCGCCGCCGACCAGCGACGCGCCGCCGGGCACCAGCCCCTCGGCCGGCAGCGGCGCGCACACGGGCTCGCGGCCCGGCGCGCTCGCGCCGACCTTCCAGCCGCCGACCGCACCGAGCGCCGCCAGCGTCGCGTCCTGGATCGCGTAGGCGGCGGGCCGGTCGTGCGACGGCAGCAGCGCCGACATCACGCGCCGCCCGTCGCGCCGCGCGCGGCACAACGCCTGCGCGGCCTCGGCCGGCGCGAGCTGCGCCGCCACGGCCTCGGCCGGCGTCACAACGCGGGGAAGCGCCGCCACGGATGGGCCTGTTCGAACGAACGCGCGAGCGCGAGCAAGGCGTCGTCCGCCCCTTCGCGCGCCACGAGCTGCACGCCGACCGGCAGGGCTCCCGCAAAGCCGCAGGGCAGCGCGATGGCGGGCAGGCCCACGGCGTTCGCGAAGCCGGCGAACACCGCGTGGCCGCGCGGGCCGACCTCGCGCCCGTCGATGCGCGTGGGATGCGTCTCGCCGGCGGGCCAGGGCAACGCGGCGGCGGCGGGCGTGAGCAGGAAGTCGTAGCGGTCGAACAGCTGCGCCAGCGTGTTGCGCAGCCGCTCGGCTTCGTACAGCAGCTCGAACAGCTCGCTCGCGCTGGCCTTGCGGCCGTTCTCGGCGTTCGCCTGCATCGCGGGGCCGAACAGCGATGCGTCGAAGGGCCGGCTCGACAGCTCCTGCGGATGCGCCACCAGCCAGGCCAGGCCGACCTGCGCCAGCAGCGGCCAGCGCTGGTTGACCGCCTCGGCGATGCCGAAGTCCTGCGCCGTCGTCACCTCGTGGCCGAGTTCGGCCATGTGGCGCGCGGCGGCTTCAGTGAGCGCCGCGATCTGCGGATCGACCGGGTGATCGCCGAAGCGCGGAATGAAGAGGATGCGCGCGCGTCGCGGGCCCGCGCCCTCCTCCACCGGCCGGTCGCCGATCACCTGCATCACCGCCGCCACGTCGGCCACGCTGCGCGCGATCGGGCCTGCGACTTCGAAGCCCAGGAAGATCGGCGGCAGCCCGTCGCCGCGCGGCACGCGGGCGCGCGAAGGCTTGAAGCCGACGAGGTTGGTGTGCGAGGCCGGCCGGCGAATGGAGCCGCCGCCGTCGGTGCCCAGCGCAATGGGGCAGCCGCCCGCGGCCACCAGCGCCACCGCGCCGCCCGAGGAACCGCCGGGCGTGAGCGCCGGGTCCCACGGGTTGCCGGTGGGGCCGAACACCGGGTTGTCGGTGTAGCCCTGCATCGTGAACTCGGGCACGTTGGTCTTGCCGAAGATCACGGCGCCGGCTTCGCGCAGCCTGGCCACCGGCAGCTCGTCGCGCTCGGCCACGACGCCGACCAGCGCACGGCTGCCCCAGTGCGTGGGCAGGCCGCGCACCTGCAGGTTGTCCTTGATGGTGACGGGCACGCCGTCGAGCGCGCCCAGCGCCCGGCCGCTGCGCCAGCGCGCGGTGCTCTGCTCGGCCGCGTGCGTAGCGCCTTCGCTGTCGAGCGTGATGAGCGCGTTCAGCCGCGGGTTGACCTCGGCGCTGCGCTGCAGGCAGGCATGCAGCGCGTCGGTCGGGGTGAACGACGCATCGCGAAAGCCTGCGGCGAGCTCGGTCGCGGTGAGTTGCCAGAGCGATGGCATACCGGGCTACTTGAGACCGACCACCGGGCCGACGACCTGCTTCCAGGTGGCCGAGCACTTGTCGTAGGACTTGTCGCAGAGTTCGCTCCAGATCGGCAGCGACACCGTGGTCAGCGCGTCGCGGATCATCTGCTGGTCGCCCGGCTTCACCGGCACGTCCTTCATCGCGAATTTCTTGACGGTCTTGCACGGCTCCTTGCCGACATTGCAGCGCGAGGCGTCGTCGAACAGTTCCTTCGAGTAGCCCCACACCTCGGTCTCGAACTTGCGGAAGGCGTCGGTGAGCTTCACTTTCTGGTCGGCGCTCAGTGCGTTCCACTTCTGCAGGTTGATCGCGTACGCATTGAGCGCGATCTGGAAGCCGATCGGCATGAAGTGCGTGGTGACCTCGGGCCAGCCCGCCGAGTTGGCCGAGCTCGGGCCGGTGATGGCGCAGTCGGTCACGCCGCGCTCCAGCGCCTGCTGCGTCTCGCCGAAGGGAATGGTTACCGGGATGCCGCCGAGCTTCTCGATGAACTTGGCGAGCGACTGGTCGTACACGCGCACCTTCTTGCCCTTCAGGTCGGCCAGGCCGCCGATCGCCACCTTGCAGAACACCACCTGCGGGCCGAAGGGATAGATGCCCAGCAGCTTGCCGCCGTGGCGCTCCTGCAGCCGCTTGTCGAAGGCCTCGCGGTAGGCATCGACCACCTTGCGTGCCACCTCGTAGTCGGTCGACAGGCCCACGATGTCGGGGCCCAGGAAGAAGGGCTCGTCGCGCGACACCTGCGCCAGGCGCAGGGTGACGATGTCGAACAGGCCCGACTTCAGCACGCGCAGGCCGTCGGCGTCTTTCACGCCCAGCACGTCCATCGGCTTGTAGTCGGCGTCGATGGGCAGGCCCGTGTTCTTCGCGAAGTTCTCGAAGAAGGGCTGCTCCTTGGTCTGCTGGATCAGCCCGGTGGCCACCAGGTTGCCGGCCACGCGCAGGCGGGCGTTGTCCGCATGCGCCGGCAGCGCCAGCGCGAGGGTGGCCGCGATCAGCGGGAGAACGAATTTCAGTTGCATGCCTGACTCCTTGAAAGGTTGAAAGGTGGTTCGAGAGCGGGAGGAAAAAGTGCCGTCACTTGCCGAACAGCAGGTTCGGCAGGTAGGTCGCGATCCAGGGGTTGTGGATCAGGATCGCGGTCATCACGACCATGGCGACGAAGAAGGGCAAGGTGCCCTGGAACACGTCGTTGATCGAGCCTTCGCCGCGCACGCCCTGGATCACGTACAGCGTCATGCCGATCGGCGGGCTGATCAGCGAGATCTCGCACATCAGCACCATGAAGACGCCGAAGAACACCGGGTCGATGCCCGCGGCCTGCACGATGGGGAACACCACCGGCAGCGTGCCGACCAGCATCGGCATCGTCTCCAGCGCGATGCCGAGCACCAGGTACAGCGCCGCCAGCATCCACAGCAGCATGATGGGCGACACGTCGGCCGACTTGATGAGGCTGGCCAGCGCCTGCGGCACGCCCAGCATCGAGAGCACGAAGTTCAGGTACAGCGCCGCCACGAGGATGAGCGCCGTCATCGCTGTGAGCCGCATGGTCGAGCGGAAGCACTCGTGCAGCATCGAAACGTTCAGCTTGCGGTAGCCCGCCGCGATGGGCAGGCAGACGATCACGCCCAGCGCCGCGCTTTCGGTGACGGTGGCCCAGCCCGTGTAGATGCCGCCCATCACCACCGCGAACACGGCCAGCGGGCCCAGCAGGTGCACCGAGTGGCGCAGCTTCTCCGCGAGTGCGGTGCGGCCTTCGCGAACGCCCGCCACCGACGGCCGCCACACGCAGATCGCCAGGATCGTGAGCAGGAACAGCACCGTCATGATCGCGCCGGGCAGGATGCCGGCCATGTACAGCCGCGCTGCCGAGGTGTTGGTCATCGAGCCGTAGATGATGAAAGCCACCCCGGGCGGAATCAGGTTGCCCAGGCTGGCGCCGGCGGCGATGGTGCCCAGCACCATGCGCTGGTCGTAGTTGCGGTTCTTGAAGGCGGGCAGCGCAACCGTCGAGATGGTGGCCGCGGTGGCCACCGACGAGCCCGACACCGCGGAGAACAGCGCCGATGCACCGATGTTGGTGTGCAGCAGCCCGCCCGGCATGCGGTTGAGCCACTGGCCCAGCGACTGGTACATCTTGTCGGTGGCACCGCCGCGCATCAGGATCTCGCCCAGCAGGATGTACAGCGGGATCGACAGCAGCAGGTAGTCTTCGCCGGCGGCCCAGAGCTGCTCGCCGACGGCGTTGATGGCGGGCATGCCGAAGTGGATCAGCGACCCGAGCAGGCCGACGACCAGCATCGTGGTCGCGACATGGAAGCCCAGGAACATCAGGCCCAGCATGATGGCCAGGCCGGCCAGGATTTCGAGCGGCCCGATCACGAGGCGACTCCGGTGGCGTTGGTGACGCTGGCGGCGGCGGCATGCGCGGTCGACGCCTGCGCCGGGGCCTTGATCTGGACCTCGGTCTCGGCCTCGATCTCTTCCTCGAGCGTCTGCGGACCGAAGCGCTCGTTGAGCTCGCCCGTGCGGCGCCGCACGAACAGGCGCAGCGCATCGAAGGCCGCCCAGGCCGCGACCAGCGCGAACATCAGGTAGCCGCCGAGCCAGATCGATTGCGGAATCCACATCGGCGTGGCGAGCGGCGTGGCGGCCGTGCTTTGCAGCTCGATGCTCTCGACCACGACGTTGTAGCCGCGCCAGAGACACAGCACCGCCAGCGCCGCGAGGCTCACCATCGCGAGCATGTTGAGCAGCGCGCGCGTGCCGACCGAGAAGCGCGACAGTAGGAAGTCGACCCGCGTGTGGCTGCGCGTGATCAGCGTGTAGGCGAAGCCGAAGGCGCCGACGATGCCGTAGGTGTAGGAGCCGATCTCGTCGATGCCCTGCAGGCTGAACGAGAACACCTTGCGGCCGAGCATTTCGACGCAGGTCATGACGGACAGCGCGATCAGCCACCAGCCGCAGGCGATCACGGTCCAGTCGCAAACCCGCGCCAGCGTTCGGCTGATGCCGTGCTGTGGAAGCAATGTTTTCATGGTTTTGTGCAAGGAGGTGCGGTTGAAGGGCAAGCCATTGGAGCGCGCGCCGCACGCGCGCAGCGGACTATCCCGCTGCGCGGGACGGTCGAAAAAACGGCTTAGGAATCAAGCACTTGGCGCGCTGCGCCAGTGGAATGCACGCGCCTCAGCGGGCGCGTCCGCCGTAGGCGGCGGTGATCTCGTCGGCGGCGGCGCGCACGGTGGCGCCCAGGTGCGGGAAGTCGGTGCTCTTGATGCGCTGCGTCGGGCCGACCAGCGAGATCGCCCCGAAGGGCTGGCCGTGCTCGTCGCGGATGGCGGCGGCAATGCAGCGCAGGCCGACGGCGTTCTGCTCGTCGTCGATCGCATGGCCCGCGCGGCGCACTTCGCCCAGCGTTTCGTGCAGCCGCGAGGCGCGCGCGATCGTGTTGTTCGTGAGCTTGGGCAGGCCGTAGGTGCGCAGGTACTGCAGCACGTCGTCTTCCGACATCGCCGCCAGGATCGCCTGCCCCATCGCGGTGCCATGCAGCGGCGCACGGAAGCCCGGCTTGCCGATGGCACGCATGAGTTCGCGGCTCTCCACCTGCGTGACGAACACGATGTCGCCCAGGTCGGCGATGCCCAGGTTGATGCTCTCGCCGGTGCTGTCGCGCAGCCGGCGCATCACCGGCAGCGCCAGGTGCGCGATGCGCCGGCGGCGCCCGAAGGCCGCGCCCACCGAGAAGCAGCGCACGCCCACGTACCAGAGGTTGGTCTCGCGATCGAACTGCACGAAGCGCCGCTGCTCGAGCGTGGTGAGCAGCCGGTGCGCGGTGGACGACGACAGGCCCGTGTGCGCCGCGATGTCGACCAGCCGGAAGCCTTCGTCGTCCTCCGCGAGGAGTTCGAGCAGCTGCATGGCGCGCGTGAGCGACTGCACGGTGCTGTCGTTGTCGCGGTCGATGCGGGTGACCTTGGGGGCCTTGGCGGAGGTGCGCGGCGAGCTGGCTGTCATGGCGTGCCTTGTGCAAATTGCGTGCCATCCGGCCTGCCCGTCCGGCACGCGATCTGGCCGCCGATGGTCTGCGACAAACGATCTGTCAACCACGGTGTTTGCACCAATGTCGACATTTCTTGATACAGCGATCACCCGATGCGCCCCGCAGGCGTGCATCACGCTCGCCCCCGCGGTGCGCCCGCGCGCGCGGCGGTGCCCTACCATCGCGGGCATCTTCTTCCTGCCCGCTCCGATCACCCGGATGCCATGATGCCCAGCGATCTCCCGCGTTTCTTCGGCTTCGGCGCTTCGCGCGCCACCCCACGCGGTGTGATCAGCCTGCTGAACCGCTACCAGCGCGCGCTGCTGTACGTGGGCGGCGCCGTCACCTCGCTCGTGCTGCTGGCCGCCACCGGCGTGATGCTCTCGTCGCAGGTGCGCGACTACGTCGCCGAGCGGCAGGCCGAGTTCAATGCGCGCAAGGCGCTGCTTCACCTCGAACTCTTCGTGCGCCAGGGCTCGGCGCGGATCAACATCTTTCACGAGGAAGGCGCCTGGGAACGGCGCGCACGCGCGCCGCAGTCGCTGGTCGACGCCTTCGCCGCGCACGACGGCCGGCTGGTGCTGCCCAGCAACAAGGACTTCCCGCCGATGCTGCTGCTGGGCGACCTCTCGGCGCAGCGCCCGGCCGACAGCTTCGCGCAGTACCTCGGGCTGGCCGAAGAGGTCGGCTACCGCTCGGCGGCCTACACGAAGACGCTGACGCTGCACTCCAGCTACTTCTACGCGCCCGACCTGCGCTTCCTGGCCGTGGTGCCGGCCCCCGCCGCGGCCGACCTGTTCGAACGCCACGGCGCGCGCACAACCGAAGACCTGCTCCAGCGCATCGCGCCGCCCGAGCTCGGCGACCTGAGCGACCCAGCCGTCGTCGCCCGCCTGCGCGACAGCGGCACGGCCGTGTGGCTGCCGCCGGCCGTGAGCCCCTTCACCGGCGAGACGGTGCTGCGGCTGGCGCAGCCCGGCTTCCACGACGGCAAGCCCTTCGTCGTGCTGGTGAACGACTACCCGCTGGACATCATCACAGCGCACCTGTCGAACGAGCGCCACGACGAGGCCTCGATGTTCGTGGACCCGTCGGGCCGGGTGATCGCCGAGACGCACGGCCCCAGCGGCACCGAGGGCCTGCAGGCGCGCGCGCTGCAGCTCTCGCAGCCGTCGCTGGCCGCGAACGGCGCCACGCTGCAGTACCGCGATGGCCTCTTCACGCTGCGTGCTCCGATCGCCGACGCCAACTGGACCTACCTCTACGCCTTTTCGTGGCGCACCATCGCGTCCGAGCTGGGCCTGCGGCTGGCGCTCTATGCGGGCGCCATGCTGCTGCTCATCGCCTTCGTCTGGGCCGCGCTGCTCCTGCTCGACCGCAAGGTGTTCCGGCCCGGCTATGCGCGCTCCCAGCGCATCGTGGAGAGCGAGAACCTCAACCGCACCATGGTCGCGACCACGCCCTCGGGCCTGGCGCTGCTGCGCTACCCCTCGGGTGAGGTGCTGCTGCAGAACCAGGTGATGCAGGCCTGCACCGACAACGCGCGCCCCGAAGATCCGCCGCTGCCGCAGCGCCTGCTGCGCCTGTACGACGACGCCCCCGGCGCTCCCGAATGGCTGCCCGACCTGGAACTGCCCGTGACGCTGGCCGGCGGCGAGATCACCGAGCTGCTCGTGAGCGTGGTGCGCACCAAGTACCAGGGCAGCGACGTGCTGCTGTGCAACTTCTCCGACATCACGACGCGCAAGAACGCCGAGCGTGCACTGGAAAGCGCGCGCGAGGCCGCGCACCAGGCCAACCATGCGAAGTCGGCCTTCCTGGCCATGATGAGCCACGAGATCCGCACGCCGCTGAACGCGATCATGGGCAACCTCGAGCTGCTGCAGCGCTCGCCGCTGTCGGCCGCGCAGAACGAGCGTCTCGGCGCCGTGACGTCGTCGTCGACCGCGCTGCTGGGCATCATCAACGACATCCTCGACTTCTCGAAGATCGAGTCAGACCAGATGCGGCTGGAGTCGATCCGCTTCGACCTCGCGGACACAGCGCGGCAGGTGATCGCGGTCTTCACGCCGCTGGCGCAGGCCAAGCGCCTGGCGCTCGATTGCGTGATCGACGACGCCCTCGCCCCGCACCACCTCGGCGACCCGACGCGCCTGCGCCAGCTGCTCATGAACCTGCTGAGCAACGCGATCAAGTTCACCGACACCGGCGACGTGCTGCTCGAGGTCTACCTGAAGGACGATGCCGACCCTGCCTCGCCAGTGGTGATCGGCGTGAGCGACACCGGCATCGGCATGACGGCGGCGCAGCAGAAGGCGCTGTTCGAGCCCTTCACGCAGGCCGACAGCAGCATCGCGCGCCGCTTCGGCGGCACCGGCCTGGGGCTGGCGCTGTGCCGCCGGCTGGCCGGGCTCATGGGCGGCGACATCCAGGTGGTGAGTTCGCCAGGCAAGGGGAGCACCTTCCTGGTCACGCTGCCGCTGCCGGCCGCGCCCGCCCTGCCCCCGCGCGCACCCGCACCGCCGGCCACCGGCGCCGGCACCGCCGCGCCGACGGCGCACATCCTCGTGGTGGACGACCATCCGGCCAACCGCGAGCTGGTGAAGATGCAACTCGAGGCGCTGGGCTACACCTCCGACCAGGCCTCGGGCGGCCTGCAGGCGCTCGACCTGTTCGCCCGGCGGCGGCACGACCTCATCATCACCGACATCAACATGCCCGGCATGGACGGCTACACGCTGGCACGCGCGCTGCGCGCACAGGGCTCGCGCGTGCCCATCGTGGCGCTCACGGCCGACGTCGCGGTGCGCGAACGCGAGCGCTGCGAATCGGCGGGCATCGACACCGCGCTGATCAAGCCCATCCTGCTCGACACGCTCGAACGCACGGTGCGCCAGCTGACCCTGCGCGACCCCAACGCCGCGCCATCGGCCGGCGCCCGGCGGCAGGACATCGCGCAGGGCACCCTGCCCGCGTCGGTGCACCAGCCGCTCGTGCAGTCCCTGGCCGACACCGCGGCGGCCATCCGCGCGGCGCTGGACGCCGGCGACAGCGCCGCGCTCGGCGCCGGGCTGCATTCGCTGCGCGGCGCCTTCGCACTGATCCACGAAGCCGGGCTCGCCGCCGACTGCGTCGCCATGGAAACGCAGCTGCGCGACGCCGACCTGCCCGCGCTGGCGCAGGCCTTCGAACGCTTCGAACCGGCGGCGCGCGCCGCGCTCGCACGCCGGGCGCCCGAGGGCGCGGCCGCGGCCTGAAGCCGCCCGGGTCCGAACCCGTTTTCGGACCCGATCCGATCCGCCAACGCCCCCGGTCCTAGCCTCGGGCACCCCGCGTCTTACAAATTAGGACGGGTCCTATGCATTGGCGGCCCGCTATCGGATCAGGCCGCTTAACGCAGGACCGACGCCCTCCTAAAGTCCAGTCATCCCCTGCTGGCATCGCCCGAGGCACCCGCCACCGGCCCCTTTTTCAGACGTCCCCGACGCCGGGGGCCGGGCGTTCGACAGCAGCCCTTCCTGCACGCGGCGCGCGCAGGTCCGACCCCTCTGCGTTCCACAGGTCCGCCATGAAGCCATTCAATCTCCGCGTCCTGATCGCGGACGACCATCCCGCCGTTCGCATCGGCATCGAGAGCACGCTGCGCGAAAGCCAGGCGGTCACCGTCGTGGGCGCCGCGCGCGACTCCACCGAGATGATGGAGATGCTCAAGCAGCACGACTGCCAGATCCTGGTGTCCGACTACGCCATGCCCGGCGGCCTGCACGGCGACGGCATCGCGCTGTTCGCGCTGGTGCGCCAGCGCTACCCGCGGCTGAAGATCGTGGTGATGACCATGCTGGACAACCCCGGCATCATCCATTCACTGCTGGACATCGGCGTGCCCTGCATCCTGAACAAGGCCGACTCGGTGAGCCACCTGCTGCCGGCCGTGCATGCGGCCTACGCGAGCGGACGCTACCTGTCGCCCAGCATGGCGGAGATCGCCGCGCGCACCGCGCCGCACCGCACCGACACCCAGCCGCACGCCATGCTCTCCAAGCGCGAGCTCGAGGTGGTGCGCATGTTCGTGTCGGGCCTCACGGTGACGGAGATCGCCGAGCGGCTGCACCGCAGCAAGAAGACCATCAGCACGCAGAAGGGCTCGGCCATGGCCAAGCTCGGCATCCTGCGCGACATGGACCTCGTGCGCTACGGCATGGAGACGGGGCTCATGAGCACGTCGGCGGCTCCCCCGCCGCCACCGCCGGGCCTGCCGGCGTTGCCCTGGCCCTGAGGCCACACGCGGGTCAGCCTTGCGGCGCGCCCGTCACCGTGGCCGTCAGGCCGTTTTCGAGCGCGTAGCGCAACAGGTCGACATCGCGCTCGATGCCCAGCTTTTCCATCGCCTTGGTCTTTTGCGTGCTGATGGTCTTCTTGCTGCGGTGCAGCTGCTCGGCGATCTCGTTGATCGTGAGCCCCGACGCATACAGCCGCACCACCTCCGACTCGCGCTGGCTCAGCACGCCCGCAGCGTTGCGGCTGCGCACCTCCCAGTCGATGGAGCGCACCACCGCGTCCATGGTCGGCGAGTAGTACGTGCCGCCGGTGCGGGCGGCGTGGATGGCGGGAATCAGGTGCGCCACCGCATCCGATTTGCTCACGATGCAGCGGATGCCGCTGGACACCAGCGAGTGCAGCACCGCCGGGTTGTCGAGCATGGTCATCACCACGATCTGCGTGTCGGGAAAGCGCCGCTTCACCAGCTTGAACAACGGCACGCCGTCGCCGAACTCGCCGGCCGGCATCGCGTAGTCGGACACCAGCACGTCGCAGGGCGTGGTCTCCAGCAGCGCCATGAGCCCGGTCGAATTGGCCGCCTCGCCTACCAGCGTGAGGGTCTCGACCGACGCCAGCTCGTGCCGGACCCCGGCCAGCATGCCGGGATGGTCGTCGGCCAGAACGACGCGGATTTCGAAGCGGTCCACTGCCATTGTTTTTTCCCTTTCGCTTGCCGGCGTGGCCGGCGGACGAGGGTCCGGGCGCTGCGCCGGGGCATCTTACCCGCCGGTCCTGCGCGGGCGGGCCGCGTCGCGCAGGGGAAAGGCTCAGGCGGTTTCGGTGGGTGGTGGCGCCGCGGCAGCGGGCTGCGAAGCGCGCGCGCCCGAGGCCGAGAGCATGTCGCCCGGGAAGGCCTGCGCGATGGCCTGCAGCGCCGCGTGCGCGGCTTTCTTGCCGGAGTCGTCCGAGGTCCGGTAGGCGCGCAGCAGCGACACCTCCTCGCGGCTCACCGACAGGTCTTCGGTGCAGGTGGGCATGCCGGTCACGACGTACAGCACGTCGATGCCGATGACGGCCATGGTGGCCAGGTAGGCCGCATCGGGGTGGCGCGCGCCTTTTTCGAAAGCCTCCTGCACGGAGGCATCGACGCCGCCGAGCACCGCGAAGGCGGCGGCGCTCAGGCCGAGCCTGCAGCGCTCCATGGACAGGCGGCGTCCGATCATCCGCATGAGCGCGCTCCCCATGAAGGGCCGAGGCCCCATCCGCCTGCGATCTTGATCAAGGCCAAATGCGACCGCCTGCTCAAAGGAAGTTGTCGTTCCGAGCCATGGCCGATGGCTTATTTGCCAGGACCAAAGCGCCGAACAACGCGCTTCGCCGCGTGCAGCCGGTTGCCTGCATTCGCTTGCCACGCAGGAATTCCCACAATTTCTTGATCCACAAGATATTCGTCATCGACGACTCCCTAAAAATATTCAATCCAGCGCCCTTGCACAGATGCCAAAGAGGCGACAAAGGTGATTTTTCAATCCTATGTTTTCAGCCTCAAAAATCCAATCAGACCCGTCTGAAAATCGCTCGCGCGGTGCTTGCCTATTGGTAGCTCATCGTGAAGGTCGCGCGGCCATTGGCGTTGCCGCTCGCCACTGTCGATTTGCAGGGCAGCCTTGCCGACCCAGCGACCTATTCGCAGGAGATCGAATCCACCCGAACAGATGATTTATTTTTCATCGACGCCTGCGACTGCAGAATACAGATGGAAATTCCAGAAGCCCAGCCTCGCTCACCGGCTCAGCCGAATCCTGAAAAAGAAAGGCCTGCATAGGACTCGACCTATAAACAGAAGCACTCCTGTAATTCATGGAAATCCACGCGCAATTCGCCCTACCATTCCAGTCGATTGTTTTTAATTCGCGTCTTTTTCGCCATTTTTTCGCCATGTCTCCGCCCGCCTTCCCCGCCAGCGCCCCTGCGGCCCCGACACCTGCCCGGCAGGCCCAGGAGCTGGACCTGCTGCGCCGCTACCAGCACGCCCTGCTCTATGGCGGCGGCGCGCTGCTGTCGCTGCTCATCGTGCTGGCCGCGGGCCTCGTGCTGTACAACGCCGCCGCCAATGCGCTCGCGAACCTGCGCACCACGCTGGCCGCGCACAGCGCGCAGATGCAGCTCGACATCGAGGAAAAGCAGGCGGCGATGCGCCGCGGCGTGGTGAACGCCGAACTGCTCTGGAACAGCCAGACGCCGCCGGCCGCCGGCACGCTGGAGGCCTTCGTGCGCGACGGAGGCCAGGTGGTCCTGCAAGCCGGGGCACACCTGACGCCAGCCATCGCCGCGGTCGACACCGCCGGCACCCGTGACCTGCACGAATTCGCGCCCTACCTGGGCATGCTCGAAATGCAGGCCTACAGCGTCACCGCCGTCGCGCAGCTGCGCAATTCGCCGCTGGGCGCCTACGCCTACACCCCCGACCACCGCCTGCTCACGCTGATGCCCGCGCCCGAAGGCGGCCTGCAGGGCGCGCTGGCTCGCACCAGCCTGCCGGACACCGCAGCGCTCATCGCGCGCCTGAGCTACGACATCGGTGATCTCGCCGGCGACCCGGCACTCGCCGCGCAGTGGCGTATGCAGCGGCGCGTGGCCTGGCAGCCGCCGGCGCCCGACCTGCTGGCACCGGGGGCATCGCCCTTCAAGCTGGTGCAGCCCGGGTTCGACGCCCAGGGCCGCCCCTTCATGGTGTTCGTGAGCAACCTGCCCTCGGGCGTGTTGCAGGACCGCCTGCGCCACACGCCGCCAGACACGGCCGCCCTGCTGGTCGACGCGCAGGGCCGGGTGCTGCTCTCGGCCGACCGCACCGGCGACGCCATCGACGGCGGCGCACTGATGGCCACCGCGCTGGCCCACAGCCTGCGCCAAGCCGGGCCCGCGCTGCCGCGTGAAACCTACCGCGCGGGCGTGTTCAGCCTCTCGACGCCGCTGGCCGGCACCGGCTGGTCGCTGGTGTACGCGTACTCGTGGCGCACGGTCTTCACCACGCTGAAGCCGCAGCTGCTGCGCTACGGCGGCGCCACGCTGGTGGTGCTGGGCACGCTCTGGGGCCTGCTGCTGCTCTTCAGGCGCAAGCTGCTGGAGCCCGCCTACCGTCGCTCGCAGCGGGTGTTCGAGAGCGAGCAGCTCAACCGCGCGATCATCGCGACCTCGTCGTTCGGCGTCTGCCTCATCGCGCTCGACGACGAGCGCGTGCTGCTGCAGAACACCCTGATGGAACACTACGCGGCGGCCACCGCGCCGCCCGAGCCGCTGCACCGCCAGATGGCCGCGCTCTACCGCGAACGCGCCCAGGGCGGCACGCTGCACGACGCCGGCATGCCGCTGGCGCTGAAGAACGGCCAGGCCTGCGAGCTGCTGCTGCAATGCACGCGCACGCGCTACCAGGGCGCAGACGCCCTGCTGTGCAGCTTCTCCGACACCACCGAGCGCAACGAACTCGACAAGAAGCGCGAAGAAGCCCGCGAGGCAGCCGAGGCGGCCAACCGCGCCAAGTCGGTGTTCATCGCCACCATGAGCCACGAGATCCGCACGCCGCTGAACGCGGTGCTGGGCAACCTCGAACTGCTCGGCCAGGGCGCGCCGCCCGAGGTGCAGGCCCGGCGCCTGCAGTCAGTGCGCCAGGCCTCGCGCACCCTGCTCGAGATCGTCAACAACATCCTCGACCTGTCGAAGATGGAATCGGGTCACCTCAAGCTCGAAACCACGCGCGTGGCGCTGCCCGAGATCGTGCAGGCTTGCGCGCAGATGTTCGAGCCCTCGGCGCACGCCAAGGGACTGCGGCTCGACTGCCTGGTGCACCCGGGCCTGGCCGCCGGCTACGAAGGCGATCCGACGCGCATCCGCCAGATCGTCGTGAACCTGCTGAGCAACGCGATCAAGTTCACGGCCTCGGGCACGGTGACGCTGGAGGTCGGGCCGCTGTCGCCGGGGCAGGCCTCGCCGGTGGCGATCCGCGTGACCGACACCGGCATGGGCGTGCCGCCCGAGCAGATTCCGCAGCTGTTCGACATCTACATGCAGGCTTCGCCCTCGACCGCGCGCGAGTTCGGCGGCTCGGGGCTGGGGCTGTCGATCTGCCAGCGGCTGGCGCGCAAGATGGGCGGCACGATCGCCGTGCGCAGCCAGCCGGGTGCGGGCTCGTGCTTCACGGTGACCTTGCCGCTGGTGGCGCTGGCGCCCGAGGCGGTCGCGCCATCGGACACCGGTGCTGGCAGCGCGGCCCTGCCCTTGCGTCCCGTGCGCCTGCTGGTCGTGGACGACCATCCGGCCAACCGGGCCCTCATCAGCGACCAGCTCGATGCGCTCGGCGTCGCCGCTGACGTGGCGCCCGACGGCGAGGCCGCGCTGGCCCTGTTCGCCGTGCAGCGCTACGACCTCGTGCTGACCGACCTGAACATGCCCGGCATGGACGGCTACGCGCTGGCCCGCCGGCTGCGCGAGCGCATGCCGTCGATCCCGCTCGTCGCCATCACGGCGCACCTCGAGCAGGAGGGCTACCAGCAATGCTCGCTGGCGGGCTTCGCGGGGGTGCTGCTCAAGCCGGTGCTGTTGCCGGCGCTGGAGCAGGCGATCCTCAAGACACTGGGCGCGGCTGCGCCGCCATTGGTGGCCAGCGCCCCGGTCGCGCCTGCGCAAGCGCCGCACGCGCCGTTGGACGCGCGCCTGCACGACGCGATGGTCTCGTCGCTGGCGTCTTCCGCGCAGCAGGTCCGCAAGGCCCTGGTGATCGGCGACCGGCGCGTCATCGGCGACGAGTTGCATGCGGTGCGCGGTGCCTTCGCCATGATCGGCGAGCCGGCCATCGCCGCGATGTGCGGCCGGCTCAGCGCTGTAGTGAAGCAGGACGAGATGGCGGTGATTGCCCCCGGCTGGACCGCGCTGCAGGCAGCCGCCGAAGCGGTGCTGGCGCGACGCGCGGCCTGAGCGCGCGTCGCCCGATCGTCAATCGGCGTTCCGCTGCGCCTGCGGGCGCCCCGCCGTATACCGCAGCAGCGCCGCGTACTGCACGAAGGCCGACTCGGCCATCGGCGCGGCATGCTGCGCGCCCTGCGTGAAGTGGCACCCAATGCTGCGGGCCAGCGCGAGGTCACGTTCGCCGTCGACGCCCTTCACGAGCAGCGTCGCATGCTGTTCGCGTGCCATGGCGATCACGCTCGCCAGGATGTGGCGCGCATGCGGGTTCTCGCGCGCCTGCGCCAGCTGGCGTGCGTCGATCTGGAGCTCGCTGAACGGCACCTTGAACCAGCGGCTCAGGGTCGAGTCGCCCTGGCCGAAACGGTCGATGGCGCAGTGGAACCCGCGCAGCCGCAGGTGCGCGACCGCGCCGGCCAGCACCTCGTTGCAGCGCGCGCCGCCGTCTTCGGCAATCTCCAGCACGAGCTGGTCGGCGGCGAGGCCGGCGCGTTCGGCCTGTTCGGCCACGCCCTGCGCCCAGGACACCGAGGCGGCCACCGACGCCGGCACGCGCACGCCCAGGCGCAGGCCGTGGTCCTTGTGCATGTAGCCGAGCAGTTCGAAGGCGCAATCGAGCATGCGCTGCACCAGCGCGTCGTGCAGGCCGGCCCGCGCAATGGCCGGCAGGAAGTCGGCCGCGGGCAGCCAGGTGTCGTCGGGCCGGTACCAGCCCGGCTGCAGTTCAGCGCCGCGCAGCACGCCGGTGCGCGCGCAGTGCCGGGGCTGGAAGTGGGCGGCGATCTGGCGCGTGGCCAACGCCTCGCACAGGACCGCGGCCGTGAACACCGGTGTGTCGTTCGCAGGTGGGGCGCTTCCGCGCCGCAGCCCGGCCCGGTGGCGCCGTTCGCGCGCCATGGCCTGCGCCGCCGACGCCATCGTGACCATGGTGCGCGGCTTGGCGATGGCCGAGAGCACGCGCGCGCCGCGGGCCCGGGCGTAGTCTTGCGCCGCCTGCAGGATGCGCGGCGGCTGGGCGCTCATGAGCACCAGCGCCGCGGGGCTGCCGGCCTCGACCACCGCGTCGATCATCTGCAGGCCCGTGACCTCGGGCGTGTCGATGTCCACCACCAGCAGGTCGTGGCGCCGGTGCTGTACTGCCTCGACAAAGCCATGGCCGCTGCGCGTCACGTCCACGCGGGGAATGCCGGCGTAGCGCATGAAGGTGGCCAGCGCGAAGCCGGTGCGTTCGACCTGGTCGATCACGAGTGCGTGTCTGATCATGGCGAGCCTTGGAGGGGGAAGAGGATGTTCGGCATCTTCCCGGGGGCGGCAAAAATCCCCCATCGGCCCAGTCCGAAACTCGCGGCCGATTCCGTAGGACTTCGGCTGAACCCTGTTGCCACGCAGCAACTGTTGCCAGTCCTGAGCAAGGCCGCATCTGGCGGTACGATGCGCGGAATCGAATCGACCGACATTCCACCCCACTTCGCCTGCCGCAAAGGAGCCTCGATGGCCGGACCTTCCCCCACCTTGACGCGCGGCACCACCTCGCTGGACAAGACCCTGAAAAAGAGCGAGCAGGTGGCCGCCGATGTGCAGCGCGCCTCGGACAACCTCGCCGTCGTGAGCACCGTGCTGGAACAGGAACTGCCGGACGAGGTCCAGGTCGGCGAGGTAGCGCAGGCCATCGAGCACACCAGCCAGCTCGAGGAAAAACTCGCCCAGTCGGCCGAGAAACTGGCTGAAGTGAATGCGGCGCTGAGCGAGGAAATCGAGAAGCGCCTCGAAGTGACCGCCGAGCGCGACGAGAGCCAGGCGCTGGCCGAGCAGCTCAAGGCGCGCATCCGCACGCAGGCGACGTCGGACAAGCGCTGATCGCCGTTGTTTCCGCACGGTTTGCGTGCGTCGTTCTCCCTTCTCCTACGCGGAGACCGCTTGCGCCACGCTACGCTATTGGTTCACACATCAAAACCGCGGCATGGCCCTCATCACGTTCCTCGTCGAGGACAACAAGACCATCAGGGACAACCTGGTCCCGGCCCTCGAGGACCTCGTCAACGGCCATGTCGTCGGCTATGCCGAAACCGAATCGGGCGCCCTCGCCTGGCTCGCCGCCCACCCCGATGCCTGGCAGCTGCTCATCGTCGACCTGTTCCTCAAGGAAGGCTCCGGTCTGGGCGTGCTGTCGGGCTGCCGCGAGCGCGGCCCGCACCAGCGGGTCGTGGTGCTGAGCAACTACGTCACCCCGGACATCCGCACGCGCTGCCAGGCCCTGGGCGCCGACGCGGTGTTCGACAAGTCGCGCGACCTGGACGCCTTCATCGAATACTGCAACGCCGACCGCCCCTCGGGCATGGCCGCGCTCTGAAGGCCGGCCCGTGCCACGGCGGCGCGCCCCCCTGAATGACAAAAGGGCCCGAAGGCCCTTTTTTCATGGAACGACCCGGTGAAGGGTCGTTGGCTGCAATGCGATCAGCGCACCACGGCGATCTGCGTGCGCACGCCACCCTTGTAGGTGAAGAGCGTCAGGGCGCCGTTCTTGATGTCGCCCTTTTCGTCGAAGGCGATCGGGCCGGTCACGCCCTTGTATTGCACCTTGCCGACTTCAGCCAGGTACTTTTCCGGGTCGGACGAGCCGGCCTTGGCCATGGCTTCGGCCAGCACGTTGACCGCGTCGTACACGTACGGTGCGTAGATCTGCACTTCGACGCCGTTCTTGGTCTTGAACTTGGCCTTGAAGTCTTCCAGCGGCTGTTTGAAGTCGCCGTCGACACCGCCGGCTTCGGCGCAGACCACCATGTCTTCACCGATGGCGTCGCCTGCCAGCTTCGGCAGTTCGCCGGTGCACAGGCCGTCGCCGCCCATGAACTTGACGTTCAGGCCGAGCTGCTTGACCTGCTTGAGCATCGGGCCGCCCACGGCGTCCATGCCGCCGAAGAACAGCACGTCGGGCTTGGCAGCCTTCAGCTTGGTCAGGATGGCGTTGAAGTCGGTCGACTTGTCGGTCGTGAACTCGTGGCCCACGATGGTCGCGCCGGCGGCCTTGGCAGCCTTCTCGAACTCTTCGGCAACGCCCTGGCCATAGGCCGTGCGGTCGTCGATCACGGCGATGTTCTTGCCCTTGAGCGTTTCGACGGCGTACTTGCCGAGCGTGCCGCCCAGCTGCGTGTCGTCGGCCACCACGCGGAACGTGGTCTTGAAGCCCTGGCGGGTGTACTTGGGGTTGGTGGCCGACGGCGAGACCTGCGGAATGCCGGCGTCGCTGTACAGCTTGGAAGCGGGGATCGTGGTGCCCGAGTTCAGGTGACCGACGATGCCGTTGACCTTTTCATCGACCAGCTTCTGGGCGACGGCGGTGCCTTGCTTCGGATCGCCAGCGTCGTCTTCGGGAACCAGCACGAACTTGGCAACCTTGTCGCCGATCTTGAAGCCCTTTGCATTCAGGTCTTCGATGGCCATCTTGGCACCGAGCTCGTTGTCCTTGCCGAGGTGGGCAATGGGACCGCTGGTCGGGCCGACGTGGCCGATCTTGACGACCAGGGCATCAGCCGGAGGCGCAGCAGGGGCCGGAGCCGCAGCCGTGGGTGCCGGTGCCGCCGGAGCAGCAGCTTCTTCCTTCTTGCCGCAAGCCACGAGCGTGAGTGCAGCCAGTGCGACCGCAGTCCATTTCAATTGCATGAGAACCTCCAGAACTTGGATGAAAAGATATAAAAACCGGTCGTTCGATCCGGGCGTTCAGACCTCGCAAGTTTCGCGCCGCAGACCAGCGGCACCCTCACGCCATTCCGACCTGCGGCGCAGTTTAGCCGAGGATTTATGCGCCGGAAGTTGGCGTAGACCCTGTGTTTTCCCCTGTGTTTTCACAGAGTTCAGCGGCCATGGATTCGATGACGAGCGCGCGCAGCACGGCCTCGATTTCGCCGCGCAGACGCGGCACCATTTCGTCGAGCTGATGCTGAACGGCAGCTGACACGGCGTCGCTCAATCGCTCCTCCAGCGACAGGTCGACGCGCTGCAGCACGCGGTGCAGCAATTGCTCTTCGAGGCTGACGATTTCGGCCGGCGTGAGCGACACCGAAGGCGGCAACGCCACGGCGCTCGCGGGGTCGGGCGACGCAGGCTGCGACACCGGTGCGCCAATACTTGGAACTAAAGGGCGCACCGCCTCGGCGACCGGCACGGGCTCGGCCGGAATCTCGAGCACGGTCGTCAGCGTCGGGACGAACCGGGGCGGCGTGCGCAGCGTGCTGGCCATCAGGAAGCGCTCCTTGCGAAATCGTGCGGCTGGATCGTGTAGCCCCGGTCGGCGTAGTGACGCCAGCGGGTGCGGCCGACCTGCCGGTCGTTCGCCTCGTCGCTCACGATGTCGATCATGCGTTCGAAACGCTCGAAGCCGGCCGGCACTTCAAGGCCGAGGTTGACCAGCATCTCGCGGTGCGGCAGCGAGGCCGCGTCCGCACCTTCGGCGCACAGGATGACGGGCGAGCGCGCCACCACATGGGCCGGCGCATCGGCGCGGCAGTGCGCGACGAAGTCGACCGGCGACAGCTGCCAGAGCGCGGCATCGACCGTGTCGAGCGCGCGCGCATCGCCCACCACCACCACGCGCAGGCCGCGTGTGTTCACGGCCTTGCGAACCAGCCGGCAAGCGTAGGTGAGCTTGTCGGGCGCGTTGTAGTGAAAGCCGATGTCGGTCACTGCGCGGACCGGGCCTTTCGGGCCGGCTTGGCCGGGGCCTTGGGCGACGCGGCCTTCTTCACGGGCTTGGCAGCCTTGCCGGCCTTCGGCGCGGCGGCAGCGGCGTTGCTGCTGCCCGCGCGGTTCGTCAGGTACGACACCAGCAGGCCGACGGGCCGGCCGGTCGAGCCCTTGGCCGCCCCGCTCTTCCAGGCCGTGCCTGCGATGTCCAGGTGCGCCCAGGCGTAGTCGGCCGTGAAGCGCTGCAGGAACTTGGCCGCGGTGATCGCGCCGCCGGCACGCCCGGCGATGTTGGCCACGTCGGCGAAGTTGCTCTTGAGGCCTTCGGCATAGTCGTCGTCCAGCGGCAGGCGCCAGCAGCGGTCTTGCGAGGCCTCGCCGGCCGATTCGAGCGCGGAGGCCAGCGACTCGTCGCTGGCGAACAGGCCGCTGCGCACGCCGCCCAGAGCCACCACGCAGGCGCCTGTGAGCGTCGCGATGTCGATCACGGCGGCCGGGTCGAAGCGCTTGGCGTACGTGAGCGCGTCGCACAGGATGAGCCGGCCTTCGGCGTCGGTGTTCAGGATCTCGATGGTCTGCCCGCTCATGCTGGTGACCACGTCGCCGGGCTTGACGGCGTTGCCGTCGTTCATGTTCTCGCACGAAGGGATCAGGCCGACCACGTTGATCGCCGGCTGGATCGCGCCGAGCGCGCGGAAGGTGCCGAGCACGCTGGCCGCGCCGCACATGTCGAACTTCATCTCGTCCATCTCGGCCGCGGGCTTGAGCGAGACGCCGCCGGTGTCGAAGGTGATGCCCTTGCCCACGAGCACCACGGGGGCCTCGTCCTTGGCGCCGCCCTGGTAGCGCAGCACGATGAAGCGCAGCGGTTCGGCCGAGCCCTGGGCCACGGCGGCGAACGCGCCCATGCCGAGCTTGTCGACTTCCTTCGGGCCCAGCACTTCGCACTTGATGCGCGGCAGCTTCGCCAGCCCCTTGGCGGCTTCGGCCAGCAGCGTGGGCGTGGCGTGGTTGGCGGGACGGTTGCCCCATTCCTTGGCCAGCTCGATGCCGGCGACCGTGGCGCGGGCGTCGTCGAAAGCCTTGGTGACGGCGGGGCTGGCGGCCTCGGCCACGCCCAGCGTCAGGTGGCGGATGCTGCGCGGCTCGGCCTTCGACTTGGTCGTGGTGTAGACATAGCTGGCATCGGCCGCGGCCGTGACGGCGGCGGCCACCGCGGCGGCGTCGGCCGGCTGCGCGAAGACGATCACGACGCGCTTGGGGCCATTGGCCTTGGCGGCGGCAACCGCCGCGCTCACGGCGCTGCGCACCGAGGCGGCCTTGCCGTCGCCGATGGCGGCCAGCAGCACGCGCGAGGGCACCACGGTCTCGGGGCGGTACAGCGCGAGCAGCTTGCCGGCCTTGTCGGGCAGGTCGCCGGCCTTGCGGGCGCTGGCGGCGAGCACGGAAACGGGGTCTTTGGCGGTGGGGAGAGCGCTGCCGACGAGCACGATGAGGAGGTCGGATTTCTCGGCGGCGGCCTGGGCGACGGTGAGGGTCTTGAGTTGAAAGTCCATAATCCTTTTTTTCCTCGAACGATGTTATTCCATTCTTCCCTACGCAAGGAGCTGTCGCGCAGCTTCGGAGCGACCCTCGTCGTCCTGGTCACCATCGTGATGACCATGATGCTCATCCGTACGCTCGGGCTGGCGTCCAAGGGCAGCGTGAACCCGCAGGAGGTCTTCCTCGTGATGGCGTACACGGTGCTCGGCTACATGCCGACCATCCTGAGCCTGAGCCTGTTCATCGCCATCGTCGGCACGCTCTCGCGCATGTACCGCGACAGCGAAATGGTGATCTGGTTCTCCAGCGGGCGCGGCCTGGCCGATTTCGTCCAGCCGCTGTTCCGCTTCGCCTGGCCGGTGCTGCTGCTCATCGCGGCCATGGCGCTGGTGGGCTGGCCCTGGGCCAACTCGCAGACCATCGGCATGCGCCAGCAGTACGAGCAGCGCAGCGACATCGAGCGCGTCACGCCGGGTGAATTTCGCGAGTCCTCGGGCCGGCTGCGCGTGTTCTTCATCGACAAGGACACGCCCGACGGCGCCACCGCCACCAACGTGTTCATCTGGGCCGTCGAGCGCGGGCTGCAGATCACCACGTCGGCGCGCAGCGGCCGCATCGAGGACATCGACAACCACCGCTTCCTGCTGCTGAGCAACGGCCAGCGCCTGGAACGCCCGCTGTTCACCGAATCGGGCCTGAAGATCAGCGAGTTCAAGACCTACGGCACGCGCGCCGGCGGCAGCTCGAACGCCACCGGCGACAGCACGCCCACGCGCGCGCGCTCCACGCTCTCGCTGCTGCGCGACCGCAGCGATGCCAGCCTGGGCGAGCTGGGCTGGCGCTTCGGCATGCTGCTGGCCGCCATCAACTTCGTGCTGCTGGCGCTGACGGTGTCCAGCGTCAACCCGCGCGTGGGGCGCAGCGGCAACCTGGTGTTCGCGCTGTTCGCCTTCGTCGTCTACTACAACCTGCTGAACCTGGGCCAGAGCTGGATCAGCTCGGGCCGCTACGGCATGGGCTCATTCATGCTGCTGCTGCATGGCGGCGTCTTCCTCTTCGCCACGGCCTGGCTCACGCTGCGCAACAACAACTGGTCGGCCCGCCGCCAGGCCCGCGCCAGCGCCGCCACGGCCGGCGCCCTGCCGGCCGTACCGCCTTCCCGGATCGACCCGACCTCGTGAAAACCATCCGCCGACTGATCTACGTCGAGGCACTGAAGGCCGTGGCCTTCGTGACGCTCGGCTTCCTGAGCCTGTTCTTCTTCTTCGACTTCGTCGACGAGCTGCAGTCCGTGGGCAAGCCCGAAAGCCTGGCCTACGGCCCGGTGCAGGCGCTGATCTACGTGCTGCTGCTGGTGCCCAGCCACCTGTACGAGCTGCTGCCGATCACGGTGCTGATCGGCTGCATCTTCGTGATGGCGCGGCTGGCGCAAAGCTCCGAGTACACCATCCTGCGCACCAGTGGCCTCGGTCCGTGGCGCGCGCTGCGCACGCTGCTGCTGCTGGGGCTGGGTTTCGTGGTGCTCACCTTCGCCATCGGCGACTACATCGCGCCGCTGTCGGGGCGCACCGGGCAGCTACTCAAGTCGCGCTACCAGGGCACGTTCTCGCTGGTGGGCAACACCGGCGCCTGGCTGAAGGAAAAGCGCGGCGACACCTCGTATGCGGTCAACGTGCTGTCGATCTCGCGCGGTGGCTCGCTCACGACCACCCGCATCTTCGAATTCGATGCCGACGGCTATGTGAGCAAGCAGCTGGTGGCCCGGTCGGCGCGCATCCTCGACGAAAAATGGACGCTCTCCGACGTCGAGCAGCAGGACTACCAGACCCGCAACACCGAGAAGGCCCAGATCGTCACCACCCAGATCCCGAAGATGGACTGGCCCACCTCGCTCACCGCCGAAATGGTGTCGGTCGCGCTGCTGCGACCCGACCGCATGAGCACCATCGACCTGTTCGACTACATCCGGCACCTGAACGCCAACGGCCAGACCGCGCAGCGCTATGAGATCGAGTTCTGGCGCAAGGTGTTCTATCCGCTGTCGTGCCTGGTGATGGTGGTGCTCGCCCTGCCCTTCGCCTACCTGCACTTCCGCCAGGCCGGCATCACGACCTACGTGTTCGGCGGCGTGATGATCGGCATCAGCTTCTTCCTGCTGAACAACGTGTTCGGCTACCTGGGCAACCTCAGCAACTGGTCGCCCTGGCTCACGGCGGCGGCGCCGGGGCTGATCTATTCGGTGCTGTCTCTCACAGCCTTCAGCTGGCTGGTCCTGAGGCGATGACCACGCAGGTGCCGGGCACGGTGCTGCTCGCGCACGGCTCGCGCGACGCGCGCTGGCGCGAGCCCATCGAGGCGGTGGCCGCCCGCATGCGCGAAGACGACCCCGCCGTGCGCGTGCTGTGTGCCTACATGGAACTGGCCGCACCCGACCTGCCAACCGCCGCCGCAGCCCTGATCGCCGACGGCGCCACCGCGGTGCACGTCGTACCGCTGTTCCTGGGCATGGGCAAGCACGCCCGCGAAGACCTGCCGCTGCAGCTGGACGCCCTGCGCCAGCGCTGGCCCGACGTGGCCTTCTCGCTGGCCCCGATCGTGGGTGAATCGCCCGAACTGGTCGCTTTGCTGGCCCGGATTGCCATCAAATCCTGAAGTCCCGGTCATTTTTATAGACTTCAAAGGCATAATGAATTCCGCAATAAGACGGAATTTGATATGAATCTGCACCAGTTCAAGTTTGTTCAGGAAGCCGTGCGGCGCAACCTGAACCTCACCGAGGCGGCCAAGGCGCTCCACACCTCGCAGCCCGGCGTCTCCAAGGCGATCATCGAACTCGAGGAAGAGCTCGGCGTCGAGATCTTCGCCCGCCACGGCAAGCGCCTGAAGCGCATCACCGAACCCGGCCAGCACGTCATCGCGAGCATCGAGCTCATCATGCGCGAGGTGGGCAACCTCAAGCGCATCGGCGAACAGTTCAGCGCGCAGGACAGCGGCACCCTCTCCATCGCCACCACCCACACCCAGGCGCGCTATGTGCTGCCGGTGCCCGTGGCCAACCTGCGCGAGGCCTACCCGAAGGTCAACGTGAGCCTGCATCAGGGCTCGCCCGACCAGGTGGCGCGCATGGTGATCGACGAGATCGCCGAGATCGGCATCGCCACCGAATCGCTCGACGGCTACGCCGAGCTGGTCACGCTGCCCTGCTACGAGTGGCAGCACGTGCTGGTGCTGCCCAAGGACCACCCGCTGGCGGCCAAGGAGCGCGTCTCGCTCGAAGACCTCGCGAGCGAGCCGATCATCACGTACCACCCGTCGTTCACCGGCCGCACGCGCATCGACCACGCCTTCGCGCAGAAGAAGCTCACGCCGCGCATCGCGCTCGAAGCCATCGACTCCGACGTGATCAAGACCTACGTGCGCCTGGGCCTGGGCGTGGGCATCGTGGCCGAGATGGCCGTGCGCGACGAGTCGAACGCCGACCTCGTGGTGCGCCCGATGGGCCATGTGTTCGGCCAGAACATCGCGCGCGTCGCCTTCAAGCGCAGCGCCTACCTGCGCAACTTCGTCTTCAAGTTCGCCGAGCTGCTCTCCGACCGCCTCGACCGCAACCTGATCGCGAAGGCCCTCAGCGGCCACCAACAAGACTACGAACTCTGATCCTCCAGCCTTTCTCCCCGCGACGACCGACCATGAGCACCGCCACCCCTTCGTCTTCTCCCCGCACGCCCGAGATCACCACCAAGCTGCCGGCTGTCGGCACCACCATCTTCACCGTGATGTCCACGCTCGCGGCCGAGAAGAACGCCGTGAACCTCGGCCAGGGCTTCCCCGATTTCCACTGCGATCCGAAGCTGCTCGAAGACGTGACCGCCGCCATGGCGGCCGGCCACAACCAGTACCCGCCGATGCCGGGCATTCCGTCGCTGCGCGACGCCATCGCCGCCAAGATCGAGGCGCTCTACGGCCGCAACTACAGCGCCGCGACCGAGATCACGGTCACGGCCGGTGCCACGCAAGCCATCATCACGGCCATCCTGGCTATCGTGCGCCCCGGCGACGAAGTGATCGTGCTGGAGCCCTGCTACGACAGCTACGTGCCCAACATCGACCTGGCCGGCGGCAAGGTCGTGCGCGTGCCGCTCGTGCCCGGCACCTTCCGCCCCGATTTCGACAAGATCGCCGCCGCGCTCACGCCGAAGACGCGTGCGATCATCATCAACACACCGCACAACCCGAGCGCCACGGTCTGGACCGAGGCCGAGATGCGCCAGCTCGAAGACCTGCTCGCGCCCACCGACGTGTTCGTGATCAGCGACGAGGTCTACGAGCACATGGTGTTCGACGACGCGCGCCATGAAAGCGTCGCGCGCTTCCCCGGCCTGGCGGCACGCAGCTTCATCGTCAGCAGCTTCGGCAAGACCTACCACGTCACCGGCTGGAAGGTCGGCTTCGTGGCCGCGCCCGCGCCGCTGATGGCCGAGTTCCGCAAGGTGCACCAGTTCAACGTGTTCACGGTGAACACGCCGATGCAGCACGCGCTCGCGCAGTACATGGCGCGGCCCGAGCCCTACCTGGAGCTGCCGGCCTTCTACCAGCGCAAGCGCGACCTGTTCGCGGCCGGCCTGGCCGAGAAGACCCGCTTCAAGCTGCTGCGCAGCGAAGGCAGCTACTTCCAGTGCGTGGACATCTCGGCCGTGAGCGACCTGTCGGAGGCCGACTTCTGCCTCTGGCTCACGCGCGAGATCGGCGTGGCGGCGATCCCGCTGTCGGCCTTCTACGGCGACGGCTTCGACCAGCGCGTGGTGCGCTTCTGCTTCGCCAAGAAGGACGAGACGCTGCTCGCCGCGCTCGACCGCCTCGCGAAGCTCTGACGCCGGCGGCCACGCTCCGGGGGCAGCGATGACGATGAACCGGCCGCGCTGGATCCTGCTGGCCCTGGCCCTCTCGTTCCTCGTGGTGGGCATCGCCGACGCGTTCCTGCCGCCGCTGCGCGGCAAGGACTACACCGCGCTGGACGTGGCGCATGTGTTCCTCATCTCGGCGCTGTGCTACACGTGGTGCCGGGCCGATGGCCTCGCGCGCGGCGTGCCCGCGCCTGGTCGCGCGGCGCTGCTCGCAGGCATCTTTCCGCTGCTGGGCATTCCGGTCTATCTCTTTCGCACGCGCCCCTGGCGACGGGCCTTGCTGGCCACGCTGGGGGCCGTGGGCTTCCTGGTATCGAGCCTGGTGCTGGCCGCCGTGGGCACCTTGTCGATCGAGTGGATGCGCAACTGAAGGCCACCCCAATGAACCCCACCCGCCTCATCACGCGCATCTTCACGCTCGTCGGCGCGCTCATGCTCCTCGGCGCCTGGCTGCTCTACCAGAACACCACGAAGTTCATCGCATCGGCCGGCAAGGCGCAGGGCGAGGTGATCGCGCTGCAGTCCGCGGGAAGCTCGAGCCGCAGCAATTCGCCGACGTGGCGCCCGCTGGTGCGCTTCACGCTGCCCTCGGGCGCGATCGTCGAGTTCTCGCCCTCGAGCAGCAGTAACCCGCCGGCCTACGACAAGGGCGAAGTCGTCGGCGTGTTCTTCAACCCCGCGAACCCGCAAGATGCCCGACTCGATGGCTTCTTCGACCTGTGGGGCGGCGCCGCCATCGTCGGCGGGCTGGGCGCCATCTTCCTGGCCGTGGGCGTGGCCATGTACTTCCTGCTGGCAGGCGCACCGGTAAAGCGCCGACGCCCACGGTAGGACAGCCCTGACCGCGTCAGGGGCGGCTCTCCGGCGCTCGCGGCGCCCCGGGACGATGAGCATGGAGGCTCGTGACAACAACGTCCCAGGAGAAAAAACATGTCCCTCTCGTTCATTCTGCTGATCGTCCTGATCCTGCTGCTGATCGGCGCGCTGCCGAGCTGGGGTTACAGCCGGTCCTGGGGCTACGGGCCCAGCGGCGGCCTCGGGCTCGTGGTGCTGATCCTGGTGATCCTCGTGCTCATGGGCCGCATATAGCGCCCGCGCCATCATGAAAAAAGCCCGCGTCGCCGCGGGCTTTTTTTACGCCTGAAGCTGCGCCCAGGCCTTGTCGAGCCGCTTCACGCTCACCGGCTGCGGCGTGCGCAGCTCCTGCGCGAAGAAGCTCACGCGCAGTTCCTCGAGCAGCCAGCGGAATTCGAGCATGCGCTCGTCCACCACGCCCTTGCGCTCGGCCACGAGGCGCCAGTAGCGCTGCTCCTGCGGCCTCAGCTCGGCCAGCTTGGCCGTGTCGCGCGCGGGGTCGGCGCGCAGCTTGTCCAGGCGCAGCACGATGGCCTTGAGGTAGCGCGCGAAGTGCTGCAGCTGCGTCCACGGCGCGTCGGCGATGAAGCGCTTGCCCACGAGCTTCTGCAGCTGCTGCGCCGCGTCCTGCACCGCGTCGGGCTGGACCTTCGTGTCCTTGATCTTGCGCGCCGCCGCTGCGTACTCCACGAGGATGACGCCCGCGAGCCGCGCCACCTCGTTGGCGATCAGCGTGAGCCGCCCGCGCCCTTCTTCGAGCCGCTTCTTGAAGGCGAACTCGTCGGTGGGCAGCGGCTCCTGCAGGAACGCGCGGTCGATCGCCACGTCGATGATCTGCGTGCGCAGTTCTTCCGACGTGCCCAGCGGCATGTAGGCGACCGACATCTTCTGCAGGTCGGGGATGTTCTTCTCGAGGTACTTCAGCGCGTCCTTCAGCTGCAGCGCGAACAGGCGGCGCAGGCCGGCGCGGTGTTTGGCGGCGGCCACGGCGGGCTCGTCGAACACCTCGATGGTCACGGCATCGCCCTCGTCGCGCAGCGCCGGGAAGCCGATGAGCGACTGCGAACCGCGCCGCACTTCCATCAGCTCGGGCAGCTCGCCGAAAGCCCACGTCGTGTAGCGCTGGCCGGCGGGCAGCGTGGGGGCAGCCTTCTCGGGCGCAGCGCTCTTCGCGGGGGCCTGGCCCCCGTTCGCAGGCGCAGCCTTGGGCGCCGGCGACGCCTTCACGTTGAGCCCTGCGAGCGCCTGGAATGCACCGCGCGCCTGCGCGCCCAGTTCCGCCTTCAGCGCGCCGAGGTTGCGGCCCATGCCCAGCTGGCGGCCGTGCTCGTCGACGATGCGCAGGTTCATGAACAGGTGCGGCGCGAGCATGTCGAGCTTGAAGTCGGCGCGCTTCACGTCGATGCTCGTGAGGTCGCGCACGCGCTTGAGCAGCACGTCGGTGAGCGAGCCGGTGCCGAAGAGTTCGGGCGCCGACAGCTCCTCGGCCAGCTTCGAGGCCGACTCGGGCAGCGGCACCAGCCGCGAGCGCGGGCGCTGCGGCAGGCTCTTGAGCAGCGCCTGGATCTTGTCCTTGAGCATGCCCGTCACCAGCCACTCGCAGCGCTCTTCGTTCACCTGGTTGAGCACGAACAGCGGCACGCTGACCGTGAGGCCGTCTTTCGCATCGCCCGGTTCGTGCAGGTAGCTCGCGGCGCAATCGACGCCACCCAGGCGCAGCGTGGGCGGGAACGACTGCGTCGTGATGCCGGCCGCCTGGTGGCGCATGAGCTCGTCGCGCGTGAGGTACAGCAGGCGCGGCTGGTCCTTCGAGGCGTGGCGGTACCAGTTCTCGAAGGTGATGCCGCTGGCCACGTCGGGCGGCAGCTGCGCGTCGTAGAAGGCGAAGATCAGTTCGTCGTCGACCAGCACGTCCTGCCGGCGCGCCTTGTGCTCCAGGCCTTCGACCTCGCGCACCAGCTTGCGATTGGCGGTGAGGAACGGGAACTTGCTTTCCCACTGGCCACCGACCAGCGCTTCGCGGATGAAGATCTCGCGCGCCGAGACCGGATCGACCTTGGTGAAATCGACGCGCCGCCCGCTGTAGACCACGAGGCCGTACAGCGTCGCGCGCTCCAGCGCCGAGACCTGCGCGCCCTTCTTCTCCCAGTGCGGATCGAGCAGCTGCTTCTTCAGCAGATGCTCCGCCACCTGCTCGAGCCACTGCGGCTCGATGTTGGCGATGCCGCGCCCGAACAGGCGCGTGGTCTCGACCAGTTCGGCCGCGACGATCCAGCGCCCCGGCTTCTTCTTCAGGTGCGCGCCGGGGTGCTTGTAGAACTTGATGCCGCGCGCACCGAGGTAGGCCTCGTCATCCTCGAGCTTCCAGCCCACGTTGCCCAACAGGCCCGCGAGCATCGACAGGTGCAGCGGCTCGTAGCCGGCCGGCGTGGCGTTGATGCGCCACTTGTGCTCGGTGACCACCGTGAGCAGCTGCGAATGGATGTCGCGCCATTCGCGCACACGGCGGATGTTGATGAAATTCTGGCGCAGCAGCTGCTCGTACTGGCGGTTGCTGAGCTTGTGCGTGTCACCGTGGCCGCCGCGCGCGTCGGCGATCCATTTCCACAACCGCAGGTAGCCGCTGAACTCGCTCTTCTCGTCGTCGAATTTCGAGTGCGCCTGGTCGGCCTGCTGCTGCGCGTCCATCGGGCGGTCGCGCACGTCCTGCACGCTGAGCGCCGAGGCGATGATGAGCACTTCTTCGAGCGCGCCGCGCGTGCGGGCTTCGAGAATCATGCGGCCCACGCGCGGATCGAGCGGCAGCTTGGCCAGCTCGGCGCCGGTGGCCGTGAGTTCGTTGGCGTCGTCGACCGCGCCGAGTTCATTCAGCAGTTGGTAGCCGTCGGCAATCGCGCGCGGCGACGGCGCTTCGAGGAACGGGAAACGCGCCACGTCGCCCAGCCGCAGCGACTTCATGCGCAGGATCACGCCCGCGAGCGACGAGCGCAGGATTTCCGGATCGGTGAAGCGCGGGCGGCCCGCAAAGTCTTTCTCGTCGTACAGGCGGATGCAGATGCCGTTCGCCACGCGGCCGCATCGGCCCGCGCGCTGGTTGGCCGCGGCCTGGCTGATCGGCTCGACCAGCAGCTGCTCGACCTTGCTGCGGAAGCTGTAGCGCTTGACGCGCGCCGTGCCGGTGTCGATCACGTAGCGGATGCCCGGCACGGTGAGCGAGGTCTCGGCCACGTTGGTGGCCAGCACGATGCGCCGGCCGCTGTGGCTTTCGAAGATGCGGTCCTGCTCGGGGCCCGACAGCCGCGCGAACAGCGGCAGCACCTCGGCACTGCGGAACAGCGGCTGGTGGCTGACGTGGCGACGCAGGTGATCGGCCGCCTCGCGAATCTCGCGCTCGCCGGGCAGGAAGATCAGGATGTCGCCTGCGTTGTGCGGGTCGCGCCAGAGTTCGTCGACCGCATCCGCGATGGCGTCGTTCAGGTCGTGTTCGCGCGACTCTTCGAACGGGCGGTAGCGCTGCTCGACGGGGAAGGTGCGGCCCGACACCATGATCGTCGGCGCGGGGCCCTTGGCCGAAGCGAAGTGCTGCGCGAAGCGGTCGGCATCGATGGTGGCCGAGGTGACGATGATCTTCAGGTCGGGCCGGCGCGGAAGGATCTCGCGCAGATAGCCCAGCAGGAAGTCGATGTTCAGCGAGCGCTCGTGGGCCTCGTCGATGATGAGCGTGTCGTAGGCCTTGAGCAGCGGATCGGTCTGCGTCTCGGCCAGCAGGATGCCGTCGGTCATCAGCTTGACCGAGGCGTCGCGGCTCAGGCGGTCCTGAAAACGCACCTTGAAGCCGACCACGTCGCCCAGCGGCGTCTTCAGCTCTTCGGCGATGCGCTTGGCGACCGAGCTGGCGGCAATGCGGCGCGGCTGCGTGTGGCCGATGAGGCGGCCCTTGCCGGGCTCCGCGTTGAGCTTGCCGCGCCCGAGCGCCAGCGCGATCTTCGGCAGCTGCGTGGTCTTGCCCGAGCCCGTTTCGCCGCAGACGATCACGACCTGGTGCGCAGCAATGGCGGCCATGATCTCCTCGCGCCGGCCGGAGACCGGGAGCGATTCGGGAAACTCGATGCGCAGGGGGGCGGGAGGTGTGAGGGTCGTCAAGGCAAGGCAGTCGTCGGTCGTTGCGCGCGGCGGCAGGCGGGCAAACCGCCAATTATCGCGGGGCCCCGGCGCTGTTGCATGGCATCCACAGTGAGGCCGCATGCAGCAGGTGGCGCAGAAAATTTCGTAAAGACTCTTTACTCTACCGCATGCCACCGGTACGATCGCGGCCATGACCTCCTTCCTTGCACCCCTTTCGATGCGCATCCGCTGCGCAAGCCGCGTCCTTGCACGCGGCGGGGTCAAGGCGACCCGCCCGGCCTGACGAAGCCCGCGCGCCGGCTTCAGCTTCCTTCGCGGAACTGAACGCCCATCGCTCGCGCTTCACGGACTGAAGCGCGCCAGCCTGACCTGCACAGCGCCTGCACCACCGCCCTCCCCGCATCTCGCGTGGAGCAGCGGCCGCATTCCTGTTTCCGTGTCCCGAATCATTCGAAGAAAAAAGAACCTCATGTCGCATCCAGACATTTCCCGCGACCTGCACACCACGCTGGCCGAGCGCACGCGCCACCTGCAGGCCATCGCCCATTCGCTGAAGGCCGAGCTGTTCGGCATCGACGAGATCATCGATCGCGTGATCGATTCGCTGCGCGCCTGGTACGTGCTGCCGCAGCTCATCAGCCGCCCGGTCGTCATCTGCCTGTGGGGCCTGACCGGCACCGGCAAGACGCAACTCGTGCGGCGCCTGGCGCAGCACCTGGGCTTTTACGACCGCTTCATCGAAGTGCAGATGGACGGCTTCAGCCACGGCTCGGGCCACCGCACCGCCGGCTCGATCTCGGCCATGCTGGCCGAGTCGGGCATCGCCGAGGGCGCGCCCGGCATCCTCGTGCTCGACGAGTTCCAGCGCTTTCGCACCGTGGACGCCAACGGCAAGGAAGCGCGCGTGGAGCGCTACCAGGACGTGTGGGCGCTGCTGTCGGACGGCCGCCTGCCGCCGTCGCTGTCGGTGCTCAGCGAGATCGAGTCGTCGCTGGCCTGGGCCGAGTACGACCAGGACCGCCGCACCGATGACGACGACGAGGAAGACGAAGAGGACGACGGCGCCAAGGCTGGCAAGACCAAGCGCAAGCGCCGCCTGCAGCTCTCGCCCTGGGAAGCGCAGGAGTTCAAGCGCTGCCTGAAGCTGCGCGAGTCGCTGCTCGAAATCATGACCTGGAAGCCCGACGAGATCCAGGCGCGGCTGCGCGCCTTCCGCGCCTCGCAGGACAACTGGGAAACCGACTACTCCAAGCTGCTGGTCTTCGTCTCGGGCAACCTCGACGAGATGTACGCCGAGACCGCCAAACGGGTCGAAGACTGCGACACCGACGCCGACATCTTCCACGCGCTGACGAAGAAGCTCTCGCTCATCGACGTGAAGAAGGCGCTGGCCGAACGCTTCAAGCCCGAGCAGGTCGCGCGGCTGGGCAACAACCACGTGATCTACCCGTCGTTCAGCCGCGCCACCTACGTGCGCCTGATCCTGTCGATCTGCGACCGCTACGTGAGCGAGATCCAGGAAAGCTCGGGCGTGCGCTTCGTGCTCGACGCGAGCGTGTACGAGCAGATCTACGCCAACGCCGTGTTCCCGGCGCAGGGCACGCGGCCGCTGTTCTCGTCGATCCACGCGATCCTGAGCGCGACGCTGGTCAATGCCGCGCTGTGGGCGCTCGAACAGGGCGCGCACGGCAGCGAGCCCGTGTGGTTGATGCTCGACCCCGGCGAGGTCACGCCCGGCGGCCCGCGCCTGGTCGCGCGCTTCCGGCTGGCGCGGCGCGAGTTCCCGGTGGCGCTGGAGCTGAACCGGCTCAAGCAGCGCGCCAACGCCGACTTCCGTGCGCTGCTCGCGGTGCACGAGGCCGGCCATGGCCTGGTGTACGCCCTGCTCTTCGGCCGCGCGCCACAGGAGATCCGCATCAACGTGGCCTCGTTCGAGGGCGGCTACAACAGCTACGTGAAGCGCAAGGCCTGGTCCAAGCGCAACCTGCTGGACAGCGTGTGCGTGAGCCTGGCCGGCCGCGCGGCCGAGCGGCTGGTGTTCGGCGAATCGGGCTGCACCACCGGCGCCGAGCGCGACCTGATGCAGGCGACCGCGACGGCGGCGCGCCATGTGCGCCACCTGGGCTTCGGCACCCGCTGGAGCCGCACCGACGTGACGACCGATTCGAACGACAACCTCAACACCGACGTGGCCGCCACCAACCGCGAGATCGAGGCCATCCTGGCGCGCGAACACACCCGCGCGCTGGGCCTGCTCGAAGCGCACGCCACCGCCTTCATGGCGGTGGTCGATGCGCTGATGGCGCACGGTTCGATCGCGCCGGACGAGCTCGCCGGACTGCTCGGCCTGCCGCTGGCACCGGCCGCGCCGGCGGGGGCGCCCGAGGCGGCGGTGGAGCCGCTGGACGCCTACGCCGACCAGCTCGAGGCCTTCAAGGCCCGCGGCACGCCCGCCGCGGCCGGGGCCGGCCGGCTGCTGCGCGCCCTGGCATGACGCGCTGCACCAAAACCTTGCCAAGAATGCACAATCACGCCCCATGTCCACCGTCTTCAATTTCACCTTCGTGCCTTGGTTCCGCTCGGTCGCGCCCTACATCCACACGCACCGCGGCAAGACCTTCGTGGTCGCCCTGGCGGGTGAGGCCATCGCGGCGGGCAAGCTGCAGAACATCGCGCAGGACCTGGCCCTGATCCAGAGCATGGGCGTCAAGATCGTGCTGGTGCACGGCTTCCGCCCGCAGGTCAACGAGCAGCTGGCGGCCAAGGGCCACGAGGCGAAGTACTCGCACGGCATCCGCATCACCGACGCCGTGGCGCTCGACTCGGCGCAGGAGGCCGCGGGCCAGCTGCGCTACGAGATCGAGGCCGCCTTCAGCCAGGGCCTGCCCAACACGCCCATGGCCGGCTCGACGGTGCGCGTGATCTCGGGCAACTTCATCACCGCGCGCCCCGTGGGCGTGGTCGACGGGGTGGACTTCAAGCATTCGGGCCTGGTGCGCAAGGTGGACGCGGCCGGCATCCGCCGCACGCTCGACTTCGGCGCGATGGTGCTCATGTCGCCCTTCGGCTTCTCGCCGACCGGCGAGGCGTTCAACCTGACGATGGAAGAAGTGGCGACCAGCGTGGCCATCTCGATCCAGGCCGACAAGCTGATCTTCCTGACCGAAGTGCCGGGCATCCGCGTGGACAGCGAGCTGCCCGAGAGCGAGGACAACCCGATCGACACCGAGCTGCCGCTGGCCGCCGCCGAGAAGCTGCTGGCCTCGCTGCCGCCCGCGCAGAAGCCGACCGACACCGCCTTCTACCTGCAGCACTGCGTGAAGGCCTGCAAGGGCGGCGTGGAGCGCAACCACATCCTGCCGTTCGCGCTCGACGGCTCGCTGCTGCTCGAGATCTACGTGCACGACGGCGTGGGCACCATGGTGATCGACGAGAAGCTGGAGAGCCTGCGCGAAGCCACGGTGGACGACATCGGCGGCATCCTGCAGCTCATCGAGCCCTTCGAGCGCGACGGCACGCTGGTCAAGCGCGACCGCACCGAGATCGAGCGCGACGTGGGCCACTACACGGTGATCGAGCACGACGGCGTGATCTTCGGCTGCGCGGCGCTGTACCCGTACCCCGAGGCGAAGACCGCCGAGATGGCCGCGCTCACGGTGTCGCCGCAGTCGCAGTCGCAGGGCGACGGCGAACGCATCCTCAAGCGCATCGAGCACCGCGCCAAGGCCATGGGCCTGGAAAGCATCTTCGTGCTCACCACCGTCACGATGCACTGGTTCCTCAAGCGCGGCTTCCAGCAGGTCAACCCCGACTGGCTGCCCGAGGCGCGCAAGCGCAAGTACAACTGGGACCGCAAGAGCCAGGTGCTGGTCAAGAAGATCTGAGTCTACCCGCAGAAAGAAAGACGCCCCGATGACGCTCGCCACCGCCCTGCTGTTCGCCATCGTGGCCTTCGCCGCCATTGCCACGCCCGGCCCCACGGTGCTGCTGGCCCTGAGCAACGGCTCGCGCCACGGCGTGCGACGGGCGCTGCCGGGCATGCTCGGTGCGGTGCTGTCCGACTTCGTGCTGGTCGGCGCCGTGGCGCTCGGCCTGGGCGCGTTGCTGGCGGCTTCGGAGTTCTGGTTCTCGATGCTGAAGTGGGTGGGCGCGGTCTACCTGGCCTGGCTCGGGCTGCGCATGCTGCGCTCCCAGGGCGGCTTCCAGCTGCCGAGCGCGGACGCCGCGGCCACCGTCACGGCGGTCGAAAGCCGGCGCATCTTCTTCAAGTCGTTCCTGGTGGCGGTGACCAACCCCAAGGGCTACATCTTCTGCTCGGCGCTGCTGCCGCAGTTCATCGACCCGGCCGCCGCGCAGGCGCCGCAGTACCTGATCATTGCGCTGATCTTCGCGGGGCTGGACATGGCGGTGATGCTGGCCTACGCCTTCGTCGGCGCCCGCGCGATCCGGCTGCTCACGGTGTCGGCCACGCGCTGGATCGACCGCGCCTGCGGCGGCATGCTGCTGGTGCTGGCGGGCTCGCTCGCCTTCTACCGGCGCAGCGCGGCCACCGCCGTCTGACCCATCCCGCGCCCCTCGACCGCTGTCCTCAGGCAGCGGCGCTCCTCCCCACGATGTTTTTCCGGCAAGCCGCCATCCCGCGGCCTGCCCGTGCTGCTTTTTTTCAACGGAGGAAATGAAAGAATGAAGAACTACCAAGCCCTGCTGGGTGCCACCCTCGTCGCCGTGTCGGCGCTCGTCGCGGGCTGCGGCGACAAGGCGGACAAGACCGCCCCGCCCGCTTCCGCCGAAGCCAAGCCGGCCGGCAACGACCAGCAGCAGCTCGTCGAGAAGTACAACCTCTACGTCGACGTGTCGAACAACCTGCGCACCTCGTTCCAGGAAGCCCGCGAAAGCTACGTGACCGGCCAGGTGCCGCTGTTGCAGGCCAAGGCGCCGCTCACCAGCCTGCGCATCCAGAACGACATCCTGGTCGACCGCTCGGCCAAGAAGCTCGATGCCGCCGCCGCCATCGCCGCGCCGCTGCCCGAGATCGACGAATCGGCCAAAGCCTTCTCGGCCGCGCTCAAGGTGCTGTCGCCGCTGAGCCGCGAGCTGAACGACTACGCCAATTCCAAGGGTTACCTCGCCGACAACGGCGACAAGGCCCGCCAGATGAGCGCCGACTACCTGGCCGCGCTCACCACCGTCGCGCAGGCCGAAGCGGCCTTCGACAAGGGCCTGAGCGCCCGCGACCGGGCGCTCACCAGGGAAGCCTTCGAGAAAGCGCCCAAGGACACCGCCGCCTACTACCGCGCCGGCCTGATCTACCACGGCAAGCTCAACCACGCCGACGCCATGGCGCTGTTCGCCGCGCCCAACGACCCGCAGGCGCTGGCCGCCTTCGAGGCCTCGCTGGCGCTGGTGGCCGACTCGGCCGCAGGCTGGAGCAAGAAAACCAGCGAGCAGTCGACCCAGAACGGCAAGAGCTGCAGCGGCGGCATGCTGCAGATCAACGAGTTCATCGGCCAGTCGCGCTCGGTGATCAAGGACACCAAGGACGGCGTGTTCAAGCGCAAGGAAACCGGTGCGATGGCCCGCATGGGCCGCTCGGCCATCGTCGACGCGGCCAACCGCTACAACCAGAACTTCGCCAACATGATCGGCCAGTTCAACCGCCCGCTTTGCTGAGCGGGCCAAGGGGCGCGGGGCGTGCGGGCCGCCCTGCCCGTCGCCGATAATCCGGGGCATGAATCCCTTGCTTGCCAAATTGCAGCCGTACCCGTTCGAGCGGCTGAAGCAGCTGTTCGCAGGCGTCACGCCCGCCCCCGAATTCGCCCCCATCAGCCTGGGCATCGGCGAGCCCAAGCACGCCACGCCGGCCTTCATCAAGGACGCCTTGAGCGCCGGTCTCGGCGCCCTTGCCGCCTACCCGGCCACTGCCGGCGAGCTGAAACTGCGCACCGCCTTCACCCATTGGCTGCATCGCCGCTACAGCCTGACGCTCGACCCGGCCACCCAGGTGCTGCCGGTCAACGGCTCGCGCGAGGCGCTGTTCTCGCTCGCCCAGACCGTGGTCAACGCCAGCGCCCACCCGAAGCCGGTGGTGATGTCGCCCAACCCGTTCTATCAAATCTACGAGGGCGCGGCCCTGCTCTCGGGCGCCGAGCCGTACTACGTGCCCAGCGTGCCCGCGCGCAACTTCGCCGTCGACTGGGACAGCGTGCCCGACGAGGTCTGGGCCCGCACCCAGCTCGTGTTCGTCTGCTCGCCGGGCAATCCCACGGGCGCGGTGATGTCTCTGGACGAGTGGAAGAAGCTCTTCGCGCTGTCCGACCGCCACGGCTTCGTGATCGCCGCCGACGAGTGCTACAGCGAGATCTACTTCCGCGACGAGCCCCCGCTGAGCGGCCTGGAAGCCTCGATGAAGCTCGGCCGCCCCGACTTCAAGAACCTCATCGCGCTCACCTCGCTGTCCAAGCGTAGCAACGTGCCCGGCCTGCGCAGCGGCTTCGTGGCCGGCGACGCGGCGCTCATCAAGGGCTTTTTGCTCTACCGCACGTATCACGGCAGCGCCATGAGCGGCGCCGTGGCCGCCGCCAGCATCGCGGCCTGGGGCGACGAGTCGCACGTGGTCGACAACCGCGCCCAGTACCGCGCCAAGTTCGCCGCCGTCACGCCGCTGCTCGAACCCGTGCTCGACGTGCGCCTGCCCGACGCCAGCTTCTACCTCTGGGCGGGCGTGCCCGAAGTGTGGGCTGGCGACGACGAAGCCTTCGCCCGCGCGCTCTACGCTCAATACAATGTCACGGTTCTGCCGGGGAGCTATCTGGCGCGCGACACCGACCACAGCGCCAACCCGGGCCGCGGTCGCATCCGCATGGCGCTGGTGGCCGAAACGGCCGAGTGCGTCGAGGCCGCCCAGCGCATCGTCCAGTTCGTCAAAGACGGCCGCCGCTGACCCCCTGTCGCCCCGCTTCCCTGCCCCTTTTTCACCCGAGACTCTCTCCATGACACAGCAACTGCAACAAATCATCGACGCCGCGTGGGAAGACCGCGCCAACATCTCGATCAACGCCGCCCCCGCCGAAGTGCGCGACGCCGTCGAGCACGTGATCACCGAGCTGAACAACGGCAAGCTGCGCGTCGCCACCCGCCAGGGCGTGGGCCAGTGGACCGTGCACCAGTGGATCAAGAAGGCCGTGCTGCTGTCGTTCCGCCTGAAGGACAACGAGCAGATCCAGGCCGGCTCGCTGGGCTTCTACGACAAGGTGCCGACCAAGTTCTCGCACCTGTCGGCCGCCGAGCTGAAGGAATCGGGCGTGCGCATCGTGCCGCCGGCCGTGGCCCGCCGCGGCAGCTTCATCGCCAAGGGCGCGATCCTGATGCCCTCGTACGTGAACATCGGCGCCTACGTGGGTGAAGGCTCCATGGTCGACACCTGGGCCACCGTCGGTTCGTGCGCGCAGGTCGGTGCCAACGTGCACCTGTCGGGCGGCGTGGGCCTGGGCGGCGTGCTCGAGCCGCTGCAAGCCAACCCGACCATCATCGAAGACAACTGCTTCATCGGCGCGCGCTCCGAAGTCGTCGAAGGCGTGATCGTCGAAGAGAACTCGGTGCTGGGCATGGGCGTGTACCTGGGCCAGAGCACCCCGATCTTCAACCGCGACACCGGCGAGATCTCGTACGGCCGCGTGCCCGCCGGCAGCGTGGTCATCAGCGGCAGCCTGCCCAAGAAGACCAAGTCGGGCCAGGACTACAGCACCTACGCTGCAGTCATCGTGAAGACGGTCGACGCACAGACGCGTTCGAAGACCAGCCTGAACGACCTGCTGCGCGACTAAAACGCACCCACCACCGGCCGCCTGCTTCAACGCGCGCGGCCGGTTCGCTTCTTCCCTGAGAAAAAAACAGCACCGAGGAGAGAGACCGATGAACATGATGGAACGGATTCTTCGTTTGATGGCCGAGCGCAAGGCCTCCGACATCTACCTCTCGGCCCACTCCCCGGTGATGATCCGCATCAACGGCAACTGCCTGCCCATCAATGCGCAGGTGCTGCCGCCGACCGCGCCGCTGGCGCTGCTGTCGGAAGTGGTGCCCGAAGCCCGCATCCAGGAACTGGAAAACACGGGCGAACTCAACATGGCCGTCGCCCTCGAAGGCGCCGGCAACTACCGCATCAGCGCCATGCGCCAGCGCGGCAGCTACGCCGTGGTGGTGCGGCACATCGCCTCGGTCATCCCCAGCTTCGACGACCTGAACCTGCCCGACATCCTGAAGTCGCTCATCATGGAAAAGCGCGGGCTGATCCTGATGGTGGGCGCCACCGGCGCCGGCAAGACGACCACGCTGGCCTCGATGCTCGACTACCGCAACGAGCACGCCAGCGGCCACATCCTCACGGTCGAAGAGCCGATCGAGTTCACCTACACCAACAAGAAATCGCTGGTGAACCAGCGCGACGTGGGCAGCGACACCACCTCGCTGCAGGTGGCCCTGAAGAACGCGCTGCGCCAGGCGCCCGACGTGATCCAGATCGGCGAAATCCGCGACCGCGACACCATGACGGCCGCCATTGCCTACGCGCAGTCGGGCCACCTGTGCGTGGCCACGCTGCATGCCAACAACAGCTACCGCGCGCTGAACCGCATCCTGAGCTTCTTCCCGGTCGAGGTGCGCCCCACCCTGCTGGGCGACCTGGGCTCGGCGCTGCGCGCCGTGGTGTCGCAGCGCCTGCTGCGCACGCCGGCCGGCGGGCGCGTGCCCGCGCTCGAAGTGATGCTGAACACCGCACTGGTGGCCGACCTGATCGAAAAGGGCGACTTCTCCGGCGTCAAGGAGGCCATGGAGCAATCGATGGCCGAAGGCTCGCAGACCTTCGAGGAAGACATCGCCCGCCTCATCACCGAGGAGCGCGTGACCCGCGAAGAAGGCCTGGCCAACGCCGACTCGCCCACCAACCTGATGTGGCGCCTGCAGAACCGCGACGCGCCCAAGAAGCAGGCCGAGGATCGCGACCTGACCGACCAGCTCGACGAACCGACTTTCACCGACATCACGCTCGACGTGAAGTTCTGACCGCCCCTTAATCCCCGCTCCCTCGATGTCCCGTACGCTCCAGCTCGCCGAACAACTGATCTCGCGCCCTTCCGTCACCCCCGACGACGCGGGTTGCCAACAGATCCTGGGCGAACGCCTCGCCGCGCTGGGCTTCACGCTGGAAACCATCGAGAGCGGCCCGGCCGATTTCCGGGTCACCAACCTCTGGGCCGTGCGCCGCCCCACCAACGGCAAGCCGACCAAGACGCTGGTCTTCGCCGGCCACACCGACGTGGTGCCCACGGGCCCGCTCGACCAGTGGAGCAGCCACCCGTTCACGCCCACGCACCGCGACGGCAAGCTCTACGGCCGCGGCGCCTGCGACATGAAGACCTCGGTCGCGGCCTTCGTGACCTCCATCGAAGAATTCCTGCAGGGCGAGCCCGACCCGGCGCTCACGCTGGCCCTGCTGCTCACCAGCGACGAGGAAGGCCCCGGCGTCGACGGCACCGTGATCGTCTGCAATGCGCTGGCCGCGCGCGGTGAAACCATCGACTACTGCATCGTCGGCGAACCCACCTCGGTCGCGCGCTGCGGCGACATGATCAAGAACGGCCGCCGCGGCACCATGAGCTGCAAGCTCACGGTGAACGGTGTGCAGGGCCACATCGCCTACCCGCACCTGGCGAAGAACCCGGTGCATGCGGTGGCGCCCGCGCTCGCCGAGCTGGTGGCGATCAACGCCGCCGGCGGCTGGGACGCGCAGAGCAACCCCTACTTCCAGCCCACCAGCTGGCAGATCAGCAACTTCCACGCGGGCACCGGCGCGAGCAACGTGATTCCGGGCAGCGCGGTGATCGACTTCAACTTCCGTTTCTCGACCGAATCGACGCCCGAGTCGCTGCAGCAGCGCGTGCATGCCGTGCTCGACGCGCACGGCGTCGACTACACGTTGACCTGGACCGTCGGCGGCCTGCCCTTCCTGACCACGCCCGGCGAACTCGTCACGGCGGTGCAGGCGGCGATCCGCGAAGAGACCGGCCTGGACACCGAGCTGTCGACCAGCGGCGGCACCAGCGACGCGCGCTTCATCGCCAAGATCTGCAAGCAGGTCGTCGAGTGCGGCCCCGTGAACGCCAGCATCCACAAGATCGACGAGCACATCGAGGTCGCCGAGATCGAGACGCTGAAGAACATCTACCTGCGCACGCTGCGCGGGCTCGACGCGGCGCTCGCCCAGGGCGCGCGATGAGCACGGTCATTGAACTGATCGAAGCCGGCGCCAAGCGGCTCGAAGACGCCGGCGTGGCCTTCGGCCACGGCACCGCCAACGCCTTCGACGAAGCCGCCTGGCTCGTGCTGTGGCGCCTGAAGCAGCCGCTGGACGACCTCGACGCGGTGGCTGACACCCCCGTGTCGCAAGCCGACGCTGCCAAGGTGGCCGCCCTCATCGACGAGCGCATCGCCACGCGCAAGCCCGCCGCCTACCTCACCAAAGAGGCGTGGCTGCAGGGCGTGCCCTTCTACGTGGACGAGCGCGCCATCGTGCCGCGCAGCTTCATTGCCGAGCTCATCGCCGACGGCAGCATCGACTACTGGCTGGGCGAGCACACACAGCGCGTGCTCGACCTGTGCACCGGCAACGGCAGCCTCGCGGTGCTCGCGGCGCTCACCTACCCAGATGTGACGGTCGATGCCGCCGACTTGTCGACCGAAGCGCTCGAAGTGGCCGCGATCAACGTCACGCGCCACGCACTCGACGCCCGCGTCAAGTTGATCGAATCGGACGGCCTGAAAAGCGTGCCCGGTACGTACGACCTCGTGCTGTGCAACCCGCCCTACGTGAACAGCGCCAGCATGGCCGCGCTGCCCGCCGAATACCGCGCCGAGCCCGAACTGGCGCTGGCCGGCGGCACCGACGGCATGGACTTCGTGCGGCAACTGTTCGCCGACGCGCCCGCCCGCATGAGCGAGCAGGCCGTGCTGGTGCTGGAAATCGGCAACGAGCGCGATTATTTCGAGGCGGCGTTTCCGCAGCTCGAGGTGGTCTGGCTCGAAACCTCGGCCGGTGAAGACCAGGTGTTGCTGGTCACCCGGACGGCGCTGCTGGCCGGCGCCGGCGTGCGTTAGCGACGCCCGCCGCCCCCGCTTCACCGCCTTGCACGCAGCCTCCGGGCTGCGCCCCCTTTCATCGGGCGATGTCCGCCTTTGCCCCTTCGCGCCGGGTCGCCGAAGGCCGGGCGGGATAATCGCCCCTACGGTTCCTCACTCATGATCACTCTCAAAAACGTCATTCTTCGCCGCAGCGCCAAGAAACTGCTGGACGGCGCCACCGTCAATCTCAACCCCGGCGAGAAGGTCGGCCTGGTGGGACGCAACGGCGCCGGCAAGTCGTCGCTGTTCGCGCTGTTCAACGGCACGCTGCACGAAGACGGCGGCGACTTCTACATTCCCAAGCAGTGGCGCATGGCCCAGGTCGCGCAGGACATGCCCGAGACCGAGGAGTCGGCCACCGACTTCGTGGTCGGCGGCGACACCCGCCTGACCGAGCTGCGCGCCACGCTGGCCGCCATCGAGGCCGCCTACGCCGAGAACCCCGACGACGCCGACATCGGCATGGAGCTGGCCCACGCCTACACCGACCTGGCCGATGCCGGCGAGCACGACGCCGTGCCGCGCGCGCAGGCGCTGGTGCTGGGGCTGGGCTTCAAGTCGCACGAGCTCGACGAGCCCGTCAACAGCTTCTCGGGCGGCTGGCGCATGCGCCTGCAGCTGGCCCGCGCGCTGATGTGCCCGAGCGACCTGCTGCTGCTCGACGAACCGACCAACCACCTGGACTTGGACGCGCTCGTGTGGCTCGAAGCCTGGCTGCAGAAGTACGCCGGCACCATGATCGTCATCAGCCACGACCGCGAGTTTCTCGACGCCGTGACCGACGTCACCCTGCACATCGCCAACGCGCAGCTCACGCGCTACGGCGGCAACTACAGCAAGTTCGAAGACATGCGCGCGCTGCAGATGGAGCAGCAGCAGGTGGCCTTCAGCAAGCAGCAGGACAAGATCGCCCACCTGCAGAAGTTCATCGACCGCTTCAAGGCCAAGGCCAGCAAGGCCAAGCAGGCGCAAAGCCGCGTCAAGGCGCTGGAGCGCATGGAGAAAGTGGCGCCGCTGCTGGCCGAGGCCGACTTCACCTTCGAGTTCAAGGAGCCGGGCAACATCCCGAACCCGATGCTCTCGATCGACAACGCCAGCTTCGGCTACGAGGTTGAAGGCGAAGCGCCCAAGACCATCCTGCGCGGCGTCAGCCGTTCGGTGCTGGCGGGCCAGCGCATCGGCATCCTGGGCGCCAACGGCCAGGGCAAGTCGACGCTGGTGAAGACCATCGCGCGCGAAATGGGCGCACTGGCCGGCCAGGTCACCGAAGGCAAGGGCCTGAACATCGGCTACTTCGCGCAGCAGGAACTCGACGTGCTGCGCCCGCAGGACAACCCGCTCGAGCACATGGTGCGCATGGCGCGCGAACTCGGCAGCAATGCCAAGGAAGCCACCGGCGAGCAGGCCCTGCGCGGCTACCTGGGCAGCTTCAACTTCAGCGGCGACATGGTCAAGCAGCCCGTGGGCACCATGAGCGGCGGCGAAAAGGCCCGCCTCGTGCTCGCGATGATGGTCTGGCAGCGCCCCAACCTGCTGCTGCTGGACGAGCCCACCAACCACCTGGACCTGGCCACCCGCGAGGCCCTGGCCGTGGCGCTCAACGAGTTCGAAGGCACGCTGATGCTGGTGAGCCACGACCGTGCGCTGCTGCGCTCGGTGTGCGACGAGTTCTGGCTCGTGGGCCGCGGCGTCGTCACCGACTTCGACGGCGACCTGGACGACTACCAGCGCTACCTGCTCGACGAATCCAAGCGCCTGCGCGAAGAGGCCAAGGTGGCCGTGCGCGAAGCGGACGCCGTGGCGGCGGCTGCTGCGGCCGCCGCAGCGGCCGCGCCAGTGAAGAGCAGCAACACCCCCGAGCAGCGCAAGCAGGACGCCCAGGAGCGCCAGCAGCGCAGCGAGCAGGCCAAGCCGCTGAAGAAGGAAATCGCCAAGATCGACGAGCGCATGGCCGCGGCCAGCGCCGAGCGCAGCACGCTCGAAGCCAAGTTGGCCGAACCGCTGCCGCCCGCCGAGATCGCCGATGCCGGCAAGCGGCTGAAGGCGCTCAACGACGAGATCGCGCAGCTGGAAGAGCGCTGGCTGGCGCTGTCCGACCAGCTCGAAGCGTTGGCGGCATAGCCCCTTGCGCCCGCACGGCCCGGCCGGCTTCCACCGGCGCGGGCCGGGTAGCATGGCACGCTCAGGGAACCCGCCAAGGAGCCACGCTGCATGCCTTCTTCGATCGAACTCGCCCGGGGCGATGAAAAACTCATCGCGGCCATCCACCGCAGCCGACGCCTGATCGGCCGCAAGGCCCTCATGGCCGCCGCCGCCAGCGCCGTGCCGCTGCCCGGCGTCGACTGGATGGCCGACGCGGCGCTGCTGTCGCGCCTCGTGCCGCAGATCAGCGCCGAGTTCGGCCTCTCCGTCACCCAGGTCGAAAAGCTCGCGCCGCACCAGCGCGAGCGCATCCAGAAGGCCGCGACCACGCTGGGCGCCCTGCTCGTGGGGCGGCTCGTCACGCGCGAGCTGCTGATGAAGCTGGCCCGGCACGCCGGCATCCGCCTCACCGCCAAGCAGGCCACCAAGTACGTGCCCATCGCCGGGCAGGTGGTGTCGGCCGCGCTCGGCTATGCCGCGCTGCGCGCGCTGGGCGAACAGCACATCAAGGACTGCGTGCGCGTGAGCACCACGCTGGCCCTGACGCCGCCCGAGCCCGCCGAACGGCTCAAGCCGGCCTGATCCGGTCACTTCCGGCTCAGTGGCCGGCTCAGTCGCCGGCTGGCGGCGGCCCGTAGTGCGGGGCCGGCCGCAGCGCCTCTTCCTTCATGCGCTGCTCATAGGCGGCCAGCAGCGCGACGTAGTGGCGCGACATCACGTCGCTCACCCGCCCCAGCCCGATCTTGCTCACCGTGGGCTGCGGAATGCCGGTGCGTTCCTGGATCTGCTTTTGCGTCAATCCGAGCGCTCGCAGAGCCTGCACCAATTCGCGTGGCTTCATATCGATCCTCCCTTTTTTTCCTATTTTAGAGTCCAATACGAATATTCATCTGCGCTTGAATCTCCACCCCATGGAGACTATTGCTTCACGTGCCCTGGCCGCACGCAAATTCGCCAAGATGACTCAGAAGCAGGCCGAGGCCGCTTCGGGCGTCAAGCAGTCGAGCATCTCGAAGATCGAGCGTGGCGACACCAGCCGGTCGATGAGCGTGCTCGCCCTGGCACGCGCCTACCGCGCCGACCCCAACTGGCTCGACACCGGCGACGGCCCCGCCCCGTGGGACGAGGTGCAGATCCGCCTGGCGCGCGACAACGCGCACGAGCCGCCCGGCCCCTACCGCGTCACCCGCATCCCGCCCGCGGGCCCGGGCTTCGCGCCGCAGACGCCCGGCACCGTGCCGCTGATCACGTGGGAGCACGCGGGCGAATGGCGCGGGGCCGAATCGCCACCCCGGCCCACGCTGGCCGAACGCTGGATTCCCTGCATCGCGCACCACAGCGCCGGCACCTACGCGCTGCGCGTGCGCGGCGACAGCATGACCTCGCCGCACGGGCACCTGAAGAGCTACCCGGCCGGATCGATCATCTTTGTCGACCCGCAGCACACCACGCCCGACGACGGCGAGCGCGTGATCGCCAAGCTTGACGACGACACCAGCGGCGAAGTCACCTTCAAGGTCTACAAGGCCGACGCGGGCCGCCGCTGGCTGCTGCCGCTGAACCCCGCGCACGAAGCCGTGCGCGTGCCCTTCACCGTGCTGGGCACCGTGATCGGCAAGTGGGAAGACGAAGACTGAAGGCCCAAAGGGCCTCTTTTCGCGAGGTCAGGTTGCGTACAGATTCGCCGGGCACAGTGAGGTTTCTCCCGGTGGCTTGCACCTCTGATCCTCCCTCCTCCAGCAAGTCACCTTCCAGCCCGCCCTCGTGCGGGCTGTTTTTTTGCCTGCACCGCTGCGCGCCGGGCGGCGGCTTTTGATGGGGTCGATTCTTTCTGGTATATAATTCGCGGTTGCCTGAAACGATCGGGCATTTGCCTGGCCAGGCAAGCTGAATCTCATACCAGCGCGTCGAAGTCATAGCGACGAGAAAAACAACAATGACTTCCGCAAACGAATCTTTGCCGTAGCGTGGACCGCGTAAGAGTTCACGACCACATTCCGACAAAAGCCCTCCTCGCGAGGGCTTTTTCATTTCTGCGCGCTGGCGCCCCCAAGGCGTCCGCCTTCCGTCAACCCCTCTTTTTTCCTACACGGTGTAACGGAATGCGACCTACGCAGTACCACGCGGGCCCAAGAGACGATTCGTTCACTGTCAGCACAGGGAACAAAGGGAATCACATGAGCCTCAGGGACATCCGCGAACGCTACGGCGTCAGCTTCGAAAGAGGAGCCCGCGTCATCTGCGGCGGCCGGCTCGGCACCGTCGCCGGCGCGAGCAATTCGCACATCCGCATCAAGTTCGACGGGCGCCAGATCAGCAGCCCGTGCGATCCCCTGGAGGTTCAGCCCTGCCACGAAGGCGCCGTGAACCTCGCAGCGCAGACCACGCAAGACTGGCACGCCCCGGCGTAGCCCCGCCTGCGTGCCCGATGGGGCACATCTTCCTGGGCGTCCACGGTGTGGCGCAGCCGTCGCGTAGCATCGGCGCGCACCCTCACACCGCCAAGGAAACCCATGAAGACTCTGAAGAGGACACTCGCACTTGCGACGATCGGCCTGGCAGCCGTGGCCACGTCGGCGCAGGCACAGACGCAGACGCGACCCGTCGTGCAGTTCATCGCCACGGGCGGCACCATCGCGATGAAGATCGACCCCGTCACCAAGGGCGTGGTGCCCGCGATCTCGGGCGACGACCTGATGCAGACGGTGCCCGACGCCGGCAAGTACGCGACCATCGAGGTCAACAACTTCTCGGCCATGTCGTCCAACTACATCGAGGCGAAATGGTGGACGCGCCTGACCAAGGCGGTCGACGACGCGCTCGCGCGCCCCGAGGTGGCCGGCGTCGTCATCGCGCACGGCACCGACACCATGGAAGAAACGGCCTACTGGCTGGACCTGACCGTCAAGTCCGACAAGCCGGTGATCCTGATCGGTGCGCAGCGCAATGCCTCGTCGCCCGACTTCGACGGCCCGCGCAACCTGCTCAACGCCATCCGCATCGCCACCACGCCCGAAGCGCGCGGCAAGGGCGTGATGCTGGCGATGAACAACCAGATCAACGCGGCACGCAACGTCACCAAGACGCACACCGCCAACGTCGAGACCTTCAATTCGGGCGACTTCGGTTTCCTGGGCGAAGTGTGGGACGACAAGGTCGTCTTCACGCGCGCGCCGCTGCGCCGCCAGCACATCGACATCGGCAGCGCAGAGATGCCGCGCGTGGAAATCGTCGCCATGTTCGGCGGCGCCGACGGCTCGCTGATGCGCTACGCCGTCGACCAGGGTGCCAAGGGCATCGTGGTGCAGGCAGTGGGCATGGGCAACATGAACGTCTCGATGTTCGAGGCGCTCAAGTACGCGCTGTCCAAGGGCGTGCCGGTGGTCGTCTCCACGCGCGTGCACAACGGCCGCACGCGCCCGGTCTACGGCTTCGTGGGCGGCGGCAAGACCAGCGACGAGGCCGGCGCCGTGATGGCGGGCGACCTGAGCCCGCAGAAGGCACGCCTGCTGCTCATGCTCCAGCTGCAACGCGGCGTCACGAGCAAGGCCGAGCTGCAGGCCGCGTTCGACCGCTGAGCCCCGCGCACCGCGTCAGGCCGGCGCGCCAGCCAACGCATCGATCAGGGCGCGCGAGGCGGACGACAGCCGCCGGTGCGGCGCATAGATCACCGACACCGGCCGCGAACGCCCGCACGCCGGCGCCAGCACCTCCACCGCGCGGCCCTGCGCGAACAGCGGGCGCGCGATGAAGTCGTAGGTCTGGCAGATCCCGAGCCCGCTCAGCGCGAGCGCAACCACGCCCAGCACATCGTCCGACACCTGGAGGCTGCCGTGCGGCGTCCAGTCCACGTCCCGCCCGTCCTCCTGAAGAATCCACGGCGCCACGCGGCCGGTGCTGGGCATCACGAAAGGCAGGCAGGCGTGCTGCGCGAGGTCACCGATGCGCGCCGGCATGCCTGCACGCGCGATGTAGTCCGGCGCGGCCAGCAGGCACATCGGCGCGTCCTCGAGCTTGCGCCCGACCAGGCCGCTGTCGGGCAACGGACCCATGCGGATCGCGAGGTCGTAGCCCTCGGCCACGAGGTCGACGTTGCGGTTGGTGATGTTCAGCTCGACGCGCACCTGCGGGTGGCGGGTGCAGAACGGCTGCAACAGCGCCGGCAGCCGGTGATGGGCGTAGGTGGTGGGCACGCTCAGGCGCACGCTGCCCGTCAGCTCGTCGCCCTGCCCCTGCATCGCGCGCTCGGCATCGTCGATGAGCGCGAAGGCCGCACGCGACTGCTCCAGGTACAGCCGCCCCTGCTCGGTGAGGCTCAGGCGCCGCGTCGTGCGGCGCAGCAGCTGCACGCCCAGCCGCGCCTCCAGGCGCGTGATCGCGCGGCTGAGCACCGAGGGCGTCGTCGCCAGCGCCACGGCGCCGGCCGTCATGGAGCCCTTCTCGACCACGGTGACGAAGGTTTCCACATCCCCGAGGTGATCGAATCGGCGGCTCATCTTGTCTCCTGAAGAACAAATGTTTTCCCGACCGGCCAGTTTATCGCCGGAGAGGCAATCAATACATTCGATCTCAAGGGCCACATGGCCCGGCCTCTTCACCCTTCTCCAGGAGCTACAGATGACTTCCACCACCACCGCCCCGTCGATCCGCCCCGTCCTGATGGTGCTCACCAGCCACGGCACCAAGGGCGCCACCGGCGGCGAGCCGACGGGCTTCTACCTCGGCGAACTGACCCACCCGCTGGCCGAACTCGAGGCGGCCGGCATCCCCTTCGAACTCACATCCATCCAGGGCGGCGAACCGCCGGTCGATGGCCTGGACCTCGGCGATGCGGTCAATGCGCGCTACTGGAACGACAGCGCCTTTCGCGAGGCCCTGCGCCACACGCAGCGCCTGGGCGATGTCGACGCGTCAAAGTACAGCGCGATCTTCTTTGCCGGCGGGCACGGCGCGATGTGGGACTTTCCGACGAGCCCCGACGCAGCGCGCGTGACCCGCGAGGTCTACGAAGCGGGCGGCGTGGTGGGCGCGGTGTGCCACGGCCCCGCGGCGCTGGTCAACGTGACGCTCGGCAACGGCGCCTACCTGGTCGCGGGCAAGAACCTCAGCGCCTTCACCGACGACGAAGAACGCGCCGTCGGCCTCGCGCAGACCGTGCCCTTCCTGCTCGCCACCACGCTCGTGCAACGCGGTGCGCACCACCACCCGGCGCCCGACTGGACGGCGCAGGTCGTGGTTGACGACCGGCTCGTCACGGGGCAGAACCCGCAGTCGGCTGCGGGTGTCGGCGCGGCGATGCGCGAACTGCTGCTGCGCCAGAACTGAAAGGAAAGAACTTCCATGAACGCTCTCCACAAACTCGCCGCCGTCGCGGCCCTCGGCATGGCCGCGCTCGGCGCGCAGGCCGCCAACGTGCTGGTCGTGCTGTCGGATGCCGACCACCTCGACCTGAAGGACGGCAAGGTCTTCGCCACCGGCTTCTATCTGAACGAGCTGATGCAGCCTGTAAAGCTGCTGCTCGACGCCGGCCACCAGCTGACCTTCGCCACGCCGCTGGGCAACGCGCCCACCGTGGACGCGTCGTCGGTCGACAAGATGTATTTCGATGGCGACGAAGCCGCCCTCAAGCGGCACAAGGCGCTGCTCGACAAACTGAAGCTCACCTCGCGCACGGACTCGCCGGTGATCAGCCTGTCGCGCGTGGCGCAGATCGGCTACGCCCGCTTCGACGCCGTCTATGTGCCGGGCGGCCATGCGCCCATGCAGGACCTGCTGACCAGCCCCGCGCTGGGCCGGCTGCTCGCGGACTTTCATGCACGCCACAAGACCACGGCCCTCGTGTGCCACGGCCCGATCGCACTGCTCTCGACCTTGCCCGACGCACAGGGCTTCACGAACCGGCTCGCGGCGGGCGGCACGGTCGAGCAACGCCCCGACTGGATCTACGCCGGCTACCGCATGACCGTGATCAGCAACCAGGAAGAGGAGCTTGCCAAGGCGGCGCTGCAGGGCGGCACGATGAAGTTCTATCCGCAGACCGCGCTGCAGCAGGCCGGCGGCGCCTACAGCAGCAACCAGGCGCCGTTCACGCCGAACGTGGTGATGGACCGCGAGCTCATCACCGGGCAGAACCCGGCGTCTGCGCTTGGCGTGGGCCGCGAGCTGCTCAAGCGGCTCAGGCAACAGCCGGCGTCCTGACCGCCTGCCTGGCGTCGGACCCAAGAAAAAAGCCAGCTGTCGGGTGACAGCTGGCTTTTCATGTTTCGCATGGCTCGGTGGTAGGACGTACTGGATTCGAACCAGTGACCAACGGATTAAAAGTCCGCTGCTCTACCAACTGAGCTAACGTCCCGGAACCATTTTTCTTGCTTCTTGCCGACGTTGAATCCAGCAAAGCCTTGGATTATAGCGTGGTGTTTCTCGCAATTTCGTCGAGCACCCACCCTGCCGCACATTGACCGAAGGTGGCGGTCACGCTGACCACCGATCCGTAGCCGTGGCAGTTGAGCGAACCGTCGCCCGCATCGATCTGGCAGGACGCATCGGGCGGTGCCACGCTCTCGCGGCTGAACACGCAGGCCAGGCCGATCTTGCGGCCTTCACGCGGCGCGCCGTGCAGCTTGCGCAGCCGCTGGCGAAGCTGGGCCAACAGCGGGTCGTGGGTGACGAGCGACAGGTCGTCGATGTCGACCTTGTGCGCCTGCCGCTTGCCGCCCGCCGCACCGACCGTGATGAATGCGGTGCTGCGCGACACGGTGCGCGCCCAGGCGGCCATGGCGAGCTTGGCCTTCACCTGGTCGCAGGCGTCGATGACGGCATGGACCGGCCCGTGGGCGGCCTGCGCGGTCTCGAGCAGCGATGCCCAGTTGTCGGGCTCGACGAACTCGTCGATGGCGAGCACCTGGCAGTCGGGGTTGATCTGCGCGATGCGCTCGCGCATGGCCTCGACCTTGGCCTGCCCAACGGTCGAGTCGAGCGCGTGAATCTGGCGGTTGATGTTCGACTCCGACACGTGGTCGAGGTCGATGAGCGTCAGGCGCCCCACCCCACTGCGTGCCAGCGCCTCCACGGCCCACGAGCCCACGCCACCGATGCCGACGACGAGCACATGCGCGTGGCGGATGCGCGCGGCACCGGCTACGCCGTACAGGCGCTCGAGGCCGCCGAAGCGGCGCGCAAAGTCAGGCGCCGCGGTGTCGGTGAGGACATCCGCGGCGGCCATGGGGAGGGACGAGGCTTCTTCAGCCGAAGGCATCATCGAAGCACTCTCACACGCCGCCGAAACGGTCATTGCATCAACGCAGGCGCGACAGACGCTCGCGGCCCGCCTGTGCGGCTTCCGACTGCGGGTAGGCCTTGGTCAGGTCTTCCAGCGTGCGGCGTGCGGCACGCGTGTCCTTCAGTTCGATCTGGCAGTTCGCGATCGACAGCACGGCTTCGGGCGCCTTGGCATGGTCGGGTGCGAGCGATAGCATCGAGCGGAAATTGGCGATGGCTTCGTTGTAGTTGCGCGTGGCGTACTGCGCATTGCCGAGCCAGAACAGCGCGGACGCGTTGTAGCCGCTTTGCGGGTAGCGCTTCACGAACTCGGCGAAGGCGGTCTGGGCCTGCGCGAACTGGCCCGAGCGGAAGACGCCCAGGGCTGCTTCGAAGTCGGCCTTTTCCTTCGGATCGGCATTGAACTCGCGCCCGTCGATCGAGACCTTGGAAGGCTCGTTCTGCTTGAGCTTGTCGTCGATCGTGGTCTGGCGCGACTGCATTTCGCTCAGCGTGCGCGTGAGCTGCTCGTTCTGGCCGGTCATGCGTGCCAGTTCGCCGCGCATCTGCTCGATCTGGCTTTGCAGGTCGAGCAGGCTGCGACGCAGCTGGCCGTTTTCGTCGGCCAGGCGCTGGTCGGTCTGCTGGCGCATGGCTTCGACGCGCTGGCGCAGGTCGAGGATGGCGCGGCGCGCCTCGTCGTCCTCGAACAGCGCCGCCTGCGAGCCGGCCGACGCGCAGAACAAGGCGGCGGCGAGGGCCGCGCCTCGCCACAGGGCACGTGGTTGCATCACCGGGTGTAGCGGATTTCAGCGCGGCGGTTCTGCGCCCACACTTCTTCACCCGAGCCTTGGGCCGCGGGCTTTTCCTTGCCGAAGCTCACGGCTTCGATCTGGCTGTCGTTCACGCCCAGCAGCGTGAGCGCACGGCGCACGGCTTCGGAACGCTTCTGGCCGAGGGCCAGGTTGTACTCGCGGCCGCCGCGCTCGTCGGTATGGCCTTCGATCGAGATGCGACGTTGCGTGGCGCCCTTGAGGAAGCGCGCGTGGCCGTCGATCACCGACTGGAACTCGGGCTTGACCGTGTAGCTGTCGTAGTCGAAGTACACGATGCGTGCCACGCCGACCGGACCTTGCGCCGTGTTGGCGTTCGGGTCGATGGTCACCGGGGCCACGGCGGTTGCGCCGCCTTGCTGGCCGCCGGCCGTGCCGCTGCGGTCGGTGACCGGCGTTTCGTTGAGCTTGGTGCCCGACGAGCAACCGGCGATGAGCGCCACGATGGCGAGCGAATAGATCGTACGTTTCAACATTTGCGAACTCCTCAAGTAAATTTATCTGGTCAATGCTTATTGCTTTTGAAACGGACCCCAGTCCGGTTCACGGATGTCTCCCGCCTGGCCCGCGAGGCGGGCCTTGATCTTTCCGTCCAGCGTGGTCGTCATGAGCGCCTCGCGGCCTTGCAGGTGCGTGGCATAGACGATCAGCTTGCTGTTGGGTGCGAAGCTCGGGCTTTCGTCGGCCGTGGTGTCGGTGATCGCGGCGACATTGCCGCTGGCCAACTCCATCACGTGGAGTTTGAACGCACCGCCGACCCGCGAGATGTAGGCCAACCACCGGCCATCGCCGCTGACAGATGGAGAAATGTTGTAGGTGCCGCTGAAGGTGACCCGCGTCGGGTTGCCGCCGCTGGCGCTCATCTTGTAGATCTGGGGCGCGCCGCCGCGGTCGCTCACGAAGTAGATCGTGCTGCCGTCGGCCGAGTACACCGGCTCGGTGTCGATGCTCGAGCTCTGGGTGAGGCGGCGCGGTTCGCCGCCGCTGGCCGGGATGGTGTACAGCTGCGAGCCGCCGTCGCGGCTGAGCGTGACGGCCAGCGAACCGCCGTCGGGCGCCCAGGCCGGGGCGCTGTTGGAGCCCTTGAAGTTGGCGAGCAGCCGGCGCTGGCCGCTGGCCACGTTGTGCACGTAGACCACGGGCTTGCGCGACTCGAAGGACACGTACGCCAGCTGCTGGCCGTTGGACGACCAGCAGGGCGAGATGATCGGCTCGGGGCTGGCGAGCGCAGCCTGTGCGTTCTCGCCATCGGCGTCGGCCACCCACAGCGAATAGCGGCTGCCGCCCTTGGTGACGTAGGCGATGCGGGTCGAGAAGATGCCCTTCTCGCCGGTCAGCTTCTCGTACACGTAGTCGGCGATGCGGTGCGCTGCCAGGCGCAGGTCGCCCTGCGGCACGGTGTAGCTCTGCCCGCCGAGGTCGCGGTCTTTCACGACGTCCCACAGGCGGAAGCGCACGTCGTAGCGGCCGTCGCTGAGCCGGCTGACGCTGCCCACCACGAGCGAGTCGGCGGTGCGCTGGCGCCACAGGGCGAGGTCGGGGCGCGAGGACTCGTCGAGCGCCTGGCCCGAGGCATCGACGCCGCGGAACTGGCCGCTGCGTTCGAGGTCGGCCTGGACGATGTCGGAAATCTTCTGGGGCGAGGCGTCCTGCCCCCGGAAAGGCACGAGCGCGATCGGCAACTGCGTCAGCCCCACGCCCGACACCTCGACCCGGAACTGGGCCATGGCGGGAAGCATGGGAGAGGCAGCAAGGGCCGCGATGAGGCTGCGGCGTGCAATCAACGATGAAGAAGGAGTTGGGGAAAGATCTGGCAACGGCTTGTTCATGCGGTTCGGAGAGGTTTCCGGGTAAAAAGTTTCTCCCCGGCGTTTCACGGGCCACATGTTACACACTGGGTTGAACCCGCCGTCACAAAACGTTTATCCGGCGAAATGGTCCTACAGCCCCTCAAAAAGGCGGTCGGAGCCGCCCCGTAAAATCCGCCGCCATATGCAAGCATCCCCCGGCAGCGAGAGCGCCCGCCCTCCCCTCATGCGCCGGCTGGCGCGACTCATGACCTGGTTCGGCAGTTCGCGCCAATGGTGGGCCGTGGGGCTGATCGGCGCCCTGCTGGCCGCGCTCACCGAGCCGCTCATGGCCGCCCTGCTCAAGCCGCTGCTCGACCGGGGCTTCACACGCGGCGAAATGCCGCTGTGGTTCATTCCGGCCGCCGTGCTGCTGTTGTTCGCGGTGCGCGGCATCGCGCAGTTCATTTCGCAGTACGCGCTCTCGCGCATCGCCAACGAAGGCATGCAGAAGCTGCGCCGCGTGCTGTTCGAACGGCTGCTCGGCGCCGAGCTGGCGCTGTTCGCGCGGCAGTCGGCCAGCGCACTGTCGAACACGGTGGTGTACGAGGTGCAGACCGGCGCCATGCTGCTGGTACAGGCGCTGCTCGGGCTGTCGCGCGACGGCTTCACGCTCATTGCGCTGCTGGGCTACCTGGTCTACCTGAACTGGAAGCTCACGCTCATCGTCGCCTTCCTGGTGCCCAGCATCTCCTGGATCATGAAGGTGTTCTCCAAGCGCCTGTACAAGCTCACGCAGCAGGGCCAGCAGGCCACCGACGAACTGGCCTACGTGGTCGAGGAAAACGTGCTGGCCCACCGCGTGGTGCGCCTGCACGGCGCGGAGCAGGCGCAGGAGCGCCGCTTCGAACAACTGAGCCAGCGCCTGAACCGCCTGGCCGTGAAGTCCACCATCGCCCAGGCCGCCACCACGCCGCTGACGCAGATGATGGCTTCGCTGGCGCTGTCGGTGGTGGTGATGATCGCGCTGTGGCAAAGCGGCAAGCAGGGCTTCACGGTGGGCGGCTTCGTCGCCTACATCACGGCCATGCTGATGCTGATCGCACCGATCCGCCGCCTCGCCGAAGTGGCCGGGCCGATCACGCGCGGACTGGCCGCCCTTGAGCGCGGGCTGATCCTCATCGACGAGGTGGCACCGGAATCGCAGGGCATCTTCAGCATCGCGCACGCCCAAGGCCACATCGAGCTGCGCAACGTGCAGGTCAGCTACCGCGGCGACGACGAACAGCGCGCGCTCGACGGCGTGAACCTCGTCATCGAGCCAGGCCAGGTGGTGGCCTTCGTCGGCCCCTCGGGCTCGGGCAAGACCACGCTGGTCAACCTGCTGCCGCGCTTCGTGCAGCCCAGCGGCGGCCAGGTGCTGCTCGACGGCCACGACACCAGCGAGTGGCAGCTCAAGAGCCTGCGCGCCCAGTTCGCGATGGTGAGCCAGGACGTGGTGATGCTCAACGACACGCTCGCCGCCAACGTGGCGCTGGGCGGCGACATCGACCTCGCGCGCGTGCAGTCCTGCCTCGAGGCGGCCAACCTGAGCGGCCACGTCGAGACGCTGCCGCAGGGCATCGAGACCGTGCTCGGCCACAACGCCACGCAGCTCTCGGGCGGCCAGCGCCAGCGGCTGGCGATTGCCCGCGCGCTCTACAAGAACGCGCCCGTGCTGCTGCTCGACGAAGCCACGTCGGCCTTGGACACCGAATCGGAACGGCTGGTGCAGGACGCCCTGCAACGCCTGATGCAGGGCCGCACCACGCTGATCGTGGCGCACCGCCTGTCGACCATCCAGCATGCCGACCGCATCATCGTGATGGAGCAAGGCCGCATCGCCGAGCAAGGCAGCCACGAGCAGCTCATGGCGCGCGACGGGCTCTACGCGCGGCTGCAGACACTGGCGGTGCGCAGCGCGGCGCCGGGGCAGGACCCGACGCTCTGACCCTCAGCGTGCGGTGCCTGCCGCGCTGCGCGCCTTTTTCGCCGCTGGTGCGGCGTTCTGCGGCGGCAGCGTGCCATCGGACACCAGCACGCCCGTCGACAGGATGAATTCCGCGGCGCTTTCGATGTCGCCCTGCAGCGCGGCCCGGGCCTTGGCGCCGTCGCGGCGCTTCAGCGCGGCCAGCAGCGCCGCATGGTGCGACATCGCCACCTTGTCCCCCACGCGGCGCGAGCCGGCCCGCAGGTCGTAGTTGAGGATGGGGCCGATGCGCAGCCACAACGCCTCGATCATCTGCAACAACACCGGCATGTCGGCGGCGGCGTAGACCGCGAAGTGGAACTCCTTGTTGAAGGTGACGAGCTTCGAGCCGTCCGGGCTCGCCGCGTTCATCTCGGCCGCGAACTCGTCGTGCCAGCGCGTGATGTCGCGCAATGTCACCGCACCCGATGCCGAGGCCGCCACCTCCGTGGCCAGGCCTTCGAGGTTGGTGCGGATGGTGGTGATTTCCTTGAACTGCGCCGCCGTCATCCGGGGCACGCGCAAGGTGCGGCTGGGCGTGAGTTCGAGCGCCTGCTCGGCCACCAGGCGCTGCATCGCCTCGCGCACCGGCATCACGCTCACGCCCAGCGCCTCGGCCGCGCTGCGCAATGAAATCTGCTCGCCCGGCATCATCTGCCCGCTCATCACGAGGTCGCGCAACTGGTCGTAGACGTTGGCGCTGAGCGTCTGGCGCTTCAGGGGGGTGACGAGATCGGTGAGGCTCATGCGTCGAAGTATATGGCCGGGGTATTCCCTATGAATTATCTGTGATCACAGATATACGATCCCCGTCATTCCGAAATCGACCTCAAGGATCTCTTCAGCATGTGGAACAACAACTCCCTCGCCGGCCGGCGCGTGCTCGTCACCGCCGGTGCCAACGGCATCGGCCTGGACATCGTGCGCAGCTTCGCCGCGGCGGGCGCCAGGGTCTTCGTCTGCGATGTGCAGGCTGCCAGCCTCGACCAGCTGGCGCGTGAACTGCCCGAGGTGGGCCGCTGCGTCGCCGACGTGTCCAACGAGGACGACGTGGCCCGCCTCTTCGAGGCCGTGGACCGTGAACTCGGCGGCCTCGATGTGCTGGTGAACAACGCCGGCGTGGCCGGCCCCACCGGCCCGGTCGAGACCGTCTCGCTCGCCGACTGGGAGCGCACGATGGCCGTCAACGTCACCGGCCAGTTCCTCTGCGTGCGGCTGGCCGTGCCGCGGCTGCGCAAGGGCCGCCTGCCCGCCATCATCAACCTGTCCTCGGCCGCCGGGCACCTGGGCATGCCGGGGCGCTCGCCCTACTCCGCCTCGAAGTGGGCCGTCATCGGCTTCACGAAAACGCTGGCACTCGAGCTCGGGGCCGACGGCATCCGCGTCAACGCGATCCTGCCGGGCGCGGTCGATGGTCCGCGCATCCGTGCGGTGATCGCCGCCAAGGCCGAGGCGCTGGGCAAGCCGCTCGACGAAGTGACGCGCGCCTACACCGCGCAGGCCGCGCTGGGCCGCATGGTGACGGCCACGGACATCGCCAACATGGTGCTGTTCGCCGCGAGCGACCTGGCCGCCAGCGTCACGGGCCAGGAGCTCGTGGTGGACGGCCACACGCAGGCGCTGAGCTGATCCCCTCGCACGCCCCTTTCTTTCCCTCTTCTTCTTTCCGGACACCTCATGGCCCAACGCCCCAAAGCCATCATCACCTGCGCCCCCACGGGCGCCATCCACACGCCCAGCATGTCGCCGCACCTTCCCGTGACGGCCGACGAGATTGCGCAAGCATCCATCGAAGCCGCCCGCGCCGGCGCCGCGATCCTGCACCTGCATGCGCGCGACCCGAAGGACGGCCGCCCTTCGCAGGACCCGGACCTGTTCCGCCCCTTCCTCTCGAAGATCAAGGCCGCGACCGATGCGGTGATCAACATCACCACCGGCGGCAGCCCGCACATGAGCGTCGAGGAGCGCATGCGCCCGGCCACCACCTTCAAGCCCGAGCTCGCGTCGCTCAACATGGGCTCGATGAACTTCGGCCTCTTTCCGATGCTGGAGCGCTTCAAGTCCTTCGAGCATGAATGGGAGCGCGAGCACCTGGAGAACAGCCGCAACCTGATCTTCAAGAACACCTTCGCCGACATCGAGAACATCCTGAAGCTCGGCAACGCCAACGGCACGCGTTTCGAGTTCGAGTGCTACGACGTGAGCCACCTCAACAACCTGCGGCACTTCCTGGACCGCGGGCTGGTGCAGGCGCCGGTCTTCGTGCAGACGGTCTTCGGCATCCTGGGCGGCATCGGCGCCGATCCCGAAGACCTGATGCACATGCGCCGCACCGCCGCGCGGCTGTTCGGCGACCGCTTCGAGTGGTCGATCCTCGGCACCGGCCGCAACCAGCTGCCGCTGGCCACCATCGGCGCGGCCATGGGCTCGCACGTGCGCGTCGGGCTCGAAGACTCGCTGTGGATCGGCCCGGGCCGGCTCGCCGCGTCGAGCGCCGAGCAGGTGCTGCGCATCCGCGCCGTGCTGGAGGCACTGAACATCGACATCGCGACACCCGCCGAGGCGCGCGAGATCCTCGGCCTCAAGGGCGCGGCGAACGTCGACTTCTAGCCCTGCGCCAGAACCACTGACCCGACTCGGCCCGGCCCATGACCGGGCCGCATCTGCACGCCCGCCGGCGCCCGCCGACGACCTTCCGCCAGAACACGACAGGACAGGAGAGAGACATCCCATGCAACACCCATCCATCCCCGCCACGCCGCCGGGCCTGCGCGCCCGCCAGGCCGTCGACGAGCAGGCCTCGCTCAATGCGCTGATCTTCCGCAAGCTCATGCCGCTGCTGGTGCTGGCCTATGTGATCAGCTTCATCGACCGCACCAACATCGCGCTGGCCAAGAGCCACATGGCCGTGGACATCGGCATCTCGGCGGCCGCCTACGGGCTGGGCGCCGGGCTGTTCTTTCTGAGCTACGCGCTGCTCGAAGTGCCCAGCAATCTGGTGATGCACCGCGTGGGCGCCCGCTGGTGGATCGCCCGCATCATGATCACCTGGGGGCTGCTGTCGGCGGGCATGGCCTTCGTCACGGGCGAGACCTCGTTCTACGTGATGCGCATCCTGCTCGGCGCGGCGGAAGCCGGCCTGTTCCCGGGCGTGATGCTGTACCTGAACTACTGGTTCGGCCGCAAGGACCGCGCACGCGCCACGGGCTACTTCCTGCTCGGCGTGTGCATCGCGAACATCCTCAGCGGCCCGGTCGGCGGCGCGCTGCTGCAGATGGACGGCCTGTGGGGCTGGCACGGCTGGCAATGGATGTTCGTGCTCGAAGGCCTGCCCGCCGTGGCGCTGGCCTTCGTGGTCTGGCGCAAGCTGCCCGACGGGCCCTCCAGCGCCAGCTGGCTCACGCGCCCGCAGGCGCAGGCCATCGAACGCCAGCTCGCCGCCGAACGCGCCGAGGACGTGGCCAACGGCCAGGTCGGCGAGTCGTTCCGCGCCTGCCTGGTCGACCGGCAGATCTGGCTGGCGATCTTTGTCTACTTCTGCCACCAGATCAGCATCTACACGGTGATCTTCTTCCTGCCGAGCATCATCGGCACCTACGGCAAGCTCTCGCCGCTGGAAATCGGCGCGCTCAACTCGCTGCCCTGGGTGGCCGCCGCCGTCGGCGCCATTGCGCTGCCCCGCCTCGCGGTCACGCCGCAACGCGGCCGGCGCCTGCTGCTGGTCGGGCTGGTCTCGATGGCGGTGGGCCTGCTGATCGCAGCCTTCGCAAGCCCGGCCGTCGCGCTGGCCGGCTTCTGCCTCACGGGCTCGATGTTCTTCGTGGTGCAGTCCGTGATCTTCCTGTTCGCGTCGTCACGGCTGGCCGGTGTGGCGCTGGCAGGTGGACTCGCGTTGGTCAACACCTGCGGCCTCGTGGGCGGCTTCATCGGGCCGTCGGTGATGGGCTGGATCGAGCAGAGCACGGGCAGCACGAAGAATGGGCTGCTGCTGATCGCCGGGATGCTGGTGGCCGCCGCGCTGGCCAGCATCTGGATGCGCCAAGGCCAGGAGTCGAAGCGCTGACCCGTCGTTGCAACGGGCCGCGCGCTCCTGTCGTCAGAGCAACACGATGTCGTACTGCCCCTGCCCGATCGCCGGCTCCGACTGCAGCGAGATCGGCTTGCCGATGAAGTCGCTCAGCCCCGCGAGGTGCTGGCTCTCCTCGTCGAGGAACAGCTCGATCACCTGCGGCGACGAGACGATGCGGAACTCGCGCGGCGTGAACTGCCGCGCTTCGCGCAGGATCTCGCGCATCACGTCGTAGGCCACGCTGCGCGCGGTCTTCACGATGCCCTGCCCACCGCAGGCCACGCAGGGCTCGCACAGCATGTGGGCCAGCGATTCGCGCGTGCGCTTGCGCGTCATCTCGACGAGGCCGAGCTGCGAGAAACCACCGGCCGTGGTCTTCACGCGGTCGCGCGCGAGCTGCTTGCGGAACTCCGCCAGCACCTGCTCGCGGTGGTCGTCACGCGCCATGTCGATGAAGTCGACGATGATGATCCCGCCCAGGTTGCGCAGGCGCAGCTGCCGCGCAATGGCCTGCGCGGCCTCCAGGTTGGTCTTGAAGATGGTGTCGTCGAAGTTGCGCGCACCGACGAAGCCGCCGGTGTTCACGTCGACGGTGGTCAGCGCCTCGGTCTGGTCGACCACGAGGTAGCCGCCCGATTTCAGGTCGACACGCCGGCCCAGCGCCTTCGCGATTTCCTCGTCCACCGAATACAGGTCGAAGATCGGCCGCTCGCCCTTGTAGTGCTGCAGCTTGCCGGCCGCCTGCGGCATGAATTCGAGGCCGAACTTCAGCAGCACTTCGAACTGCTCGCGCGAGTCGATGCGGATGGTCTGCGTGTCTTCGCTCGTCATGTCGCGCAGCACGCGCTGCAGCAGGCTCAGGTCCTGGTGCAGCAGCGACATGGCCGGCATTCGGCTTGAGGCCTCGCGGATGCGCGTCCAGGTCTTGCGCAGGTAGGCGATGTCTTCGGCCAGTTCGGCGTCGGCGGCGTCTTCGCCGTTGGTGCGCAGGATGAAGCCGCCCGTGTTCACAGGCACCACGCCGCCGCTCTCGGCGGCCGCGGCCGCCTCGATGAGCGCCAGCATGCGGTTGCGCAGCGACTCGCGCTGGTCGGGCGGGATCTTCTGCGACACGCCGATGTGGTTGTCCTGCGGCAGGAACACCAGCAGGCGCCCGGCGATGCTGATCTGCGTGGACAGCCGCGCGCCCTTGGTGCCGATCGGGTCCTTGATGACCTGCACCAGCAGCGACTGGCCTTCGAACACCTGCTTCTCGATGGGCACCATCGGCCCGCCGTTGCGGTGGTCGCGTTCGGGCGGCGTGGCGCTCGGGCGCGAGCCCGGCGTGAACGGCGAGACGATGTCGGCCACGTGCAGGAAGGCGGTGCGCTCCAGGCCGATGTCGATGAAGGCCGACTGCATGCCCGGCAGCACGCGCGAGACCTTGCCCAGGTAGATGTTGCCGACCAGCCCGCGCTCGAGCGTGCGCTCGACGTGCAGCTCTTGCACCGCGCCGTGCTCGACCAGCGCCACACGGGTCTCCTGTGGAGACCAGTTGATCAGGATGTCTTGCATGGATGTCTTAAGTATTGAAACCGACGCCTCGAAGCAGCTGCGCGGTCTCGAACATGGGGAGTCCCATGATGCCCGAATAGGAGCCGCTGATGTGCTCCACGAACGCAGCGGCCGCGCCCTGGATGGCATAGGCGCCAGCCTTGCCGAGCGGCTCGCCGCTGGCGGCGTAGGCCGCGACCTGCTTCTTGGTGAGCGTGGCGAAGCGCACGCGCGACACGCTGAGCGCCGCGTGGCGTCGACGGCCGTTCTGCAGCGCGACCGCCGTGAGCACGCGGTGCGTGGCGCCGGACAGGTGCGCCAGCATGCGCTCGGCATCGCGCGCGTCCTCGGGCTTGCCGAGGATGGTGCGGCCGAGCGCGACCGTGGTGTCGGCGCAGAGCACGGGCGCCTCGGCCAGGCCGAGACGCTTGCGGCGCGCAACGGCGGCATCGAGCTTGAGGGCGGTGACGCGCTGCACGTAGGCGGTCGGCGATTCGTTCGGCAGCAAGGCCTCGAGCGCCTCGGCGTCTTCGTCGGCGCCGGCCAGCAGCAGTTCGTGGCGCACGCCGAGCTGGCCGAGCAATTGGGCGCGGCGCGGGCTTTGCGACGCGAGGTAGATGAAGTCAGGCAAGTTCAGGTCTCCGAGGTGGGCCCCACCGCCGGCCCCGTGGTCATTCCCGGTGGTACGGATGGCCCGCGTTGACCGACCATGCCCGGTAGAGCTGTTCGACCAGCAGCACGCGCGCCATGGCATGCGGCAGGGTCAGGTCGGACAGGCGGATGCGTTCGTGCGCTGCGGCCTTGAAGGCCGGGTCGAGCCCGTCGGGGCCGCCGATGACCAGCGCGACGTCGTCGCCCTCGCCCTGCCAGGTCTGCAGCCGTGTGGCCAGCGCCTTGGTGGTGAGCGCTGTGCCGCGCTCGTCGAGCACGACGATGCGCATGCCGCGGGCGATGGCGCCTTCGATGCGCTCGCGCTCGGCGGCATACAGCGTCTCGAGTGTCTTGGAGCCGCGCGGCTCGGTCTTGACGGCGCGCAGCTCGAGCTTGAGCTCGGGCGGGAAGCGCTTGGCGTAGTCGTCCCAGGCAGTCTGCGCCCAGTCGGGCATGCGCTGCCCGACGGCGACCACCAGCAGCTTCATGCGCGGCGGGCTGGCGCCTTCTTGGCCGGCGCCTTCTTCGCAGCGGTCTTCTTGGCGGCCGGCTTGCCGACCACCTTCACCGGCACGCGTGCGGTGCCCGTGGCGGACTTCTTCGCGGGCGCCTTCTTGGCGGCAGTCTTGCCCGCGGTCTTCGATGCGGCCTTCTTCGCCGGGGCCTTGGCGGCCTTGGCTTCCTGCTCGGCCGCGCGGATCGCGGTCTTGGCGGCGCTCGAGCGGCGCAGGCTCGGCGTCTTGGCGGCGGCCGTCTTCTTCTCTTCGGCGCCCTTGACGACGGACGAGGCGGTGGCCAGCGCGGGCTTGGTGGCGCCGAGCTTGGCGCGCACCGGCTTGTCGCCCCAGATCTCTTCGAGGTGGTAGTACTGGCGGATGGCGGGCTGCATGATGTGCGCCACGGCCGCGCCGCAGTCCACGATGATCCACTCGCCGTTTTCCTCGCCCTCGGTGCGCGGCTTGGCAAAGCCGGCTTCACGCACGGCGTCGCGCACGCTCGAAGCGAGTGCCTTGGTCTGGCGGTTGGAGGTGCCCGACGCCACGATCACGCGCTCGAACAGCGGCGAGAGGTGCTCCGTGTCGAATACCTGGATGTCCTGCGCCTTGACGTCTTCGAGACCATCGATGATGGCTCGCTGGAGTTTTTGGATGTCTTTTTTGGCGGCGGCTTCAGTGGTCATCAGGCAGAGCGGTAGAGGTGGTGTTGGTCAATATAGCGTGCAACCGTGGGCGGAACCAGCGAGGAAATGTCCACACCCGACGCCACACGCCGCCGGATATCGGTGGCGCTGGTGTCCATGGCGGCAGGCAGTTCAAGCGCCTCGAAACGCGCGCCAACCGGGAGGCCGGGCAGCTGTTTCGGATCAAAACGAGTGACGTCACCCGTCGATAGTGCGCGATACGCTACAGAAACGATAGCAATGCCGAGTATATCCTGCCAGCCGTGCCAGGTCGGCAAGGCCGCTGCCTGGTCCGCGCCCATCACCAGCACGAGCTGTGCGCCGGGTTGCTCTTTCTGCAATTCATGCAGCGTGTCGAGCGTGTAGGTCGGGCCGTCGCGCAACACCTCGCGGCTGTCGATGACGACCTTGCCTTGCAGGTTGCCGAAGGCCAGCCGCGCCATCGCCAGGCGATCTTCCTTCGGCGTGAGCGTGCGGCTCTTGTGCCAGGCCTGCCCCGTGGGAATGACGTGCAACTCCGTCAGATCGAGTTGTGCCAATGCAGCTTCAGCCAGGGCGACGTGCGCGTTGTGCGGCGGGTCGAAGGCCCCGCCGAAGACGCCGATGCGCAAAGCGGAACCGGTGGGGCTCACACCCAGTCCCGGCGCACGATGAAGTCGCTGTACAGCGCGGCTTCGGGGCTGCCCGCTTCGGGCTGTTGCCGGTAGGCCCAGCTCGCGAGCGGCGGCATCGACAACAGGATCGATTCGGTGCGCCCGCCCGACTGCAGGCCGAAGTGCGTGCCGCGGTCCCACACGAGGTTGAACTCGACATAGCGCCCGCGCCGGTACAGCTGGAATTCGCGTTCGCGCTCGCCGTACGGCATGCCTCGGCGGCGCTCGACGATCGGCAGGTAGGCCTGCAGGAAGGCATCGCCGACCGAGCGCATCAGCGCAAAGCCGTTCTCGATGCCGCCCTCGGCGAAGTCGTCGAAGAAGATACCGCCGATGCCGCGCTGTTCGTTGCGGTGCTTGAGAAAGAAATACTCGTCGCACCAGGTCTTGAAGCGTGGGTACTTGTCGGCGCCGAAGGGAGCGAGCGCATCGCGGCACACGGTGTGGAAGTGCACCGCGTCTTCTTCAAAGCCGTAGCACGGCGTGAGGTCCATGCCGCCGCCGAACCAGCACACGGGATCACCGCCGCCCGCGGGCTGCGCAGCCAGCATGCGCACGTTCATGTGGACGATCGGCACGTAAGGATTGCGCGGATGGAACACCAGCGACACGCCCATGGCCTCGAACGGCGCGCCCGAGAGCTCGGGGCGGTTCTGCGTGGCCGAGGGCGGCAGCTTGGCGCCACGCACCTGCGAGAAGCCGACGCCGGCGCGCTCGAACAGCGCGCCGCCTTCGAGGATGCAGGTCAGGCCACTGCCCTGCAGCGGCTCGCCGGGCTCTTTCTGCCAAGCGTCGCGCACCGCACTGCCGCCATCCGCCGCCTCGACCGCCGAGATGATCGATTGCTGCAGTCCGCGCAGGTAGTCGCCGACCGCCTTCGGCTGGGTGGCTGGCATCAGGCGTGGGGCGTGTTGCGCGCGTTGACGGCGCGGTAGCCGATGTCCTTGCGGTACTGCGCACCGTCGAACTGCACGCGCGCCGCGACCTCGTAGGCGCGCTGCTGCGCCTGCTTGACGCTGTCGGCCAGCACGGTCACGCAGAGGACGCGGCCGCCGCTGGTCTTGAGTTCGCCGTTCTCGAGCGTGGTGCCCGCGTGGAACACCACGGCATCGGGCGCCTCGGCCGGGATGCCGCTGATGCGGTCGCCCTTGCGCGGCGACAGCGGGTAGCCGTGCGCGGCCATCACCACGCCCAGCGCCACGCGCCGGTCCCACTGCAGCTCGACCTGGTCGAGCGTGCCGTCGGTGGCGTGCCAGAACACCTCGAACAGGTCGGACTTCAGGCGCATCATGATCGGCTGCGTCTCGGGGTCGCCCATGCGGCAGTTGAATTCGAGCGTCTTGGGCTGACCGGCCGCGTCGATCATGAGGCCGGCATAGAGGAAGCCGGTGAACGGAATGCCGTCCTTTTCCATGCCGCGGACGGTCGGCAGGATGATCTCGCGCATCGCACGCGCATGCACCTCGGCCGTGACGACCGGTGCGGGCGAGTACGCGCCCATGCCGCCGGTGTTCGGGCCTTCGTCGCCATCGAGCAGGCGCTTGTGGTCCTGGCTGGTGGCCAGCGCGGCAACGTTCTTGCCGTCGCACATCACGATGAAGCTGGCTTCTTCGCCTTGCAGGAATTCTTCGATGACGACGCGTGCGCCGCCTTCGTTGTGCGACACGCCGAACTTGTTGTCGACCAGCATGAAGTCGACGGCCTCATGGGCTTCCTGCGCCGTCATGGCAACCACCACGCCCTTGCCGGCGGCCAGGCCGTCGGCCTTGACGACGATCGGTGCGCCCTTGGCGTCGATGTACGCATGAGCGGCAGCTGCGTCGGTGAAGGCCTCGTATTCGGCCGTCGGGATCTTGTGGCGCTTCATGAACGCCTTCGAGAAGGCCTTGGAGCTTTCGAGCTGCGCAGCCGCCTGCGTCGGGCCAAAGATGCGCAGGCCGTGCGCGCGGAACTCGTCCACCACGCCCGCGGCGAGCGGCCCCTCGGGGCCGACCACGGTCAGCGCGATTTTTTCGGCCATCGCCCACTCGCGCAGCGCGGCGGGTTCGGTGATGTCGATGCAGTCGTAGCGTTCGTCGCTCACGGTGCCGCCGTTGCCGGGCGCCACGTAGACGCGGCTGACCCGGTTGCCCTGCGCCAGCCGCCACGCCAGTGCGTGCTCGCGGCCCCCTCCTCCAATCACCAGTACCTTCATTCGCGGGCTTTCGTTTGTCGCTGTGGATCCATCATTCATTCGTTCAGTCGGACAGTGCGGCGTTGTGATAGACGTCCTGCACGTCGTCCAGGTCCTCGAGCACGTCGAGCAACTTCTGCATCCTGGCGGCGTCTTCGCCGGTCACGTCCACGGTGTTCTCGGCGCGCATCGTGATTTCGGCGGCGTCGGGCTTCAGGCCCGCAGCTTCGAGCGCGTTTTTCACGGCCTCGAAGTCGCCGATGGCGGTGAGCACCTCGATGGCGCCGTCGTCGTCGGTGATCACGTCCTCGGCGCCGGCTTCGAGAGCCACTTCCATGACCTTGTCCTCGCTGGTGCCGGGCGCGAAGATGATCTGGCCGCAGTGCTTGAACTGGAAGGCCACCGAGCCTTCGGTGCCCATGTTGCCGCCGTGCTTGGAGAAGGCGTGGCGCACTTCGGCCACGGTGCGCACGCGGTTGTCGGTCATGGTGTCGACGATGATCGCCGCGCCGCCGATGCCGTACCCTTCGTAACGAATTTCTTCGTAATTGACGCCTTCGAGGTTGCCCGTGGCCTTGTCGATGTTGCGCTTGACGGTGTCGATGGGCAGGTTGACCGCCTTGGCCTTTTCGACCGCCAGCCGCAGCCGGGGGTTGGCGCTGAGGTCTGCGCCGCCGGCGCGTGCCGCCACCGTGATTTCACGGATGGCGCGGGTCCAGAGCTTGCCCCGTTTCTCGTCCTGGCGGCCCTTGCGGTGCTGAATATTTGCCCACTTGCTATGTCCGGCCATGGCTTTCTCTCTCGCTGTCGTGTGTTTTCAAAGCAAGTGTGGAGTTTACTGTCCGGCGCACACAACGCTCCCCCGGCGCCCGGGATTTCGGCCCGGACCTTTTGGTGATAATTGTTCGATGACGCCATCGCCCATTGCCGGTACGGGAAATCCCGACGCCCTGCCGCCGCACGCCCCGCTGCCGCTGTACTACAACACCGAAGCGGAGCACCAGGCGTTCCTGCGGCGCATCTTCGACAGCACGGCCGCGGACTACGACCGCATCGAAGCCGTGCTGGCCTTCGGCACCGGCCCCTCGTACCGGCGCGATGCACTGAAGCAGGCCGGCCTCACGGCGGGCGCGCAGGTGCTCGACGTGGGCATCGGCACCGGGCTCGTCGCCCGCGAAGCCCTGAAGATCATCGGCTCCACCGGCAAGCTCACCGGCGTCGATCCCAGCGTGGGCATGATGGGCCAGGTCCGGCTGCCCGGCGTCGAACTCATTCAAGGCGTCGCCGAGGCCCTGCCACGGCCCGACGCCAGCTGCGATTTCGTGAGCATGGGTTACGCCATGCGCCACATCAGCGACGTGGCCGCCGCCTTTTCCGAGTTCCATCGCGTGCTGCGCCCCGGCGGGCGCGTGGTGGTGCTCGAGATCACCAAACCCGAGGGCCGCATCGCCACCGCACTGCTGAAAGGCTACATGCGCGCCGTGGTGCCGTTGATCGCCCGCGTGGTCGGCCGCCGCAGCGACACCTCGGAGCTGTGGCGCTATTACTGGGACACGATCGAGGCCTGCATCCCGCCCGAGCGCGTCATGCAGGCCCTGGGCGCCGCCGGCTTCAACGACGTGCGCCGGCATGCGAGCCTCGGGGTCTTCTCGGCCTACACCGGCCGCAAACCCGAATCCACCGCCGACGAGGTTCGCTGAACGTGCGCCCCCAGGACGACCTCCTTCATTCCCCCCTGCGCGTGGAGCGCCTCTCGCTGCCGGACAGCCTTGCGCTGGCCACGCACAGCCATGCGCCCTTCGCCGCGCTCGGCTACGGCACGCCGCACGGTGTCGCCTGGATGCCCACGGTCAACGCGCGCGTGCTGTCGCCGCAAGGCGCGATGGCGGATGTGTGGCACGTGGGACACGCAGGTGACGGCACCCAGGTCCGGTCGGGCACCACCGGCATCGCGCGCTGGCGCACCGACGGGCACTGGCTGCTCGGCGCCATCGACCTCGATGAAGCCGTCGAAGGCCAGGGACTGACCGAGCTCGCACAGCGCGCCTACCGCGACCTGTTCCGCACGCTCGAGCAGGCCGGCACGCCGCACCTGCAGCGCATCTGGAACTACCTGCCGCGCATCAACGCCGACGGCGGCGGTCTCGAGCGGTATCGTCAGTTCAACCTCGGCCGCCAAGAGGCCTTCTTCGAAGCCGGCCGCGCTGCCTTCGAGGGTGCCCCGGCCGCCTGCGCGCTGGGCATCCGCCAGGGCGCGCTGTCGATCCGTTTTCTTGCGGGACGCGCCGCGCCGCTGCCGGTCGAGAACCCGCGGCAGGTGTCGGCCTACCGCTATCCCGAAACCTACGGCCCGCGCTCGCCGACCTTCTCGCGCGCCGCGCTGGCGGACATCGGCGACGACCAGGTCGCGCTCTTCATCTCGGGCACGGCGAGCATCGTCGGCCACGAAACGGTGCACCACGGCGACGTGCGTGAGCAGGCCCGTGAAACGCTGCGCAACCTCGAGGCCGTGATCGCCTCCGCCCATGCGCAGACCACGGCGCGCTTCTCGCTCGATGCGCTCGACTGCGTGGTGTACGTGCGGCATCCGTCGGACACCGAGGCCGTGCGCGAGGTGATCGAAGCCGCGCTCGGCGCCCAGTCGCCGATGGCCCGCCATGCGGTGTACCTGGAAGCCGACATCTGCCGCAGCGATCTGCTGGTCGAGATCGAGGCCCACACGGTCGCCGCCGGCCGGCTGCAGGCCGCCTGAGCGGCCCGCCGTCCGCCCGTCCGACCGACACCACCCATGAACGTGCTGCGTCTTCTCACGTCGATCCCGCTCGCGCTGATGCTCTATGCGCTGCTGCTGTTCCTCGGACTGATCTCGCTGGTCTGGAACTTCGTCGCCATGCTGCTGTACCCGGTGATGCCGGCTGCGCCGGCGCGCGCGCTGGGCCGCATGACCATCGCCTTTGCCTACCGGATGTTCTGGTGGCTCGCGTCCGTCACCGGCATGATGCGCATCGACGCCTCGTGCCTGGACCCGATGCGCAACGAACCCGGCGTGATCTTCGTGGCCAACCACCCGACCATGCTCGATGCGCTGCTGCTGGTGGCGCGGCTGCCGCGCAGCGCCTGCATCATGAAGGCGGAGCTGATGGGCAACATCTTCCTCGGCGCCGGAGCCCGGCTGGCACGCTACATCAGCAACAAGTCGGCCCGCACGATGGTGCGCCTGGCGGTCAACGACTTGCGCCAGGGCGGCCAGCTCGTGATCTTTCCCGAAGGCACGCGCACGGTGACGCCGCCGCTGAACCCCTTCCGCCCCGGCACCACGCTGATCGCCAAGCTGGCGCAGGCGCCGATCCAGACCGTGTTCATCGACACCGACTCGCCCTACCTCGGCAAGGGCTGGCCGCTGTGGCGCGTGCCGCCGCTGCCCATCGTCTTCACGCTGCGGCTGGGCAAGCGCTTTGCGCCGACGCAGGACAGCGATGCGTTGCAGGTCGAGCTGGAGCACTATTTCCGTCAACACATGGAGCAGCGCGCCACCGACGCGTCCCCCGAATGCCAGCAGACGCCTCGCGCACCCACCTTGTCCTGATCCCCAGCTACAACACGGGCGAGCGCCTGTTCTCGACGGTCGCCGCCGCGCGGGCCCAATGGAACCCGGTGTGGGTGGTGATCGACGGCAGCGACGACGGCACGGGCGAGCGGCTGCAGCAGATGGCGGCCGGCGATCCGGGGCTGCGTGTGTGGGTGCTGCCGCAGAACCAGGGCAAGGGCTCGGCGGTGCTGCACGGCTTGCGGGCCGCGAAGGACGCCGGCTTCACGCATGCGCTCACGATGGATTCCGACGGGCAGCATCCGGCGGACCTGATCCCCTCTTTCATGAACGCCTCGCTGGCGCGGCCCGAGACGATGGTGCTGGGCCGGCCGGTGTTCGATGCAAGCGCGCCGCTGCTGCGGGTGCGTGGGCGGCGGGTATCGAACGGCTGGACGCAGCTCGAGACGCTGTTCGCGGGTGTCGGCGATTCGCTTTACGGTTTTCGCGTGTACCCGGTGGTCGACCTGATCGCTGTGATGGCGCGGCAGCCGTGGATGCGGCGTTTCGACTTCGATACCGAGGCGGTCGTGCGGCTGGCCTGGCGCGGGGTCAAGCCGGTGAACATCGATGCGCCTGTGAAGTACCTGACGGCTGAAGAAGGCGGGGTGTCGCACTTTCGCTATGGGCGGGACAACGTGCTGCTGACTTGGATGCACACGCGGTTGATGGTGGAGTTTGTCTTGCGGCTGCCTGGGTTGCTCTTTCGCAAATTGCGGGGGGCGCCGCCGTTTCAGGCCTAGCCTCTTTTTGAGGGGGCGCCCGGCAGGCGATACGGCGCGGTCGGCCCCACTGCGCCGGCCGCTTCGCGGCTGCCCTGCGGTGCTCGCGTTTCGCGGGGTCTCGCAGAACTCGCTTCGCTCAAACAGCTGCGAGCCCTGATCCGCGAAACGCTGCGCTCCTCGGCGGCACAGAGGGGCCGCCCACACCGCACCGCCTGCCGGGCACCTGCTGTGGTGTGGGAGCTCTTCCTCTCTTCCTACTCGACGATGGCCGCGCCGCCCAACGCCTTGTACAGCGTCATCGTGGCGTTGAGCTGGTTCAGACGGTTCTGCGCCAGTGACTCCTCCGCGGCGCGCCGCTTGTCCTTGGCGTCGAGCACGGGCTGCAACGCGGTGGCGCCAGCGCGGTAACGCACTTCCGACAAGGCCTCCGCACGCTGCGCCTGCTGTAACGCCAGGGCCAGCTTGACGCTTTCGTCCTGCAACTGGGTTCGCGACGACAGCGCATTTTCCACCTCGGACAGCGCGGTGTACAGCGACTGGCGGAACCCGACCACCGCTTCTTCATAACGCGTCTGGGACACGGCGACGGTCAGCCGCGCGGTGTTCCATTGCAGGAAAGGCAGCACCAGGCCGGCACCGAGGGTCGCGACCGGGTTCTTCAGCACCTCGCCCAATGCATTGCTCCCCGCGCCCAGCGAACCCGTGAGGCTCAGCACCGGATAGAAGCTGGTGCGCGTGGCATCGACGTTCGCCAGCGAGGACCGCAGGCGCTGCTCCGCGGCACGCAGGTCGGGCCGGCGAGCCAGCAGGCTGGCGGGCAGGCCGGCATCGATCACGGGCAAGGCGGTGTCCGGCAGTTGGGAGGGCTCGTCCCTCGGGGCGTCGGGCGGCATGTCGAACAGGATGGCCAGCGCGTTGCGCGCCTCGACGCGCTGCTGCAGCAGCTGCGTGTGCGCGGCCTCCTGGCTCGCGAGGTTCTGGCCCGCCTGCGCGACGTCGAGCCCGGACACGGCACCCGCCGCATATTTGGCGCGCACCAGCGCCTGGATGCGCCGTGCATCGGCCATGCCGGCTTCGCTCAGCGCGATGCGGTGGTTCAGGTAGCCGGTCTGCCAGTACAGCCCGGCCGTGGTGCCCACCAGCGCCAGCGCCGTAGCCTCGCGGTCGGACTGGGTGGCCTGCAGCTCCCAGTCGGCGACGCTGCGCTGTGCCGACAGGCGGCCCCACAGGTCGACTTCGTAGCTCAGGCTCAGCAAGGAGCTCGCGCTCGATGCGGCCACGCCGCCGCGCTTCAGGTCGAAGCTGCGCTGGGTGCCCAGTTGCCCCGTCACGCCGGGCGTGAGGTTGGTGTTCGCCAGGCCGGCCTGCAGCTGCGCCCGCTGCACGCGGATGCCGGCGGCGGCCAGGTTGTTGTTGGTGCGCAGGGCGCTGTCGATCAGGGTGTCGAGCCGCGCGTCGTGGAAGGCGGTCCACCAGCGGGCCTGCGGCACGGCCGCTGCGTTCTGCGGCAGGGGCTGTTGCTGCTGCCAGGCCTGCGGCACGCCGAGCGGTCGGTGTTCGCGCCGCTCCGGCGCGAACAACGTGCAGCCGCCGAGCGCCAGCGCGATGGCGAGGCCCGTCAGGGTCGGTCGCGCGCTACTCACGCGCCAGCGCCTCGATGGGGTCGAGCCGCGCGGCGTTGCGCGCCGGCAGGTACCCGAACAGCACGCCGATGAGCGACGCGCACAGGAAGGCCGACACCACGGCCCCCAGCGAAAAGATCATTTGCCATTGCTTCACGAACAGCGAGAACACAAAGCTGATGCCGTACGACAGCACCACGCCGATGAAACCGCCGACCAGGCACACGAGCACGGCCTCGGTCAGGAACTGCTGCAGCACGTCGCTCTGGCGCGCGCCCACGGCCATGCGGATGCCGATCTCGCGGGTGCGCTCGGTCACCGACACCAGCATGATGTTCATCACGCCGATGCCGCCCACCACGAGCGAGATCACCGCGATCAGCGACAGCAGCAGCGTGAGCGACTGGCTCGTGCGCTCGGCCGTCTTCACGATGCTGTCCATGTTGAAGGTGAAGAAGTCCTTGCCGCCGTGGCGCAGCGTGAGCAGCCGCACGATGCTCTCTTCGGCCGCCTTGGTGGGCTGGTCGTCGCGGATGCGCACGGTGATGCTGTCGAAGTGCTGCTGGCCGAAGAGGCGGCTTGCACCGGTGCTGTAGGGCAGCCAGATGTTGAGCGACTTGTTCTCGCCGAACATGCTCTTCTTTTCCTGCGCCACGCCGATCACGGTGCACGGCAGGCTGCCCACCAGGATGATCTTGCCGACCGGGTCGGTGCCGTCGGGAAAGAGCTTGCGCCGCGTGTTCTGGTCGATCACCACCACCTGCGACTGGTGCCGCACGTCGTTGGCGTCGAAGTCCGTGCCGCTGGCCATCTGGATGTCGCGCACGCTGAAGAAGTTGTCGCTGACGCCGTTCACGTTGCCGTTGACGTCGGCGCTGCGGTAGCGCAGGCGCAGGCTGCGCATGGTGGTCGGCGTGACGCTGTGCACGAAGGGCTGCGCGGCGATGGCCTGCAGGTCGGCGGGCAGCAGCGTGCGGATGCTCGCGGCCTTGTCGTCGCCGAAGTCGTGGCCCGGGTAGATGTCGAGCGTGTTGGTGCCGATGGCCTTGATGTCGGCCAGCACGAAGCGCTTGGCGCCCTCCCCGATGGCCACGATCGACACCACCGAGGTGATGCCGATGATGATGCCCAGCATGGTCAGCGCCGTGCGCATGCGGTGCGCCATCATCGAGCGCCAGGCCATGCGGAAGGCTTCGGAGAAACGCGCCCAGCCGGTGCTGAAGCGCGCGATGCCCAGCGTGGGGCGGGTCATCGCGGGCGGCGTGGGGGTGTCGTCGCCGACGGTCTGCGCGGGCGCGGCCACGGTCGGCACGTTCGGCCGGTCGCCCACGATCGCGCCGTCGGCGATCTCGATGATGCGTTCGGTGCAGCGTGCCACCTGCATGTCGTGCGTCACGATGATGATCGTGTGCCCCTGCGCATGCAGCTCGCGCAGGATGCCGATGACCTCCTGGCCGCTCTTGCTGTCGAGCGCGCCGGTGGGCTCGTCGGCCAGGATGACCTGCCCGCCGTTCATGAGCGCGCGCGCGATGCTGACGCGCTGCTGCTGGCCGCCCGAGAGCTGGCTCGGCCGGTGCTCGGTGCGGTCTTCCAGGCCCAGGCTCGCGAGCAGCTGCCGTGCCCGCGCGTCGCGCGCCGAGCCCTCGGTGCCGGCATAGACGGCGGGCACCTCGACGTTGCCGGTGGCCGTCAGGTGCTGCATGAGGTGGTAGCGCTGGAAGATGAAGCCGAAGTGCTCGCGCCGCAGCGCGGCGAGCGCATCGCTGTCGAGTGTGCCGACGTCCTGGCCCGACACGATGTAGGTGCCGGTGCTCGGCCGGTCGAGGCAGCCGAGGATGTTCATCAGCGTCGACTTGCCCGAGCCCGAGGCGCCGACGATGGCCAGCATTTCGCCGTGGCCGATGTCCAGGTCGACATCTTTCAGCACCTGGACCTCCTGCTCGCCCGAGGGAAAGTTGCGGCCGATGCCGCGCAGGGTCAGCAGCGGTTGCGTCACTGGCGCGGCCTCCGGTTGCCGCTGTCATTGCCGTCGGTCTTTTCCAGCGCCGAGGCGTCGCCGGTGATGACGCTGTCGCCCTCCTTCAGGCCTTCGAGCACCTGCGCCTGGAAGTTGTTGCTGATGCCCACGCGCACCTGCCGCTTTTCCACGCGCTGGTCGGGCAGGAGCACGCGCACTTCGTGGCGGCCGTCCTTGTCGCGCGTGCCGAGCGCGGTGAGCGGCACGGTCAGCGCCTGCTTGGCCTCGCCCAGCAGGATGGCGACCTGCGCCGTCATGTCGACGCGCAGCGTGCGCTCGGGGTTGGGCACGTCGAACAGCGCGTTGAAGAAGACGGCGTTGTTGATCTTCTCGGGCGAGGGCTGCACCGCGCGCAGCGTGCCGTGGTAGCGCGTGTCGGGGTCGCCCAGGATGGTGAAGTACACCGGCTGGCCGGCCTTCACGCGCACCACGTCGGCCTCGGACACCTGGGCCTTCACGGTCATGGTCGACAGGTCGGCCAGCTTCATCAGCGTGGGCACCTGGAACGAGGCCACCACGGTCTGGCCTTCGAGCGTGCTGATCGACACCACGTCGCCGTCGATGGGCGCGACGATGCGGGTGTACGACAGGTTGGTCTGCGCCGAGGCCAGGGCCAGCTTCTGCTGGCGGATCTGCGCGTCGAGCGAGACGGCGTCGGCGCGCAGCGCGCGCAGCTCGGTGTCGGCGCCTTCCAGGTCCTGGCGCGCGGCGGCGTCCTGCGCCAGCATCTCGCGCTGGCGCGCCCAGGTGAGCTCGGCCTGCTTCACGCGCACTTCCTTGGCGAGCTTCTGGGCCTGCAGGTTCTCCAGCTTGGCCTGCTCCTGTGCGAGCGTGTTCTGCGAGATGACGGGGTCGATCTCGGCCAGCCAGTCGCCCTTCTTCACCGTCTGGCCGAGCACCACCTTCAGCGACTTGAGCTGGCCGGACACCTGCGCGCCCACCTCGACCTGCTTGAGAGCCTGCAGCACGCCGGTGGCGAGCACCGCGTTCTCCAGGTCGCTGCGCTGCACGGTGGCGGTCAGGTAGTCGCTTTTCTTCGGCGGGCTCAGCCAGAAGAAGGCCGCGATGGCCAGCGCGACGAGCAAGGCCAGGCCGACAAGGAGCTTGCGCGATCGTCGCGAAGGAGTGGTGGGCATGCAGTGAAGAAGTGGGATGAAACGGGCGGCGAGGCCCGGGAAGGGATGCGGTTCATCCTAGCCCCGGTTGCTGAAGGCCTGCTAAAGCATGCGTTTTGACGGGCTTTTTGCACAGGCCTGCGCAGCGACCCCTGAAAACGGCGTGGCCCGCTGCCCTCGAAGGACAGCGGGCCACGCCGCAACAACTACTGAAAAAGAACTCAGCGCGCGGTGCGCCGGCGCAAGAGCAAGGTGAGGAGCAACAGCGCCAGCACCGTGAACGCGATGAACGACCAGTTCGCCAGCGTCAGGCCGAACAGCGACCAGTCGATCTTGGAACAGTCGCCGCCGCCGCGGAAGATCATCGGCAGCGCGCGCTTGAGCGGGAAGGTCTCGATCATCCCGTACAGGTCGCGCCCGCACGAGACGACTTCGGGCGGATACCACTGCAGCCAGCTCTGCTGCGCCGCCGTGTAGGCACCGCCCACCGCCGCCGCCAGCGCCAGCACCCCGCCCGTCACCTGCAGACCGCGGCTGCTGAACAGCGCCGCCAAGCCGGTGAACAGCGCCACCAGCATCAGCGCATAGCGCTGCACGATGCACATCGGGCAGGGTTCGAGCCCGACCACGTGCTGCAGATACAGCCCGAAGGCCAGCATGAGGACACAGGCCAGGCAGATCAGCCCGAGCGCGCGGCGCGGCGCGCCGAAGTACCAATGGATCAAGGAGATACCCAATCTTCTTCTACGAACACCCTGGCCTTGCGGGGGTTGGCGACGACGGTGTCGCCTTCCTTCAAGCCCAGGTCGCGGAACTGTTGCGCAGGGAGTTGCGCTTCGATGATGGTTCCGGAGCCCGGATTATCTGGATTCGTTTCGGTGGGCTCAAGTTCCAGCCGCGCGATCGGTCCGACCACGATCGCGCGCGACAGCGTGGCGACGATGCCCGTGGCACCCGACACGTAGCGTGTCACATCGAGGTCATGCGGGCGCACGTAGGCCAGCGCCTTGGCGTCGCGCGCGCTGCTGTGCTCGGGCGAGTCGATGCGCATGCCGTCCAGTTGCACGGCGCCGTTGTCGGCCCGGCCGTGGAACAGGTTCACGTCGCCCAGGAAGCCGTACACGAACGGGCTCGCGGGCTTGTCCCACACATCTTGCGGCGAACCGACCTGCTCGATGCGGCCCTTGTTGATGACCACCACGCGGTCGGCCACCTCGAGTGCTTCTTCCTGGTCGTGCGTGACGAAGATCGAGGTGACGTGCAGCTCGTCGTGCAGCCGGCGCAACCAGCGGCGCAGTTCCTTGCGCACCTTGGCGTCGAGTGCGCCGAAGGGTTCGTCCAGCAGCAGCACCTTGGGCTCCACCGCCAGCGCGCGGGCCAGCGCGATGCGCTGGCGCTGGCCGCCGGACAGCTGCGACGGGTAGCGGTCGGCCAGCCAGTCCAGCTGCACCAGCTTGAGCAGGTCGGTCACCTTGGCCTTTATCTGCGCGTCGCTCGGGCGCTCCTTGCGCGGCTTCACGCGCAGGCCGAAGGCCACGTTCTCGAACACGGTCATGTGGCGGAACAGCGCGTAATGCTGGAACACGAAGCCGACCTGACGTTCGCGCACGTGCACGTCGGTCGTGTCTTCGCCCGAGAAGTGGATGCTGCCGGTGTCGGCCGTTTCCAGGCCCGCGATGATGCGCAGCAGCGTGGTCTTGCCGCAGCCCGAGGGGCCGAGCAGCGCGACGAGTTCGCCCGACTCGACGTCGAGGTTCACGTTGTTCAGCGCCCGGAAGTCGCCGAACTGCTTGCTGATGTTGCGGATTTCGATGCTCATGGTCTTGTTCTCTCGTCTTCTCAGGCCGCCGAAGGCTCGGGGGGACGCTCGGGCGGCAGCTCGGCGATGGCTTTCATTTCGCGCTCATGGCGCCACTCGATGACCGACTTGATCACCAGGGTGACCAGCGCCAGGATCGCCAGCAGCGAGGCCACCGCGAAGGCGGCCACCGACTGGTATTCGTTGTAGAGCACCTCGACGTGCAGCGGCATCGTGTTGGTCTGGCCGCGGATGTGGCCCGACACCACCGACACCGCGCCGAACTCGCCCATGGCGCGCGCGTTGCACAGGATCACGCCGTACAGCAGGCCCCACTTGATGTTGGGCAAGGTCACGCGCCGGAAGGTCTGCCAGCCGGTCGCGCCGAGCACGATGGCGGCCTGTTCCTCGTCGGTGCCCTGCGCCTGCATCAGCGGAATGAGTTCGCGCGCAATGAAGGGAAAGGTCACGAACACGGTGGCCAGCACGATGCCGGGCACGGCGAAGATGATCTTGATGTCGTGCTCCGCCAGCCACGGTCCGAACCAGCCCTGCGCGCCGAACACCAGCACGTAGATCAGGCCCGCCACCACCGGCGACACCGCGAACGGCAGGTCGATCAGCGTGGTGAGGAAGGCCTTGCCGCGGAACTCGAACTTGGCGATGGCCCACGCTGCGGCCACGCCGAAGACGAGGTTCATCGGCACCGCGATGGCCGCGGTGATCAGCGTGAGGCGGATGGCGCTCCACGCATCGGGTTCCTTCAGCGCCTCGAGGTAGACGTTCAGGCCCTTGCGCAGCGCCTCGACGGCCACGGCCGCCAGCGGCAGCACGAGGAACAGGAACATGAACGCCAGGGCGATGCCGATCAGCGTCCAGCGGACCCAGGCCGACTCGGTGGTGCCGGCCTGCGCGCGGCGGATGATTTTCGAAGGTGCGCTCATGTCAGGCTCCTGCGCGCTTGCGTTGCCAGGCTTGCAGGCCGTTGATGACCAGCAGCAGGATGAACGACAGCACGAGCATCACCAGCGCGACCGCGGTGGCGCCCGTGTAGTCGTACTGCTCCAGCTTGCCGATGATGATGAGCGGCGTGATCTCGGAAATCATCGGCATGTTGCCGGCGATGAAGATCACGGAGCCGTACTCGCCGATGGCGCGTGCGAAGGCCATCGCGAAGCCCGTCAGCAGCGCGGGTGCGATCGACGGAAAGATCACCTTCGTGAAGGTCTGCAGGCGCGTGGCGCCCAGCGAGGTGGCGGCTTCTTCGAGTTCCTTCTCGGCGTCTTCGAGCACCGGCTGCACCGTGCGCACCACGAAGGGCAGCCCGATGAAGATCAGCGCAATCACGATGCCCGCCGGCGTGAACGCCAGCTTGATGCCGTGCGGCTCGAGCAGCTGCCCGATCCAGCCGTTGCCCGCGAGCAGCGCCGTGAGCGAGATGCCGGCCACGGCCGTGGGCAACGCGAACGGCAGGTCGACCAGCGCATCGACGATGCGCTTGCCCGGGAACTTGTAGCGCACCAGCACCCAGGCCACCAGCAGGCCGAACACCGCGTTCACCATGGCGGCAATCAGCGAGGCGCCGAAGGTCAGGCGGTACGAGGCCATCACGCGCGGCGCGGTCACCGACACCCAGAAGTGCTCCCAGGTCATCGTGAAAGTCTTGAAGACCAGCGCCGACAGCGGGATCAGCACGATCAGGCACAGATAGAAGACCGTGAAGCCGAGCGTGATGTGGAAACCGGGCAGCACGCGCTTGGCGCCCCCTGCCCGGTTGGCACGTGAAAAAGGCGCTCCCGCTGCCGGGAGCGCCGAAGAAGCAGCGCCGCTCATTTACTTCGCGCCGGGCGTGTAGAGCTTGTCGAACTGGCCGCCGTCATTGAAGTGCACCTTCTGCGCTTCACTCAGGCTGCCGAACAGTTCCTGCACCGTGAACAGCTGCAGCGGCTTGAAGGTCGAGGCGTACTTCTTGAGCACGGTCTGCGAACGCGGGCGCAGCGCATGCTTGGCGGCGATTTCCTGCGCTTCTTCGGAGTACAGCCAGTCGAGGTAGGCCTTGGCCAGCTCGCCCGTGCCCTTCTTCTTGACGGTGCGCTCGACGATGGCGACCGGGTTCTCGGCCACGATGGAGATCGACGGGTACACCGAGTCGACCTTGCCGGTGCCGAATTCGCGGTCGATCGAGACCACTTCGGATTCGAAGGTGATCAGCGCATCGCCGATGTTGCGTTGCAGGAAGGCGGTGGTCGCGTCGCGGCCGCCGCGTGCCAGCACCGGCACGTTCTTGAACAGCTTGCCGACGAACTCGGCAGCCTGGGCGTCGGTGCCGCCCTTCTTCTTGATGTAGCCCCAGGCGGCCAGGTAGGCATAGCGACCGTTGCCGCCGGTCTTGGGGTTGACGATCACGACCTGCACGCCGGGCTTGACCAGGTCGTCCCAGTCCTTGATGCCCTTGGGGTTGCCGTTGCGCACCAGCAGCAGCATGGTCGAGGTGGTGGGCGATGCGTTCTCGGGGAACTTCTTGTTCCAGTCCTTGGCGACCACGCCGGCGTTGGCCAGGAAGTCGATGTCGGTCGAGGTGTTCATGGTCACCACGTCGGCATCCAGGCCGTCGGCCACGGCGCGCGCCTGGGCGCTGGAGCCGCCGTGCGACTGGTCGATCTTGACGTCCTTGCCCGTGGCCTTCTTGTAGTTCGCCACGAAGGCCGCGTTGTAGTCCTTGTAGAACTCGCGCGCCACGTCGTACGAGGCGTTCAGCAGCCCCGTGCCTTGTGCGAAGGCGGTGCTGCCGGCGAGTGCGGAGGACGCCAGCGCGAGCACGGCGACGAAGGTCTTGATTCTGGAAGTCATGTGGTTGCCAGGTTTTCTGAAAATTCACGTCCCGCCGACCAGGCGGCGGGTTCGTCGGTCAACGATTGCAGCAGGGCCAGGCCGAGCGGCCAGTCTCCGTGCCCCGAATCGATGTTGATGTGCCCCGCATTCTGCATGCGCACGAACTCGCTGCCCCAGGCGCGCGAATAGGCGCCCGCCAGGCGGATCGGGCAATAGGGATCGTTGCTGCTCGCCACCACGATGCTGCGGTACGGCAGCGCCGCGTAGGGCACGGGTGCGAAGTCGGACAGCACCGCGCGGCGCTCGGGGTCGGCCGGCGCCACCAGCAGCGCGCCCTGGATGCGGGCGGCGGCCTCGGGCGGCAGGTGCGCGGTGGCGATGCAGCCCAGGCTGTGCGCCGCGATGACCACGGGGCCTTCGCTTTCGAGCACCAGCTTGGCCAGCGCGGGCACCCAGGCGTCGCGCTTGGGCGAGGCCCAGTCGTCCTGCGCCACCCGCGCCGCGCCCGGAATGCGTTCTTCCCACAGGCTCTGCCAATGGCCGGGCCCGGAGTCGCGCCAACCGGGCACGATGACGACACGAGTCTGCATGACGGCGCGGTCCTGCGGCTTCTTACTTGTTGGGCTGCGGCGTGATGCGCAGGTAAGGCTTGACGGCCTTGAAGCCCTTGGGGAAGCGCTCGGCCAGCTCGGCCGGGTCCTGGATGCTCGGCACGATGACGACGTCGTCACCGTCCTTCCAGTTCACGGGCGTGGCGACCTTGTGGCTGTCGGTGAGCTGCAGCGAGTCGATGACGCGCAGGATCTCGTCGAAGTTGCGGCCGGTCGACGCCGGGTAGGTGATGGTGGTGCGGATGACCTTCTTGGGGTCGATGATGTAGACGCTGCGCACCGTGGCCGTGGTCGAGGCGTTCGGGTGGATCAGGTCGTACAGGTCGGCCACCTTGCGGTCGGCGTCCGCAATGATCGGGAAATTGACGGTGGTGTTCTGCGTCTCGTTGATGTCGCCGATCCACTCCTTGTGCTTGGTGGCCGGGTCGACGCTCAGCGCGATGGGCTTGACGCCGCGCTTGGCGAACTCGCCCGACAGCGCCGCCGTCTTGCCGAGCTCGGTGGTGCACACGGGCGTGAAATCGGCCGGGTGCGAGAAGAACACGATCCACGAATCGCCGGCCCACTGATAGAAGTCGATCGGGCCTTCGCTGGAGTCCTGGGTGAAATTGGGGGCGGTGTCGCCGAGTCGCAGGGTTGCCATGGTCGCTCCAAGGAGGGGGTGAAGCCCTGGATTGTGCGAACCGCTGCTTCAATGGCAAACGAATATCTGTTTGTTTGGATATGACGTTTTTCGCATATAGAACCTGCGCAGGCCCACTATGACGCTATCTTTTAGATAGCAATCTGCCTCAGAACATCCGCATCTGCTCGCTTTGCAGGTGTTCGGACAGGAAGTCGATCAGCCGCCGCACCGCCGGCACCAGCGCCCGCCGCGCCGGAAACACCATGTGCGCCACCACCGGCGACGGCCCCCAGCCGGGCAGCACCCGCACCAGCCGGCCCGCCTCGATGTCGGCACTGCACATGTAGTCGGGCAGCAGGGTCACGCCGACACCGCCCAGCGCGCCGAACTGCAGCGTCGCGAGGTCGTCGGCCACGTAGCGCGGCGTGTGCACATGCACGTGGCTGCGGCCTTCCGGGCCTTCGAGCCGCCACTCCGAGCGCCCTTCCCCGTTGACCGACATGGCCGCCGTGGGCAGCTTCGCGAGGTCGGCGGGCGTATCGACCGGGCCCTGGCTGGCCAGCAGCGTCGGGCTCGCGACCAGCACGCCGCGGCTGTGGCCGAAGGTCTTGGCCACCAGCACCGTGCTGTCCTCGATGGTCGGGCGCACGCGCAGCGCGATGTCGATGCCCTCCTCGATCAGGTCCACCGGCCGGTTGATGACGCGCATGTCGACGCGCACCGCCGGGTGGCGCGCCATGAACACCGGCATCAGCTGCGCCAGCCCGCTGTGCGAGATGGTGACCGGGCAGGTCAGCCGCACCAGCCCGCTCGGCTCGGTCTGCACCTGCGCCACCGCCTCGGCCGCCGCTTGCGCCGCATCGCGCATCGCCGAGGCATGCCGCAGGTAGATCTCGCCGGCCGGCGTGAGCGACAGGCGGCGCGTGCTGCGCTGCATCAGCTGCACGCCCAGGCGCTCCTCGAGCTCGGCCACGCGGCGCGACAGCCGCGATTTGGGGATGCCCAGCGCCCGGCTGGCGGCGGCAAAGCCGCCCCGCTCGGCCACCTCGGCGAAGAACACCATGTCGTTGAGGTCTTGCATGGCTTTATTGTCCTACCAACAGAACGATCTGATCAAATTTTGGCCACTTATCAGCCACTCACATCAAAAATAGAATTCTCCCAACGCCGGCCACTTCTCAGCGCCGACACCTTGCACAGAAAGTGATTGACTGACATGAAGCTGCTCCACATCGACTCCAGCATCCTCGCCGCCGGCTCCACCTCGCGCCAGCTGACCGCCGAAACCGTCGCCGCATGGCGCGCCGCCCACCCCGACACCCAGGTCGAGTACCTCGACCTCGCCGTGGACGCGCCCTCGCACTTCGGCGTCGACGCCCTCGGCATCAAGACCGGCGTGCAGGCCCAACCGACCGAAGCGCAACTGCGCGAGAACGCCCTGTCCGAAAAGCTGGTGACCCAGTTCCTGGCCGCCGACGTCGTGGTGCTCGGCGCCCCGCTGTACAACTTCACCATCCCGACCCAGCTCAAGGCCTGGATCGACCGCCTCGCGCAAGCCGGCCGCACCTTCAAGTACACCGAGAAGGGCCCCGTCGGCCTGGCCGGCGGCAAGACGGTGATCGTGGCTTCGAGCCGCGGCGGCATCTACTCGACCTCCGAAGGTGGCCAGGCCGCGGAACACCAGGAGAGCTACCTGAAGGTGATCTTCGGCTTCTTCGGCATCACCGACGTGCGCTTCGTGCGCGCCGAAGGCATCGCGATGGGTGACGCGCCCAAGGCCGCCGCCCTGGCCGCCGCCCGCGCCGACATCCTCGTGGCCACGACCGAAGCCGCGAACCAGAAGAACGTCGCGCAAGCCGCCTGAAGCTTCCGCGGCCGGAACGGACTTGTCTGGCTGATGCAAAAGCCAACAGAACCAGTCGCTTAAGAAGCTGGATGTCATTGCCGCTTGGTTGAGCCCATGCAGCGTAGAGCTGTCTGGGCCAATCGAGCGTTCACTGTGCGCTACCTTCTGCAGACCCAAGAGCTTCAGCTGGAGAATCTTTTGCGGTAGTCCGCAGGTCCGACCCCGAGCCGCCGGTGAAACGCCCGGCGAAGGCCGTCCCCATTGGCATAGCCTACTTCGTCGGCCAAACCCTTCAACGAAACGTTTGACTCCTCGATGCGCCTACGCGCTGCGTCGATTCGAACGCTCTCGACATAGTCTGCAGGCGTCATGCCAGCCTCAAGTCGAAAAATCCGCGCAAAGTTCCGCTCACTCATCTTTGCTTGCAGGGCGAGCGCAGGCACGCTGAGGTCGGCCCGGAGGTTGCCCAGGACAAAGTCTTGAATCTCACGAATTGCGGAACGCTCGGCGGTCTGGGCCGCGAGGTGCGCACTGAACTGGGACTGGCCTCCGGGGCGCTTCAGAAACATCACCATCTCGCGAGCCACGCGAAGTGCCAGATCGCGCCCATGATCTTCCTCGACCAGAGCGAGCGCGAGATCCATTCCGGCAGATACGCCCGCCGATGTGTAGAGATTCCCATCTCTCACGAATATCGCGTCAGCGTCAACGTCTGTAGTTGGATAGTCCGCGGCAAGTCGGTCTGCTGCATTCCAGTGCGTGGCCACCTTCTTTCCGCTCAGAAGACCGGCGGCTGCCAACACAAAGGCACCGCTGCAAACCGACCCGATGCGTCGCACCCTCCCACATTGCTGCCGAAGCCACGTCTTGAGCGCTTCGTTGCCCGTCACGCTGTGCACATCTGGACTGCCCGCAACCAGCAACGTGTCGATCGCACCTCGATGGCTGGCAATCGTGGCATCGATCATCAGACGCAGCCCGCTGCTGCTCTTGAGTGCCCCTTCATCTGGGGCGATGACCTGCACACGGTACGCGCGCGGATCTCCCAGCTGCCTCGAAGCCTCGGCAAAGATGTCAGCCGGGCCGACAACATCAAGCAGCTGAACACGTGGGAAAGCAAGGATGGCGATACGCATCGGGGTGGCTCCGTCATGCACGCCATGGGCGCGCCGTGCCGGAAGTTTGGCCGGATCTCACGGGATTGGCAATTCAAGCCACGGGGTTTGACCATGCTTTAACGAGGTCGGCTGTATCTGCTTGAACATTGGCAGAAAAGAACGGAGGACTGCAGCCCGCGCCCTCGCCTGTTGGCGGAAACTTTCGCACATGGCACTTTCCGCCAACATACGGAGCAACAAATGACCGCCGATCTCCTCTCTGCTGAACAGCAGTCCCGCCCTGCAGTAACTGGTTCCATCCGAAATCTTCCTGTCAACCTTTTCGGAGCTGTCATGGGCCTCTCAGGCCTTGCACTGGGTTGGCGCCTGGCCACCCAGTCTCTTGGCTTTGGCCCGCAAGTCGCGGATGCCCTGAGCATCTTTTCCAGCCTCGTTTTTCTGGCCATCACGGTCGCGTATCTTTTCAAGCTGGTGAAGCATCCCGACGCTGTCCTGGCCGAGTTCCGCCACCCCATCGCTGGCAACTTCTTCGGAACAATCACCATCTCGCTGTTGCTGCAGTCGGCCGTACTGGGCCACTACTTCGGGCAGGTGGGACTGGTGTTGTGGATCGTTGGCACCGTCACGACACTCCTGGTGAGCTACGTCGTCGTTTCCCGGCTGCTATCCGGCGGGGGTGACCCCTCGCACGCCGTGCCTGCCTGGTTGATTCCCGGTGTTGCCGCGCTGGACATTGCCGTGACCTTCGCCTACACCGATCTACCGGGCTCCGCCGAGACTTTGCGTGTCGCTGCCGGCATTGGCACGGCCCTCGCCTTGGTGATGTTCACGATGATCGTCGTGAGACTCGTGCAGCGAGAGCCGCTCGCTGCGGCCATGACGCCTTCTCTGATGATTCTCGTGGCTCCGTTTGAGGTTGGCTTCCTCGCCTACACCAATCTCACAGGCGAAGTCGACGCCTTCGCCGCAATGCTCTTTTACTTCGGCCTCTTCCTGTTCCTGGTTCTGGCGCCCAAAGTGTTTCGGCCGGGCATTGCGTTCGGTCCCGCGTGGTGGGCGATCAGTTTCCCCCTCGCCGCGCTCGTCAACGCTGCACTCAAATATGCGTCCGTGCAGTCATCGCAGCCCCTGACGTGGCTTGCGTGGGGCTTGCTGATTCTGCTCACCGCGGCTCTGTCGCTACTGACTGTGCGGACCTTCCGTATCGTCTTCAACGGCAAGCTCCTTGCGAACTGAAGTGACCGAAACTCAGCGCTCACCAAGAGGGTCGCAGCCCCTGTCACGCAGGCAGTTTGAGCAGGCACGCGGTACGCACAGCCAACGGCTTCTTGATCTCCGAGCCGCTCGCAGCTTGCCGACAAGGCCGCCATACGCCGTCAGCTTCGAAACCAAGGAGTCGCTTTGGCTGCAGGGCCAGGAAGCCTTGCATGCACAAGGACTCCGAGAAGAAGCGATTGAGAATGAAATCAGCAACTACGTTGCGATGGCTCCTGCACGCAACGAACTGATGGCGCGCATCACATTCGATCCCACGACTGGTCAACAAGAAGTTTCCTCAGCGTCTCGACGTGCCCAACAAACCGATGCCGAGCAGGAAACGGATCTGGTTTTCTGTGGGCATGCAGTAAGGGGCCAACTCAGTAAGCGCGCGTTTGAGCACGGCACAGCATCTGAGCTCGTCCTGTATGTCGGATTTCACTTGACGGACCAACAGGCCGCTCACTTCTGCCTGTTCAGCAGCAAGGTGTCCTTTCACGTTGGTCGCTCAAAGCACCGTGTTGCTTCTGTGCCTTTGATCTTGCGTATGCGACTCGCAGCCGAATGGGCCCAATCATGAATGCGATGACCGCATGGGTAGCGCTTTTTGCTGCTGGGGGACTCGAAATCCTATTTGCCGTCGGGCTGAAATCGGCCACAAGATTCGACCGCCCTTGGGTGTTGGCAGGCACGATCGCTTCGCTTCTCGGCAGCCTGTCACTGCTCACCTTCTCGCTGAGGCATTTGCCAGTCGGTTCTGCCTACGCCGTGTGGACAGGCATCGGTGCGGTCGGAACAGCGATTGTGGGCATGGTTCTCTTGGGAGAGTCGGCTTCGGCACTCCGGCTACTTTGCATTGGGCTGATTGTCATGGGCGTGGTCGGGCTTAAATCGCTCCACTAGCGGTCCCGAAGAAACCCCTCGTTCTGAGGGGCGAGGAATCTTGTGCAACAGCTAGATGGCTCCGACACCGGAACGAAAAAGCCGCCCTTGGGGCGGCTTTTTCATGGGCGATTGCCTTGCGTTCAGGCTGCCGAGTGCGCCTTGACCCAAGCCACGTACTTGTCCATCCAGCCCTGCAGGAACTTCTGCGTGCCTTCGTTGCCGATGTGGCCCTTGTCGTCGAACAGGCCTTCTTTGGCCTGCAGGAACACCTCGGGGCCGCCCATCGTGGGCGCGTCGAGGTAGGCCAGGATGTTGCGCAGGTGCTGCTGCGCCAGCGCGGTGCCGATGGCGCCCACCGAAATGCCGAGCACGCCGGTCGGCTTGCCGGCCCACACGCTCTGGCCATAGGGGCGCGAGGCGTGGTCGATGGCGTTCTTCAGCACGCCGGGGATCGAGCGGTTGTATTCGGGCGTGACGAACAGCACGCCCTGCGCGGCGGCCACTTCGCTCTTGAGGCGCTTCACCTGGGCGGCCTGGTTGCCGTCGTCGTCCTGGTTGTACAGCGGCAGGTCGTCGATGCGCAGGGTCTCGAACGTGAAGTCCGACGGCGCGAGATGCGCCAGGGCCAGGGCCAGCTTGTGGTTGAACGAATCCTTGCGCAGGCTGCCGACGATGACGGCGATCCGGGTCTGTGCCATGAGGTGGAACTCCTTGAAATAAGAAAGGCTGTCGGAATGACCGGGACGATTATGCGAAGCGCTCAAGACCTTTTCCAGAAAAGTTCATGACAACCGGCGCACCCGCCTGCGCGCGGCGCACGACTCCGTGGGCCAGCCGGTCCAGCCCGGTGCACAGCAGCCAGTAGATCGCGCCCACCAGCACGAAAATCTCCGCCGGGTAGACCATGGTGCGCGCATTCACCTGCGAGGCCACGAACGACAGCTCGCCCACGCCCACCACGTAGGCCAGCGAGCTGTCCTTCACGAGCGTGACCCACTGGTTGACAAACGACGGCAGCATCATCCGCAGCGCCTGCGGCAGCACGACGTGGCGCAGCGTGCCCCAGCGCGTGAGCCCGAGCGACAGCCCCGCCGCCCACTGCCCGGCCCCGATGCCGCGGATGCCCGCATGCACCGCGTGCGCCAGGTAGGCGCCGCCCACCAGCGACAGCGCGCACATCACCGACAGCACGCCCGGCACGCTCACGCCCAGCGCGAACGGCAGCAGGAAGTAGGTCCAGAAGATCAGCATCAGCACCGGGATCGCACGCAGGAAGGCCAGCCCCAGCGTCAGCACGCGCTTCAGCGGCCCCCGCGCCATGGCCAGCCCGATGCCCCACGCCAGCCCCAGCAGCGCCGACGCGATGCCCGAGCCGGCGCTGAGCAGCACCGTGAGCGCCGCACCGCCCAGCTCGCCCTGCGGAAAGGCACCCCACAGCAGGTACGGCAGGCTGTCCCACAGCATGTGCAATGCATCGGTCATGCAGCGGCCCTCCCCGGCACCGCCGATTGCCGACGCGCAGCCCACGCTGCCAGCAGCTCGATCGCGCCGATGGTCACGATGTAGAGCAGCGTCGCCACGCCGAAGGCCTGGAAGGTCTTGAAGGTTTCCGCCTCGACCTGGCGCGAGGCGTACGACAGCTCGACCAGCCCCACGGCCATCGCGAGCGAGGTGTTCTTGACGATGTTCATGTACTGCCCCAGCAGCGGCGGCAACGCGATGCGCAGCGCCTGCGGCAGCACCACCTGCGCCAGCACCTGCGCGCGCGTGAAGCCCAGCGCCTGTGCCGCCAGCGTCTGCCCCTCAGGCACGCCGCGGATGCCCGAGCGGATGTCCTCCCCCACGTAGGCGGCCGCATACAGCGTGAGCCCGAGCAGCGCCGACAGAAGTTCGAAGGAAACGAAGCGCCCCGCCAGCAGCCCTTCGCGCAGCGCCTCGGGCAGCAGGCTGGGCGCGCCGAAGTACCAGAAGAAGAGCTGCACCAGCAGCGGCGTGTTGCGAAACAGCGAGACGTACGCGCCGCTCGCGCGCAGCCACGCGGGCCGGCTCGACGAGCGCCCCGCCGCCACGACGACACCCAGCAGCGTGGCGCCCGCCGCCACCAGCAGCGAGGCGCCCACGGTCACGAGCCAGCCGTCGAGCAGCCAGCCGAGGTAATGGGGCGCGAGCAGGTGCTCGCGCAGGAAATCGCTCAAGGCCGCATCGATCCGGTCGTTGCGCGCCCCATCAGTTGGCGGCCACGCGCTGGTCGCCGATCTTCAGCAGGCGCGGCAGCGGCGCCTTGCTGTTCGGACCGAACCAGGTGTCGTAGATCGCCACGGCGCGGCCGTTCTTCTCGCTGTCGACCAGCCAGGCGTTGAGTGTCTCGAGCAGGCGCGTCTCGCCCTTGGCCACGGCCGCGCCGAGGTACTCCTTCGACACCGTGATCGCCGGGATCTCGTACTTCTCCTTGTCGGGAATCGCGTTCCACTGCGCCGTGAGCTTCACGCCGTCGTTGGTGATGGCCTGCACGTTGCCGTTGCGCAGCGCGGCCAGCGCAAAGGGCGAATCGTCGTAGAGCACGACCTTGGCGTCGGGGTAGTTCTTGCGCAGGTTCGACTCCATCGTCGTGCCCTTCTCGGTACCGATGCGGATGTCCTTGATCTGCGCGGCCTCCTTCAGCACGCCCTTCTTCGCCAGGAACTGCTGGCCGACCAGGAAGTACGGCGTGGTGAAGTCGACTGCCTTGGCACGTTCGTCGGTGATGGTGAAGCTGGCGAACACCACGTCAGCCTTGCCCGAGGTGAGCAGCGGGATGCGGTTGGCCGGGTTGGTCGGCACCAGCTCGATCTTCACGCCCAGGCTCTTTGCGAACTCGGTCGCCAGGTCGATGTCGTGGCCCACCTGCTTCTTGCTGGCCGGGTCGATGTAGCCGAAGGGCGGGTTGCCGTCGAACGCGGCCACGCGCAGCACACCGGCCTTGCGGATGTCGTCGAGCTTGTCGGCCCAGGCAATGTTGCCCAGGGTGGTGAGAGCGCCGATTGCCAGGGCCAGGCTGGTCACGGTGAAAGAGTGGGTGTTGCGGGTCATGCCTGCGCTTCGCTGGAAGTGGAAAAAGAGAGCGCGACTCTAGGCAGCGCCGCGTGCGGCGCCAACGAAGCAATTTCCGCTTGCATATGCAGCGATGAGTTGCGCATGAACAAATGACAAAAGCTTCGTGGCGCGCGAAGGCATCGGTCCCTAGAGTGGCCAGCCTCTGCCTTTCGACTGACTGCTTTTTTCTTCTTCGGCCGCGCGACGCGGCCCCGCTCTTCCCATGCACTTCCCACCCTCTTCCTCGCCCGCCGTCTCCCGGCGCCTTCTGCTTCGCGCCGGCGTCGGCGCTGCCGTCGTGGCCGCCTCGGCCCCGCTGTTCGCCCAGCCGCGCGCCCGCACGCTGCGCATCGGCTACCAGAAGTTCAACACGCTCAACATCCTCAAGGGCACGGGCCAGCTCGAGAAGGCGCTCGCACCGGCCGGCGTGAACGTCGAGTGGCGCGAGTTCCTCGGCGGCAGCCAGCTGTCGGAAGCACTGGCGGCCGGCGCCATCGACTTCGGCCACGCCTCCGACGGCATCGGCGTGTTCCAGCAGGCCAGCGGCAAGGGCCTGGTCTACCTCGCGGCCGAAAGCCCCTACCCCGGCGGCGTCGGCTTCCTGGTGCCGCGCGACTCGCCGATCCGCAGCGTGCGCGACCTCAAGGGCAAGAAGGTCGTCACCGGCCGCGGCTACAACACCCAGTACGTGCTGATCCGCGCACTCGAGGCGGCCGGCCTGCGCTACGAAGACATCGAGCCGGTCTACATCGTCACGGCCTCCGACACCGTGGCGGCCTACCAGTCGGGCAGCGTCGCGGCCATCGGCCTGTGGGACCCGTTCCTGGCCGGCGCGCAGGTGGCGACCGAGTCGCGCCTGCTGTTCGACGGCACCGACCTGAGCGGCAACCGCACCTACCACTTCGCGCAGCCCGCCTTCGCGCGCGCCAACGCCGACACGCTGCGCACCGTGTTCGCCGAGCTGCGCAAGGCCAACGACTGGGCGCAGGCCCACCCCGGCGACGTGGTGGCCACGCTCGCACCGCAGCTCAAGGTCGAGCCCAAGGTGCTGGCGCTGGCGACCGAACGGCGGCACTATGGCGTCGTGGCGCTCACGCCCGCCATCGCCCGCGAACAGCAGGGCCTGGCCGACGTGTTCGCGCAGCTGAAGCTCATTCCCCAGCCCATCGCGGTGAAGGATGCTTTTCTCGACCTGAACCTTGTGTGACGACGAAACCTCTCGCCCCGTGACCCGTTCCCCTACTCATTACGACGCGATCGTCATCGGCCTGGGCGCCCTCGGCGCGGCCACCCTCTACCAGCTCTCGCAACGCGGTGCGCGCGTGCTCGGCATCGACCAGTTCGCGCCGCCGCACGACCGCGGCTCCTCGCACGGCGATTCGCGCATCACGCGGCTGGCCGTCGGCGAAGGCGACGAGTACGTGCCGCTGGTGCACCGCTCGCACGCCATCTGGCGCGAGCTCGAGGCGCGCACCGGCCGACCGCTGATGACCACCACCGGCGGCCTCATCCTCGCGCCGCGCGACCGCGTGGCCGAACACCACGGCAAGTCCGACTTCGTGCGCCGCACCATCGCCTGCGCCGAGCGCTTCGGCATTGCGCACGAGGTGCTCGACGCGGCCGGCATCCGCGCGCGCTACCCGCAGTTCCACCTGCAGGGCGACGAGATCGGGTACCTCGAATGCGACGCCGGCTTCGTGCGCCCCGAAGACGCCATCGCCGCCCAGCTCGCCGTGGCCCGCGCCGACGGCGCACAGACCCGCACCGGCGAGCGCGTGCTGGGCGTCGAGCCCGTGGGCAACGGCGACACCGTGCGCGTGCGCACCGAAACCGCGAGCTTCACCGCCGACCAGGTGGTGGTCGCGGCCGGCGCCTGGCTGCCCGAATTCCTCGGCCGGCAGGCGCGCACCGACTGGCAGGCCCACTTCTCGGTGCACCGGCAGGTGATGCACTGGTTCGACACCGGCCCCACCGCCGCGGCCGACTTCGCGCCCGGGCGTTTTCCCATCTTCATCTGGATGTTCGGCGACGCGCAGGAGGACTACATGTACGGTTTTCCGGCCTCCGACCCGTCGCAGCCCGCGCTGAAGGTCGCCACCGAGCAGTACGTCGACGCCACCACGCCCGACGCGCTCGACCGCGAGGTGAGCGCCGAAGAAACCGCCGCCATGTACCGCCACCGCGTGGCCGGGCGCTTTCCGCAGATCGCAGGGCACGCACTCAAGGCCCGTGCCTGCATGTACACCGTGACGCCCGACCGCCGCTTCGTGATCGACGCGCTCGACGGCCTGCCCAACGTGCTGATCGTCTCGGCCTGCTCCGGCCACGGCTTCAAGCACTCGGCCGGGCTGGGCGACGCCATCGCCGACCGGGTGCTGGGGCGCGAAAGCGCGCATGGCCTCGACCTGCGGCCCTTTGCCCGCGAGCGACTGGCGACCTCGCAACACCCCTGAGGCGCCCGCGCGCGATCCGGGGCATCATCGCTTCCGATCTTCAGTTTCTTCGGAGGCAGCGCGCGATGCGATTCCTGATGGTGGGTGCGGGAGCACTCGGTGGTTACTTCGGCGCACGCCTGCTCGCGGCAGGCCGCGATGTGACCTTTCTACTGCGTCCCGGCCGCGCGGCCCAGCTGGCCACGACCGGGCTCGTGGTGCGCAGCCCCTTCGGCGACCTCGACCTGCCCACGCCGAAGCATGTGCTGGCCGAGCAGATCGGCGGCCCGTACGACGTGGTCGTGGTCGGCTGCAAGGCCTACGACCTCGACGCCACCATGGATTCGTTCGCGCCCGCCGTCGGGCCCGACACCGTCATCCTTCCGCTGCTCAACGGCCTGGGCCACATCGACCGGCTGGTCGCGCGCTTCGGCGAGGCGCGCGTGCTCGGCGGCCTGTGCATGATCTCCGCCACCCTCGACGACGAGGGCCGCGTGCAGCACCTGAACGACATGCACAGCCTGAGCTACGGCGAACGCGCGGGCGGACGTTCGCCGCGCATCGACGCCATCGCGGCCCAGTTCGCCGGCGCGAACTTCACGGCCACCGCGAGCGAGACCATCGCACAGGACATGTGGGAGAAGTGGGTCTTCATCGCCTCGGCCGCGGGCCTCACGAGCCTGATGCACGCCTCCATCGGCGACATCGTGGCGGCCGGCGGCGAAGACGTGGCGCTCGCGATCTTCGACGAGTGCTGCGCCATCGCCGCCCACAACGGCTTTGCCCCGCAGCCCGGCGCCATCACGCGCGGTCGCGCAGTGGTCACGACCGCCGGCTCGCCCATGACCGCCTCGATGTACAAGGACATGGCCCGCGGCGCGCGCGTCGAGGCCGACCACATCCTGGGCGACCTGCTGGCCCGCGCGCCGCGCAGCGCCTCGGCCACACCGTCGGTGCTGCGCACGGCCTACGTGCACCTGAAGGCCTACGAGTTCCGGCGCGCCCGCGAGGCCGGTTGAACGGCGGCAAGCTCATGGCCGACACGCTCGCCTTCCTCCATACCGCGCAGGTGCATGTGCAGACCTTCGGCAGCCTGGCCCGCGAGATCGCGCCCGAGCTGCGCGTGCAGCACCTGGTGATGGAAGAGCTGCTCGCCGATGCGCGCACCCTGGGCGTCGACCACGCCGGCCTGGTAGCGCGCGTCCACGAGGCCATGCGCGACGCCGCCTCGGACGGCGCTTCGGTGGTCGTGTGCACCTGCTCGACCATCGGCGGCATCGCCGAAAAGACCGCCACCGGCGGCGCCTTCGCCGCCCTGCGCATCGACCGCGCCATGGCCGACCGCGCCGTGCGCAACGGCCCGCGCGTGCTGATCGTCGGCGCCGTCGAAAGCACCATCGACCCGACCCTGTCGCTCGTGCTTTCAGCCGCGCGGCAGGCCGGCGTCGGCATCCGCGCCAGCACGCTGCTCGTCGAAGACGCCTGGGTGCATTTCCAGTCCGGCGACATCGCGCGCTACGTCGCCACGCTGGCCGAATCGATCCGCGCCGCGGCCGACGGCACCGACGTGATCGTGCTGGCGCAAGCGTCGATGGCGCCGGTGACGGGGTTGCTGGCGGACCTCAAGGTTGATGTGCTCAGCAGCCCGCAGTTGGGGGTGGCGCATGCGGTGGCGACGTTGCGCGCATCGAACACCGCCTGGGCATCCACCCGTACCGGCCTGACGGGCTGGTAGCCCCCGCGGCGCGAACCCGCTTCTGGGCGCGCCTAGTCCGACTTGAGGATCGTCTCCCCCTTCAACGCCCCCATGTCGCGGATGTTGAAGCGGTGGCGCTTCCAGCCCGCCCAGGTGCGGCGGAAGTTGGCGAGGGAGATGCCGTAGTACAGCACCTTGAACATGCGCAGCGCGCCCCACATCGGCGTGCCCTTGTAGATGTCGCCGGCCAGCAGCGACATCAGCGCCTCCTTCACCCGGAACGGGTTGCCGGGGTACATGAACATGTCGCGGATGGTCGGGTTGGTCACGCGGTAGATGAACCACGAGTACTCGCGCGGGCCCTTGCGCATCATGGCCTCGAAGCCTTCTCGGGCGCGGGCCAGTTCGGCCGGCTGGTCGAGCGCGGTGGCCACCAACTCGGCGCCGTCGAAGGCGCTGTGCATCGCCAGGTACACGCCCGAGGAGAACATCGGGTCGATGAAGGTGAAGGCGTCGCCCAGCAGCAGGTAGTTGTCGCCGGTGGCGTGCGTGCTCGAGTACGAGAAGTTGCCCGTGGCGTGCACGGCGTCGTCGACCAGGGTGGCATTCTTCAGGCGGTCGGCCAGCACGGGGCACAGCGCGATGGTGTCGTAGAAGAATTCCTTCAGCGATTTTTCGCGCGTCTTCAGGTAGTAGGGCCAGCACACCGCGCCCACGCTGGTCGTGCCGTCGGCCAGCGGAATGAACCAGAACCAGCCGTGCGGAAACCAGCAGATGCTGATGTTGCCTTCCTTCTTGCCCTCGAGCCGCTCGGCATTGATGAAGTGGCCGAACAGCGCGGTGCTGTTGTGGTCGGGGTTCTTCTGCTTGCAGCGGAATTTGTTGGCCAGCAGCGTGTCGCGGCCCGTGGCGTCGATCACGAAGCGCGCGCGCCAGCTGCGCTTGGCACCGTCGTCCATCACGGCCTGCACGGTGGCGCCGTCGGCGTCGAAGGCCACGTCGCGCACCTTGCAACCCTCGAAGGCCTGGGCGCCGCGCGTGGCGGCGTTGCGGAACAGCAGCTCGTCGAGCTCGGAGCGGCGCACCTGCCAGGCGGAGTCGAGCGACTTGTCCCAGCCTTCGGCGAACTCCACGTAGCTGCGGTGCTCATGCTCGGGCGAGACGAACTCGATGCCGAACTTCGGCATGCCGATCTTCTCGACCTGGTCGCGCACGCCGAGCTTGTCGAACAGCTCGACGTTCGCGGGCAGCAGCGATTCGCCGATGTGAAAGCGCGGGTGGTGCTCTTTCTCGACCAGCACCACCCTGCGCCCCTGCTGCGCCAGCAGCGCCGCGACGGTCGAACCCGCGGGGCCGCCGCCGATCACGAACACATCGCAGGAATCGCTGACAGAAGAAGGAGCACCGGAAGAAGAAACCTGAGGCTGGGACATGCGAAGACAAGCAGCGTGATGGACAGCGACAGAGCATAGCGCGCCCGCATCGCACGACGCAAAACGGGCTGGCGGCGCGGGGCCGGAGGCGGCACACTGGCGACCCGTTCAGCCCCCTCTACCCCTTGCGCACCATGACCCTGCATCGCCTTGCCCTGCTCGCCGCCCTCTGTGTGTCTGCCGCATGGAGCCATGCGGCGGGGTTCAGCTTCATCGAGGTGCCGGCCGACAAGGACGGGCCGGCCTTGCGTGGCGCGGTGTGGACGCCTTGCGAGGCGGCGCCCGGCGAGATCGCGTTCGGCCTGATCGCCATCTCGGCCAGCAAGGACTGCCCCATCGCCGGCACAGGGCTGCCGCTGGTGCTGATGTCACACGGCTCGGGCGGCTCGTTCCTCGGACACCACGACACGGCGGCAGCGCTGGCCCACGCGGGCTTCGTGGTCGCCGCCATCAACCATCCGAACGACAACTTCCAGGACATGGAACGCCGGGGCCATCTCTCGACATTTGCCGCGCGGCCCGTCGATATGCGCCGGCTGGCGGATCACATGCTCAAGACGTGGTCCGGCCATACAAGAATCGCCGCCGACCAGGTCGGCTTCTTCGGCTTCTCGCGCGGCGGCTACACCGGCCTCGTGGCAACGGGCGCGGTGCCCAACTTCAAGCTGGGCCTGCGCTTTTGCACGCCGGCGTCGAAGATTCCGTTCTGCGGCCAGATCCAGCGCCAGGAACTGCCAGCGCCGCCGGTGCGCGATGCGCGCATCAAGGCGGCGGTGATCGTCGACCCGTTGAGCTTTTTCGATGCCGAGGGGCTGAAGCAGGTCACAGTGCCCGTCCAGCTCTGGGCCTCCGCGCGCGGCGGCGACGGCGTGACGCTGGACGATGTCGAAGCGGTTCGCCGCAACCTGCCTTCGGCACCGGACTGGTACGTGCCCGCGAACACCGCGCACTTCGCCTTCCTGGCGCCCTGCGCGCCGGCCATGGCCAAGGCCTTGCCGGAGATCTGCAGCGATGCGGGCGGCTTCGACCGCGTCGCCTTCCACGCCGACTTCAATGCCAAGGTGCTCGCCTTCTTCAGGCAGCACCTGGCATCGAAGCCCTGAGCCGGCTCAGCGCGTGCGCCTCTGGCCGGCGAGCCGCCGCACCACCGTCACCAGCCGGTCGATCTCGTCGAAGGTGTTGTAGAACGCCAGCGACGGCCGCACCGTGGTCTCGACGCCGAAGCGCCGCAGGATCGGCTGCGCGCAGTGGTGCCCCGTGCGCACCGCGATGCCTTCGTCGTTGAGCGCGTGGCCCACCTCCTCGGTGGTGTAGCCGTCGAGCACGAAGGACATCACGCTCGCCTTGTCCGCCGCCGTGCCGATCAGCCGCACGCCGGGAATCGCGCCCAGTTGCGCCATGCCGTACACCAGCAGGTCGTGCTCGTAGCGCGCGATGTTCTCGATGCCGACCTTGTTGACGTAGTCGATGGCCGCGCCCAGGCCCACGGCATCGGCGATGTTGCCGGTGCCGGCCTCGAACTTGTTCGGGATCGGCTGGAACACGGTCTTCTCGAAGGTCACGTCAGCAATCATGTTGCCGCCGCCCTGCCACGGGGGCATGTCTTCGAGCACCTCGCGCTTGCCCCACACCACGCCGATGCCGGTCGGGCCGAACACCTTGTGGCCGGAGAACACGAAGAAGTCGGCGCCGATGTCCTGCACATCGACCCGCATGTGCGACACCGACTGCGCGCCGTCGACCAGCGCCTTCGCGCCCGCGCGGTGCGCCAGCTCGACGATCTCCTTCACCGGCACCACGGTGCCCAGCGCATTCGAGACCTGCGTGACCGCGACGATCTTCGTGCGGTCGTTGAGCAGCTTGCGGTACTCGTCGAGCAGCACCTGCCCCGAATCGTCCACCGGAATCACGCGCAGCTTCGCGCCCTTGGCGGCGGCGAGCTGCTGCCACGGCACGATGTTGGCGTGGTGCTCGAGGTTCGACACGATGATCTCGTCACCCTCGCCCACGTGCTGGCCGCCCCAGCTCTTGGCCACGAGGTTGATGGCCTCGGTGGTGCCGCGCACGAAGATCACTTCGTCGACTTCGGGTGCATTGATGAACTTGCGCACGCGCTCGCGTGCGCCTTCGTAGGCATCGGTCGCACGCGCGGCGAGTTCATGCGCCGCACGATGGATGTTCGAGTTCTCGTGCTCGTAGAAGTACGCGATGCGGTCGATGACCGACTGCGGCTTGTGCGTGGTGGCCGCGTTGTCGAACCACACGAGCTGCTTGCCGTTCACCCGCTCCTGCAGGATCGGGAAGTCGCGGCGCACGGCATGCACGTCGAACGGCGGATGCTGGCCGCTGCCGGCCAGCGGCGCCGCGTCGGGGCCGCGCGGATCGGGCTTGGCCGGCGTGACGAAGCCGTTGGGCAGGCGCACTGCATCGACGAAGTAGAACTGCGCATCGCGTCCGGCCGGCGCCGAAGGCGGGCTCGGTGGCAATGCGGGCTGCGCCGTCGGCGCGGCAAGGCCCGCGAACGGATCGTGGATCGCAAAGCCATCGCTGGCGCTGGCCGCCGGATGCCCGTAGCTGTGGTTCAGGAAGTAGAACGGCGATGCGGAGGCGGCCTGCGGCGACACAGGCGCCCCCACCTGCTGCGGCACGCCCTGCACCACGCCGCCCGAACGCGGCTCGAAGGCCGGCGCCACCGACAGCACCGTGTCAGGCACGCCGTTGCCCGCCACCGCATGCGGCAGCAGCGCCGGCGCGCGGTTCGCGAGCGACGGCAGCTGCGTGGGCGATGCGGGCAGCACATTGGCGCCCGGAACCTGCCCTTGCGGGATCGGCGTGCCCGGCACGCTCGGCCCGAAGCCGGCGGGGCTCACCAGCGGCGAGCCCGGCGGTGCGATGTTGGCGGGAAACTGCGCGCCCGGCGGCGCGGAGAACATGGCGCTGGCCATGCGCGCGAGAACGGCCGGATCGAACGGCGCCTCGCCCGGGAACGTGGGTGTGCTGCTCACCGCGGCTTACTTGTAGGTGTCGGGATAGTCGTGGTACTTGCCGATCTCGACGTCGTCGAGCACGGCCAGCGCGTCGGTGGTCAGCACCGCGAGCGAGCAGTACAGCGAGATCAGGTACGACGCGATCGCGTGGTTGTTGATGCCCATGAAGCGCACCGACAGCCCCGGGCTCTGCTCGCCCGACAGGCCCGGCTGAAACAGCCCCACCACGCCCTGGCGCTTGTCGCCCACGCGCAGCAGCAGGATCTTGCTCTTGCCGTCGGCCACCGGCACCTTGTTCGACGGAATCAGCGGAATGCCGCGCCAGGTGATGAACTGCGAACCGAACAGGCTCACCGTGGGCGGCGGCGTGCCGCGGCGCGTGGCTTCACGACCGAACGCGGCAATGGCCAGCGGATGCGTGAGGAAGAACGCGGGCTCCTTCCACACCTTGGTCAGCAACTCGTCCAGGTCGTCGGGCGTGGGCGCGCCGGTCAGCGGAAAGATGCGCTGCTCTTCGCTCACCTGCGCCAGCAGGCCGTAGTCGGGGTTGTTGATAAGCTCGCTCTCCTGGTTCTCCTTGATCGTCTCGATCGTCAGGCGCAGCTGCTCCTTGATCTGGTCGTGCGGGCTGCTGTACAGGTCGGAGATGCGGGTGTGCACGTCGAGCACGGTGCTCACGGCATTGAGGTAGTGCTCGCGCGGGTTCTCTTCGTAGTCGACGAAGGTGCGCGGCAGCTGGTTCTCTTCTTCGCGCGAGGTGCAGGTGACCTTGATCGACTCGGGGTTCTTGACCTTGTTGACGCGGTAGATGCCCGCTTCCACCGGCACCCATTGCAGCAGGTGCGTCAGCCAGCGCGGGCTGATGGTCTCGAGTTGGGGAACGGTCTTGGTGGCGTTGGCTAGCTGGCGGGCGGCGTTGTCGCCAAGGGCGGTGGTACCACCGACTGTTGCACTCATGGATCAAGGCTCCGTGGGTTGAGGAAAAAGTGATCGCCAGTGTCTGGCGACCACGGGTTTCCCCTCAACAGGCTATAGCCGCCAAGTTGATCCGCCGTGCAAGGCGCGACTGCTCCAGTTGCTCGCAACGCGCGAGCAGGTTGACGATGTTGATGCCCAGCGCGGTGGCCAGCTTCTGCGCCGTGACGATCGACGGGATCACGCGCCCGCGCTCGATCTCGCCCACGTACGAGCGGTTCAGATCGGAACGCTCGGCCAGCTCTTCCTGCGACCAGCCCTGCCCTTCGCGCAGCTGGCGCACGGTGACGCCGAAGTCTTCGACAAAGGCCTTCATACGCTGCCCGCCTTCGGTGCGCTGTTGTTCTGCAGGCTGGCCTGCGTGACGCTGGCGCCGGGCTTCACGTCGTCGGTGATCCACACGTTGCCGCCGATGACCGCGCCCTTGCCGAGCGTGACGCGGCCCAGGATGGTGGCGCCCGCGTAGATGACCACGTCGTCCTCCACCACCGGGTGGCGCGGCAGGCCCTTCTGCAGGTTGCCTTCGGCGTCGGTGGGAAAGCGCTTGGCGCCGAGCGTGACGGCCTGGTACAGCCGCACGCGCTTGCCGATGACGGCCGTCTCGCCGATCACGACGCCGGTGCCGTGGTCCATGAAGAAGCCCGCGTCGATCGTCGCGCCCGGGTGGATGTCGATGCCGGTCTGCGCATGCGCCAGCTCGGCGACGATGCGCGCGAGCAGCGGCAGGCCGAGCTCGTAGAGCCGGTGCGCGAGGCGGTGATGGATCATCGCGAGCACGCCCGGATAGCACAGCAACACCTCGTCGACGCTGCGCGCGGCCGGGTCGCCCTGGTAGGCCGCGAGCACGTCGCTGTCGAGCAGCCGGCGCAGGCCCGGCAGCGCGTTCGCGAACTGGCGCACGGCTTCGGTGGCTGCAGCGTCGATCTCGCTCGCGGGGCGCGGTGCCAGCCGTGCGTTGAAGTTCAGCTCGAGCCGGGCCTGCACCAGCAGCGCCTGCAGGGCAGCGTCGAGCGTGTGGCCCACGTAGAAATCCTCGCTCTCGTGGCGCAGGTCCGGCGGACCCAGCCGCATCGGAAAGAGCGCGCCCTTGAGCGACTCGACGATCTGCGCCAGCGCATCGCGCGACGGAAACTCGCGCGCACCAGGCTCGCGCGAACGGCGCTGCGAATCGCGCCACTCGTCGCGCACCTCGTGCAGGGCGCGCACGATGTCACTCACTTCGAATTGAGCCATGTGTTTTTTCCTCCCGTGTGTTTCTGTCTGTGTGGGTTCGGGGTTCAGTCCTGCACCCACGGCAGGCCATGGAAGCGCCAGCCGTCGGACCCGCCCCGGTGCTGCCGCGCATCGATCTCGCCCTCGAAGCCTTCGAGCACGTTAAACACCTGCGTGAAGCCGGCCTTGGCAGCGGCTTCGGCCGCCAGCGCGGAGCGCTTGCCGCTGCGGCACAGCAGCAGCACCACGGCCTCCTTGCCGCCGTCCTTGGCCAGCTTGGCCTCGAGCTCGCGCACGAAGCGCGGGTTGCGGGTGAGCGCGGTGCCCGTGGCCCAGGCCACGTGCAGGCTGTCGGGCACGTGGCCGACGAATTTGCGTTCTTCGCCGGAGCGCACGTCCACGAGCAGGGCCTGGCCGTCCTGCACCAGCTGCCAGGCCACCGGGGGCGTCACGCCGCCGGCGTAGGGCCAGTTCTTTTCGATGGCTTGCGCGCGCGCCTGTTCGAGGGCGGGCGGCAAGGCGATGACATCTTCAACTTCCACGGACATGCGGTTCGGCTCCTGTTGTACGTTGGTCATTCCATCTTCCTTGATGGCGATAACCACCACTGTAGAAGTGCGAAGGCCAAGGTCAAACGACTCAAAAGTCGATTCTTAACAACCTTGTGATCTATGGGGTGCTGGGTCTGGGTGCTTCAGGGCGCGCTCACGCCGACGGGGTACCTTGCTCCGCGAATGTCCTCCGGGCTTCGCCCTCCCCCTTGATTTCGCTGCGCAAGGCACCCCATCGACGTGAGCGTGTTCAGTGCGGTGGTTGATCGACTGCACACCACCGCCGCGTCCCGTGCGCAGGACACCGGGTGCTTCCCGCAGCGAAATCAAGGGGGAGGCCGCAGGCCGGAGGACATTCGCGGAGGGAAGTACCCGGTGGCCTGCGCACACGCCCCGAACCAGCAGCGCTGAAACGAAAAACCCCGGCACCAAAACAGCACCGGGGAATCGCAAAGCCCGAGGGTCCGTCAGAGCTTGGCGATCGAAACTTCGGTCGACTTCACGAGTGCGACCACGTCGGAACCCACCTTCAGCTGCAGCTCGTCGACCGAGCGCGTGGTGATGACGGAGGTGACGATGCCCCAGGCGGTTTCGACATCGACTTCGGAGACGACGTCGCCGCGGATGATCTCGCGGACCTTGCCCTTGAACTGGTTGCGGACGTTGATGGCTTGGATGGACATGGTGATTTCTCTTTCAGGGTTGACAGGGGTTGTGAGTGAAAACGGTCGGCGCTCAGACGATCTCGGCCACGTCGTCGAACGCCAGCCGGGGTCCGCGTTCGAAAGTGCCGGCGTGGTCGGCCACGCCGAGGTTGACGAGGAAGTTCGCGCGATAGCGGCCGTCGGGGAAGAAGGCCTTGTCGACCAGGTCGGCGTTGAAGCCCGACTGCGGCCCCGCGTCGAGCCCGAGCGCGCGCGCCGCCAGGATCAGGTAGGCGCCCTGCAGGCTGCTGTTGCGGAAGGCCGTGGCCTGCGCGGCGTCGGCGCTCTTCTCGAAGAAGGGCTTGGCGTCGTAGGCCGGGAACTGCGTGGGCAGGTGCTCGTAGAAGCGCGTGTCGTGCGCCACGATCACCGTCACGCCGGCCTGCAGCGTCTGCGCGGTGTTGCCCGACGACACGGCCGGCTTCAGCTTGGCCTTGGCCTCCTCGCTGCGCACGAACACGTAGCGCGCGGGCTGGGCGTTGTAGGCGGTCGGGCCCCACTTCACGAGGTCGTAGAGCTGGTGGATCAGCGCGTCGGTCACGGGCACCGGCTTGAAGGCATGCACCGTGCGCGCCTTGCGAAACAGCTGGTCCAGCGCGGCGTCAGGAATGGCTTGCAATTTGGTCATTTCTTGGAACGCTGTGTCAGTTCGATGCGGCGGCCAGAGCCTGGTCGAGGTCGGCGATCAGGTCGTCGATGTGCTCGATGCCCACCGACAGGCGCACGGTGTCTTCCGTGACGCCGGCCCGGGCCAGTTCTTCAGGCGACAGCTGCCGGTGCGTGGTCGATGCGGGGTGCGTGGCCAGCGAGCGCACGTCGCCGATGTTCACGAGGCGGGTGAAGAGCTTCAGCGCGTCGAGGAACTTCGCCCCACCCTCGCGACCCGCGCCGATGCCGAAGGTCAGCACGCCGCTGGACTTGCCGCCGAAGTACTTCTTCGCCAGCGGGTAGTCGGCATGGTCTTCGAGCGCGGCGTAGTTCACCCAGTTGACGGCCTTGCTCTGCTTCAGGTGCTGCGCCACCGCCAGCGCGTTGCTGCTGATGCGGTCCATGCGCAGCGCCAGCGTCTCGATGCCCTGCAGGATCAGGAAGGCGTTGAACGGCGAGATGGCCGCGCCCGTGTTGCGCAGCGGCACCACGCGCGCACGGCCGATGTAGGCGGCCGGGCCCAGCGCCTCGGTGTAGACCACGCCGTGGTAGCTCACGTCGGGTTCGTTCAGGCGCTTGAAGCGCTGCTTGTGCTCGGCCCACGGGAACTTGCCCGAATCGACGATGGCACCACCGATGCTGGTGCCGTGGCCGCCCAGGTACTTGGTGAGCGAGTGCACCACGATGTCGGCGCCGTGCTCGATGGGCCGGCTCAGGTACGGCGAGGGCACGGTGTTGTCGACGATGAGCGGTACGCCGTGGCGGTGCGCGATCTCGGCGATGGCCGCGATGTCGGTCACGTTGCCCGCCGGGTTGCCCAGTGACTCGACGAACACCGCCTTGGTGCGCTCGTCGAACAGCTTTTCGAAACTGCTCGGGTCGCGGTGGTCCGCGAAGCGTGTGGTGATGCCGAACTGCGGCAACGTGTGGGCGAACAGGTTGTATGTGCCGCCGTAGAGCGCCGTGCTGCTGATGATGTTGTCACCGGCCTCGGCGATGGTCTGGATCGCGTAGGTCACGGCCGCCTGGCCCGAGGCCAGCGCCAGCGCCGCAATGCCGCCTTCGAGCGCGGCCACGCGCTGTTCCAGCACGTCCTGCGTCGGGTTGTTGATGCGGGTGTAGATGTTGCCCGGCACCTTCAGGTCGAACAGGTCGGCGCCGTGCTGCGCGCTGTCGAAGGCGTAGGCGACGGTCTGGTAGATCGGCGGCGCGACCGCGCGGGTGGTCGGGTCGGGCGAGTAGCCGGCGTGGACCGACAGGGTTTCGAATTTCCAGTTCTGCGACATGCGACTGCCTTTCAAAGGGGGAATGGATGAAACGACTCAGATCGCCCAGCGCAGGGCGTGGGCCTGGGGCGTGAGCCAGCGGGCATCGGTGCTTTCCACATCGGTCTCTTCGGACTTCTGCAGCACCCGGTCGAGGATTCGTTTTTCGATCGCGGCAAAGGCGGGGTCGCCCTGCGAGCGCGGGCGGGCCAGCGCGATGTTCTCGTCGAGCGCGATGCGGCCGTCCTCGATGAGGATCACGCGGTCGGCCAGGGCCACGGCTTCCTGCACGTCGTGCGTCACCAGCAGCGCGGTGAAGCGGTGGCGCTGCCACAGGTTCTCGATGAGGCGGTGCATCTCGATGCGCGTGAGCGCGTCGAGCGCGCCCAGCGGCTCGTCGAGCAGCAGCAGGCGCGGGTGGTGCACCAGCGCACGGGCCAAAGCCACGCGCTGGCGCTGCCCGCCCGACAGGCGCGCCGGCCATTCGTTCTCGCGATCGGCCAGGCCGACCTGCGCGAGCACTTCCTTGCCGCGCGCCTTGGCATCGTTGGGCAGGCCCAGCGTCACGTTGTCGAGCACGCGGCGCCAGGGCAGGAGGCGCGCCTCCTGGAACATGATGCGCGTGTCGTCGTGCAGGCCGCTCACGGCCTTGCCGTCGGTGTACAGGCCACCGGAAGTGGCTTCTTCGAGGCCTGCGATGAGCCGCAGCAGCGTGCTCTTGCCGCAGCCGCTGCGCCCGACGATGGCGATGAACTGGCCCGGCTCGATGGTCAGCTGCGTGTTGCGCAGCACCTCGCGCGCGCCATAACGCTTGTGCAGGCCGCGCGCCTCGAGGCGCACGCCACCGGCGATGGCTTGGGGTTGGATGTCTTTGAGAACGGCACTCATGAGTTCAGGCCCCGGGGTTGAACAGCGCCACCTTCAGCGCATCGATTTTTCTGGGCAGCAGCTTCTCGGCGAAGAAGGCATCGGCGATGCGCTGCTGCTCGGCCAGCCCGCCGGCCACCACCGGCCGCACCGCGTAGCTGCGGCGGCTGTTGGCCTGCTCGATGGTCGGGGCGTCGAGCCCCCACACGGGCGCGAGCAAGGCCGCGGCTTCCTTCGGGTGCTGCTTGACCCACTTGCCGGTCTTCTCGAGTTCGGCGTAGACCACGCGCAGCACGTCGGGCCGCGCCTTCGCGAACTTGGTGCTTGCCAGGTAGTAGCGCTGGTACGACGCGATGCCCGTGCCGTCGGCCAGGATGCGCACCTTCGACTGGCGCTGAGCCGCGGCCAGGAACGGGTCCCACACGACCCAGGCGTCGATGGCGCCCTTCTCGAAGGCGGCGCGGCCGTCGGCCGGTGTGAGGTAGGCGGGCTCGATGTCCTTGAACGACAGGCCGGCCTTTTCGAGCGCGGCGATCAGCAGGTAGTGCGCGCCGGCCGCTTTCGCAAACCCGACCTTCCTGCCCTTGAGATCGGCCACGGTCTTGAGCGGCGACTCGTCACGCACGACGATGGCCTGCGCGGCGGGCGACGGCGCTTCCTGCGCCAGAAAGGTCAGGTCGGCGCCGGCCGCTTGTGCGAACACGGGCACGGTGTCGGCGACGTCGGCGCTGATGTCCAGGTTGTCGAGGTTCAGCGCCTCGAGCAGCGGCAGGCCGCTGGTGAACTCGTGCCAGCTCAGCGAAACATTGAGCGGCGCGAGCTGCTTCTCGAGCGTGCCCTGCACCTTCAACAATGCGATCAGCGTGGATGATTTCTGGTAGCCGAAGCGCACGGTAGCGGGCCGTTGCTGCTGTGCCAGCACGGCACCTGCGCTGAGCGCACCCAGCGTCGCAATGGCGGTACGGCGATTGATGATTTGGTTCATGTGCCCTGCCCTCACTTCGCCGGCTTCTTCTGGTAGCCCGGGTGCCAGCGCAGCCACCACTGCTCCAGGCCGCGTGCGAACAGGTCGGCCAGCTTGCCGAGCAGCGCGTACAGCAGGATGCCCACCAGCACGATGTCGGTCTGCAGGAACTCGCGGGCGTTCATCGTGAGGTAGCCGATGCCGGCCTGCGCCGAGATGGTCTCGGCCACGATGAGGATCACCCACATCAGGCCCAGCGAGAAACGCAGCCCCACCAGGATCGACGACAGCGCGCCCGGCAGGATCACCTCGCGGTACAGCTGCCAGCGCGACAGGCCGTAGGTGCGCCCCATCTCGATGAGCTGCGGGTCGACGTTGCGGATGCCGTGGAAGGTGTTCAGGTAGATCGGGAAGAACACCGACACCGAGATCAGGAAGAGCTTGGCCGATTCGTCGATGCCGAACCACAGGATCACCAGCGGAATCAGCGCCAGCGCCGGGATGTTGCGCACCATCTGGATGGTGGAGTCGAGCAGCGTCTCGAAGAACTTCACCGAGCCCGTGAGCAGGCCCAGCGCCAACCCCGCGCCGCCGCCGATGGCCAGCCCCGCGAGCGCGCGGCCCGCACTCACCTTCACGTGCGTCCAGAGCTCGCCGGACACGGTGAGCGACCACGCGGCCTTGACCACGTCGAGCGGCGCCGGCAGCACGCGCGTCGAGAGCCAGCCCAGCGAGGAGGCGATCTGCCAGACGACGATCAGCCCCACGGGCACCAGCCACGGGATGAGCCGCTTCGCGACATTGAGGCCGAAGCCTCGCAGCGCGCTGCCTGCATCGCCTGCGGCGGTCGATGCCGGCGCCACCGCCGGCAGTTCCTGTACTTGTTCGGTCATGCGTGTCCTCAGCTTTGGGAGACGAGGCGCGAGGGCGCGTCGAGGTTGGCGACGACTTCGCCGAAGGGGCCACTCAGCGAGCCGCCCGCGAGTTGCGTCTTCGCCTTGCGCGAGAGCAGCGGGAACACCAGCTCGGCGAAGCGGTAGGCCTCTTCGAGGTGCGGGTAGCCCGAGAAGATGAACTTGTCGATGCCCAGTGCGGCGTACTCCTCGATGCGCGCTGCCACGGTCTTGGCGTCGCCGACCAGCGCCGTGCCCGCACCGCCGCGCACCAGGCCCACGCCGGCCCACAGGTTGGGCGCAATCTCCAGGTCGGCGCGCCCGCGCTTGGCACCGCCGGCATGCAGCGCGGCCATGCGGCGCTGGCCCTCGGAATCCATGCGCGCAAAGGCGGCCTGGGCGCGCGCGACGGTCTCGTCGTCGACGCGGCTGATGAGTTCTTCAGCGGCCTTCCAGGCCGCGTCTTCGGTCTCGCGCACGATCACGTGCAGACGGATGCCGAACTGCACGCTGCGGCCCTGGCGTTCGGCGCGGGCGCGCACGTCGGCGATCTTTTTCGACACCTCCGCGGGCGGCTCGCCCCAGCTCAGGTAGGCATCGACCTGCTCGGCCGCGAGGTCATGCGCCGCCGCAGAAGAGCCGCCGAACCACACGGGCGGATAGGGCTTTTGCACCGGCGGGAACAGCAGCCGCGCGCCCTTCACGCTCAGGTGCTTGCCTTCGTAGTCGTAGGTGCCGGTCTCGTGGCTGCGCGCGATGATCTCGCGCCAGATGCGGATGAACTCGGCCGACTGCTCGTAGCGCGCCGCATGGTCGAGGTACACGCCGTCGCCTTCCAGCTCGGCCTGGTCGCCGCCGGTGACGAGGTTCACGAGCAGGCGCCCGCCCGAGAGCCGGTCGAAGGTCGCGGCCATGCGCGCGGCCAGGCTGGGCTGGTGCAGGCCGGGGCGCACCGCCACCAGAAACTTGAGCTTCTTCGTCGCGCCGATCAGGCTGGACGCGATCACCCACGGGTCTTCGCAGGAGCGGCCGGTGGGAATCAGCACGCCTTCATAGCCGAGGTGGTCGGCCGCGCCGGCGATCTGTTGCAGGTACGGCAGATCGACGGCGCGCGCGCCTTCGCTCGTGCCAAGGTAACGGCTGTCGCCGTGCGTGGGGAGGAACCAGAAGATCTGCATCGAAAACTCTCGATCGTTCGTTAGCTTGCCCGTTCAGACGGCAAGAAGAAAAGGAAGGCGGCGCGCCGCGGACACGACACCCCAGGCGCGCGCCGTGATGGCCAGCACCTGGCCGGCGCGTTCGTGCAGCGCAGTCGACAACACGGCGGTCATCACGCGATCCCCGCGCCGGCGGCTTCGAGCACGTTGATCTTTCTGGGGATCAGCTTGAGCGCGAAGAAGGTGTCGGCGATCTGCTGCTGCTCGGCCAGGATGGCCTTGGTGATCGGGCCCGTGCCGTAGGCGGTGCGGCCCTGCGACAGGTCGGCCACGGCCTTGGGCAGGCCCCAGATGGCCGACAGCTCGGTCGCCAGTTCGTTGCGGTGGGCGGCGCCCCACTGGTCGATCTTGTTGACCTCTTCGATCGCAACGGCCAGCACGTCGGCGTTCTTCGCCACGTAGTCGAGCGACGAGAAGTAGTAGGCGCGGTTGCCGACCACGCCCACGGCGTCGGCCAGGATGCGCGCGTCGAGCGACTGCTGCGCGGCGGCCAGGAACGGGTCCCAGATCACCCAGGCGTCGACCGAGCCCTTTTCGAAGGCGGCGCGCGCATCGGCCGGCGGCAGGTAGACCAGGTTCAGGTCGCTGTACGCCAGGCCATGCTTCTCGAACAGCTTGACGATGAAGTAGTGGACGTTCGAGCCCTTGTTGAGCGCGATCTTCTTGCCCTTGAGGTCGGCCACGGTCTGGATGGCCGAGCCCTTGGGCACCAGCACCGCCTCGGTCTTCGGGCGCGGCACCGTGGCGCCCACGTAGGCCAGCGGCGCGCCGGCGGCCTGGGCGAAGATGGGCGGCGCTTCGCCCACGTCGCCGAAGTCGATCGAGCCGACGTTCAGCGCCTCGAGCTGCACCGGGCCGGCCGTGAACTCGGTCCACTTCACGGTGGCGCCCAGCGGCGCGAGCCGCTTCTCGAGCGTGCCGCGGGCCTTGAGCACGCTCAGGTAGCCCTTCTGGTGGCCGATGCGCAACTGGCGCGCGGGGCTCTGCGCCAGGGCGGCGAACGACGATGGCAGCGCGAGGGCGGCGGCCGCGCCCTGGAGCAGGCGGCGGCGGGGAATGGCAATGCGGGTCATGGAATGGGGTCCTTCGAATCTGTTCAGGGCTGGGCCGTGACGACCGCGTCGCTGACCTTGATGGGCTTGGGAATGAGCTTCAGCGCGTAGAAGGTGTCGGCGATCTGTTGCTGGTCGGCCGCGACGGCCGCGGTGATCGGCTTCACGTTGAACTCGTAGCGGCGCAGCGCCAGCTCGACCACGTCCACCGGCAGGCCCTGCAGCGGCGCGATCAGCTCGGCGGCCTGGCGCAGGTTCTTCTTGAGCCAGATGCCCTGCTCGACCGAATCGGCGAACAGCGCGTCGATCACCTGCGGGTGCTTCTTCACGAAGCCGCGCTCGCCGAGGTAGTACTGGTAGTTGTTGACCACGTCCGGCGCGCCATCGGCCAGCACGCGGGCGCCGGTGGCTTTCTCGGCGGCGGCCTGGAACGGGTCCCAGATCACCCAGGCGTCGACGTTCTTGCTCTCGAAAGCGGCGCGGCCATCGGCGGGCGCGAGGTACACGGGCTGGATGTCGGAGAGCTTCAGGCCGTTCTTCTCGAGCTGCTTCACGAGCAGGTAGTGCACGTTGCTGCCCTTGTTAAGCGCGACCTTCTTGCCCTTGAGGTCGGCCACGGAGCGAATGGGCGAATCCTTGGTGACCAGGATGGCCTCGGCGCGCGGCGCGGCCGGGTCGTAGCCGAAGTAGACGAACTTGGCCCCTGCGGCCTGCGCGAAGATGGGCGGCGCCTCGCCGACGTAGCCCACGTCGACCGCACCCACGTTCAGCCCTTCGAGCAGCTGCGGGCCGGCCGGGAACTCGACCCACTTCACGCCGAAGCCCAGCGGCGAGAGCTTCTTCTCGAGCGTGCCCTGCGCCTTCTGCAGCACGAACAGGCTGGCCGACTTCTGGTAGCCGATGCGCAGCTCGCTCTTGGCCTTCGTCTGCGTCTGGGCGTGTGCCGAAGCGGCGGAGATGAAGCTCACGATGAGCGCGATGGCGGTGACGACGATGGCGCTGATGGCCAGGTCGCGCAGCGCCTGCCAGAAGGAGCGCGGCGCGACTTCGAACACGGAGTCTTCGGGAGCGACGGGGTTCATGCGGAATTCCTTGGTGCAAAAACGTGAGGCAAAGCGATCCCCCGGCCGCGCGCAGGCGGCTTCAAAAAACGGGGAACGGAAAAAGGTCTGGCGGGGGCCGGGTTCAGCAGCGAACCCGGTCGTCAAACGCTACATCGCACACGGGAGAAAGGAACCGGCTCGAAGCCGTGCGTGGCCGGCAGCTTCAGGCCTTCGGTCGCGAGCACCTCGACGGCCTCGTTCAGACGCTCCGCCAGGTCGTGGTGCACCTGGTAGGCGTTCTCGGGCGTCAGCGCGATCTGCGAATCGCTCGCGTAGACGCCCGGCAGGATGTGGCGCGCCGACAGCGACTGCAGCACGGGGCGCAGTGCGTAGTCGAGTGCGAGCATGTGGTGCGGGCTGCCGCCGGTGGCCAGTGGCAGCACCGTCTTGCCCTTGAGTGCGTTCTGCGAGAGCAGGTCGAGAAAGACCTTCAGCACGCCGCTGTAGGCCGCCTTGTAGACCGGCGTGGCCACCACGATCACACGGGCCGCCGCCACCTGGGCAATGGCACGCTCGATGGCCGGATGCGCCCACTCGGCCAGCAGCAGCGCCTGCGCCGGCAGGTCGCGGATCGCGAGCCGCTCGATGCGCGCATGGCGTTGGGCCAGCCGCTCGCCCACCGCGTCGAGCAAGGCGGTGGAGCGGGACGGGGCCGAGGGGCTGCCAGCAATCAGGAGAACGGACACGAGAAACTTTCGTTGGGCTTCAGGAGAAATTCAGGGCGAAGCGATCCCCGGCGCCCTCCCACGGGGTGCCACCAGCGATCGATTCCGGAACAGCTGCGCTTACTTCTGCTTGGGCGCGTAAATCTGGTCGAAGGAGCCGCCGTCGGCGAAATGCTCCTTGTCGGCCTTCGCCCAGCCACCGAAGGCCTGGTCGATGGTCACCAGCGTGAGCTTGGGGAACTGCTTGTCGTACTTGGCCTTGGCCTTATCCGAGGTCGGGCGGTAGAAGTTGCGGCCGGCGATGTCCTGGCCTTCGTCGGAGTACAGGTACTTCAGGTACTCCTCGGCCACGGCGCGCGTGCCCTTCTTGTCGACCACCTTGTCGACCACCGCCACGCTGGGCTCGGCCAGGATGGAGATGGACGGCACGACGATCTCGAACTTCTCGGGGCCGAATTCCTTCAGCGCCAGGAAGGCTTCGTTTTCCCAGGCCAGCAGCACATCGCCCACGCCGCGCTGCACGAAGGTGATGGTCGAGCCGCGCGCGCCGGTGTCGAGCACGGGCACGTTCTTGTACAGGTTGCCGACGAATTCCTTGGCCTTCGCTTCACCGCCGTACTTGCGCTTGGCGAATTCCCAGGCGGCCAGGTAGTTCCAGCGGGCGCCGCCCGAGGTCTTGGGGTTGGGCGTGATCACCTGCACGCCGGGCTTGACCAGGTCGTCCCAGTCCTTCAGGCCCTTGGGGTTGCCCTTCTTCACCAGGAACACGATGGTCGAGGTGTAGGGGGCGGAGTTGTGCGGCAGGCGCTTTTGCCAGTCGGCCTTGACGAGGCCGCCATGCGTGGCCAGCGCGTCGATGTCGCCGCCCAGCGCCAGCGTGGCCACGTCGGAGTCGATGCCGTCGATGATCGAGCGCGCCTGCTTGCCCGAGCCGCCGTGCGACTGCTTGACGCTCACGTCCTGGCCGGTCTTGGCCTTCCAGTACTTGGCGAAGGCCTGGTTGTAGTCCACGTACAGCTCGCGGGTCGGGTCGTACGACACGTTCAGCAGCGTCACGGGGCCCTTGGCACCCGCCGCACCCTGCGAAAACGACGGCAATGCCGACAGGGCCAAGGCACCGGCCACGCCGGCACCCAGGGAAAGCTTGATAAAGTCGCGGCGAAGGCTCATGGTGTCTTGCTCTTAAAAAGGCATATCAATGAAGCCACGTATTCTGAATACGACATATAGGAACTGGAACGACCAAGTTTTCAGTTCTTAATAGCCAAATCAACTAAGCAACCGCTTTCCCCCACAAGAGGCAATCAAATGGCACGCATGGTTCAGTGCATCAAGCTCGGCAAAGAGGCCGAAGGACTCGACTTTCCGCCGTACCCCGGCGACCTGGGCAAGCGCCTGTGGGAAAACGTCAGCAAGGAAGCCTGGGCCGCCTGGCTCAAGCAACAGACCATGCTGGTCAATGAAAACCGGCTGAACCTGGCCGACCTGCGCGCCCGCCAGTACTTGGCGCGCCAGATGGAAAAGCACTTCTTCGGCGAAGGCGCCGACGTGGCGCAAGGCTACGTTCCCCCTCCTGCAGCTTGAGAAGGTGTGAACGAACCCGCCATGCCCGCTCATCCCGCCCAGACACGCCCCCTCTGCGTTGCAAATGCTCGCCATAGCCCGAGCTATGGCTGCGCTTTGCGCCTTGAGGGGACGCGCCTGAGCGGGCTGCTCGGCCACGCCGGATTCATTCACACCTTCTGAGTCCGTCTTGGCCGCCGACGGCACCCCGCTCGGTGCGCGCTCCGGCGACACCTCCCCCCTCGACAACGACACCTCGGCGCTTTCGCGCCGTGTGTTTTTGGACGGCTGCGGCCTGCCCGCCGCCTGGTCCGGGCGTCTGCAATGGCGGATTCTCGAAACCGGCTTCGGGCCGGGCCTTCATTTCCTGACAACCTGGCAGGCCTGGCGCGCCGACCCGCACCGGCCGCACCTGCTGCACTACGTCGCGGTCGACGCCCATCCGGCGCCGGTCGGCGATCTGCTGCGCGCGTCTGAAGCCGACCCGGCGCTCGCACCGCTCGCCGAGGAGCTGGTCCGCCAGTGGACCGGGCTGCTGCCGGGCTTTCACCGGCTGGCCTTCGACGACGGCCGCGTGCTGCTCACGCTGTGCGTGGGCGAGCTGCAGCCGATGCTGCGCGCCCAGCGCTTCGAGGCCGACAGCCTCTTCCTCGACGGTTTCGGCCCGGCGATGACCTTGCCCGATACGCTCAAGGCGGTGTCGCGCTTCGCCCGCCAGGGCACCGGCCTTGCGGCCCGCACCGACGACGACGGGGTGCGCCATGCGCTGGCGCAGAACGGCTTCCAGCTCGACCCGGGCCCCCGCAGCCTGCGTGGCACGTTCGCGCCCGCCTGGACCGTGCGGCGCCGCCAGCCGGTGCGCGAAGGCGTCGACGCGCCCGGCCACTGCGCGGTGATCGGCGCCGGGCTCGCGGGTGCGGCGGTCGCGGCCAGCCTCGCGCGGCGCGGTTGGCGGGTTACGGCGCTCGATGCGGCCGACATGCCGGCCTCCGGCGCGTCAGGCCTGCCGGTCGGGCTGCTGGCGCCGCATGTGTCGTCCGACGACGCCTTGCTGTCGCGGCTCACACGCGCCGGCATCCGCGCGACATGGGCCGAACTGGCACTGCGGCTCGACGCCGGCCGCGACTGGGGCGCACACGGCTCGCTCGAACGCCGCCCCGACGGCGACGTGCGCGTGCCGCCCGGCTGGAGCGCGGAGGGACCGAACGAATCCTGGCCCGCACAGCCCGACCAACTCGCAGCAGCCGGCCTGCCGCCCGACACGCCGGCGCTCTGGCATGCACGCGCGGCCTGGGTGCGGCCGCACCGGCTGATCTCCGCGTGGCTGGGCCGACCGGGCATCGAATTCCGGGGCAACTGCCACGTGGCGCGCCTCGCACGCACAGGCGCCGGATGGCAGCTGTTCGACGACGCCGGCACTTTGCTCGCCGAAGCCGACCGCGTCGTCGTGGCCGCAGGCTTCGAATCGCATCACTTCGCACCCGATCTGCCACTGCAACCCGTGCGCGGCCAGGTCGCCTGGGGCCGCGCGGACCCCGCCGCCCTGCCCGTCACCCCCATCAACGGCGACGGCCACCTGATCGCCGGCGTACCCGACGGCCAGACGCCGCAGCCGCTGTGGCTGATCGGCGCCACCTTCGACCGCGACAGCACCGACCTCGCCCCCACCGACGCAGACAGCCTCGCCAACCGCGAACGGCTCGCGCGCCTGCACCCCAGTGCCGCCGCGGCGCTGGCGCCCGCCTTCGAACGCGGAGACACCCACGCCTGGGTCGGCGTGCGCTGCGCCTCGGGCGACCGCCGGCCGCTGGTCGGCCCGCTGGCCCCGGGGGCCGACGAGGGCCTGTGGGCCTGCACCGCGCTGGGCTCGCGCGGCCTGAGCTTTGCCACCCTGTGCGCCGAGCTGCTGGCGGCGCAGTGGCATGGCGAACCGCTGCCCTTGCCCGCGACGCTCGCCAAGGCGCTGGGCACGCAGCGGCTCTGGCCCGGATCGGACTGAATCGGCCCGTACGGGCTTCCCGGCTCCCCGGCGCCACGCGCGCGCCGCACAATGCGCGCCATGGCCATCCAGTACGACATCACCCACACCACCGTCTACCGCTACAACAAGCCGGTGACCTTCGGCTTGCACCGCGTGATGTTCCGTCCGCGCGACAGCCACGACCTGCGGGTGCTCGCCACCGACCTGCAGGTGAGCCCGCAGGCCCTCACGCGGCTCATTCAAGACCCGTACTCGAACTCCGTCGCGCTGGTGCAGCCGCTGGGCGAAGCGACCGAGCTGCGCATCGTCTGCTCCTTCACCATCGAGCACGTGCCGCCGTCGCAGCGCGACCTGCTCACGCTCGACCCGTCGGCCGAGTTCCTGCCCTTTGCCTATTCGGTGCAGGAGCGCCTGGACCTGGAGCACTACCTGCGCCCGCACCACAACGACGACGCCAACGGCACGCTGATCCGCTGGGCGCACCAGTTCCTGCACACCGACCAGCCCAACAGCACGCGCGACGTGCTCACGCGCATGAACGCGCACATCGGCCAGAGCTTCGAATACAAGGCGCGCGACGAGGAAGGCACGCAGACGCCGCTGGAGACGCTGGCGCTGGGCAGCGGCAGCTGCCGCGACTACGCGCTGCTGATGATGGAAGCCACGCGCCGTCTCGGCATCGCGACGCGTTTTGTCTCGGGCTATCTCTACGACGCGTCGCTCGACAACGACGCCACCAGGCAGGCGCCCGGCGAATCGGTCACCGGCGCCGGCAGCACGCACGCCTGGCTGCAGGCCTACCTGCCCGGCGCGGGCTGGCTGGCCTTCGACCCGACCAACAACCTCATGGGCAGCGGCCAGCTGATCCGCGTGGGCGTGGCGCGCGACCCCGCGCTGGCGGCGCCCATCTCGGGCAGCTGGTACGGCGACGCCGAGGCCTACGAAGGCCTCGAGGCCACGGTGGTGGTGAAGCGGCGCAAGGGCGGCTGAGCCACCGCGCGATCAGCCTTGCTCAGCCGCGCGCAGCCAGCTTCGCTTCGAGCTCGGCGATGCGCGCCCTCGCCTCGTCGCCTTCAGGAATCGGCCGGCCGCTGTCGCGCCACTGCACCGCGCTCTTGAAGCCTTCGGCCTCTGCCTGGCGGCGGAACCACATGCCTTCGGGGTTGTGGCGCGTGATGCCGTCGAACACGGTGGCGAACATCTGGGTCTGCTCCAGCCCCATCGAATGCCAGACCTGGTTGACGACCATCTTGTGCATCATGAGGTGCGAACTGGGCACGCCCGCGATGCGCTGCGCGAGCGCCAGCGTGGCCTCGTCGAGCTGCGCCGCGGGCACCGCGAAGTTGGCCAGGCCCCAGTCGGCCGCCTGCGTGCCGGTGATGGTGTCGCCGGTGAACATGAGCTGCTTGGCGCGCAATGCGCCGAGGCGGTAGGTCCACATCGCGGTGGTCGGGCAGCCCCACACGCGCGTGGGCATGTAACCGATGCGCGCGTCGTCGGCCATGGTGAGCAGGTCGCAGCACAGCGCGATGTCGGAGCCGCCGGCCACCGCGTAGCCGTGCACCTTGGCGATGGTCGGCTTGCGGCAGCGCCACAGCGACATGAAGTCCTCGGTGTTGCGCTTCATGGCGGCGTAGTCGAGCATCGGGTCCCACGGCGTTTTCTCCTGCCGGCAGGGATGGTCGCCCTGGCCTTCGCGGCCTTGGCCTTCGGCGTAGTCGCCCAGGTCGTAGCCGGCGCAGAAGGCGCGGCCCGCGCCCTCGACCACGATCACATGCACCTCGTCGTCGGCCTCGGCCCATTCGACCGCGCGGCGGATGTCGGTCGGCGTGCTGTCGCCGATGGCGTTGAGCTTCTCGGGGCGGTTGAGCACGAGGCGCGCGATGCGCGGGTGCTGCGGGTCCTTGTCGATCAGGACGGTCTCGAAAGCGGGCATGGTCGGTGGTCTCCTTCTGTTCTTGGGGGGTGATGCCGCTTCGCTTGTAGCATCGCCCGCCGCCCGCTGGCAAACCCGCCGACCGCCGGGCTCAACGCCCCGTTGCACCCCCGAGCCGGAACAGGAACACCGCGCCCTTGCCCGGCTGCGGTACGAGCCGGATGTCGCTGCCGTGCAGCTGCAGGATGCGCTGCACGATCATCAGCCCCAGCCCGCCGCCGCGCGCACCGCCATCGGCAAAGGCCGGCCGCGTGAACAGCCCCTTCTGCAGCTCGCCCGGAATGCCGGGCCCGGTGTCGCTCACCTGCACCGCCACGCCGGCGTCGGACGGGCGCAGGCGCACCTCGATCTCGCCGCCGGCCGGTGTGTGACGGATGGCGTTGTCCAGCAGGTTGGTCAGCACGCGCTCGATCATGCCGAGGTCGGCCGACACCACGGGCAGGTTCGGCGCGATGTCGGGCTTGAGCTGCTGGCGCCGCGCCTCGGCCGCGAGTTCGAACTTCTGGAACACGTCCTGCACGAGGTCGGCGAGCGCGAAGTTCTCTTTCTCGGGCTTGACCACGCCGTACTCGAGCCGTGCCAGCTCGAACACCTCCTGCGCGAGCCGGCCCACCTTGCGGCTCTGGCCGAGCGCGATCTCCAGGTAGCGGCGGCGCTCTTCCTCGCTGAGCGTGCCGGCCTTGAGCAGCAGCGTCTCGAGGTAGCCGTGCAGCGAGGTGAGCGGCGTGCGCAGGTCGTGCGAGATGTTGGCGAAGAGCTCGCGACGCTGGCGGTCCTGCAGGCTCAGTTCGCGCCACTGCTCGGCGATGCGGCGCGTCATCTGCGCAAAGGCCTGCTGCAGCTGCGCGATCTCGTCGTCGGCGTGGCGCGCCGGCGCGGGCATGGGCACCTCGCGCTCCAGCGCCGCGATGCCCTCGGCCTCGAAGCGCCGCACCGCCGCCGTCAGCTCGCGCAGCGGCCGCGTGATGAGCCGGAACGCCACCAGCCCGGCGATGAGCCCCAGCAGCGCCACCAGCGCCATCGACCACAGCGTGGCGCGCAGCACGGTGTCGGTCGAGAGGTTGGCGGCCAGTGCGTCGTGGTCTTCGCCTTGCAGCACCACGTACACGTAGCCGGCATCGCGCCCGCCCATGCGCAGCGGCGCGGCGCTGAAGACCTTGGCGCCGTCGGGGCTGCGCGGGTCGTCGCCCGCGATGGGCAGGCGCTCGCCGGCCAGCAGCCGGCGGATGGGGCCGAGCGCCACCTTGTCGCGCTTGAGATGCCCGGGCGGCGCGGCCTGGGCCTCGATGCGGCCGTCAGGCCCCAGCACGTAGACCTCGACGCTGGGGTTGACGGTCATGAGCTTGTCGAACAGGTCTTTCACCGCCACCGGGTCGAGGCCGCCGGGTTTCATGAGTTCGGTGTTCTGTGCGATGTGGGCCGCGAGCCCCAGCGACAGCCGCTGCGTCACCTCTTGCGCGTGCTGCGCGCCCGCGCGCATCTGCAGCCACGCCGAGGCGCCGCAGCAGGCCAGCAGCAGCACCGCGAAGGCGATCGACAGGCGCCGCGACAGCGTGGCCCAAGCCATCGTCATTGAAGCACCCTTGGCGCTTCGCGCCTTCCCGCCAGGCGAGAGCGAGCTTGCTTGGGGCGGCCCGGCGCGGCGCTCATACGTCGCCCTTCGGTGCAGCATCGTCCGCCGCGAGCTTGTAGCCGCGCCCCCACACCGTGAGGATGCGCCGCGGCGCGGCCGGGTCGGCCTCGACCTTGGTGCGCAGCCGGTTGATGTGCGTGTTGACCGTGTGCTCGTAGCCGTCGTGCTGGTAGCCCCAGACCTGGTTGAGCAGGTCGAGCCGCGAGAACACCTTGCCGGGGTGGCGCGCGAAGAAGTACAGCAGGTCGAACTCGCGCGGCGTGAGCTCGATCGGCTTGCCGTCGACGCGCACCTCGCGCGCCAGCGGCTCGATGTCGAGGTTGCCCAGCGTGAGGCTGCCCGAATCGAGGCGAGCATTGCGCGCCAGCGCGTCGGTGCGCCGCAGCAGCGCCTTCACACGCGCCACCAGCTCCAGCACCGAGAAGGGCTTGGCCAGGTAGTCGTCGGCGCCCAGCTCCAGCCCGAGGATGCGGTGCACTTCGCTCGAGCGCGCGCTCACGATGATGATGGGCGTGTAGCGCGCCATGGCGCGGGCGCGACGGCAGATCTCGAGGCCGTCGATGCCGGGCAGCATGAGGTCGAGCACCAGCGCATCCCACTGGCCGCGCTCCAGCGCGCGCAGGCCGGCGTTGCCGTCGGCGGCGTGCTCGACCGCGTAGCCCTCGTCGCGCAGGTGCATGCGCAGCAGCTCGGCAATGTGGGCGTCGTCCTCGACGATCAGCACGCGTTTGGCGGTGTCCATGGCCGCGATTGTCCCGCGAGACGCCCCTCGGAGTTATCACGAATCTTTGAACTTTGCGTGATGAATCGGCGAGGGGGTGCGCCCAACAATCCGGGCCATGCAGACACGCTCCGCCCCCGACCACCGACCGATCCACCCGCCGTGGATGCGCGTCACGCACTGGCTCAATGCGCTGGCCGTGCTGGTGCTGGTGACCAGCGGCTGGCGCATCTACAACGCGGCGCCCTTCTTTGCCTTTCGCTTCCCGGCCTCGATCACGCTGGGCGGCTGGCTCGGCGGCGCGCTGCAGTGGCACTTCGCGGCGATGTGGCTGCTGGTGTTCAACGGGCTCGTCTACCTGGTGCTGAACCTTGCCAGCGGACGCTTCGCACGCAAGTTCTTCCCGCTCACGCCGGCCGGAATTTGGCGCGATGCGCGGGCCGCGCTCGGCGGCAGGCTCTCGCATGCCGACCCGCGCCACTACAACCATGTGCAAAAGCTCGCCTACCTGTTCGTGATCGTCGACCTCGTCGCGATCGTGCTGTCGGGGCTGGTGCTGTGGAAGTCGGTGCAGTTTCCGCTGCTGCGCGAGCTGCTGGGCGGCTACGAAGCCGCGCGCCGCGTCCACTTCGTGGCGATGGCCGCCCTGGTGGCTTTCGTTGCCGTGCACCTGGTGATGGTGGCGCTCGTGCCCCGCACCCTGCTCACCATGCTGCGCGGTCGCGCGCCCCACACCCCATGAGCCTCTTCTTCAAACGCCCGCCCCTGGTCGGTGTCGACGGCGACGCCGTGGTGCGCGAAGCCCGCACCCTCATCGAGCGCCAGCTCGACGCCCCCTCGCGTCGCCTGTTCCTGCGCCGTTCGCTGACGCTGGGCGGCCTGTCGATGCTCACCGGCTGCAGCATCAGCGACGACAGCCACGTGGAAGCGGCGCTCTCGAAGGTCTCGCGCTTCAACGACGAGGTGCAGGGCTGGCTCTTCAGCCCGACGCGGCTGGCGCCGACCTACACCGAAGCCGAGATCACGCGCCCCTTTCCGTTCAACGCCTACTACGGCGAGGACGAGGTCCGCGAGGTCGACGAAGCCACCTACCGCCTCGAAGTGAGCGGCATGGTCGCCGACAAGCGCCGCTGGACGCTCGCCGAACTGCGCGCCCTGCCGCAGCAGGACCAGATCACGCGCCACATCTGCGTCGAAGGCTGGAGCGCCATCGGCAAGTGGGGCGGCGTGCGTTTTGCCGATTTCCTGCGCCACGTCGGCGCGGACCTGAGCGCGAAGTACATCGGCTTCCAGTGCGCGGACGACTACCACACCAGCATCGACATGCCGACCGCGCTGCACCCGCAGACCCTGCTGACGCTGAGCTACGACGGCCAGCCGCTGCCGCCGAAGTACGGCTTCCCGATGAAGCTGCGCATGCCGACCAAGCTTGGCTACAAGAACCCCAAGCACATCCAGGCGATGTACGTGACCAACACCTATCCCGGTGGCTACTGGGAAGACCAGGGCTACAACTGGTTCGGAGGGAGCTGAGGGGCTGCCACAGCCGCTCGACTGCCGAAGAAAGCGCGAGGCCGAATTCCGACAGGGAACCAGGCCGATCTCGACAACAAAACCCAACCTCGACTCAGGAAGACCGACATGAACAAGCTCACCGCCACCCTCCTCGCCACCTGCATGGCCTTCGCCGGCGCCTCGGCCTTGGCCGCGGACGACATGGCCAAGGACGGCATGAAGAAGGACAGCATGGCCAAGGACGGGATGAAGAAAGACGCCATGGGCAAGGACGCCATGAAGAAGGACGGCATGGCCAAAGATGGCATGAAGAAAGATGCCATGGGCAAAGACGAAATGAAGAAGGACGCGATGGGCAAGGACGAGATGAAGAAGTAAGCCGCCGTCTGCCCGACCCCGCCGCCATTGACGGCCGGCGGGATCGGGATCACTGTCCCTTTCCTGCGCTCCCTACGAAAGACCGCCATGAAATCCTTCGCCATCGCCGCCGGCGCGCTCGCCGCCGCCGCCTTCGCCTGGCACGCGGCCCCCTCCTTCGCCGAGACCGCGCGCCGCGTGCCCGCGCCCACGGTCGACCTCACCGCACCCGCAGGCGCCACCACCGCCACCGCCGTGTTCGCAGGCGGCTGCTTCTGGGGCGTGCAGGGCGTGTTCCAGCGCGTCGAAGGCGTGAGCAATGCGCTCTCTGGCTACGCGGGCGGCGAGGCCCGCACCGCACGCTACAACGAGGTCGGCTCGGGCCGCACCGGCCATGCCGAAGCCGTGCGCATCAGCTACGACCCGCGCAAGGTCAGCTACGGCAAGCTGCTGCAGATCTACTTCTCGGTGGCGCACGACCCGACCCAACTCAACCGCCAGGGCCCCGACACCGGCCCGCAGTACCGCTCCACCGTGTTCGCCGAAAACGCCGAACAGGCCCGCATCGCCACCGCCTACATCGCCCAGTTGAACCAGGCCAAGACCTTCGGCAACAAGCCGCTGGCGACCACGGTCGAGGTGTCCAAGCCCTTCTATGCGGCAGAGGACTACCACCAGGACTACCTCACGCTGCACCCGAACCAGCCCTACATCGCGATCCACGATCTGCCGAAGATCGACGACCTGAAGAAGCTGTTCCCCGAGAGCTACAAGGCCACGCCATCGCTGGTGCGCGCGACCAAGGCCAGCTGATCAGCGATTGACGACCAGCGCGTTGCAGCGCGCGGTAACGACCTTGCAGTCCTTCGCATGCGCGGAGCACTCCGCCATCGCTTCCGCCTGCGCCGCGCTTTGCAGCTTGTTGGCTTTCATCGACAGCACGTTGCGGCCCATCACGACCACGCCGCAGCCTTCCTGCCAGGTCAGCGTCATGCTTCGGCAGCCGGTGGCGGTGCCGCCGTTGCCTACGCACTGGGCGATGGCGTTGTTCTCTGCGTCAGCCTGGGTCGCCCGGTTGTCGACCCCGCCGAAGGCGCCCTTCGACTTGTCGATGACGTACGCGCCCCATTTGTAGGAGAAGGTGGGGTCGGGCGGCGGCGGCGCCAGGTACTCGTCGGGGTCGCTGTAGCGGCCCGTGCCGCCGGGCAGTATGGGCACGGTGTCCCGGGGTGGCGGCCGGCTGTTGTGTGGCCAGCCCGGCGCGTTCGGTGGCGGGCATCCCGGCTGGCCCGGTCCGCTGCAAGCGAACGCCTGGCCGGACAGCACGCAGGCCGCGCCCAGCAGGAAGATGTGTCGCAACGAGATGCTCATCGCAGCGAATGTAGCCCGCGCCCGGGCCACGCAGGAGTGCCCTAAGTCACGCCCTGCGCCCCACGAAACTCAGAGCAGTTTGGCTTGCTTCGCCTGCTCCGTCAGCTCCGCCCGGAAGTTCGGGTGCGCAATGGCGATCAGCTCCTGCGACCGTTGCTTTGCCGACTTGCCGCGCAGCTGCGCCACGCCGTATTCGGTGACGACGTAGTTGATGTCGTTCTTGCTCGTGCTCACGTGCGTGCCCGGCGACAGCGAGGGCACGATGCGCGAGATGGTGTCGTCCTTCGCCGTCGAAGGCAGCACGATGAAGGCCTTGCCGCCGCGCGAGCGGTTGGCCGCACGCACGAAGTCCGACTGCCCGCCCGTGCCCGAGTACGGCGCGTGGCCCAGGCTCTCGGAGCCGCACTGGCCCAGCAGGTCGATCTGCATGGTGGCGTTGATGGCGATGAGGTTGTCGTTCAGCCCCGCCAGCGCCGGGTCGTTGGTGAAATTGACCGGATGCATCTCCAGCCCCGGGTTGCGGTCCATGAAGCGGTACAGCTTGTTCGATCCCAGCGCGAAGGTCGCGACCGACTTGCCCGGCAGGTAGTTCTTGCGGCGGTTGGTGACCGCGCCGCTTTCCACCAGCGTGAGGATGCCGTCGCCGATCATCTCGGTGTGGATGCCCAGGTCGCGCTTGCCCGTGAGCTGCATCACCACCGCGTCGGGAATGCCCCCGTAGCCGATCTGCAAGGTGGCGCCGTCGTCGATCAGGTCGGCCACGTGCTTGCCGATGGCTTCCTGCACCGGGCCGATCTTGGGCAGGCCGACTTCCATCACGGGCTCGCTGCTTTCCACCAATGCCGCCACCTGCGAGATGTGCACGTGGCAGTTGCCATGTGCGTAGGGCACGTTGGGGTTCACCTCGAGCACGACCGCGCGGGCCTTCGCCACGGCGGCCATCGTGTAGTCGGGGCCCAGGCTCAGCGCGAAGTAGCCGTGCGCGTCCATCGGCGAGGCCATGCTGAACACCACGTCGGCCGCGATCTGCCCGCGCTCGATCTGCGCCGGGATCTCGGAGAAGTAGTTGGGAATGAAGTCGATCCAGCCCGCCTGCCCGCCGGCGCGCGTGGCGCCGCCGAAGAACAGCGCGACGTGGCGCACGTGCTCGACCGTCTCGGGGTCGATGTAGGCGTACTTGCGCATCGCCAGGATCTGCGCCACCTTCACGTCGCGGAAGTCGCGGCGCTGCTCGGAAAGCGCCGTGAGCAGCGACGGCGGCTCGCCGACGCCCGTGGGCACGATGATCATGTCGCCGTTGCGCACCTGGCGCACGGCATCGGCGGCGGAAACGCGCTTTTGCGCGTACAGGGTCTGGGCAGTCATGCCTGCCACTATGCCTTCTTTTCGCCGCCGCCGAACTCGCGGTGTACCCAGTCGCGCAGCACGTCCGTCGCGGGGCGGGTGGCGGCGCGCGGGCTGTAGACCAGGTCGTAGCGGTAGCTCTCCACCGACAACTCGAAGGGCTGCACCAGCAGGCCCGACGCCAGCTCGTCGGCCACGAGCGCCAGGCTCAGCAGGCCGACGCCCTGCCCCGCGACCGTGGCCTGCACCGCGTGGATCTCTTCGGTGAACGACAGGCCGGCCTGCGCATCGACGTCGGTGCGGCCCGCGCGCGCGAGCCAGGTGCGCCACACGGGCGCCAGCGTTTCGTCGCGCCCCGCGCGGCCCCATTCGAAATGGATCAGCGAGACGGCGCGCAGGTCTTTCTTGGCCGCGACCGCCAGCGCGGGGCTGCAGACCGGCGCGTAGTGGTCCTGGAACAGCGGCTCGACGACCAGGTCGGCGTAGCGGCCGTTGCCGTAGCGGATCGCCGCGTCGGCCTCGGTGTCGAGGTCGACGACCTGGTTGGTGGCGTCCAGCCGCAGCGTCCATTCGGGGTGCAGGTCGCGGAAGGTGCCCGCGCGCGGCGCCAGCCGCCGGGCCATGAAACCGACGGTGGACGACAGCGTGGCGATGCGCGTGCCCTTCAGGCGGCGCACGCCGTCGACGGCGCGCTCGAAGCTGTCGAAGCCGTCGCGCAGCGCGGGGAACAGCTGGTGCCCGGCGGCCGTCAGGTGCACCTGCCGCGTGCCGCGTTCGAACAGCCGCACCTCGAGCGTTTCCTCGAGCTGCTTGATCTGGTGGCTGATGGCGGTGGGCGTGACGTGCAGCTCGTCGGCAGCCGCCTTGAAGCTCAGCCGGCGAGCCGCGGCCTCGAACACGCGCAATGCGCCCAGGGGAGGAAGTCTTCGCATGCGGACAGATTAGCTCAACTCATCCATCGGCTGAAAAATCAGCCTTTGTCGGGCACCCTCTTCGTCCCTAAATTTCAGGGGTCGCGGGAAGAAACCACTTCCACGGCTGATCTGAAATTCACCATCAAAGGCACCTGTCATGCAACTCCAACCCAAGCAGATCCACACGCAACCCGACCCCTACGCGCCCTTCCTGCTGTCCCAGGCCATCCAGCTCGGCAACCTGGTCTTCGTGTCCGGCCAGGCCGCGATCGGCGACGACGGCGAGATCGTCGGCAAGGGCGACTTCGACCGCCAGGCCGAGCAGGCCTTCAAGAACCTCGACCGCGTGCTGCGGGCCGCCGGCACGGGCCTGGGCAATGTGGTCAAGGTGACGATCTTCCTGACCTCCATGGCGAACTTTCCGAAGATCGTCGAGTTGCGCCGTCAGTGGTTCTCGGCGCCCTACCCGGCCGACACCATCGTCGAGGTCTCGGGCCTGTACTCGCCCGACGCGATGATCGAGATCGAGGCCATCGCCGTCGCGCCCGGAGACGCCCGATGAGCACGCCGCTGCTCGCGCCGGCGAAGCTGCACGGCCTGCAGCTGCCCAACCGGCTCGCCGTGGCGCCGATGACGCGCGTCAGCGCCTCGCCCGAGGGCCACGCCAACGGCACCATGGCCCGCTACTACGAGCGCTTTGCGCGGGGCGGCTTCGGGCTCGTCATCACCGAAGGCATCTACACCGACACGGCGTACGCGCAAGGCTATGCCCGCCAGCCCGGGCTGAGCGACGGCGAACAGGCCCGCGCGTGGCGCCCGGTGGTGAAGGCGATCCAGGGCGCGGGCGGGCGCGCCGTCGCGCAGCTCATGCATGCGGGCGCGCTGTCGCAGTTCAACCGCTTTCGCGACCACACGGCGGGGCCGTCGGCCGTTCGCCCGCTGGGCACGCAGATGACGGCCTACCGCGGCGAAGGCGAGTACCCGGTGCCCCGCGCGATGACCGATGCCGACATCGCCGAGGCGATTCGCGGCTTCGCCCGGGCCGCGCTGCTGGCGATGGAAGTGGCGGGCTTCGACGGCGTGGAGATCCATGGCGCGAACGGCTACCTGCTCGACCAGTTCCTGAGCGGCCACACCAACACGCGCACCGACCGCTGGGGCGGCACCCTCGCGCAGCGCGTGCAGCTCACGGTCGAGGTGGCGCGCGCCGTGCGGCAGTTGCTGGGCGCATCGACGCCGCTCGGCGTGCGCATCTCGCAAGGCAAGGTCAACGACTTCGGCCACAAGTGGCCGGAAGCCGGAGCCGGCGCGGCGACGGTGTTCGGGGCGCTGGCGCACAGCGGCATCGACTACCTGCACGTCACCGAGTTCGAAGCCTGGCGACCGGCCTTCGGCGATGCGGGGCCGAGCCTGCTGCAGCTCGCGCGCCGCCACGCGCCCGGCCTTGCGATCGTCGCCAATGGCAGCCTGCACGACCCGGGGCGCGCGCAAGCGGCGCTCGCGGACGGCGCCGACTTCGTGGCGCTGGGACGCGGCGCGCTGTCGAACCCCGACTGGCCGAAGCGGCTGAAGGAAGGCCGCACGCTGGCAACCTTCGACCAGGCGCTGCTGTCGCCCGTGGGGGACATCAAGCCGGCGGAGCAGCAACCCTAGATGATGTTCTTCTCGCGCAGCGGTCGGTTCTCGAGGATGCGCGCGAACGACAGCGGCGACAGGTCGAGGCTGCGGTAGCCGCCGAAGCGGATCAGCTCCGCGATGCCGCGCCCTGCGGCCGGGCACTGCTGCAGCCCGTGGCCCGAGAAGCCGTTCGCGAAGTAGAGGTTGTCGCAGTCCGGGTGCAGGCCGAGGATCGCGTTGTGGTCGAACACGTTCATCTCGTAGTAGCCGGCCCAGGCGCCCGTCATGCGGACGGCTTCGAAGGCCGGGATGCGTTCGGCCAGCGCCGGCCAGATGAAGTTTTCGAAGGCCTCGTGGTCGACTTCGAGCGGCGCGTCGTCGGGGTCCCGGTCTTCGGGCGGCGCAAAGCCGCAGATGAACTGGCGGCCTTCGGGCCGCAGCCAGATGCCCGAGGTGTCGATCACCAGCGGGCAACCCGGCAAGGTGCTCGGGCATGAAAAGCTGAACACGCTGCGGCGTCGCCCGTGCACCGGCAGCGCGATGCCGGCCCACTGCGCGACCGGCGCCGCCCACGCGCCCGCCGCGTTGACGACGATGTCCGCATGCAGCGTGTCGCCGCCGTCGATCTGCACGCCGGTGACGCGGCGGCCCTCGCGCTGCAGGCCCGTCGCCTGCGCCTGCACATAGCGCACGCCTTGCGACACCGCCTTCTTGCGAAAGGCCTGCAGCAGGCTGTAGCCGTCGTACCAGCCCTCGCCCGAAAGGCCGAGGGATGCGAGCGCGATGCCCTCGGTCGAGAGCCACGGGAAGCGCGCCTTCAGTTCATCGGGCGTCAACAGCGCCACGTCCACCGCGTGCGCCTTCTGCGTCGCGTGGTTCTCTCGCAGCACCTCGACACCCGCCGGCGAGGCCAGGTACAGGTAGCCCGGCTCGACCAGGCCAATGTCCGGCACGTCGTCGCCCACGCGCAGCGTTTCGCCCAGCGCGCGAAAAAACTCGATGCCGTAGAGCGACATCTCGATGTTGATGGCGGTGGAAAACTGCTGCCGTATCGAGCTGGCCGACAACGCCGACGAGGCCTGCCGGTACGAGAAGTCGCGCTCCACCACCGTGATGTCGAAGGCCTCGCCCGTCGGGTCGGCGCCCAGGAAGTACGCGATGGCCGAGCCGATGGCCCCGCCGCCGATGATCGCCACACGCCGCATGAGATGCCTTTCCGTGTCTTCGATGTGCGGGCCCGGGCCGTTGCCCGGGCCGCGCACGCTCCCGCCAGAATAGCGCGATGAGAAAAGACATTCCCAACCTCGGCGCGCTGCAGGCCTTCGAGGCCTCGGCGCGCCTGGGGAGCTTCACCCGCGCGGCGACCGAGCTGGCGCTCACGCAAAGCGCGGTCGGGCGCCAGGTGGCGATGCTGGAGCAGCGCCTGGGCGTGCCGCTGTTCTCGCGCGTGCGCAAGCGGCTCACGCTCACCGACGTGGGCCGCGAGTACGCCGCGCGCATCCGCCGCCACCTCGACCAGATCCGCCGCGACACGCTGGAGATCAGCGCCGGCCACGAGATGGGCTTCGTGCTCGAACTGGCCGTGGTGCCGACCTTTGCCACGCAATGGCTTATTCCGCGGCTGCCCGATTTCAGCCGGCTGCACCCGAACATCACGGTGAACCTGTCGGCGCGCTCGCAGCCCTTCTCGTTCCAGGAAAACGCCTACGACGCGGCGATCTACTTCGGCGACCAGTTCTGGCCGAACACGCGCGGCGGGCTGATCTTTTCCGAGGGCGAGATGGTGCCCATCTGCAGCCCCGCGTTCCGCGACGCGCAGGCCCGGTGGGACGAAGCCGGCTTCGAGCGCTGCCGCCACGTGCACCTGAGCACGCGCGCCCATGCCTGGCGCGACTGGTACGCGCAGCAGGAGTGGGAATACACGGTGCACGCCTCGCGCGGGCCGCGCTACGAGCTGTTCACCATGGTGGTGGCCGCCGCGGCGGCGGGCATGGGCGTGGGGCTCGCGCCGCGCATCCTGATCGAGCAGGAACTGCGCACCGGCGAACTCGTGATCCCGGTGGACCGGCACCTGGACGTGCACCAGGGCTACTACTTCGCGTACCCCGAAGGCCGGCCGGCCTCCGGGGCGCTGGAGCAGTTCAAGCAGTGGGTGCTGGGGCTGACACCCGACTGAACCCGGTCAGACGGGGTTCGGGTTGCGTTCCTTGAAGCCCTGCTGGTGCCAGTACGGGTAGGTGCGCGTCGTCGCGCTGGCCGCGTCGAGCTCGGCCACCTGCGCCGGCGTGAGGTTCCAGCCCACCGCGCCGAGGTTCTGGCGCAGCTGCGCCTCGTCGCGCGCGCCGACCACCACGCTGGACACCGTCGGGCGTTGCAGCAGCCAGTTGAGCGCGACCTGCGGCACCGTCTTGCCGACTTCGGCGCCGACTTTTTCCAATGCCTCGACCACGCGATACAGCAGCTCGTCGGGCACGGGCGGGCCCATGTCGGCCGTCACGTGCAGGCGGCTGTTGGCCGGCAACGGCTGGCCGCGGCGGATCTTGCCCGTGAGCCGGCCCCAGCCCAGCGGGCTCCAGACCACCGCGCCCACGCCCTGGTCTTGCGCCAGCGGCATCAGCTCCCACTCGTACTCGCGGCCCACCAGCGAGTAGTACGCCTGGTGCGCCACGTAGCGCGCATAGCCGCGCTGCTCCGACACCGCCAGCGACTTCATGAGGTGCCAGCCCGAGAAGTTCGACGCGCCCACATAGCGCAGCTTGCCCGCGCGCACGAGGTCGTCGAGCGTGGACAGCGTTTCTTCCACCGGCGTGCTGGCGTCGAAACCGTGCAGCTGGAACAGGTCGATGTAGTCGGTGCCCAGCCGCTTCAGCGACGCATCGACCGCCTGCACGAGGTGATGGCGCGACGATCCCACGTCGTTCGGCCCCTCGCCGCTGCGGAAGGTGGCCTTGGTCGAGATCAGCAGGCGGTCGCGCGGCCGGCCCTTGATCGCCTCGCCGAGCACCGATTCGGCGGCGCCGCCCGAGTAGATGTCGGCGCTGTCGAACATGTTCACGCCGGCGTCCATGCAGATGTCGATCAGCGTGCGCGCCTCGGCCACGTCGGTGCTGCCCCATGCGCTGAAAAACTCGCCCTTGCCACCGAAGGTGCCGGTGCCGAAGCTCAACACGGGGACCTTGAGGCCTGATTTGCCCAGATGACGGTATTCCAAAGTTCTACTCCTTCAATCGAACGAACAACGAACAAGATGAATGACGCGGCCATTGTTGGCCGCCGCGCAGAACCCCGTCGCGCGTCGGGCTTTGCAGCGCTTCGGCTCGCTACGATCGAACGATGCAGATCTCGATCGAAAACCCGAACCAGCCCGACGTCGTCCAGCTCATCGATGACCTCGATGCGTACCAGAAGCCGCTGTACCCACCCGAGAGCCACTACGGCATCGACCTTGCCGCGCTGTCGGCGGCGCACGTGCTGTTCGCGGTCGCACGTGACGAAGCCGGCACGGCCATCGGCTGCGGCGCGCTCGTCATGAACCCCGGCTACGGCGAACTCAAGCGCATGTACGTGCGCCCGCAGAACCGCGGGCAAGGCGTCGCGGCCAAGGTGCTGGGCTTTCTCGAAGGCGAAGCGACGGCGCGCGGATGCGCGATGTTCCGGCTGGAGACAGGCGTGAGCCAGCCCGAGGCGCTGGCCTTCTATGCACGCGCGGGGTATGCGCGGCGCGAGCGCTTCGGCGACTACCCGGACGATCCGTTGAGTGTGTTCATGCAGAAAACGGCCGCGACAGCCGCACCCCCTTCCCCCTAAGATCGCCCCGGCTTCCGCCACCACGGTTCTCACCAACAAGGAACACCACATGCAGACCAGAGGGATTCTTCGCCGGCTCATGTTCACAGCGGGCTGCGCCCTGCTGCTGGGGCTTTCAGGGTGCGGCGGCGGAGGGGGTGGTGGAGGCGGCGGGGGCGGTGTGGCGATGCTGCCGCTGCCGCCGGTCGGCGGCACGCCGACACCACCGCCCGCGGACACCGGGCGCGGACGGGTGGTCAGCAGCTCGATGAAGTCGACCGCCACCGAAGCGACCTACCCGATCCAGGTCTACCTGCCGGCCGGCTACGACGGCGCCACGGCGAGCTACCCCACGGTCTACATCACCGACGGCGACGCGGTCTACAACCAGAGCGTGACGCGCTTCCAGAACTTCACCGACATCCTCGAGAAGGCCGGCAAGAAAGCCATCGTGGTCGGCATCGGCGGCACCTCGCGTCGCAACACCGACTACCTGATGCCGGGCGCCAAGGCGTACCACGAGTTCCTCGTCGCCCAGCTGGTGCCGCATGTCGAATCGAACTACCGGGCCAACCCGGGCAAGCGCATGCTCTCGGGCCTGTCGAACGGCGGCGTCTTCACGCTCATCGCCTTCTTCACCGAAGGCGCGGCGGGCACGTTCACCTTCCAGCATTTCTTCGCATCCGACCCGCCCGCCGCCGGCGCGCGCGGCCAGCTCGATCCGCTCGAAAGCCAGATGTACGCCAACAGCAGCACCCGCGACATTCCCGTGACCCTGCTGCTGGGCTATGCCATCAGCAACGTCGGCGGCCCGGAGATCACCGCGCTGCGCGACCAGATCGCCGCACGCAACTACAAGGGTCTGCAGCTGAGCCTGAAGGGCTACGAGGGCGGCCACACGCAGATGGACTTGCCGTCGTTCCAGGACATCGTCGCGCGGTTCATCGATTGAGGCGCGGGGTGTGGGCTCAGGGTTTGTCCTGATCCTGCCCCCTGTCGAATCGCAGCGGGCTCATCCGACGTCAGCATAGAGGGTCGTCCTCTGTACTTCATCAGGAGAAAGCAACCATGGCCACCAACACCGTCCGCCTGCACCGCGTGCTGCGCACCACCCCCGACAAGCTCTACCGTGCCTTCGTGGAGCCCGGCGCCTTCGAGCGCTGGCTGCCGCCCTTCGGCTTCACCGGCAAGGTCCACACCATGGAGCCAGTGGTGGGCGGCGCGTGGCGCATGTCCTTCACCAACTTCGGCACCGGCCACGGCCATTCGTTCGGCGGCAAGTACCTGGAACTCGTGCCCGGCCAGCGCATTGCCTACGACGCGAGCTTCGACGATCCCCACCTGCCGGGCACGATGAAGACCACGGTGGTCCTGACCGCGGTCTCGTGCGGCACGGACATGTCCGTCGTGCAGGAAGGCATCCCCGACGTGATTCCCGTCGAGATGTGCTACCTGGGCTGGCAGGAGTCGCTGGTCGCGCTGGCGCAGCTGATCGAGCCGAACATTCCGGGTTGAGGATCGGCCTCAGGCACGCCGTGCTTCGCAGCCGGCGAAGCCCTTGAGCCCGGCCAGCTCATCGAGGATCGGACACTCCGGGCGCTCGTCGCCTTCGCAGCAGTGGGCCAGGCGCTCCAGCAGGCGCTTCATGTGCGCGAGCTCTTCGATCCGCTGGGCCAGGTCGTCGGCGCGTTCGAGCGCAACGCGCTTCACGTCGAAGCTTGCACGACGACCGTCTTGCCACAGCGCGTGCAGCTCGACGACTTCCGGTGTGTCGAAACCCAGCGTGTGCGCGCGCCGCACGAAGCGCAGTGTCGACACCGCGCGTTCGTCGTAGCGGCCGCCGTGCGCCGTGTCGTCGAGCAGTCCGAGCGATTCACAGTCACTCAGCAACTGCGCGGACGCACCAGAGCGCGCAACGACCTCGGCAAGGGACAAGCGCGCCGCAGCAGCCGGCGCCGTGGGATGTTCCATGGGGTTCTCCTTCGAGCCAAAGCGCGAAGTCTCAACCTTCACACCATGAGAGAGTCAAACGCAAACGGCGCATGACCTTGGCACGCCAGTGGTCAGGCGTTCGACGCGCTTGACCTTCACACGATGCCAAGCTTGAGACTGCGAGTCACTCTTTTGAAAGGACTCACCCCATGCAAGCGTTTGAAATCCAGTCGATGACCTGCGGCAGTTGCGCCGGCCGCATCACCCGCGCCATCAAGGACCTAGACCCACAGGCCAGGCTCGAAGTGGACGTGAAGCAAAGAACGGTGCGCATCGACACCACCGAAGACCGCCCCTCGCTGGTGGCGGCGTTGACGGAAGCCGGCTACCCGCCGAGTCCTTCCGCCAACTGAGCGCGTGGCGCGAACCGGCTTGCCCGGTTCGCCGCAAAGCCTTGCCTTACTTGAATATCCGCACGATCGCGTCGTCGAACGCGAGCACGTCCGTGCCCACGTGCGTGGAATTGAACTCCGTGTCGATGAGCTGCAACCCCACGTAGCCCCGTTCGGACATCCGCTTGTACATCGCCTTCACCGGCACTTCGTTGCAGCCGCTGGCGCAGTGCGCCAGGATCAGCGTCACGGGCAATGGCCGGCCCGCGAGCGCGTCGAACATCTTCTTTTCGAGCGCGTTGTTCTCGGCCTCCTGCTGCCAGAAGGCCGCTTCGATGGAAATGAAGTACGAGAACACGAGGTTGTCCGGCGCCTCCAGGAACAGCGCCGTGGCCGCGAGGTTGCCGCTGGTCGACAGGCCGGTGAGCATGCGTTTCTTCGGGTCCGCGCGGTACTTCGATTCGATGAACGGCACCAGGTCCTTCGTGAGGAAGGTGTGGTACGCGTTGGCGCCCGGAAAGTTGTAGTCCTCCTGCCGGCGCGCGGTGTAGCCGATGCCCACGAGGATGGCCTTGGTGCCACGCTTGAGCAGCACGTTCTTGAGGTTCGTGAAGCGCGTGTCGGGCAGGCCGTTGGTCGCGTCGCCGTCGAAGGCGTAGATGATCGGCACGGCATCGCTGCTGCTGTCGTAGGCCGCCGGAATGAACACCTCGATCGGGTAGCGCACGCCATTGACGCTCGACGTCACGGTGTCCGACACCACCCGGCCATTGGCCGAAGGCGCCGGCTGCACCGGCGCCGTGCCCGTCGGCGGCAGGATCAGCGGCACGCCGCCCCCGCCACCTCCTCCGCCCCCACCGCCGCCGCAGGCGGACAGGGCCGCAACCAGCACAAAGCCGCCCATCACCGCGCACGCGCGGCGAAGCCATTCCTGTCTCATTTTTTGGTTCCTCGTTCCCCGGTGCCAATCGCACCGCTCGGGATACTCAGGGCTGGCCTGAAGGCCGTCAATGTCGCCATGCAACCCGGCCATCGCCGTTAATTCGTTCGTTTCCAAAGCGCCCGATCCCCTGCCCGTGGGGATGAAACGACAGCATCAGGGAAATCCCTGAAGACCGCGCCCGAACGGCCCCGAACACGGCGCCCCACAAGGGAAACACGCCCCTTCCGCCCCTCGCCAAAGCCCCTCACGGCTGGCCCGCTACTTGCGATATCGCTCGGGAATGACAGAAAATTTTCATAACTGACATATATTTGTAAACTGATTTACATCACTCGCACCCTTCCCGGTGCATCGCCCGCCCCATGAGCACCAACGTCGACACCCCAGGCACCACCGTGGCCCAGCGCATTGCGCAGGCGCTGCCGCGGCTGACGCGTTCGCACCGGCAGGTGGCCGACTTCGTGCTCGGGCATCCGCTGCAGGTCGCGACGCTGCCCATCGACGAGCTTGCCGCCGCAGCCGGCGTGTCGGTGGCCACGGCCAACCGCTTTGCGCGCGCGCTGGACTTCGACGGCTACGCCGCCTTTCGCGCCGAGCTCGTGCGCGGCTTCGAGCCGCTGGTGGCGCCGGTCGAGCGGCTGCGCGGCAACCTGGAGCACCCGACCACGGTGGCCGAGGTGTTCGCCACCGCGCTCGACGAGAGCCGCCGCAACATCGAAGCCACGCGCCAGTCGCTGGACTACGCCGCCTGCGAGGCCGCGGTGCAGCGCATCCTGAAGGCGCGCTCGATCTACATCGGCGGCTTCGGTGCCAGCGCCTGGCTTGCGGGGCTGCTGCAGCACGGACTCGATGGCTCTTGCAGCGACGTGCGCATGCTCTCCAGCGTGAGCGGCGTCACGCACTCGGCGCGCACGCTGATGCATGCGGGGCCGCAGGACCTGTTCATCGGCCTGACCTTTCCGCGCTACCTCACCGACACGGTGGCGCTCGCGCAGATCGCGCGCGGCCAGGGCTGCGCGGTGCTCGCGCTGACCGACCGCCCCAGCTCGCCCATCGCGCCGCTGGCCGACGTGGTGCTGTACGGCCAGACCGAAACCAGCTACCGCCCCAACTGCGAGACCAGCGTGCTCGCGCTGATCGAGGCACTGACCAGCGCGGTCGCCCTGCGCGCGCCCGGCGCGGCGCAGTCGGCCGGCCGCATCCTGCAGGCGGTGCGCCCGTGGCTGCACGGCGGGCTGGGCCAGGGCCATGCGCGCGGCGAAGTCTCCATGCCCCCCCTCCCCGCCGCCGTCGCTTCCGACGCCGGCAAGAAAAAGAAGAAAGCTTCCCGATGAAGAACGTCACGCCCGTCATCGCCATCCACGGCGGCGCCGGCACCATCAGCGCCTCGACGACCAACCCCGAGCAGGCGAAGGCCTACCACGACGCGCTGCAGGCCATCGTGCGCGCCGCGCAGGCCGCGCTGCTCAAAGGCATGTCCGCGCTCGACGCCACCTGCCTGGCGGTCGAGATGCTCGAAGACTGCCCGCTCTTCAATGCCGGCTACGGCGCGGTGTTCACGCACGAAGAAACGCACGAGCTCGACGCCGCCGTGATGGACGGCGCCACGCTCGCGGCCGGCGCCATCGCCGGCGTGAGCCACGTGCGCCGCCCGGTGCGCGCCGCGCGCGCCGTGCTCGAGGACGGCGCCCACGTGCTGCTGGCCGGCGCGGGCGCCGAAGCCTTCGCGCGCGACCGCGGGCTGGAGATGGTCGAGCCCTTCTTCTTCTCGACCGACGCGCGCCGCCAGCAGCTGTACCGCGTGCGCGACACAGGCCGCGTGGTCACCGACCACGAAGGCGCCGCCATGACCAAGCCGCCGCTGGACGAAGACAAGAAGTTCGGCACCGTCGGCGCCGTGGCGCTCGACATCCACGGCCACCTGGCCGCCGCCACCTCGACCGGCGGCATGACCAACAAGCGCGTGGGCCGCGTCGGCGACACGCCGCTCATCGGCTCCGGCACCTACGCCGACGACCGCACCGCCGCCATCTCGTGCACCGGCAGCGGCGAAATGTTCATCCGCGTCGCGGCCGCGTACGACATCTGCGCGCGCATGGCCTACGGCGGCGCCACGCTCGAAGCAGCGACGCATGCCGTGGTGCACGAGTCGCTGCCCGCCATCGGCGGCACCGGCGGCCTGATCGCCGTCGACCGCCACGGCAACCTGAGCCTGGCCTTCAACACCGAAGGCATGTACCGCGGCCACGCGCGCGGCGATGAAGCCCCCGTGACGGCCATCTTCGCCTGACGCCCTGCCCCTTTTTCCCTCGCATCCGCCATGTCCTCCCCTGCCCTGAACCTGCCCGACGGCCGCGTCCTCGCCGTCGACGACCTCACCGTGCGCTTCTCGACCTCCGAGCGCACGGTCGATGCCGTCAAGAAGCTGTCCTTCCACGTCGACCACGGCGAAACGCTCGCGGTGGTGGGCGAATCGGGGTCGGGCAAGTCGGTCACCTCGCTCGCGCTGATGCGGCTGGTGGAGCACGGCGGCGGCCGCATCCTCGGCGGCAGCATGGCCTTCCGCCGGCGCAACGGCGAGGTGCTCGACCTGGCGCAGGCGCGCGACGGCACGATGCGCGGCATCCGCGGCGCCGACATCGCGATGATCTTCCAGGAGCCGATGACCTCGCTGAACCCGGTGTTCACCGCCGGCGACCAGATCGCCGAGGCCATCCGCATCCACCAGGGCAAGAGCAACGCGGCGGCGCGCGCCGAGGCGCTGCGCATGCTCGAACTCGTGCGCATTCCCGAAGCGCGCAACGTGCTCGACCGCTTTCCGCACCAGCTGTCGGGCGGCATGCGCCAGCGCGTGATGATCGCGATGGCGCTGTCGTGCAAGCCGCAGCTGCTGATCGCCGACGAGCCCACCACCGCGCTCGACGTGACGATCCAGGCGCAGATCCTGCAGCTCATCCGCGAGCTGCAGAAAGAGATGCGCATGGGCGTGCTCTTCATCACGCACGACATGGGCGTGGTGGCCGAGATCGCCGACCGCGTGCTCGTGATGTACCGCGGCGACAAGGTGGAAGCCGGCAGCTCCGACACCGTGTTCGCCTCGCCGCAGCACCCCTACACCCGGGCGCTGCTGTCGGCCGTGCCCAAGCTGGGCGCGATGCAGGGCACCGACCTGCCGGCCAAGTTTGAACTGCTGCGCACCGAAGACAGCACCGAGACCGTGCCCTGCACCGACACCACGCCGCAGACCACCGTGCGCGAAGACGCCGGCCCGATCCTGCGCGTGCGCGACCTCGTCACACGCTTCGACGTGCGCAGCGGCATCTTCGGCCGCGTGAAGCGCCGCGTGCATGCGGTGGAGAAGATCAGCTTCGACCTGTACCCCGGCGAAACGCTGGCGCTGGTCGGCGAATCGGGTTGCGGCAAGTCGACCACGGGCCGCTCGCTGCTGCGCCTGGTCGAGAGCCAGAGCGGCGCGATCGAGTTCGGCGGCAAGAACATCCGCGAGCTGCCCACGCGCGAGCTGCAGGCGCTGCGCCGCAACATCCAGTTCATCTTCCAGGACCCGTTCGCGTCGCTCGATCCGCGCGTGACGGTGGGCTTCTCGATCATGGAGCCGCTGCTCATCCACGGCATCGCCAAGGGTGCCGAGGCGCAGCAGCGCGTCGACTGGCTGCTGCAGAAGGTCGGCCTGCCGCCCGAGGTGGCACAGCGCTATCCGCACGAGTTCTCGGGCGGGCAGCGCCAGCGCATCGCGATCGCGCGCGCGCTCGCGCTCAACCCGAAGGTGGTGGTGGCCGACGAATCGGTGTCGGCGCTGGACGTGTCCATCCAGGCGCAGATCGTCAACCTGATGCTCGACCTGCAGCGCGAGCTGGGCGTGGCGTTCCTCTTCATCTCGCACGACATGGCCGTGGTCGAGCGCATCAGCCACCGCGTGGCCGTGATGTACCTGGGCCAGATCGTCGAGATCGGCCCGCGCCGCGCCGTGTTCGAGGCGCCGCAGCACCCCTACACGCGCAAGCTGATGGCCGCGGTGCCGGTGGCCGACCCGTCGCGCCGCCACAAGCCGCGCGCGCTGCTCGAAGGCGAGATCCCCAGCCCGATCCGCGCCGTGGGCGACGAGCCCGACGTGCCGCCGCTGGTGCAGGTCGCGCCCGGCCACTTCGTGGCACGGCATGCCATCGGCGGCGCCTTCTGATTCCGAACCGTTTTTTCACCCGCAGGCCCCCTGCATTTTTTCCACGAACCGACTGGAGTTCTTCCATGAAGCAATCTTCTTCCTCCCTGCGCTGGGCATCCGCACTGCTGGGCCTGGCCGCGCTCGCCGCCTCGGGCTCGGCACTGGCTGCCAAAGACGTGGTGCTGGCCATCGGCTACCAGCCGGAAACGCTGGACCCGTACAACACCAACACGACCATCACCACGGCCGTGACCAAGACCTTCTATGAAGGCCTGTTCCAGTTCGACAAGGACCTGAAGGTGCAGAACGTGCTCGCCGAGAGCTACGACGTGTCCAAGGACGGCCTGGTCTACACCATCAAGCTGCGCAGCGGCGTCAAGTTCCACGACGGCACCGACTTCAACGCCGAAGCCGTGAAGGTCACGCTCGACCGCGTGCTGAACCAGGACAACAAGCTGCTGCGCTACAACCAGTTCAACCGCGTGGGCAAGGTCGAGGCGGTGAACCCGACCACCGTGCGCATCACGCTGAAGGAGCCCTTCGGCCCCTTCATCAACTCGCTGGCCCACGCCTCGGCCGCCATGATCTCGCCCACCGCGCTGAAGAAGTGGGGCAACAAGGACATCGCTTTCCACCCCGTGGGCACCGGCCCCTTCGAGTTCGTCGAGTGGAAGCAGACCGACGCCGTGAAGGCCAAGAAGTTCGACGGCTACTGGAAGAAGGGCTACCCGAAGGTCGACAACCTGCAATGGAAGCCGGTGCTCGAGAACAACACGCGCGCCGCGATGCTGCAGACCGGCGAAGCCGACTTTGCCTTCCCCATTCCCTACGAGCAGGCCGAGCTGCTGAAGAAGAGCGACAAGCTCGAAGTGGTGGCCTCGCCCTCGATCATCACGCGCTTCCTGGCCTTCAACATGCTGCAGAAGCCGTATGACAACCCGAAGGTGCGCGAAGCCATCGGCTACGCCATCAACAAGGAAGCGCTGTCCAAGGTGGCCTTCGGCGGCTATGCCTTCCCCGCACAGGGCGTGATGCCCCAGGGCGTGAAGTTCGCCGAGAAGATGGCGCCCATTCCCTACGACGTGAAGAAGGCCAAGGCCCTGCTGGCCGAGGCCGGCTATCCCAACGGCTTCGAGTCGGTGCTGTGGAGCGCCTACAACAACACGACCAGCCAGAAGACGATCCAGTTCGTGCAGCAGCAGCTCGCACAGGTGGGCATCAAGCTGCAGGTGCAGGCGCTCGAAGTGGGCCAGCGCACCGAGCAGGTCGATGCATGGCCCGATCCGAAGACGGCCAAGGTCCGCATGTACTACACGGGCTGGTCGTCGTCGACCGGTGAAGCCGATTGGGGCCTGCGTCCGCTGTTCGCCTCCGAGTCGTGGGCGCCCAAGCTCAACAACATGTCGTTCTACAAGAGCGACGTGGTCGACGCCGCGATCGCCAAGGCGCTCGTGACGGTGGACGACAAGGAAAAGGCCGCGCTGTACAAGACCGCGCAGGAAGAGATCCGCAAGGACCTGCCGCGCGTGCCGCTGGTCACCGAGCAGAACCTGTCGGCGCACGCCAAGCGCCTGTCGGGTGTGTTCGTGATGCCCGACGCGAACATCAACATCGATGCCATGTCGGTGTCGAACTGATCGCAGCTCCTTCGTTTCCTGACTGACTGTCCGGCGGGCGGTGGCACCGTGCCATCGCCCGTTCGCGACAACCGTATCCCATGCTGAACTACTTCCTCAAACGACTGTTGGGCCTGATCCCGACACTGCTCATCGTGGCAGTGCTGGTGTTCCTGTTCGTCCACATGCTCCCCGGCGACCCGGCGCGCCTTGCCGCCGGCCAGGACGCCGACGAGCAGACCGTGGCCATGGTGCGCGCGGAGCTCGGGCTGGACAAGCCGCTGCCCCAGCAGTTCGTGAGCTTCTTCACCCACATGGTGCAAGGCGACTTCGGCACCTCGATCCGCACGCGGCGGCCGGTGTCGACGGAGATTGCCGAGCGCTTTTTCCCGACGGTGATGCTGACCATCACCAGCATGGTGTGGGCGGTGATCTTCGGCATGGGGATCGGCATCGTGTCGGCGGTGTACCGCAACAAATGGCCCGACCGCATCGGCATGACGCTGGCGGTGTCGGGCATCTCATTCCCCGCATTTGCATTGGGCATGTTGCTCATGCAGATCTTCTCGGTGCAGCTGGGCTGGCTGCCCACGGTGGGCGCCGCGACCTGGCAACACTACATCCTGCCCTCGATCACGCTGGGCGCGGCCGTCGCGGCCGTGATGGCACGCTTCACGCGCGCTTCCTTCGTCGAAGTGATCCAGGAAGACTTCGTGCGCACCGCGCGCGCCAAGGGCGTGCACGAAACCAGCGTGGTGTTCAAGCACACGCTGCGCAACGCGCTGATCCCGGTGGTCACGATGATGGGGCTGCAGTTCGGCTTCCTGCTGGGCGGCTCCATTCTTGTGGAGGCGGTGTTCAACTGGCCCGGCCTGGGCCGCCTGCTGGTCGATGCCGTGCAGATGCGCGACTACCCCGTCATCCAGACGCTGGTGCTGCTGTTCTCGCTCGAATTCATCCTGATCAACCTCGTGGTCGATGTGCTGTACGGCTACATCAACCCGACCATCCGCTACAAGTGAGCACGCAGCCATGACGCAAGCTACCGGCGTGTCTGCCGAATCCATCGTTCCACTGCCCCCCGTTGCCGTTGCGCTGACCGCCGGCAAGGTCCGCACGCCCTGGGGCGAATGCTGGCGCCGTTTCAAGAAGCAGCCCGTGGGCATCGTGGCGGCCATCTTCGTGCTGCTGCTGGTGGTGATCGCGGTGTTCGCACCGTGGATCGTGCCCTTCGACCCCGAGAACTTCTTCGACTACGACATGCTGAACAGCGGGCCCTCGGCCACGCACTGGTTCGGCGTCGATCCGCTGGGCCGCGACATCTTCAGCCGCATCCTGGCGGGCACGCGCATCTCGCTGGCGGCCGGCTTTTTGTCGGTGCTGGTGGGCGGCATCATCGGCACGGCCTTCGGCCTGCTGGCCGGTTACTACGAAGGCTGGTGGGACCGCATCGTGATGCGCATCTCGGACGTGCTGTTCGCCTTCCCCGGCATCCTGCTGGCGCTGGGCGTGGTGGCCATCCTGGGCAGCAGCATGACCAACGTGGTGGTGGCGGTGTCGGTGTTCAGCGTGCCGGCCTTTGCGCGCCTGGTGCGCGGCAACACGCTGGTGCTCAAGCAGCAGACCTACATCGAGGCCGAGCGCAGCATCGGCGCGTCCGACTGGACCATCATCGTGCGCCACATCCTGCCGGGCACGATCTCGTCGATCGTCGTGTACTTCTCGATGCGCGTGGGCACCTCGATCATCACGGCGGCCAGCCTCTCGTTCCTGGGCATGGGCGCGCAGCCGCCGACGCCCGAGTGGGGCGCGATGCTCAACGAAGCCCGCGCCGACATGGTGACCTCGCCGCACGTGGCGCTGTTCCCCAGCCTGGCCATCTTCTTCACCGTGCTGGCCTTCAACCTGCTGGGCGATGCGCTGCGCGACGCGCTCGATCCGAAGATCGACCGCCAGTAAGTTCTTCTTTTTCTCTTCATGGCCTCGACGACTTCCCTGCCCTTCATCGGCACGCTGCCTGCGGGCACGCACGACGCCATCACCGACGTCGCGGGCGTCACGGTCGGCCACCGCACGCTGGCCGACGGCCCGGTGCAGACCGGCGTGACCGTGATCCGCCCGCACGCCGGCGACCCGTTCCGCGACAAGGTGCCGGCCGCGGCCGTGGTGCTCAACGGCTTCGGCAAGAGCGTGGGGCTGGTGCAGCTGGCCGAACTCGGCGTGCTGGAAACGCCGATCGCGCTGACCAACACCTTCTCGGTCGGCACCGTGGCGACGGCGCAGATCCGCCACTGCGCAGCGGCCAACCCCGAGACCGGCCGCGCGCTGCCCACGGTGAACCCGCTGGTCTTCGAGTGCAACGACGGTTTTCTCAACGACATCCAGCGGCTGGCCGTGACCGAGGCCGACTACCTGCTGGCGCTCGACGCCGCCGGGGCCGATTTCGAACAGGGCTCGGTCGGCGCGGGACGCGGCATGTCGAGCTTCCAGCTCAAGGGCGGCATCGGCAGCGCGTCGCGCCGCGTGGCGATGGCCGACGGCACGACCCACACGGTGGGCACGCTGGTGCTGGCGAACTACGGGCGCCAGCCGCAGCTGGTGCTGGCCGGGCACGCGGTGGGCGAACGGCTCGCGGCGCTGCAGGCAGCGAAGGAAGCGGCGGAGCCCGAGAAGGGCTCGATCATCATCGTCGTCGCCACCGACGCGCCGCTCGATGCGCGCCAGCTGCGCCGCCTGGCACTGCGCGCGGGCGCGGGGCTGGCCCGCACCGGCTCGGTCTACGGCCACGGCAGCGGCGACCTCGTGCTGGCCTTCTCGACCGCCTACACGATCCCCGACCACGCCGACCGGCCCATGCCGGCCGTGGCGATGCTGCACGACACGCGGCTCGACGGGCTGTTCCAGGCCGCGGCCGACAGCACCGAGCAGGCCATACTTCATGCGCTGTGGCGCGCCACGCCGGTCACGGGCCGCGACGGCCACCACCGCGCGGCGCTCGGCGAACTGCTGCCGGCGTCTTCCCTTTCACCTCTCGCCTGAAACACACGTCCATGAAAGTCCTGATCTCCACCGACATCGAAGGCGTTGCGGGCGTCTACCACCACGAGCAGGCGCGCCAGGGCAACCCCGAGTACGAGCGCGCCCGCGTGCTGATGGCGCAGGAGGCCAACGCCGCGATTGCCGGCGCCTTCGACGCCGGCGCCACCGAGGTGCTGGTGAACGACTCGCACGGCGGCTTTCGCAACATGCCGCCCGACGTGCTCGATGCACGCGCCCGTGTCGTGCAGGGCAAGCCGCGCTACCTCAGCATGGTGGCCGGCGTGGAAGAAGGCGTGGACGCGCTGTGCATGGTGGGCTACCACTCGCGCGCGCAGGGCCGCGGCATCCTGGCGCACACGATCAACGGCTTTGCCTTCGCGGGCATCCGTCTGGGCAACCAGGAACTCGGCGAAGCCGGGATCTACGGCGCGCTGGCCGGCGAGTACGGCGTGCCCGTGGTGATGGCCAGCGGCGACGATGTGTTCATCTCCGAAAACCAGGCGCTCTTTCCGCATGCGAGCTTCGTGCAGACCAAGAAGGCGACCGGCTTCAACAGCGGCGTGTCGCTCTCGCCGGAGCAATCGCGCCAGGCGATCCGCGCCGGCGTGATCGAAGGGCTGGCCGCGCGTGCCCATGCACGTCCGCTGGTCTTCCAGGGCCCGCAGGTGGTCACGCTGCGCACCCAGTCGCCGATGATGGCCGACCTGTTCTGCCAGTGGCCGAGCTTCGAGCGCGTCGACGGCGTCACGCTGCGCTTCAGCGCCGACTCGGTGGAGTCGGCCGTGCGCATGCTGAACTGTTGTTCGGCGATGTCGTCGATGCTGCGCTGAGGCCGCGCGCCTTCAAGGCACTTCAAGGCAGCGCGAGGCTGAAGCGCACGTGACCGTCCTGCCCGGCGCTGTCGAGCCGGGCGTGCCCCCGATGCAGCTCGGCGATCTGGTGCACGAGGTACAGCCCCAGCCCGGCGCCCGGTGAGCGCGCCGCCTGGCGGCCACGGAAGTATTTCTCGAACAGCCGCGGCACCTCGTCGTGCGGAATCGCGTCGCCGGGGTTGCTCACGCGGATGTCCAGTCCACCCGTTTCCGCCGGCACCACATCGAGCACGATCGCGCGGCCGGCCGGCGTGTGACGGTCGGCGTTGGCCAGCAGGTTGCGCAGCGCCACGCGCAGCAGGCCGAGGTCGCACACCAGCTGCGGCGGCAGGTGGCTGCCCTGCCACACGACGCGGCCGTCGGGCCAGTCCGCCACCAGGTCCTCGAACAGTTCCAGCAACTCGTCGCGCTCGCAGGGGCGCGGCTGGAATGGCGTCTGGCCGGCCTCCATGCGATCGGAGGTCAGGTACTCGTCGACCAGCGCGGTCATGCGCTGTGCGGCGGCGCGCAGGTTCAGGCAGCGCGCCAGGGTCTTCTCGCGCGCGGCGTCGAGGTTCTTCGCGATCTGCTGCGCGGTGGTGTGGATGATCGCCAGCGGCGTGCGGAACTCGTGCGACACCATCGCGACGAAGTCCACCTGCGACTGCTTGGCGCGGCGCTCGGTCTCCAACGCGGCACGCAGGTCGACCTCGAGGCGCTGGCGCTGCTCGATCTCGCCGCGCAGGTCGGCCGTGCGCTTGCGCACCTCGTCTTCCAGCCGGTCGTTCTGGCGCCCGACCACGTGCACCAGGCGCGCCTGCGCGGCTTCCTTCTCGCGGCGCAGTTGGTCGTAGCGGCGGTTCAGCCGCATGCTCATGAGCAGCAGGTGCAGCAGCGTGCCCACGGCGGTCGCGTTGTCGGTCCAGGCGCCGGCCGGCAGCCAGCCCTGGTTGCGCAGGAAGCTCACCATCACGCCCACGTAGTAGATGCCGAAGATGACGAGAAAGGCCCGCGCCTGGCCCTGGTCGCGCGGCAGCAGCCACAGCGCGGCGCCGATCAGGTAGACGATGCACAGCATCGCCGTCCCCTGCACCGCCTGCATGGCCAGGCCGTTGGCGCCGGCCAGCACCAGCGCCACCGCGATGGCACTCACGAGGCCCACCACGCACACCACCACGCGAGTGAAGCGCGGCCACTGCACATCGGTACCCAGCTGCATGCCGGCAAAGCGGATGCCGATGGCCACGCCGGCGCAGATCGACAGGCTCAGCAGCAGGTCGGACAGCCGCGCGGGCATGGCCAGCAGCTGCTGCGGCAGCCCGGCCGTCAGGAACTCGACCAGCAGCGCGTTCGCCACGTAGACCAGGTACCACGCGCTCAGCCGCTCGCGCGTCATCTGCCAGAACAGCGTGTGAAAGGCGAGCAGCATCAGGCCGAATCCGAAGCCCAGACCGTAGAAGAGGTACTCGCGCCGCGCGGTGCCCGCGTAGACCTCGGGCGCCGCGAAGCCGATGGTGGTCGACATGGCGTTGCGCGACTGCAGGCGCAGCAGCAGCGGCGTGGGTTCGGTGCCTTCCAGCGTGAGCGGCAGCTGCACGTTGCGCGCGTCGACCGGCCAGTGCTCGCGGCCGATGTCTTCGCCCGAGTGCACGGCCAGCTGCCAGCGGCCGGTGTCGTCCTGGCGGTACAGCCGCACATCGTCGAGCAGCGCATTCCTGAACTGCGCCAGCCAGCGCTGCTGCGGCGCGTCGGCCGGGCGCTGCACCTCGAGCTTGATCCACACGGCGTCGCGCGTGAAGCCCGCATTCACGGCCCCAGGCAAGGCCTTCCAACCCGGCGCGGCGGCGGCTTCGTCGGCACTGAGGCGGCCTTCGGGGTCGCGCAGCATCGACAACTGGCCGTGGCTGTCGACGCTCGCCAACGGATTCAGCCGCAGCACGCCGGCGGCGGCCGCGGTGGAAAAGAGAAGGCCCAGCACGGCAAGACAACCGCACCGCCACAGGCACCGAGCAAGGCGTTTCATGGGCGCTGATTATCGAGGGCGCCCCTACAATCCGCGCGCCTTTCATCGTGCTTAGAAACGCTCAGATTCCCTCGGCCACCAGCCCCTACCCTGTTCCCATGCGTGATGTGATCCTGCTGGAAGATGAAGCCGTGCTGCGCGAAGAGTTGAGCGAGTTCCTGACCGGCAGCGGCTACCGGGTTGATGCCGAGGCGTCGCTCGAAGGTTTCCACCGCACCTACGACCCCGCCCGCCACGGCATCGCGCTGGTCGACCTCGGCCTGCCCGACGGCGACGGCCTGTCGCTGATCCGCGAACTGCGCGAACGCGGCGAGCGCCTGGGCATCGTCGTGCTGACGGCGCGCGGCGGCGCCCGCGACCGCGTGACGGGGCTGGACATCGGCGCCGACTACTACCTGTCCAAGACCACCGACCTCGATGAACTGGCCGCCACGCTGGCGGCACTGTCGCGGCGCCTGGGCGATTCGCCCGCCGCGCTGCCGGCCGACGCCTGGGTGCTGGAACTGGGCCCGCGCCGGCTGTCGCCGCCGGGCTTCGCGCCCATTGCGCTGTCGGAACAGGACCTCACGGTGCTGCACGAGCTGATGCGCAGCGCCGGCGAGATCGCCAGCCGCCAGCAGATCGTGCAGGCCCTGGGCGAGCACTACCTGAGCTACGACCAGCGCCGCCTCGACACCCAGATCCGCCGCCTGCGGCGCAAGGTCAGCGAGGCCACGGGGCTGGTGCTGCCGATCAACACGGCGCGCAACGCCGGCTACCGCTTCCACGCCAAGACGCTCATCCGGCGCTAGTCCACAGCAGATCGGGCGCCGCTGCGGCGCTCAGAAACGCTCAGTTTCATTTCGATACCCGCCGCTAATCTGCGGCACAGGCAGCGACTTGAGGCACGGATGAAGGCATGAGCGATCTCGCCAGGACAACTTCTTATGTGGTCCCCTACGTGGTCCACGTCAAAGGCCAGAACTTCACCTTGAAGGATGTCATGGTGGCCGCGGACATCTATCGGCTGCGGATCGAGGAGCAGATCGGCGATCCGCTGCGGGTGGTGAAGTGCTTCCAGGCCTGGTCGAAGGAGCGCCACCACGGCATCGAGCACCTGAACCGGACCGAAGCCCGGCTGGCCCGGGAATGGCTCAATGCGCAGCACCAGGCCGACAAGGCCGCCCGGCAGCTGCTGAGCTCGCCGCAGACCCTCGGCTTCGACTTCAAGCTGCGGTAGCCGCCCTGCGCGGGTGCCCCCGGGTTCCTAGAATCCAGCGTCCGGCGACCCCGCGCCGGCCTTCGCGCCTTATCCGGAATAAGCAACCAACCGCCTCGCAACCCGCATGGATGCTGGTGAATAAGCTTATCCGCATAAGACGCGAACCAAAAAATAGTTTGTTTCCATAAGGCGGGCTTTCAGAATCCGGGGCTTCTTGCTGGGGCGCTGGACGCACCGCACTTCAAGACACATACGCACGATGTACCAATACACAGAATTCGACCGCCAGTTCGTTCACCAACGCGCTGCCCAGTTCCGAGACCAGCTCGAGCGCTGGCAAAAGGGCCGCCTGCACGAGGACGAGTTCCGCCCCCTGCGCCTGCAAAACGGCTGGTACGTGCAGCGCTACGCGCCGATGCTGCGCGTGGCCGTGCCGTACGGCGAGCTGTCGAGCAAGCAGCTGCGCGTGCTGGCCCGCATCGCCCGCGAATACGACGAGCCCGAGGCCGAGGTCTACCGCAAGGCCATCGAGACCCAGGGCCTGCTCGGCAGCCACAAGCTGCCCACCCACTACGCCCACTTCACGACGCGCCAGAACGTCCAGTACAACTGGATTCCGCTGGCCAAGTCGGCCGACGTGATGGACCTGCTGGCTTCGGTCGACATGCACGGCATCCAGACCAGCGGCAACTGCATCCGCAACATCACGAGCGACGAGCGCGCCGGCATCGCCGTCGACGAGATCGCCGACCCACGCCCGTTCGCGGAAATCATGCGCCAGTGGAGCACGCTGCACCCCGAGTTCGCCTTCCTGCCGCGCAAGTTCAAGATCGCCATCACCGGCGCCACCGAAGACCGCGCCGCCACCGGCTGGCACGACGTGGGCCTGCACGTGGTGAAGAACGAAGCGGGCGACATCGGCTTTCGCGTGCAGGTGGGCGGCGGCATGGGCCGCACCCCCATCATCGGCACCGTGCTGCGCGAGTTCCTGCCCTGGCAGCAGATCATGAATTACCTCGAAGCGGTGATCCGGGTCTACAACCGCTACGGCCGCCGCGACAACATCTACAAGGCGCGCATCAAGATCCTGGTGAAGGCCGAGGGCCAGCGCTACATCGACGACGTCGAGGCCGAGTACAAGCAGATCCTCGAGCACGACGGCGCACCGCACACCATCACGCAGGAAGAGTACGACCGCGTGGCCGTCTCCTTCGTGCCGCCGACGCTGGCCACCCGCGTGCTGCAAAGCGCCGAGAAGACCGACGCCGAACTGCGCGCCCACGCCGCCGACGACGTCATGTTCGCGCGCTGGCTCGCCCGCAACGTCGACGCCCACAAGAACCCCGCACTGCGCGCCGTCACGCTGTCGTTCAAGCGCCTGAAGCAGGCGCCCGGCGACGCCTCGGGCGACCAGCTCGACACCATCGCCGAGCTGGCCGACCGCTTCTCGGCCGGCGAAGCCCGCGTGACGCACGACCAGAACGTGGTGCTGCCCTGGGTGCACGCCGAAGACCTGCACGCGCTGTGGCTCGCCGCCCGCGCCGCCGGTTTCGCGAGCGCCAACGTGCAGCTGCTGACCGACATGATCGCCTGCCCCGGCGGCGACTTCTGCGCGCTGGCCAATGCGCGTTCCATTCCCATCGCCGAAGCCATCACCGAGCGCTACCAGGACCTGGATGAGCTCGACGACCTGGGCGAGATCGACCTGCACATCAGCGGCTGCATCAACTCGTGCGGCCACCACCACAGCGGCCACATCGGCATCCTGGGCGTCGACAAGGACGGCAAGGAGTGGTACCAGGTCACGCTCGGCGGCTCCGACGGCTCCGCGCTCAGCGGCGCGCCGCAGGCCGGCAAGGTGGTCGGCCCCTCGTTCTCGGCGGCCGAAGTGCCGGGCGTGATCGAGGCCGTGCTCACCACGTACCGCGACACCCGCGCCAACGGCGAGACCTTCATCGACACCCTGCGCCGCGTGGGCCACGACCCGTTCAAGGCCGCAGCCAACGGTGCGCGATTCAAGGTGGAGGAAGCAGCATGAAAAAGACTCTGAATATTCTTTCCGCCGAAGAACACATCGACGACGGCGACCCGAAGGTCCTGCAACTGGCCAACGACGCCGACCCGCTCGCCATCGAGGTGTGCCTGGCCGACATCGAGCGCATCGACCTGAACTTTCCGAAGTTCACCGACGGCCGCGCCTACAGCCAGGCCTTCCTGCTGCGCCGCCGCCTCGGCTTCACGGGCGACATCCGCGCCACCGGCGACGTGCTGATCGACCAGCTGGTGCAGATGGAACGCACCGGCTTCTCCAGCGCCGTGCTCAAGGAAGGCGTGGACGCCTCCGACGCACAGCGCCAGTTCGACCGCTTCGCCACGTTCTACCAGGGCGATGCGGTGAAGACCGCGCCGCACTTCGTCGCCGGCGCCTGAGCAGACAAGAGAGCCCCATGAGCATCGCCACCGACATCGACTTTGCACGCATCAACACCGAACTCGGCCGCAACGCCGAGGGCCTGGTGGACTGGGCCGTCGGCCTGGGCCAGCCCGCGATCATCACCACCAACTTTCGTCCCTTCGAGGCCGTGATCCTGCACATGGTCACGCGCGCCAAGCGGGACGTGCCGGTGGTCTGGATGGACAACGGCTACAACACCGAGGCCACCTACCGTTTTGCCGACGAGGTGACGAAGCTCCTGGGCCTTCATCTACACATCTACCTGCCGCGCCGCTCGCGCGCGCACCGCGAAGCGGTCGAAGGTGCCACGCCGGCGCTGGACGATCCGCGCCACGCCGCCTTCACTGAAGAAGTGAAGCTGGAGCCCTTTGCCCGCGCCCTGCGCGAGACCGCGCCCAAGGTCTGGTTCACCGCGCTGCGGGCCACCGACACGGCCGTGCGCGCGCAGATGGACCCGGTCAGCGTGAACCCGGACGGCCTGATCAAGGTCGCGCCGCTGCTGCACTGGTCGTCCAAGGACCTGTACGAATACTGCGAAGCCAACGGCCTGCCCAACAACTTCGACTACGTGGACCCGACCAAGGGCGAGGACAACCGCGAATGCGGCTTGCACCTGTCGCACTGAACGATCGCTCCCCGTCTCCAGGACCCATCCGATGAACGCCCGTACCGAAGCCGACCTGCTGCAGCCGCCCATGCATTCACCCGCGAACCTGTCCAACACGCACCTCGACGCGCTGGAAGAAGAAACCATTTTCATCCTGCGCGAAGTGGCCGCCGCCTTCGAGCGCCCCACCCTGCTGTTCTCGGGCGGCAAGGACTCGCTGGTGCTGCTCAAGTGCGCTGAAAAAGCCTTCGGCGTCGGCCGCATTCCCTACCCGCTGCTGATGATCGACACGGGCCACAACTTCCCCGAAGTGACGGCCTACCGCGACCAGCGCGCGAAGGAACTGGGCGCCGAACTCATCGTGCGCAGCGTCGAAGACTCGATGAAACGCGGCACCGTGCGCCTGGCCCACCCGGGCGAATCGCGCAACGCGCACCAGTCGGTGACGCTGCTCGAGGCGATCGAAGAATTCCGCTTCGACGCGCTGATCGGCGGCGCCCGCCGCGACGAGGAAAAGGCCCGCGCCAAGGAGCGCATCTTTTCGCACCGCGACAGCTTCGGCCAGTGGCAGCCCAAGGACCAGCGCCCCGAGCTGTGGACGCTGTTCAACACGCGCCTGGCTCCCGGCGAGCACTTCCGCGTGTTCCCGATCTCGAACTGGACCGAGCTCGACGTGTGGCAATACATCGAGCGCGAGAACGTCGGCCTGCCGTCGATCTACTACACGCACAAGCGCGAAGTGGTCGAGCGCCGCGGCCTGCTGGTGCCCGTGACCGAACTCACGCCGCCGCGCGACGGCGAGACCGTCCAGGTGCGCGACGTGCGCTTTCGCACCGTGGGCGACATCACGACCACCTGCCCGGTCGAGAGCCTGGCCGCAGGCGCGGGCGACGTGGTGCTGGAGACGCTGTCGGTCGACGTCAGCGAGCGCGGCGCCACGCGCATGGACGACATGACGTCCGAAGCTTCGATGGAAAAACGCAAGAAAGACGGTTACTTCTGATGAGCGCAACGATCGCAACCCCCGCCACGTCCGACGTCCACGGCGACACCGGCACCGCCCTGCGCTTCATCACCTGCGGCTCGGTCGATGACGGCAAGAGCACGCTCATCGGCCGCCTGCTGGTCGACAGCAAGACCGTGCTGCAGGACCAGCTGGCCGGCGTGCAGCGCGGCGGCGAGACCGACCTGGCCCTGCTGACCGACGGCCTCTCGGCCGAGCGCGAGCAAGGCATCACGATCGACGTGGCCTACCGCTACTTCTCGACCGCCAAGCGCAAGTTCATCATCGGCGACGCGCCGGGCCACGAGCAGTACACGCGCAACATGGTCACGGCCGTCTCGGCCGCCGACGCGGCCGTCGTGCTGGTCGATGCCACCAAGCTGGCCTGGGCCGCCGAGGTCGAAGACGGCACCGTGGTCAAGCGCGAGCTGCTGCCGCAGACGCGCCGCCACACGCTGCTGGCCCACCTGCTGCGCGTGCAGTCGATCGTGTTCGCGGTCAACAAGCTCGACGCCATCGACGATGCCGCCCTCGCCTTCGAGCGCATCTCGACCGCGCTGAACGCCTTTGCCGAAGCGGCCGGCGTGAAGGTCGCGGCCATCGTGCCGATCTCGGCCCTCAAGGGCTGGAACGTGGCCACGCGCCATGCCGACTGGGTCGGCTACGAAGGCCCGAGCCTGCTCGAGCTGCTCGAAGACCTGCCCGTGACTGCGCAGGACGAAGCCGTGCCCTTCGCCTTCCCGGTGCAGTGGGTCGAGAAGTTCTCGGCCTCGGCCGACACCTCGCAGGGCCGCCGCGTGTTCTGGGGCCGCGTCGCCTCGGGCCACGTGGAGCCCGGCCAGCGCGTGACCGTGCTGCCCAGCAACCAGACCGCCACCGTGGCGCAGGTGCTGAGCCACACGCGCCAGCCGAAGACCGTGCATGCGGGCCACAGCGCCGGCATCGTGCTCGACCGCGAACTCGACGTGTCGCGCGGCGACTGGCTGCTGGCGCCCGAGGCCTTCGAGCCCGTGCGCGAGATCACCGCCACCGTGGCCTGGCTCGACGACGAGCCACTGGTTGCCGGCCGCGTGTACTGGGCGCTGCAGGGCCACCGCTGGGTCAAGGCCAAGGTGGCGCGCATCGTCGATCGCGTGAACATCACCACCCTCGAATCCGAGCCGGCGACCCAGCTGGAAGCCAATTCCATCGGCGATGTGGTGCTTGCGCTGCAGCAGCCGCTGGCCGTCCTGCCCTTCGCCCAATCGCGTGCGCTGGGGTCGCTGGTGCTGGTCGATACGGCCTCTCATCGCACCTCCGCCGCCGTGCTCGTGCAGCCGCCCGCCGCAAAGGCCTAAAATCTAGGGTTTTCCAGCCCCTTCCCCTGACGCTAAAAGACAAATGACCCACGTCGTCTCCGAAGCCTGCATCCGTTGCAAATACACCGACTGCGTGGACGTTTGCCCCGTCGACTGTTTCCGCGAAGGTCCCAACATGCTGGTGATCGACCCGGATGAATGCATCGACTGCGCCGTCTGCATCCCCGAATGCCCGGTCAATGCGATCTACGCCGAGGAAGACCTGCCGGCCGACCAGATCGCCTTCATCAAGCTGAACGCCGAGCTGGCCCTGGCCGACGGCTGGAAGAGCATCACCAAGCGCAAGCCCGCCCTGCCCGAAGCTGAAGAGTGGAAGGACAAGACCGGCAAGATCTCGGAGCTCGTGCGCTGAGCCAGGCGCCCGCACCGATCGAGACCGACGCGCTGATCATCGGCGCCGGTCCGGTCGGCCTGTTCCAGGCCTTCCAGCTGGGCCTGCTCGAGATTTCCTGTCACATCGTCGATGCGCTGCCCGCCGCGGGCGGCCAGTGCGTGGCGTTGTACGGCCACAAGCCGATCTACGACATTCCCGGCACCCCGGTCACCAGCGGGCGCGATCTGGCGCAGTCGCTGCTGCAGCAGGTGGCGCCGTTCAAGCCGCAATTCCACTTCGGCGAGCAGGTTTCTACCCTGGCCCGCCAGGGCGACGACCGCCTGCTGCTGACCACCTCGGCCGGCACGGCCTTCCTCGCGAAGACCGTGTTCATCGCGGCGGGTGTCGGCGCCTTCGTGCCCAAGCGCATCACGGTCGACGGCATCGGGCAGTTCGAGGGTTCGACGCTGTTCTATCACCCCGATTCGTTCGACCGCTTCGCCGGCCAGACGGTCGTGGTCAATGGCGGCGACGACATCGCGCTGGAAACCGCCATCGCCCTCACGGCCATCGCCAAGCAGGTGACGCTGGTCCACCGTCGCGACGGCTTCCAGGCCGACGAGGCGAACGTGGCCGCCATGCGCGCCCTCGTGGCCGACGGCAAGCTGGCCTTCCGGGTCGGCCAGCCGAGCGCCTTCGACGGCAAGCAACTGCAGATCACCACACCCGACAACACCACGGTCGACCTGCCGCTCGATGCGTTGATCGCCTGCCTGGGTATTTCGCCGCGCCTGGGCCCCATCGCCGACTGGGGCCTCGAGCTGGAGCGCAAGCAGGTGCCCGTCGACACCGAGAAGTACGAAACCCGCGAGCCCGGCGTGTTCGCGGTGGGCGACATCAACACCTACCCGGGCAAGAAGAAGCTCATCGTCTGCGGCTTCCACGAGGCCACGCTGGCCGCCTGGGGCGCGGCCGCGCGGGTGTTCCCCGGCAAGGCGATCCCGCTGCAGTACACGACCACCAGCACGCGCCTGCATGAGCTGCTGGGCGTGGCGAGCACTACCCCGCGCTGAGCAGCAGCGGCCGGTAGGCCTCGATGAAGCTGCCCACGGCGGCGACGTAGCGGTCGATATCTCCCGTCGACAACGGCAGCGAGAGCACGACGAATCCACGCGGCGAGGTGTAGATCCCCTCACTCAGCAGGTGGAAGAACAGCAGCTGCCGCAAGCGCCCATCCGCCGCCGCCAGGTCGGCCACGCGCCGCACCTCGCCCCGCAGGAAATGCGCATTCATGAGCGAACCCACGCCGGTGAACTGCATCGCGACACCTTCGCGTTCGCACAGCGCATTGAGCCGCGACCGCATCGCCTCGCCCCGCTCGGCCAGCGCGCCCGCCGCCTCGGGCGTGAACAGCTGCGTGAGGCCTGCATAGCCGGCCGCCATCGTCATCACGTTGTTGTTGAAAGTGCCCGAGTGCGCAAGCGCGCCGGTGCGCGGGTCGAACTGCGCCATCACGTCGGCTCGCCCACCGAAGGCGCCGAAGGACATGCCGCCACCGATGTACTTGCCCAGTGTCGTGAGGTCGGAGTAAATGCCCAGCCCGTTCGCCAGCCCGTGCGGCCCCAGCCGCGACGTCATCACCTCGTCGAAGACCAGCAGCGCACCGACCCGCGTGGCCCCGTCGCGCAGTGCCTGCAGGAAATCGCGCCGCCCCGGAATGCAGCCGCTCGCGCCCTGCATCGGCTCGACCAGGATGGCGGCGATGTCCGCGCCGTGCGCATCGATCTGCGCGCGCGCCGTGTCCGCATCGTTGTAGGGCAGCACGAGGAAGTCGAAGGGCACGGTCGTCGGTGACGGCTGGTCGCCGAAGCCGAGCACGCCGCCGTGGTAGCCGCCCGAGAACACGACGATCTTGCGCCGTCCCGTGAAGCGCAGCGCGGCCGTGAGCGCCATCAGGTTCGCCTCGGTGCCCGAGTTGGTGAAGCGCAGCTGCTCGACCTGCGGGAAGCGTTCGCAGATCGTCTGCGCGAGCCGGCCTTCGAGCAGGTTGTGACCCGTGAGGTTGATGCCGCCCTGCATCGCCTCGATGACGGCCTCGCGGATCTCGGGTGCCGAATGGCCGTAGACACCGGCCGTGTACTCGGCGATGAAGTCGATGTAGCGGTGGCCGTCCGCGTCCCAGAGCGACGCGCCCTCGCCTTTGGCGATGGTGAGCGGGAACGGCGCATAGAACAGCACCGAGCGGCTGTTGGCGCCGGGCATGTAGCGCGTCTGTGCCTCGAAGCGACGCAAGCTTTCGGGGTTGCCGTCGGTGAAGCGTTGATGGGCCTCGGCCAGGGCCTGATCGATGGCGGTCGTCATGGGAGACATCCTTTGAGAGTGGAACGTGCCGGGAGCGCTCGGCCCGTTTAATTGATCAATGCTCAATTAATAATATTTATACAATCAATTCACCCGCTGCACAATGGCCGCATCCATGAAGAAAAAAGCCCCCGAGCCTCGCCCCCGGACGGCCGGCCGCCCTGCCGGCGGTGCGGCGCTGTCGAAGCAGCGCATCGCCGAAGCCGCGCTGGCGCACATCGACGCCTTCGGCCTCGGCGCCTTCAGCATGCGCGAGATCGCGGCGCAGCTCGGCGTGTACCCGGCCACGGTGCACTGGCATGTCAGCACGCGCGAGGCCCTGCTCGCGGAAGTCGCCGCCACGGTCATGGCGCAGGTCACGCCGCCCAAGGGCACGCTCGCCTGGCAGGACTGGATCGCCGAGTTGTTCCACCGCTGCCGCACCGCGGTGCGGCAGCACCCGAACGTCGCGCAGCTGCTCGGAGCGCAGCTGGTGTCGAACGGCAGCCTGCCGACCGAGCTGGTCGAAGGCGTGCTGGCGGCGCTGACCGAGGCCGGCTTCGACGGCGAGCCGCTGCGCGAGGCCTACAACTGCGTGATCGCCGCGATGCTGGGCTTCCTGACGATGGAGTTCTCGCCCCTGCCCGCCGACAACACGCAGGCCTGGGCCGAAGAGCTGCGCGAGCGCGTCCACACGATCCGCCCGCTCGACCATCCCGTGCTTTCGCGCCACCTGCCGCAGCTGGCCAACAAGGCCTTCATCCTGCGCTGGGACAACGGCACCACCGTGCCGCTCGACAGCAGCTTCGAGCGGCACATCCAGATCACGATCGACGGGTTGGAGGCTTTCGCGCGCAAGGTGGCTCAGGCCAGATCGAGCAGCTCGTAGAGCACCATCCGCGTCTGCCGCCCGCGCAGCTCGATCTGCTCCTCGATGCGCCGCGTGGCCAGGCGCCCGCCCAGGCCTTCGAAGGTCGTCTCGGACATCAGCGTGCGCGTGCCCAGTTGCTTGTTGGTGCCCTCGATGCGGCTGGCCGCATTGATCACGTCGCCCAGCGCGGTGTACGACAGCCGGTCGCTCGAGCCGAGCACCCCGGCGATCACGATGCCGGTGTGCATGCCGATGCGCGTGCGAAAGGGCTGCAGGCCCTCGGCCTGCCAGCGGCGGTTGAGCTCGGTCATCTCGGCGTGCAGTTCGAGCGACGCCGCGCAGGCGCGGTACTCCGCGTCGGGCAGGTCGGTGGGCGCACCCCACAGCACCATGATGCCGTCGCCCATGAACTTGTCGATCACGCCGCCGTGGCGCGCGAACACGCGGGTCGCGAGGTTGAAGTAGTCGGTCAGCTGCCGCATCAGCACGTCGGCCGGCATCGATTCCGCGATGGCCGTGAATCCTTCCACATCGGTGAACATCGCGGTGATGCGACGCGGCGACCCGTTGGGTTCGAGGGCATGCCCTTCGGCGATGAGCTGGCGGATCACGTCCACCGGCACGAACTTGCGAAAGGCCTGCAGGCTGCGCGCGGATTCGTCCAGCGCCTGGTTCAGGTGCTGGATTTCGAGCACGCGGCTCGACTCGCGCGGCAGGTCGTCGAGCTCCAGCCGCCCGATGCGCCGCGCCGTGCGCGAGAGACTTTCGATGGGCGCGGTCACCAGCTTCGACAGGCGCAGCGAAATGAAGAGCGCGATCGCCAGGAATGCCAGCACCAGCAGCAGCGACCACAGCACGTTGCGATGCAGCGCACCCAGCAACGCCTCTTCGGGCTCCCAGCTCACCAGATGCCAGTCGGTGGCGGGAATGCGCGAGGTCTGCACCTGGTAGTGCATGCCCTCGTGCACGAGCGCAAAAGCCATGTCCTCGGTCCAGCCGCGGCTGCCGTTGGCCAGCATGTGGGTGTGCAGCGCACCGAGCACGCCCTCGTCGGGGTCTTCGAGCACGCGCACGGAATGCGGGTGGTCGCTGCGCGCGATCACGTGGTGGTCGGCGCTCAACAGCGCGCTGTGGCCGTGGCCCGTGCCGCCGAACAGGCGCACGAGGTTCGAGAGATGCCCCAGCGACACGCTGGCGACCGCCACGATCGTCTGCGTGACGCCCTCCTCGTCCTGCCGCCGGCTCGGCCGCGCGTGGCTCACGCCGAGTTCCTTCATCGAGGGCAGCACGAAGGGCGCGGTCCACACGGCGCGCTGCGCCTTCTCGGCCTGCGTGAACCAGTCCTGGTGCACCGGGTCGTCCTCGCTGCGAAAGGCCTCGATGCGCGTCGTCTCGTAGCGCCGCCGCGGGTCTTCGTCTTCGTCGCTGTCGGGCGGCGACTTGTACTCCCAGGTCTCGGTGGTGAAGTCTTTCTCGCGCAGCACCTGCCGCACCACCGGCGCGGGGTGGCGCATGGCCATCAAGAAATGGCCGTCGTCGCTGCCCACGCCGATGCTGTCGATTTCGGGTGTCTGTTCCAGCGCGGCCCAGAGCAGCTCGGCAGTCTGCTCGCCGTCGTGGCCCGCCGGGTGCAGGTCGGGCGTGTGGGCGATGGCGCGCACCAGGCCCTCGGTCTTGGCCAGGAAGGCGAGGATGTTGTCCTCGACCCGGTCGTGGTTGACCTTGTGTGCCGACTCGCCCACCTTCGACACCAGCTTCTCCGCCCCCCAGTAGCCGAAGGCCACCAGCAGCAGCGACTGCAGCAGCGCGACCGCGCAGATGATCGTGCCGACGTCGACTCGGAAGCGCCGCAGGCGGGTGCGCGGCGCGTTCGCGGGTGGCGCCGGTGCCGGTCCCGGGTGCTTGAAATCGTCTGCCATGTGTCGTGGTTCCCCCGGGGCATTTGAAACCGCCCTCGCGACGCGGATTTTCGTGCGTCTGCGACGTTCTGCCGCGCAGGGATAAAATCCGCCCCGCGCCGCAGTTCGCTGGGGTGCATCGCTAGGGGTGTCGAACCGGATTGTTCCGGGGCTGACTGAGAGAGTCCCTTTGAACCTGACTGGGGTACGACGTTGCGCGGGAAGCCGAGGCGGTGACCATCAATTGCTATCGCAACGTGCTACTTGGCAGGGGCTCCTACGCGTCACAAGCCTGCCGCTGACCAGCGGCCAAGCGACCAAAGCCCTAAGCCAAGAGAGACTTTGCGGACCGCCCCATTGCAGCCAAGAGCACGGCGGACCGGTCCGTAACCGGGATGTCTGGGACGCCCCCCAGGGAGATTAATTTCAGTGGGGGCTCCCCCTTTTCTCTTTGAAGCATGTTCGCGCCGAGAAGTCTTGCGATCTTTTCCGGATCATCGAAATAGCCGCGCATCGTGCGGCGCAGACCCGACGCCAATAGGTCAGCGACTTGCACACCGGGAACTGCCGCTGAGTCCACCAAGCGAAAGTCCTCGCGGACCATTTTCCCTACGTCGAGTGGATCAGTATCCATGTCGATGCCGTAGTCATCCCGCAGGAAGGTCGGCGCCGCGCCCCTCGGGAACTCAAACCGCTGAAAGAACGAGTAATCGGCACCGGTCAACTGCAAGATGGGATCTCGAAGCGACTTTGTCTGCAGCAGTGCGGGAAGAATGATCCTGAAGGCGTTTTCGTATGCCGTCGGAATCGTGTCCTTCCGATCGACTCGCCAGCGTAGGTGCGCCAAAGTCGGTGGATGACGCTGGGCGAAGTATGTGATCCCAGTGCGGAGCACAGCGTGGCAAAGCTCGACCTGAGCGCAAAGTTGGGCGTACAACTGAACAGGAAGAAGTCGAATCGCTGTAGCAAGATCCTCTAGCCCCCTGCGGGCTTCAGCATGGTGCATCTTGTCGATGTGCGTCAGAACCTTCTGAGCCTGCATGTCGCGATGGTGAATCAGTTGCGCGTCGCTATGTTGGTACGCATCCATTGCGACCCCGAAGGCGATGCCCCGCAGCCGCGTGAGGTCGGTGAGGAAGCGTGCATAGCGAGCTTCTGTTAGATCTCGAAGCTTGGCCTCCCCCCCACCAGAGGTCTCAACACGCAGATCGCTGATCAGTCGCGCCAACGGAGCGCGATCAATCTCTGGCGAGACATAGGCGACGACGACGCACCAAGCGTCTGCCACGGGCGCCGTCCGAAAAGTGCCCGACTCGTCGACAAAGATGTTCATGTTGCTAGCGCTCGGACTCTGTTGGGATCCTCTCCGGACATCCGATGCCCAAGGAGCAGAGGCACGTTTGCTCTAACGCTTCTTTCGCGCCTGATGCTTTTTCAGAATCTCGGGAATCTTGCTCTCTGGCCACCCAGGTTGATCACAAGGACCCAAAAACTGGGCAGACACATCGTTGTTTGCACCCCGAGCGATGAGCCCGATATCCTGTCCGGCCACGTTGAGATTCCAAGTAATGCTGTAGCGCTGGGACCAGCGCACAAGCACTTTCACTATTTCCCGCATGTCTCGGCACATCATCAATGTGTCTTCAGGCTCGGACACCTTCACGGGCCCATAGCTTCCTAGCGAAACTCGCGTACCGCCGCCCAAATGCTTGGAATCCTCATCCAATTCGATGGATAGAGGCTCGGCCCACCAGTCGTACGACCTCCGAAGTTTGTCGGCTTCGATAGAGACCTGCGCCGCGACCTGCTGGGACACAGGCTCAACGCTTGTGTAATCAAAAGTGAAGCTCATCGGGCCTTTTCTATGGACACGGCGACGTCCGCCCCCGGGGCCGAATTTTGCAGTACGCAGGAACTTTTCGATGCGTTCGCAGCACGGGCGCCTAAAATGACATTTCGCTAGGGGTGCTGGGGCGGCTTGCCGTCCCTGCTGAGAAAGTCCCTTTGAACCTGATTGCGCCTTCTTTGTTCGTTTACTTAGGAGGCCCGAGGTAATCCTCGCGCAGGGAAGCTGGTCCGGTGGCCTGTCGCGTTGTCTCGCGTGACGGCCGCGCCACTGGAGCCTCGCCCACCTGCCAAACCTTTTGCACTGGAGCAAAACGGATGGCACACGACCACGACAACGACAGTTCCGCTTCCGGCAACGAAGCGCTCACGCCCCTGCCCGCCTCCCGGCGCGTCTTCGGCTGGCACGACCACGCCTCGCTGTGGTTCAGCCTCGGCGTCGGGCTGCTGGTAATGCAGATCGGCGCCTACCTGGTGCCGGCCGTGGGCACGCGCGACGCGGCACTGGCGATCGTGCTGGGCTCGCTGCTCGGCGCCGGGCTGCTGGCCTGGACGGCGCGGCTGGGCTGCGAAACCGGGCTGGCCAGCGCCGGCCTGATGCACGCCACCTACGGCAGCGCCTTCGCGCGGCTGCCGGTGCTGCTCAACATCGTGCAGCTGGTGGGCTGGACCACCTTCGAACTCGTGATCATGCGCGAGGGCACGCAGGCCATCGGGCAGCAGGCCTTCGGCGCCGCGCTGGGCACGGCCTGGGGCGGCGTGCTGACGACGCTGCTGTGGGGTGCGGTGCTGCTGGCGCTGCTGGCCGGGTCGATGGTGAAGCTGGTGCGCCGCTTCGTGAGCCGCTTCGGCCTGCCGCTGGTGGTGCTGTCGCTGCTGTGGCTCAGCTGGCAGTTCGCGACGCAGTTGCACGCCAAGGGCCTGGACGCCTTCTGGGCGCGGCCGGGCAACGGCAGCATGGGCATGTTCAGCGCGCTCGACCTGGTCATTGCGATGCCGGTGTCGTGGCTGCCGCTGGTGGCCGACTACGCGCGCCACGGCAAGCGCAGCGCCGCGGGCGGCCTGGGCAGCGCGTTCAGCGGCACCTGGATCGGCTACGCGCTCGCCAACATCTGGTGCTACGCGCTGGGCGTGATGGTGGTGAGCGTGGCCGAGCCGGGCACCAGCCTCGTCACGGCGCTGCTGTTGGCGCAGGGCGGGCTGGTGGCGCTGGGGCTGATCCTCATCGACGAACTCGACAACGCCTATGGCGACGTGTATTCGGGCTCGGTGTCCACGCACAGCCTGCTGCCGCGCTGGAGCGTGAAGCGCTGGGGCCTGCTGCTGGCGGTGCTGTGCATCGGGCTCGCGCTGGTGCTGCCGATGCACACGCTCGAACCCTTCCTGCTGCTGCTGAGCTCGGTGTTCGTGCCGCTGTACGGCGTGATCCTGGGGCGGCTGGGCAGCGGCCACGCCGTGTCGGCGAACGGCACGCGCACCATCGACTGGGGCGCGGCGCTGATCTGGCTCGCGGGCATCGCGGCCTACCACGCGCTCGCCAAGTGGGCGCCGCAGTTCGGCTCGGCGCTGCCGACGCTGGCGGCGACCTTCGTGCTGGCCTGGCTCAGCCGGCCGACAGCGGCAAGCGGTGGGTCGGCACTGGCGCAAAGCCGTGGTTGAGCGGACCGTGGCCCGCGCCGACCAGCACATCCGCACCGGCGCTCATCGCGCCGAGGATGTACGCGCGTGCGCGCTCGACCGCCTCGGGCAGCGCCAGGCCCAATGCCAGGTGCGCGGCGATGGCCGACGAGAGCGTGCAGCCGGTGCCGTGCAGGTTGCGGCTGGCGATGCGTTGCGACGCGAGTCGCTTGCGCGCGCCGCTGCGCTCCAGCAGCACGTCGACCACCTCGTCACCCGGCAGGTGGCCGCCCTTGAGCAGCACGGCCTTGGCACCGAGCGCGAGCAGTTCGTCGGCCGCGCCGTCGAGTGCGTCGATGCCGCCGATGGCATGGCCGACCAGCAAGGCGGCTTCGTCGAGGTTGGGCGTGACCACCACGGCGCGCGGGAACAGCTCGCGCACCAGCACCTGCACGGTCTCGGCCGCGATCAGGCGGTCGCCGCTGGTGGCGATCATCACGGGGTCGAGCACCACGTTCTTCAGCTGGTAGCGGTCGATGGCCCAGGCCACCACCTCGACCACCTCGGGCGCGTGCAGCATGCCGAGCTTGACGGCGTCGACGCCGATGTCTTCCACCACGGCCTGAATCTGTGCCTTCAGGAAGTCGGGCGGCACGCCGTGGATGCCCGAGACGCCCACCGTGTTCTGCGCGGTGAGCGCGGTGATGGCCGTCATGCCGTAGCAGCCGAGGGCCGCGAAGGTCTTGAGGTCGGCCTGGATGCCGGCGCCGCCGCCGCTGTCCGAGCCGGCGATGGAGAGCACGCGTGCGTAGCGCTGGGTGGGTGCTTGGGTCATGTCGAAAATTATCGGCGAGCCGACGGAGGCGCCGCATGAGCACACCGCATCCCCTGCCTTTCGGCTCGGCGGCGATCCTCGGCGCGGGCCTGATGGGCCGCCTGATGGCGGTCACGCTCGCGCAAGCTGGCTGCAAGATTGACCTGTACGAGGCCGGCAGCCCCGAGGCCGAAGGCGCGGCCGCGCGCGTGGCCGCGGCCATGCTCGCGCCGCTGGCCGAATCGGCCGTGGCGCCGGTGTCGGTCGTGCGCATGGGACAGCATGCTCTGTCGCGCTGGCCCGAGCTGCTGGCGCCGCTGGCGCAGCCCGTGTTCTTCCAGCGCGAAGGCACGCTGGTGCTGTGGCACCGGCAGGACGCCGCCGAGGCCACGCGGCTCGCGGGCGTGCTGGCGCGCACCGGCGCGCAGGTGCCCGAGCTGGCGCCGATGCAGGCGCTCGACACGCCCGCCTCCATCGCCGCGCTGGAGCCCTCGCTGGGCACGCGCTTCACGCGCGGCCTGTACCTGCCGGGCGAAGGCCAGCTCGACAACCGCGCACTGCTGGCGTCGCTGCGCGCCACGCTCGAAGCCGATGCGCGCGTGACGCTGCACTGGCAATCGCCGCGTGCGCCCTCCGACTTTTCGCCCGGCACGGCGGGCCAGCCCGACTGGGTGATCGACTGCCGCGGCCTCGGCGCCAAGCCGCAATGGAATGCGCTGCGCGGCGTGCGCGGCGAGGTGATCCGCGTGCATGCGCCCGAGGTCACGCTGCAGCGCCCCACGCGCCTCGTGCATCCGCGCTACCCGCTGTACATCGCGCCCAAGCCAGATCACCTGTTCGTGATCGGCGCGACCGAGATCGAGTCGGACGACCTGTCGCCCGCCAGCGTGCGCTCCACGCTCGAGCTGCTGAGCGCGGCCTATGCGGTGCACAGCGGTTTTGCCGAGGCGCGCATCGTCGAGATCGCGACGCAATGCCGGCCCACGCTGCCCGACAACCTTCCCGCCATTCGCCAGCCCCAGCCGCGCATGCTGCAGATCAACGGCCTGTACCGCCACGGTTTCATGATCGCGCCCGCCCTGCTCGACGCGGCGATGGAACTGCTGGCGCAAGGCAGCTCCACGATCGCACGCGGCTTCGGCATGGACGTGCCCGACGCATGACGAGAACAACACAAGCCCGATGAACATCCTGATCAACGACAAGCCCTGCACGCTGCCCGAGGGCGCGCTGCTCGCCGACGCGCTGGCCGTGCTGCAGGCCGTGCCGCCCTTCGCAGTGGCGGTGAACCGAGAGTTCGTGCCGCGCTCGGCCTACGCCACGCACCCGCTGCACGCCGACGACCGCGTCGAGGTGATCCGCCCGGTGACCGGCGGCTGACCGAACGCACCAGAGACAAGACGATGGAGACAACAACCATGACCAATCCCGACCCCCTGGTCCTCTACGGCCAGACCTTCCACAGCCGCCTGCTGCTGGGCACCGCGCGCTACCCCTCGCCCGACGTGCTCGAAGCCGCCGTGCAGCGCGCCCAACCCGCGATGCTGACCGCCTCGCTGCGCCGCCAGACGGCCAACCAGGGCTCCGGCAACAGCGACCTCGGCAACGGCTTCTGGGAGCTGCTGCGCAAGCTGGCCGTGCCGGTGCTGCCCAACACCGCCGGCTGCCACAGCGTGCAGGAAGTGATCGCCACCGCGCAGATGGCGCGCGAGCTGTTCGACACGCCGTGGATCAAGCTCGAGCTCATCGGCGACGACTACACGCTGCAGCCGGACACGCTGAACCTCGTCGATGCGGCGTCGCAGCTGATCCGCGACGGCTTCCATGTGCTGCCGTACTGCACCGAAGACCTGGTGCTGTGCCAGCGCCTCGTCGATGTCGGCTGCCAGGCCGTGATGCCGTGGGCCGCGCCCATCGGCACCGGCCGCGGGCCGGTCAACCCGTATGCGCTGCGCCTGCTGCGCGAGCGGCTGCAGGTGCCGATGCTGGTCGACGCGGGCCTCGGCCTGCCCTCGCATGCGTGCCAGGTGATGGAGTGGGGCTACGACGGCGTGCTGCTCAACACCGCCGTCGCGCTCGCACAGGAGCCGGTCGCCATGGCCGGCGCGTTCGCCGATGCGGTGCAGGCCGGCCGCGCCGCCTACCGCGCCGGCGCGATGGCCGCGCAGGACGCCGCGCAGCCCAGCACGCCCGTGCTCGGCACGCCCTTCTGGCACCACGCACCATGAACGCCATCGACACCTCCAACGCCCGCGCCGTGGCACAAGCCATCGTTGCGGTCCACGGCTTGCGCTTCGGCGCCGCCACGTCCGCGCCCGTGAGCGGCTCGCCGCGCTTTACGTCTGACGACGCCATCTACCGCGGCGCGAAGCAGGCCTGCACCGCGCTCGGCTTCATCGAGATCGACGCCGAATGCCTTGCCCACGCGTGGCGCGCACAGACCGAACGGCTCAGCCAGTTCGACGCGTCGGCATGGCCCGATGCGCCGGTCGATTTCGGCATGGGCCCGTTTCCGCCGACCGCGCGCGCCGACGCCTTTCCGCCCTGCCCCGAACGGCTCGGCCTCTACGCCGTGCTGCCCGACGCGGCGTGGGTCGGCCGCATGGCGCGCGCCGGCGTGCCGACGGTGCAGTTGCGCTTCAAATCGGACGACGCCGAGGCCGTCGCGCGCGAAGTGCAGGCCGCCGTCGAAGCCGTGCGCGGCACCGGTGCGCTGCTGTTCATCAACGACCACTGGCAGGTTGCCATCGCGGCGGGCGCCTACGGCATCCACCTCGGGCAGGAAGACCTCGACGCGCTGTCGCCCGATGAACTGCAGCAACTGCGCGCCTCCGGCCTGCGGCTCGGCGTGAGCACCCATGGCTACGCCGAGATGGTGCGCGCCGATGCGGTGAGCCCGAGCTACATCGCGATGGGCGCCATCTACCCGACCACGCTCAAGAAGATGGCGACCGCGCCGCAGGGCGTGGCGCGGCTTGCGGCTTACGCGCGGCTGCTGCGCGGCTACCCGCAGGTGGGCATCGGCGGCGTCGATGCCGTGCGGTTGCCCGAAGTGCTCGCCACCGGCGTCGGCTCGGTTGCCGTGGTGCGCGCGCTGGTCGCCGCCGACGACCCCGAGGCCACGGCCGCGCAATGGATGACGGCAATGCACGCCGCCCCCGGTTCCCCTGAACGCACAGAATGAACGCTCGACTTTTCTCGCACTCCCCGCTCTCGCGCGCGCTTGCCGCAGCCCTTCTCACTTTCGGTGCCTGCGGCGCGCATGCGCAATCGACATCGCAAGCACTGCCCGAGGTCACCGTGAACGACGGCGCCGCCGCGCCGCAGGCCGAGATCAGCGGCTTCGGCGATGTGCCGCTGCGCGAGCTGCCGCTGTCGGCCACCATCATCGACAGCCAGCAGCTGCGCAGCAGCGGCGCACGCCGCCTCGCGGACCTGACGCAGTTCGACGCCTCGGTCACCGACGCCTACAACTCCGCCGGCTACTGGGACTACCTCACGGTGCGCGGCTTCGTGCTCGACAACCGCTTCAACTACCGGCGCGAAAGCCTGCCGATCAGCGCCGAGACGGCGATCCCGCTGGACAACAAGGAGCGCATCGAGATCCTGCGCGGCACCAGCGGCATCCAGGCCGGCACCAGTGCGCCGGGCGGGCTCGTCAACTACGTGGTCAAGCGCCCGACCGAGCAAGACCTGCGCACCATCCGCCTCGAAACCACCAGCCGCGGCAGCGTGCTGAGCGCGCTCGACGTCGGCGGCCGCTTCGGCGAGAACCGCCAGTTCGGCTACCGGCTCAACGTGGCCGGCGAAAAGCTCAAACCGCTCACGCACAACCTGGACGGCAGCCGCCGTCTCTTCTCGCTCGCGGCCGACTGGCGCATCACGCGCGACTCGGTGCTCGAGTTCGAGGTGGAGCAAAGCCACAAGCAGCAGCCGAGCCAGAACGGCTACAGCCTGCTGGGCAACACGCTGCCCCGACCGGTCGATCCGCGCATCAACCTCAACAACCAGCCGTGGTCGCAGCCCTCGGTGTTCAAGGCGCTGACCGGCACGGTGCGCTTCAGCCAGGCACTGAATGCCGACTGGCGCTGGAGCGCGCAGATCGGCCAGCAGCGCCTGAAGACCGACGACCGGCTGGCCTACGCCTTCGGTTGCGGCGCCGAAGGCAACTACGACCGCTACTGCTCCGACGGCACCTTCGACGTGTACGACTTCCGCAGCGAGAACGAGCGCCGCACGCAGACCGCGGGCAGCCTGAATCTCAAGGGCAACGTGATGACGGGCAGCGTGCGCCACGAGCTGGGCTTCGGCCTGCTGCAAAGCCGCGTGCGCAACCGCTTCCAGGACCAGGCCTATAACTACGTCGGCACCGGCAACATCTGGGCCACCGCGATGACGCCGGCCGACCCGCGCCTGACCGACGCCAACACCAACCGCAACGAGCGCTCGACCGAGCTGTCGGTGCAGGACGCGATCCGCTGGAACGACCGCTTCACGACCTGGATCGGCGCGCGGCACACGCGGCTGTCGCGCGACAGCATCCGCACCGACGGCTCGCGCCCCACCGGCTACAGCGACAGCATCACCACGCCGTGGATCGCGGCCAGCTACGCGATCCAGCCCGGGCTGCTCGCCTATGCGAGCTGGGGCAAGGGCGTCGAATCGCAGGTCGTGCCGAACAAGAGTTCGCAGTACGCGAACGCCGGCGAGGCGCTGCCCGCACTGCAATCGCGCCAGTGGGAACTGGGCCTCAAGGGCGGCGACGCGGCGCTCAACTGGCAGCTCGCGTGGTTCGACATCTCGCGCCCGATGACCAACCTCGACCTGTGCGGCGCGTCCTGCACGGTGCGCAACGACGGCCGCGCGGTGCATCGTGGCCTCGAGGCCGGCGCGCAATGGACCGGCGGCCCCTGGCGCCTGGGCGGCAGCGTGGCACTCATCGACGCCAAGCGGCGCGGCAGCACGACCGCGCCCGAGCTCAACGGACAGGCGCCCACCAACGTGCCCAAGCAGGTGCTGCGCGCGCAGGCCGGCTACCGCTTCGCGTCGGTGCCGGGCCTCGAACTCGCGGGACAGCTGTCCTACGAAGGCCGCCGCAACGTGCTGCCCGACGGCTCCATCCGTCTGCCGTCGTGGACGCGCCTGGATGCGGTGCTGCGCTACGACACCAAGCTGGCCGGCATGGCCGCGAGCTGGACGCTGGCCGTCGACAACCTGTTCGACCGCCGCTACTGGAAGGAATCGCCCTACCAGTTCAGCCACGTTTACCTGTTCCCGGGCGCGCCGCGCACGCTGCGGCTGGGCGTGAGCATCGCGATGTGACGACATGAATGGAGCGCTTCGTCTTCGTCATCGCGGCGTCGTTGCCACGAATTCGTTGCGCCGGCGCCGCGTTGTTTTGGAAGCCCAAAAAATCACGCTATAATCTAAGGCTTGTTCGTTCCTCGATAGCTCAGTTGGTAGAGCGCCGGACTGTTAATCCGTAGGTCCCTGGTTCGAGCCCAGGTCGAGGAGCCATCACAAAGCCGCAAGGCCTCTGGAAGGCCCGCTACTCACAAGGTAGCGGGCCTTTTCATTTGTGAGACGACCGTCGAACGAAGACGTGTGCCAAGCGATGGAAAGAAATCGCCCAACGCACTTCGATTGGCAAAAATTGAGGGTCGCCGTTCAGAACGGCGATTCCATTGAATATAATTGAAAGCTTGTTCCTCGATAGCTCAGTTGGTAGAGCGCCGGACTGTTAATCCGTAGGTCCCTGGTTCGAGCCCAGGTCGAGGAGCCACCATTTGCTGAAGGCCCGTTACTCACAAGGTAACGGGCCTTTTCGCTTTGCGGCCCCTTTTGCTTTGGCGCCACATATCGGCCGCCGTCTGCCCGCTCGCGGGCCTGTCCGACACGCGGGCCCCGCCGTGCGTGCAAAACTCCCTCTTTGTTCACGGCTTGTGCTGCCCTGCCACGGGCAAACCCGTGCACGCGACACGCCGCTCAGGCGTTGTTTGAGTTCAGTCATTCACAAATAACAACCATCAAGGGCATCACGATGAAACTCACACGAATTCTTCTGGCCGCCGCCGTGGCCGCCGCCACCTTGCCCGCCGTGGCGCAGGTGTCCGTCAACATCAACGTGCCGGGCCTGATCCAGGTCGCGCCGCCCGCGCCGCGCTACGAGCCCGCGCCCCGCCCGCGCAGCGGCCAGGTCTGGGTGCCCGGCCATTGGCAGTGGAACGACCGCGCCTACGCATGGCGCCCCGGCTACTACGTGGCGGCCCGCCCCGACTACGCCTATGCCCCGGGCGGCTGGGTGCGCGCCGACGGCGGCTGGCGCTGGCGCGAAGGCGACTGGCGCCGCGCCGAGCGCCGTGAGGAACGCCGCGAAGACCGCCACCACCGCCGCCATGACCACGACCGCTACGACCATGACGACGACCACCGCGGCGGCGGCCACTGCCCGCCCGGCCAGGCGAAGAAGGGACGCTGCTGATAGCAGCAGCAGCTTGCGCGCCTGCTGGCGCGCAAGCCCTCAGTTCACCGTCACCCTGAACCGCACGCTGCCCGTGCCGCCGGGCGCGAGTTGCCCGGTGAACTTCCAGTCCAATGGCCCCGTTCCGCCCGGCGCTTGTGCGACCGCACATGCCACGGCCGGCGCAGGCAATGCATTGGCCGGCGTGCGCTTCGTGCATGCGGTCAGCGTCGCCGGGGTCGCGCCTTCCTGCGAGGCGACGAAGCTGGTGTAGACCGGCGTGACGTCGCTCACCGTCAGGCCGCTGATCGGCGTTGCGCCGTTGTTGGTGTAGGTGATGCGGTACTCGAGCGTCTCGCCCGACTTGGCTTCGTTGTTGAGTCCGAAGTCGCCGTTCTTCGTCAGGTTGCGCACTTCCTTCTTGAGCTCCAGCGCCGTGCTCGACACGGTCGTGGTGTCGAGCACGAGGTAGCTCGCGCTCAACGCGGGTGATGCGTTCGTGAACACGAAGCTCGCCTGCACCGAGCGCTTGTCGTTGTAGCCGGCGAGCGCGCCGGCCGGAATGAACTCCTGCACCACCACGCAAAGGTTCTGCCCCGTCGTCACGGGCCTGGGCACCGCCGGCGGATAGAGCACCGTAGCGCCGGCCTGCAAGGCACCGGTGCAGCCTGGGTCTTCGTAGATTTTTGCGCTCCAGCCGTCGATCGGCGGTGTGGCCACCGCGCCGGCCACGCCGAAGCTCACCGTCCCGCCGGTCTGCGCCACGAAGGTGTGCGCGTGGCTCACGCTGCTGCCGGGCGAGCCGGTGCGGGCGCTGTCGGCGCCGAAGCGGTTGAGGGCCACATCGCCGAAGTTCAGCTCGCCGGCCCGGGCCTCGTTCCATGCAAAGGCGATGTGGTCCGGCGCCCCCGCGGCGGTGCGCGTGTAGGTGTAGGTCCGCCCGCCCACGGCCACGCCCGTGCCGGAAGGCAGCGGCGTGGCGCCGACCGACGCCCCGGTGGACAGATGGCCCGCCGGTGTCACCTCTTCGACGCATAGCGGATCGCCATCGGACGGCGACGACGGCTGCGACGGCACCTCCAGGCGGTAGTGGCCCGAGCCGTCGGTCACCGCCGTGGACCACACGCCCGCCGCACAGTTGGTGAGCCGCATCTGCACGCCCACGAGCCCCGCTTCGCCGCCGTTGGCCACGCCGTCGTTCGGCACGCCCGCGCCGCTGCCGTTGTCGCTGAAGACGCGGCCGGTGACGGCATGCGCATCGCTGTTGACGAAGGTGCATTCAAGGTCCGCACCGGCCACCATCCACTCGGCAGGAATCTTCAGCACATTGCCGGCCAGCACCACCGGCGGCGCCGACGCGGCCGCTGCGGCCGGCCTCGAACCGGAGGTCCCGCGAATGGGCGACGGTGCGATGACGTCCTTCAGGTCGCGGCAGCTGGCGCTCACCGGGTTCACGGGCCAGCCGGCAGGCGACGTTTCGGTGATGGTGACCGGCACGCCCACCTTGCCGGTGATCGTCTGCGCACCGATACCCCGGCCCGGCGCGCTGACCGTGATGGTGTCGCGGGCCACGCTCAGGCCCGACAGCGCAAAGTCGAAGCGATGGGAGCCGGAACCGCTGATCACTTCCTTGGCGATGCGAAGCCGCGGGTCCCCAAAGCGGACCGCGACCGGCCCCGTCGAGCCGTCGCAGGCCGTTTCGTTCGGCGAGACAGTGCAGGTCGGATCGCCACCGCCGCTCAGGTTGACCGCGTTGGTGCCGCCGTCCGGCCCCACGGCCGTGGCATCGACGTTGACAGGAATCCGGACAGAGAAGGTGCCCGGCACAACGCCTGCAGCCACGCTGCAGGTGACGACTGTTGCACCTGCCGCGGGGCAGCCGCTCATGACAGCACCTGTGCCAGACGGCACCAGCACGGGAGGCCCGGCCAACGTGATGCCCTTGGGCAGCGCATCCTGGATCACGATGGGCGCCGTGGTCGGCCCCGACGTCACCGCCACTTCGATCGTGTAGTACTGACCCGGCGCACCGACGATCATCGGATTGAATCTCGCGAACTTGTTTCCGAAGATCTTCGGCGCGGGAGCCACCGGTGTGGTCGCCGTGCTCACACACGCCCCCGCACCGTTGCAGGCAGGGTCCCCGCCACCCACGGCCGTGGCCCTGTTGGTCACGCTCGGCCTCGCCGCCGCGAGAGGCGTCACCGGGATGACGAACGACGCGGAGGTTGTCATGCCCGCAGGCACCGTGCACGTCACGGCCTGCCCTGCCCGGCTGCAGCCTGAAGGCAGCGTGCCGATCGTCAAGGAGGCAGGAATGGTGTCGGTGATGACGCTGTTCGCCGTGGTCATGCCGCCGTTGGTGCTGCTCAGTTTCAGTGTGTAGCTGGCCTGCGCGGCAACGACGAACTGCGCCACATCAGCGATCTTTTCGAGTTTCAGCGTCGCTTGGGGCACCACGCGCGTGGCCGGCGTGCTCGCATCGCACGCCTCTGCTGGCGCCGTCGTGCAGGCGACATCTCCACCGCCGCCGAGATTCACCATGTTCGTGCCGCCCGTTGCGCCCACGGCCGACGAGGCGACGTTCACAGGAATCCGTATTTCGAAGGTGCCGGGCGCGATGCCCGCCGCCACGCTGCAGTTGGTCGTGTTCGGTCCCGAGGTCGGGCAACCACTCAGCACGCCGGCGGTGGTTCCCGCCACCAATGTCGGGGCCCCGCGCAGGGTGACGCCCGGCGGCAAGGTGTCCATCACCGAGATCGGCGCCGTGGTCGTGCTGTTGGCCACGGTAACGAGCACAGCGTAGAACTGGTCGGGCGCCCCCACCACCAGCGGGCTGGCGCTGACCGTCTTGGTCGAGGTGATGGTGAGCGGAAGCGCCACCGGCGTGGTCACCGTGCTCGTGCACGCCCCCGTGCCGTCGCACGTGGCGTCTCCGCCCCCCGATGCCTTGGCCGTGTTGGTCACGCCGGGCACTGCGGCACCCTGGGGTGTGACGGGAATGACGAAGGAAGTGGACGTCGTCAGCCCGGCAGGCACCTTGCAGCTCACGACCTGGGCCGCCCTTGCACACCCGGCAGGCAACGCGCCGATGGTCAGAGATGAAGGCACCTCGTCGATGATCGTCGTCTCTGCCGTGGTGGGTGCGTTGGTCTCGTTCGTCAACTTCAACGTGTAGTTGCTTGACGCACCGACGCGGAAGCTCGCCGCATCGGCAGTCTTGCTCAACACCAACTTCGGCGACGGCGTCGAGAAGCAGACCTGATAGACGGTCCCATTTGCTCCGCCGTTCAAGCTGACTTGAGAGAGCTGGACCGAAGAGACTGCTGCCGTCGAAATTTCCAGTTTGGCAGTGCCCCCCAAAGGGTTGATGGGACCTTGCTGCATAGCCAGAATGTCTCCGTTCGCATCGATCGCGAGCACACCCCCGCTTGGCGGGAATGGGGACGTTACTTCATTTGCTGTGAAGGGGTGATGGCTGCCGTTGACATCTACCACCAGCTTGTCGCACGAAGTACCGCTGCAATCGGCAGCTTGCATCAGAATAGACGCATTGGTTATTGGGACTGAAAAGTCGAACGTACATGCTTCGATTGCGGGACCCCGTTCAGCCCCCATCCAGACGCCATAGAACCCATAGAAGTCGAGCTTGCTTTCGCATCCACTGCCCTTCAACGTGACGGCAACCCCTCCGTAGTTTCCGCTGTCTGCTGTGCATATGTTCGCCGCAATCGCCGGCATCAGCAGCGAGGTCAGTGCCAGAAAGGCGACGCCGCGCAAGGCATGAAAGAAGTGCGCCACGCCTTTTGCAAGCGCCATCGCACGCGTCCGCACGGGTAGGCAGCGAAGCGCCGTCGCGCAGCGCATCGAATCAGTTTTTTGCATTTTCATTGGCCATTGCTCCGCGACTTCATCGATCGGTCCACTCGTCCTTCACGGGGGCTGCTCCGCCCGCCGACGCGGCACCCAGCGCCGTTTCGTCGAACTTGAAACGCAGCCGGATGTACGCGCCCTTGCTCGTGTAGTCGTTGGCCGCCAGGTCGCGGTCCTTCAGGCCCACGAAGTTGTAGCCCGCCGACACCCACAGGTCCTTCATGACCTGGTAGCCGACTTCGATGCCCAAGGTCTTCTGCAGGCCGCCGCCCTTGCCGCGCAGCAGGCCGGCCTGCACGCCGAGGTCCCAGCTGTCGTTGAGGTCTGGGGCCCGCGCCGAGGTCACCGTTGGCGACACTGCCGGTGCCTGTACCGATCTTCGTATTGGTCAGGTCGACCAGGGTCTCGATCACGCGCTCGAGGCGGTCTTCGGTCGCATCGATCTTCGTGTTGTCGCCCACGGAACGACCGAGCACGGTGGCCACGTAGGCGCCGCCCACGGTGGCCGGCGGCAGTTGCACCTGCGTCACGATGTTGAAGCTCGCGCCAGCCGGGATCGGACCGGTGTCGGGCACGCCGTCACCGTTCGTGTCCAGCAGCGGTGCGCCGGTGTCTGCCGCGAAGAACTGGAAGCTCGTGCCGGCCGGGAAGGTGTTGGCGGAGATCGACAGGTTCACGGCATCGGTCGCGCCGCCCGTGTTGAACACGGTTTGCGGGAACCGGACGCTGCTGCCTGCGACGGCCAACTGCCTCGTGGTCAGGTCTTGCCCGGCGGGGTTGGGCGTGCCGGGTGTCGCGTCGAGCGCCGTTGCAGCCGTGGACGGGTTGGAACCCACCACGATGCCGAAACGCGCCAGGACGGTGTACGCCGACGGGTTGGAGGTCGAACCGACGGTGCCGATCAACGCTGCGGTCACGCCGGCCGGCGCGTTCGCGGGGTTGTAGCGGGCCACGTTGGTGGTGGTGGACGTACCGACCGCCGCGGTGCTGTTCACCAGCACCACGAAGCTCAGCGTTTGCGTCACGTTCGGGTTCAGCGAAGCCACCACGGCATTCAGCGTGTTGCCAGTCGCCTGGAAGTCGATGCCCGACGGATCGCCGCCTGCACCGTCACCCAGCGCCGTACCCGACGCACCGCTCCACACTGCCGAACCCGTGACGTAGGTCAACCCTGCCGGCAACACGTCGGACAGCGCGAACTTGCCCGGTGCGCCGCCCGTGTTGTTGAACGTGAGGGTGTAGACCGAGTACTGGCAGTTCGCGTTCGACGCGAGACCGGCTGTCCAGCTCGTGGCCGTGCAGGCGGCGGAAGAGCGCGGCCCGCTGGTCGGCGCGGTCGGCCAGACGCCGTTGCCCGGTGCCGCGACCGACGGAGCGCCAATCGACTTGGTGACGTTGAACACCGCATCGGTGGCCAGCTTGACCTCGTCCTTGTCGGCCGCCGAGGTGTTCGGCGCGATGTACAGCCCCGGGGTGCCCGGGGTGGCGGTGATCGTCGCCGCATCGAAGTTGCCGGTGCCGCTGGCCGAGCCCGGGATCGTGTAGGCCACGACGAAGCGGAACGCACCGTTGTTGCCGGGCACGCTCTGCGCCGGGGTCACCGTGCAGACGTCCGTGCCGACCGCCGAGCAGAGCGCCGTCGTGCTGTCGGGCAGCCCATTGCCGTCGGCATCGGCAAAGACCTCGACGCGCGAGAACTTGCCCGCATCGGCCTTGACCGTGAGGCCGAAGGTGTCGACGCCATTGCCGGTGTTGGTCAGCACGTGAGGCGCATAGACCGTGGCGCCGGCCGCGCCGGACTTGGTGTTGACGATGGTCGTCGTGACCTGGTTGACGCTGTCGAGCGTGAACGAGCCCACCTGGAGAACGGTGGTCTGCACCAGGTTGGAGGTCGCGACCTGGGTCGTCCCGGCGGCGTCCGAATAGCTGGCGGACGCCTGGTTGCCGATGACGGTGTTGGCGGGCGGCGACGCGGCAAATGCAGCCGGGCTTCCGAAAAGGAAGCCCAGCGTCAACGCTGCGGCGCCTGCCCAGGGCGCGCACGGCTTGCAGCCGCTGACGCGTTGGGTTGGCTGGGTGGGAATCACGTAGTTTTCTCCTCTGTTGTCGATGAACGGGAACACGAAAGAACCTGGCGGATACGTTTCGACGGGCGAACGCGTACCTGCCGACTGGCACTCAGAAACAAGAGATCGATGGAAAAGGCGGGCGCCCTCGCCTCGCGCAGCGCGCGAGGGCCGGCGCGGCCTTTACTTGCCGCGCGGGGGCGGCGTGGCGGGCGTGGGAGGCACAGCCGTTGGCGGCGCGACGGTTTCGACCTTGGCGCGCGCGCTCACGGCGAGGCTGCCGTTTGCGGGCAACTGGCCCAGGCTCCAGCGCAGCATGCGGTACTCGCTGTAGGGAACGGGTTCGGTCTTGCCGCCGGGCAGTTTGCGAACGAGCGGCTCGGGCTCGAAGACGGCGGTCTTGGTGGCGGCTTTCACGAGGCTGGCGCCAGGCTTGGCGCTGCGCGGCAGGTATTCCAGCCCCTCGGGGATCGGCAGATCGGCCACGAGGCCCTTGACCGGTTTGCCCGTGTTGTTGGTGTAGGTGGCCTTGTATTCGATGACGTCACCCGGCTTGATGGTGGCCGCGTCCTGGAACTGTTCATTGCCGTCGGGCCCCTTGACCACCTTCGACTGGGCGAGGACGACGGTCACGGCCTGGGTCGCGGCAGGTGCGCGCGACGCCTCCAGCGAAGCGGCGGGTTGCGCGAACGCGACGGTCGCGGCGCCTGCGGCAAGCAGGACCAGGCCTGCGCGGATCAGCGGGTGGACCGCCCCTGCGCGGCCTCGCGACGACGACAAGAACAAGTCCCATGTGGATGCTGTCATTCAAACCCCAATTAACAATATTTGAAATTCACGCGCAAAATTTACAATCAACTTCTTATTGCAAACAAATGACCAACATTGCTTGCAATTGAAGGCAATCGGCCACTTAGATTTTTGCGTACTGAATTCTTATGTCTCGGGGCTTTTATGGCAATCAAACAAAAGAACAGAGGATGCGCAAATGAGACATATTGAACAAACAAAATGCATCCACCATTTCGTTCGACCTGAAGCCCCCTCAATTGAAGCTTTCAAGCTTCTGGGAGAATCAAAACAATTGAGATCGAATGACAACAACCGCAGCCTCAGGCGTGCTCCCTATTCATGGAATAATATTTTCAATAAATTCAAGCTCATAGAATTAATTTGAAATCACTCATTCGATGCGGTACAAGAAATTATTCATTGATGAATTACAGAGAAATCCCGGTGGTCATGAAAATATCGAACTCGCAAAGAATCCGGTAAATATGAGCGCTTGCCCACCCTTTTCCCATCACTCATTCACGTCGTCTCGAATCACAGGTTCTTGATTTCAATTCAGGCGTTCTACTGATTGAATCCAGAGATTCCACGGCAATTCCTCGCTGCGCCCGTAGGGCCATAATTGGCCAATCTGGCCAGAATCCCCTACACTCGCGCCCCATGGCTCCCCTCTCGCCCCGTCGATACCCTGCGCGCGCAGCCCTGCCCATGGCAGCGGCCGGTCGTCGTGTGGGCGCCGTCGTCGCGGCGGCCACGTCGGTCCTCCGACGCACGTCCGCACATTCCTGAGCCCGGCGGTCCGCTACCTTCTTCTTGATGCGCACACCTTGACCGCCGGGCACCACACCGCGCGGTAGCGACCCTGTCTGTTGGAAAGGCGGGTTGCGTTCATCTGGAGTGCTTCATGCTTTCAACCGTTCACGGGGAGCGCACGCTCACCGAACTCGATTACGTCCGTCTCAGCAAATTCGCGGACACGCCGCTTCCCCCGGCCCTGGTCGATCTGCTCGACACGGCCGACATCCTTCCGTCACGGGAAATGCCCTCGGACATCGTGACGATGTACACCCAGGTGGAAATCGAAGACCTGCCCGCCGGACAGCGGCAGAAGATCGTGATCTGCTATCCCGCCGATGCGAACCCGACCACGGGCTTCATCTCGGTGTTCTCGCCCGTCGGCATCGGCCTGCTGGGCCAGAAGACCGGCGCGGTCGCGCGCTGGAAGACGCCCGGCGGCGGCGAACACAGCGCGCGCGTGATCGCCGTGCTGTTCCAGCCGGAAGCCAGCGGCGACTACACGACCTGAAAGTGCGTCGGTTCAGGCCGGAGGCCGGCGCCCCGCCGGCCGGTCAGTGCTGCAGCACGCCGGCGACGCCGGGGCCCCTGCTCTTCGCGCTGTCGATGGTCGCGCTGACGGAACTCGTGTTGACCGCCAGCGCCACCAGCACCGCCCCCACGAACGACGGATCGGCGCTGCCGCTGTAGCCCGACGCCCCGGCAATGGCCAGGGCCTGCGCGACCTGTTGCGTCGTCAGCTCGACGGCGGCTTCTCCCACGATATTCCTCTTCTTTGTGGCCATCTGAAAACTCCTGCGAATGGAGTTCGGACTGTAACCAAGCCCCGACAAGCGCCACAAATGTTCCTGACCGTGTGACTTTCGACACTGGCCCGCGCATCGGTCGGCCCGTATCGTCGCGCGGGCGCGGCGCCCGCCGGTGGGGCGGACGCCACATTGTTTTCATTTGACGGACAGGGACATGCCTTTTTCCAAACTCTCTCTCGCCAGCGCACTCGCGGGCCTGCTCGCGCTTTCCGGTTGCCAGACCATGGACATGCAGATGGGCGCTCCGGCGGCCAAGACCACGGCCACGGGCAGCGCCGCCGGCGGCGCCACCTCGGGCGAGAGCAGCCAGCTCGAACGCTGCGATTCGCCGCTCGGTACCGTCTCGCTGATCGAGAACGTCAATGCCGGCTGGTACACCATCCTCACCGGTGAATACCGCCTGCCGCCCACGGCCAACCTGCTGCGCCTGCTGGTGCAGCAGTCGAACTGCTTCGTGGTGGTGGAGCGCGGCGCGGCCGGCATGAACGCCATGACGCGCGAACGCGCGCTGATGCAATCGGGCGAGATGCGCGGCGGCAGCAACTTCGGCCGCGGCCAGATGGTGGCCTCCGACTACGGCCTGTCGCCCGAGATCGTGTTCAGCAACAACGACGCCGGCGGCATCGGCGGCGCGCTCGGCGGCCTCGTGGGCGGCGGCCGTGGCCGCGCCATTGCAGCCGTGGGCGCCAGCCTGCAGACCAAGGAAGCCAGTGCGCTGCTGACGCTCATCGACAACCGCTCGGGCGTGCAGGTGGCTGCGGCCGAAGGCAGTGCCTCCAAGACCGACTTCGCGGGCTTCGGCGGCCTCGGTGGCCGCAGCGGCGCCGGCGGCATCGGCGGCTACACCAACACCGCACAGGGCAAGGTGATCGCGGCGGCCTTCATGGACGCGTTCAACCAGATGGTCCGTTCGCTGCGCAACTACAAGGCGCAGACGGTGCGCGGCCAGGGCCTGGGCGGCGGTGGCCGGCTCGGCGTGGACGGCGGCGCCGCCCCGTCGCAGACCTCGGCGCCGGGCGCCGCCCGCCCGCGCCGCAAGTAAGCGCGACCGTTCATCGTCTTCGAAGTGACCCGGTCCGGATATCGACCGGGTTCACAATTCACCCTCTGGAGGTGAAACACGATGGATGGTTTGGAAGAGTCGGCGGAAGCAGCCAAGGGCAAGCTCGTTTATCCCTTTGCACAGCTTCCGCCACGCGGCAAGTCGATCGAGGTCGCCGACGGGGTCCACTGGATCCGCATGCCGCTGCCCTATTCGCTCGACCACATCAACCTGTGGGCGCTGGACGACGGCGACGGCTGGGCCGTGGTCGACACCGGCGTGCGCACCGAGGAAACGGTGGCGGTCTGGCGCGAGCTGTTCGCCAACTCGCCGGACACGCGCGGCCTCACCCGCGTCTTCGTGACGCACATGCACCCCGACCACGTCGGCATGGCCGGCTGGCTCACGCGCAAGTTCGGCGTGCGGCTGTGGATGACCCGCTCCGAATACCTCATGTGCCGCGTGATGGTGTCCGACACCGGCCGCGAAGCACCCGACGACGCCATCGCCTTCTACCGCCGCGCCGGCTGGGGCGAGGCGGCCATCGAGACCTACCGCACGCGCTTCGGCAACTTCGGCAAGCACATCCACCCGCTGCCCGACAGCTTCCGGCGCCTGCGCGACGGCGAGGTGCTGCGCATCGGCGCGCACGACTGGCGCGTCGTCACCGGCAACGGCCACTCGCCCGAGCATGCGTGCCTGCACTGCCCCGACCTGAAGGTGTTGATCTCGGGCGACCAGATCCTGCCGCGCATCTCGTCCAACGTGTCGGTCTCGCCCGTCGAACCCGATGCCGACCCGATGGCCGACTGGCTCGCGTCGCTCGCCAAGCTCAAGCGCGAAGTGCCCGACGACGTGCTGGTGCTGCCGTCGCACAACGAGTGCTTCCGCGGCCTGCATGCGCGCATCGACCGCCTGCAGCACGGGCAAGAGCGCTCGCTCGACCGCTTGCGCAACGCATTGAAGACGCCGAAGCGCGCGGTCGATGTGTTCACGAGCCTGTTCGCGCGCAGCATCGCCGAATCCGACGTGCCGCTGCTGGGCATGGCGACCGGTGAAAGCCTGGCCTGCCTCAACTACCTGCGCCACCGCGGCGAGATCGCGTGCGACATCGCCGACGACGGGGTGGCCTGGTACCGGCTGACGTCCGCCGCCTGAGCGCCGGTCAGACCTCGAGCACGACCTTGCCGATATGCCCGGCGCGCTCGAGGTAGCGATGGGCCTGCACCACGTCGTCGAGCGCGAAGCTGCGGTCGATGCGCACATGCAGCGTGCCATCGGCAAGGCCCGCATCGATGAACGCCAGCGCACGGCCCAATGCGCCCTCGTCGCGCGGCAACCCCATGGTGGCGGCACCCGTGTGCTCCAGCACTTTGTAGACGTGGAAGCGCCAGCTCTTGCGGAACTGCGCAATCACCGGAAACCTGAATTCGGCGCCGCCCGACAAGCCATACAGCACATACCAGCCGCCATGCGCGACCACGTCGCCGAGCCGCTCGACCTGCGCGCCGCCCACGCCGTCGTACACCAGGTCGAAACCTCGACCCTCGGTGAGCTCCAGCACGCGCTCGACCACGTCTTCTTCGTCCGTCACGACCACATGCGTCGCGCCCGCTTTCCGCAGCGCGTCGCCCTTGGCAGCCGTGCGCGTGACCGCGATGGCGACGATGCCCGCCGCGCGCGCCATCTGCAGCGCCGCGATGCCGGTGCCCGATGACGCCCCGGTGACGAGCATCACCTGGCCGCGCTGCAGCCGCGCCATCTCGAACATCGGGAAGTAGCCCGTGAGGTAGGCCATGTAGGCGCCCGCAGCCTGCGCGGCCGACAGGTTGGCGGGATACCGCACCACGTGCGCGGCCGGAAAGAGGATGCGGTCGCCGTAGGTCGGATACAGCCCCTGGCTCGCCCCCGGCAGCACCGCGACCCGGTCGCCCACGCGCAGCCCTTCGACACCCTCGCCCACCGCCTCGATGACGCCGGCGGCTTCGTTGCCCAGCCCCGCCGGCAAGGTCGCATCTTCGATGTACAGGTTCTCGCGCCACAACGCGTCGGCCCGGTTCAGGCCGATGGCCTGTACCGCGATGCGCACCTCGCCAATGCCTGGCGCCGGCACCGCGACCTCTTCGAGCTTCAGCACCTCGGCACCGCCGAATGCGTGGAAGCGAACCATCCTGCTCATGAAACTCTCCTTCTTGAATGACCGATGGCTTCAATCTAGAGGCCGCAGTGGCATCAAGGAAATCGATTCGCGGGATAGTCGCTATGCGCACCATCGATAACGCCCCGACCCCGATGAAACCCATCGAACTCAACCGCATCGACCTGAACCTGCTCACCGTGCTGGCCGCGCTCATGCGCGAGCGCCACGTCAGCCGCGCCGCCGAGCGGCTGAACCTCGGCCAGCCCGCGGTGAGCCATGCGCTCGCGCGACTGCGCGAACTCACGGGCGATCCGCTGCTGGTGCGCCAGGGCCGCGTGATGGAACCCACCGCACGGGCGCTCGCCCTGATGCAGGGCCTGGGCCCCGCCCTCGCGCAGATCGAGGCCACGTTCCGTGCGCAGGCCGACTTCGAACCGGCGCGCGCCGCGCCGGTGTTCCGCATCGGCCTGACCGATGACCTGCAGATCGCGATGCTGCCCCGCCTGCTGCGCGCCCTGAGCACCGAAGTGCCCGGCGCCAAACTGGTGACGCTCACCGTCTGCTACCGCAACGCCATGCGCTACCTCGACCAGGGCCGTGTCAGCGCGGTGATGTCCTTCCTGAAAGACCTGCCCGCCGATGCGAAGGTGCGCAAGGTCCGCACCGCGCGCTTTGCCGTGCTCCGCGCCGACACCGCGCCCGGCAGGCTGTCGCTCGACGACTACTGCCGCCGACGCCACCTGCTCGTGACCTATGCCGGCGACCTGTGCGGCACCGTCGACGAAACGCTGGGCGAACTCGGACGCCAGCGCGACGTGCTCTTCTCGGTGCCGCAGTTCGGCAGCCTGCCCGCCGTGCTCGCCGGCACCGACCTGCTGGCCACAGTGCCAGAGCACGTGGCGCTGGCCCTGTCGGCGCAAAGCGGCTTGCGCTGCGAGCCCCTGCCCTTCGACAGCCCGAGCTACCAGTTGCGGATGGCCTGGCGTGCCGTGACCGACAAGGACCCGGCGCAGGCGTGGCTGCGCAAGGCCATGCTGCGGGCTGCCAACGATTAGGATGCAGATCCACTTCCCTGGAGGACCCCGCATGCCGAGCACCGAGACCCACTTCGAACTGACCGCCAACGACGGCCATCCGGTGGAGGCCCACCGCTGGCAGGGCACCGCGCCGCGCGCCATCGTGCAGCTGGCACATGGCATGGGCGAGCATTCGCTGCGCTACCGGCCGCTGGCCGACGCGCTCACGCAGGCCGGCTACGTCGTCTACGCGAACGAGCACCGCGGCCACGGCCCGGGCGCCGCCGCGCGCGACGAACTCGGCGAGTTCGGCCCGCGCGGATTCGCCGGCCTCGTGGAGGACATGGCGCTGCTCAGCCGCCACGCGCGCGCCGAGCACCCCGGGCTGCCGCTGGTCCTTGTCGGCCACAGCATGGGCTCGTTCGCCACGCAGTACTACCTGGTGCGACACAGCGAGCTGCTGTCGGGCGCGGTGCTGTCGGGCACCACGGCGCTCGACCTGCTGGGCGGCGCGCTGCAAAGCGGCTTCCGGCTCGAAGACATGAACGCCGCGCTGCCCGACGTGCGCACGCCCTTCGACTGGCTCAGCCGCGATCCGGCCCAGGTCGATGCCTACATCGCCGACCCGCTGTGCGGCTTCACCGTGTCGGCCGAAGGCATGGGCTCCATGTTCGCCAGCCTCGACGAACTCACGCCCGCCGCGATGCAGACGCGCATCCGGCCCGAGCTGCCGCTGTACCTGTTCACCGGCGACCAGGACCCGGTCAGCAACAAGGCCGAGTGGTTCTACCCGCTGGTGCAGCGCTACCGCGAGGCCGGCCTGCGCGACGTGTCGTGCCATGTGTTCGGCGGCGCGCGCCACGAAACGCTGAACGAAACCAACCGCGACGAAGTCGTGGCCGTGCTGCTGGCCTGGCTGGCGCGCATCGTGCGATGAAGCTCCTCGCCTTCGACGAGAGCCTGGACCAGCGCCACATCCTGCCCTACGACCCGGCGTACGCCGAGGTGTTCGCGCAGGTGCAGCGCCATGTGCAGGCGCAGCTCGAGGGCGTGGAACTCGTGCACATCGGGAGCACGGCCATCGTCGGTTTGCGGGGCAAGCCGATGGTGGACATCGCGGCGATCACGCAGCGCGAGAACTTGCGCAGGGCCCAGGCGGAATTCGAGGCCCTCGGATTTCACCGCCGCCCCGTGTGGGTCGACACGGACGAGAAGCCCTACGTCTGCGCGTCCGTGCTGCACGACGGGCGCAGGTTCAACCTCAACCTGCACATCTGCCATCGCGGCGACCCGGTGCACGTGGACTCGCTGGCGTTCATGGAAGTGCTCGACCGGCGCCCGGACCTGCGCAGGAAGTACGAAGAAGCCAAGGACCGCGCCCACGGCATCGACCCGGCCGACCCGCAGGTCTACAACCGTGAAAAGGAAGCGGTGATCCGCGAGATACAGGCCCAGGTCGGGCAGGCCTAGGCTAGAGGCTCGCCAGTATCCCGGTCGACGTGGCCTCGGCCGCCAGCTTCCCGTCCGGGTTGTAGAGCGCCGCTTCGAGAAACGCCACGCGCTTCCCACGCCGGATCACGCGCCCCTCGACCCGGCCTTCGCCGGGGCCGACCTTCTCGTAGAAGCTCACCTTGATTTCCAGGCTGAAGACCGTCTGCGCCTGCTCGGTGTCATGCATGACCGCATGGGCCATGGCGGCGTCGAGCCAGGCCGTGATGAAGCCGCCCTGGGCGATCGTGCCGTTCGTGTGGCAGTACTCGCGCCGCACGGTGAAGGCGGCCTTCAGCGTCTTGTGCTCGGCGTCCCAGCCGGTCACGTGGAAATTGCCCATCGATTCGGACAGCGCCTGGCCCGAGCGGATGCGGGCTTCGAGTTCGTCGTTCATTGGTTTCGTTCGCAGCAGGTGAAGCAACGGGCATTCTCAGCCGAAAGCGTGGGGCCATCGGTCACCTCAGAAGGTGTGAATGAATCCGGCGTGGCCGAGCAGCCCGCCCAGGCGCGGCCCATCAAGGCGCAAAGCGCAGCCATAGCTCAAGCTATGGCGAGCATTTGCAACGCAGAGGGGACGTGTCTGGGCGGGATGAGCGGACATGCCGGGTTCGTTCGCACCTTCTCAAAGGTAGCGCACCTCCGCCGGCACCTCGAACCAGTTGTTGTGGCGACCATCCATGTAGCGCACCGGCGCGGTGGACAGCTCTTCGAGCGTCGCGTCGTCCAGGCAGGAGACGTTCACGCTGACGTACGCGCCGCCGATCTCCGGCACGTTGCCGCGCCCGAAGGACTTGACGCCGCAATGGCGGCAGAACAGGTGCTCGGCGCTGAACGAGCCGAACTGGTAGCTCGACAGGTCTTCTTCGCCCGACAGCAGCGTGAAGTCGGCCGGCTTGACGATGGCGCCCCAGCCGCGCGATTTCATGCAGATCGAGCAGTTGCACTTGCCGGTGCCCGCGGCGAGGTCGATGAGCGCCTGGAAGCGCACCTTGCCGCAGTGGCAGCTGCCGTGATAGGTCTTCTTCATGGTCGGTGTCCGTGGAAACGAGTGGAGGAAACCCAAGGCTACGACCCATTGCGGACAGATTCTGTCCTCGATCGCAGGCATGATGCGGCCCATGCTGTCCGCTTCCGCCCGCCTGCTTCGCCTGCTCGCACTGTTCCAGGCCCAGCGCGCCTGGACTGGTGCCGCCCTGGCCGAGCGCCTGGAGATCACCGAGCGCACGCTGCGCCGCGACGTCGACCGCCTGCGCAGCCTCGGCTACACGGTCGACTCCACCTCGGGCGTGGCCGGGGGCTACCGGCTGGGCGCGGGCAGCGCCCTGCCCCCATTGCTGCTGGAAGACGAGGAAGCCATTGCCGTGGCGCTGGCGCTCGGCCATGCCGGCACGGGCGAAGGCGATATCGGCAACGCCTCGATGCGCGCCCTCGCCAAGCTCGACCAGCTGATGCCGCCGCGCCTGCAGCGCCGCCTGGGCAGCGTGCGCGCCTCGGTGGTGCCGGTGATGCGAAGCAAGTCGGGCGTGCGCGTGAAGGCGGTGTCGATGTTCGCCGAGGCCTGCACCGAGCGGCGCGAACTGCGCTTCGGCTACCAGGACCACCACCAGACCGCCACGGCGCGCACGGTGGAGCCGCACCGCGTGGTGCAGACCGGCCAGCGCTGGTACCTGCTGGCCTGGGACACGGCGCGCCAGGACTGGCGCACCTTCCGCCTCGACCGCATCGTCGACGCCGAACCGACGGGCGCGCGCTTCACCGCACGCCGCCTGCCGCTGGGCGACGTCGAGGCCTACATGGAACACGCGCTCAAGGTCTCGCCCTACCTGCACCACGCGCGCGTGATCGTGCATGCCCCGCTCGCGGCGCTGGAACCGCACCTGGGCTGGGTGGGCGGCGTGCCCGAGGCCCTCGACGCGGGCCGCACGCGCGTCGTCACCGGCGCCAGCTCGCTCGATGCGCTGGCCGTGTGGCTGGGCTGCCTGGGCCACGAAATTGAAATCGAGTCGCCTCCCGAACTGGTGCAGCACGTGGCGCGCGTCGCGACACGGCTGGACACCATCGCGCGCCGGCAGGGTACCCCCATCCCCCGTCTATAGGATGGGCTCGCCCGATACCGGTCGATAGGCTTGCGGCACCTGCAACCTCCGAACGGAAACGGATCTGCCCATGCGCCTCGGCCCCGGTCTCGCCTGCGGAAGCCCGCCATGCCCCTGACCGCCACCCAGGTCGCCGTGGTCGAGGACGACAGCGGCATGCGCGAGCGCATCGCCCGCGTGATCGGCGCCGACCCGGCGCTGGCGCTGGCCTTCAGCGCCTCAAACGCGGTCGACATCCTGAACTGGCTCACGGACAACCCGGTCGACGTGCTGCTGGTCGACCTCGGCCTGCCCGACCACCCCGGCCTGCAGGTGATCCGCCAGTGCCGCCGCATGCAGCCGGCCTGCGCGGTGATGGTGCTGACGATCTTCGGCGACGAGACCCACATGGTGCAGGCCTTCGAGGCCGGCGCGCGCGGCTACCTGCTCAAGGACGGCACCGAGGCCGACCTGGCGGCGCACCTGCGCCACCTGGGCACCGGTGGCTCGCCGCTGCCGCCAGGCATCGCGCGGCAGCTGCTGCGGCGCTGGCAGGCCTCCGACGGCGCGCCCGGGCACCTCTCGTCGCGCGAGGCCGAAGTGCTCGACCGGGTGTCTCGTGGTTTCACCTATGCCGAAATCGGCGCGCAGATGGGAGTCTCCGCATCGACGGTTCAAACCCATATCAGAAACATCTACGGCAAGCTGGATGCGCCCCCACCCTCGGACGCCGTGTTGGCGACCCGCCCTCCAGGCCGGCTTTCCTAGCCGCGTGAGCCGCCCCTTCTTTTCCCGCATGCAAGCCGTGCTGCAACTGCTGCTGTGGCTGGTGCTCGCAGCCCCCTTCGCCCATGCGGCCACCCCGCCGGGCACCACCGACGTGGACTGGGCCGAAGCCAGCCTCGAACCCGACGGCCTGCCGCTGCAGGTGCGCCAGGTGGCGCTGCCCTTTCGCTGGGACCACGAGTTTCCGGGGCGCGGCGGCAAGGCCAGCTACCGCATCGTGCTGCCCCCGGACGCCGCCCGCGCGGACGACGCCCAGGCGCTCCTGATGTCGGGCCTGGGCAACCAGGCCGCCGTGTGGTTCAACGGCGCGCTGGTCGCCAACTACGGCGTGCTCGGTGATCCGGCCTACGACGCCGGCAAGGCCAACCTGCTGATCCCGCTGGCCGCCGCGCTGCGGCGCGGCGACGGCCAGCCGCAGGAGCTGCTCATCCAGGCCACGATGCAGCGCCAGCGCGGCGGCGGGCTGGCCAGCGTGCTCTACGGCCCCGAGGCCTCCCTGGCCCCGCTGCACCGCTCGCAGCAGAACTGGCGCAACACCTCGGCCATCGTCTACGCCGTGAGCCTGCTGCTGATGGGCGGCCTGGCCGCCGGGCTGTGGCTGCGCCAGCGCGACGCGCTCTACGGCTGCTTCGCGCTGGCCGCGCTCTCGGGCGTGGCGCGCAACCTCGACCGCGTGCTGACCGAAGGGCCCGTACCCTGGCCGCTGTGGGGCGCGGTGGTGGCGGTCTGCTATGCCTGCCACATCGGGCTGATCGCGCGCTTCGTGCTGCTGGTGCTCGACCGCAACCCGCCCTGGCTGGTGCGCTCCATCTACGGGGCGCTGGCGCTGTCGGTGGTGCTGGCCTGCGCCTCCTTCGCCTTCGCGCTGCCGGCGCTGTGGACCACCGGGCTGGCGATCCTGCAGGTCACGAGCACCATCTGCCTGCCCTACGTGGTGCACGGCGCGCTGGTGGCGCGGCGGCGCATCGCGGGCGTGCTGATGGCGGCGGGCACGCTGGCCATCCTGGCCGGCGCGCACGACCTGCTGCTGGTGCGCATGGGCCTGTTCGGCGGCGCCTACTACACGCTCACCTCGCACGCGATCTTCTTCTTCGTGATGATCCTGGCCGGTCTCGTGGTGGAGCGCTACAGCCGCACCGTGGCCGACTACCGCTCGCTCAACGCCAACCTCGCAGCGCGCGTGGCCGAGCGCGAGGAGCAGCTGCGCGGCGCCTTCGAAACCGTGCGCAAGCAGCAGGAAGAACAGGCCGTGCTGCTGGAGCGCCAGCGCATCATGCGGGAGATCCACGACGGCGTCGGCTCGCAGCTCGTGGGCCTGCTCAACGTGGTGAACCAGCCCGCGCCCGATCGCGACGTGGTCGAGGAGCACGTGAAGCTGGCGCTCGACGAGATGCGCATGGCCGTCGATTCGCTGCAGCCCATGCACGACGACCTGACGACCGTGCTGGCCACGCTGCGCTACCGCCTGCAGCCCCGGCTGGACGCGGCCGGCATCGAACTGGTGTGGGACGTCGCCCTCATCCCCACGCTCGCGCCCTTTGCCGCGCAGGCTGCACTGCAGCTGCAACGCATCCTGCTGGAGGCCTTCACCAACGTGCTGAAGCACGCCGGCGCCACGCGCATCGTGATGCACGTCGGCTGGCACGGCGAGCAGACGCCGCCCCTGGTGCGCATCGTGCTCACCGACAACGGCCGCGGGCTGCCGGCGAACGAACGCCCCGGCGGCCACGGCCTGGCGAACATGCGTTCGCGGGCACAGGCCATCGGGGCGCGGCTGCAGATCGAGCGGGCCGACGCGCAGTCCGGCGGCACGCGCGTGTCGCTCGACTGGCCCTGCGCGCTGCCCTGAGCGCGCACGGGTCGGTCAGCCCAGGCGCACCGGCACGAAGATCTTGTCCTCGCCGCGCTGGATCAACAGCGCCACCGACTTGTCGGCCTTGGCCACCGCCTGGCGCACCTGCTCCAGGCTCTTGGCCGGCGTGCCGTTGATGGCCAGCAGCACGTCGCCGGCCTGCACCCCGGCCATCGCCGACGGGCCGGCCACGTCCTCGATCAGCAGACCGCCGTCGACCGAGGCCGCGCGCTGTTCCTGCGGCTGCAGCGGGCGCAGCGCCAGGCCGAGCTTGCCCTGCCCCGCCGTGTTGTCGGCCTTGGCGACCTGCGCCGGCTTGTCGCTCGCGTCGCCCAGCTTGGCCTGCAGCTCCTGGCGCTCGCCCTGGCGCCACACCTCGAGCGTGACCTTCTTGCCCGGCGCCTGCTGGCCGATGACGGCCGGCAGGTCGCCCGACGACACGATCGCCTGGCCGTCGACCTTGCGGATCACGTCGCCCGCCTTCAGGCCGGCATGGTCGCCGGGGCCGCCCTTCTCGATGTTCGAGACGAGCGCACCCTCGGGCTTGTCGAGCTTGAACGAATCGGCGAAGGCCTGGTTCACCTCCTGCACCGCCACGCCCAGGCGCGCATGCGTGGCCTTGCCGGTGGCGACGATCTGGTCCTTCACCTGCACGGCCACGTCGATCGGAATGGCGAACGACACGCCCTGGTAGCCGCCGCTGCGGCTGTAGATCTGCGAGTTGATGCCGACCACCTCGCCGCGCGCATTGAGCAGCGGCCCGCCCGAGTTGCCGGGGTTCACGGCCACGTCGGTCTGGATGAAGGGCACATAGCTGTCGTCGGGCAGCGAACGGCCCTTGGCACTCACCACGCCGGCGGTGACGGTGTTCTCGAAGCCGAAGGGCGAGCCGATGGCCAGCACCCATTCGCCGACCTTCAGGTCCTTGGTGTTGCCGAGCGCGAGCACGGGCAGATTCTTGGCGTCGATCTTGAGCACCGCGATGTCGGTCTTGGCATCGGCGCCCAGCACCTTGGCGCGGTACTCGCGGCGGTCGGTCAGCTTGACGGTGACTTCCTTCGCGTCCTTCACCACGTGTGCGTTGGTCATGATGATGCCGCTCGGGTCCACGATGAAGCCCGAGCCCTGCGAGCGCACCGGCACGGCGCGCTGCTGTTGCTGCTGGCCGCGCGGTCCCATCTGCCCCTGGAAGTGGCGGAAGAACTGGAACATCGGATCGTCCGGGTCGATGCCCTGCAGCTGCGCCATCGTGTCGTCGTCCGGGGCCTTCTCGGTGCCGGTCACGCTGATGTTGACCACGGCCGGGCCGTCGCGCGAGGTGATGGTCGAGAAGTCGGGCAAGGTGACCATGGCGGCCGGCGCGGCCACGGCGGCGGTGGTGGCCGGGGCGTTCACGGCGCGGGCGCTGGTGTAGGCCCCGGCGCCGACGGCACCGATCACGCCGGCGCTGGCCAGCGCGATCACGAGGGCACGGGGGGAGATCAGGGCGGCTTTCATTCTTCGATTCCTTTCAATCCTGCGCCGGAGCGCAAACACGGTGAAAGGAATGTCGCGGCCTTGACTTAGGCGTCGCTTAAACGGAACTCACTCTTTGGCGGGAGCGAACGTCACCCGCACGCACAGCCCGCCGAGGCTCGTGGACTCTTCGAGCGCCACCGTGGCGCCATGCAGGTCGGCAATCGACTTCACGATGGCCAGCCCCAGCCCGCTGCCCGGCGCCTGCGGCTCGCCCGAGCGGTAGAACCGGTCGAGCACGCGCGCGCGCTCGGCCTCGGGCAGGCCGGGGCCGCTGTCGTCCACGCGCAGCTCCACCGCATCGGCGCGCTTCACGAGGCCGACGTCGACCCGCCCGCCTTCGGGCGTGTACTTCACGGCGTTGTCGATCAGGTTGCGCAGCAGCATGCGCAGCGCCTCCGGCTGGCCGCTCACGGTCGCGCCCGCGTCGGCTTGCGCCACGCCGATGTCGATGCGGCGCGTCTGCGCGGCCGCCACCGCATCGGAGATCGCCAGGCGCGCCACCTCGGCCAGGTCGACCGCTTCAGGCTTCGCACCCGCGGCCACGCTGGCCTCGTGACGGGCCAGCGCCAGCATCTGCTCGACGAGGCGCGTAGCGCGGTCGATGCCGGCCGACAGCCGGCTCACGGCCAGCGTGCGCGCCGCGTCGTCGGGCGCGCGCTGCAGGCCCTGCACCTGCAGCTTGAGCGCCGCCAGCGGCGAGCGCAGCTCGTGCGCGGCATCGGCCACGAAATGCTTCTGCGCATCGAAGGCATGGCGCACGCGGCCGAACAGCAGATTGAGTTCCTGCACCAGCGGGCGCACTTCTTCGGGCAGGTTCTCTTCGCTCACGGGCGAGAGATCGTCGGCCTGCCGCGAGGCCACCTGCCGGCGCACGCGCGCCACGGGCGCCAGCGACAGGCTCACCACCCACCACACGACCAGCATCAGCAGCGGCGCCATCAGCGCCACGGGCACGATGGTGCGCAGCGCGAGCGAGCCGGCCATGTGGCGGCGCGCCGCCATGTCCTGCGCCACCTGGATCACCAGCCCGCGCGTCTGCATCGAGAACACGCGGTAGGTCGTGCCGCGTGCGCGCACGTCGGCAAAGCCCAGCACGGCGAGCTGCGGCAGCGCCGCCTCTTCGGCCGACTCGAAGATGCGCACGCCGTCGACCGTCCACACCTGCACCACGAAATCGAAGTTCTGTTCCGCGCCGCCGAGCCCGCCCACGGCCGCGCTCGGCGGCAGGCCCGCGCGCAGCGACAGCGCCATCTGCTGCATGTGGTAATCGAAGATGTCGTCGGCCTCTTTCAGCACCGTGCGATAGGCCACCAGCGCCTGCGCGCCGGCCGCGAGCACGATGGCCGCAAGCAGGAACACCAGCAGCCGCGCGCGCAGCGATCCGGTCCATCGCATCACGCGGCGCATCATGCCTTGGGCACCATGTAGCCGACGCCGCGCACGTTGCGGATCAACTCCGCGCCCAGCTTCTTGCGCAGGCCGTGCACGTAGACCTCGACTGCGTTGCTGCTGATCTCGTCCTTCCAGCCGTAGAGCTTTTCTTCGAGCTGGGCGCGCGAAAGCACCATGCCCGGGCGGGCCAGCAGCGGTTCGAGCACGGCCCACTCGCGCGCCGAGAGCACCACCGGCTCGCCGTTCACCGCGACCTCGCGCGTGGCGGGGTTGATGCTCACGCCCATGTGCTCGTACACCGGCTCGGCGCGCCCGGACGCGCGCCGCAGCAAGGCGCGGATGCGGGCCAGCAGCTCGTCGAGGTCGTAGGGCTTGAGCACGTAGTCGTCGGCGCCGGCATCGAGGCCTTCAATGCGCTGCTGCACCGAGTCGCGCGCGGTGGCGATCAGCACCGGCATGCGCTGTTTGCGCGCACGCAGGGCGCGCAGCACTTCCAGGCCGTCGCGGCGCGGCACGCCCAGGTCGAGCAGCACGAGGTCGTACTGCTGGGTGCGCAATGCGGATTCGGCGGCGTCGCCGTCTTTGACCCAATCGACCGCGTACTGCTCGGCCCGCAACAGGTCGAGCACGGCCTCGCCGATCATCACGTCGTCTTCGAGAAGCAGGAGTCGCATGGTGGTGTCCGTTTCGGGGGTTCGAGGCCGTGCCGGCGCCGAAAGTTCAGCGCCCCCGCGTTCACAGGAGGGAGCGCACCTCGCGCGCCGCCTCGAACAGCAGCGGCAGCATCTCGCGCTGCAAGGTCTCTTCCTGGTAGCGCGTGCCCGACAGCACCACGTTGAGCGCGGCCACCGTGTGGCCCTGCATGTCGCGCAGCGGCACCGCCAGCGCCTGCACGCCGAGTTCGTGCTCTTCGCTGGCTAAGCAGTAGTCGTCCTTGCGCACCTGCGCGATGCGCTGGCGCAGCGCGCGTGCCTGGGTGATGGTGTGTGGCGTGAGCCGCGCCAGGTGCCGGCCCTTGAGCCACTGCGTGAGCTGCGTGGCGGCCATGGCGGCCAGCAGCACGCGCCCGGTCGAGGTGGCGTGGGCCGGCAGGCGCGCGCCCAGGTGCAGGCCGTAGGCCAGCACGCGCGTGGGCGTGCCGTAGCTGCCGCTGCGCGCGACGATGACCACCTCTTCGCCGTCGAGCACCACGGCCGAGAACGACTCGCCCGTCTGCGCCGCGAGCCGGTTCAGCGTGGGCTGCAGCGCGCGCGGCAGGCGCGACGAGGCCAGGTAGCTGCCCGAGAAGCGCAGCACCTTCGGCGCCATCCAGAAGTAGCTGCCGTCGGTTTCCAGGTAGCCCAGGTGGGCCAGCGTGAGCAGGTGGCGCCGGGCGGCGGCGCGCGTGAGGCCGGCACGCTCGGCCGCCAGCGTGGCGTTCAGGCGCTGGCGCTCGGTGTCGAAGCTTTCGAGCACCGCCATCCCCTTGGCGATGCCCTCGATGAAGTCGGCGCGGGCGATGGTCATTCGTCGTCGGGAGTTCGTCGTGGATCGGTCGGCTGATGAAGTGTTGCGCGATCATCGCGCACGCGTTCGCATGATCGCACAGAGCCTCTCCAGCCGCCGCCCCAACCGGCCGCCCGCGCCCTACGCTTGGCAAAACCCTTTCGGAGACACGAACATGCGCACCCAGGTCGCCATCATCGGCGCAGGCCCCGCCGGCCTTCTGCTCGGCCAGCTGCTGTACAAGGCAGGCATCGACAACGTCATCGTGGAGCGCCAGAGCGGCGACTACGTGCTGGGCCGCATCCGCGCCGGCGTGCTCGAACAGGTCACGATGGACCTGCTGGCGCGCGCGGGCGTCGACACCCGCGCCAAGGCCGAGGGCCTGCCGCACGACGGCATCGAGCTGCTGTTCAAGGGCGCGCGCCACCGCATCGACATGCACGGCCTCACGGGCGGCAAGCAGGTCACGGTGTACGGCCAGACCGAGGTGACGCGCGACCTGATGGAAGCGCGCACGGCCGAAGGCCTCACGACGATCTACAGCGCAGCCAACGTCAGCCTGCACGACTTCGATTCGGCCAAGCCGCGCGTTCGCTACGAGAAGGACGGCCAGACGCACGAGATCGAGTGCGACTTCATCGCCGGCTGCGACGGCTACCACGGCGTGAGCCGCGCCAGCGTGCCGGCCGACGCGATCCAGACCTACGAGAAGGTCTACCCCTTCGGCTGGCTCGGCGTGCTGGCCGACGTGCCGCCGGTGTCGCACGAACTCATCTACGCCAACACCGAACGCGGCTTTGCGCTGTGCAGCATGCGCAGCGCCACGCGCTCGCGCTACTACGTGCAGGTGCCGACCGAAGAGAAGGTGGAGAACTGGAGCGACGAAGCCTTCTGGAACGAGCTGCGCGCGCGCCTCGACCCCGAAGCGCGCGAACGGCTGGTGACGGGCCCGTCGCTCGAAAAGAGCATTGCGCCGCTGCGCAGCTTCGTGGCCGAGCCGATGCGCTTCGGCTCGCTGTTCCTGGCCGGCGACGCGGCGCACATCGTGCCGCCGACCGGCGCCAAGGGGCTCAACCTCGCGACCGCCGACGTGGGGTACCTCTCGCGCGCGCTGGAGATTTTCTACAACGAGAAGTCGGCTTCGGCGCTGGACCGTTATTCCGACCTGTGCCTGCGCCGGGTCTGGAAGGCCGAGCGCTTCTCGTGGTGGTTCACCTCGCTGATGCACCGCTTTCCCGAGACGGGCGCCTTCGGCCAGAAGATCCAGGAAGCCGAACTCGACTACCTCGTGCACTCGCGCGCGGCGTCGACCGCGCTGGCGGAAAACTACGTGGGGCTGCCGCTCGAAGACTTCTGAGCGGCGGGCGACAGCATCTCGTCGACGAGCCGCTGGTCTTCGTCGTAGATCCAGCATTCGCGGAGCTTGCCGTCTCTCACGGCGTAGCGCAGCTGGCGCTCCAGCTCGACCGGGCGCCCCTGGTGTTCGAACTGCTCGACGGCGACGATCAGCCCGAAATGCTCGCCGGCCAGCACGTCGCGGATCGCGACGAGCCGGCGGTTCGTGCGCTCCTTCACCTGCTTGAGCACCGCGAGGCAGGCCGCCTTGCCCCGATGCGTGCCCGCGAGCGGGCTGCAGCCGAAGTAGTGAAAGACGACCTCGTCGTGGTAGCAGTCGACGATGGCCTTGAGGTCGTTCGCGGCCCAGGCCTGCGCGTAGCGCTGCACGACCGCCAGGATCTCGTTCGCGGCCGGTGTTGTCGGCGTGCTCATCGTGCGTTGGCCTTCTCCAGCGTCTTCTTCATGGCAGCGCCGCCCTGCGCCATCATGGGCTCGACGTACGCCGCGAGCCCGTCGGGCAGCACATCGGTGATCCAGACGAAGCGCGACCGGCCTTCGCCGTGCGCGAACACCTGGGCCGACGCGTGGTGGTGCGTGGCCTTGCCGTCGGTCACGGTGTAGGCCAGCCGGCGGTTCTCGTCGTCGAGGGCCACGAGCAGCTCGCGCGCCACGAGGCCGTTGGCGAAGTGGACGATGCGGGCGCCCTGCCCGTCGAGTTCGCAGCCGGTGAGAAAGCCCGGCGCGAGGCGCGTGTGCACGGCGCCGAAGTCGCGCAGCGCGTCCCACACCTGCGCGGCATCGGCCTCGACGATGAATTCCTTGTAGACGGTGGCCATGGGGTCGGTGCCTTTCGTGTCAGGGACAGACGGCCTCGACGTTGTTGCCGTCGGGGTCGATGAGGAAGGCCGCGTAGTAGGTCGGGCTGTAGTCGGCGCGCGGCCCCGCGCCGCCGTTGTCGGTGCCGCCGGCCTTCAAGCCGGCCTTGTGGAAGGCGGCGACGGCCGCATGGTCGGGCGCGCGAAACGCGATGTGCGTGCCGGGGCCCTTGGCATCTTTCGTGGCATAGAGCCACAGCGCCGGTTCGCCGGCCGGGCCGAGGCCGGCGTAGCTGTCGTCGTGGGAGCCCAGCACATGGCCGAGCGGCGCGAGCGCGGCTTCGTAGAAGCGCCGGCTCACGGCGAGGTCTTTGACTTTCAGTCCGATGTGGTCGTACATGGCGATGACTTCCTGCTTGAAGGGTGGATCAAGCGGTCATCGTGAAGCAGCGTGGCCAGGCGGTCTTGGAAAATCTTGCGGTCGCCCTTGGCAGCAAGCCGGAAACCGCGCGGCGACACGCCGGCCGCGCGGTGGAAGGTGCGCACGAAGTTGCTCAGGTCGGCAAAGCCGGCCTCGAGGGCCACCTCGGTCACGGCAAGGTCGCTGTCCGCCAGCAGGCGCGCCGCGCGGCGCAGCCGGGAGCGCACGAGGTACTGGTGCGGCGTGACGCCGAGCACCTGGGAGAACAGGCGCAGGAAATGGAAGGCGCTCAGGCCCGCCTGGGCGGCCGCGTCTTCCAGGCCGATCTCACCGGCGGCGTGGGCCTCGATCCAGGTCGCGGCCTCGACCGCACGGCGACGGTCCCGCGGCGCGGCCGACGGCGGCGCCGCCGCGGGCTTGCCGCGCCCCTTCACCACGTCGAGGAAGCGGCTGGCGAAGCCCATGCCCAGCTCGTCGAGACCCACGTCGCTGCCGCCTTCGACCGCGACCTGCGCGAGTTCACCGAGCACCATGAGTTCGGGCAGCGGCGGCAACGCCGAGGCATGCCAGCTGCGCCGGTCGGCGCCGATCAGGTCGACGAAGCTCGGCGAGAAGTGGAACGACAGGCACTCGTCGCCACAGGCGAAGTGCTCGTGGGTGCAGACGTAGTCGTCGCCCGGCGCACCGACCAGCACCGCGCCGGCCACCAGCTCGTAGTCGCGGCCGAGCGCGCGGCAGCCGAAGCTCCCCTTGCGCACGTACGAGACCGAGTGCGTCTCGTGCATCTCGGTGAACGGCGCCGCGCCGACGCCCGCGTCACAGCGGTAGGTCGAGACGCGGATCGCGTCGGTCTGCAGTTCGGTGGTGACGCGCATGATGACTTTCGCCGCCCTTCGATCACCGGCCGGCGGCGCTCAATCGATCGTCTGCATGGCCTGCCAGACCCGCGACGGGCTCAGCGGCATGTGCAGGCGGGGCGCGCGGGCGCCGAGGCCGTTGCGTGCGAAGGCGTCGGCCACCGCGTTGACGATGGCCGGCGTGGCGCCGATGGTGCCCAGCTCGCCGACGCCCTTCACGCCCAGCGGATTGTTCTTGCAAGGCGTCGATTCGTCCATTTCCATCTGGAACATGGTGTCGACGATGTCGGCGCGCGGCGCGGCGTAGTCCATGAGGCTGCCGGTGACGGGCTGGCCGGTTTCGCTGTCGTACACCACCTGCTCGTACAGCGCCTGGCCGATGCCCTGCACCGCGCCGCCTTCGAGCTGGCCGCGCACGATCATCGGGTTGACCACGCGGCCCACGTCGTTGACCGAGCTGTAGGCCACGACGCTGATCTCGCCGGTGGGCGGGTCGAGTTCGATCTCGCAGATGTGGCAGCCGTTGGGCCAGCTCGGGCCGGCCACGGTGCTGGTGGAGTCGACGAAGATCTCGCGCCCCGGCTGCTTGGCAGCCAGGGTGAACAGGTCGAGCTCGAGGTCGGTGCCGGCCACGATGAAGGTGCCGCGGCTGTAGACGATGTCGTCGATGGAGGCCTCGAACTCCTGCGCCGCGAGTTCGCGCGCCTTGTCGATGGTGCGCTCGGCGCCGATGCGCACAGCCGAGCCGCCGGTGAAGAGCGAACGCGAGCCGGCGCTGCCGAAGCCGTCGCCGCGATCGGTGTCGCCGAGCACGACGCGCACCTTCTCGATGGGCACGCCGAAGGCATCGACGGCCAGCTGCGCGAGCGAGGTCGCGATGCCCTGCCCCATGGCGTTGACGGCCGAGAACACCTCGATCACGCCGTCGGCCTGCACCGAGACGGTGACGCGCTCTTCGAACACGTTGCCACCAGTCCACTCGAGAAAGGTGGCAATGCCCAGGCCGCGCTGCTTGCCGCGCGCCGCCGACTCGACCGCGCGGGCCTCGAAGCCCTGCCAGTCGGCCAGCTGCAGCGCCTGGTCCATCACCGACTCGAACTGGCCCGTGTCATAGGTCTGCGCCATCGGGTTCTTGTAGGGCATCTGCTCGGGGCGGATGAAGTTGCGCCGGCGCAGCGCGATGCGGTCGATGCCGGTCTGGCGCGCGGCTTCGTCCATCAGGCGCTCGATGGTGAAGATGGCCTCGGGCCGGCCCGCGCCGCGGTAGGCGCCGGTGGGCGCGGTGTTGGTGAGCACCGCCTTGAAATGGAAGTCGATGGTCTGGATGTCGTAGACGCTGGTCTGCACCCAGGGGCCGATCAGCAGCTGGATCGCGACGCCAGTGCCGGTGGCGTAGGCGCCCACATTGGCGAGCGTCTTGATGCGCAGGGCCAGGATCTTGCCGTCGGCGTCGAGCGCCATTTCGGCGCGCGCCTCGATGTCGCGGCCGTGCGCGCTGGACAGGAACTCTTCACTGCGGTCGGCCACCCACTTCACGGGCCGGCCCACCTGCAGCGCGGCGTAGGCGACCGCGATGTCCTCGGGGTAGGCACCGGTCTTCATGCCGAAGCCGCCGCCAACGTCGCCCACGACCACGCGCACTTTTTCCTTGGCCAGGCCGATGGCCGCGCAGACCGAATCGCGCACGCCGGACGGCATCTGGGTGCTCATGCGGATCGTGAGGCGGTCGGTCTTGCTGTCGTGCGTGGCGAGCACGGCGCGCGGCTCGATGGTGAGCGCGACCACGCGCTGGTTGTTCACGTCCAGGGCGATCACGTGGGCGGCGCGCTCGAAGGCGGCGGTGGCGGCTTCGCTGCTGCCGTGGCGCATCTCGGCGGCGATGTTGCCCGTGGCCTCCTCGCACAGGAGCGGCGCGCCTTCGGCGGTCGCGCCCGGCAGGTCGACCACCATCGGCAGCTCTTCGTAGTCGACCATGACGGCTTCGGCCGCATCGCGCGCCTGCTGCACGGTGTCGGCAATGACGGCCGCGACCGGTTCGCCGACGAAGCGTGCGCGCTCGTGCGCCAGGGCGCGGCGCGGCGGGCTCGCGCTGTCGCTGCCGTCCGCGCGCTTGAAGCCCGCGGCGCCGGGCATCGGCTTGACGCCGGCCTCGGCCAGGTCGGCCCCGGTGATCACGCGCAGCACGCCGGGCATGCCGACGGCTGCGGACGCGTCGATGGACACGATGCGCGCATGCGGATAGGGGGAGCGGAGAAAAATGAGGTGCGCCTGCTCGGAGAGCGTGACGTCGTCGGTGTAACGGCCGGCGCCTGCGAGCAGGCTTTCGTCCTCGAGGCGGCGCACCGCCTGGCCGCTGCCGAAGCGCGTGGGATTGGGTTCAGTGGTCAACGTGGTCCTCTTGTGCTGATCCCCGGCGCCCTGCACATGCCTGCCGGATCCGCTGTGGTACTGCGAAAGCAAGCTGTGCACTATAGGTTTTTCGACGGGTCTTGTGGGGTTGTCTCGCGTGCCATCGGCGGTGGCACCAGGGCCGCAGCCTTGTGGACTGTTCCCGTGTGAGCGGGATTTTCCCTCAACTGGCTTGCGTTTTCGAGAAGCCGTGTATACCTGCATCCATGCGACAACTGCCTTGGCTCGAACCCGGAGATGCACTGCCCGACCCCGCTTCGGCGTGGGACGAACGGGACCCGGTGCCCGGCCTGCTGGCGGCCGGCGGCTCCCTCGATGTCGATACTCTGATGCAGGCCTACAGCCGCTGCGTCTTCCCCTGGTTCAGCGACGACCAGCCCATCCTGTGGTGGAGCCCCGACCCGCGCATGGTGCTGCGGGTGAACGACTTCCGGCTGCATCGCTCTCTGCGCAAGACCCTGAGCCGTTTTGCCGCGACGCCCGGCTGCGAGCTGCGCGTCGATCACGATTTTGGAACGGTGATCCAGGCCTGTTCGCAGTCGGCGCGCGCCGGCCAGTCGGGCACCTGGATCGTGCCGGACATGGTCAAGGCCTATACGCAATTGCACCGCGCCGGGCACGCACACAGCGTGGAAACCTGGATCGACGGCGAGTTGGCGGGCGGACTCTACTGCGTGGCGCTGGGCCGGGCCGTATTCGGCGAATCGATGTTCACGCGCCGGCCGGACGCCTCGAAGATTGCGCTGGCCGGCCTGGTCGCGCTGTGCCGGCGCGCCGGCATCGCGATGATCGACTGCCAGCAGAACACCGCGCACCTGGCCAGCCTCGGCGCCCGCGAAATGCCGCGCGCGCGCTTCGTCGCGCACGTGGCCCAGGCCCGAAAACAGGAGGGCCCGCAGTGGCAATTCGACCCCGTATACTGGTCCGAACTCCTTTCCGAGCGACCTTTTCTTTCGACGTGACGTGACGTGACGCACCTCAAGGATCTTCCGCTTCACACGCTGCAGTTCTACGCGACGGCGCCCTATCCCTGCAGCTACCTGCCGGATCGCCAGGCCCGCTCGCAGGTGGCCACGCCCAGCCACCTGATCCACAACGACGCCTACTCCGACCTGGTGCTCAGCGGCTTCCGGCGCAGCGGCATGTTCACCTATCGGCCGTATTGCGACGGCTGCCGCGCCTGCATCCCGCTGCGCGTGCTGGCGCACAGCTTCAAGCCGAACCGCAGCCAGCGGCGCACCGCCAAACAGCACGCCGACCTGCAGGCGCGCGTGCTCAAGCTGTGCTTCGTGCCCGAGCACTACCAGCTCTACCTGCGCTACCAGACCGGCCGCCACTCGGGCGGCGGCATGGACCACGACAGCATCGACCAGTACACGCAGTTCCTACTGCAAAGCCGCGTCAACTCACGGCTGGTCGAGTTCCGCGAAACCCTGCCCGACGGCAGCCCGGGCGCGCTGAAGATGGTGTCGATCCTCGACGTGCTCAGCGACGGCATCTCGGCCGTCTACACCTTCTACGAGCCCGAGGACGGCGCCGGCTACGGCACCTACAGCGTGCTGTGGCAGATCGAGCAAGCCCGCAAGCTGGGGCTGCCGCACGTCTACCTGGGCTACTGGATCGAGCGCAGCCCCAAGATGCACTACAAGGCCCGCTTTTCCCCGCACGAAGTGTTGGTGGACGGCCACTGGCAGGCACCGAGCGATTTCACAAGGTAAAATGGCGCACGGTCATCACCGCATTGCGCCATGAGAAAAAACCTATCCGACGTTCCCGCCACTCCCGTCATCCAGGTCATCGAGCGCATGTTCTCGCTGATCGACGTCCTGGCCTCGCGCGAAGAAGCGATCTCGCTGAAGGAAATCAGCGAAAAGACGGGGCTGCACCCGTCGACCACGCACCGCATCCTCAATGACCTCGCGGTCGGTCGTTTCGTCGATCGCCCCGAAGCCGGCAGCTACCGCCTCGGCATGCGCCTGCTGGAGCTGGGCAACCTGGTCAAGGGCCGGCTGAACGTGCGCGACGCAGCCCTGGGCCCGATGCGCGAGCTGCACAAGCTCACGCAGCAGCCGGTCAACCTCAGCATGCGCCAGGGCGACGAGATCGTGTACATCGAACGCGCCTACAGCGAACGCTCGGGCATGCAGGTGGTGCGCGCCATCGGCGGTCGTGCCGCCCTGCACCTGACCTCGACCGGCAAGCTGTTCCTGGCCGCCGACGATCCCCAGCGCGTGCGCAGCTACGCCACGCGCACCGGCCTGGCCGGGCACACCCGCAACAGCATCACCCAGCTGCCCGCGCTCGAGCGCGAGCTGTCGAAGGCGCGCCAGTACGGCATCGCGCGCGACAACGAAGAACTGGAACTGGGCGTGCGATGCATGGCCGCCGGCATCTACGACGACCAGGGCAAGCTGGTGGCGGGCCTGTCGATCTCGGCCCCGGCCGATCGCCTCGATGAAGGCTGGCTGCCCAAGCTGCAGGCGACCGCCAATGAAATCTCGGGCGCGCTGGGCTTCAAGGACGGCGGCGTGGCCGCAACGCCTGCGTCGGGCGCGAACGTGACGACGGGCGCCTGAGCGCCCGTTTTCTTTCGACTCTTTTTCTTTCCAGCGAGCCGGCCGATAAGTCCTGCACGAGGACAGCAGGCAGGCCGCTAACGGCCTCCCCGTTCAGCCGATCTCAGCCAGCGACCTGGAAGCCGCGCGGACCCGACACGGCATGCGTGGCCTCGACCCAGCGGCGAACCCGCTCGGCATCGGCGATGCGGCTGAACTTGCCGGCCGAATCCAGGAACACCATGATCAGCTTGCGCCCGGCCACCTTGGCCTGCATCACGAGGCACTGGCCGGCTTCAGAGATGTAGCCGGTCTTCTGCAGGCCGATGTCCCATTCCGGGCTCTTCACGAGGCGGTTGGTGGTGTTGAACTGCAGCACGCGGTTACCAACTTCGACCTGGTATTCCGGCGACGTGGACAGCGAACGCACGGTGGCGTCCGAATAAGCTGCGTTGACCAGCAGCGCCAGGTCTTGCGCGCTCGACTGGTTGCGGCTGGACAGGCCGGTGGGCTCCACGTAGCGCGTGTCCTTCATGCCGAGCATGCGGGCCTTGGCATTCATGATGCTCACGAAGGTCGTGAGACCGCCCGGGTAGGTGCGGCCCAGCGCGTGCGCCGCGCGGTTTTCGCTGGACATCAGCGCCAGGTGCAGCAGCTCGCCGCGCGACAGCGTGGTGCCGACGGTCAGGCGCGAACGGCTGCCCTTTTCGGTGTCGACGTCGTCTTGCGTGATGGTGATGAGTTCGTCGTTCGGCAGATGGGCCTCGCTGATCAGCAGGCCGGTCATGAGCTTGGTGAGCGAAGCGATCGGCAGCACGGCGTGGTCGTTCTTGCTGAACAGCACTTCGTGGGTGTCCTGGTCGATCACCAGGGCTACGCTCGACTTCAGGTCGAGCGCGTCGTCGGTGCTGTGCAGGCCGGCCATCTGGCCGAAGGACTGGCGAGCCGGCGTCTCGACGCGCACCACCGAACGGCGCTGCACGGCGACGACGGTCTTGCCGTTCTTCTTGTGGATGGTGGCCACGACATTGCGACCGCCGCGCACGACCTTGTCGGCCTGCTCGGCGCGACCGCCGCGTGCCACCTTGGAAGCGGACGCATTGCGCTGCTTGGCCTCGGCAGGTGCCTTCGCCTTCTTGGCGACGGCGGACTTGGCGGCAGCGGGTTTTTCCTTCTTCGCGGCCTGGGCGCCAGGCAGCAAAAACGCCGAGGCGCACAGCGCCACGGCGAGGAACTTGAAGGCGGGTAGGAACCGCTGGATGGAAACTCGACGTAGACGGGTTTCAGGCATCAATAAATCTCCAGCGGCAACAAACGAGGACCGCAGTGTATCGAAATCAAAAAAGACACGCAATATCAGTTACTTGCATCCTCTTCTTCATTCGAATACCAAGGAACGCCTGAAAACCTAACCTTGTGCCGCCACTCTCTCAGCTTGGCTCTGTAACTTGTTGAGCGCACTCAAATAAGCCTTTGCCGAAGCGACCACGATGTCGGGGTCTGCACCCACACCGTTGACCACCCGCCCTGCGTTTTGTAACCGGACTGTAACTTCTCCCTGGCTTTCCGTCGAGCCGCTGATGGCGTTTACAGAGTAAAGAACCATCTCGGCGCCGCTCTTGACGTGGGCCTCGATGGCCTTGAGGGACGCATCGACCGGCCCGTTGCCGTCGGATTCGCTGGTGACTTCCTTGCCCTGGACCGTGAACACGATCTTGGCCTGGGGCCGTTCGCCGGTTTCGCTGTGCTGGGAGAGAGAGACGAAAGCAAACTGTTCACCAACGTGCGACAGCTCTTCCGCGCTGACCAGCGCGAGGATGTCCTCGTCGAAAATTTCGGACTTGCGGTCGGCCAGCTCCTTGAAACGCGCGAACGCGGCGTTGACCTCGGTTTCGCTTTCCATCGTCACGCCCAGGTCCTGCAGGCGCTGCTTGAAGGCATTGCGGCCGCTGAGCTTGCCCAGCACGATCTTGTTGGCGGTCCAGCCCACGTCTTCGGCGCGCATGATCTCGTAGGTGTCGCGCGCCTTGAGCACGCCGTCCTGGTGGATGCCCGAGGCATGTGCGAACGCGTTGGCGCCCACCACCGCCTTGTTGGGCTGCACCACGAAGCCCGTGGTCTGGCTGACCATGCGGCTGGCGGCCACGATGTGCTGGGTGTCGATGTTCAGGTCGAGCCCGAAGTAGTCCCTGCGCGTCTTCACGGCCATGACCACTTCTTCGAGCGAACAGTTGCCCGCGCGCTCGCCCAGGCCGTTGATCGTGCACTCGACCTGGCGCGCGCCGCCGATCTTCACGCCGGCCAGCGAGTTCGCCACGGCCATGCCCAGGTCGTTGTGGCAATGCACCGACCAGATCGCCTTGTCGCTGTTGGGAATGCGCTCGCGCAGCATCTTGATGAAGTTGCCGTACAGCTCGGGAATGGCGTAGCCGACAGTGTCGGGCACGTTGATGGTGGTGGCGCCCTCGTTGATCACGGTTTCGAGCACGCGGCACAGGAAGTCGGGGTCGCTGCGGTAGCCGTCTTCGGGGCTGAACTCGACGTCGGCGATCTGGTTGCGCGCGAAGCGCACGGCCAGCTTGGCCTGCTCATGCACCTCGTCGGGCGACATGCGCAGCTTCTTTTCCATGTGCAGCGGCGAGGTCGCGATGAAGGTGTGGATGCGCCCGCGTGCCGCGCCCTTCAGGGCCTCGGCCGCGCGCGCGATGTCGCGGTCGTTGGCGCGCGAGAGGCCGCACACCGTCGAGTCCTTGATCGCATTGGCGATGGCCTTCACGGCCTCGAAGTCGCCGTTCGAACTGGCCGGAAAACCGGCTTCGATGACGTCGACCCTGAGCCGCTCCAGCAGCTTGGCGATGCGCAACTTTTCGTCGCGCGTCATCGAGGCGCCGGGCGACTGTTCGCCGTCGCGCAAGGTGGTGTCGAAAATAATGAGTTGGTCGGTCATCGTGGATCTCCTTGGTTCGTTCCCACCTTGCGCGTGCGGCTGGTGCCGGTGCGTCAGGCGACTTCAGCCACCGATTGTGCGCTGCGCGCGCCCCGGCCCCTCGCCCGCTGCACCCCCGACACGATCGCCTTCAGCGAGGCCGAGATCACGTTCGCATCGATGCCGACGCCGAACAGGGTCTGCGACTCGTCCACGCGCAGCTCGAGGTAGGCCACCGACTTGGCATCGGCGCCCGCGCCGATGGCGTGCTGGTGGTAGTCCATGACGCGCACCGTGTGGCCGGTGGCCTGGCTCAGCGCCTGCGTGAAGGCGTCGATCGGGCCGTTGCCGCGGCCTTCGATGGCGCGGGTTTCACCGTCCCATGGCAGGTCGCCGCGCAGCACCACCGTGGCATCGGCGCCCTCGCCTTCTTCCTGGATCACGCGGTGTTGCAAGGCCTTGGCGGTCTCGATGCCGTATTCGTTCACGAAGATCTGCCAGAGGTCGGCGGCAGTGAGCTCTTTGCCGCCCACGTCCATCACGCGCTGCACGACCTGCATGAATTCCATCTGCAGGCGGCGCGGCATCTCGAGGCCGTACTCGCTCTCGAGCAGGTAGGCCATGCCGCCCTTGCCCGACTGGCTGTTCACGCGGATCACGGCTTCGTAGCTGCGGCCCACGTCCTTCGGGTCGATGGGGAGGTACGGAATGTCCCAGATGTCGCCGTCCTTGCGCGCGGCGAACGCCTTCTTGATCGCGTCCTGGTGCGAGCCCGAGAACGAGGTGTAGACGAGATCGCCGACATAGGGATGCCGCGGATGTACGGGAATCTGGTTGCAGTGCTCGACCGTGGCGCGGATCTCGTCGATGTTCGAGAAGTCCAGTTCGGGCGAGACGCCCTGCGTGTAGAGGTTGAGCGCGACGTTCACGAGATCGAGGTTGCCGGTGCGCTCGCCATTGCCGAAGAGGCAGCCTTCGATACGCTCGGCGCCCGCCATCAAGGCCAGTTCACCGGCTGCGGTGCCGGTGCCGCGGTCGTTGTGCGGGTGCACGCACAGCACGATCGAGTCGCGACGCGCGAGGTTGCGGTGCATCCACTCGATCATGTCAGCGAAGATGTTCGGCGTGGAATGCTCGACCGTCGTGGGCAGGTTGACGATGCACTTGCGCTCGGGCGTCGGGGCCCAGACTTCGGTGACCGCATCGACCACGCGCTTGGAAAAGACCACGTCGGTGCCCGAGAACATTTCGGGCGAGTACTGGAAGGTCCACTTCGTGTTCGGCTGCTTTGCGGCGAAGTCGTTGAACATGCGGGCATGGCTGCTCGCAAGTTCGACGATCTGGTCTTCGTCCATGCCGAGCACCACGCGGCGCATCACGGGAGCCACTGCGTTGTAGAGGTGGACGATGGCGCGCGGTGCGCCCTGCAAGGCTTCGAAGGTGCGTTCGATGAGGTGGTCGCGCGCCTGCGTGAGCACCTGGATCGTCACGTCGTCGGGAATGCGGTCCTCTTCGATGAGCTTGCGCACGAAGTCGAATTCGACCTGCGACGCCGAGGGAAAGCCGACTTCGATTTCCTTGAAGCCGATGGCCACGAGGGTTTCGAACATGCGCATCTTGCGCGCGATGTCCATGGGTTCGACCAAGGCCTGGTTGCCATCGCGCAGGTCCGTCGACAGCCAGATCGGGGCCTTGGTCAGCACGGCATCGGGCCAGGTGCGGTCCTTGAGACCGATCGGGGCGAATGCGCGGTATTTGGCTTGAGGTTGCTTGAGCATGTCGATTTCTCTGTGATGGTTGGAACTCAACCAGCAACCCCAAAAGACAAACGGCCCGTTGCTGGTGCGAACGGGCCGTGATGAAGGATTAGCGCGTGCGCTACCGTCTCCGCCCGTGAGGGAGGGCTAGTAGGGCCAGCAGCGAGATCTTGGTCATGAGGGTTGCGAATGTAGCACAGCCTTCGGGGGCCTGTGAAGGCCGGGGGCTTCCTCAGTTGTGCAGTCCCCTCTCGTCGGGCTCTTCGGTCGAGGTGCTGATCACGCTCACGGGCTGACCCTTGGCCTTGCGCCACGCGTACACCACGTAACCGCTCAGGCCATAGGCCACGAAGAGGCTGAACAGCACCGTCGGCGGATGGATGTTGATGACCGCGATGCCCAGCGCGATCAGCACGATCACGACGAAGGGCACGCTCTTCTTCATCTGGATGTCCTTGAAGCTGTAGAACGGCGCGTTGGTCACCATGGTGAGGCCCGCGTACAGCGTGAAGGCGAAGGTGACCCAGGTGATCTGCGTCCACGAGAGGTACAGCACCTCGCCGCCGCGCTTGCCCCATTCGTTGACGAGCCAGATGAAGCCCGCCACCAATGCCGCGGCCGCCGGCGACGGCAGGCCTTGGAACCAGCGCTTGTCGACCACGCCCGTGTTGACGTTGAAGCGCGCGAGCCGCAGCGCGGCACAGGCGCAGTACACGAAGGCGGCGATCCAGCCCCAGCGCCCCAGCCCCTTGAGCGACCACTCGTAGGCGATGAGCGCGGGCGCGGCGCCGAACGACACCATGTCGGACAGCGAGTCCATCTGCTCGCCGAACGCGCTTTGCGTGTTGGTCATGCGGGCCACGCGCCCGTCGAGGCTGTCGAGCACCATCGCGGCGAACACGCCGAGCGCGGCCAGGTCGAAGCGCGCGTTCATGGCCATCACGACCGAGTAGAAGCCGCCGAACAACGCCGCCAGCGTGAACAGGTTCGGCAGGATGTAGATGCCCTTGCGACGCTTGCGCGGTTGCGCGTCGTCGGGGACGGTGTCGTCATGCATTGAATTGGCCTCCGTCCCTCGTGGGAACTGCCCGGTCAGCTATCCATTCGATAGCATCTTGGTCTGTGAATCGCATGCTTCGCAGTGTAGTTCAGGGGACCCGTGCACTCCCCTTCAAACAAAAGGGCCACCGCGACGGGTGGCCCTCCGAAACAGGGTGCCGAAGCACCCTGTTGGCTCTTGCCTCTGAAGATCAGTTGCGGGTCTGGTCGACCAGCTTGTTCTTCTTGATCCAGGGCATCATCGCGCGCAGCTTTTCGCCGACGACTTCGATCTGATGCTCAGCGTTCAGGCGACGGCGGCTGATCAGCACCGGCTGGCCGGCAGCGGCTTCGAGCACGAAGCTCTTGGCGTATTCGCCGGTCTGGATGTCCTGCAGGACCTTCTTCATGGCCTTCTTGGTCTCGTCGGTCACGATGCGCGGGCCCGTGACGTACTCGCCGTATTCGGCGTTGTTCGAGATCGAGTAGTTCATGTTGGCGATGCCGCCTTCGTAGATCAGGTCGACGATCAGCTTCAGCTCGTGCAGGCATTCGAAGTACGCCATTTCGGGCGCGTAGCCGGCTTCCACCAGCGTTTCGAAACCAGCCTTGATCAGCTCGACCGTGCCGCCGCACAGAACCGCTTGCTCGCCGAACAGGTCGGTCTCGGTTTCTTCGCGGAAGTTGGTCTCGATGATGCCGGCCTTGCCGCCGCCGTTGGCGGTGGCGTAGCTCAGCGCGAGGTCACGCGCCTTGCCGCTCTTGTCCTGGTGCACCGCGATCAGGTGCGGCACGCCGCCACCTTGCGTGTACGTGCCGCGCACGGTGTGACCCGGAGCCTTGGGAGCGACCATCCACACGTCGAGGTCGGCGCGCGGCTGCACGAAACCGTAGTGCACGTTGAAGCCGTGCGCGAAGACGAGCGAAGCGCCCTCCTTGATGTTCGGGGCCACGTCGTTCTTGTAGACGGCGGCGATCTGCTCGTCGGGCAGCAGGATCATGACGACGTCGGCCGACTTCACGGCGTCAGCGACTTCAGCGACCTGCAGACCGGCCTTGCCGACCTTGTCCCACGAAGCGCCGCCCTTGCGCAGGCCGACAACGACCTTGACGCCGCTATCGTTCAGGTTCTGCGCATGTGCGTGACCTTGCGAGCCGTAGCCGATGATGGCAACCGTCTTGCCCTTGATGAGGCTCAGGTCCGCGTCCTTGTCGTAATAAACCTTCATGATGTTCTCCAGATAGATAAGCGAGTTGCAGTGTGTTGTTGTGCCGTTCGTCCTGAGCCTGTCGAAGGGCTCAATGCAGTCCCCGCTCGCGCGGAGGCTTCGACAAGCTCAGCCCGAACGGGCAGCGACTGAGCTCCGAATCATGGTGTCAGACCCGCAGGATGCGTTCGCCGCGTCCGATGCCACTGGCGCCGGTGCGCACCGTCTCGAGGATGGCGCCGCGGTCGATCGCTTCCAGGAAAGCGTCGTTCTTGCCGTGATCGCCAGTCAGCTCGATGGTGTAGCTCTTGTCGGTCACGTCGATGATGCGGCCACGGAAGATTTCCGCCATGCGCATCATTTCCTCGCGTTCCTTGCCCACCGCACGCACCTTCACCATCATGAGCTCGCGCTCGGTGTAGGCGCCTTCGGTCAAGTCGACCACCTTCACGACCTCGATGAGACGGTTCAGGTGCTTGGTGATCTGCTCGATCACGTCGTCCGAGCCGTTGGTGACGATGGTCATGCGCGAGAGGCTTGCGTCCTCGGTCGGCGCCACGGTCAGCGATTCGATGTTGTAGCCACGGGCCGAGAACAGGCCCACCACGCGGGAAAGAGCACCCGGCTCGTTTTCCAGCAGCACTGCAATGATGTGTTTCATGTTGGCGTGACTCCTCTTTTCGCCTACGCGGAAGCTTTCGCTTTCGCCGCCCTCCCCCGTGCACGGTAATGCGCGGGCTTGGCGGGCAATAGATTCGTCAGTAAAGGTTGAACGAACGAATGTTCCGGATCAGAGATCTTCGGAACCCAGCAGCATCTCGGTGATGCCCATGCCGGCCTTGACCATCGGGAACACGTTCTCGGTGGGGTCGGTACGGAAATCCATGAACACCGTGCGGTCCTTGAGCTTGCGCGCCTCGCGCAGCGCCGGCTCCACGTCTTGTGGACGCTCGATCAGCATGCCGACGTGGCCATAGGCCTCGGCGAGCTTCACGAAGTTGGGCAGCGCGTCCATGTAGCTGTGGCTGTAGCGGCCGGAGTATTCGATCTCCTGCCACTGGCGCACCATGCCCAGGTAGCGATTGTTGAGCGAGCAGATCTTGATCGGCGTGTTGTACTGCAAACAGGTGGAGAGCTCCTGGATGCACATCTGCACCGAGCCTTCGCCGGTGATGGTGAACACTTCCGAGTCGGGCTTGGCGAGCTTGATGCCCATGGCGTAGGGAATGCCCACGCCCATGGTGCCCAGGCCGCCCGAATTGATCCAGCGGCGCGGCTCGTCGAAGCGGTAGTACTGGGCGGCCCACATCTGGTGCTGGCCGACGTCCGACGTGATGTACGTGTCGGCGTCCTTGGTCATGTTCCAGAGGGTCTCGACCACGAACTGCGGCTTGATCACGTCCTTGTTGTCGCGGTCGTACTTGAGGCAGTCGCGCGAGCGCCAGCCTTCGATGGTCTTCCACCAGTCGGCCAGCGCACCGGCGTCGGGCTTGGTGGTGCTCTCGCGGATCATCGAGATGAGCTCGGTGAGCACGTCCTTCACGTCGCCGACGATCGGGATGTCGACCTTCACGCGCTTGGAGATGCTCGACGGGTCGATGTCGACGTGGATGATCTTGCGTTCGTTCTGCGCGAAGTGCTTCGGATTGCCGATCACACGGTCGTCGAAGCGCGCGCCCACGGCCAGCAGCACGTCGCAGTTCTGCATCGCGTTGTTGGCTTCGATGGTGCCGTGCATGCCCAGCATGCCCAGGAACTTGCGGTCGCTCGCCGGATAGGCGCCCAGGCCCATCAGCGTGTTCGTGACGGGGTACCCCAGCATGTCGACCAGCGTGCGCAGCTCGTTCGTGGCATTGCCCAGGAGCACGCCGCCGCCGGTGTAGATGTAGGGGCGCTTGGCCGCCAACAGCAGCTGCAGCGCCTTGCGGATCTGCCCGCCGTGGCCCTTGCGCACCGGGTTGTACGAGCGCATCTCGACCTTGTCGGGATAGCCGCTGTACGGGATCTTCTTGAAGGAGACGTCCTTCGGCACGTCCACCACCACGGGGCCGGGACGGCCGCTGCGTGCGATGTGAAAGGCCTTTTTCATCGTCATGGCCAGATCCTTCGGATCCTTGACGAGGAAGTTGTGCTTGACGATGGGGCGCGTGATGCCGACCGTGTCGCATTCCTGGAAGGCATCGAGGCCGATGGCGGCCGTCGGCACCTGGCCGGAGATGATCACCATCGGGATCGAGTCCATGTACGCCGTCGCGATGCCGGTGACCGCATTGGTCAGGCCGGGACCGGAGGTCACCAGTGCCACGCCGACTTCGCCGGTGGCGCGCGCATAGCCGTCGGCAGCGTGGACGGCGGCCTGTTCGTGGCGCACCAGCACGTGCTGGATGGTGTCCTGCTTGTAGAACGCGTCGTAGATGTAGAGAACCGCGCCGCCCGGGTAGCCCCAGATGTACTGGACGCCTTCGGCCTGCAGTGCCTTGACCAGCACTTCAGCGCCCATGAGTTCTTGCGTGGTGTTGCCGGCGCCAGAGGACGCGGCTGCTGCGGAAGCGAGTTCCGCCTTCGAGATTTCCATGATCAACCTTTGTGTTTTTTCGGGAACGAAAAACCTTGGGTGCCCCTTGCCAGCCCTTGTGGGGCCGCGCCAGGACTTGAGGCCAAAGCCATGAGCGGACTGATGTTCCGCCGGACCGTGACCCGTTTGCCTTTTGACTTGCAAGGCGGATTATGACACTACCGGCGCGTTCAGACTCGCTTCAGGTGCCCTGTCTTGGCACAAAGGCATAATCCGCGGCATAAAAACATGAGCGTTCGCCAAACATCCTCCCCACGCGGCGCGTCCCGCCGCCCCCTCTCATTTGGCTACTGAACACGAACTCTCCGACTTCCTGAAAAACGTCGAACGACGGGCCTTCAAGCGCTCGGTCTATCACGTGCGGGACGAAGAAGCGGCCTTGGACATCGTGCAGGACAGCATGATGAAGCTGGCCCAGCACTACGGCGACAAGCCTGCCGAGGAACTACCGATGCTGTTCCAGCGCATCCTGTCGAACTGCACGCTCGACTGGTTCCGCCGCCAGAAGACCCGCCGCGCCCTTTTTTCCAATCTGAGCGACTTCGAACCGGCCGACAACGGCGAAGATTTCGACTTGCTGGAGAACTTCGTCTCGCCAACCGACTCCAGAGAATCGGAGAGCGCCGAAGACACCACCCGCCGCAGCCAGGTCTTTCACGAAATCGAAGAACAGATCGCGGCTTTGCCCGGCCGTCAACGCGAGGCTTTCCTGATGCGTTACTGGGAGGAAATGGACGTCGCAGAGACGGCCGCCGCAATGGGCTGCTCCGAGGGCAGCGTCAAAACCCATTGTTCGCGAGCTGTCCACGCTCTGAGCAAGGCGCTCAAGGCCAAGGGAATATCGCTATGAACACTAAGGTTCCAACCTCTCAATCCAGCGCAGCAGAAGACCGCTTCGGCCAACGGCTGGCGGCCCGGCTGTCGGACGGCAATCAAGCCTTGCCGCACGACATCAGCGAGCGTCTGCGCGTTGCCCGTTCGCAGGCCGTGGCCGCGCGCAAGCAGGCGCCGCAGCTGCGCACGGCGCCCGTCGCGGTCCAGTCGGGCCACACGGTCACGCTGGGCGGCAGCTGGTGGACCCGCATCGGTTCCGTGGTGCCCCTGATCGCCCTGGTGGCCGGCCTGATCACCATCAGCGTGTTGCAGGACGACGACCGCGCCAGCGAACTCGCCGAGGTCGACTCGGCCCTGCTGACGGGCGACCTGCCGCCCGCCGCCTACACCGATCCCGGCTTCGCCCAATTCCTGAAGTCCGACAGCGCCTCCGACTGAACACCTTGCCCGACCGAATGCGACGCCGCTCCGTTTCCCGTGCGAAAGCCCTGCTTCCGTTGCGCCCGCTCCCGGCGGGCGCCGTCGTTTGGGCGGGTGCGCTGGCAGCCGCTGCCTTCGGCCTGACGCTGGCTGATGCACAGACGCTGCCCGAAACCGCCAAGCCCGCCACGCACGCCGCAGCCACCAATGGCGCGGCAAGCCCCAAGGCCGTTGCCACGACCAAGCCCCTGTGGAACGAACTGAGCAATGAGCAGCAGCACGCCCTGAAGCCGCTGGCTTCGCACTGGAACACGCTGAACGCCGGCCAGAAGCGCAAGTGGCTGGCCTTGTCGCGTAATTACGCGAACATGCCCGCCGACGACCAGGTCACGCTGCACAGCCGCATGATCGAATGGGCGGCGCTGAGCAACCAGCAGCGCGCCCAGGCCCGCCTGAATTTCGCCGAGGTCAAGCGCGTGCCTGCCGACGAGCGCAAGCTCAAGTGGGAGCAGTACCAGGCGCTGAGCGAAGAAGAAAAACGCAAGCTCGCCGAGAGTGCTCCGCCCAAGCCCCGCGGCGCCGCCCTGCCAGTGCGCCCGGTCTCGTCGCAAAAACTCGTGCCTGTGCCGGCCGTCACGCCGCCCGGACAGCACACGCCCCGCATCGTGCCGGCCACGCCCCCCACACCCGTGCTGCCGCCGTCGGCCATCGTGGTGAGTTCGCCGGCGACACCGCCTGCCGCCGTGGAACGCACCGCCGTGCCGGCCAGCACCGTCATCGCCCCGGCGGCGTCGGCACCGAGCAGCCTCACGCCGCCACCGGTGCCCGCCGAAGCGCAGGTGCCGGCACCGTCCGCGGCCACGGCGCCCACGGCCTCGCCCTCCGCCCCCTGACCGAAGGTTTCGATGGTTTCCAGTTCGCCCGAGGCCTCGGGACCCGGCCAGTCGGCCTCGCCCTCTTCATCTACCCCCAACGCGCCCGCGGTGCCCGGCCTGTGGCGGCGCATGGCCTGCTGGCTTTATGAGGGCATGCTGCTGTTCGCGGTCGTGTTCGTGTCCGGCTGGCTGTTCAGCACGCTGGGCCAGATGCGCGATGCCATGGACGAACGGCGGCACCTGCTGCAGGCCTTCCTCTTCGTGGTGTTCGGCGTCTACTTCGTCTGGTTCTGGGCCAAGGGCCAGACGCTGGCCATGAAGACCTGGAACATCCGCATCGTCGACCGCAACGGCCGCCCCGTCAGCCAGGGCCGCGCACTCGCGCGCTACCTGCTGAGCTGGGTGTGGTTCCTGCCGCCACTGGCCGCCATCGCCCCGTTCAAGCTGTCGGGCGGCGAGTCGACCGTGCTGATTTTCGGCTGGGTCGCCATCTGGGCGCTGCTGGCCCGTTTTCACCCCGAGCGCCAGTTCTGGCACGACGCCTGGGCCGGTACGCGGCTCATCACCTCCAAGCCGATGAGCCGCCAATGAGTGCCCTGCCCGACCCCGCCGTGAACCCGCAGAAGGCCCGCAAGGGCTTCGAGCGCGTCTGGCATGCCACCCTGATCTCGCTGCACGGCCTGCGCGCCGGCTGGAGCGAGCCGGCGTTCCGCCAGGAAGCCATCCTGTCGATGCTGATGATCCCGGCCGCCTTCTGGCTCGGGCGCAGCTGGGTCGAGGTAGCGCTGCTCGCCGGCAGCGCGGTCCTGGTGATGATCGTGGAGCTGCTCAATACGGCGGTGGAAGCCGCCATCGACCGCATCGGCCCCGAATGGCACGACCTCTCCAAGCGCGCGAAGGACATGGGCAGCGCCGCCGTCCTGCTGTCGCTCACACTGTGCGGCGGCATCTGGGCCGCGGCCCTGTGGCAACGCTTCGTGTCATGAGCGGGTCCGCCGCCTGCGGCATGATCGCAGGATGACCCCTGAATTTTCGATTTGCGTGTATTGCGGCTCGCGCCCCGGCGAGCGCCCCGAGTTTTCCCAGGCCGCCCAGGCCGTGGGCCAATGGATCGGCAGCCACGGCGGCCAACTCGTCTACGGCGGTGGCCGCACCGGCCTGATGGGCACGGTGGCCGAGGCCACCCGCCAGGCCGGCGGCCGCGTCGTCGGCATCATCCCCAAGGCCCTGGTCGACAAGGAACTGGCCAACCCCCTGTGCGACGAGCTGCACGTCGTCGACACCATGCACGAGCGCAAGGCCATGATGGGCGAGCGCGCCGACGCCTTCCTCGCGATGGCGGGCGGCATCGGTACCTTCGAAGAACTGTTCGAGATCTGGACCTGGCGCCAGCTCGGCTACCACGACAAGCCGACCGGCATCCTCAACACCGCCGGCTACTACGACGGCCTGCTGAGCTTCCTGGCGCACAGCGTGCGCGAGGGCTTCATGGGCGAATGGCAGATGGACCTGGTGCGCACCGGCACCGACGTGCCCGAACTGCTGACCGCGCTGCGCGCCGAAGTCCCCCTGCACCCCCGCGACGACAAGCTCTCAGAAAACCTCTGACCCGAAAGCCTCGAGGCCCTATTCCAGCGAACACCGAGGAACCGGCTCCGCCGGGCCTCAGGTGTTGCCCCCGGTAGGGGGTTGGCGAAGCGACACGAAGTGCGCGAAGCCTGGGGGCGAGCCTGGCTAGACTGCGTTTTCGTTTTCTTCGCCGGTGCGGATGCGCACGATGCGCTCCACCTCGGTCACGAAGATCTTGCCGTCGCCGATCTTGCCGGTGCGCGCCGAGCTCACGATGGCCTCGATGCAGCGCTCCACGTCGCTCTCGTTGACGACCACTTCGACCTTCATCTTGGGCAGGAAGTCGACCACGTACTCGGCGCCGCGGTACAGCTCGGTGTGGCCCTTCTGGCGGCCGAAACCCTTGACCTCGGTCACCGTGAGGCCGGTGACACCCACCTCGGCGAGGGCTTCGCGCACGTCCTCGAGCTTGAAGGGTTTGACGATGGCGGTGATCTGCTTCATGGTTTTTGTGCTCCGGCGGTTTCGTTGAACTTGCTGGTGATAGGGTAACGCCAATCCTTGCCGAAGCTTCGGTGGGTGACCCGGATGCCTACGGGCGCCTGGCGCCGCTTGTATTCGTTGATCCTGATGAGCCGCGCAACCCGCTCGACCACCGCGCGGTCGTAGCCCGCGGCAATGATCTCGTCGATGCCTTCATCGTCCTGCATGTAGCGTGCCAGGATGCCGTCCAGCACGTCGTAGGGCGGCAGGCTGTCCTGGTCGGTCTGGTCGGGGCGCAGCTCGGCGCTCGGGGGGCGCGTGATGATGCGCTCGGGAATCGGCGCCGCGCCGGTGCCGTACGGGTCGTGGGCATTGCGCCAGCGCGCCAGCGCGAACACAGTGGTCTTGAGCAAGTCCTTGATGACCGCAAAGCCGCCCGCCATGTCGCCGTAGAGCGTGCAGTAGCCGGTGGCCATCTCGCTCTTGTTGCCGGTGGTCAGCACGATGGCGCCGAACTTGTTCGACAGCCCCATCAGCAGCGTGCCGCGGATGCGGGCCTGGATGTTCTCCTCGGCCGTGTCTTCCGGCCGGCCCGCGAACTCCCCGGCCAGCGCGGCCTTGAAGGACTCGAAGGTGTGCTTGATCGAAATCTCGTCGTAGCGCACGCCCAGCCGGCCGGCCATGTCGCGCGCGTCGATCCAGCTGATGTCGGCCGTGTAGGGCGACGGCATCATCACCGCGCGGACCTTGTCCTTGCCCAGCGCGTCCACCGCGATCGCGAGCACCAGCGCCGAGTCGATGCCGCCCGACAGCCCCAGGATCGCGCCCGGAAAGCCGTTCTTGCCGACGTAGTCGCGCACACCGAGCACCAGCGCGTCCCACAGCTGCGCCTCGGCGTCGCGCGGCGCGGCGATGGCCAACGGATCGGCCACGACGGCGACGCCGCCCTGCGCCCCGCGCGCGAGCTCCATGAAGACCAGCCGCTCGCGAAAGCTCTCGGCCTGCGCGGCCAGCGCGCCGTCGGCCTGCAGCGCGAACGAGGCGCCGTCGAACACCACCTCGTCCTGCCCGCCCACCAGGTGCGCGTAGACCAGCGGCAGGCCCACGGCGCGTGCGCGGTCGGCCATGCGCGCCACGCGTTCGCCTTCCTTGCCCACGTGGTACGGCGAGGCGTTGATCACCGCCAGCACCTCGGCACCGCCGGCGCGCGCCAGCTCGGCCGGCGCGTCGAACCAGGCGTCCTCGCAGATCAGCAGGCCCACCGACACGCCGCCTGCCTCGAACACGCAGGTGCCCTGCCCCGGCGTGAAGTAGCGGCGCTCGTCGAACACCTGGTAGTTCGGCAGTTCGCGCTTGGCGTAAGTCTCGAGGATGCGGCCTTCCTTGAGGACGCTGGCCGCGTTGTGACGCAACTGCACGGCCACAGATCGGCTGCGCAGGCTGCCGCCGCTGGGATGCCCCACCACCACGACCATGTCTTTGAGGTCAGCCAGCGCGGCCGCGATGCCTTTCACGGCATCATCACAGGCTTCGGTGAAGGCGGGACGGAGGAACAGGTCCTCCGCCGCGTAGCCGGCAATCGAGAGTTCGGGTGTCAGCAGAAGGCGCGCGCCCTGCGCGTAGGCCTCGCGTGCGGCGCCGACGATCTTCTGCGCATTGCCGACGAGGTCGCCCACCACAAAATTGAGTTGCGCGATGGCGAGCTTGAGCGTCATACAGAAGGAAGAAAAAGGCTTGAACGATTATGTCATTCGGGTTCTGGCGTCGCCGTCGGACATCGACCCGCAAGCCTGGAACGCCCTGCTCGCCGCGCAGCCCGAACCCTCGCCCTTCATGCGCCACGAATACCTCGCGGCGATGCACGACAGCGGCAGCGCCTCGCCCGAGCGCGGATGGACACCGCAGTTCGTCACGCTGTGGCGCGGCGAGGTGCTCGAAGCCGCCTGCGCGCTCTACCTCAAGGACCATTCCTACGGCGAGTACGTGTTCGACTGGGCCTGGGCCAACGCCTACGAGCAGCACGGGCTCGCCTACTACCCGAAGGCCGTGGTGGCGGCGCCCTTCACGCCCGTGCCCGGCGCCCGGCTGCTGGCACGCGACGCGCCAAGCCGCACGCTGCTGGTGCAGGCGCTGGTGGCGGTCTGCAAGGAACAGGAACTTTCGTCTTTGCATCTGCTGTTCGGCGCCGACGCCGACATCGCCGCGTGCACCGAAGCCGGGCTGATGCTGCGCCATACGGTGCAGTTCCACTGGACGAACACGCAACCCGGCTACACCAACTTCGACGCATTCCTGGCAAGCCTCTCGCACGACAAGCGCAAGAAGATCCGCCAGGAGCGCCGCAAGGTCGCCGAGGCCGGCGTCAGCTTCCGCTGGTCGCGCGGCACCGACATCGCCGCCGCCGACTGGGATTTCTTCTACCGCTGCTACGAGCGCACCTACCGCGAGCACGGCAACCCGCCCTACCTCACGCGCGATTTCTTCCAGCGCATGGCCGACACGCTGCCCGAGGCGTGGCTGCTGTTCGTGGCGGAGCGCGACGGGCGCCCCATCGCGACCAGCCTGATCGCACTCTCCACCGACAAAGCCCAGCCGCTGGTGGCCTACGGCCGCTACTGGGGCGCGCTGGAGCGCGTCGACTGCCTGCACTTCGAGGCCTGCTACTACCAGCCCATCGCCTGGTGCATCGCGCACGGCGCGGTGCGCTTCGAAGGTGGCGCGCAGGGCGAGCACAAGATGGCCCGTGCGCTGATGCCGGTGCGCACCACCAGCGCCCACTGGCTCGCGCACCCGTCGTTCGCCGATGCCGTCGAGCGCTTCCTCGAGCGCGAAGGCGCCGGCATCGAGAACTACATGGACCACCTCGGCGAACGCAGCCCGTTCAAGGCGACCTGATCGGTGCGGGAGCGCCGGGGGCTGCTATAAAGCCGCCCGGCACTCAAACAACCACACACAACACACAGGGAGCACCGATGCCATTCGTCGGACTGGGACTGCACATCCTCATCGCGCTGTACTTCGCCGTGCATGCCATGCGCCACGGCAAGCAGATGTACTGGCTCATCATCCTCTTCAGCTTTCCGCTGCTCGGCAGCATCGTGTACTTCGTGGTCGAGTACCTGCCGGCCTCGCGCATGCAGCGCACCGCGGGCAAGGTGGCGAACGCGGCCATCGGCTTCATCGACCCCGAGCGCGAATACCGCGCCGCCGCCGAGGCCTACGACCTCGCGCCCACGGCGCAGAACAAGCTGCGCCTGGCCAAGGCGGCACTCGACCGCGGCCAGGCGGCCGATGCCGTCGAGCACTACCGTGACGCGCTGAAAGGCCCCTTCGCCTCCGACCCCGAGTTGCAGTTCGGCCTGGCCAGCGCGCTGATCGCCGAAGGCAGCCCGGCCTCGGCCCGCGAAGCCTCGCAGGCCCTGCAAAACCTGCGCGCCACGCGCGACGACTACCGCAAGGACGAGGTCGCCGTGCTCAACGCCCGCGCGCTGGCCGCCGAGGGACGCACGTCCGAAGCGCGCGAAGCCTTCGAGGCGGCGCTGAGCAGCTACAACACGGTGGAGACGCGCGCCCGCTACATCGCGTGGCTGGCGCAGCAAGGCGACACCGCCGGCGCGCAGCGCCATTGGAACGGGCTGCAGCAGGCGGCGCGCCACTGGAACGCGCATGCGCGAGGCGTCAACCGCGAATGGATGCGGCTGGCCGGGGATGCGGTCCGGGGCTGACGGCCCGGAGCATCCAGGCCGTTTCTTTCAAGCGAAAGAAATTACTTCTTGTACGCGGCGATGCCGTCGAGAACTTCCTTCTTGGCGGCGTCGATGCCTTCCCAGCCCAGCACCTTGACCCACTTGCCGGCTTCCAGGTCCTTGTAGTGCTCGAAGAAGTGGCTGATGGCCTTCAGGCGCATCGGGTTCACGTCGTCGACCGACTTCCAGTGGCTGTAGATCGGCAGCACCTTGTCGGTGGGCACGGCCAGCACCTTGCCGTCGACGCCGGCTTCGTCTTCCATCATCAGGATGCCCAGGGGACGGCAGGGCACGACCACGCCCGGCAGCAGCGGGTACGGGGCGATCACCAGCACGTCGACCGGGTCGCCGTCGCCCGACAGGGTCTGCGGCACGTAGCCGTAGTTGGCGGGGTAGTACATGGCCGTCGTCATGAAGCGGTCCACGAAGATCGCGCCCGATTCCTTGTCGACTTCGTACTTGATCGGGTCGGCGTTCATCGGGATTTCGATCACGACATTGAAGGCGTCGGGGACGTTCTTGCCGGGGGAGACTTTGTCGAAGGACATGACGTTTTTCGAGTAGTTGAAAAGTATGAGACGGATGGGGACAAACCCGGAGTTTACTTTCCGTGTCACGGGCCGGTCGCACGCGTGTGTGTTTTTGCCTGTAAATTGCAAGCGTTGGCCAATCGGCTCCGCACCTCCGGTGCAGCGAGCTTCGAGGAAGCAACGCGGCGGAGAACATGGTCCCGTACGCGTTGCGCGCAGGGCCCAGGCTGTCCGTCTCCACAAGTCACAACGAACGAATGGAGAAGCAAAGCATGAGCGGCAACACCCCCCTGATTCTTGCCATCGTCTGCGGCCTGGTGGCCGTAGGCTACGGTTTCTGGGCCCGAAGTTGGATTCTCGCCAAGGACCCGGGCAACGCCCGGATGCAGGAAATCGCCGCGGCCATCCAGGCTGGCGCCTCGGCCTACCTCGCCAAGCAGTACACCACCATCGCGGTGGTCGGCGTGGTGCTCGCGGTGCTCATCGCCCTCTTCCTCGACCTGACCACGGCCGCCGGCTTCGTGGTCGGCGCGGTGCTCTCGGGCGCCTGCGGCTTCATCGGCATGAACGTGTCGGTGCGCGCCAACGTGCGCACCGCGCAAGCCGCGACCCAGGGCATCGGCCCGGCACTCGACGTGGCGTTTCGCGGCGGCGCCATCACCGGCATGCTGGTGGTGGGCCTGGGCCTCTTGGGCGTGACGGGCTTTTACTGGTTCCTGGCCGGCAGTGCGCCGAAGGCGGACCACAGCCTTGCGGCCATCCTCAATCCGCTGATCGGCTTTGCCTTCGGCTCCTCGCTGATCTCGATCTTCGCGCGCCTGGGCGGCGGCATCTTCACCAAGGGCGCTGACGTCGGCGCCGACCTGGTGGGCAAGGTCGAGGCCGGCATTCCGGAAGACGACCCGCGCAACCCGGCGGTGATCGCCGACAACGTGGGCGACAACGTCGGCGACTGCGCCGGCATGGCGGCCGACCTGTTCGAGACCTACGCGGTGACGCTGATCGCCACCATGGTGCTGGGTGCGCTGATGGTCACGGCGGCGCCGCTGGATGCGGTGCTGTACCCGCTGGCGCTGGGCGGCGTGTCGATCATCGCGTCGATCATCGGCTGCTTCTTCGTGAAGGCGTCGCCGGGCATGGTCAACGTGATGCCGGCGCTCTACAAGGGCCTGGCCGTGGCGGGCATCCTGTCGCTGATCGCGTTCTGGTTCGTCACGAGCTGGATCATTCCGGACAACGCCATTGCCGCCAGCGGCAGCCAGCTGAAGCTGTTCGGCGCCTGCTTCGTGGGCCTGGCGCTCACGGCCGCGCTGGTGTGGGTCACCGAGTACTACACCGGCACGCAGTACAAGCCCGTGCAGCACATCGCACAGGCCTCGACCACCGGCCACGGCACCAACATCATCGCGGGCCTGGGCGTGTCGATGCGTTCGACGGCCTGGCCGGTGATCTTCGTGTGCATCGCGATCCTGGCCTCCTACGCCCTCGCGGGCCTGTACGGCATCGCGGTGGCCGCGACGTCGATGCTGAGCATGGCCGGCATCGTGGTGGCGCTGGACGCCTACGGCCCCATCACCGACAACGCCGGCGGCATCGCCGAGATGAGCGAGCTGCCCGCCAGCGTGCGCGACATCACCGACCCGCTGGACGCGGTGGGCAACACCACCAAGGCCGTGACCAAGGGCTACGCCATCGGCTCGGCTGGCCTGGCTTCGCTGGTGCTCTTTGCCGACTACACCCACAAGCTGGAGAGCTTCGGGCTGAACATCAGCTTCAACCTGAGCGACCCGATGGTGATCGTGGGCCTGTTCATCGGCGGCCTGATCCCCTACCTGTTCGGTGCGATGGCCATGGAGGCGGTAGGCCGCGCGGCCGGTGCGGTGGTGGAAGAAGTGCGCCGCCAGTTCCGCGAGATCCCCGGCATCATGGAAGGCACCGGCAAGCCCGAGTACGGCAAGGCCGTGGGCATGCTGACCGGCGCGGCCATCAAGGAAATGATGATCCCGTCGCTGCTACCGGTGGTGGTGCCGATCCTGGTCGGCCTGCTGCTCGGACCGAAGGCGCTGGGCGGCCTGCTGATGGGCACCATCGTCACCGGCCTGTTCGTCGCCATCAGCATGTGCACGGGCGGCGGCGCGTGGGACAACGCCAAGAAGTACATCGAGGACGGCCACCACGGTGGCAAGGGCTCCGAGGCGCACAAGGCGGCCGTCACCGGCGACACCGTGGGCGACCCCTACAAGGACACGGCCGGCCCGGCGGTGAACCCGCTGATCAAGATCATCAACATCGTGGCGCTGCTGATCGTGCCGCTGGTGGTCAAGTTCCACGCTGGCGATGCAGCGGCGGCCGTGCCGACCAAGGTCGAGACGCCGCCTGCAGCCACCGCACCTGCGGCGATGGCACCGGCGGCCACGCCGGCCGCCACCCTCGCCTCGGCGGCCGTGGGAGCCACCGAAGCCGCGGCGGTGAAGGTCGAGAACGGCATCGTGAAGTTCTACTTCGCGAGCGCCAGCGCCGAGGTCGCGCCCAATGCAAAGGAGGCGCTGTCCGATGTCATCAAGGCCGTGCAGAGCGGCAGCACCGTGCTGGTGAGCGGCTACCACGACGCCAGCGGCGACCCGGCCAAGAACGCCGAGCTGGCCAAGCAGCGCGCCATGGCCGTGCGCGACGCCATCAAGGCGGCGGGCGCGCCCGAAGACAAGATCGAACTCGCCAAGCCCGAGCAGTCGCAAGCCGACGGGCCGGCCTCGGAAGCGCGCCGCGTCGAAGTGAAAGTGAAGTCCTGACATGCCCACGCCCGCCCGGCTCGAAGCCTTCATTGCCGCCGTCGAGGGCGGCGCGCATGCCCAGGTCATCGAAGATTTCTATACCGAAGACGCCACCATGCGCGAGAACCAGGCCGAGCCGCGGCGCGGGCGCAGCACGCTGGTCGCGCAGGAAAGCGCCGTGCTCGCACGCACCGAGTCGGTGGCGTCGACCTGCGTGCGGCCGGTGCTGGTGAACGGCGACCACGTCGGCATCCACTGGATCTTCGAGTTCGTCTTCAAGGGCGGCGGCCGCATGCGCATGGAAGAGATCGCCTGGCAGCGCTGGGACGGCGAGCGCATCGCCGAAGAACAGTTCTTCTACGACCCGGCGCAGCGCAAGCCGGGCTGAGGATGCCCCGCCCGGACCGCGCGATCCGGGCTGGTTTTATGCAACATTTTCGATGTAACATTGAAACTGTCACATGAACGCATCCACCGCCACACCCGATTCCACGGCCCCGCAGGACCTCTCCATCGAGGCCCTGGCGGCGCGCACGGGTGTCACGGTGCGCAACATTCGCGCCTACACCACGGGCGGCCTGCTGCCGCCGCCGCGGCTGCAGGGCCGGCTCGGCCTGTACGGCGCCGACCACGTCCAACGCCTGGCGCTGATCCGCGAACTGCGTGAACAGGGCTTCGGCATCGAGGCGATCCGCCGCATCTTCACGCGCGCGCCGGCCTCCACCTGGCCCGACCTGCTGGCCGTGGCCCGCTCGGTGTCGGGCAGCCTGTTCGCCGAAGAAACGCCCGTGGTGGTGTCGGCCCAGGCGCTGGCCACCAAGTGGCAGGGCCAGATGACACCCGCCCTGCTCGGCCGCGCCACCCGCGCCGGCCTCATGCGCGAACTGCCCGACGGCCAGGTGCAGGTGCTGAGCCCGGCGCTCGGTCAGGTCGCCGAGCAACTGGCCGCGCTGGGCCTGCCGCTCGAAGCGGTGATCGGCATGCAGGAAACCATGGTCCGCACGCTGCGCACCGTGGCGCGGCGCTGGCTGCGCACGCTGGCCGACAGCCTGCTTTCCGGCGACACCCTCGATGCCGGCCGCGCCGCGCAGCTGCTCGAGAAAGCACGGCCGCTGGCCACCGGGGCGGTGCAGGCCGCCTTTCCCGTGATCCTGCAGCAGGAGCTCGACGCCCTGCTGCACAAGACCGCCTGATGCCGATGACACGACCTCGCCTCGCCCTTCTTCCGTCCCTGCTGCTGTTGCCGGCCTTCATCGGCGGCGCGGCTTTCGCGCAGCAGCAGGCCCGCGGCGACACCACCTCCACGCTGGCACTGAGCTTCGACGCCGCGCGCCAGCGCATGGTCGAGCGCTCCGACAAGCTGGCCGCCGCGCGCATCGCCGTCGAGGCCAAGGAACTGCAGAGCGAAGGCGTCAAGCGCCTGGGCGGGCCGGTGGTCAGCATCTCGGGGCTGGCCTATGCGTACAACGCGAACCTGAACCTCGACCTCGACCCGCTCAACCAGAAGCTCGGCCAGATCGGCTCGTCGCTGCCGCCGTCGATCCAGAGCTTCGTCTCGCGCGTGCCGATTCCGCAGCTGCCCAACAGCTACACGCTGAATCGCCACGACACCGGCGCCAACGCCTCGGTGTCGGCCGTGTGGCCGCTCTACCTGGGCGGCGCGACCGACGCGGTGCGCGGCTTCGTCTCGGCGCAGGCGCGCGAAGCCCAGGCCGATGCCGAACAGGCCGGCCACGAGGTCGACACGCTGCTGGTGCAGCGCTACTTCGGCGCCCAGCTCGCGCAGCGCGCGGCCACGCTGCGCCTGCAGGCCGAGCGCACCATCGCGCAGCACGACGCGGCGGCGCAGAAGATGCTCGCGGCCGGCGTCATTTCGCGCGTCGAGCGGCTGCAGGCCAGCGCCGCGTATGAAGAAGCGCGCCGCAACGCCCGCAAGGCCGAGAACGATGCCGCGCTGGCGGGCGTGGCCCTGGCGCGCACCGTGCGCGCCGAAGGCAGCGTCACGCCGCAGACGCCGCTGTTTCTCATCAGCGCGCCGATCGAACCGCTCGGCCACTTCATCGATGCGGCGCTCACGCGGCATCCGGGCCTGGGCAAGGTCGCGGCCAAGAAGGCGCAGGCCCAGCAGCTGCACGAAGGCGAAGAAGCCCTGCGCCGCCCGCAGGTCATCGCCTTCGGCACGCGCGAGATCAAGAGCGGCAACGCCGACTGGGTGGCCGGCCTCGGCGTGCGCTGGACGCTGTACGACTCGGTCGACCGCAACGCGCTGTCGGCCGCCTCGCACAAGCAGGTCGAACAGGCCGAGCGCACCGACCTGCAGGCGCGCAGCGACATCTCGCTGCTGGTCGAACGCAACTGGCGCGCGCTGGACAACGCGCGCCGCCAGTACCTCGAGATGAAGGTCTCGGTCGAGCTTGCACAAGAGGTGGTCAAGCTGCGCACCGCCGGACTGCGCGAAGGCACCAGCACCACGCTCGACCTGATCGATGCCGAGACCAACCAGGCCAAGGTGCTGACCGAACGCGCGCAGGCCGCCAACGACTACGTGCAGGCGCTCGCGCAGCTGCTCGAGAGCGCGGGCCTGTCCGAGACTTTTTCCGACTACATCGCGCGCGCCGACGTGAAGGTGAACTGACCATGATGAGTGCCAAGACCCGCCGACTGATCGCCATCGCCGCCGCACTGCTCGTGCTGGTGCTGCTCGCCTGGGGCTTCTGGCGCGCCGCGCAGCCGGCGCCCGAGGTGTTCCAGGGCCAGATGGAAGCGCGCGAGACCGACGTGGCCGGCAAGGTCACGGCCCGCATCGCCGAAGTGGCGGTGAAGGAAGGCGACCGCATCCAGGCCGGCGCCCTGCTGGTGCGCATGGACAGCCCCGAGGTGCGCGCCAAGCTGGCGCAGGCCACCGCCGCCGAACAGGCCGCGCAGGCCGTGGCCGACAAGGCGCAGAACGGCGCCCGCCCGCAAGAAATCGAAATGGCGCGCATGCAGTGGCAGCGCGCCGAGACCGCCGCGCAGCTCGCGCAGACCTCGTTCCGGCGTGTCGACGGCCTGGCGCGCGACGGCCTCGTGGCCGACCAGAAGCGCGACGAGGCCGAGGCCAACTGGAAGGCCTCGCGCGACGCCGCCGTGGCGGCCAAGGCGCAGTACGACATGGCGCGCACCGGCGCCCGCCCCGAGGACAAGGCCGCTGCCAACGCGCAGGCGCGGCAGGTGGCCGGCGTGGTCGCCGAGGTGGAAGCCGCCAAGGCCGAGACCGAGCTGCGCAGCCCGGTCGGCGGCGAAGTGGCCAAGGTGCTCGCCAAGGTCGGCGAACTCTCGCCGCAGGGCGTGGCCGTGGTCACGGTGGTCGACCTGAACGACCAGTGGGTGGTGCTCAACGTGCGCGAAGACCGGCTGGCCCGCTTCGCGCTCGACAAGGAATTCGACGCCCGCCTGCCCGCCCTGCCCGAGGACCGGCGCACCGCCCGCTTCAAGGTCTACTACAGCGGCGTGCTGCCCGACTTCGCCACCTGGCGCGCCACGCGCGGCGGCGCCGGCTTCGACGTGCGCACCTTCGAGGTCCGCGCCCGGCCGCTCAAGCCGATCGAAGGCGCGCGCCCCGGCATGAGCGTTCTGGTCGACTGACGCCGCACCCACCATGAGCCTGCGCGGCTTTTCCACCGCCAGCGCCCGGCGCGAATTCGCGCTGCTGCGCACGCGTCCGTGGGACCTGGCCATGATCTCGTGGGTGCCGCTGCTCGCGGTGTTCCTGATCTGGTGGATCTTCTCGGCCGGCCTGCCCGAGCGCCTGCCGATCGGCGTGCTCGACCAGGACCACTCCGCCCTCTCGCGCCAGCTGGTGCGCTTCCTGGACGCCACGCCGGGCCTGCGCGTGGCGCAGCAGTACGCCGACGAAGGCGAGATGCAGCGCGCGCTCACCAGCGGCGCCGTCGATGCGGCGGTGCAGTTGCCGCGCGAGCTGAGCCGCGACGTCAAGCAGGGCCGCGTCGGGCAGGTCGTGCTGCTGCACAACGCGCAGCTGGGCACGCACTCGAGCCTGATCCAGCGCGACGTGCGCACCGCCGTCGCCACGGTGTCGGCCGGCGTCGAGCTTGCGGTGCGCAACAAGCGCGGCGAGTCGATGAAGGCCGCGCGCGTCAGCATGGACCCGGTCAAGGCCAGCATGGTTGCGCTGTTCAACACCTCGACCGACTACGAGCAGTTTCTCGGTGCCGCGCTCATTCCGGCGCTGCTGCACATCCTCGCGATGACGGCCGGCGCCTGGGCCGTGGGCCGCGAGCTGCGCGACCGCAGCCTGGGCGGCTGGCTCGGCGCGGCGCCGCGCTGGCCCGAAGCGCTGGCCGCGCTGGCGGGCAAGCTGGCGCTGCCGTTCGCGAGCCTGTCGGCGGTGGGCCTGGCCGCCATGCTGTGGATCACGGCGGGCCGCGGCTGGCACCCGGTCGGCTCGGTGGGATGGACGCTGTTCGCGCTGATGGTGTTCCTGGCGCTGTCGATCGCGCTCGGCGCCTTCGTGGCCAGCCTCACGCGCTCGCTGCGCACCGCGCTGTCGGCCACCGGCTTCATCACCGCGCCGGCCTTCGCGTTCGGCGGCGTGGGCTTTCCGCTGGTCGCCATGCCGGTGCTCGCACAGCTGTGGGCCGGACTGCTGCCCTACACGCATTACATCCGCGTGCAGATGGAGCAGCTGCAGATGGGTGCGCCCCTGGCCTACTCGGCCGCCACGCCGCTGTGGATGGTGGTGGGCACCGCGGTGCTGCTGGCCGTGTCGGCCACGCTGCTGGTGCGTGCGGCCGCGGCGCCCGAGACGTGGGGAGGCCGCTGATGAGCACACGCATCCCAGGCTTCGCCGCCGCCTGGCGCGACACCGCCCTCGGCGTGCTGCGCGACAAGGGCGTGCTGCTGATCATGCTGCTCGCGCCCATCATCTACGGCTTCTTCTACCCGTGGCCCTACGGCACGCAGGCCGTCACGCGCGTGCCGGTGGCGGTGGTCGACCAGGACCACAGCGGGCTGTCGCGGCAGATCGCGCGCTTCGCCATGGCCAGCCCGCGGCTCGATGTGCGCATGGTCACGTCCGACGTGCACGAGGCGCAGCAGGCGCTGTGGCGCGGCGAGATCGAAGGCTACGCCCTGCTGCCGCAGGATCTCAAGCGCAACGTGCTGCGCGGCACGCCGGCGGTGGTGAGCATCGAGGGCAACGGCGCCTATGCGCTGCTGAACAAGGCGGTGCTGTACGGATTCTCGGAGGCGGTGGGCACGGTGTCGGCCGGTGTGGAGATCCGCAAGCTGCAGGCCGGCGGCCAGAGCGCGGTGCAGGCCGCGCGCAGCCGCAGCCCGCTCAACACGCAGCTGGTCGCGCTGTTCAACCCGACCGAGGGTTACGGCAGCTACGTCGTGCCGGCGGTCGCGCTGTTGATCCTGCAGCAGACGCTGCTGATGGGCGCCGCGATGCTGGCCGGCACCTGGGCCGAGGCCGGCCGGCTGCGCGCCGGCATGGGCGCGTGGCTGGGGCGGCTGGGCGCGCTGTCGGGCTTCGGCGTGCTGAGCGGCCTGTTTTATTTCGGCTGGGTGTTCTTCCTGCAGGACTACCCGCGCGGCGGCAATCCGTTCGGAGCGCTGGTGCTGCTGATGTTCTACGTGCCGGCGATCTGCGTGCTCGGACTGCTGCTGGGCTGCTGGTTCCGCGACCGCGAGCGCGCACTGCAGGTGCTGCTCTTCACTGCGCTGCCGATGGCTTTTCTCTCGGGCTTCTCATGGCCCGTCGAGGCCCTGCCCGCGCCGCTGCAGGCGCTGCGCTGGCTGTTCCCGAGCACGGCGGGCATCCAGGCTTCGTTGCGGCTCAACCAGATGGGCGCACCGCTGCACGACGTGCTGCCGTACCTCGGGGCACTGGCGGCGATGGTGGTGGCGGGGCTGCTCGTGCTGTGGGCTGCGGCCACGCCCCGCAAGGCCGAACAGGCCTAGCGTCGACTGTCGGCCGCGACCGCGCGCACCAGCCGCGTGGCCGGCGCCACCAGCTCGCGCAGGTCGCCCACGCGGTCCTGCTCGATGGCCTGCAGCACCAGTTCGTTGATGCCGCCCACCACCGTCATCGCCATCTGGCTGCTCATGTGCGCCGCGGGCACCTCACCTGAGTCGCTGCTGTTGATCGCCACCTGGATGAAGTTGGCGATCTCGCCGTTCACGCGCCGCCGCGCCGCCAGCCCCGGCAGCCCGAGCCCGAGGATCTCGACGAACAGCGTGCGCAGCAGCACCGGGTCTTGGGCGAGGTAGTCCATGTAGGCGGTCATCGCCTGCTCCACCTGCGTGTGCCAGGGCTGGGCCGGGTCGAAGGCCTCGCTCACGGCCTGCAGGCCGAGCCGGCTGGCCGTTTCGTACAGCGCGATCAGGCACTCGGTCTTGGTGCTGAAGTGCTCGTAGAACGTGCGCCGCGAGACGGCGGCCTCGCGCACGATGTCGGCGATGGTGGTGTCGGCGTAGCCCTTGGCCGCCACGGCATGCGCCATGCCCTGGAGCAGCCGCGCGTAGTGCTCGCTGGGCGCGCCTTCGGCGGCATCGGGCGTGGCGGTTTTGTCGATGGTGGCAGTCATGTGCGATTCATTTTCCTACGCCTTGGTACTTGACAGTACCAGCTCACAATTGCACCATGGCGGCACGCGGTACGGATCTGTACCAACCTTTGTGCCCACGACCTCAGGAATTGCCTTCCCATGACCGAACTCGTAGTCCGCCGCCTGCTGATCGACCTGCAACCGCCCTTCTCGCGCGACTGGTGCGGCGGCGACGCCTTCTCGACGGCTTTCCTCAACGCCCTGTCGATGAGCTTCCCCTTCGGCGAGCAGTTCTTCATCGACGCCGTGCGCGACGCCATGGCCACGCTGCCGACCGAGGTGCAGGAACGCCACCGCGCCAACGTGCGCGGCTTCATCGGCCAGGAGGCAACGCACCGGCGCATCCATTCGCTGTTCAACGCGCACCTCGAGCAGCAAGGCCTGGTCGACCGCTGGACCGCGCGCGCCAGCCAGCGCATGGAACTGATGGACGGCGCCGATCCGCGCCACGCGCTGGCCGTGACGGCCGCCACCGAGCACTTCACGGCGATGTTCGCCGAGTGGCTGCTGGCCCGCCCCGAGATCCTGGATGGCGCCGAGCCCCGGCTGCGCACGATGTGGCTGTGGCACAGCGCGGAAGAGCTGGAGCACAAGAGCGTGGCCTTCGACATCTACAAGGCCGCAGGCGGCTCCGATGAATGGCGCACGCGCTGGTTCCGCCGCGTGACGGTGATGTTCCTCGGCGACCTGATGCGCCAGACGGTCGACAACCTGCGGCATGAAAAGCAATTGTGGAAGTGGGCTACCTGGAAGAGCGCCGCGCGCATCCTGCTGGGCCGCGGCGGCCTGCTGCGGGGCAATCTCGCGGGCTGGCGCCAGTACCTGCGCAGCGACTTCCACCCCGACCAGCAGGACAGCAGCCTCTCGGCGCGCTGGCTGGCCGACAACGGCGCGCAGTTCACGCCCGTGGGCGCGCCTGCGGCAACGTCGGCCTGAGTTCGTCAGTAGATGCTGGCGCGGTGCGGGCTCAGCGCACCCGCCTGCGTCGGCTGCCCGTCGGCGCGCAACGTGAGGTCGTGCAGCGTGTCGAAGTCCGACGGCGCATCGGGCACGCGCATCACCACTTCGAGTTCGTGCATGGAAGCCACCCAGCGGCCGGCCGGTGATTCGGCCGGTTCGTCGTTGGCGAACACGCCGTCGCGGATGTAGAGCGTTTCGCCTTCGGGGCGTTCGCCGTGCAGCTCGATCAGTCGCGCGATCGAGAAGTTGTAGGTCACGAGCTTTTCGCGCGTGCGGCGGTCCTTGCCGCCGCAGTTGAACGAGCCCTCGGCCGCGATCACGATGCAGGAGCCGTCTACCCCGCCGTCGATGGCGATCTCGTTGCCCGAGCGCCAGATGGCGTTGGGCAGGCGCACGCGCACCTTGTCGATCACGAGGTCGCGTTGCTTGTTGAGGGCACCCAGCGGCGGCACCAGCGAGCGCAACTGACGCAGGCGCTCGGCGAAGTTGTCGTCCATGAGGAATTCGACATGGTGCGTGGCGCTGCCGGACGAGCGCTTGACGACCTGCATGACGACGTGACGTGGCTTGTTCACAGCTCAGGCCCTCCACGCAGAGAAAAATCCACGCCCGCTGCGGGGCACCGATCGCCTTCTTGCTGGATTTGAGTGGTCATCGGCTACAAATTAGAACTTTAGATTAAATGCAATTACTTGCATCATTTGTGTCCAACTGTATATCGATTGCGACCGGGATGGAAGGCAATCGACGACATGCCGATGAGGCCATGTCGCCAACGCGACGCGGCGCCGTGCTAGGCGCTCAGCTCGACGATGCTTCGGCCTCGAGGGCCTCGTCGAGCGCCTTGCACGAAGGCGCGCAGACGGTCTGCGACTTGCCCAGCACCTGGCGCGTGCGCAGCTGCGAACGCACGCGGTGCTTGCCGCACATGAAGCAGGACATCGTGGCCCCGCTGAACGACGCCGAGGCGCGGAACGGAGAGCCCGGCGCCTTCGATTTGTAGCGCAGCCCGTCCGCCACCACTGCCGTTTTCACTTCACCCTTGGCCATGCATCTTGTCCTTGTTCGATTCGTCACCGCGCATGGCGCGGGCAATGGCTTCCCTGGCTGCGCCTTCGGCGGCCAGGGAAACGTCCAGCGCCGAGCGGCAAAGGCCGGCGTGCTGGTAATTCATATTTTCGTAGACCTCGGAGGCGGCCGGATAGGCATCGAGCAACTGGCCCAATTCGGCACCGGGCTCGACGTCTTCGAATTCATGCACCAGGTGCTCGACCACCGAGCGGTACTGCTCGGCGCCAACCGGCACGGCGCTGTGCTCAAGCTTCTCCAGCAGTTGAGCCAGCACGTGGGTCACTGCCAGATCGGTCTTGGGAGACGGATTTCGGGTCGTGTTCATGGTTTGCATGTGGGGACAGCATACCCCTATGCAAGGGGCGGGTCCCGCGGAAGTGTCTCTGCCGACATGGCTTCCTGCGCCGCACGCATGCGCTGGAGCAGGCTGTGAAGCATTTCGGTCGACAGGCCGTGGATCACCAGCCGGTGCCCCGCCCGCAAGGTCGACAGCGGCACCAGCGGATGCTTGTTGTTGACCAGGATCAGGTGCTCCGGCGCGTTCAGGATCGTCGCCGCGTAGATGCCGATGGTTTCGTCCAGTTGCAAGGAGTTGGCGGCGCGCCAGAAATCGTTGTCGGTCAGCATCAGCTGGTACAGCGGCGTGAACAGCTCGATGGCGCTTTGCAGGTCGAGAAAATTGAGCTTGCCCTGGGGCATGTCTTCCAGCCGCAACGCCGGCGGCTGGATCATCGAGAAATCGACCTGCTCGGCCTTGCACAGCGCCAGCCCCTTGTCGCGCAATGCTGTGTTCAGCCGGATCACGAAGTTGAACAGGTTCAGGTCGTGCTTCAGGAACATCTCGTCCTTCAGCGCGTCGATGTCGGCGGGCTCCAGCGGCGACGTGCCCACGGGCGCGGGCGAGTTGCGACCGATGAACGCCAGCACCTGCGAGCCCAGGTGAAAGTGCCGCAAGATCAGCCAGTTCGCCTCGGGCGACACGAAGCGCTTGAGCCCCCACGCCAGGAAGCGGTGCAGCAGCACCGAATGCGACCAGTTGCGCGGCACGAACACCTTCACGATCTGGATCAGGATGATCGTCAGCCGCGCGATCGGCCGCAGGAACGGCAGCAGGTACTGGCGCGAGGCCGAGCTCGAGTCGGCCAGCCACGCGGCCTTCACGTCGTCGGGCAGCGGCGTGCTCTGGTCGAGGTACAGCGCCAGCCACGGACTGGGGTCGCGCTCGTCGTGCGCCTGCGTCAGGAAATCAGGTGTTCGATCCATGGGGCATTCGTTCGGTGATGTGCTGGAACTGCATCAGGTACAGCGCGGCCGTGTGGCGCGCGGTGTCGGCAATCTGGCGGGCGGCGCGGGCTTGGCCTTCCACGGCCATCACCATCTCGACCGCGGCGAGCCAGCGGTTCAGGTGGTGCTCGTCGTTGTGGCCGTGGTATTCGAGGAAGCGGAAGGCGTCGGGCGGCAGCTTCAGGCTGGCCTTGAGCAGCGGCAGCAGCGCCGGCACGATGCGCTGGCCCGTGCCTTCGATGATGTAGATCGCGCCCAGGAGGCCGATCGGGTCGCGCGTGGCGGCCAGGCCGTGCAGGTAGGCGTTGAGCGCCTCGCCGCCGGGGTTGCGGCGCAGTTCGTCGATCGATTCGACCGTGCCGCCGGCCTTGCGGTAGTCGCTGAAGAGGATGTTGAAGTCGTTCTGCTCCTCGCCCGCGTGCACGTCGATCAGCGACGACAGCATGCGGTACGGCTCGCTGAGCGAGGCGGCGCCTTCGCGCATCCACAGGCTGCCTTCGCGCACCTGCGGCACCCACTGTTCCATCCAGTTCAGGTAGTCGGGCACGGCGAAACGGCGCTCGCGGATCTGGCGGATCAGCGGCGTGCGCCACACGCGCGAGCGGTAGTCGTGCCAGATGGCGGCCAGCTCGGTCAGCAAGGCGCCCAGGCCTTCGGGCGCGGCGGCCGGGTCGTGCGGGGGCGCAATGACGAGATCGTCGTCGGGTGCCACCGCCGCCGCGCGGGGCGCGATCACGACGGGCGCCGCATCGACGGCCTCGACCTCGAGCAGCATGTACGCCGCCATGAAGCGCCCCGACTCCGGCACATAGCAGAAGATCTGCTCGCCTGGCTTCAGCGCCTTGGTGTGCAGGAACTCGGCGAGCATCACGAGGATCGATGCCGCGCCGGTGTTGCCGCGCCAGGCCAGGTTGCTCCACCAGCGCTCGCGCGGAATCGCCAGGTCGGCCTTGGCCATCAGGTCTTCGACCACCGGGATGAATTTTTCGGACGAGTAGTGGCACAGGAAATGGTCGACCCGCTTCGGATCAACCCAGCCGTCGCGTACCAGGCCGGCGTATTCGTGGATGCCGATGTCGAACAGGTGCGGCAAGAGGCGGATGTCCTGGCGCAGCGACAGCGCGCCGGCCGCCTCGGCCTCGGCCCATGAACCGAAATCAAGGTGGCCGCGCGCGCGATCCTCAGTGAGGCCCAGCTGCATGCACACCGGGTAGTCGCCCGAGAAGGCGCGCTGGTGCACCCACTTCAGCTTGAGGCGCAGCCCCGGCTTGCCGGCCAGCGCGGGCGTGCCGTCGGACAGCAGCAGCGCGCCCGCGCCATCGGACAGCATCCAGCGCAGGAAGTGCGAGTCGAAGTCGGTCTCGTAGCCGCGCGCGGCAAAGCGCGAACGCTTGAACAGGCGCGACGGCATTTCGCTCGCCACCGCCAGCGCCGAGCGGTGCGCGCCCAGCTCGATGCCCTGTGCGGCCGTCTGGATCGCCGACACGCCGGCCGCGCAGATGCCGTGCACCGAATGCGTTTCCATCGGCTGCGCCGCCAGCTCGCCCTGGATCATGTTGGCAAAGCCGGGCATCAGCGTGTCGCCGCCCGACGAGCCGCTGGCCAGCAGCGAGACGCGCGACAGCTCCGTGCCGCCGCGCTGCAGGCAGTCGCGGATCGCACCGGCCGCCAGCTGCGCGTTGGTGTGCCGCGTCACGCCTTCTTCATCGATCGCGTAGTGCCGCGTGAGGATGCCGTTCTCGGCCAGGATGCGGCGCTTGATGCGTTCCGACATGCGGTTGAGCGGCGCGATGTACGCGTCCATGCGGTCGTTGGGAACAGGCTCGCCGGGCATGAAGTAGCCGGCGCTTTCGAGGTACACGCGTTGGAATGAAACGGGCATGGGTTCAGGAGATGGGTGAATCGGGAGGCATCAGCGAGCGGCTGCGAAAACGCGGCCACACGGTCCCCAGCACGAAGACGCGCACCATGTACGGCACCAGCCCGCCCTCGTTGAGCGCGGGTGCCACCTGCGCGCGGTAGCGCGTGTGATGCAGGTGCGTGAGCTCGGACCAATGGGCATGCGGGTTCTCGTGGTGTGCGGTGTGCAGGCCGATGTTGAACAGCAAGGGGTTCACCAGCCCCTCGAAATTGCGCGCGTAGTTCAGCTGGCTACCGCGGGTATCGCCGGATGCCTCCTTGCGCGGCGTCTTGCGGCCGTCGGCGTGCGCGTGCTGCAGGTAGTTGGTGGCCAGCAGCCAGTGCAGGCCGTGCAGCTGCGGCACGATCACGAACAGCAATGCCTTGCGCCAGTCGATCACCAGCAGCACGGTCCAGCTGGTCAGCCACAGCGCGTACTGCGCCATGCAATAGCGCCACGCGCCGCGGTGATGACGGTGCAGCCGCGCGAGCCAGCCGAAGAACAGCGGCATCAGCACCCACACGGCCTGAAACGGATGCAGCAGGTAGCCCCACAGATGGTTGGTGTCGCCGCCGAAGCGGTAGGTGCGCGCCACATCCTTCGGCCCGTGGCGGTGGCGATGGTGGTTGGCCACGTGCGCGGGCCAGAAGACGAAGGTCGGGTGGCCCTGCAGCAGCGTGATCCAGAAGTCGGTCAGCCGGTTCATGCGCCGCCCTCGCCACATGCGCAGGTGCACGTGGTTGTGATGGATCACGCCGATGCCGAGCGTGAGGAACAGCATCAGCGCATACAGCACCACCTGGAAACCGTGCACCCACTGCCACGCCGCCAGCGCGGGCAAGGCGACGAGGTACGCCAGGCTTTGCCAGTCGCGCCAGTGGCGCAGCCGCGGCAGCCGATGGCGCGCGTCAGGCCGTCGTGGCGCCATGCTTCTTTCGAAAGGCCTGGAACAGCGGCTCGGCTGCATCGGCCGCGATGCGCGTGCGGAACAGCCGGTCCATGAAGGTGAACTGGAAGCCGTAGTTGCCGTTGTGCACGGCGTGGTGCAGGTGGTGACGGCGGCTCGCGGCGAACCAGTGGCTGTACGACACGCCGGGCACGAAGTCGTAGTTCGAATGCCCGACGCAGTTGAAGAACAGGCTGAACACCGGCACCGACGCCAGCGACCAGAAGCTGAAGTCGTGCAGCACCATCGGCAGCAGGATCACGTTGCCGAGCATCAGCGCCTCGATCGGATGAAAGCTGTAGGTGGCCCACGGCGTGGTCACGAACGAGCGGTGGTGCGGGCCATGGAAGCGGCGCAGCCAGCGCGTGTGCAGCAGCCGGTGGTTGAGCCAGAAATGCACGTCGTTCCACACCGCGAGCACGAGGATCTCGATGCCGATGCGGCGCCAGCCCGCGTCGGGCTCGAGCCGCGCCCAGCCCAGCTGCAGCAGCCCCCACGGGAACACCATGCCCAGCCCGAAGATCAGCACCGAGATGCCCGATTGCGTGAGCTCGCGCCGCAGCTGGCCGGGCTGCAGCGGCCGCGGATCGAGTGCGCGCCCGATGCCCAGCGCCGGCAGCACGCGCTTCGTGAGCAGCCAGGTGAGCGCGCCGAAACCCAGGTAGATGCCGCCGAAGAACAGCAGGCCCCACAGCATGACCTGCGGGGCCGAAAGAGAAGTGAAGGTCTGCGCCATCCCCCGAGGCTACAACAGCATCTCGGGCACCAGCGGAGAGATCAGGGTGTTGTACAGGCGCTGGAAGAAACCCGACTCGGGTTCCGAGGTGAGGATCACCTCCTTCTCGCCGTCGTTCGTGAGCCATTCGAGCGTGCCGCCCTCCTTCGACAGCCGCAGCCGGTACGAGTTCTGCAGCTTGCTCACATGGATGATGCGCAACATCTCGCGCGCCAGTTGCGGGTTGTCGACCACCACGCCCATCTCGGTGTTCTGGCTGGCCGAGCGCGGGTCGAGGTTCATCGAGCCGATGAAGATGCGCGTCTTGTCGATGGCGGCGGTCTTGGCGTGCAGCCGGCCCAGCGAGTTGCCGAAGCTGCCGAAGCGCATGCTCGCGGTGGTGCGCTGCGGGCTCAGCTCGTACAGGTCGGCGCCGCCTTTCAGCAGGCGCTCGCGGTAACGTGCGTAGCCGGTGTGCACCAGCGGCTCGTCGTTGGCGGCCAGCGAATTGGTCAGCAACGTGAGCTTGACCTTGCGCTTGGCCAGGTCCTCGAAGGCCGCCATGCCGCGCTCGCCCGGCACGAGGTAGGGCGAGGTCAGGTCGACCTCGGTCTTGGCGTCGAGCAGCAGCGCCCAGACCTTCATCGTCACGCTGGTGGCAATGGCATCTTCGGCCGTCAGCGTCGTGGGCTTGGAGGGCGGGTCGGCGATGGCGCGCGCCTCGCCCCACAGCAGGCCCATGCGGCCGCCGTCGAGCTCTTCGGCGATGGGGCCGTAGCCGAGGATGTCCGAGGGCGGCAGCACGACCTTCGGCGGCGGGCCCGACATGCCGATCTCGGCATCGAAGGTGGCGGCGCCGGCCTCTTTGCGCACGATCTCGGCAATGGGCCAGATCTGGTCGCTGTTCCAGTAGGCGTCGAAGATGCTCTCGAGCTGCGGTACCACCTTGCCGACCACCAACGCGTCCATGTCGATGAAGTTCTGCGCCTCGCTCAGCACGAAATACTCGTCGGCGATGTTGCGCCCGCCCACCACCGCCATCGCGCCGTCGGCAATGAAGAGCTTGTTGTGCATGCGGTGGTTGAGGCGGTGGATGTCGAAGATCGACACCACGAAGCGCGACAGGAACCCGTCGCGCGCACAGCAGAACGGGTTGAACAGGCGCACCGACACATTGGGCGTCTCGGACAGCGCCAGCAACAGCTGCTGGCTCTTCACCGTGTACAGGTCGTCCACCAGCACCCGCACCTTCACGCCGCGCGCCGCCGCCTCGCGCAGCGTGCGCAGCAGCAGCCGGCCGGTGGCGTCGTTCTCGAGCTGGTAGTACTGCACCACCAGCGAGCGCTCGGCGCGCTGCGCGAGCTGCAGGCGCGCGTCGAGCGAGTACACGCCCAGCGGCATGAGCCGGAAGCCCGAATGCTCGCCGGGCGGCGTGGAGGCCGCGACGATCTTCGCGAGCGCGGTGCCCGGGTCGGCGGCGGCGGCGTGTTCGGCCGGGCGTTCGCGCGCCGGCGGCAGCGAGCCGCACGCGCCGAGCAATGCCAGCAGCACGCCGGCCAGCGCCGTGCGCAGAAGAGATCGGGCCCAGGCGTTCATGGTCGGGTTCCTCTTGTCGTTGTGGATGCCACTGCCCTGATGTACGCCGGTCCTCCCGCGGCGGTTTCAACGGGGCCCTTTTTGCGAAGCGTCGTCCTAGAATTCGATTCACTTCGCTTCGGAGTTACATCATGGCCCGATCGCTCCTTTTGCGCACCGCTTTGTGGGCCGCGGCCCTCGCCGCCGGGGTACCCCATGCCCACGCCGCACTCGACATCGGCGACCCGGTGCCCAAGTTCACGGCCACGGCCGCGCTGGGCGGCAAGACCTTCCGCTACTCGCTGGCCGAGGCGCTGGCCAAGGGGCCGGTGGTGCTGTACTTCTTTCCGGCAGCCGACTCCAACGACTGCTCCATCGAGGCCCACGCCTTCGCCGAGGCGGTCGACCAGTTCGCCGCGCTGGGCGCCTCGGTGATCGGCGTGTCGGCCGACGACATCGACACGCTCTCCAAGTTCTCGGTCAAGTCCTGCCAGAGCCGCTTTCCGGTGGCCTCCGACCAGGGCAAGACCGTGATCCAGGGCTTCGACGCGTTGATGCAGACCCGGCCCGACTTCGCCAACCGCCTGTCGTACGTGATCGCGACCGACGGCAAGGTTGCCTACTACTACCAGAACCTCAACCCCGACAAGCACGTCGAGCGCATGCTGAACGCCGTGCGCGCGCTGCCCAAAGCCACCGCGGCGAAGTAAGGCGGGCCGGCCCGGGCGCCACGCGCGGGGCGGGCTTCGCGCAAAATCTCGCCCCATGCAGCTCAACTACATCGCCAACGCGGACGTTCCCTCCGCCTCCGGCCGCACCCTCCCCGTCATCGACCCCTCGGACGGCCAGCCTTTCGACGAGATCCAGCGCAGCAACGCCGCCGACATCGACGCCGCCGTGCGCGCCGCGCGCGACTGCTTCGAGGGCGTGTGGCACAAGGTCAGTGCGGCCGACCGCGGCCGCCTGCTCTTCAAGCTCTCGCAGAAGATCGCCGAGCACGTCGACGAGCTCGCACTCATCGAGCAGCGCGACTGCGGCAAGCCCGTGAAGCAGGCCCGCGCCGACGCGGTGGCGCTGGTGCGCTACTTCGAGTTCTATGCCGGCGCCTGCGACAAGCTGCACGGCGAGACCATTCCCTACCAGGACGGCTACAGCGTCTTCACCTGGCGCGAGCCGCACGGCGTCACGGGCCACATCATTCCGTGGAACTACCCGATGCAGATCTTCGGGCGCAGCGTGGGCGGCGCCCTGGCGGCCGGCAACGTGTGCGTGGTGAAGCCGGCCGAAGACGCCTGCCTGTCGCTGATCCGCGTGGCGCAGCTGGCGGCCGAGGTCGGCTTTCCGGCCGGCGCGCTCAACATCGTGACCGGCTACGGCCATGAGGTGGGCGACGCGCTCGCGCGCCACGAAGGTATCGACCACATCAGCTTCACGGGCAGCCCGAAGATCGGCACGCTGATCCAGCAGGTGGCGGCCGAGCGGCATTGCCCGGTCACGCTCGAGCTGGGCGGCAAGAGCCCGCAGATCGTGTTCGCCGACGCCGACCTGGACGCGGTGATTCCCGTGGTGATCAACGCCATCGTGCAGAACGCCGGCCAGACCTGCTCGGCGGGTTCGCGCGTGCTGATCCAGCGCGACATCTACGAGCCCCTGCTCGAGCGCCTGGGCCGCGCCTTCGAAGCCCTGCGCGTCGGCCCCGCGGCAATGGACCTCGACGTCGGCCCGCTCATCCGCCAGACGCAGCAGCAGCGCGTGTGGGACTTTTTGAGCGACGCCCAGCACGCCGGCATCCCGATGGTGGCGCAGGGCGTGGTGGTCGAGGAAGCGCCCGAGACCGGCTTCTACCAGGCCCCGACCCTGCTGCGCGACGTGCCCGTGGGCCATCGCCTGGCCCAGGAAGAAGTGTTCGGCCCCGTGCTCGCCGCGATGCAGTTCGCCGACGAGGACGAAGCCGTGGCCCTGGCCAACGCCACCCAGTTCGGCCTCGTGGCCGGCGTCTGGACGGCCGACGGCGCGCGCCAGTTCCGCATGGCCCGGCGCGTGAAGAGCGGCCAGGTGTTCATCAACAACTACGGCGCGGGCGGCGGCGTCGAGCTGCCGTTCGGCGGCGTGAAGTCGTCGGGCTACGGGCGCGAGAAGGGCTTCGAGGCGCTGTACGGCTTCACGACCCTGAAGACCATCGCCGTCAAGCACGGCTGAGGCTGACGACGCCGCGCCCCGGGCGTCAGCCCAGCGCGGTGTCCAGCAACATCATCAGCACGAAGCCGATCATCAGCCCGCTGGTCGCATAGGTTTCATGCCCCTTGCGGTGCGATTCGGGAATGATCTCGTGGCTGATCACGAACAGCATCGCGCCCGCCGCAAAGCCCAGCCCCCAAGGCAGCAGCATCGCCGAATGCCCCACCACCGCCGCGCCGAGCACGGCGCCCAGCGGCTCCACCAGCCCCGAGGCCATGCCGATCAGCACCGCGAACAGGCGGCTGTAGCCCGCGGCCAGCAGCGCCACGGCCACCACCAACCCCTCGGGCACGTCCTGGATCGCGATGCCGGTGGCGAGCGCATCGGCGCGCACGCCGTTGTTGGCCGCGTAGCCGACGCCGATGGCCAGGCCCTCGGGCACGTTGTGCAGCGCGATCGCGAACACGAAGAGCCACGTGCGGCGCAGCTGCCGCCCGCTCTGCCCTTCGCGGCCCTTGATGAAATGCTCGTGCGGCAGCACGCGGTCCATGGTCATGAGCACCAGGCCGCCCAGCAGGATGGCCGTGCCGATCACGCCGCCGGCCGCCCAGTCGCCGCCGCCGAAGACGCCGATCGACTTGGCGGCGTCCAGCCCGGGAATGATCAGCGAGAAGGCGCAGGCCGCGAGCATCACGCCGGCGCCGAAGCCGAACAGCGTGTCCTGCAGCTTGTCGGGCAACTTCTGCGAGAACAGTACCGGCAGCGTGCCCAGCGCGGTCGCCAGCGCCGCCACCGAGCCGCCGCGCAGCGCGTTCCACACCAGCGGGTCGGCGCGCACGAAGGACCAGAACTGCGACGCCAGCGCCAGCGCGCCGGCCGCGACGATGGCAAAGCCGATCCATTCGCGCAACGGGCGCGGCGACCTGGGCGGCGGCGCTGTGGCCACCGTGCCCTGCGGCGTGTCGTTCATGGGCGGGCTCCTCTTCGGCTCATCGGCCGCCGGTCGCGGCGGCATGGCGGCGGGCCACCTCGGCCCAGTTCACCACGTTGTAGAAGGCCGCGATGTATTCCGGGCGGCGGTTCTGGTACTTCAGGTAGTAGGCGTGCTCCCACACGTCCAGGCCCAGGATCGGGGTCTTGCCCGAGCCGGTGCCGCGCATCAGCGGGCTGTCCTGGTTGCCGCTGCTTTCCACGGTCAGCTTGCCGTCGGCACCGACGACCAGCCAGGCCCAGCCGCTGCCGAAGCGCGTGAGCGCGGCCTTGGTGAAGGCGTCCTTGAAGGCGTCGAAGCCGCCCAGGTCGGCGTCGATGGCCTGCGCGAGCGCGCCCGAAGGCGCCCCGCCGCCACCCTCGCCCACCGGGGCCATGACGGTCCAGAACAGGCTGTGGTTGGCGTGGCCGCCGCCGTTGTTGCGTACGGGGGCGCGCAGCGCCTCGGGCAGTTCCTCGACACCGGCGATGAGGGCTTCGACCGGCGTGTCCGCATGCGGCGTGTCTTTCAACGCCGCATTCAGGTTGTTCACGTAGGTCTGGTGGTGCTTGCCGTGGTGGATCTCCATCGTCTGCGCGTCGATGTGGGGTTCGAGCGCGTCGAAGGCATAGGGCAAGGCTGGCAGGGTGTACGGCACGGTTCGGAAGCTCCTTGTTGGAAAAGAGCCCTTTGCGTGGTGCTTGTGCTGCGTACTCAGGCGTTCAAATGATAGTAATTCTCATTGTCTGCGTCAAGATATCGACGTCATAGATGCCGCCAATCGGCCAGCACGCCATCGCCGAAGCGCCGATACACTGCCCCGCGACCGGCTCGCACGGACGGCGCCAAGACCGTCCTGCCGGTTCCATCCTTCCACCACCGACGGAGACAACACGCATGATCTTCTTGAAGCGCCGCGCCCTGGTGCGCACGGCCCTGCTCGGCCTGAGCCTCGCCCTGCCGCTGCTCGCCACCGCCCAGTCGCTGCCCACCGCCCGGCCCGAGTCGGTGGGCCTCTCCAGCGAACGCCTGCAGAAGCTCACCGACGTGCTCAAGGCCGACGTGGCGGCCGGCAAGATCCCCGGCGCGGTGCTGCTGGTCGCGCGCCAGGGCAAGGTCGCATGGTTCGAACCCGTCGGCAAGCTCGACGCCACCGCCGGCACGCCGATGCCGCGCGACGGCATCTTCCGCATCTACTCGATGAGCAAGCCCATCACCACGGTCGCCGCGATGATGCTGGTGGAAGACGGCCGCATGAAGCTGGACGACCCGGTCGCGATGTACCTGCCCGAGTACGCCCGCATGACGGTCGGCATCGAGAAGCCCGGCGCCGACGGCAAGCCGGTGCTCGAGACCGTGCCCGCGCGCCGCCCGATCACCGTGCAGGACCTCATGCGCCACACCTCGGGCCTGACCTACGGCTTCTTCGGCCCAGGGCTGGTGAAACAGGCCTACAACACCGCCAACCTCGCGGAAGGCGATCCGACCAGCGCCGAGTTCTCGCAGCGCCTGGCCAAGCTGCCGCTGGCCTACCAGCCCGGCACGACCTGGGACTACAGCTACTCGACCGACATCCTGGGCCGCGTGGTCGAGGTGGTGTCGAGCCAGTCGCTGTACCAGTTCGAAAAGGCGCGCCTGTTCGACCCGCTGGGCATGAAGGACACCACGTACTACGTGCCCGAACCGGCGCGCCAGCCGCGCATCGCCGAGCCGCTGCCGAGCGACCGCAGCTTCGGCGTGGGCGCCGACCTGAACGACCCGCGCATCGTGCGCAAGTTCGAATCGGGCGGCGGCGGGCTGGTGTCGACCGCGTCCGACTACGCGCGCTTCCTGCAGATGCTGCTCAACGGCGGCACGCTCGACGGCACGCGCTATCTCGGCCCGCGCACGCTGGCGCTGATGACGACCGACCATTCGAACGCCGGCGCCGGCATCGTGCCCGGCCCGCTGTACCTGCCGGGCCCCGGCTACGGCTTCGGCCTGGGCTTCGCGGTGCGCCGCAACGACGGCGAGGCGCCCTACCCGTCCGGCGGCGGCGAGTACAACTGGGGCGGCGCGGGCGGCACCTACATGTGGGTCGATCCGAAGAACGAGCTGTTCGTCGTGCTGATGCTGCAGTCGCCCAAGTACCGCACCCACTACCGAAGCCTTGCGCGCAACATGGTCTATGCGGCAGTGCTGAAGTAGCCCGCATGGCGCGCGGTCGCGGGCCATGGCGCAAAATCGGCATCGCCCCATGAAGAAAAGCAGCAGCACTGTCATTCCGATCGCTCAGGCCGGCCACGCCGTCGTGGCCGCGCCGGACATCGCCGTGCCCGCCACCGGCCTGCTGGCCGATCGGCTGGGCCGCCCGCTGACCGACCTGCGCATCAGCGTGACCGACCGCTGCAACTTCCGTTGCAGCTACTGCATGCCCAAGGACGTGTTCGACAAGGACTACCAGTACCTGCCGCACAGCGCCCTGCTGAGCTTCGAGGAAATCACGCGCCTGGCGCGCCTGTTCGCCTCGCACGGCGTGCACAAGATCCGCCTGACCGGCGGCGAGCCGCTGCTGCGCAAGCACATCGAGGGGCTCATCGCCCAGCTGGCCGAGCTGCGCACGCCCGACGGCGACCCGCTCGAGCTCACGCTCACCACCAACGGCTCGCTGCTGAAACGCAAGGCCGCCGCACTGAAGGCCGCCGGCCTGCAGCGCGTGACCGTGAGCCTGGACAGCCTGGACGACGCCGTGTTCCGCCACATGAACGACGTCGACTTTCCGGTGGCCGACGTGCTGGCCGGCATCGACGCCGCCCTGGCCGCGGGCCTGGGCCCGATCAAGGTCAACATGGTGGTCAAGCGCGGCACCAACGAGCAAGAGATCTTGCCGATGGCGCGCTACTTCCGCGAGCACCACGGCGGCAAGGTCGTGCTGCGTTTCATCGAGTACATGGACGTGGGCGCCACCAACGGCTGGCGCATGGACGAGGTGCTGCCCTCGGCCGAGGTCATCGCCCGCATCGCGGCCGAGTTTCCGCTCGTGCCGCTCGAAGCCACCACGCCCGGCGAGACCGCGCAGCGCTGGGCCTATGCCGACGGCGGCGGCGAGATCGGCGTGATCAGCAGCGTGACCCAGGCCTTCTGCCACGACTGCAGCCGCGCGCGCCTGTCGACCGAGGGCAAGCTGTACCTGTGCCTGTTCGCAAGCCAGGGCCACGACCTGCGACCGATGCTGCGCGACGGCGCGAGCGACGAGGCCATCACCTCCGCCATCGGCCACATCTGGCAGGGCCGCGCCGACCGCTATTCCGAGCTGCGCGCCCTGCGCGGCCCCGACGACAGCGCCCCCGACGCGGCAGCGCCCCGGCGCGTCGAGATGAGCTACATCGGCGGATGAGGCCGCCAGCCATGGGTACCGCACCGGCCATCGCAGCGGCCGACATCACGGGCCTCGTGCTCGCCGGCGGGCGCGGCACCCGCATGGGCGGGGTCGACAAGGGCCTGCAACTGCTCCAGGGCGAAGTGCTCGCCGCGCACGCCGTGCGGCGCCTGCGCCCGCAGGTCGGCCGCGTGCTGGTCAATGCCAACCGGAATTTCGCGGCCTACGAAGCGCTGGGCGTGCCCGTGTTCGCCGACAGCGTGCCCGACCACCCCGGCCCGCTGGCCGGCATGCTGAGCGGGCTCGAACACTGCCCCACGCCCTGGCTGCTCACCGTGCCCTGCGACACGCCGCGCTTTCCGCCCGACCTGGCAGCGCGGCTGGCCGAAGCCCTGGCCGCCGAAGGCGCCCACGCGCGCATCGCCATGGCCGCCGCGCCTGAAACCGAGGCCGACGGCCGCACGGTGCTGCGTCGCCAGCCGGTGTTCTGCCTGCTGCACATCGAGTTGCGCGACAGCCTGCGCCGCTTTGTCGAGGAAGGCGGCCGCAAGGTCGGCGCCTGGACCGCGCAGCACAACGCCCTGACCGTTCCCTTCGACCGCCCCGGCGACGCGCCCTACGCCTTCTTCAACGCGAACACGCTGGCCGACCTGCAGACGCTCGAACAGCCATGAGCCGCATCGCCGCCATTGCCGCCGACCTCGCGGACTACGACGCGGGCGACCTCGACGTCGACACCGTCGCCGCCTTTCTCGCGCGCCTCGTCGCGCCGCTGGCCGTGGCCGACACCGAAGAGGTCGCGCTGCGCGACGCGCTCGGCCGCGTGCTGGCCGACGACCTCGTTTCGCCGGTGAGCGTGCCGCCGCACGACAACTCGGCCATGGACGGCTACGCCTTCGACGGCGCGCTGCTGCCGGCCGATGCGCCCATCGACCATTCGCTCACGCTGCGCGTGGCGGGCACGGCGCTGGCCGGCTCGACCTGGCGCGGCGCGCTCGGGCCGAACGACGCGGTGCGCATCATGACCGGCGCGATGATGCCGGCCGGCCTGGACACCGTGATCCCGCAGGAGTTCTGCAAGGTCGACGGCGACCAGGTCTGCTTTCCGGCGCGCGTGCTGGGCCGCGGCGACAACCGCCGCCTCGCCGGCGAAGACCTGATGCAGGGCCAGGCGGCGCTGCGGCGCGGCGAGCGCCTGTCGCCGGCCGCGCTCGGCATGGTCGCCAGCCTCGGCCTGGCGCGCGTGACCGTGCGGCGGCGGCTGCGCGTGGCGTACTTCTCGACCGGCGACGAAATCCTCTGCCTGGGCGACACGCCGCGCGAAGGCGCCGTGTACGACAGCAACCGCTACACCCTGTTCGGCCTGCTCACGCGGCTGGGCTGCGAGGTGGTCGACCTCGGCCTGGTGCACGACGATCCCGCCACGCTCGCGGCCGCGCTGCAGCGCGCGGCGCGCGAGGCCGACGCCATCGTCACCAGCGGCGGCGTGAGCGCGGGCGCGGCCGACCACACACGCGACGTGATGCAGCAACTGGGCGACATGGCCTTCTGGCGGGTCGCGATGCGGCCCGGGCGGCCGCTGGCGGTGGGGCTGATTCCGCGTCCGCGCGAGGCCACGGCCACGTCGGCCGTGCTGTTCGGCCTGCCGGGCAATCCGGTGGCGGCGATGGTCGCCTTCCTGGCCTTCGTGCGCCCGGCGCTGCTGCGGCTGATGGGCTGCCACGACGAAGCCTGCGCCCCGCCGCCGCTGCTGCGCGCGCGCAGCGCGGGGCCCATCCGCAAGAAGCCGGGGCGCACCGAGTACCAGCGCGGCGTCGTGCGCCAGGTGCCGGGGTCATTGCCCGAGGTGCGGGTGGCGGCGCACCAGGGGTCGGGCGTGCTGAGTTCGATGCTCGAGGCCAACGGGCTCGTGGTGCTGCCTCACGAGCAGGGCCATGTCGACGCCGGGCAAGAGGTCGACGTGATGGTCTTCGAAGGGCTGATCTAGCCCCTGGCCCTGCCGCTGAGGGTCAGATCCGGCCCAAGGCCTTGTCCACGCCCTTGTTGGCCAGCATGTCGGCCCGCTCGTTGCCCGGATCGCCCGAGTGCCCCTTGACCCAGCGCCACTCGATCTGGTGGCCGCCCTCGGACACCAGCTTGTCGAGCTTCTGCCAGAGCTCGACGTTCTTCACGGGCTGCTTGGTCGAGGTAAGCCAGCCCTTGGCTTTCCAGCCGCGAATCCACTCGGTGATGCCCATGCGCACGTACTGGCTGTCGAGGTACAGCAGCACCTTGCAGGGCCGCTTGAGCGCGGCCAGGCCCTCGATCACCGCCGTGAGTTCCATGCGGTTGTTGGTGGTGTTGAGTTCACCGCCGAACAGTTCCTTCTCGGTGGGGCCCGACTTGAGCCACGCGCCCCAGCCGCCCGGTCCCGGGTTGCCCTTGCACGCGCCATCGGTGTAGATCACGACTTCGTTCAAACTGACTGTTCCTTTTTTCTCTAGCGTCATGCGGGCGATGCCGCCCGCGTCCATGGATTCGTTCGTTCACTGCTTGCTGCGGTGCACCTTGCCCGCGATGGGCACCGGCGCCGTCGCCCGCGCGCCGCTGCGGCGCCAGTCGGCGCTCAGCAGGCGCATGCCGCGCACGCGCTTCACCGCCACCAGGAAGTAGGCGGCGCCGAAGATCGGCCACCAGCGCTCGCCGGCGGCGTCCATCCAGCGCGAGCGCTCCAGCCAGGCGTCGCTGCGCACCGCCGGCCGGTAGATGCCGAAACGGCCCGACTCCACCTCGAAGCTCAGCAGGCGCAGCCAGTCGCGCATGCGCCAGTAGCCGATGAACTCGCCGGCCTCGGGCAGGAAGGTCTCGCCCAGGCCCAGCCGGCGGTACAGGTGCCCGCGGCGCTGCCGCAGGCCCCACAGGCTGGTCGGGTTCAGGCCGCAGATCACCACCCGGCCCTCGGGCACCAGCACCCGCTCGACCTCGCGCAGCGTGGCGTGCGGATCGGGACTGAGTTCCAAGGCGTGCGGCAGCACCACCAGATCGAGGCTGTTGGCCGCGAACGGCAAGGCGGCGAAATCGGTCACCAGCGTCGCCTTGCCGGCCCGCACCGGGTCGGTCAGGGCCAGCCAGCGGTGCGGCATGCGGTTGGCGCGCAGCCCGTCGACCTCGGCGGCCCCGAGCTGCAAGGCGTGGTAACCGAAAACATCGGCCACCGCCTCGTCGAACTGGGCCTGCTCCCAGGCCAGGAGGTAGCGGCCGGGGGGGGTCGCGAACCAATCCTGCAAACCTATAATTTGACCGCTCATGACCCTTGTTCCGCTGCCCGCTTTTGCTGACAACTACATCTGGATGCTGCACGACGGGCACCACGCCATCGTGGTGGACCCGGGCGATGCCCAACCGGTGTTCGATGCGTTGGCGCACCACAAGCTGCAGCTGGCCGCGATTCTAGTCACGCACCACCACCCCGATCACACGGGCGGCGTGGCCGCGCTGCATGCGGCCACGGGCGCGAAGGTGTGGGGCCCGGCGCGCGAGCGCATCCCCGAGCCCTTCACGCCGCTGGTGCAGGGCGACGTCGCACAGGCCCTGGGCCTGCGCTTCGAGGTCATCGACGTGCCGGGCCACACGGCCGGGCACATCGCCTACTTCCTGCCGGCCTCGGCCGCGCAGGCCCCCGTGCTGTTCTGCGGCGACACCCTTTTCTCCGGCGGCTGCGGCCGCCTGTTCGAAGGCACGCCCGCGCAGATGCTCGCCTCGCTCGACGCCCTGGCCGCGCTGCCCGGCGACACGCGCGTGTGCTGTGCGCACGAATACACACTTGCTAACCTGAAGTTCGCCCGCGCCGTGGAACCCGGCAACGACGAACTCACTCACTACAACGCGCGTTGCGAAAGCCTGCGCGCACAAGGGCAGCCCACGCTGCCGTCACAACTGGCGATCGAACGCCGGATCAACCCCTTTCTTCGCAGCCGCGAAGCCACTGTCCTTCGAGCAGTGCGGGCCCATGCCGAGCTTTCCGCGGATGCCGCCGAAGCCGAGGTGTTCGCCGCCCTGCGCCAATGGAAAAACGACTTTCGATGAAATTTATCGTTGCCACCTGCCTTGCAGGCTCCCTGGTACTCGCGGGCTGCGCGGGCACGGACAACAGCGCTTCTTCCTCCACCTCCGCCAAGGCCGGCGCCTCCGCTGGCGGCACGGGCGCCCGCCCCTCGGGCAGCGCCACGCCGATCTATCCGCGCGACAGCAACCTCAGCCCGCTCACCAGCGGCCAGGCCCGTTCGCAGAGCGTGGTCACGCTGGCGCCGCCCGCCGACATGTGGGACCGCATCCGCCGCGGCTTCAAGATGCCCAACCTGGAAAGCGACCTGGTGCGTGACCGCGAGCAGTGGTACGCCAGCCGGCCCGACTACATCCAGCGCATGACCGAGCGCTCGAACAAGTACATCTTCCACATCGTCGAGGAGCTCGAGCGCCGCAACATGCCGACCGAGCTGGCGCTGCTGCCGTACATCGAGAGCGCCTTCAACCCGCAGGCCGTGTCCAGCGCGCGCGCCGCCGGCATGTGGCAGTTCATGCCCGCCACCGGCACCGACTTCGACCTGAAGCAGAACATCTTCCGCGACGACCGCCGCGACGTAGTGGCCTCCACCCGCGCCGCGCTCGACTACCTGCAAAAGCTCTACGGCATGTTCGGCGACTGGCAGCTTGCACTGGCCGCCTACAACTGGGGCGAAGGCAGCGTGGGACGTGCCATCGCCAAGAACCAGCGCCTGGGCCTGCCCACCACCTACAGCGACCTGTCGATGCCGGCCGAGACCCGGCTCTACGTGCCTAAGCTGCAGGCCGTGAAGAACATCGTGGCCAACCCGCAGGCCTTCAACGCCGAGCTGCCGCTGATCGCCAACCACCCCTACTTCCAGACCGTGCCGCTCACACGCGACCTCGACGTGGAACTGGCGGCCAAGCTGGCCGACGTGCGCATCGAAGACTTCCGCGCGCTCAACCCCGCCGCCCACAAGCCCGTGCTGATCGCGGCCGGCACCTCCGAGATCCTGCTGCCCTGGGACAACGCGGCGGTCTTCAAGCGCAACTTCGACGCCTACACGCAGGGCCAGTACGCCAGCTGGACCGCCTGGGTCGTGCCCACCACCATGACGGTGGCCGACGCCGCCCAGCGCTCGGGCATGAGCGAGTCGGACCTGCGCGCGCTCAACAACGTGCCGCCGCGCATGCTCATCAAGGCCGGCTCCACGCTGATCGTGCCGCGCGGCGCGCGCGTGAAGGAAGACGTGGCGGCGGTCGTGGCCGACGGCGGCCACCTGAGCTTCCAGCCCGAGATCATCACGCGCCGCACCACCGTCAAGGCCGGCCGCTCGGACAACGTGGCGAGCATCGCGCGCCGCTACAACCTCAAGCCCGCGGCCGTGGCCGACTGGAACGACGTCAATCAGAACCACGCCTTCAAGCGCGGCTACAGCGTGGTCGTGTACCTGCCGGTGCGCGCCACGCCCGCGGCGCGCGTCGGCTCGGGCGCGGCGCCCGCGCGCGGCCGGGGCGCGGCGGTGGTCACATCCAAGCGCGGTGGCGCGCCGGTGAAAGCCGCCGCACGCGGCAGCAGCAGCGCCAAGCAGGCGGTGGTGCGCCAGCCGCGCGGCGGCACGCCGTCCAAGCGCAAGCGCTGATCCCTGCCCTGCCGGCGGGCGGTGCCGGGCCCGGACCAAAAAAGCGACATCAGGAGGACAGGCCATGGCAGTCGAAGGAAGCGCGGGCGATCTCATCAAGGTCGTCACGCTGTTGGGGGCCGCCGTCGTGGCCGTGCCGCTGTTCAAGCGGCTCGGGCTGGGCTCCGTGCTCGGCTACCTGGCGGCGGGCCTGGCCATCGGGCCCTTCGGCTTCGGCCTCTTCACCGACCCGCAGACCATCCTTCACACGGCCGAACTCGGCGTCGTGATGTTCCTCTTCGTGATCGGGCTCGAGATGCGCCCGTCGCATCTGTGGAGCATGCGGCGCGACATCTTCGGCCTGGGCAGCCTGCAGGTGGTGGTGTGCGGCATCCTGCTGACCGGCGTGGGCATGGCCTTCGGCTTCCCGCTCGCCGTCTCGTTCGTGTGCGCGATGGGCTTCGTGCTCACCTCCACGGCCATCGTGATGCAGCTGCTTGGCGAGCGTGGCGACATCGCTGCGCCGCGCGGCCAGAAGATCGTCGCCGTGCTGCTCTTCGAAGACCTGCTGATCGTGCCGCTGCTGGCCATCGTCGCCTTTATCGCACCGGTGGATGCGGCGCAGCAGGCCATTGCACCTTCGCGCTGGATCGGCATCGGCATTGCCGTGGGTGCGCTCGCGGCGCTGGTGGCGGCGGGCATCTGGCTGCTCAACCCGCTGTTCCGCGTGCTCGCCAACTCCAAGGCGCGCGAGGTGATGACGGCCGCGGCACTGCTCGTGGTGCTGGGCGCGGCGCTGCTGATGCAGGTCGGCGGCCTGTCGATGGCCATGGGCGCCTTCCTGGCCGGCGTGCTGCTGTCCGAATCGACCTTCCGCCACCAACTCGAAGCCGACATCGAACCCTTCCGCGGGCTGCTGCTGGGCCTGTTCTTCATCGGCGTGGGCATGTCGCTCGACCTCGCGGTGGTGGCGCAGAACTGGCAGCTCATCGTCGCGGGCGTGATCTCGATGATGGTGGTCAAGGCGCTGTGCATCTACGGCGTGGCGCGGCTTGCCAAGAGCTCGCCTGCCGACGCGCTCGACCGTGCGGTGCTGATGGCGCAGGGCGGCGAGTTCGCCTTCGTGCTGTTCTCGTCGGCGCTCGCCGCCAAGGTCATCAGCCCGACGGTCAACGCCAACATGACGGCGGTGGTGGTGCTGTCGATGGCGCTCACGCCGCTGGTGGTGCTGGTGCATCGCCGCTTCGCGCCCACCGCGCAGGCCTCGATGGAGGGCGTGGAGAAAGCCGAGGAACTGGCCGGCAACGTGCTCGTCATCGGCTTCGGCCGCTTCGGGCAGATCGCGATCCAGGGCGCGCTGGCGCGCGGTGCATCCATCTCCATCATCGACAACGACACGCAGGTGATCCGCGACGCCGCCGACTTCGGCTTCAAGGTGTACTACGGCGACGGCGCACGCGCCGACGTGCTGCATGCGGCGGGCGCGCACAACGCCCGCGCGATCATGGTGTGCATCGACAACCGCGCCGTGGCCACGCGCATCGCCGAACACGTGAAGGCCGAGTTCCCGCATGCGCACCTGATGGTGCGCGCCTTCGACCGCGAGCATGCGGTGGAACTGGTCAAGCTCGACGTCGACTACCAGATCCGCGAGACCTTCGAATCGGCGATGGCCTTCGGCCGGCAAGGCGTGGTCGCGCTGGGCGCCACGCCCGAGGAAGCCGACGAGGTGATCGACGACCTGCGCCGCCGCGACAAGGAACGGCTGGTGCTCGAGATGTCCGGCGGCCTCTTCGCGGGACGCGCGCTGGTACAGGTCAACACCGAGACGCGCCAGACCCACTGAAGGCACTGAGCGCGCTGAACGCGCGGCTCAGAGCTTCTCTGTCTCCCCACTGCGCGGCTGCCACTTCATGAGCCGCTTCTCGATCAGGCCCACGAGCCCGTCGAGCGCCAGCGCGAAAGCCGTGAGCACCACGATGCCCGCGAACACCGTGTTCACGTCGAAGGTGCCCTCGGCCTGCAGGATCAGGTAGCCCACGCCGCGCGCCGAGCCCAGGTACTCCCCCACCACCGCGCCGACGAAGGCCAGGCCCACGGAGGTGTGCAGGCTGGAGAACACCCAGCTCGTGGCGCTGGGCAGGTACACCGTGCGCAGCAGCTGCCGCTGGTTGGCGCCCAGCATCTTCGCGTTGGCCAGCACCACCGGGCTCACTTCGCGCACGCCCTGGTAGACGTTGAAGAACACGATGAAGAACACCAGCGTGACGGCCAGCGCCACCTTGCTCCAGATGCCCAGGCCGAACCACAGCGCGAAGATCGGCGCGAGGATCACGCGCGGCATCGAGTTGGCGGCCTTGATGTACGGATCGAGGATCAGGCTCGCCGTGGGCGCCAGCGCCAGCCACAGGCCGCAACCCAGCCCGAGCGCCGTGCCGATGCCGAAGGCCAGCACCGTTTCGAGCAGCGTCGTGCCCAGGTGGCGGTAGATGTCGGCGTTGCCCTTCAGGCCTTCGGGAAACAGCAGGTTCGGCGGCACCTCGAAGGGCAGGAACCAGCTCCAGATGCGCCCCGCCACCACGATCGGCTGGCCGAGGAAGAACGCGATCTGGTCGTTGCGCGAAGCAACGTGCCACAGCACAAGAATCAGGGCCAGCAGCGCGAGCTGCCAGAAGCGCGCATGGCGTGCATCGAGGCGCGGCATCATGCGGCCTTCCTCAGTTGCTGCGCGTAGCCCTTGAGCACCTCGTCGCGCAGCACCTCCCAGATCTGGCGGTGCAGCTCCACGAAGCGCGGCTGCGTGCGCACCTCGGCCACGTCGCGCGGACGCGGCAGGTCGATCACGAACTCGCCGATCGGCCGCGTCGCCGGGCCGGCCGACAGCACCACCACGCGGTCGCTCATCGCAATGGCCTCGTCAAGGTCGTGCGTGATGAAGAGCACGGCCTTCTTCTTCGCGCTCCAGAGTTCGAGCACTTCGTTTTCCATCAGCTGCCGCGTCTGCACGTCGAGCGCGCTGAAGGGCTCGTCCATGAGGATGATGTCGGGGTCGAGCACCAGCGTCTGCGCCAGCGCCACGCGCTTGCGCATGCCGCCCGAGAGCTGGTGGGGATAGCGGTCGCCGAAGCCCGTGAGGCCCACGCGCGAAAGCCAGGCCTCGGCCTGCGCGTGCGCCTCGGCGTCGGGCACGCCGCGGTACTGCAGCCCCACCTTCACGTTGTCGATGGCGCTGCGCCACGGCATCAGCGCCTCGGTCTGGAACATGTAGCCGGCGCGCTTATTGACGCCCGTGAGCGGCTGGCCGAACACCTTCACCCCGCCCGACGACGGCTCGAGCAAGCCCGCGCCCACGTTCAGCAGCGTCGACTTGCCGCAGCCCGTGGGCCCGACCACCGAGACGAACTCGCCCGCGCCGATGCGCAGCGTGGTGTCGTCCACCGCCGTGTAGCGCTGGCCCGGGTCGTCCTTCGAAAGGAAGGTGCAGCGGATGGAAAGGAGTTCGAGGGCGTAGTCGGACATGGCGCTCCGGAAGAAAAAACCCGGCCGAAGCCGGGTTGCTGAACGTTCGCAATCAGGCTTTGAACCTGTCTTTCGCACGCTTTGCAAAATCGTTGGTGTAGGTCCTGGCGAGGTCGATCTTGTCGGCCTTGACCGAGGTGTCGAAGCTCGCGATGGCATTGAGCGCCGTCTTCGGCCCTTCGGCCGGCACGAGGCCGTCGGTGGCGATGGACTCGCGCACCTTGTCGAACGACGCGAGGTACAGCGCGCGGTCGCCCAGCAGGTAGGTCTCGGGCACCGTCTTGATGATGTCGCCCGGCCCCGCCGTCTGCAGCCACTTGAGGCCGCGCACGATCGCGTTGGCCAGCGCCTGGCAGGTGTTGGGATGCTTCTGGATGAAGTCGATCGGCGCGTACAGGCAGGCCGCGGGCATCGGCCCGCCGAACACCTGCTCGGTGCCCTTGAGCGTGCGCGTGTCGCTGATGATCTTCACGTCGCCCTTCTGCTCCAGCATCGTCATCACCGGGTCGGTGTTGCTGATGGCGTCGATCTGGCCCGAGCGCAGCGCGGTGAGCGCACCGGCCGCCACGCCCACGCCGATGAAGCTCACGTCGCTGGCCTTGAGGCCGCCGCGCGAGAGCACGAGGTTGGCCACCATGTTGGTCGAGGAGCCCGGCGCCGAGACGCCGATCTTCTTGCCGCGCAAGTCCTGGATGCCGGTGTAGCCCGCCATGTTCTTCGTCGACACGCCCACCGCGATCTGCGGTGCGCGGCCCTGCAGCACGAAGGCCTGGAAGAACTGGTTCTTGGCCTGCAGGTTGATCGTGTGTTCGTAGGCGCCCGAGCAGACATCGGCCGAGCCACCCACCACCGCTTGCAATGCGCGTGCGCCGCCGGCGAAGTCGGAGATTTCCACTTCGAGCCCTTCGGTCTTGAAGTAGCCGAGCTGCTCGGAGATGGTGAGCGGCAGGTAGTAGAACGCCGCCTTGCCGCCCACCGCGATCGAGACCTTGGTTTTTTCCAGCTTGGCCTGCTGCGCAAAGACCCGCGGCAATGCAATCGCTGCGGCAGCGACTGCGGAGGCGGAGATGAGGGTTCTGCGATGAAGCATGGCGCGGTCCTGCGGGCTCTGTGATTCTGGTGAACTGAATCGAGCTTAGGCGTGCGCCCTGTGGGCCTGCATCGGGGTCATCCCGTGCGGGTTTTCACGTAAGCACGAAGGCCTCCTGGAGAAGCCTTCGCCAAGGCGCTATCGCGCCAGAAAAAGTATCGCGATATTGACCAGGAACGCGAGTGCCCAGACCGCACTGCGCGCGCTCGGCGCGCCGCGGATGTACAGGCCGAGGTAGATCACGCGCAGCACCACGTAGACCACCGCGAGCATGTCGAGCCGCGCCTGCGCCACGCCGAGCTGGTGCGCGATGAGCACCGCGCCGATGAAGAACGGCAGGCCTTCGAAGCTGTTGGCCTGCGCGCTGTTGGCACGTGCGCGCCAACCGCTTTGCTTGGCGGCCCAGTCGCGCGGATGCATGTTGTCGCGCACGCCGAAGCTGCCCGCCTTCGCGATCCATGCCGCGAGGTACGGCAGGCCGCAGGCGATGAACACGCACCAGTAGGCGACAGTGAGCAGTGAGAAGGTCATGGAGGCGACAACAAAAGGGAAGAACGAACGCGGCCTTGCACAGGCCGCGCGTCAGCGGCGATCGACCAGCGCGTGCGCGATCGTGCCGAGGTCGACATACTCGAGCTCGCTGCCGGCCGGCACGCCGCGCGCCAGGCGCGTCACGGTGAGCCCGTGCTGCTTGAGCGCCTCGCCGATCACATGCGCCGTGGCCTCGCCTTCGGCGGTGAAGTTGGTCGCGAGGATGACCTCGCTCACCGTGCCGTCGCGTGCGCGGTCGAACAGCTTCTGCAGGCCGATGTCCTTCGGCCCGATGCCGTCGAGCGGACTGAGCTTGCCCATGAGCACGAAGTAGTAGCCGCGAAAGGCGCCCGTGCGTTCGAGCGCGGCCTGGTCGGCCGGCGTCTCGACCACGCACAGCTTGGTGCCGTCGCGCCGCGAGTCCATGCAGACATGGCAGATCGGCGCTTCGGTGAAGGTGTTGCACAGCTCGCAGTGCCGCACCTGGCCTGCCGCCTGCTGCAACGCGCGCGCGAGCAGTTGCGCGCCCTCGCGGTCGTGCTGCAGCAGGTGGAAGGCCATGCGCGAGGCCGACTTGACGCCGACACCGGGCAACCGGCGCAGCGCATCGACCAGCGCATCGAGCGAACTGGCGTCTGCCATGCGTCGCTTAGAACGGGAGCTTCATGCCGGGCGGCAGGCCGGGCATGCCGGCCGTCAGCTTGCCCATCTTCTGCTCGCTGGTTTCCTCGGCCTTGCGCACAGCGGCGTTGAAGGCGGCAGCCACGAGGTCTTCGAGCATGTCCTTGTCGTCGGCCAGCAGGCTGGGGTCGATGGTGATGCGCTTGACGTCGTGCTTGCAGGTCATGACGACCTTGACGAGACCGGCGCCCGACTCACCTTCGACCTCGATGTGCGCCAGTTCTTCCTGGGCTTTCTTGAGGTTGTCCTGCATTGCCTGCGCCTGCTTCATGAGGCCGGCCAGTTGTCCTTTGTTGAACATCGTTGGTCCTGTCTGTGATGGGTTGGTGATGGAAAGAATACGGGTCGAAAAATGCGGCGACTGCGGCGCCGGCTTCAGAGGGGCTTCAGCGATCCGGGAACAATCTTCGCATCGAAGTCGCGCATCAGCATCTGCACCTCGGGGTCGCTGCGGATGGCTTCCTCGGCCACCCGCTGGCGCTCGTCGGCCGCCTGCTTGTTGCGGCGCGCCGGGCTGTCGACCACGCCGCCGATCTCGATGGCCAGCCTCACATTGTGGCCGAGGCCCTGCAGCGCCGCCGTGAGCTTCTCGCGGCTGGACGGCTGGTTGAGGGTTTCGCGCTCGATGCGCAGCATCCACTGGTCGGTGTCGCGCGCCACCAGCTGCGACTGCAGCGCCAGTTCGCGCGCCAGTGCTGCGACGCTTTCGGCGGCAACAAGCTGCATGACCGTGGCATGCCAGAAGTCGCCCTCTTCGCTCGGCGGAATCGGGGTGTAGGTGCTGCGCTGTTCCTCTTCGCGCGGCACGTCGCGCTGGCCGGGCGGCGGCTGCACGCGGATCGGCACGCCGACCACATGGGCTGCGGGGGCGTCGGACGCCTCCTGCGGGGCAGGCCGGGGCATGAGCTGGCGCTGCGGGGCATCGACCACCGCGAGCCGCTGGCCGGCCGGCGCGGGTTGCGCAGGCGGATGCGAAGGCGCGGCAGCAGGTGCCGGATCGGGCACCGAAGGCCGGGAAACCGGGGCAGCTTCGCGCGCGGGAGCCCGCGGCGCGGCGCCGCCGGCGTCATTCAGAGTTTTTTTTTCCGTGGAGGCCGTCGAGGCGGCCGCATGGGAGGGCTTGAAGGCCAGCAGCCGCAACAGCACCATGGTCAGCGCCGCGTACTCGTCGGGCGCCAGGCCCAGCTCGCCGCGCCCGTGCAGGCATAGGCTGTACAACAGCTGCGTCTCGTCGGCGGGCATCAGCGACGCCAGGCGGGCCGTGTCGGCCGCGTCGGGGTCGGTGGCCGCGTCGGCCGATTCGGCGCGCGAGGGCACGGCCTGCAGCACGGCCATGGCCTGCAGCACCGCCGTCATTTCTTCGAGCGTGGACGCGGCGGACATGCCGTCGCGGCGCAGCGCCTCGGAGGTGTCGACCACGGTCTTGCCGTCGCCTTGTGCCAGCGCCTCGATCAGGCGGAACACATGGCCGCGATCGACGCTGCCGAGCATCTGGCGCACGCCGGTCTCGAGCAGCTCGCCGTTGCCGAAGGCGATGGCCTGGTCGGTGAGCGAGAGCGCATCGCGCATCGAGCCGCGCGCCGCGCGCGCGAGCAGGCGCAGGGCTTGCGGTTCGGCCGGCACCTGTTCGGTCTGCAGCACGCTGGTGAGGTGCTCGAGCACCGTCTCGGGCGCCATCGGCCGCAGGTTGAACTGCAGGCAGCGCGACAGCACCGTCACCGGCACCTTCTGCGGATCGGTCGTGGCCAGCACGAACTTGAGGTACTCGGGCGGCTCCTCGAGCGTCTTGAGCATCGCGTTGAACGCGGTGTTCGTGAGCATGTGCACTTCGTCGATCATGAAGACCTTGAAGCGCCCCTGCACCGGCTTGTAGACCGCCTGTTCGAGCAGCGACTGCACTTCGTCGACGCCGCGGTTGGAGGCCGCATCGAGCTCGGTGTAGTCGACGAAGCGGCCCGAATCGATGTCCTGGCAGGCCTGGCACACACCGCAGGGCGTGGCCGTGATGCCACCCTGCCCGTCCGGGCCCTGGCAGTTGAGCGACTTGGCCAGGATGCGCGACACCGTGGTCTTGCCCACCCCCCGCGTCCCGGTGAACAGATAGGCGTGGTGCAGGCGCTGCGTCGTCAGCGCGTTTTCCAGCGCCTGGACCACATGCCCCTGACCGACCATCTCACCGAAGGTTTTCGGACGGAACTTGCGAGCGAGCACGAGATAAGACATTGCGGGCATTCTAAAAGGCGCGGCGGGGGTCACTTCACGCTTGTTTCCCGTCCTTCTCGAAATGATTCACGCCCCGGCGAAGGGGGCAAATTCAGGCGGTTAGAATGCGGGCTGACGGGCCTCCCTGCATGGTGAAGTGGCCAACCGGGTCAGGTGGGGAACCAAGCAGCCCTAACTGCGTAGTCAGTGCCAGGGGTAAGGCTCGTCAACCTAACATCCAGAAGCCGTGAGTTCCTTTCCCAGAGAACTTACGCGCCGTGTCCAGGGGTTACCGACCCCGGACACCTCAAATTCCCAGAACTTCGCGCAGCCATCCATGAACTTGGACATCCGGCCCGCCCGCATCAGTGATCTCGAAGCGTTGGTGCGCCTCGACACCGTGGCCGCGCACGATGCGCGCCGCGCCGTGCAGATCAAGGGCTGGATCGAGGATCGCTTCTGCCATGTGATCGAGATGGATGGCGAGGTCGCCGCCTACGGCGTCCTGCACCACCACTTCTTCGACTGCAGCTTCATCGAGATGCTCATGGTCGGCGAGCAATTTCGCCGCAGGCGGTTCGGCCTGCAACTCGTCGATCACTTCCAGTCGATCTGCGAACGACCCAAGCTCTTCACTTCCACGAACCGCTCCAACGCGGCGATGCACGCGCTACTGAAAGAAGCCGGGTTCAGGGAGAGCGGCCACATCGAAAACCTCGATGCGGACGACCCCGAGCAGGTGTTCTTCTGGCCCTGCGAGCGCGGAGCAGGCCGGCGGCTACAGCCCCAGCCGCTGGATCGCGCCGCGCGCCGCAGCCGCCCCGCTGGCCATCGCCGCCGTGAGCAGGTAGCCGCCGGTCGGCGCTTCCCAATCGAGCATCTCCCCTGCCGCGAACACGCCGGGCAGCGCCGTCGCCATCAGGGCCGGATCGAGCGCGTCGAAGCGCACGCCGCCCGCCGTGCTGATCGCCTCGTCGACTGGCCGCGTCGCGGCCAGCTTCAGCGGCACCGCCTTGATGGTGGCCGCCAGCTGCGCCGGGTCCTGCATCGCGTCCTTGCTCAGCGCTTCGTGCAGCACGCCCGCCTTGATGCCTTCGATGCCGAGACGGCTCTTGAGATGGCTGCTCAGCGAACGCGCGCCGCGCGGATGCTTCACCGCGGCGAGCACCTGTTCGGCGCTGCGGTCGGGCAGCAGGTCGAGCAGCAGCGTCGCACTGCCGTTCGCGGCAATCTCGTCGCGCAGCAGCGCCGACGCCGCGTAGACCAGGCTGCCTTCGATGCCGGTGGCCGTGGCGACGAACTCGCCCTTGCGCGCGAAGTGCCGGCCCTGGCTGTCAGTGAAGGCGATCGCGACCGACTTGAAGGGCTGCCCCGCGAAGCGGCTTGAAAAATGCTCGCTCCAACCTGCGCCGTCGAAGCCGCAATTGGCCGGCAGCAGCGGCGCCACCGCCACGCCCTGTGCCTGCAGCCACGGCGCCCACGCGCCGTCGGAGCCCAGGCGCGCCCAGCTCGCGCCGCCCAGGGCCAGCACCACGGCGTCGGCCTTGGCGCTGACCTCGCCTGTCGGCGTCACGAAGCGCAGCGCGTTCGCATCGAAGGCCCCGTCGCCCACCCAGCGATGCCGCATGTGGAACTGCACGCCCGCGGCGCGCAGGCGATGCAGCCAGGCGCGCAGCAAGGGCGCGGCCTTCATGTCGGTCGGGAACACACGACCCGAGGTGCCCACGAAGGTCTCGATGCCCAGTCCGGCCGCCCACTCGCGCGCCTGCTGCGGACCGAAGGCCGCGAGCAGCGGCTCGAGCTGCGCGCGGCGCTCGCCGAAGCGGGTCACGAACACATCGAAAGGCTCGGAGTGCGTGAGGTTGAGGCCGCCGCGGCCGGCCAGCAAAAACTTGCGGCCCACCGAGGGCATCGCGTCGTACACGTGCACCTGCGCGCCGGACGCGCTCAGCACTTCGGCCGCCATCAGGCCGGCAGGTCCGCCGCCGATGACGGCGACGGTAGAAGAAACAGTCATTCGAGATTCACCAGTTCGCCCTGCCCGGTCAGGAACGCGGCGCGCACCGTGGCACCGGGGTAGGCATGTTGCACGGCAGCGCGGTAGCGCTGCATCTGTGCGATCAGGGCCGCGTCCCGTTCGGGGCGCGCGGCCGATTTGTAGTCGAGGATCCACCATGCGCCGGTGGAGCGCTCGCGCACCAGCCGGTCGATGCGCAAGGTATCGCCCTCGTGGACCAGCGTGACTTCATTGCCATGCCAGTCGATGCTGCGATCGTCCCACACCCAGGCACCGGCGCCCGCGCGGATGCGCTGGGCCAGCGCCGCGGCGCCGCGCGCCTGCTGCGGATCGAGCATGAATTCGCGCGCGGCCGCCCGCACATGGGCCGGCGGCAAGGCCTCGCCGGGCACCGCCCACTCGAGCAGCCGGTGCATGGCCTGGCCGAACGCGGCGGCGCGCACGTCGACCGTGGCGTCTTGTGCCTTTTTCTTTTCGGGCGGCGCACCGATTGCAGCCACGAGCGGTGCGGGCAGGCGCTTCATCGCGAAGGTGCCCACCCCGGTCTCGCCGGCGGCGGAGGCCTCAACCAGCGGCTCGTCGGCCTCGGTCGGCTCGCACAGCGGCTCCAGCCGCGCCCACCAGCTGCCCTCGTTGGCGCGCGACGGTTTCACCGACGACAACACCAGCCGCTCGCGCGCCCGCGTGGTCGCCACGTAGAGCCCGTTGAGTTCTTCGCGGTGGCGCGCGCGCTGCTCTTCTTCGAGCAGCGCGGCGGCGCAGGCCGGCGGGGTCTTCTCGCTGGCCAGGAACACGAAGCGCGTGGGCGCGCTGTCGCTGCCCTTCCACTCGACCAGTACGCCCATGGTCTGCGCACGCGGCGGCGGCGCGTCGCAGTCGAGCATCAGCACGGTGTCGGCCTCAAGGCCCTTGGCGCCGTGCACGGTCAGCAGCTGCACGGCCTCGGGCGCGGCCACGGTGGGCGCGCGCACGCCGCCCGCGCGCAAGGCCCGCACCAGGGCATAAGGCGTTGCGAAGCGCGCACCGTCGATGTCGAGCGAAGCGGCGACCAGCCCGCGCAGGTTCGCCAGCGCGCTCTGGCGCAAGGCCGCCGGCACGGCGGCGCCGAACTTCGCGAGCACGTCGCCGTCGTGAAAGATCGCGTCCAGCGCGTCGTGCGGCGGCATCGCCATCAACCAGCGCTGCCAGCGGCGCAGCTGCACGCCCGCCTCGGTCAGCACGGGCGGCAGGCCTTCGCCCTTCTGGATCAGAGAGAACCAACTGGCCACCGGCGTCTCGCGCTGGCAGCGCGCCAGCTGCACCAGCGTGTCGTCGTCGATGCCGAACAGCGGCGACTTGAGCGCGCGCGCCAGCGACAGGTCATGCGCGGGCGACACCAGCGCGTCGAGCAGCGCGACCACGTCCTGCACCTCGGGCGCGTCGTTCAGGTCGTTCTTCTCGGGCTGCTGCACGGGAATGTGGCGGCGGCGCAGCGCATCCTGCATGGCCGACAAGCGGCTGCGGCGGCGCGCCAGCACCATGATCTGGCGCGGCGGCGTGCCGTCGGCGATGCGCTGCGCGACCCAGCGCGCGGCCTGCTCGCACTCCTTCTGCAGCAGTTGCTCTTCGGGCAGCACGCGCGGCGTGACGAGGCTGTCGCGCCAGTGCAGCATGCCGTCGTCGGCCGGCGCGGCGGCCGCCGTGGTGTCGAGCGCGTCGCGGTCGATGGCAGGCAGCTTCAGCAGCTCGCCGTCGTCGCCGCGCTCGGTGGTGTGGGCGCGGTAGCCGTCGAACTCGCCGGCCGCCTGCGCGGCCAGCATCGCGCTGTTGACGAGACCGACCACGGCGCGCGCGTTGCGGTGCGTGTGGTCGCAGTTGAGCAATTCACCGCCGAGCCCTTCGCGCACGAACTTCTTGGCAGCGATGAACACCTGCGGTTCGGCGCGGCGGAAGCGGTAGATGCTCTGCTTGGGATCGCCCACGATGAACACGCGCGGCGCGCTGCCGCCCGCACCCGTGTAGGCGCTGAGCCAGCCGTAGAGCGCCTGCCACTGCAGCGGGTTGGTGTCCTGGAACTCGTCGATCAGCAGGTGCGCGACGCGCGCGTCGAGCCGCTCCTGCACCCAGCCCGACAGCGCCGACTGGCCCAGGAGCAGCTGCGCGGCCTGCTCGACGTCGTTCATGTCGACCCAGCCGTGCGCGCGCTTGACCTCGCCGAAGGCGGTGATCAGCAGGCGCGTGAGCCGCGTCATGCGCTGCTGGTAGAGCCAGGCCGCGTGCTGCGCCTGCGCCGCGCACAGCAGCTGCAGTTCGGTCTCGGCCTCTTGCGCCGCGGGGAATTTCTGCAGGTTCTTGGTGAGCCGGTCTTCGCTGGCGACGAAGAAGGTCTTGCGCAGCACGGCGAGCGCGTCGGTCAGCGCCTCGGGCGCGGGCTCGCCGGTGCCGAACACGTCGATGATGGCTTCGGCCGCCTTCTGCGGTGTCTTGTTGGCTTCGCGGCCGAGGACGGCGGCACGGTCGAGCCAGCGGCGGCGCACGGCCTCGCCGCGCAGCGCGTCGGTCGGCAGCTCCAGCCCCTGAAGGGCCGGGCACAGCACGTCGAACGGCGTCACCGCATCCTGGGGATCGGACAGCGAGAACTCGACCCGCTTCGACAGCGCCTCGCCCAGCGCCTTCGCGGTCTGCGAGCGACCGTGCGTGGCAACGACGGCGTAGTAGTCGGCCAGCGCGCGCGCATCGCCGGTCACGGCCTCGAAGAACGGCCGCCAGGTGTGGTTGCGCGCCTCGGCATCGTCTTCGAGCAGCTCGTAGTTCGCGGGCAGCCCCAGCTCGCGCAGCACGGCGAGCGGCGCGTTGCGCAGCAGGCCCGCGAACCACGCGTGGAAGGTGCGGAACTGCACCGGCCGCCCGCCTTCGAGCAGTCGCCGGTAGAGCCCCTGCAGGCGCGGCACGGCGGCCTGCGCGGCCTCGGGGGTCATGCCGCGCATCACGAGCTCGCGCTGCGACGCGGCCGGATCGAGCTCGGCGAACAGCGCGAGCCACTGGTCGAGCCGCTCGCGCATCTCGCCGGCGGCCTTCTTGGTGAAGGTGATGGCCAGGATCTCGTGCGGCTCGCAGGCGGAATCGCCCTCTTCGAGCAGCGCGCGCACGATGCGCGACACCAGCATCCATGTCTTGCCGGCGCCCGCGCAGGCCTCGACCGCGACCGAGCGCCGCGGATCGCAGGCGACGGTGTAGAAGGCCTCGCGCGCGACGTGCCGGCCGTTGTGTTCGTAGGCAGCGCCGTTCATGGCGTGACCTCCCAGAAATCCTTGCGGCACAGGCCGCGTGCGGCGCAGAAATCGCAGACGCTGCCCTCGCCCAGCGGCGGCAGCGGCGCGCCCTGCGCGATGCGCGCGAAGTCGTCGATGATGCCGGCGACCAGCGCATCACGCGCCTCGACCACGGCGGGCTGCTCGACGGTCTGCGTGCCGGACGACTTCTCGCCCACGTTGACGTAGGCCGCACGCAAGGTGTCGTCGGCCACCAGCGCGGCGTAGAAGGCGAGCTGCGTGTCCTCGGTCGGGTCCTTCACGCGCTCCTTGGTGACGGAGGCGGTCTCGGTCTTGTAGTCGATCACGAAGGGCTGGCCGTCGGCCGTGCGGTCGACGCGGTCGAGCCGGCCGACCAGCCGCAGGGTGCCCAAGGGCTGCTCTTTCCAGGGTTCGGCCTCGACGAAGACCGCCCCGTCTGCTTCATGTTTCGCGAGCCAGTCGAGATACCCGTCGCGCACCGCCGGCCACGCGGCGGCGAAGGGCAGGAATTCGGCGTCGGAGTAGCCGAGGGTTTGCGTGACATCGCGCGCGGTGTCGGCGAGCAGCGCGGCGCGCGCTTGCGCATCGCTTGTCGGCGCGTCGCGCAGGGTCTCGTGGAACTGGCCCAGCACCGCGTGCAGCCAGTTGCCGAAGTCGCGCTTGTCGACCTCGGCATCGAGCTCGTCGGCGGTGCGCAGGCCCAGCTGGCGCAGCGCGAAAAAGCGATAGGGACAGCGCCGCAGGTCTTCGTAGACGCTGGTCGACACATTCGTGAGCGGCAGCAGCGCGCCCGAGGGCGTGGGCCGCAGGGTCGGCGTGACGGCGACGTCGCGCGGCGTGCGCGGATCGACGCCCGGCTGCAGCGCATGGGCGAGCTGCAGGGCCTGCACCAGCGGGCTCGGCCGCACGGGCTCGCCGCTGGCGTCGGAATGGCGCCAGACCAGGTCGCAGTTCGGGTTGCGCGTGGCCATGGCCCAGGCCGCGCGCTGTGCGGCCTCCAGCACCTCGCGCGAGGCCAGTCCCAGGTCGAGGCGCTGCGCCGCACTCCAGTTGCCCGGTGGTTCGGGCGACGCGGGCATGCGGCGGTCGTCGCAGCCGGGAATGACGACGGCGCCGAAGACGCGGCCCAGCAGCTGGTACATCGGCAGCACGGACACCTTGGGCGCCTCGTCGCCGGCGGGCGGCACGAAGCTGGCGTCTTCGAGCACGTCGCGCGCCCAGGCCGTGAACTCGGCCAGGCTGTGGCGCCCGCCGGGGAACTCGTCCTCCTCGCCATGCGCGTCGGCATCGAGCCAGAGAGCGGCGATCACCTTGGCACCCGCGAAGTCGGCGGCGAGCGCGTCCCACTGCTCGCCGGCCGTCAACAGCTCGCGCAGCGCGCGGTGCCACTCGGCCAGGGAGCGCGCGCGAGCCATCGGGGCGCGGCGGGTTTCGATGGTGGCGGTGAACGTGCGCAGGCTTTCGTCCTGCGGCTTGTCGCTGCGCGCGATCAACGCGCACCAGGCCTGCCAGTCGCGCACGCCTTCGCGCCGCAGGCGCATTTCGAGCGACTGCACGGCGAACACATCGACCTCGGCGCCGCTCTTGAGCCATTCGAGCACCTGGTCGGTGGCGGCGTCGTGCGCGCAGGCGCGCAAGGCACTCATCAGCGTGGCGGCGGCGCGCGTGGTGGACAGCTTCCAGCCGGTTTCGTCGTGCGTGACGATGCCCTGCGTGCTCAGCTGGGCGCTGATGCGGCGGGTGAGCGCGCGGTCGGTGGCGACGAGCGCGACCGGCGCGCGGCCCTCGGCCAGGTGCTGCAGCACGCAGGCGGCGGCCAGCTGGGCCTCGTCCTCGGGGTCGAGCGCCACGTGCGCGTGGGCGGCAGATGGCGGGGCATCGGCGGGCATGAGCGGGATGCGGATCGCGCGGTCGCCCCACAGCGCGCACAGGGCCTGCGTGAGCGGGTCGGTCTGGAAGCCTTCGAGCACGATCAGCGCATCGACCTGGCTGCGCGCCGCGTCGCGCAGCAGCACGTCGGTCGCGTAGCCCGAGTTCGCGGCCCAGGCCACGGCGACGCGGATCAGCGCGCTCTCGATGCGGAACCACTCCGACTCGCTGCCTGCATCGGCCACCTTGGACGCCCCCTGGGCCCAGTCGCTGCCGCGCACCTCAGGCGCCACGGCGGATGCCAGCGGCGCCAGCTGGTAGGCCAACTCGACCACGCGCCCCGCGAGCGCGAAGCGTTCGGCCTGGAAGCCCGACTGCGCGAGCAGGCCCTGGGCCGTGACCAGGTCGCGCGCCATGTCGAAGGCGATGTCGTAGCCGGACGGCAGGAAGCCACCCGCGCTGCGCGCCCAGTTGTGCGTGGTCTCGAAGCGCGGCACGAAGCCCGGGCTGCCGCAGCGCGCCCACATGCCGCGCGCGACCGCCATCAGCTGCGCGTACGGCACCAGCACCACGGTGCGCGCCGCATGCAGCTGCCGCTCGTCGAGCGCGCGCACGATCCGCGCGACGACGCCGTCGGCGGGATCGCACCACAGGGCCTGGACGGGGTGGCCTTCGTTCATGTTCTATCGAGGGGGTTGAGGGGGTCGGCGGCAGGGCCGCAAAGGGCTTTGGCTATCGCCGCCATAGCCGGGCCGCATGGCACGTCACCCCTTGGTTTCTGTCACAATGACCAGCACTTTAGCTGCACCGAAACTCTCTCTGCGCACAAGGACACATCACATGGCCAGCGAACTGATCAAACACATCTCCGATTCTTCCTTCGAGGCCGACGTGCTCAAGTCCAGCCAGCCGGTTCTGGTCGACTACTGGGCCGAATGGTGCGGTCCCTGCAAGATGATCGCCCCGATCCTGGACGAAGTCTCGGCCACCTACGAAGGCAAGCTGCAGATCGCCAAGCTCAACGTCGACGAGAACCGCGACATCCCCGCCAAGTTCGGCATTCGCGGCATCCCCACGCTGATGCTGTTCAAGGACGGCCAGCTGGCCGCCACCAAGGTCGGCGCCATGAGCAAGGCGCAACTCACGGCCTTCATCGACCAGCAACTCGCCTGATGCATTTCTTCCGGCCAGCGCGCAATGCGTTGGCCGGGGCGATTTTCCTGTCATAATCGCCCTCAGTTCACCGGGCCTTTCATCAGGCAACCGGTTCGAGTTCCCCGGTTCGTGAGGCAGTTCTTGCCCCACATCAAACCTCCCCCCGTTCCCGATTCGATTACCCCTCCAGGGGTCGTTCCATGCACTTAAACGAACTCAAGGCACTCCACGTGTCTGAAGTCTTCAAGCAGGCTGAGGCGCTTGAGATCGAAAACATCGGCCGCATGCGCAAGCAAGAGCTGATGTTCGCGATCATCAAGAAGCGCGCCAAGGCCGGCGAACAGGTCTTCGCCGACGGTGTGCTCGAAATCCTGCCCGACGGCTTCGGCTTCCTGCGCAGCCCCGACACCAGCTTCACGGCCAGCACCGACGACATCTACATCTCGCCCAGCCAGGTGCGGCGCTTCAACCTGCACACCGGCGACATGATCGAAGGCGAAGTGCGCACGCCCAAGGACGGCGAGCGCTACTTCGCACTGACCAAGCTGGACAAGGTCAACGACGGCGCACCCGAAGCCAACAAGCACAAGGTGATGTTCGAGAACCTGACGCCGCTGTTCCCCAAGGAACAGATGAAGCTGGAACGCGAAGGCGTCAAGGGCGAAGAGAACCTCACCGGCCGCATCATCGACATCATCGCCCCCATCGGCAAAGGCCAGCGCGCCCTGCTCGTGGCGCCGCCCAAGAGCGGCAAGACGGTGATGATGCAGCACATCGCCCACGCGATCAGCGCCAACTACCCCGACGTGCACATGATGGTGCTGCTCGTGGACGAGCGCCCTGAAGAAGTGACCGAAATGCAGCGCACGGTGAAGGGCGAAGTCATTGCTTCGACCTTCGACGAGCCCGCAGCGCGCCACGTGCACGTGGCCGAAATGGTGATCGAGCGCGCCAAGCGCCTGGTCGAACTCAAGAAGGACGTGGTGATCCTGCTGGACTCGATCACCCGTCTGGCCCGCGCCTACAACAACGTCGTGCCCTCGTCGGGCAAGGTGCTGACCGGCGGTGTCGATTCGAACGCGCTGCAGCGTCCCAAGCGCTTCCTGGGCGCCGCGCGCAACGTGGAAGAAGGCGGCTCACTGACCATCATCGGCACCGCGCTGATCGATACCGGCAGCCGCATGGACGAAGTGATCTTCGAAGAGTTCAAGGGCACCGGCAACTCCGAAATCCACCTGGACCGCCGCCTGTACGAAAAGCGCGTGTTCCCCTCGATCCAGCTCAATCGCAGCGGCACGCGCCGCGAAGAACTGCTGCTGGCCCCCGAGATCCTGCAGAAGACCCGCATCCTGCGTCAGCTCATGTACAACATGGACGAGATCGAGTCGATGGAGCTGATGCTCAAGAACATGAAGGCGACCAAGACCAATGTCGAGTTCTTCGACATGATGCGTCGCGGCGGCTGAGCTTCAGGCTCTTCCGCAAAAGCGCGTTGGCCCCACGGGTCAACGCGCTTTTTTCATGGGTGCTCGATGCGGATGGCGCGGCCTTCGGCGGCGCTCTGACGGCCGATGTCGAGCAGCTCCATCAGTGCGACGGCCTGCGCGGGCGGCACGGGATTGGGCCCCTTGCCGAGGATCGCATCGCGGACCGCGGCGTAGTAGTCGGCGTAGTTGCCGGCCTGCGTCGGCACCGCGCGAAAGTGCGGTGCGCCGTCGCTGCCCGTCAGCGTGAGTTCGCCATCGAGCGGATCGGCGCCCCACCCTTCGGCCGGCGGTCGCTGGCCGGCGCGCAGCGCCTCTTCCTGCGTGTCGACGCCGCGCTTGACGTAGCTGCCGCGCGTGCCGTGCACGATGTAGCGCGGCGCCGCATGGGCCGCGAGCGTCGTGGCGTGCAGCACCACGCGCAGCGGCGCATGAGGGCCACTCTCGTAGCGCAGCACGGCGTGGAAATAGTCCTCGACCCGTGCGCCATCGCGCAAGGCGGCCGTGTCGAGCTGCAGCGTGTCAGGCCGGCCGAAGAGCTGCACAGCCTGGTCGAGCAGGTGCGAACCCAGGTCCACCCACAGGCCCGCGCCCGGCACGGGCTGCTCCCGCCAGCGCTCGCGGACCTCGGGCCGGAACCGGTCGAAATGCGATTCCAGATACACCGGGCGCCCCAGATCGCCAGACGCCAGGACCTGCTGGAGCGTCAGGAAATCGGCGTCGAAACGCCGGTTCTGGTAGACCGAGAGCACGCAATTGTTGCGCGTTGACAACAATTCAAGCTCCCGCGCCTCGGCCACATCGAGCGTGAAGGGCTTGTCGACGACCACGTGCTTGCCCGCCTCCAGCGCCGCCTTGGCGACCGGATGGTGCTGGGCATTGGGCGTCGCCACCACCACGAGGTCGATGTCCGTCCGGGCGACCAGCGCCGCCACGTCGGGCACCACGGCCACCCCGGGCCAGTCGGCATGTACCTTGTGCGGCTGCGAGCTCGCCACGGCCGCCAGTTCGAGTCCCGGAACGGCCGAAAGCACCGGCGCATGGAAGGTCTGGCCGGCGAAACCGTAGCCGACAAGGCCGGCGCGAAGGGGTGTGGAAGTCATGGGAGGGCCCGGTTTGCTCGCAATTGGGGCAGTATGCGATAATCATGGGCTCCGCGAAAAGTGCGGCTGGGCACGTCGCCCGGCTTCCTTGGCCTTCACTTCACGTCAAGACCTCAGGGCGGCGCGCCAGATTGCTGGCACGCTGGTGGCTCTCGCATCGACCGCGCATTGATTCCAACAGCGCAAAAGGAAACACCATGGCAAAAGAAGGCATCCACCCGAATTACCGCGAAGTTCTGTTCGTCGACATGTCGAACGGCTTCAAGTTCGTGACCCGTTCGTGCGCGAACACCAAGGAAATGGGCAAGACCGACGACGGCCGCGAGCTGCCCCTGTTCAAGCTCGACACCACGAGCGAATCGCACCCCTTCTACACCGGCACGCAAAAGTCGGTGGACAACATGGGTGGTCGCGTCGAGAAGTTCCGCAACCGCTTCGGCAAGACCGCTGCCAAGTAATCAGGCACGCGCTCTGGCGTCGAGGGCAGCCCGGTTTACCGCGCTGCCCTTTTTCTTTCCAATCACCCCTTCGCCTCTTCCGCCTCGCCCTTGAACCAGCCGACCCCCGCGATCGTTGCCCAGAATGCCGTACGCCGGCTGCCGCGCGTCGCGTTGCTGCTGCTGTGCGCGGCCTACCTGCTGCCGGGCCTGCTCGGCCGGGGCCCCTGGAAGAGTGCCGACATCACGGCCTTCGGCTACATGGCCGAGCTGGCCCGCAGCACCGAGGGCATCGCCCGCTGGTTCGATCCGCTGCTGCTGGGCATGCGCCCCGAGACCCCCGCGCTGATCCCCTATTGGATCGGCGCCTGGGCGATCCAGCTCGCCCCGTCGTGGGTCAACCCCGACCTGGCCGTGCGCTTCGTGTTCGCGCTGATGCTGTGGGGCACCTTCACCGCGACCTGGTACGCCGTCTACTACCTGGCCCGCACGCCGCGCGCCCAGCCCGTGGCCTTTGCCTTCGGCGGCGAGGCGCGCCCCACCGACTACGCCCGCGCCATCGCCGATGGCGGCCTGCTGGCACTGATCGCTTCGCTGGGCCTGGCCCAGTTGGGGCATGAAACCACCCCCGCGCTGGCGCAGTTGTACTTTGCCTCGCACCTCTTCTACGGCGTGGCCGCGCTGCCCTACCGCCGCGTCGGCCCGGTGATCGCACTCGTGGTCGGCACCCTCGGCATGACGCTGAGCGGCGGGCCGACGGTCGGCCTCGCGCTGGCGATCGGCAGCGCCGTGTACATGGCCTACGAACGCCACCAGCGCGCCATCCGTGCAGTGGAAGGCTACAGCGACGACGAGAGCCCCGGCTTCACCCTGCCCGCCCTGCTGACGATGGTCGGCATTACCGTGCTGGCCGCCGCGCTGGTCTTCGGTCTGGGCCTGGCGCAATGGAAGATCACGCTGGGCCACTCGCTGCTGTCCGACGTGCGCAGCCAGGCCAAGCTGTTGCTGTGGTTCACCTGGCCGGTCTGGCCGCTCGCGATCTGGACGCTCTGGCGCTGGCGCCGCCAGTGGCTCGAGCGCCACGTCGCGCTGCCGCTGTGGTTCGCGCTGGTGCCGCTGGCCGCCACCTGGACCACCGACTTCTCCGACCGCTCCCTGCTGCTGGCCCTGCCCGCCTTCGCCACGCTGGCGGCCTTTGCGCTGCCGACCTTCCGGCGCAGTGCGGCGGCGCTGATCGACTGGTTCAACGTGCTGTTCTTCAGCGGCTTGGCCGTGCTCGGCTGGATGTACTGGATCGCCATGCTGACCGGCGCGCCACGCAAGCCGGCCGCCAGCGTGGCGCGGCTGGTGCCGGGCTTCGTGGCCGAGTTCTCGCCGGTGGCCTTCGTGCTCGCCCTGGCCGCCACGCTGGCCTGGTGCTGGCTGGTGCGCTGGCGCACCGGGCGCCATCGCGCCGCGCTCTGGAAGACGCTGGTGCTGCCGGCCGGCGGCACCGCGCTGTGCTGGATGCTGCTGATGACGCTGTGGCTGCCGTCCATCGACTACGCGCGCAGCTACGTCCCGCAGGTGCGCGCCGTGACCGAGCGCATCGGCCACCCGCGCTGCGTTGCCGAGCTGGCGCTGAGCCGGCCGCACGTCGCGGCGCTGCGCCACCACGGCAACCTCAACCTGCAGCCGCTGCTGCTGGGCAACGACTGCCCGTGGCTGCTCGTGAGCCCCGACACCATCGAGCGGCTGCACACCATCATCCCGCTGGAACAGTGGCGCTTCAGCGGCACCCTGCGCCGCCCCAGCAGCCCCGCGGACGACCTGCTGCTCTACGAAAAGATCGTGCGCTGACCCGTGAGCAGCAGCACGCACGGGAACGAACGCGGACTCATCGCACGGCACGCCGGCACGGTGCTGATCGGCCAGCTGGCCGTGATGGCCTTCGGCGTGGCCGACACCATCATCGCGGGCCGCTATTCCGAAGGCGCGCTGGCCGCGCTCTCGGTGGGCGCCGCCATCTTCGTCAGCGTGTATGTCTCGCTGATGGGCGTGCTGCAGGCGCTGCTGCCGGTGTGGGCCGAACTGCACGGCGCCAACCGGGGCAGCGAGATCGGCCGCTCGGTGCGCCAGTCGCTCTACCTCGCAGCCATCGCCGTCGTGGTCGGCATGACCGTGCTGCTGCTGCCCGGCGCCGCGCTGCGCTGGACGCAGGTGCCCGCCGACATGCGTGGCGAGGTCGAGGCCTACCTCGCGGTGCTGGCCTTCGCGCTGGCGCCCGCCCTGCTCTTTCGCCTCTTCAGCACGCTGAACCAGAGCCTGGGCAAGCCCAAGCTCGTGACCTGGCTGCAGTTGGCCTCGCTGCTCGTGAAGCTGCCGCTGTCGGTCTGGTTCACCTTCGGCGGCGCCGGCCTGCCGGCGATGGGGCTGGTGGGCTGCGCCTGGGCCACGCTGTGCGTGAACTGGGCCATGCTGGGCTGCGCGGTCTGGCTGCTGCGCCACGGCGCGTTCTACCGCGGCTACCAGCTGTGGGAACGCATCGAGGCGCCCGACTGGCGCCAGATCCGCCTGTTCGCGCGGCTGGGCGTGCCCGGTGGCCTCGCGGTGCTGGTGGAAGTGACGTCGTTCACGCTGATGGCGCTCTTCATCGCGCGCCTGGGCACCGCTGCAGCGGCCGCGCACCAGATCGCCTCCAACCTGCTGGCCGTGGCCTACATGACGCCGCTGTCGCTCGCCATCGCGACCAGCGCGCGCGTGAGCTTCTGGCTCGGTGCCGGCGACACCGTCCGGGCGCGCCATGCCTGCCGGCTGGGCTTCGAGCTCACCGCCCTGTTCGCGCTGCTCTATGCCGGCGCGATGGCCGTGTTCCGCACGCAGCTCGCCAACGTGTACTCCGACAACCCGGCCGTGATCGCGATGGCAGCAGCGCTGCTGACCACGGTGGCGCTGTATCACATCGCCGATGCGTTCCAGACGCTGTGCGTCTTCGTGCTGCGCTGCTACCGCGTGACGCTGGCGCCGCTGGTCATCTACTGCGCGATGCTCTGGGGCATGGGGCTGGGCGGCAGCTACCTGTTAGCCTACCGCGGCCTGGGGCCGTGGCCGGCCATGCAGTCGCCGCTGGCCTTCTGGCTCATGAGCGCCGCGGCGCTGGCGCTCACCGCGCTGTTGTTCGTGGCGCTGCTGCGCTGGACGATGAAGGCGCGGGCCCGCTGAGGGCCACGCGGCTTGCTTACTTGCTCATCACGCGCGCTTCGCGCACGCGCGTCGCCGGGAACAGCAGCGCGAAGCGGCTGCCCTTGCCCACCGTGCTTTCGATGCGCAGCTCGGTGCCGTGGCGCTGCGCGATGTGCTTCACGATCGCCAGCCCCAGCCCCGTGCCGCCGGTCTCGCGCGAGCGGCTGCGGTCGATGCGATAGAAGCGCTCGGTGAGCCGCGGAATGTGTTCGGCGGCAATGCCCGGGCCCGTGTCGCGCACGGCGTATTCACCGCGCCCGTCAGGCAGCACCCGCCAGGTCACCACCACCTCGCCGCCGCCGGGCGTATAGCGGATGGCGTTGCTCACGAGGTTCGACATCGCGCTCTGCAGCTCGGTCGGCGCGCCCGACAGCTCGGACTCGGCCTCGGACGTGAACGTGAGCCGGTGCCCTTGCGGCGTGAGCCGGCCCGACAGGCCACGCCCCTCGTCCTCGCACTGCGCCAGCAGCGCGCGCATGCGCACCCACTGGTTGCCCGATGGCGCCGCGCTGCCTTCGAGGCGCGACAGCGTCAGCAGGTCGTTCACCAGCGTTTCCATGCGGTGCGACTGCTGCCCCATCAGCGACAGGTAGCGCGTGCGTTCGTCGGCATCCAGCGGCAAGTTCTGCAGCGTCTCGACAAAGCCGGCCAGCACCGTGAGCGGCGTGCGGATCTCGTGCGACACGTTGGCCACGAAGTCGCGTCGCATCGCCTCGGCCTGCTCCAGCGCCGTGATGTCGCGCGTGAGCAGCATGCGCCGGTTGCCGGCGTAGGGATGCACCTGCACCGACAGCCGCACCGGATGGCCGCGATGCTGCGCATGCACGAGGCCGGGCGCGTCGATGACGACGTCGCGGCTGTAGTTCCACGAGGCCAGGTAGGCCACGAACGCCGGGTCGCGCACGAGGTTCGCCAGGTGCTGCAGCAGGTCGCGCTCGGCATCGATGCCGAACTGGCCCGCCGCCGTCTGGTTGCACCACTCGATGCGGCCCTGCTCGTCGAGCAGCACCACGCCGTTGGGCGACGCCTGGATGGCGGCCAGGAACTCCTGCAGCCGGTCTTCGGCCTGCCGGGTCTGTTGTTCGCGCTCGCGCAGCAGCTTGCGGATGCGCTCCGAGAGCTCGCCCCACACGCCCGGTCCGCGCGACGGCAGCCCGGCCGCGTCGTTGCGCAGCACGCGCAGCAGGCGTTCGGCGCGCCAGGCATCGAAGCCCAGCCAGAGCACCGCGCCCAGCCAGGCACCCAGCCAGCCGTACTTCCAGCCGAAAAGGCCGACAGCGCCCGCCGCAATTGCGAGGGACGCTATTAAAAACGTAGCAATACGAAAAGGCATGGCGGGCGATTATCCGCGCCCGCCGCCGAGGCTCACGGCGCTGCTCACACCGTGACTTGGGCCGTCAGCCGGTAACCCGCTCCGCGAACGGTTTCCACCATCGGCGCGGCCACGCCCAGCGACTCGCGCAGGCGCTTGACGTGCACGTCGACCGTGCGTTCCTCGATGTAGACGTGGTCGCCCCACACCTTGTCCAGCAGCTGCGCGCGGCTGTGCACGCGCTCGGCATGCTGCATCAGGTAGGCCAGCAGCTTGAACTCGGTCGGGCCGACCTTCAGTGCCCCGCCCTGCCAGGTGACGCGGTGGGTGGAGGTGTCGAGGGCCAGTTCGCCGATCTCGACGCGCTCGGTCACCACCTCGGGCGCGCGGCGGCGCAGCACGGCGCGGATGCGCGCCAGCATTTCCTGGGTGGAGAACGGCTTGGTGATGTAGTCGTCGGCACCGGCATCGAGGCCGGCCACCTTGTCGGGCTCGTCGCCGCGCGCCGTGAGCATCAGGATCGGGATGGCCTTGGTGCGCGGGTCTTTGCGCCACTGGCGCGCAAGCTGCAGGCCGCTCTGGCCCGGCAGCATCCAGTCGAGCAGGATCAGGTCCGGCAGGAAGGCGTCGATTTCACGCTGGGCGGCGGCACCGTCTTCGGACCAGATCGGCTCGAAGCCGTTGTGGCGCAGGTTGACGGCGATCAGCTCGGCGATCGAGGATTCGTCTTCGACGATCAGGACTCTTGGTTTCTTCATGCGTTATGGGGAGTCTTTGCGGCGACGGTCGTCACTGCAATGCCGACTCGATTTCCTCCATCGAAGTGTGCCGCACATCGGCGCCCTTGACGATGTAGATGATGAACTCGGCGATGTTCTTGGCGTGGTCGCCGATGCGTTCGATGGCCTTGGCCAGGAACAGCAGGTCCAGGCTGGCGGAGATGGTGCGCGGGTCTTCCATCATGTAGGTGACCAGCTTGCGCACGAAGCCGTCGAACTCCTTGTCGATGAGGTCGTCGTCCTTGAGGATCGACAGCGCGGCGGCCGTGTCCAGGCGCGCGAAGGCGTCCAGCGCGGTGCGCAGCAGGTTCGAGGCCAGGTCGGCGGCAATGCGCAGCTCGGTGGTGGGCAGCTGGCGGGCCGATCCGCTCTCGATGATCGACTTGACCATGCGCGCGATCTTGTTGGCCTCGTCGCCCACGCGCTCCAGGTTGGCGGTGGTCTTGCTGATGGCGATCAAGAGGCGCAGGTCGCGTGCCGTGGGCTGGCGACGGGCGATGATCGACGACAGCTCGCGGTCGATCTCGATCTCCATCGCGTTGACGCGGTGCTCAGTCTCCATCACGCGGTCGGCGGCTTCGGCGTCGAACTGCAGCAGGGCGTACACGGCCTGGTGGATCTGCGACTCGACCATGCCGCCGAGCTCCATCACTCGCGACGAGACGCCGTTGAGTTCGCTGTCGAACTGGCTGGAAAGGTGTTTCTCGGTCATGGTGTTTCCTTTGACTTCAACCGAAGCGGCCGGTGATGTAGTCCTCGGTCTCCTTGCGCTGCGGCTTGAAGAACATCTGTTCGGTGGCACCGAACTCGATCAGGTCGCCGAGGTACATGTAGGCGGTGTAGTCGCTGCAGCGGGCGGCCTGCTGCATGTTGTGGGTCACGATGACCACGGTGTACTCGTTTTTCAGCTCGGCGATCAACTCTTCGATCTTCGCGGTCGAGATCGGGTCGAGTGCCGAACACGGTTCGTCGAGCAGCAGCACTTCGGGCTTGATCGCGATACCGCGCGCAATGCACAGGCGCTGCTGCTGGCCGCCGGAGAGGCCCGAGCCGCTTTGCTGCAGCTTGTCGCGCACTTCGGTCCACAGCGCGGCCTTCTTCAGGGCCCACTCGACGCGGTCGTCCATTTCGCTGGCCGACAGATTTTCGAACAGCTTCACGCCGAAGGCGATGTTGTCGTAGATCGACATCGGGAACGGCGTGGGCTTCTGGAACACCATGCCGACCTTGGCGCGGATCAGCGCCACGTCCTGCTTGGACGTGAGCAGGTTCTCGCCGTCCAGCGCAATGGTGCCTTCGGCGCGCTGCTCGGGGTACAGCTCGAACATGCGGTTGAAGGTGCGCAGCAGGGTCGACTTGCCGCAGCCCGACGGGCCGATGAAGGCCGTGACCTTGTTCTCGGGGATCTCGAGGTTGATGCCCTTGAGCGCGTGGAACTTGCCGTAGTAGAAGTTCAGGTCCTTGACCGAGATCTTCGAGCGCGACGGTTGTTGTTGTGCGACGGTGTTTGGCATGTTGGCGCCTTCTTGATTTAGTGTTTGTTGCGCGTCAGCACGCGCGCCAGGATGTTGAGGGCAAGCACGGCGACGGTGATCAGGAACACACCGGCCCAGGCCAGTTGTTGCCAGTTCTCGTACGGGCTCATGGCGAACTTGAAGATCGTGACCGGCAGGCTGGCCATCGGCTGGCTCACGTCGGCGGTCCAGAACTGGTTGTTCAGCGCGGTGAAGAGCAGCGGCGCGGTTTCGCCGGCGATGCGGGCCACGGCCAGCAGCACGCCCGTGACCACACCGGCGCGCGCGGCGCGCAGCGTGATGCTCAGGATGACCTTCCATTTCGGCGTGCCCAGCGCGTAGGCCGCTTCGCGCAGGCCCGGCGGCACCAGCTGCAGCATGTTCTCGGTGGTGCGGATCACCACCGGAATCACGATGAGCGCCAGCGACAGCGCGCCGGCCAGGCCCGAGAAGGTCTTGAAGTAGGCCACCACCACGGCGTAGACGAACAGGCCGATCACGATCGAGGGTGCCGACAGCAGGATGTCGTTGACGAAGCGCGTGACCGATGCGAGCAAGCCCTTGGGGTTGTACTCGGCCAGGTAGATGCCGGCCATGATGCCGATGGGCGTGCCCACGAAGGTCGCCAGCATCACCATCACGAACGAGCCGAAGATGGCGTTGGCGATGCCGCCCGCCTCGTTCGGCGGCGGCGTCATCTCGGTGAAGGTGGCCAGCGCCAGGCCGCCCACGCCCTGGCGCAGCGTTTCCCAGAGGATCCACACGAGCCAGAACACGCCGAACGCCATCGCGGCGAGCGACAGCGTGAGGGCGATCTTGTTGACGCGGTTGCGCGCGGCGAACTTCGCCTGGCGCGTCTCTGCCAGGGTCTTGGCGTTGATCAGGTTTTGCGCGGTGCTCACGACTTGGTTCCTTCGCTCTTCTTCATCTGGGCCAGCAGCATCTTCGAGAGCGACAGCACGACGAAGGTGATGAAGAACAGCACGAGGCCGAGGTACATCAGCGCGGCCTGGTGCAGGCCCGCGCCGGCTTCGGCGAATTCATTGGCGAGGGCCGAGGTGATGCTGTTGGCAGCCTCGAACACCGACAGGGAGTTGAGCTGGTTCATGTTGCCGATCACGAAGGTGACGGCCATGGTCTCGCCCAGTGCGCGGCCCAGGCCGAGCATGATGCCGCCGATCACGCCGGCCTTGGTGTAGGGCAGCACGACCTTGGAGACGACCTCCCAGGTAGTGGAGCCCAGGCCGTAGGCCGACTCCTTGAGCAGCGCGGGCGTCACTTCGAACACGTCGCGCATCACCGAGGCGATGAACGGAATGATCATGATGGCCAGGATGATGCCGGCCGACAGAATACCGATGCCCACGGGCGGGCCGGACACCAGGGCACCGAGGTACGGCACGCCGGCCAGCAGCTTCTGCAGCGGCTGCTGCACCCAGGTGGAAAGAATGGGGCCGAAGACCAGCAGGCCCCACATGCCGTACACGATGGACGGCACGGCAGCCAGCAGTTCAATGGCGGTGCCCAGCGGGCGCTTGAGCCAGTTGGGCGAGAGTTCGGTCAGGAACAGCGCGATGCCGAAGCTCACCGGCACGGCGATCACCAGTGCGATGAACGAGGTGGCCAGCGTGCCGTAGATCATCACGAGGCCGCCGTACTCGTCCTTCACCGGGTCCCACACGCTGCTCGTGAGGAAGCCGAGGCCGTACTTCGAAATGGCGGGCCAGGCGCCGGCGACGAGCGACAGCAGGATGCCGATCAGCATCGCGAGCGTCAGCAGCGCGGCGCCCTTGGCGGCCCAGCCGAAGAGGCGGTCGGCCATGGGGCCGGAACGTGCCGCCTTGACGGGCGGCGGAGGAGCGGCGGAGGTGCGCGCGCGCTCGGCCGCGAGGTCGAGGGAGGCGGCAGCAGCGGGGAAGGTGGATGACACGGGTCGCTCCGGCAAAGACGAAAGCGGCGCGTCCTGGAGCGAAGAGTTGCTCATGGGCGCGCCGTCCTGGAGGGTGGATGAAGGGTTGCTTCTTACTTGAACGCGACCGGCTTGCCCGATGCGTCCTTCACTTCACCCCATGCCTTGGCAATGGTGGCCTTCACGGCGTCGGGCATCGGCACGTAGTCCAGCTCGTCGGCCGTCTTGTCGCCGCCCTTGTAGGCCCAGTCGAAGAACTTCAGCACGGTGGTGGCGCTGGCGGGCTTGTCCTGCACCTTGTGCATCAGGATGAAGGTGGCGCCGGTGATGGGCCACGAATCCTTGCCGGCCTGGTTGGTCAGCACCTGGTAGAAGCTCTTGTTCCAGTCGGCACCGGCGGCGGCGGCCTTGAAGGCGCTGTCGTCGGGCGAGACGAACGTGCCGGCGGCGTTCTGCAGCTGGGCGTAGGTCATCTTGTTCTGCTTGACGTAGGCGTACTCGACGTAGCCGATCGAATTGGGCAGGCGGTTCACGAAAGCGGCGACGCCTTCGTTGCCCTTGCCACCCGCGCCGGTGGGCCAGTTCACGGCCGTGCCTTCGCCGACCTTGGACTTCCACTCGGCGTTGACCTTGCTCAGGTAGTTGGTGAACAGGAAGCTGGTGCCCGAACCGTCGGCGCGGCGAACCGGGGCGATGGCGGCGTCAGGCAGGGCCAGCGACGCGTTCAGAGCCTTGATGGCGGGGTCGTTCCACTTGGTGATCTTGCCCAGGTAGATGTCGCCCAGCACCTGGCCGTTGAGCTTCAGCTCGCCCGGCTTGATGCCGGGGATGTTCACCACGGGGATCACGCCGCCGATGACGGTGGGGAACTGCATCAGGCCCTTGGCCTGCAGTTCGTCGTCCTTCAGGGGAGCGTCCGAAGCGCCGAAGTCGACGGTCTTGGCTTCGATCTGCTTGAGGCCGGCACCCGAGCCGACCGACTGGTAGTTGATCTTGACGCCGGTGGCCTTGTTGAAGTCGGAAGCCCACTTGGCGTACAGCGGTGCGGGGAAGCTGGCGCCGGCGCCGGTCACGTCTTGTGCGAAGGCGGAAATGGAGAACAGCGCGGTCACGAGGCCGGCGGTTGCAAATTTGAACGTCGTTTTCATAAAGCTTCCTTGAGAAGTAAGAAGTAGTCCCTTTGGGGGCTCGAACGGACTCTAAAAAGCTTTTGTGACATCGATGTGACACCCCTTCTGTCGAGGGAAAATGCCGCTGCGCCACCCCTGCTGTGTGTGACGCTGTCACACAACCGTCATTCACCCCGCCTAACCTCCAGCCCTCGCCGTGACGTGACTTGGGAGGCGGCGCCTGCTGTCACGGCGCTACGATCAGAGAACCGCCCTCTTCACTACAACATGCAAAACGGCACCCGCCTCGCAGCGGTCGATCTCGGCTCGAACAGCTTCAGGCTGGAAATCGGCCAGGTCGACCACGGACAGATCCACCGCACCGAGTACCTCAAGGAAACCGTGCGCCAGGGCAACGGCCTGGACAGCGCCCGCAACCTCACGACCGAAGCCATGCAGCGCGGCTGGGACGCCCTCGCCCGCTTCGGCGAACGGCTGGCCGGCTTCAAGCGCTCGCAGGTGCGCGCCGTGGCCACCCAGACCTTGCGCGAAGCGCGCAACCGAGAAGAGTTCCTGTTGCGCGCGCGCACCATCCTGGGCTTCGGCATCGACGTGATCCCGGGCCGGGAAGAAGCCCGCCTGATCTACCAGGGCGTGGCACACCACCTGCCGCACACCGACGCCTCGGACCAGGAGCGCCGGCTGGTCATCGACATCGGCGGGCGCTCCACCGAAATGATCATCGGCCACGCGCTCGAGGCCGAACGCATGGAGTCGTACCGCGTGGGCAGCGTCGCCTGGTCGATGAAGCATTTCGGCGAAGGCCAGTTCACCGCCCCCGCCTTCCGCGCCGCTGAAGTGGCGGCCAAGGCCGTGCTGGACGACGCGCTCTCCAGCTACACGCGCGACCAGTGGGACGTGGCCTATGGCGCCTCCGGCACCATCGGCGCGGTGGGCGACGTGCTCGCCGCGGCCGGCGGCGAGGCCGGCCTGGTCACGCGCGAGGGCCTCGACTGGCTGCTCGACCGCCTGCTCAAGGCCGGCAGCATCGACAAGCTGCGCATCGACGGCATGCGCGAAGACCGCAAGGCCGTGATCGGCGGCGGCCTGAGCGTGCTGCGCGCGGTGTTCGACCTGCTCGACATCCAGGAAATGAAAGTCGCCCAGGGCGCCCTGCGTCACGGCGTGCTCTACGAATTGCTCGAACGCGACGAGAGCGTGGCCGACATGCGCAGCGCCACGGTGACCCGGCTCGCCACCCGCTTCGCGGTCGATCCGGCCCAGGCCAAGCGCGTGAGCGACACCGCCGCCGCACTGTTCGTGCAACTCGCCCCCGCCGCGCGCGGCGGCAGCACCTCCAGCCGCGCCGGCCGCGCCCTGCGCAAGCTCGGCTGGGCCGCGCAGCTGCACGAGATCGGCGCGCTGGTCTCGCACAGCGACTATCACAAGCACGGCGCCTACATCCTCGACAACACGGATGCGCCGGGCTTTGCAGTGAACGAACTGCATGCCCTCGCCCAACTCGTGCTGGGCCAGCGCGGCAAGCTGCGCAAGCTCGAAGCCTCGCTGGACGACGAGACCTTCGTGATGCAGCTGCTGGCGCTGCGCCTGGCGGTGATCCTGTGCCACGCGCGCCGCGACCCCAAGCCGCAGGCGCTGAACCTCGCGGCACTCGGCGCCAGGGCCTTCACGATCGCCTGCGCGCCCGACTGGGCCGAGATGTACCCGCAGTCGGCGCACCTCCTGCGCGAGGAAGTGCTGGCCTGGCAAAAGACCGGCAACTGGCGCGTGGAACTCAGCGGCGCCTGAGCCGTTTCACTTCGTGTCGATGCCGGCCGTCTGCGTGACTGCCGCAGCGCTGGCCTTGCGCGGCTCGTCTTCCCCGAACAGGCTGACATAGGCCGGCTGCACGATCTGGTCAAGCCCGCGCTTCAACCCTTCGCGAGCACCTGCGGTGTCCTTGAGCAGGCCGTCGTACAGGAGATAGGTCGGCTCGCTTAGGTCGGCGACCTGCAAGGTCTGGCCCACGACGGACTGCTTCTCGTCCCTCAGCAACTGCTCCACCCAGACGTACGGCTTGAAGCTCGATGTCGCATCGGCCGCGCCATAGGACGTCGTGATCCGCAAGATCAATGTGCTGTAGCCGGGCGTCGGCTGGAGTTCCTGCACCTGCATCTGCGCGTGCTCTCCGGTCGCGCGGAAGAAAGGCGTCAGCTTCACCTCGCGGCCACTGTCCCGCAGGCGCGCCGCCAGTCGCTCTGCGAACTGCCTGTTCAGCCCCATGGTCACGCCGCTGTTCTTCACTGCGGCCGTGAACTCCTTGCTGCGCTGGTCGGTCCGGGCGGCCATCGTCAGTCGGCTGTTGGTATCGACGGAGATGGCCACCAGCGCGGCGAGGGGTCCCAGAAACCCTGCGAAGCCCGTCAGCCCCGACCCGCCGCCATCCGTGACGATCAGTTGGTCTTCCTGGTTGTAGATGAGCTCGACCTTCTCGATCGACCGGGCGACATCGTGACGGGTCGGTGGCACAGGCGCGGCGGTGTTCATCGCACACCCCGACAGCAGGGCTGCGGCAACAAGCAGAAAAAACAGCGCCTTCAACCGCATGTCCGCGTCTGCACGCAGCATGTTCATGAAGCTTCCTGGCAGTGTGTTGAGCGGTTTCATGCGTCTTCCCCAGTGATGTGGTCGACCGGCACCGCTTCTTTCCCGCATCGGCGTCAAAAGCACGCTGCCGTGGAGTCACACTGTAGAAATTGCGCCGCGCGCGCGCATGAGTGCTTCGCCCCTTTTTCCGGGAGACAAGCGCCCTGCCAGCTCTGCCCGCAACCGTGACAAAGCGCCTGTCCGCAAGCGTCAGGCAGGGTCCGCGGCGAAGGACGGCTTTGGCAGCTAGAGAAGCTCGGGCGCCTGCACCGTCACGACGACGGTCTGCACGTCGCCGTCGCGCTCGCGGGTGCGGATCCACCACAGCGAGCCCTTGCGCACCGGGCAGCTGTCCTGCTTCAGGCCGAGCAGCATCGAGATGGCCTGGCCCAGCGAGGGCTGGTGGCCGATCACCAGCACCACCGACTTGCCGTTGGGCCAGCCCGTGGCGGCCAGCAGTGCGTCGGGGGTGGTGTCGGGCGACAGCTCGGAGCGCAGCTTGTACTTGCGGCCCAGTGCCAGCGCGGTCTGCTCGCAGCGGCGCGCCGGGCTGCACACGATGCGCGTGCCGTCGGGCAGCTGCCGGTCGAGCCAGGTGGCCATGCGCTTGGCCTGCTTTTCGCCGCGCGGGGTGAGCGAGCGCTGCATGTCGTCACACCCTTCGGTCCAGTCCTCGGCTTCGGCGTGACGCCAGAAGATCAAGTCCATGCTCATCGTCTTTCGAACTTCTTCTTCAATTTCAATTGCCGGACGCATCACGGTGGTTTCCTCGTGATGCATAGCGGCCCATCAAGGCGGCCTGGGCGCCATGCGCTTCGATCGCGGGGGACGCACCCGCCTCGCCGGGGTGGGTGTCATGGTCGACACGCCGGTAGATGCCGTCACCGCCCAGGTCCCAGGCGTCGCGCCCATCGTGCAGGTAGGCCACCAGGCACTCGTCGATGAGGCGCTGGCGCAGGTTGGGGTCGGTCACGGGCCAGGCCAGCTCGATGCGCCGCATCATGTTGCGGTTCATCCAGTCGGCGCTCGACAGGTACAGCGACTCGTCCTCGCCATGGCGGAAATAGAACACCCGCGAATGCTCGAGGAAACGCCCGATCACCGAGCGCACGCGCACGTTGTCGGTGAGCCCCGGCACCTGTGCCGGCAGCGTGCAGGCGCCGCGCACGATGAGGTCGATCTTCACGCCCTTCTGCCCCGCGCGGATGAGCGCGCCGATGATCTCTTCGTCGGTCAACGCGTTCATCTTGGCGACGATGCGCGTGGGCTCGCCGCTGGCGGCGGCCTGTCCGAGCGCATCGATGCGCGCGACCAGGTTCTTGTGCAGGTCGAAGGGCGCGAGCCACATGCGGTTGAGCTTGGGCAGGCGGCTCTGGCTGGCCATGTGGACGAACACGGCCTCCATGTCGGCGGTGAGCGCCGGGTCGGCCGTGAGGTGGCTGATGTCGGTGTACAGCCGCGCCGTGCGCGGGTTGTAGTTGCCGGTCGACAGGTGGCCGTAGCGGCGCAGCTGCTTGCCCTCGCGGCGCGTCACCAGCAGCATCTTGGCGTGGGTCTTCAGGCCCACCACGCCGTACACCACCTGCGCGCCGATCGACTCGAGCATCTCGGCCCAGTTGATGTTGGCCTCTTCGTCGAAGCGCGCCTTCAGTTCGACCACCACCGTCACTTCCTTGCCGCGGCGCACGGCTTCGCGCAGCAGATCCATGAGCTCGGAGTCGGCGCCGGTGCGGTAGATGGTCTGCTTGATCGCCAGCACCTGCGGGTCGAGCACCGACTCGCGCAGGAACGCGAGCACGCCGTCGAAGCTTTCGAAGGGCTGGTGGATCAGCACGTCGCCGCGCTGCAGCCGCTCGAAGAACGACTGGGCGGGCGACAGCGTGACGGGGAACGACGGCGCGTACGGAGGAAAGCGCAGCTGCGGCTCGCCGATCAGGTCGATGAGCTGCGTGAGCCGCGCCAGGTTCACCGGGCCGTGCACGCGGTACAGCGCCTGCGGCGGCAGGTTGAACTGCGCCAGCAGGAAGCTCGCGAGCGATTCGGCGCAGCTGGCCGACACCTCGAGTCGCACGGCCTGGCCGTAGTGGCGGTGCTGCAGGCCCTGGCGCAGCGCGGTGCGCAGGTTCTTGACATCTTCCTCGTCGACCGCGAGGTCGGAATGGCGCGTCACGCGGAACTGCGAGAAGTCGCCCACCTCGCGGCCCGGGAACATGCTGGCCAGGTGCGCGCGCACCACGCTCGACAGCGCCACGAACAGCGTCTTGCCGTCCGACACCTTGGCCGGCATCTTGATCAGGCGCGGCAGCACGCGCGGCAGCTTGACGATCTGGATCGGGTTCTCGCGGCCGAAGGCGTCCTTGCCGCCCAGGCGCACGATGAAGTTCAGCGACTTGTTCGCCACCTGCGGGAACGGGTGCGCCGGGTCGAGCCCCACGGGGATCAGCAGCGGGCGCACTTCGCGCTCGAAATACTCGCTGACCCACTTGCGCTGGGCCGGGTTGCGTTCGCCGTGCGACACGATGTGGATGCCGTGCGTGGCAAAGGTCGGCATCAGCTCGTCGTTGTACAGCGCGTACTGGCGCGCCACGAGCGTGTGGGCCGCTTCGGACAAGCGTTCGAAAGACTCGACCGTGTAGGTGCCCTTGCGATCACCGGCGCTGCCCGCGCTCAGGTGCGGTGCGGCGCGGACTTCGAAGAACTCGTCGAGGTTCGACGACACGATGCACAGGTAGCGCAGCCGTTCGATCAGCGGCACTTCGGGCCGGTGGGCCCAGTCGAGCACGCGCTCGTTGAACGAGAGGATGCTGTGGTCGCGGTCCAGCAACGCGAACGAAGACGCTTCGCCGGCGCGTGACGGGTCAGCGGAGAGGGAGGACATGGGCACTGATTCTGGAGCAAGCGGCACGGGAGAACACGACGGCTGAAATATGACAGTGTCAACTTCGTCCGTGACAGTTCCATGACATTCGCGTGACGCGCCCTGCCCCACAGAGAGCGAACCTGACACATTCGGCGACGGCGAAGCAGCGTGCGGCCCGGCGTCGGGCCGGATGGCCGCCGGCTTCATGCGCCGAGGAAGTGCTTGCGGTAGCGCGCCGGCAGGTCGTCGATGCGCATCAGCATCGGCAGGTCGGCGGTGTTGAAGTCCGGGTCCCAGGCCGGTGCGCCGAGCACCTTGGCGCCCAGGCGCAGGTAGCCCTTGATGAGCGCGGGCGGTTCCACGTCGAGCGCGCTGTCGAGCCGTTCGACCGGCAGCGGCAGGCGCGGCTGCACCTGGTATTGAATAGGCGCGAGGTGGCTGGCCGAGAGCTGGCGCCAGATGCTGGCGGCCGCGTCGCCGCTGGTCACGCCGTTGTGCGACATCGGGATGCTCGCGCAGCCGATCATGGTGTCGAGCTTGTTGCGGTGCATGAAGCCGGCGAGCGCGCCCCACAGCGCGAGGATCACGCCGCCCTGGCGGTGCTCGGCGTGCACGCAGCTGCGGCCCAGCTCGACCATGCGCTCGCGCAGGTCGCGCAGGCGGGTCAGGTCGAACTCGGTGTCGCTGTAGGTGCTGCCGACGCGGCGCGCCTGCGCGGGGGTCAGCACGCGGTAGGTGCCGATGACCTGGCCGGTGAGTTCGTCGCGCACCAGCAGGTGTTCGCAGAAGTCGTCGAACAGGTCGATGTCGTGGCCGGCCAGCGGCGTAGTCAGACGTGCGCCCATCTCGCCGACGAACACGTCGTGACGCAGGCGTTGCGCGGCGCGCACGTCATCCAGATGACGCGCCCAGCTCACCGTGATGCCCGGCTTGGCTTCGACCACCGGCGGCACGATGACGGCCAGCGGCGCCTCGGGCACCGCCGTGCGGGTGGCCAGTGCGGCGACGGTGGCGGCGGCAGCAACAGCAACGGCGGGGGTTCCGGCAGCGGGTGCGGGCCACAAGGCTGCGCGCAGTCCGAGCTGCGAGAGCGGAAACGTCGGGTTCGGCAGTTCTTTCATGGGAAATCCCTTTCTGCTGACCGAGTCTGGACACGCGCAATGAAACCGGCATGTCAGCGGCGTGGCAGACACATGACGTTGTTACAACGCGCGTCAGCGTCGCTTTGGCGCCGCTTCGGCGTCTAATGCGGGGCATTCGCGACACGGAGTTCGACCCCATGGCCACCGACGCACCAGGCGCCAACAGCCGCCTGCACCAGACTTTCCCCGTCCTCAGTGACGCCGAGATGGCACGCATCGCCAGCTTCGGCAGCGTGCAGCGCTTTGCGCGCGGCGAGCGCCTGTTCACCGCCGGCGAGACCGGCGCCGGCATGTTCGTGCTGCTCAAGGGCGTGGTTGCCGTCACGCAGCGCGACGGCCTGGGCCATGTGGTGCCGATCGCACGCCAGGGGCCGGGCGAGTTCCTCGCCGAGGTCGGCCAGCTCAGCGGGCGCCCTGCCCTGGTCGACGGACATGCCGATGAAGAGGTCGAGGCGCTGGTCGTGCCGCCGGACCGCCTGCGCGCGCTGCTGGTGGCCGAGGCCGACCTGGGCGAGCGCATCACCCGCGCGCTGATCCTGCGGCGCGTGGCGCTGATCGAATCGGGTGCGGCCGGGCCGGTGCTGATCGGGCGGCCTGACTCGCCCGAGATGGCGCGGCTGGAGAACTTCCTGCGCCGCAACGGCCATCCTTATCACTTGGTCGACGCGGCCACCGACCCCGATGCCGCCGCGTTGCTCGCCCAGTACGGCCCCGACCAGTTGCTCGCCGTGTGCCCCGACGGCTCGGTGCTGGTCAACCCGAGCGACGAGGGCCTGGCGCGCTGCCTCGGCATGGTCGACGCCGCGGCGCGCGACGAGCTCTACGACGTGGCCGTGGTCGGTGCCGGTCCAGCCGGCCTCGCGACCGCCGTGTATGCCGCCTCCGAAGGGCTGCGCGTGATCGTGCTCGACTGCCGCGCCTTCGGCGGACAGGCCGGCGCCAGCGCGCGCATCGAGAACTACCTGGGCTTTCCGACCGGCATCTCGGGGCAGGCGCTGGCGGGCCGCGCGTTCGTGCAGGCGCAGAAGTTCGGCGTCGAGATGCTGATCCCGGCGCAGGTGGCAGCGCTCGACTGCTCGCGCGAGAACGCGCGGGACAGTCTCGCGCTGAAGCTCACCGACGGCCGCACGATCAGCGCACGCACGGTCGTCATTGCGAGCGGCGCGCGCTACCGCCGCCCCGGCGTGCCGCGCCTGGCCGAATTCGAAGGCCGCGGCATCTGGTACTGGGCCTCGGCCATCGAAGCGAAGATCTGCGCGCAGCAGGAAGTGGCGCTGGTGGGCGGCGGCAACTCGGCCGGCCAGGCGGCGGTGTTCCTGTCGCGCCATGCGGCCAAGGTCAACGTGCTGGTGCGCGGGCCGTCGCTGGCGGCCAGCATGTCGCGCTACCTCATCGACCGCATCGAGGCCACGCCCAACATCTCGCTGCAGCCGCACACCGAGCTCGTGCGGCTGCACGGGGCGCCCGAAGAAGGCCTGACCGGCGCCACGTGGCGCTGCCACACCTCGGGCCAGGAGCACGACTGCCCGGCGCGCAACATCTTCCTGTTCGTCGGCGCGGAGCCCGAGACCTCATGGCTCGAAGGCTGCGGCGTGTCGGTCGACAAGCACGGCTTCGTGCTGACCGGCCCGGCCGCGAGCAGCGGCTTTCCGGCGCGCCCCGCCACGGCGCTCGAATCGAGCGTGTCGGGCGTGTTCGCGGTGGGCGATGTGCGCTCGGGCTCGGTCAAGCGCGTGGGCGGTGCGATCGGTGAAGGCGCCGCGGTGGTGGCGCTCATTCACCAGCACCTGTCGTCGGCCTCGGCCGTGGCCTGAACCCTTCTTGTCCTGAAACACCCATGCCCATCCACGCCTGCGAACACGTTCCCGCCGACCTCGCCCAACCGTACGCGCCCCGCGGCTGCGAAGACTGCCTGAAGACCGGCGACACCTGGGTGCACCTGCGCCTGTGCGTGCACTGCGGCCACGTCGGCTGCTGCGACTCGTCGAAGAACCGCCACGCCACGAAACATGCGCGGGCCGAAGGGCATCCGGTGATCCAGTCGATCGAGCCCGGCGAGCATTGGATGTGGTGCAACGCGCACGAGCGGCAGGTGGGGTAAGCGGTCAACCGTGCGGCCAATGCCCGCACCCGCACGCGACCGCAGGGGCGTGTATATGCTGCCGTTCTCCCGTCACAACCCTCTCACTCCGGAGCCCGCGACATGCCCGCATCGCCCATCGAGGTCTATTCCTGGCCCACGCCGAACGGCCACAAGATTCACATCATGCTCGAGGAGTGCGGCCTGCCGTACCACGCGCACCCGGTGAACATCGGCACCGGCGACCAGTTCGCACCCGAGTTCCTGAAGATCAGCCCGAACAACAAGATCCCCGCCATCACCGATCCCGACGGACCGGACGGCCAGCCGATCTCGCTGTTCGAATCGGGCGCCATCCTCGTGTACCTCGCGGGCAAGACCGGCAAGTTCCTGCCCACGGGCGACCGCGAGCGCTACGACGTGCTGCAGTGGCTCATGTTCCAGATGGGCGGCGTCGGTCCGATGCTCGGCCAGGCGCACCACTTCCGCATCTACGCGCCCGAGAAGATCGCCTATGCCGTCGACCGCTACACCAACGAGGCCCGGCGCCTGTACGGCGTGATCGACCGGCAGCTGTCCAAGCACAAGTTCATCGCCGGCACGAGCTATTCGATTGCCGACATTGCCATCTTCCCGTGGCTGCGCAGCTGGGAGAACCAGGGCATCACCCTCACCGACTACCCGCTCCTGAAGGCCTGGTTCGACGGCATCGCCGCGCGCCCCGCCGTGCAGCGCGGCGTGAAAGTGCTGGCCGACCTGCGCCGTCCCATCACCGATGACAAGGCGCGCGAGATCCTTTTTGGCAAGACACAGTACGAGAAGCGCTGAGCGGCCTCTTATTCGGGCTAGAATGGAAGGCTTGGCGGGGTGTAGCGCAGCCTGGTAGCGCATCTGGTTTGGGACCAGAGGGTCGAAGGTTCGAATCCTTTCGCCCCGACCAAAAGAAAAGTGAAAGCCTGCAACGATGAAAGTCGTTGCAGGCTTTTTTCTTTTCCGGGCCGCTCGTGATCGCCGCGAATCTCACCGCCCTTTAGACGTTTCGTAGCACGACCCACGGCTTTCCGTACATCAGGCAACGCCGCTGCCTTGTTGTTACACCGTCAAGACAACCTTTTTCTTAAGGAACTACCCGCGAGGCCCTCGGCGCTCACGCAGAATCAAGCCAATCGTGATCGTGTTTACAAAGTAAGTGGAATCGCGTTTACAAAGCCGAAGAGCTGAGTCAGGGATGGACGTCACAGCAGAACCCTCACCCCTGGACCCTTTTCCGATGCTGAATTACTTTTCCCGCTGTTCTTGCGGCCTCAGGCATCTCGCCCGCATCGAGCGCCGGCCATGGATGCGACTCTTCTCGAGCCTGCGCTTCTACCAATGCAGCGCCTGCGGAAAGAAGCAACTGGCGTCCGAACGCGCGGTGAACGACGCGGTCTGGAAGTACCGCTCGGAAAACGTCTGACGCCCTCTCCGCCCACGCGATCCACAGAGGCATCGGGCGGGCGAAACGCCGTCCTTAGCAATCTGTTGCGCGTGCTGCCCTTTCGCTGCATGCCCTGCGCCCCCACAGAATCGAACGCGGGTGCTTCACGGTTGCGCAAACCGCGAAGCAGCGTCGGGGAAAGAGTGTCGACACCTTCCCGGTTTGAACTCTTCTGTGATGCTGCTGAATCTGTTTCTCCGATGTTCCTGCGGCCTGGCCGGCCTTCGCCGCATCGAGCGGCGAACCTGGATGAGGATGCTGCCGGCCCTCAGGTTCTACCGGTGCAGCACCTGCGGCAAGAAGCAGCTCGCGTCGAAGCAGGCCGCCGAGACCGCCAGGGTGTCCTCCGGCGCCAGCCCCGCCCTTTCGCCCTCTCAACGACCGCCGCCGAAGGCGTCGTGCATGGAGGGATGTAGGTAGAATCCGCGCTTCCCCGGTCAGAGGCAGAAGCGTCCAGACCGTTGATTTTTCGGGTCTGTTGTCGCACCACTTGCGGCCCGAGGACCGAAGGCTCCGGCCCTCGCTTCTCGACCGGAATCTGCCCGTAGCTCAGTTGGATAGAGCACCTGCCTTCTAAGCAGGTTGTCGGGGGTTCGATCCCCTCCGGGCAGGCCATTTGCGTCTCCAACCGCAACGGGTTTCTCCAACTTTTGCGCCGTTGCTCCGCCGGAAGGACGACGCACAGAGCACGCATGCGCGAGCTGCCGTCAAGTCGACGCGCTTGCTGCCCACGGATGCGGCGGTAGGTTCAACCCGCCCGTCGCCTGCTCGCTCCCTCGCGGTACAGCCCCCTCCGATCTCTCCCAAGACTGCCCAGCCATCCTCCGAAAGGTGATCGCCGCCGTGCTACCGGCATCCGTTGACTCCCACAAATGCGGTATTTGGTTTGCAAAATGGCATGGATAGATTCGGGTCTTCCACCACGAGGAGACGTCGATGAATTACAAGAGCCCGCTATTGGCATTCGGCCTTTTTCTTTACGCCGCCCTTGCGAGCGGCAATGAAGCGCAGCGCGCATGCGGGGACTTCGACAGCGCCGTCATGACAACGCGCGCGCAATGCCAGCGCGAGCGAACACAGGACGACAGAGAGTACTGCGCAGCCACCAGGCTCAAGCGCGCCCAAGACGCACACGCCTCGTGCCTTGTTCGATTCAACACCCGGGGAGCGGGATCCGTTCAAGAAGCCAGGGAGCGCTCAAATCGTATCCGGCGGGAACCCTGAGGCGAAATAAATCTTGCAATTCATCATTGACCAAACAGGGTTTTATAGGAGTTCACATGATTCGATTTTCTCTCGCCATCTTGCTGGCATTCGTCTCTTCTCATGCACTCGCCAGCAATTGGACGACATCCATGGACAATAAAAGAAAATGTGAAACCGCGGCTCATGAGGCTGAGAAGAATCGCCGACCGATGGCGGCCAACCATTACAAGCAATGCGCCAAGGATTTTCAGACTGCTGCCCAATATTTTCGGGAGAATGATCAGGCGTACAACGGGAAAACGGCTTTTCAGCGTGGGCTTGACCAATACAACCGGGGGAACATGCAATAGCCAATATGCCTCGGTGCGCTGATCGAGAAGATCGGCCACCAGACTGAGTTCAGTGGCCCAGTTTTTCCCTCCTCTCCTCAGGACCACCCTTGCCCGCCTTCGTGCGGGCTTTTTTTTGGCCAGTCCAGTCACAGCCCACTGGTTTCCGTGGACTCCCACAAAAGAGGTATTTCGCTTGCAAATCGAGCGACTAGATTCGACTGGTCTCACATCGAGGGGATGACGCCATGACGATAAAGACCACCGCGCAAGAACCTAACGCCACCTCCCACCGCCGAGGTCGGCATGGCCTCTTGCACGCGATCCAGATCCCCACCCACTTCCTGTCGGTGCTGGTCCTCTCGGCCTGCGTACTGGCTGCTCCTGCGGACGCTCGGGCTCAGGTCAATCCCGAGATCGCCAACTGCGCCGAGCTCAAGGACGAGGCCACAGTCACCCAGGCCGATCTCTGCGCCGCGCATGTCGGCTGCCGCTTCGTGCTGAACGTGCAGAAGACCTGCGCACGCGCCAAGAGCTACCTGGAGCGGCTGCAGGCGGCCATTGGCGAAGGCACGCGCACGCTGCTGTTCGGCTATCGCAAGGAAGTCACACCCGATGCCATCTTCACGGCAGAGCTGAACAGCGAGGAGCGCAGCAACGAGCGTGCGCTGGGCGCCCGGCCCGACGTCCAGCCCCGTGCACAGGACATCAGCAACCGCGTGCGCGATGCGGGCACCGGCGATACCCTGAGCGGCAATGGCAAGAACGGCACCACCTGGGTCTACTACGGCCAGACCCGGGACGGCCAGGAAGAAGGCACCGGCACGACGATCTTCTCCAGCGGCGAGATCCAGCGCGGCCAGTACAGGCAAGGCGAGAGGCAGGGGGCATTCGACGTCCTGCACCCCACCGGCGACCGGTTCGTGGGCGAGTATGTGAACGGCAAGCGTGTCGGCGCGGGCGCGTACGGATTCAAGAACGGCGCCACCCTGGTCGGCCGCTGGACCGACACAGGCGCCGTGCAGGGCACCTTCACGCGCGCCGACGGTTCGCGCTTCGAGGGCCTGCGCGTGGATGGCAAGCCCGCCCAGGGCCGCGAGTACCGCGCCGACGGGTCGCTATCCGAGGAAGGCCGCTACGACAAGGGCGTGCTGTCGGTAGGCGCGCGCATCGACACCGAGGGCAACCGGATCGACGTCAACCTGCCGCGCGACCGCGAGGCCGCCGCCCGCGCCGAAGCAGAAAAGAACCGGCTCGCGGCCGAAGCCGAACAGCAGCGCAAACGCGAGCAGGCGGCCCAGGCCGAACAGCAATTCCGAACCAGCCTGCAGACGATGAACCCCGGCCAGCTGTTCGCCCGCGCCGACGAACTGAACGCCCAGGGCGACCGCGCCCGCGCGCGCGAAGTGCAGCGCACGTTGATGAGCCGCTTCCCCGACCATCCGCTGGCGGCCACGACGGCGCGGCAGATGACGGGTGAGTCGGGTGGCAGCACGAACGCGGGTGGCGGCTCGTCGCCAGCGGGCACGGCCAACGCGGCCAGCCGCCCTGCCGGAACGCGCCTTTCCAGCCAGACCTGCGAAGCCATGAAGCAGTCGGTCATCGCGACGAAGGTCGCACCCAATGCCTCGATCACCGCCAGCCAGGAAACGGTGATGTTCATGACGAAGACGGTGCTGGACATGATCGCCGCCAACTGCCCCACCGAGCCCGGCGTGACACCCGCCCAGATCGCCGCGGAACGCCAGACGCGCCAACAGCAATACGCCGCCGCCGAGAACGCCTGCAATGCCGTGCAATCCGGCGGGCGTCGGTGCGTTGCGCAGAATCATTTCGGACCCGGCCGTTGAGGCCCTTGGCCCCTGGCCGTCAGAACAAGGGAAGGACCACCTGGCAATGAGTCGTCGCTGAAAGAATGGCACGGGCAGCGGACGCCGACCCTGGCCGCTTGCGCCTTCAGCGTGTCTTGCCACGCAGCCTGGTGGTCAAGGTGTACCAGCCGTGCTTCATGATGAGCAGCGACAGCACCCCCAGCACCACCGGGACGATGATGTACTCGGCCATCGAAGGCAGGTCCGTCATGGCGGTTCGCGACTTCTTGATCGTGTCCCAGACGGCGAAGGCGCCCATGGCGAAGCCCCCCAGGAGACTGAAGACCGCATCCGTGAGGAAACCGAACCAGGCCGTGAACCTGGACAGCGGCACGGCGCCCGGCCAGTCCAACGCCAGCCACACAAGGCCCAGCGCGAGCAAGGCGACCATGGCCACGAACCAGGCCACGAGCCCGTAGACAAGCAAGGGCACCATCGAGATAAAGGCTGCGGACATGGCGGCCATCAATGCCCGTCGGCGGCAGCGACCTGTGCACGCGCGGACAACGGCACGCCCGACGGCAGCAGCGCCAACGCCTGCGCCCCGCGCGCCGCGGTGCCCACATTGGCCACGAAGGTCCGCCGCGCGTCGTGGAACTCGAAGATCAGGTTGAAGGTGCCATAGGCCTCGCGCACATCGACCTGGCGGATGTCCGCGAAAGGCCGCTCGCGCTGGCGCAGCACGCGGTACACCAGCTGCTCGCTTTCGATGCGCAAGACAGGGTTCAGGCTGTTGGTCGCCAGCGCCACCCACGGCAGTCCGCGCAGGCCGGTGAAGGTGGCCACGACGGGCACCGCGCCGCCCTTGATCGCAAGGGGCGCAGCCCCCGCCCGGGGCGCCTTGGGCGTACGGAGCTTCTTCCAGAGCCAGTAGAGGAACCAGAACGACAGCCCTTGAAGGACGATCACTCCGACGGTCCCCAGGACGGTCATCCAATCCATCTGCACGTCGCCTTCCTCTGTGACACAGCCTGGGCCCTCCCCGGCAAGGCGCCATTAAAGCAGAGGCTCCACGCGCCAGATGCGCGCCGTCTGTCGTTTGAATTCTGGATTCAATACTGTACATTTAAACAGTATTCTCAAGGAATCCACATGCCGAAGAACGCATCCCAGTCCAACGCGTGGGTGAACCATGACCCAAGCTGAACTCTTCTTCCCCCGGCCGGCAACGCCGCCCTCGCCCCTCTTCAACTTCCACGAGCCCTCTGCCGTTGCGGCCGCGCTCGAAGACACCGAGGACGAACCGCGTGACGCCTTTTCCGCCAAGCTGATCGACTACCCCCACTCGTCGGCCGACGCAGTCAGGGTCGCGGAGCAACGCTTCCGGCGCGAACTCGAAAAGCAACTGGGCGCCGACGTGCTGCCAGCCATGCGCGCCTTCCAGAACGCCAGCGAGTCGAGCGACACCGACCTCACCAAGCGCGAACTCGCGCTGGCCGCGCGCTGGGTCAAGGCCTACGACGCCGCGCGCACGGCGGGCTTTCGCGACCTGGGCGACACCGACGAAGCCTACTTCGAGGTCAAGGCGATCTAGCCCCCTGGCGAGGGCTCGTACCAGTTTTCGGTGATGGCTCCCTCGAGGGCAAAAAGACACACTTCGTCGCGTTTGTCTTGTTTGCTTTCACAGGGGAAGAGTCCATGCCGATCCACGTCCACATCCATGGTGTCCATGGACAACCGCCGCGCATCCGCGCCCTTCGGCACTTGGCCGCCGTGGCCTTGCTGGTTGCCGGCAGTGTCCATGCGGCCGGCCTGGTCCACGGCAACGTGGGCAATGTGGGCGCGGTGCAGTCGGGTGGATTCGGCGGTGTCGGCGGAGGTGCCGCCTCGACCTCCGCCGACGGTGCGACAGCGCTGGGTGCGGGCGGCGATGGTGGCGTGGGAACGTCCGGCGGGACCGGCGGCACGGGAGGGGCCGGCGCCAGCGCCACCGCAAGCGGCACGACGGCCATCGGAGGCGGAGGCACCGGTGGAGAGGGCAGCGCAGGCGGCACGGGCGGCACCGGAGGACGTGGCGCACAGGCATCGACCAGCGGGGCCATCGCGCTCGGCGCGGGAGGCACCGGCGCTAGCGGTTGCTGCGGCTTTTCCCCCCCGTCGGGCGGCAGCGGCGCACAGGCATCGGGCAACGCCGCCGTCGCCATCGGCAGCGCCTTGGGCTCCCAACAGGGCGCCCAGGCCTCCGGCAACGGCAGCACGGCCATCGGCGGCGCGAGCGACACAGCCTCGGGCGCCGCAGCACTGGCCGCGGGCGGCGTGGCGATCGGCTCGGGCAGCCGGGTCGCGAACGGTGCGAACGGCGGCGTGGCCATCGGCGCGAACTCGGTCGCCACATCGGCCAACACCGTGTCTTTCGGCAGCGCGGGACAGACGCGCGGCCTGGTCAACGTGAGCGCCGGCGCGGTGCACGCCACCAGCACCGATGCCGTCAACGGCGGCCAGCTGTACACCGTGCGGCAGGCCGCGGACACCGCACAGGCCGCGGCCTCCGCGGCCAATGGCACGGCCGTCCTCGCCAGGGACGCCGCGGGCGCGGCGCAAGGCACCGCCAACACCGCCTTGGGCGCCGCGCAAACCGCGCAGGCGGGCGTCGCCACTGCGCAGGCCGCAGCGGTGGCCGCCCAGGGCACGGCCAACACCGCAACCACGGCCGCAGCCACGGCCCAGGGCACCGCCAACGCGGCGCTGGGCGTGGCGAACAACTCCGCGCAATACGGCGCGGGCGGTGCCCAGGTCGCGCTGAACGCCAACGGCGGCGCCGGCACCACGCTGAGCAACGTGCGCGCGGGCGTCGCCGCCACCGACGCCGCCAACGTCGGCCAGCTGCAGCAGGTGCAGCAAGGCGCGCTGACCACGGCCAACACCTTCACGATGCAGCAGATCGCCGCCTTGCAGGGCGTCATGAACCAGGCGCTGTCCAACGGCCTGTGCAGCTTCAGCGGCGGCAACGTGACCTGCGGCACCGGCACACAGGCCACGGGCACGGGCGCCACGGCGCTGGGCACCAACGCCACTGCTAACGGCGACAACACCACGGCGATGGGCAACGGGGCGCAGGCGCGCTACGCGGGCTCGGTGGCGATCGGCGCGGGCGCGAAGGCGCTGGCCGATCCGACGACCGCCGTCGGCAACGACGCCATCGCCACCGGCAACAACGCGGTGGCACTGGGCGCCAACACGCTGGCCGCGGGATCGAACTCGGTCGCCCTCGGCCAGGGCTCCGTGGCCACGCGCGACAACTCGGTGTCGGTGGGCAATGCCGCCACCGGCCAGACGCGCACCATCGCCAACGTGGCGCCCGGCGTGCTGCCCACCGACGCGGTCAACCTGCAGCAGGCCCAGCAGCTGACGGCGGCCGCGGTGTCCGAGGCGCGCAGCTTCGCGGCCAAGGGCGTGGCCGCGGCGATGGCGATGGGCGATGCGCCGATGCCGTCCGCACCGGGCAAGACCAGCTGGGCCGCGCAACTGGCGAACTACAAGGGCCACTCCGCGATGGGTGCCAGCGTCGTGCACCGCCTCGCGACGGACATGCCGCTGGCGCTCTCCGCCGGGGTCAGCGGCGCGAGCGGATCGGTGGGCGTGCGCGTGGGGCTCAAGGGCGAGTTCTGACGCGAGGGCGCAGCCCGTCCGCCGCGCATAAGAAAACACGAAAAGCGTATTTCCCAGCGACGGCATGGCGCGGGCACAGTCCCACGCCTGTATCGCTCTTTTCCGGCGCGCCCTCGGGGCCGCCCGGCTCTCCATGGCATCCATCCACGACACGCCGACGCGCCCCGCCGCGCCCACGGCCCCCGCCCGCCCATCCACGCTCGCACCCTCTTCCCAGCAACTCGCCGAGCGCTTCCGCCCCGTCTTTGCGCGCATCGCCGAACACGCGGCGCAGCGCGAGAACGACCGCGAACTGGCCTACGCGCCGGTGGCCTGGCTCAAGGCCGCCCGCTTCGGCGCACTGCGCGTGCCGCTCGCGCACGGCGGGCTGGGCGCATCGGTCGAGCAGCTGTACGACCTGCTGATCGAACTCGGCGAGGCCGACTCCAACCTGCCGCAGATCCTTCGCGCGCACTTCGGCTTCATCGAGCGCCTGTTCGCCGAGATCGACCCCGCGCTGCACGGCCCCTGGATGCGCCTGGCGGCCGACGGCGTGATCTTCGGCAACGCCACCACCGAGCTCGGCGAAGGCGCGCTCGGCGCGCTGCAGACCACGCTCACGCGCGACGCGCAGAGCGCCGACACGTGGCGGCTCGACGGCGACAAGTTCTACAGCACCGGCACGCTCTACGCCGACTGGATTTCGGTCGCGGCCCAGCGCCTGAACGACGACGGCAGCAGCGACCGCGTGATCGCGCTCGTGCCCGCGGAAACCGCGGGTGTCGAGCGTGTCGACGACTGGCGCGGCTTCGGCCAGCGCCTGAGCGCCTCGGGCACGACGCGCTTTCGCCAGGTGCGCGTGAAGCCCGAGCACGTGCTGCTGTACGTGCGCGACCAGCCCACGCCGCTCACCGCGCATTTCCAGCTCACGCACCTGGCGACGCTGGCGGGCATCGCGCGCGCCATCGTGCGCGATGCCGTGGCCTTCGTGCAGCCGCGCAAGCGCGTCTACAGCCACGGCAGCGGCGCCACGCCGCGCGAAGACCCGCTGGTGCAGCAGGTGATCGGCCAGCTCGCGAGCACGGCCTTCGTGGCCGCGTCGACCGTGCAGGCGGTGGCGCGCGGCCTGGGCGAGGTCGATCGCCATCTGCAGCGCGGCGAGGCCGTGCCCGAGCAGCTGCTGTTCGAGGTGGAGCTGAACACCGCCAAGGCGCAGGCCGGCATCGTCGATGCGGTGCTGCAGGCGGGCACGCGGCTGTTCGACATCGGCGGCGCCTCGGCGCTGCAGGAAGACCGGCGGCTCGACCGGCACTGGCGCAATGCGCGCACGCTGGCATCGCACAACCCGACGATCTACAAGGGACGCGTGGTGGGCGACCACCTGCTCAACGGTGCGCGGCCGACCTTCTACTGGGCGGTCGGCGCCATCGCGAGCTGAGACGGGAAGAAAAAGGAAGAAGCCGCGAGGCGGTGTTCAGACCCGCGGCAGCGCCGCGAGAAAGGTCGACACCACGATGGCAGCCGCGCGATCGAGCTGCAGGATGTCGGCGACGTCGAAGGCGTTCGGCGCCGTGTGGCCGCTGGTGCCGAGCGGCTTGCGGATTTCGACCAGCACTTCGGCGGCGAGTTCGCGATCGCTGCGCGGACGGCCGTCGGGGTGCATCACCCACTCGTCGACCTGCTCGATGGGGATGCTGCGAAACACCCCCACGATCGGGACGTACTTGTAGCGGTCCTCGCCCACGAGGATGGGCACGCTGAGATTGCAAAAAAACGTATTCGTCGACATGCGGAACGCCGTCGCTAGCCAAAGCAAAAGTTGATTAATTGTTTTCGAGTGTGACTCCGATAGTCATTTTCCCGACCGAGGGCATACGGCAAGACGTGACCTTCTGCACACAAAGTGCGGTCAATTCCGCCGAATTACTCGGGAAAACAACTACTTAATTCTTACACAAAGACACGGATGGCGCGCTTTGTGTACGATTTTTGGCATACGAAATGTTGCGACCGCCACTTCGGCCGGCAGAAACGGGCGCGCAAACAGCTGCGCCTCGCGGTGTCCGCACCGCGAGGAATGCAGGAAAAAACGAGAAGAAGAAACTCAGGCCGGCGCGCTGAACTGCGGCGCCCGCCGCTCGATGTTGGCCTTCACGGCCTCGCGCTGGTTGGGGCTGCCGATCAGCGCCTGCTGCTCGACCGACTCGGCGATCAGCAGCTCGGCGGCGCTGTGCGCGAGCGATGCGTTCAGCAGCCGCTTGCCGGCGCGGATCGCGTCGGGGCTCTTGGTTGCGATCTCGTGCGCCATCTGCAGCGCCTCGGCCAGCGGGTCGGCGGCCACGCGCGTGGCCAGGCCCAGGCGCACGGCCTCTTCGCCCGAGAAGATGCGGCCGGTGAAGGTGAGTTCGCGCACGACGTCGGTGCGCGCCAGTTCGCGCATCAGCACCATGCCCGCCATGTCGGGCACGAGGCCCCACTTGATCTCCATCACCGACAGCCTGGTGTCGGCGGCCACGAGCCGGATGTCGGCGCCCAGCGCCACCTGCAGCCCGCCGCCGAAGGCCACGCCGTGCACGGCCGCGATGACCGGCACCGGCACTTCGCGCCACACCATCGCCACCTGTTGCGCGGCGTTCGAGAGGCCGTGCGTGCGCGCGACGAGGTCGGTGCCGCCGGCCGACGCGCCCAGCACGTCGCTGGCGGCGCCCTGCCCCATGCGTTCGAACGACGCCATGTCGAGCCCCGCGCAGAAGGCCTTGCCGCGGCCCGCGATGACCACGGCGCGCACGCTCTTGTCGCCCCGCAGCGCTTCGCCCGCCTGGACCAGCGCGTCGAACATCGCGGGGTCGAGCGCGTTCATCTTGTCGGCGCGCGCCAGCTGCAGTTCCACCACGCCGTCGGCGTGGCGGGTCCATTCGATACGGTCGCTCATTGCATGTCTCCTGTCGGTGTCCGGGTATCGGCTCAGTATCGCGCGACCGGGCCGCTGGGCGATGATGCGCACTGTCGCCGACCCAACACCTCCGCCGCCTCGTCATGCCTCTGGACCGCCGTCACTTTCTCCTCCAATCGGGCGCGACCGCCGCCGTCGTCGCGCTGTTCGGCCAGGGCTGCGCGCGCTCGCAGTTGCCGCCTTCCACGGGCGCGACAAGCCCGGCGGGCTTCTTCACCAGCGTGCCCATTTCGCAACGCGACGCGGTGGTGGTGCCGCCGGAGTACGAGTGGCAGATGCTCTACCCCTGGGGCGCGCCCACGGGCGTTGCGGGCCGCATGCCGGCCTTCGCGCCCGACGCCGGCAACAGCGCCGACGAGCAGGCCCTGCAGGCCGGCATGCACCACGACGGCATGCACTTCTTCGCGCTCGATGCGCGCGGCGAACGCGGCCTGCTCGTGATGAACCACGAGTACACCGACGAGCAACTGCTGCACCCCGACGGCGTGAAGGCCTGGAACGCCGACAAGGTCCGCAAGTCGCTGCATGCGATGGGCGTGTCGGTGATCGAGGTCCGCCGCACACCCGAAGGCTGGCGCCAGGTGCTGCCCTCGCCCTACGCGCGCCGCGTGCACGGCCGCACGCCGATGCGCATCGCCGGCCCCGCCGCGGGCACGCCGCTGATGCGCACCGCCGCCGACCCGGCGGGCACCGGCGTCTTCGGCACCTTCGCCAACTGCGCGATGGGCGTCACGCCCTGGGGCACCTACCTGACCTGCGAGGAAAACTTCCACGGCTACTTCGGCGGCCCGAAGGAGGCAGCCAAGAACGCGACACCCGCGCAGCGCCGCTACGGCACGGTGCCGGGCGCGCAGTGGGTCGAGTACTGGCGCTTCGACGAACGCTTCGACCTGAGCCGCCACCCGAACGAGCCGCACCGCTTCGGTTGGGTGGTCGAGATCGATCCCTTCGACCCCGAGTCGGTGCCCGTCAAGCGCACCGCGCTCGGCCGCAAGCGCCAGGAAAGCGCGACCTGCACCGTGGCGAAGGACGGCCGCGTGGTGGTCTACATGGGCGACGACGCGCGCTTCGAATACATCTACAAGTTCGTGAGCCGCGACCCCGTGCGCCCCGGCACCGATGCCGCCGCACGCGCGGCCAACCGGCACCTGCTCGACGAAGGCACGCTGCACGTCGCGCGCTTCGACGCCGACGGGCGCGGGCGCTGGCTCGAGCTGGTGCACGGGCGCCACGGCATCGACGCCGCCAGCGGCTTCGCCGACCAAGCCGAAGTGCTGATCCACGCGCGGCTGGCGGGTGACATCGTCGGCGGCACGAAGATGGACCGCCCCGAATGGATCGCCGTGCATCCGCACAGCGGCGAGGTGTACGTCACGCTCACCAACAACACACAGCGCGGCGACCTCGGCAAGCCCGGCGCCGATGCCGCCAACCCGCGCGCGCCCAACTTCTTCGGCGGCATCCTGCGCTGGCGCGAGGACGGTGGCGACGCAGCCAGCACCGCCTTCGCCTGGGACCACTACGCACTCGCGGGCGACCCGGCGCAGCCCGGCGCCGGCACGCGCTACCCCGGCGACCACGCCGATGTCTTCGGCTGCCCCGACGGCCTGCACTTCGACAGCGGCGGGCTGCTGTGGATCCAGACCGACATGAGCGGGCAGTCCATGGGCAAGCCGCCCTACGCCGCGCTCGGCAACAACCAGATGCTGTGCGCCGACCCGGCCACGGGCCGCATCCAGCGCTTCCTCACGGGGCCCAACGGCTGCGAGATCACGGGTTGCGTGGTCACGCCCGACCGGCGCACGCTGTTCGTCAACATCCAGCACCCGGGCGAGTCGCGCGACGACGGCGACGCGAAGCACAACAGCGCCTGGCCCGACGGCGCGCAGCCCGGCAGCGCCCGCCCGCGCTCGGCCACGCTGGCAATCCGCCGGCGCGACGGCGGTATCGTCGGCACCTGACAGTCGAACACATCACAACAACAGCCCCAGGAGATCCCCGTCATGAGCATCCGCATCGTCCGCCTCGGCACCCCGCGCGCACCCGGCGAGGGCCTGCGCATCGGCACCGTGCGCCGCCCGCCGCGCGGCGTGCCGAAGACCGAGTTCGCCTCGCAGAACTGGTACGACGTGTGGTACCCCAACCTCGCGCCGTCGGCCGAGACGATGAAGCTGGGCCAGGAAGCCGAGACCCCGGCGCAATGGAACGCCTTCATGCGCAAGTACAAGGCCGAGATGGCCGAGGCCGACGCGAGCCGCAGCCTCGACCTGCTCGCGGCGCTCTCGCACACCGCTGCGCTGGCGGTCGGCTGCTACTGCGAAGACGAGTCGCGCTGCCACCGCTCGCTGCTGCGCGGCCTGCTGGCCGAGCGCGGGGCGGACATCGCAGCCTGAGCGCGGTCGCTCAGGCCAGCGGCGCGCCGACGAACACCGGCAGTTGCTCGGCCTGCGCCGTGTAGGCGGCGAGCTGCGCAAAGTCCGACGGGCGCACCGCGTCGGGCAGGATGAACTGCGTGAAGGTCCAGGCCACCGCCGCCGAAATGCCGCCCTGCGTGATCGTGTTTTCTGCGGGTGCCGCCAGCGGTGCGGCGGCCAGTTCGCGCTCCAGCTCCGCATACGCCGTGTTCAGCTGGTCCTGCACGCGGTCGACCCACGGCTGGTGCTGCTTCTCACTGGGGCGCAGGTTGCGCTCGTAGACGATCTGCACCGTCTTCTCGCAGGCTGCGAGCGCGAGCCCCGTGAGGCGCAGGTCGCGCAACCGACCCGCCGGATCGGTAGGAAACAAGCTGCGGCCAACGACTGCCTGCGCGTGGTCGATGATGAGCGTCGAGTCCATCAGCACCGTGCCGTCGTCGCACACCAGCGTCGGGGCCTTCACCACCGGGTTGATCGCGCGGAACTGCTCGAAGGTGCTGAAGACCGAGATCGAGCGGTGCTCGAAAGCGAGGCCGAGCAGGCGCAGCGAGATCGCGGCGCGGCGAACGAAGGGCGAGTCGAGCATGCCGACGAGTTGCATGGGGTCTCCTGGAAAAAGATGACTGCCACCATAGCGCCCGCGCCGCGCGCGCAGAAGGGCAACCCATCGAAAATCGGCACACCTTACCGATCGATCATCGGTCCCCTCTTCTTTCGCCGCACGCCATGACCCTCGACAAGAAAGATCGCCTCATCCTCGAAGCTCTGCAGACCGACGCGCGCCAGAGCCTGGCCGCGATCGGCAAGCGCATCGGCCTGTCGCAGCCGGCGATGAGCGAGCGCGTGCGCAAGCTCGAGCATGCGGGCGTGATCGAAGGTTACGGCGCGCGCGTGAACCTGCGCGCGCTGGGCGTGGGGCTGGAGGCCATCATCCGCATCGACACCACGCACGCGGCCATTGCGCGCTACCTCGCGCTCTTCGAGGCCATGCCCGAGGTGCTCGCGGTGGACCGCGTGACCGGCGCCGACTGCTTCTTCGTGCGCTGCGCCATCGCCGAACCGACCGACCTGGAGCGCGTGGTGGACGCGCTGGCGGTCGACGGTTCGGTGACCACCTCGCTCGTGCTGTCGAGCCCCGTGCGCAAGCAGGTCACCGTGGGTGCGGCTAAGGCGCCGCGCAAGTAAGCGTCAGCGCTGCGCCTTGTCCTTCTGGTTCTGCGCTTCGATGCGTTCGCGCGCGGCCAGCCAGTCGGCATCGCTCCACTCGCGCAGCTCGTAGAAGTTGCCGCCGGTGGCCAGCGCATTGCCGCCGTCCATCATGATGCTCTGGCCCGTGAGCCAGTCGCACTGGCCCGGCGCCATCAGGAAGGACGCGAGGTTCTGCAGCTCGCTCATGCGGCCCACGCGCGCCATCGGGTTGGTCTTGATGCTGCGCGCGCCGGGTTCCTCGCCGGGGTTCAGGCGCTTGCTCATGCCCTCGGTCGGGATCTCGCCGGGGCCCACCGCGTTCAGGCGGATGCCGTGGCGCGCCCACTCCACCGCGAGCGACTTGGTCATGACCTCGATGCCGGCCTTGCTCATGGCCGAGGGCACCACGTACGGGCTGCCGTTGTCGACCCAAGTGACGATGATGCTCATCACGCTGCGAAAGGCATCGCCCGGCTTCCACGCGCCCGACTTGGCCTGCGCCACCCAGCGCTTGCCCACGGCCTGCGTCACGTAGAAGCTGCCGTGGAACACGATGTTGGCCACAGCGTCGAAGGCGCGCGGCGAGAGGTTCTCGGTCGGCGAGACAAAGTTGCCCGCCGCGTTGTTCACGAGGCCCGTGAGCCCGCCGCTCTGGAACAGGCTCTCGACCATGTCGTCGACCTGCTGCGCGATGCGGATGTCGACGCCGAAGGCATCGATGCGCCGATCGGGAAACTGCTGGCGCCAGGCGGCGGCGGTTTCTTCACAGACCGCCTGGCGCCGGCCGCAGATGGCGACGTCGGCGCCCAGGCTCAGGAAACGCTCGGCCATGGCACGGCCGAGGCCGGTGCCGCCGCCGGTGACGAGGATGCGCTGGCCGCGCATCAGGGATGCTTCGAACATGAGGGGTCTCCTTGGCGTTGCGGCAGCGGCAAGAGCGCGTGCTGCCATCGGCCGCATGCTACGACCGACAGGCCGTTGTGGCTTGCGGAATCTGGCTCTGCCGGCGGGTGAAAATGGCCGCGCCCCCTTCCCTTTCACCCCTGGACCTTCCGGACACACGACCCATGCCCCGTTCCTCCGATGCTTCCTTCCTGCCGCTCGACGGCGTGCGCGTGCTGAGCCTGGCGCTCAACCTGCCGGGCCCCGCCGCGCTGCTGCGCTGCCGCACGATGGGCGCGGCCTGCCTCAAGCTGGAGCCGCCCGGCGGCGATCCGATGGGGCTGTACAACCGGCCCGCGTACACCGCGCTGCACGAGGGCGTAGAGGTCCGCACGGTCGACCTGAAGACCGAGGCCGGTCAAGCGCAGCTGCACGCCGAGCTGGCCCGCACCGACGTGCTGCTGACCTCGTTTCGCCCCTCGGCGCTGCAGAAGCTGAAGCTCGACTGGGCCTCGCTGCAGGCGCGGCATCCGGCGCTGTCGCAGGTCGCCATCGTCGGCGCCCCGGGCGAGCGCGCGGAGGAGCCGGGCCACGACCTGACCTACCTCGCCGAAAGCGGCCTCGTCACCGGCACGGCGCTGCCGCCCACGCTGTACGCCGACATGGGCGGTGCGCTACTGGCGAGCGAGGCGGTGCTGAAGGCCGTGCTGCAGCAGACCCGCCAGCGCGGCGGCGTGTACCTCGAGGTGGCGCTGAACGCCTCGGCCGACTGGCTCGCCCTGCCCCGTACCTGGGGCCTGACGAAACCCGAAGGCGCGGTGGGCGGCGCGCACGCGGGCTACCGCGTCTACCCCTGCGCCGACGGCCGCGTGGCGGTGGCGGCGCTGGAGCCGCATTTCGCGGCGCGCCTGTGCGACGTGGCCGGCGTGGCACCGCCGGACATGATGGCACCGGCCACGCACGCGGCGCTGGCCGCCTGGCTCGCGACGCGCACGCGCGCCGAGCTGGAGGCCATGGGCCGTGAGCGCGACGTGCCGCTGCTCACGCTGGCCGACTGACGGCGCTCATGACACCGGCAGGCGCAGGTCGCTCAGCTTGCGATCGAGCTTGATGAGCCAGATGCGCGTCGGCCGCTCCAGGTCGGAGCCGCGCGTGATGCGCGCGCTGGTGGCGCCCGCGGGGCAGCCGCTGAAGAGCTTGCCGGTGGCATCGACCGTGCAGTCTTCGACGCTGCCGGCCACGGTCTTTCCATCGGCGCCGAGCAGCACGGTGCCCAGGCCGAAGTCGTTGTCGTTCACCAACGCCAGGGTCTGGTCGTCGACGATGGTCAGGCCCTCGGCCTTCTCGGCCAGCCAGCCCAGCACGTTGAGGTCGAGCAGCTCGGTCTTGCGCATCGTCACCACGGTCGAATAGTCGGCACCGTTCGACGCGGCCTGCGTGATGCTGCTGATTTCCAGGTTGTGGTCGAAGGCCTTGATGTCGGTCGCATTGGTCGGCAGCTCCACCAGCATCAGCTTGTTGAACACCTTGCCGTCGCCCTTGCGCGCGCCCTGCTCGATGACGATGAAGCGGCCGTTGCCCAGGCTCACCATGTCGCCGAGCTTGGCGTTGCCGGTGCGGTCCTTGTCGTACTGGCTGCCGTCGATCGGGTAGGCGTAGAGCTTCGAGGTCTCGGTGGCCGGATCGAACGCGAGCCAGCGCGTGAACTTCGCGATGTGGCGCACGTCGGTGTTGCTGCCGCCCGGTGGCTTGGCCTTGATCGACTTGCCGTTGGCATCGCGCGGGTCGATCGGGCTCTGCAGGAAGCCGTGCAGCACGCCGCTGGCCACATCGAGCGTCAGGCCTTCCATGCCGCGGTTGGGGCGGCGCTGGGCCAGCACCGCCGGCAGGTCGGTGGCGCCAGGGCCGGGCGCGTACTTCTTCTCGACCACGCCGCTGGCGATGTTCAGGCGCGCGATGAAGGGGCCGTACTCGTCGCTGGTCCACAGCACGTTGCGCGCCTTGTCGAGCACCAGGGTCTCGGGGTCGAGGCCGTTGGCGTCGTAGCCGGCCTTGGCTTCGTCGAACTTGTACTGGTCGGTCAGCGGGGTCTCGCCGGTCGAGCCCACGCCCGAGCGCGGCGGCAGGCCGGTGATCTTGGTGTTGGCGTCGCGCTTGAGCGGCACGCTGGTGCTGAGCACCGCGCCGGTCTTGCCCACGCGCACGATGCCGAAGCTCGGCGCGAACGATGGCGCCGGGAACACCTTGCTGATGCTGGTGACACCGTCGCCGCCGCCGGGCACGGGCGCGGTCGGGCCGTCGCCGTTCGGGCCGCGGTCGGTGATGGCGTAGAACTCGAGCGCGCCGTCGTCGGCCTTGCCCTTGAACGCCAGGCCCGAGCCGTAGGCCGGCAGGAAGCCCTGCGGAAAGTCGGCCTTGATGTCCGCGCTGTCGCCCTCGTAGGGCACGTGGAAGCGGGTGTCGGCCTGCAGCTGGTAGCGCGTGACGGCGATGCCGATGGCGCCGAGCTGATTGGTCTGCGTCGACGCTTCGGTGACCGGTGCGGCCAGACGCGAGGCCAGCGTGTCCTCGAAGTGTTCGCGGGCCAGCATGCGGCGGTTCGAGTCGACCATGCGGGCATTGTAGGGAGCGGGCAACGCGGCCAGCACTGCGTTGAGCGCGGTGTGGAAGGCGTCGGGCGCGGCGTTGAAATCGAGCGCGCCGGCCGTCAGGGCGGCCTTGAGCGCGGGCGTCAGGCGGATGCCGTTGGCGGGGTCGCGGTCCTCGTCGAAGCTCTGCAGCGCGAGCAGGCGGTTGACCACGGCATCGGCCTTCACGTCGCTGCCGCCGGCCAGGGTGAGCGGCGTGATCGCTTCGCCGCATGCGGCGCTGCCCAGGGCCAGCGCGCCGGCGCTGAAGGTGACGGTCTCGCCATCCTTGCAGGTGAACTCGCCCTTGGCGTTGGTGGCGGCCTTGGCGGCGCTGCCGGCCACGTAGTCGAGGCCTTCCACGGCGGCATCCAGGAAGGTGCCGGTTTTCGACTGTGCAGCGGGCGGATTGGTCGTGCCGCCGCCCACCGGGAACGACCAGCCGCCCCCGCCGCCGTTGCCGCCGCCGCAGGCGGTCAGCACCGCGCCAGCGCCCACGAGCGCCAGCCATCCCATCCTCGATCCTCTTGTTGTCTTGCGCATTGCTTGTTGTCCTTGTGATGCGCCCGCGCAAAGGCGCAAGCCCCGGCGATTAATGCCGAGGCAGATGACAAGCCCGTGAAACTGCAACCGAAAGGTTGCGGTGGTCGGCGCGCTCTCAGCGCCTTCTCAGCGACCGCTGCCGTCGCGCTGGCGGTCTTCGCGCTTCACCGCGAGGTAGGTGTCCAGGTCGACCTCGTGCAGCTGGCGCGGGTAGCGCTCGGCCGCCGCGAACCAGTAGCGCTGCCGGCGCTCGGCCGGGTCGTTGGCGCCGGTGGCCAGGTAGGCATCGAGCGTGAGGAAGTAGCGCATCGCATTGCGCTCCACCAGCCCGCGCAGGCCGCGGATGTACTCGGGCTGGCCGTCGGCGCCCTTGCCCACCACGGTGAAGCCCACCTTGGAACTGCCGAAGGTGGCGAGGTAGGCCTGCGTGGCCAGCCGCACCATCGTGTTGTGGTTATAGCCGTAGCTGAAGTGCAGGAAGGTCTTGCGCTCGTCGAGCGCCACCGCTTCGAGCCGCACGCGGTAGTTGCTGGTGCCGAACGGGCCGGTGTCGGCCGACATCTCGACCTGCAGGTGCTCGGGCGTGGCGCTGGCCACGCGGTAGGCAAATGGCAGCTCGAAGGCCTGGTCGACCGGCTTGTCGTAGCGGCGCACCACGAACAGCGTGAGCGTCTCCTTGCCCTGCGGCGAGGTGCTGATGCGGCAGCGCCGGTTGTTGATGTGCAGCGTGAGCAGTTCGCACCAGTGGTCCGAGCCCTTGAGTGCCGCGCTGACCTTCGACAGTGGGTGCTCGACCACGGCGTAGATGTCGCCCTCGAGGCCGCCGGGCGTCTCGGTGGAGTCGAGTTGCACGGGGCGCCCGAAGCGGCTCTGGTCGAGCTTGTCGCTGAGCTTCTGGTGTTCGGCGCGCAGGGCCTGGGCACCCGCGGGCGCGGAGGCCTCGGGGGCCGCAGCCTGCGCCAGCAGCGACACGCCGCAGCAGGCGGCCACCGCCAGGATGCGTTTCCACGAAACCGGCAAGGGGGGCGAACGGCTCATCATGGGGCTACACGATACCCCGGTTCCGCCGCACCAGCAGCAGCATCGCCCCCGCCAGCAGCGCCGCCCCCAGCCATTGGCGCGGCGCCATCGGCTGGGCCAGCCACAGCGCCGCCAGCCAGGCGGCCACCAGCGGTTCGATCAGCGTGCCGACCACCGCCGCCGTCGGCGACAGCCGACGCGCGCCCCAGGCGAAGGCCAGGTAGGCGACCGAGGTGGTGGCCACGCCGGTGTAGGCCGCGCCCGTCCATTGCGCCGTGCCCTCGGGCCAGGTGATGCCGTTCGCAACGGCGACGCCGAGCATGCACAGCGCCGCGGCGCTCATGCCCCAGGCGGACGCGGTCACGGCCGGCACCCGCGCCGGCATGCGCGCGTTGCCCAGCACCACCAACGCATAGCAGACGGCCGAGCCGAAGGACCACGCGAGCCCGGCACCGTAGCCCGCCGGCAAGGCGCCCCAGCCAGCGGCCGGCATCACCAGCAGCAGCACGCCCGCCAGCGCCAGCACGAGGCCGCCGAGCAGGCGCGCGCCGAAGGGCTCGTAGCCGCGCAGCACCGACACGCAGGCCACGATCAGCGGCGCGCAGCAGATCGAGATCACCGTCGGCAGCGCGGCACCCAGGTGCGCGATGCCGGCGAACCAGCAGCTCACGTTCAGCGCCATCGCGGCGCCGGTGCCGACGACGTGGCCCTGCTCGCGCCGCGTCAGGTGGCGCCACCCGGCATCGGCGACCGGCGCGCGCCGCGTCGCCTGCCAGTGCAGCCACCACAGCAGCGGCATGCCCAGCGCGAAGCGCGCGAGCGACAGGCTGTGCGGCGCGATGCCGCCGTCGATCAGGAATTGCGCCACCAGGGCGCCGCCGCCCCAGAGCACGCCAGCCAGCAGCACGCCGCCCCAGGCCAGGGCGGCCGTTGTTCTTGCATTCATGTTGAATCTCTCCGTGAGGCCCGTCGCCTCGGCGTCGCGTCGACGCATTGCCGGGGGCGGGCATGACCATCCGGCCACCGCCCGGCATTCTTCATTCAGCAGAAGAAGGCGGACGGCAGCGACCACTTGCGGGCCTGACGGGCGCGGCGCGAGGCGCGCGCGAACGTCAGCGGCAGGTCGACGAAGGGGGAGAGTGATGCAGGTGCATGAGCGGTCGATGATAGGAGCGGTGTCCCGTGCCCACAAGAGAGAATCGCCCGCATGTGCCCTGCCCTCTTTCACCGCAATCCATGAAGCGCCAAGGTCGACTCGTTCGTTGGGAGGCCGAGCGCGGCTTCGGTTTCATCCGCAGCCCGGAGGTGTCGGCCGACGTCTTCGTGCACCTGCGCGACTTTCGCGACCGCCAGCTGAGGCCGCAGGTCGGCATGGCGGTGCACTTCGAAGAGATCCATGTCGGCGGCAAGGGGCCGCGTGCGGTGGCCGTGGAAGCGGCTGCGGCCTCGGCGGCTGCCGTGCCTCGTGCAGCATCACGCCCGCAGCCTCGCCGGCCTTCGGGTCGCAGCACGGCCGGCACGCCGTGGGGCGCGTGGCTGATCGGGGTCTACGCGCTGGGCCTGGGCGCCGCCGTCTGGCTCGGCCGCCTGCCGCTGCTCGCGCTGGCGGTCGTCGCGGGGCTGAGCCTGCTCACCTTCGGGGCCTACGCCTTCGATAAGCGCGCGGCGCAGGCCGGGCGCTGGCGCACGCAGGAAAGCACGCTGCACCTGCTCGCGCTCGCGGGTGGCTGGCCGGGCGCTTGGTGCGCGCAGCAGCTGCTGCGGCACAAGTCGAGCAAGGCGAGTTTCCTGTGGCGGTTCTACGTCACGGTCGCGCTGCATTGCGCTGCGCTGGGGGCGTGGGTGTTCTGGCTGTCGAAGCACGCGGCCTTGGGCTGACCGCGTCTTCGACCAGGCCTCAACGCACCTTGCGTGAAGGCTTGTTGAGCGGCTTGCCGCCGCTGCCGTTGTCGCGCGGCGGCAGGCCCGTGTGCTGCGTGAGGATGCGGCCCTTGGAGGGCTTCACCGGCGCCAGCCGGACCGGTGCCGCGGCCTTGGCGGCCACCGGCGCGGAGGTCGAGTTCTTGCGGCGCGCGCTCGTGTAGCCGCCATCGGTCAGCGGCTGCCACGTCGGGATCAGGTGGTGCTTGCCGTTGCCGATGAGGTCGGCGCGGCCCATGCTCTTCAGGGCTTCGCGCAGCAGCGGCCAGTTGTTGGCATCGTGGTAGCGCAGGAAGGCCTTGTGCAGGCGGCGGCGCTTGTCGCCGCGCACGATGTCCACCGTCTCGCTCTCGCGCGTGATCTTGCGCAGCGGGTTCTTGTTGGTGTGGTACATCGTCGTCGCCGTGGCCATCGGGCTCGGGTAGAACGTTTGCACCTGGTCGGCGCGGAAGCCGTTCTTCTTGAGCCAGATCGCGAGGTTCATCATGTCCTCGTCGCTGGTGCCCGGGTGCGCGGCGATGAAGTACGGGATGAGGTACTGCTTCTTGCCCGCCTCGGCCGAGTACTTCTCGAACATCTGCTTGAACTTGTCGTAGCTGCCGATGCCGGGCTTCATCATCTTCGTGAGCGGGCCCTGCTCGGTGTGCTCGGGCGCGATCTTCAGGTAGCCGCCGACGTGGTGCTGCACCAGCTCCTTCACGTACTCGGGCGACTGCACGGCCAGGTCGTAGCGCAGGCCGGAACCGATGAGGATCTTCTTGATGCCCTTGAGCGCCCGCGCGCGGCGGTAGATCTTGATGAGCGGGTCGTGGTTGGTGCCCAGGTTCGGGCAGATGCCCGGGTACACGCAGCTGGGCTTGCGGCACGCCGCCTCGATCGCGGGGCTCTTGCAGCCCAGGCGGTACATGTTGGCCGTGGGGCCGCCCAGGTCGGAGATGGTGCCGGTGAAGCCGCTGACCGAATCGCGGATGGCCTCGACCTCCTTGATGATCGAGTCTTCCGAGCGGCTCTGGATGATGCGGCCTTCGTGCTCGGTGATCGAGCAGAAGGTGCAGCCGCCGAAGCAGCCGCGCATGATGTTCACGCTGAAGCGGATCATTTCCCACGCGGGGATCTTGGTCGCGCCGTCGTGGCTGCCGTTCTCGTCGGCGTAGCGCGGGTGCGGGCTGCGCGCATACGGCAGGTCGAACACGTGGTCCATCTCGGCCGTGGTGAGCGGAATGGGCGGCGGGTTGATCCACACGTCGCGCGCCGTGGCGCCCTCGCCGTGCGCCTGCACCAGTGCACGAGCGTTGCCGGGGTTGGTTTCGAGGTGCAGCACGCGGTTGGCGTGGGCGTAGAGCACCGGATCGCTGCGCACCTGCTCGTACGACGGCAGGCGGATCACCGAGCGGTCACGCGGCGGCACGGCGATCTTGCCGCGGCCTTGCAGCGCCGGGTTGGGCACGAAGTTCAGCGGCTTGATGGCGGGGTTGACGACCGAACCCGCAGCGGAGCCCGCGGCTTCGGCGGCCTTGGCGACAGCTTCGGCCTCGTCTTCCTTCGCGCAGGTGGCGCCGTTGGCCTTGGCCTGGTCGGACACCATCAGGTACGGGTTGACGTGCGCCTCGACGCGGCCCGGCTCGTCCACGCTGGTGGAGTTGATCTCGAACCAGGCCTCGGGCGTTTCGCGGCGCACATAGGCGGTGCCGCGCACGTCGGTGATCTGCTGCACCGGCTCCTTGGCGGCCAGGCGGTGTGCGATCTCGACGATGGCGCGCTCGGCGTTGCCGTAGAGCAGCAGGTCGCACTTCGAATCGACGACGATGGAGCGGCGCACCTTGTCCGACCAGTAGTCGTAGTGGGCGATGCGGCGCAGCGAACCCTCGATGCCGCCGAGGATGATCGGCACGTCGTTCCAGGCTTCCTTGCAGCGCTGCGAGTACACGATGGCCGCGCGGTCGGGCCGCGAGCCACCGATGTCGCCGGGCGTGTAGGCGTCGTCGCTGCGGATCTTCCGGTCGGCCGTGTAGCGGTTGATCATCGAATCCATGTTGCCGGCCGTGACGCCGAAGAACAGGTTCGGCTTGCCCAGCACCTTGAAGGGCTCGGCGCTCTGCCAGTCGGGCTGCGCGATGATGCCCACGCGAAAGCCCTGCGCCTCGAGCATGCGGCCGATCACCGACATGCCGAAGCTGGGGTGGTCGACGTAGGCGTCGCCCGTGACCACGATGATGTCGCAGCTGTCCCAGCCGAGCGCGTCCATCTCCTTGCGCGAGGTCGGCAGGAACTTGGCCGTGCCGAAACGGGCCGCCCAGTACTTGCGGTAGCTGGTCAGCGGCTTGGCGGCGCGCGCAAAAAAGGAGACGTCGACGGGGGCGTTCATCGGTGGGAGCGGACAGCGCCGGGGCGCCGCCTGTGTGGGCAACCCTCCATTTTAGGGTTTTCCAGCATTTCTGTCGCCCTGAAGATCCCTTGCCCCGGGATGCAAGGGCTCTTATTTGATTGCTAAAGTCAAGCAATTTGAATGACAATGGCAACCATGCCCACGCCAACGCCCTCCGTCGACCCGTCCGCCGTCAAGGCCATCCGCCGGTTCAACCGCTTCTACACCCGCCGCATCGGCGCCCTCGACCCCTACCTGGGCAGCGACCTGTCGCTGACCGACGTGCGCGTGCTCTACGAGCTGGCGCACCGCGAAACCCCCGTCGCCAGCGAGATCGGGCGCGACCTGGGCTTCGACGCCGGCTACCTCAGCCGCATCCTGCGCCGCTTCGAAACCCACGGCTGGCTCACGCGCGAGCCGCACCCGCGCGACGCCCGCCAGAGCGTGCTGCGCCTGACCGAGTCCGGCCATGCCGCGTTTGCGCCGCTGCAACAGAAATCGCGCGACGAGGCCGCCGCCCTGCTCGCCGCGCTGCCGCCTGCGCAACAAAACCAGCTGGTGCAGGCCATGGACACGGTGCAGGCGCTGCTCGAACCGGCCGCATCGCCGGCCCGTCCCCAGGCCGCCGTGCTGCGCGACCCGGCACCCGGCGACATCGGCTGGGTGGTGCAGCAGCACGGCGAGCTGTACGCGCGCGAATACGGCTGGGACCACCGCTTCGAAGCGCTCGTGGCGGGCATCGCGGGCGAGTTCCTGCTCAAGTTCCAGCCCGAGTGGGAGCGTTGCTGGATCGCCGAACTCAACGGCGAGCGCGTCGGCGCGATCTTCGTGGTGCGCAAGTCGGCCACCGTGGCGCAGCTGCGCATGCTGATCCTCACGCCGGCCGCGCGCGGACTGGGCCTGGGCGGACGCCTCGTGGACGAGTGCATCGCCTTCGCGCGCCGCAAGGGCTACAAGAAGATGACGCTGTGGACCAACAGCTGCCTCACGGCCGCGCGCAGCATCTATGCCAAGCGCGGCTTCCAGCTCACGCACTCGGAGCCGCACGAGGGCTACGGGCAGCCGCAGGTGGGCGAGACCTGGGAGCTGAAGCTGTAGCGCTTACTGCATGTACCAGCCGTGGCTCACGACGAGCGACTGGCCGGTGAGTGCATTGGTCGGGAAGGCCGCGAACAGCAGCGCCACGCGCGCCACGTCGTCCGTGGTGGTGAACTCGCCATCCACCGTCTCCTTGAGCATCACGTTCTTGACGACCTGCTCCTCGGTGATGCCCAGCGTCTTCGCCTGCTCGGGAATCTGCTTCTCGACCAGTGGCGTGCGCACGAAGCCCGGGCAGATCACGTTGGCGCGCACGCCGTGCTTGGCACCTTCCTTGGCGACCGTCTTGGCCAACCCGATGAGGCCGTGCTTGGCCGTGACGTAGGGCGCCTTCAGCAGCGACGCTTCCTTCGAGTGCACCGAGCCCATGTAGATCACGCTGCCGCCGCGGCCTTGCGCATACATGTGCTTGAGGCATGCCTTGGTGGTGAGGAACGCACCGTCCAGGTGAATGGCGAGCATCTTCTTCCAGTCGGCGAAGCTGAACTCGTCGACCGGATGCACGATCTGGATGCCGGCGTTGCTGATGAGGATGTCGATGCCGCTGAAGGCCTTCGCACCCTCTTCCACCGAGGCATTGACCTGGTCTTCGTTCGTCACGTCGACGCCCACGCCGATGGCCTGCGCGCCCGTGGCCTTCAGTTCGGCGGCGGTGGCGTCGGCGGCCTCCTTGTTGAGGTCGGCAATGATGATCTTCGCGCCTTCCTGCGCGAACAGGATGGCGATTTCCTTGCCGATGCCGCTGGCCGAGCCGGTGATGTAGGCGACCTTGTCCTTGAGTTGCATGGTGAAGCGTCCTTGGAAGTGGTGGATAGGAAAAAAACGAGCAAGAACCGGGCACGCGCCCGGCTGACCTCCCTCAGCGCGACAGCCCCGGCCGCTTGATGCGCCCGGTGCCCGGCTCGCCGAGGTCGAAGGTGGTCACGCCGTTCACCGTGGCGTCGGCGCGCAGCGTCTCGGGATGCGCAAGCGTCTTGCCCATGTCGCGCACGCCCGATTCCCAGTGCTCCTCGACCGCGGCGCGCGAGAACTCGTAGTCCTTCGACTCGAGCTCGTACGTCTTGTCGCGGTAGATCAGGTGAAAGATGTCGATCGGTTCGTGCGTGAGCTGCGCCTGCACCTCGACCACGCTCGGGTCGTTGCGCAGGCCGGGCGGCAGCTTGGCGATCAGGTCGGCAATCGCCTGCTGCAGGTTCATGTTGGCCGCCAGCGCATCTGTGTTCAGGCGCGTGCGGCTCGAATAGGTGATGTCCTTCTGGCGCTCCATCACACCCGACAGCGTGTGCGGCATCTCGCCGCGCGCGTTGAACAGGTCGACCTGCAGCACCACCAGCGCCTCGGAACGCGGGTGCGTGTCGAGTACGTACTGCAGCGGCGTGTTCGAGACGATGCCGCCGTCCCAGTAGTCGTCGCCGTCGATGTGCACCGGCGCAAAGCCCGGCGGCAATGCGCCGCTGGCCATGATGTGCTCGGGGCCGATGCGCTGGCGCGTGTTGTCGAAGTACACCGAGTTGCCGGTGCGCACGTTGACGGCGCCGACGCTGAAGCGCGCCTCGCAGGCGTTGATGCGGTCGAAGTCGATGAGCCGCTCCAGCGTGGCCTTCAACGGCGAGGTGTCGTAGTAGCTCAGCAGCGGCGCGGCACCGCCCAGCAGCAGGGCCGGCGAATAGCGCGGTTCGAAGAAACCGGGGATGCCGACCAGCGACGCCATGGTGGCGCTCCACTGGTTCTGCGTGGCGCGGTCGCCCAGCCACGACGGCAGGCGCTGCGCCGGCCCCGAAGACACCAGGTGCCAGAACTCGCGCAGCCGGTCGACCCGCTGCGCGGGCCCATTGCCGGCGATGAGCGCGGCGTTGATGGCGCCGATCGACACGCCCGCGATCCAGTGCGGCTGCAGGTCGGTCTCGCTGAGCGCGGCGTACACGCCCGCCTGGTAGGCCCCGAGCGCACCGCCGCCCTGCAGCACCAGCGCCTTGCGGGCGGTGCGCATGCCTTCGCGGCGGGCGATGAAGGGATGGGGTGGTGCGTGCGAAGAAGAGGAAGCAGCGGTGGCGGCGCGAGGCTTTTTCTTGGGTGTCGTCGTCATGCGGTCATTGGACACCAGCCCCGCGACAGCCACCTGACCAGGGGCCTTTTCGCGGCTTCGGCCCGGACGAATCTCACATCTTCGGCAGCATCTGCCCGCGGATCTCGCCGCCCGGGTTGGCGGCTGTGTGGATGTTGGCGTACCACTTGCCGGCCACGAGGTCGGCCGCCTGCGCCGGCGTGAGCGTGGCCTGGCCCTCGATCGGGCTTGCCGGACTCGCGAAGGGCAGCACCACGCCGGCATTCGCGCCCGCGGCGGCGGGCCCGTGGAAGTGGGCCGCCGTGGCCGGGCCGCTCAGGCCTTCGTAGGTGATCTTGTACTTGAGCACGTTGGTGTCGCGGTTGAGCCAGGCCTCGGCCATGCCGCTGCCGCGCGTCATGTTGGGCGGCACCTGGCTGGCCGCGTTCATCGCGCCGCTGAAGCTCGCGACGTTCGACTTCGACATCATTCCGCAGCCGGCCAGTGCGACGGCGGCCAGGCCCGCGACGAGGGTGCTGCGCCAGAGTGTGCGAGTGTTGTTCATGGTCGGGGTCTCCTGTGGATGAAAGCATTCAGCATAGGCAGACGCCGCCTGCGGCCTTGTCGGCCAGCACCCCTTCTTCGCACGCCTGTGCAAGAGAATGCAACGATGATTTCCGACGACACACTCCCTTCCGCACACGACGTGGTCGCCTTCTGGCGCGATGCCGGCCCCGAGCGCTGGTTCGCGAAAAGCAACGCCTTCGATGCCGCCTGCATCGACCGCCTGGCCGCCGCCCACCAGGCCGCGGCCAGCGGCCGGCTCGACCACTGGGCCGACACCGGCGAAGGCGCGTTGGCCTTGCTGGTGCTGTTAGACCAGTTCCCGCGCAACGCCTGGCGCCAGAACCCGCACATGCTCGCCACCGACGGCCTCGCGCTGGCCGTGGCGCGCCGCGCCGTCGAGGCCGGCTTCGACCAGCAGGCCGACGCTCTGATGCAGCGCTTTTTCTACCTGCCCTTCATGCACTCGGAGGTGCTGGCCGAGCAGGAGCGTTCGGTCGAACTCAACGCCACGCAGGACGCCAACACGCAGCACTTTGCCGTGCTGCACCGCGACATCGTGGCGCGCTTCGGACGCTTTCCGCACCGCAACCGGATGCTCGGTCGCACCTCCACGCCCGAGGAGCAGAAGTTTCTCGACGAAGGCGGCTTCGCAGGCTAAGCAGCGTCGACGTGCGCCGGCAGCGGCACGTCGCGCGTCGGTGAGGCGTGACCTGCCGGCTCAGCCAGGGTGTCTTTCATCGAGCCGTAGGTGCGCGCATAGACCCAGGTGAACTCGGCGCCCAGCAGGAAGATCTGCGCCGAGTAGTACACCCACACCAGCACCACCACCAGCGAGCCGGCCGCGCCGTAGCCCGAGGCCACGCTGCTCTTGCCGATGTACAGGCCGATGAGGTGCTTGCCCACGGTGAACAGCAGCGCCGTCACCGCCGCGCCCACCCACACATCGCGCCACTGCACCTTGGCACGCGGCATGATCTTGTAGATCATCGCGAAGATCACCGTGACCATCGCGAAGCTGAAGACGAAGTTCACCACCTGCGCCAGCGTGGCCCAGGCACCGAACATCGGCGACCACCACTTGCCCAGCGCGGCCAGCGCCGCGCTCGCCACCAGCGACACCATGAGCAGGAAGCCGATGCCCATGATCATGCTGAACGACAGCAGCCGCACGCGCAGCATGTTGAAGACGCCCTTGTTGCGGGTGCGCGCGGGGGCACGCCAGATGCGGTCGAGCGCGTCCTGCAGCTCGCCGAAGACGGTGGTCGCACCCACGATCAGCAGCGCGATGCCGACCACCGTGGCCACGATGCCCTCGGTCGGCTTGTTGACCGCCTGCAGCATGCCCTGCACGGCCGCCGCGCCCTGCTCGCCCATGAGGCCCGAGAGCTGCGCGAAGATCTCGCCGCGCGCGGCCTCCTGCCCGAAGACGAGGCCGGCCACCGCGATCACGATCAGCAGCAGCGGCGCAATGGAGAACACCGTGTAGTAGGCCAGCGCGGCGCCCATGCTCGGGGCGTAGTCGTTGGACCAGGAAGCGAAGGCGCGCCGGCAGAGATCGAAGAGTGCGCGAAGTCGAATGAGCATGGCGTCGGGTCCCGGTGAAGCAGTGCGCCTACGATAATCGTTCCACATGCATCCGTCCGCCCCCGCCGCGGCATCGCCGCCCGACCACCCGCAGCCCGCGTCGCCACGCGACCTTTTCGTTTCGTTCACCTGGCTCGCGCTGCAGGGCTTCGGCGGCGTCCTCGCCATCGTCCAGCGCGAGATGGTCGAGAAGAAGAAATGGCTCACGCCCGACCAGTTCCTCGAGGACTGGGCCGTGGCGCAGGTGATGCCAGGGCCGAACGTGATCAACCTCGCACTGATGATCGGCGACCGCTACTTCGGCCTGCGCGGCGCCGTGGCCGCGGTGGCGGGCATGCTCACCGTGCCGCTGTTCGTGATCCTCGCGCTGGCCGTGCTCTACGCGCACTACGCCGCCAACCCGCAGGTGGCAGCGGCACTGCGCGGCATGGGCGCGGTGTCGGGCGGGCTCATCGCGGCCACGGGCATCAAGCTGATCCCGCAGCTGCGCAAGCACCCGCTGGGCTTTGCGACCTGCCTCGCGTTCGTGGCGCTGGTGTTCGCGGCCATCGCCCTCCTGAAGATTCCGCTGGGGTGGGTGCTGCTGGCGGTGGGCGGCGTGGCCTGCGTGTGGACCTGGAAGAAGATTTCCCCATGACCATCGCGATGCAATGGCACGACTGGCTGGCCCTCTTCGGCCAGTACCTGCTGCTGTCGCTGCTGTCGATCAGCGGCGCGATCACCACGGTGCCCGACATGCACCGCTACCTCGTGGCGCAGCACGGCTGGCTCACCGAGGCGCAGTTCACCTCCTCGGTCGCCATCGCCCAGGCCGCGCCGGGGCCCAACGTGCTCTTCGTCGCGCTGATGGGCTGGAACGTCGGGCTCAACGCGGGCGGCGGCATCGGCGCCGGGCCCATGGCCTGGCTGCTGGGCTTCTTCGGCCTGATGGTCACGATGGTCGGCATCATGCTGCCGAGCACCACCCTCACCTACGTCGCCACGCGCTGGGGCCACCGCAACCGCACACGCCGCGAGGTGCGCGCCTTCAAGCAGGGCATGGCACCGGTGGTGGTCGGACTGCTCATCGCCACCGGCTGGGTGCTGGCCGGCGGCAACCAGTCGACCGGCGTGCCGGCCTGGCACCTGTGGCTGCTCAGCGGCGTGGCCGCGCTGGTGGTCTGGCGCACGCGCATCCACCTGCTGTGGCTGCTGGGCTGCGGCGCGGCGCTGGGCGCGGTAGGCTTCGTTTGAGCCTTTTTCCTTTCTGCATACTTTTTCTTTCAGGAGCCCTCTGCCATGTCGCAACTTCGTCCGCTCGGCCGTTCCAGCCTTCGGGTGTCTCCCCTCGCCTTCGGTGGCAACGTGTTCGGCTGGACCGTCGACGAGGCGGCCTCGTTCAAGCTGCTCGACGCCTGGCTCGACGCCGGCTTCAACTTCGTCGACACGGCCGACGTCTACTCGGCCTGGGTGCCGGGCCATGTGGGCGGCGAGTCGGAGACGATCATCGGCAAGTGGCTCAAGCACAGCGGCAAGCGCAACCGCGTGGTGCTGGCCACCAAGGTCGGCAAGCCGATGGGCGAAGGCAAGGTGGGCCTGTCGCCCACCTACATCCGCGAGGCCGTCGAGGCATCGCTCAAGCGCCTGCAGACCGACTACATCGACCTGTACCAGTCGCACGACGACGATGCGAACACGCCGCTCGAAGACACGCTGGGCACCTTCGACGCGCTCATCAAGGAGGGCAAGGTGCGCGCCATCGGCGCCTCGAACTACACGGCGCCGCGGCTGGCCGAGGCGCTCGATGTGTCGGAGCGCCTGGGCATCGCGCGCTACGAGAGCCTGCAGCCGCTGTACAACCTGTACGACCGCGCGGTGTTCGAGGACGCGCTGGAGCCGCTGTGCCTCAAGCGCGAAGTGGGCGTGATCAACTTCTACGCGCTGGCGGCGGGCTTTCTCACCGGCAAGTACCGCACCGAGGCCGATGTGGCCAAGAGCGCACGCGGCGCCACCACGAAAAAGTACCTGAACCCGCGCGGCCTGCGCATCCTCGATGCGCTGGACAAGGTGGCCCAGCAGTACAACGCCAAGCCCGGCCAGGTCGCCATCGCCTGGCAGATCGCACGGCCCGGCGTGACCGCGCCGATCGCCAGCGCCACCTCGCTGGCGCAGCTCGAAGAACTGGTGGTGGCCACGCAGCTCAAGCTGGACGCGGGCACCATCGACATGCTCAACCGGGCCAGCGCCGAGACGCCGGCCTGAACCTCAACCGTCGACGGGGTTCAGCGGCGTCGCCAGGATGCGCTGGTAGAACGCCACGTCGAGCCAGCGCCCGAACTTGAAGCCGGCCTGCCGCACGGTGCCTGAATGCGTGAAGCCCAGGCGCTCGTGCAGCGCGATGCTGCCGGCGTTCGAGGCGTCGATCGCGCCGACCATCACATGCACCTCACGCGCGACCGCCTCGGCCACGATCGCCTCCATCAGCGTGCGACCCAGGCCCTCGCCGCGGTGCGCGGCATCGACGTACACCGAGTGCTCGACCGTGTACTTGTAGGCCGGAAAGGCGCGGAACGTGCCGTAGCTTGCGAAGCCCAGCAGCTTGCCGTTGTCGTCTACCGCGCCGATCACGGGAAAGCCGCCGGCGCGCTTGGCGGCAAACCACGTCACCATGTTCTCGGGCGTGCGCGGCTTGTAGTCGTACAACGCGGTGGAGTTGACGATGGCCTCGTTCAGGATCGCCAGGATGGCGCCTGAATGGGCTTCTTCGGTACAGGCGATGAGACGCATGGTGTTTCTCTGTCGTTCAATATAAGAGAATAATAATCTCATATGGGAAACGCTTCACCTTCCACCCCCTCGCCGGCGCCGGCCGATGGCCACATCGACGCGCTCATCGCCACCCGGCTGCTGGCGCTGCGCCAGGCCCAGGGGCTCAGCCTCGCCGACCTGGCCGGGTTGTCGGGCGTGAGCAAGGCGATGATCTCCAAGGTCGAGCGCGCGCAGAGCAGCCCCACCGCCGTGCTGCTGGGCAAGCTGGCCGCCGGCCTCGGGGTCTCGCTGGCGCAGCTTCTCACCGAGGACAAGGCCCAGCCGCAACGGCTGCGCAAACGGGCCGCGCAGGAGGTCTGGCGCGACCCCGAAGCCGGCTACCTGCGCCGCCAGGTCGCCGAGCGCGGCGCGGGCAGCAGCGTGGAACTGGTCGAGGTCGAGCTGCCGCGCGCTGCGCAGGTCGGCTACCCGCGATGGAGCGGCACGCCGTACCGGCAGAGCCTGTGGATGCTCGAAGGCGCGCTGCAGGTCGACTACGGCGACGAGCGCTTCGAGCTCGCCCCGGGCGACTGCCTCGACTTCGGCGTCGACCGGCCGCTGGTCTTCAAGGCGCTGGGGCCCACCGCCTGCCGCTACCTGCTGGTCGCCGTTCCCGATTGATTGAACGATTGCCTGACCGATGCGGTAGGCAAGCTCCCACACGCAGAGACGACTCAGGCCGGTCCGGGCCACGGGGTGCGTCGGGATACTGCAAGGCATCTCAGCTACCGGAGCCGCACGATGTCCTTTGCGCTTTACATGATCGGCTTTCTGATCTTCCTGGCCGGGGTCGCCTGGGGCGCCTCGGTGGCCGGCGTGCCCACGCTCTACATCGGCATCGGCGCGCTGATCCTGCTGGGCATCGGCGTCTTCAGCGCCGTGGCCCGCACGCGCAGCAAAGACCCGTCCTGAACGAGCCTGATCGCTTCACAGATCAGTTCACACAGGCTTCACGCCCGGCGCACATGGCGTCGCTAACTTCGCAGGCGCACCACACCCCGTGGTGCGCTTTGCAAGTCAGCCGCCCATGCACGCCTCTTCTTCCTGTCTCTTTTCTCCCCACGCGCCTTCCTCGTCGGTCGCGCCCTGCCCCGCACCGGCCTTCGTGAGCGACCCGGGAACGGCCTGCACCCAGGTCGACCTGCTCGTCATCGGCGCGAGCTTTGCCGGGCTGGCCTGCGCCCGCGCCGCCGCCAAGGCCGGCCTGCGCGTGATGGTGCTCGAGAAGAAGGCCGCCGCCGGCGCCAAGCTGCACACCACCGGGATCATCGTCAAGGACGCGGTCGACAGCGTGCCGTGGCTGGCCGAAGTGCCGTCCGCGCTGGTGCGCCGCATCGAAGGCGTGCGGCTGTACGCGCCCGACATGCACCACGTCGACCTGCACGCGCCCGGCTACTGGTTCTGGGCCACCGATGCGCCCGCGCTGCTCGACTGGATGGTGGAGTCCACCCGGGCCTGCGGCGTCGAGGTGCGCCTGGGCACGCTGTTCGAGCAGGCGCTGTGGGCGAACGGCCGCTGGGAGGTGCCGGTAGCGCAGGGCCCGTGCATCCGCGCGACCTACCTCGTGGGTGCCGACGGTCCGCATTCGCGCGTCGCCAAGGCGCTGGGCCTGTCGCGCAACACGCGCTTTCTCTACGGCGTGGAGCACGAGTACCAGGGCGCGCGCATGGCGCCCGACCTGCTGCATTGCTTCATCGATCGCCGACTCGCGCCGGGCTACATCGGCTGGGCGCTCGACGGCGTCGGCGTGAGCCAGATCGGCCTGGCGCGCCGCATGGGCCGCCACGACACGGGCGCGCTGCGGCTCGATCCGCTCTTGCGCAAGATCGCCGCCGTGGTGTCGCCCGGCGACGCGCCGCCGGTCGCCGTGCGCGCCGGGATGATCCCCTGCGGCGGCGTGCTGCCGATGGTAGCCCGCGAACGGGCGCTGCTGGTGGGCGATGCGGCGGGCATGGTGTCGCCGGTGACGGCCGGCGGCATCCACACGGCGCTGCAGCACGGCGAGCGCGCCGGCGAGGCCGTGGCGCGCTTCGTGCGCGGCGAGGTGGACGACCCCGCGACGTGGTTCGTGCGCGGCTACCCGCGCTTTCTGATGAAGCGCACGCTGCGCTGGGCCTTCGACCACTTCCAGAGCGACTGGATGTTCAACCGCCTGCTCGGCACGGCGCCGATGCGGCGTGCGGCGGAACTGGTGTACTTCCACCGCAAGGGCAGCGGGCCCGTGGCCCGCTAACCCGCTAGCCTGAGATCAACCGCCGCGCTGGCGCATCGCCTCGTAGAGGCACACGCCGCTGGCCACCGACACGTTCAGGCTCTCGACCGCGCCGGCCATGGGAATGCTCACCAGCTCGTCGCAGGTCTTGCGCGTGAGCTGGCGCATGCCCTCGCCCTCGGCGCCCAGCACCAGCGCCAGCGGGCGCTTGAAGTCGCTCTGGTAGATGGTGCCCGGCGCGTCGTCGCTGGTGCCCACGCACCAGATGCTGCGCTCCTTGAGCTCGTTGAGCGTGCGCGCGAGGTTGGTCACCATGAAGTACGGCACGGTCTCGGCCGCGCCGCTCGCCACCTTGGCGACGGTGGCGTTGATGCCGGCCGCATGGTCCTTGGGCGCGATCACCGCATGGGCGCCGGCGCCATCGGCCACGCGCAGGCAGGCGCCGAGGTTGTGCGGATCGGTCACGCCATCGAGCACCAGCAGCAACGGCACGGTGCCGGCCTCCTCGAGGCCTTCGAGCAGCTCGTCGAGCGAATGGATCTGCGCGGCGGGCTCGACCCGCGCGACCACGCCCTGGTGGCCGTGGCTGCCGCTGAGCTTGGACAGCCGCAGGCCGTCGGCCTCGACCAGCCGCACGCCGGCTTCTTGCGCACGCGCAATGAACTGTTTCATGCGCGCATCGCGCCGGCTGGCGTCGAACATCACTTCGAGCACCGATTTCGGCGCGGTCTTGATGCGCACGCCCACGGCATGGAAGCCGAAGATCACTTTAGGGGAAGACATCCCCTGATTATCGAGGGCGCGGCGCCCTCGCCCTCAGGCCAGCGGCAAACCGCTGTTCGCGCGGGTGCGTTCGTCGTGCAGTTCCTGCACCACCAGGGCGTTCATGTGCACCTTCAGCGTGTTGCCCACGCTGCCCAGGTACTGGCAGGCGGCATACCCTTCGGCGGCCTTTTCGTAACGTGCCACCCAGGCGTCGCGCGCGGGCAGCCGGTCGGGCGACACGGGCCAGACGCCCGGGCGCGGGCGCAGGTGTTCGGCGATGCCCACGCGCCAGGGCTTGGCGCTCAGGCGGGCGCGAAAGCAGTTCTGGTTGCGGCACATGCGCGCGTAGACCTTGTCGGCGCCCAGCGTCTGGAACACGTCGGTCACGGCGGCGTCGGACGGTGCGAAGACATCGTGCATGGCCAGCACGCGCAACCCGGCCGGCGTGCGGTACAGGCGCAGGTGCCAGTCGGGATGCTGGTGGATGAAGCGCTCGACACGCGCCCGCGCGCCCTCCAGCGGATCGCTCTTGTCCTCGGTGAGGCGCAGCCCCTCGTAGCGGGCGCGCCAGAAGCCGAAGGCCGCCACCAGAATGAACGCGACCACTCCGGCCATCGCCGAACGCGTGCCGTAACCCGCAACCAGCGCCCCAATGAACCCCATGCCGATCACCGTCAATCCGCGCGTGCTGTCGCGCAAGTCCTGGACCTCGAAGTCAACGTCGACGAACAGCACGTCGGGCGTGTTGAGGCAGCGCGCGCCGTAGCCGTTGCGGGTGACGATGCTGTCGCCCTGGCGTTCGACGATCTCCTCGCGGATCGGCACGCCGTCGGCGCCGTTGTAGGCCAGCTTGCGTTCGCGGCGCTCCAGCTTTTCGCCGTCGACCACGATGCGGTCATAGGCCTCGCGCGTGCGCTGGTCGGCATGGGCCTGCGCGGCCAGCGGGCTGTCGTCGGACCAGCCGAAGCGGCGCACCGTGACCTGCCGGCCGGCCACCCGCTCCTGGATGCGGCCTTCGGCCCAGAACTGGGGAACGATCACGGCCTCAGGCGCCCTTGAAGTACGACCACGCCGCCGCCGCGATCAGCAGCACGACGATCACCGGCAGCCACTTGAAACCACCGCCCGACACCCGGCCCGGCTCGGCCATCGGATTCACCGCAGCGCTCGACGGCAGGTGCCCGAAGTCGCCGGCGGCCGGGTTCTGGTGCGCCTCGACCAGCTGCTTGGCCTCGGCCAGGCCCAGGCCGGTGGCCTCGCGCGTGAGGCGCACGGCCTCGACCTTCTGGCCCCGCGCCAGGGCCGCGAGCGCGGCGGCCGGCACTGCGGCGGGGCCGTTGCCCTGCATGCCGCTGCCGGTCCCGGCTGCAGCCTCGCCCCGGCCCCAATCGCCTTCCTGCCAGTCGGCCGGCGCACCGGTGGCGACCGCGCCACTGTGGGCATAGCGCTCGACGGCCTCCTTGGACGACTTGAGGTCCATGCCGGTGCGCTCGCGCACGATCTTGATGGCCTCGATCAGGTTGCCGCGCTCGAGGGCGGCGATGGCCTCGGGGGGAAGCTGGGTCATGAACTCTCCTCTGTGTTCGGGGAGCGCCGCGGAAGCCGGGCGCTGTCTGTCTTCTTGCGGGCTCAGGCCGCCTGCGCGACCGTCGATACGGGTGTTGTCTCATTGAGCGCCACGCGCCCGGCCTCGATGGTGATGCGCCGCTCACACTGCGAGGCGATGCCGCGGTCGTGCGTGACCAGCACCAGCGTGGTTCCCAGTTCGCGATTCAGGTCGAACATGAGTTTCATGACCTGCTCGCCGGTGGCGAAGTCGAGGCTGCCGGTGGGCTCGTCGGCCAGCAGCAGGGCCGGCTGCACCACGAAGGCCCGCGCCAGCGCCACGCGCTGCTGCTCGCCGCCCGACAGCACCTTGGGGTAGTGGCCCAGTCGCTGGCCCAGCCCGACGCGGCCCAGCATCTCGGTGGCGGCCTTGCGCGCGTCCTTGCGGTTGGCCAGCTCCAGCGGCAGCATCACGTTCTCGAGCGCGCTCAGGTTGCCCAGCAGCTGGAAGCTCTGGAACACGAAGCCCACGCGCTGGGCGCGCAGCGCGGCGCGCTCGTCCTCGTCGATGGCGAAGATGTCGTCCCCCGCCAGCTTCACGGTGCCGCGCGTGGGCGTGTCCAGCCCGGCAATGATCGACAGCAAGGTGCTCTTGCCGGAGCCCGAGGCGCCGACGATGGCGGCGGTTTCCCGCGCGCCCAGGGTGAAATGGATGTCCTGCAGAATGTCCAGCGTGCCGGCCGAGTCGGTGACGGACTTGAAGACATGCTCGACGGCGACAATGGCATCAGACGGGGGTTGGGACATGAAAGGCTTTTCGTTTTGAATCGACGTGACTTTATCTTGACCACCGCCGCGCTCGGCAGCGCGGGGGCATGGACGGCTGCGGCGGCCCAGGCACAGACGGCATCGGCCGGCAAGCCGGTGATCCTCGTGCTCGGTGATTCGCTGAGCGCAGAGTACGGCCTCAAGCGCGGCGAAGGCTGGGTACCCTTGCTGGAAAAAAGGCTTGCGCAGCAGAAGATCGCAGCCTCGGTGGTCAACGCCAGCATCAGCGGCGACACCAGCTCCGGCGGTCGCGCCCGCTTCCCCGCCCTGCTGGCGCAGCACAAGCCCAGCCACGTGGTGCTGGAGCTGGGCGCCAACGACGCCCTGCGCGGCCTGCCGCTGTCGAACACCGAAGACAACCTGCTGCAGATCACCAAGGCCGCGCAGGCCGCAGGCGCGCGGGTGCTGATCGTCGGCATCCAGGTGCCGCCGAACTACGGCGGCGACTACACGCGGCGCTTCGAGGCCGTGTTCGCGAAGGTGGCGGGCGCGACGAAGTCGGCGCTGGTGCCGTTCCTGCTCAAGGGCGTGGCCGATGCGCCCGACGCCATGACGCTGTTCCAGTCCGACCGCATCCACCCGACCGCCGCGGCACAGCCGCAGATCCTGGACAACGTCTGGCCGGAGCTGCGCAAGCTGCTGCCTAAATAACTTCTTCTCCTTGCGCGCCCCAAAGAAAAAGCCGCCGCAGGCCTGCGCCTGCAGCGGCTTTTCTGTTTTCAGGGGTGCCAGGAACGAGCGGTCACCCGTTCTTGGTCGGCAGCTCGGGCGCCGTGGGGGGATCGCGTTCGAGCGATGCCACGTCGGTCTCCGGGTCTCCGGGGGCCAGCCCGTCGCTGCTCGGATTGAGCTTGCGGTTCGCCTTCTCCCGGAGCTTTTCTTCCTTCTTTTTCTTCTTGGCCAGCTCTTTCTGGCGCTTCTCGTAGCCGTAATTGGGTGTTGCCACTGCTTCTCCTTCAGGCGAGGCAGTCAGGGTGACTGCGCTTCAGCCTACTGTAAGCGATAACGGTGCAGTCTCAAGACGCGGCGCCGGCGGCCGTTTCGAACTCGAACACACCTTGCAAACCCGGGTAACGCTGGCGCATGAACCAGCCCATGGCCCCCGCGCCGGCCACCAGGGCCAGGACCGACGTGGCCACCATCCATCCGATGTGTTCGCCCATCGGCCAGAGGACGATCACGGCCAGCACCGGCAACAGCCCGGCGAGCGATGACAGCCACATCCAGCGCCTCGGGGCGGGCATGGGCGCCCAGGTTTGCGGGTCGATGCCGGCATCGATGAACACCTCGGCGTCGAAGCGCAGGCGCGGCCTCGGCTGGGTGGCCAGGTGCAGCAATAACGCGCGCAGCAGCACGGCCCGGTTGCGAAAGCGAAGGACACGGCCGGTGTCGACGGTCAGCGCCAGGGGCAGCCGGATCTCCGTGGGTTCGCCACCCTGCGTCACCTGCTGGAACACCAGCCGCTTGACGATGGCTTGGCTCGATACGAACTCGGTCTTCACGTCATGGAAACCTGCGCGCGCACGGCACACCTCGCGCCAATGCACCACCTGCGGCGATGCCGGATCGCCCCAGCACATGCCGTTCGCGTCGATCCGCAGCATTCCCTCGCCCACGCGCGGAAACTGGCGCAGCAAATACCAGATGCCGCCGCCCAGCGCCCCAAAGAGGAGCAGTCCGAGCAGCAGCAGGATCGCTTCGTTGCCGCGCGCGTTGGACCAGTCCTCCTCGAGCATCACGGCGGCGACGAGCCCTGCCGCGATCAACGCGAAAAACGCCACGAAGCCACCGATGAAGAGTCGCGTGCCGCGCAGGTCGGGCACGCCTTCCAGCGGGCCGGACTGTGCGAGCGCCTCCAGCACCTGCGCGGGCACGGCCAGCACCCGCGACGCGACGGCCCGTGACGCGGGTGGCACCGCATCGCGCGCAGCCGGCGGCCCGACGCGCTGGCTCTTGCGGTGTTTCCTGCCCACTGCGCGCAACAGCGCCTACATCTGCAGCAGCGCCTGCTGCAGGTCGGCACGCAGGTCGTCCACGTCCTCCAGGCCGACCGAAAAACGCACCAGCGTGCCCTTGTAGGGCCAGCGGGCGACGCTGGCGTCGCGCATCAGGCCGATGTCGTAGGGCACGACGAGGCTGATCGGGCCGCCCCACGAATAGCCGAGGCGGAAGAGCTTCAGGCTGTCGCAGAAGCGATCGACCTGCTCGGTGCTGAAGCGCTCGTCGAACACCACCGAGAACAGGCCCGCAGCCAGGTCGGTGGCGCCGCACAGCGCGCGCCAGTTGGCGTGGCCCGGCGAATCCTCGAGCGCGGGGTGCAGCACCTGCGCGATCTCTTCGCAGCCGTTGAGCCAGCCGGCCAGCTCGCGCGCCGCGCGGTCGTGCGCGGCGTAGCGCAGCGCCATGCTCGGCAGCGAGCGCAGCAGGGTTTCGACGTCGCCCACGCCGATGCCGAAGCCGGTGCGCATGTGGGTGAGCTTGAGCGCGCGGTGCAGGCGCTCGTCGCGCGTGACGACGCTGCCCATGAGCACGTCGCCGCCGCCGCTGGGGTACTTGGTGAGCGCGTGCACCGACACGTCGACGCCCTGCCCCGTGCCGTTGAAATCGAAGGGCGCGAAGGCCAGGCCCGCGCCCCAGGTGTTGTCCAGCGCGGTCATCACGCCGCGTTCGCGGCAGACCTCGGCCAGCGCCGGCAGGTTGGGGAATTCCATCGTCACCGAGCCAGCCGCTTCGAGCCACACCAGCCGCGTGCGGTGCGAGAGCTTGGCTTCCAGGTCGGACGGATTCATCGCGTCGTACAGGCGGTGCGTGATGCCGAAGTTGGCGAGCTCGCCGGTGGCCAGCGCCTTGGTGGGGCCGTAGGCGTTGTCGGGAATCAGCACCTCGTCGCCGGTCTTCAGGAACGCGAACGAGACCAGCGAGATCGCGGCCAGCCCGCTGGGCACCAGCAGGCATTCGGTGCCGCCTTCGAGCGTGGCCAGGCGTTCTTCGAGCGTGAAGGTGGTGGGCGTGCCGTGCAGGCCGTAGGTGTAGCCGGCCTTGGTCTTCCAGTCGCGCGCGCGCATGGCGGCGACGTCGGCGAAGAACACGGTCGAGGCCTTGAACACGCCGGGCTGCGGCGCAGCGAAGGTGGCCGGCGGCGTGTAGGGATGGTGGATCAGGGTCGTGGAAGGCTTGCTCATGTGCCGATGCTAGCGCCCCGCGAGGAACCCTCGACGGCCGTGACATTCTCCGTTCGATGTCGACGGCCTTGGCCGGATCGCACGCGCATTGCGGATAGAGTTGCCCCTCCGAAAATAAAGGGAGGATTTTCTCGATGCGTCATCTGCTCATCACCATCACGGCCGCTGCGGCCCTGTCCGCCTGCGGCGGCATGAAGAACCTGGATTCGAACGCGCTCGCGGGCGCCGGCGGCAGCGCCTTCAAGGCCATGTCGCTCACCGACGGCGACGTGCAGGCCCTGGCCAACCAGTCCTGCGCCGAGCTCGACAAGAGCTCCAAGGTCGCGGGCCCCGCCGATGCCTACAGCAAGCGCCTGGAGCGCGTGCGCCAGGGCCTGCCCACCACCATCGGTGGCCAGCCTGCCAGCTACAAGGTCTACCTCACGAAGGACGTGAACGCCTGGGCCATGGGCAACGGCTGCATCCGCGTCTACAGCGGCCTCATGGACCTCATGAACGACGACGAGCTGCGCGGCATCATCGGCCACGAGATCGGCCACGTCGCCCTGGGTCACAGCAAGAAGGCCATGCAGACCGCCTACGCCGTGTCGGCCGCGCGCGGCCTGGCCGGCGCCACCGGCAATGCGGCGATCACGCAGCTGTCGTCCTCGCAGATCGGCGACTTCGCCGAGAAGCTGGTCAACGCGCAGTTCTCGCAGTCGCAGGAAACCGACTCGGACAACTACGCCTTCGACCTGCTGACCACGCAGAAGCTCAAGCGCGAAGGCCTTGTCACCGCGTTCCAGAAGCTGGCCAAGCTCGACGGCGGCAAGAGCTCGATGCTCAGCTCGCACCCCGCTTCCGGCGACCGCGCAGCCAACATCCAGAAGCGCCTCGCAACGAGCAAGTAAGCAGCCTGGGCCCGGGCGGTTCCTCGGCGCACAATGCGCCGATGCTCACCCGCCCGCCCTTGCCGGGGCCCGTCGCGCCATGCAGCTGACGCGGCCCCCGTCCCCTCCTCTGCGGCCCTTCCTGCGGCTGCTGTGGGCCTCGGCGCCCGAGGGCACACCCGAATCACGCACCAGCGCCCGCGAGCACGTGCTGCCCACGGGCGGCATGCACCTGGTGTTCCGGCTTTCGGGGCCGCCGCTGCGGCTCTTCGACGACACGCGCGACCTGCGCGGCCACACAGTCGGCCATGCCATCGTCGGCGGCGCGCGGGCCGCTTTCTACCTGCGCGATGTGTCGGTGGCCACACGCTCGGTCGGCGCGCAATTGCACCCCGGTGCCGCCCGGCTGCTGCTCGGCGTACCTGAAGACGCTCTGAGTGGTCGCCACACGCCGCTCGACGCGCTGTGGGGCGAGCGGCAGACCGCCGACGCACTCGAACAGCTGCATGCATCGTCCGACGACCCGGCCCGGCAACTGGACGTGTTCGAGGCCCTGCTGACCCGGCGCCTGGCCGCTGCCGCCCTGCCCCGCACCAGCCCGCGCGGCCTGCACCCGGCCGTGGCCGCCTCGCTGGGCCAGATGACGCGCGACACGCCCGCGTCGATCGCCACGCTGGTGGCGCGCAGCGGCTACAGCCACCGGCGCTTCATCGCGCTGTTTCGCGCGGCGGTCGGGCTCGCGCCCAAGGAATACGCCCGCGTGATGCGCTTCGACCGCGTGCTGGCGCTGGCCGCCGACGATCCCGCGCGCGCCTGGGCCGACATCGCGCTCGCCGCGGGCTACAGCGACCAGGCGCACCTGAGCCGCGAGTTCTCGGCGCTGGCCGGCCTGTCGCCGCAGGCCTGGCGGCAGACGGGCGCGACGTCGCCGCGTCATGTGCCGGCTGTCGGCGCGGCAGGTCAAATTCCTTCAAGACGCTAGCGCCGGGGCTGCGCAGAATCGGCGCCACGGTCCCCGTTTCAACACGCTATTCCAGAAAGAAAGGCAGGTCCCGCCATGGCCATCCACGAGCTGTTTCCGTACCTCTGCGTCGACAACGCCGCCGCCGCCGTCGACTTCTATTGCCACGTGTTCGAAGTGAAGGAAATCTTTCGGCTGACCGAGCCCAGCGGCCGTATCGGGCACGTCGAGCTGGACTTTCACAACGGCGCGATCCTGATGATCTCGGACGAGTTCGCCGAGTTCAACATCCGCTCGCCCAAGGCGCTCGGCGGCAGCGCGGTCTCGCTGCACTTGCATGTGGACGACGCAGATGCGCTGGTCGCGCGCGCGGTCGCCGCGGGCGCCACGCTGGACATGGCACCGCAGGATCAGTTCTATGGGGAGCGTTCCGGCGTGTTCCGCGACCCCTTCGGTCACCGGTGGAACGTGGGGCACAGCATCGAGAAGCTGACGCCGGAGGAAATGCAGCGGCGCTACACCGCGATGTTCGACACCCCCGGCGGCGGCAGCTGCAGCAGCAGCTGAGCGTGCCGGCCGGTGGTGCCAGGGCCGGTCATCAGACCGACCACTTCTCGATCAGCTTCTCGGCGCCGAGCGAGTCGTAGCCCTCGAAGGGCTGGTGGATCCACGGGTTGGTGGCCAGGAACTCCACCGAGTAGTCGGGCGTGAAGGTCGACAGCGCCTTGGTCCAGATGACCGCGCTGCGCAGCTCGGTGATCGGCTTGTAGTTGTTGCGCAGCATGTCCATCACGGCGTGCAGCGTGTGGCCCGAATCGGCCAGGTCGTCCACCAGCAGCACCTTGCCGGCGATCTCGCCCTTGGGGGTGGTGATGTAGCGGGCGATGTCGAGATGGCCCTGGATCGTGCCGGCATCGGCGCGGTAGGAGCTGGTCGACATGATCGCCAGCGGCTTGTCGAAGATGCGCGAGAGCACATCGCCCGGGCGCATGCCGCCGCGCGCCAGGCACAGGATGGTGTCGAACTCCCAGCCCGACTGGTGCACCTTGATCGCGAGCTTCTCGATCAGGTTGTGGTACTCGTCGTAGCTGACGTAGAGATGTTTGCCGTCTTCGGTCAACATGGTCTGGTTCGTTCCTGTTCAGTCTGCGAGATAAGGGTGGCGCATCATGATCGTGTGGTCGCGATCAGGGCTCGTGGACACCATGTGGATCGGCACGCCGGTGACCTGCTCGATGCGCTGCAGGTACAGCCGCGCATTGACCGGCAGCTTGTCGTACTGCGTGACGCCCACGGTGCTTTCGGTCCAGCCTTCGAGCGTTTCGTAGATCGGCGTGCAGCGCTCGATCTCGTCCGCGCCCATCGGCAGGATGTCGGTGGTTTCGCCGTCGAGTTCGTAGCCGGTGCACAGCTCGAGCTTCTCGAGGCCGTCGAGCACGTCCAGCTTGGTGATGCACAGGCCCGACAGGCCGTTGACCTGCGCCGAGCGCTTGAGCAGCGCGGCGTCGAACCAGCCGCAACGGCGGCTGCGGCCGGTGGTCACGCCCTTTTCGGCGCCCACGGTGCTCATGTGGTAGCCGGGGGTGCCCGGCGTGGCCCAGTCGAGCTCGGTGGGGAACGGACCGCCGCCCACGCGGGTGCAGTAGGCCTTGGTGATGCCCAGCACGTAGTGCAGCATGCCCGGGCCCACGCCCGAACCGGCGGCGGCGTTGCCGGCCACGCAGTTGCTCGAGGTGACGTACGGGTAGGTGCCGTGGTCGACGTCGAGCAGCGTGCCCTGTGCACCTTCGAACAGCAGGTTGGCGCCGGCCTTGTGGGCATCGTTCAACTCGCGCGACACGTCGGCCATCATGGGCTTGAGCAGCGCGGCGTGGCGCATCGCCTCGTCGAACACGGTGTCGTAGTCGATGGCGGGCGCGCCCAGCACCTGGGTCAGCACGTGGTTGTGCAGCTCGAGCAGCACGCGCAGCTTGGCGGCGAAACGCTCGGGGTGCTTCAGGTCCTGCACGCGCAGCGCGCGGCGGGCGATCTTGTCTTCGTAGGCCGGGCCGATGCCGCGGCCGGTGGTACCGATCTTCTCGATGCCGCCCTTTTCGCGGTAAGCCTCGCGCGCGATGTCCAGCGCGGCGTGGAACGGCAGGATCAGCGGGCAGGCCTCGCTGATGCGCAGGCGCGAACGCACTTCGACGCCGGCTTTCTCCAGGCCTTCGATTTCCTCGAAGAGCTTGGCAGCCGACAGCACCACGCCGTTGCCGATGTAGCACTTGACGCCGGGCCGCATGATGCCGCTCGGGATCAGGTGCAGCGCGGTCTTCACGCCGTTGATGACCAGCGTGTGGCCCGCGTTGTGGCCGCCCTGGAAACGGACCACGCCCTGGGCGCTTTCCGTCAGCCAGTCAACCAGCTTGCCCTTGCCTTCGTCGCCCCACTGGGTCCCGACGACGACCACGTTTCTTCCGGTGGTTACGCTCATGCTCGTTCCATTGCTTAAAAATTCAGATCGCTCGGACACTCCATTGGCCGGCCTGCTCGACGAGCTCGCGGTCGCAATGGAATTCATCGATTTCGCTGCCATGTCCGGGCAGCACGCAGACAACCGTTTCGCCGGCCTTGCGCAGTTGGGCGATGGCCTCGCGCAGGCCGGCCGCGTCGCTCCAGGGCGCACGGATGGCGGCGCGCAGCGGACGGGCCGGCAGCACGCCGACGAGTTCGCGCACATCGAGGCTGAAGCCGACGGCCGGACGGTTGCGGCCGAACACGGCGCCCACCTCGTCGTAGCGGCCGCCGCGCACCAGCGAGTCGGCCGCGCCCGGCACGTAGATGCCGAAACGCATGCCGCTGTAGTAGGCGTAGCCGCGCAGGTCGGCCAGGTCGAAGCTGATCTGCCGCCCTGCCGTGCCGTTCAGGCCGGCGGCCAATTGCTTCAGGTCGGCCAGCGCCGCGGCCACGGTGGGCGTGCCCTTCAGGGCCTTGGCGGCCTCATCGAGCACGGCCACATCGCCGTACAGGCCCACGAGGGCGCGCAAGCCGTCGCGTGACGCAGCGGGGAAATCTTGGGTGAGCGCCTGCAGCTCGCTCGCGTCCTTGGCGGCCAGCGCCGCGTGCACGCGGGCGATCGCGGCGGCATCGACCGGCACGCCGGCGAACAGCGCGCGCACGATGCGGGCGTCGGCCAGGTCGACGATCACGCCGTCGCGCAGGCCGGCGGCGTCGAGGCAGTCGAGCGCCAGCAGCAGGGTTTCGGTGTCGGCTTCGAGGCCGGCGTGGCCGTAGATCTCGGCGCCGAACTGCAGCGGCTCGCGGGTGGCGTGCGGGCGGTCGGGCCGAGTGTGGACCACCGGGCCGCAGTAGCACAGGCGCGCCACGCCGTCGCGGTTCAGCAGGTGGGCATCAATGCGCGCCACCTGGGGGGTGGTGTCGGCGCGCAGGCCCATGCTGCGACCGGAGAGCTGGTCGACAAGCTTGAAGGTTTGGAGGTCGAGCGCCTCGCCGGTGCCCGAAAGCAGCGACTCCAGGTGCTCGAGCAGCGGCGGCATCACCAGCTCGTAGCCATAGCCACGGGCGGTATCGAGCAGCTGGCGTCGAAGTTCTTCGATGTGGCGCGCCTCGGAGGGCAGCACATCGGCAATGTGATCCGGGAGGACCCAGGCGGACATGGGGATCGGGGGCGTGGTTAAACCGGGATTCTACCGGGCCCGAGCTACCCCAGAACCCAGAGCAGTACCAAACCCAGCAGGATGCTGCAAAGACCGAAGAAACGCAGCTGGCCGTCGCGCAGCTGCAGCAGTTGGCTGAAGCCGCGCCGCCACCCGCCCGGCGAGACGAAAGGCAGGATGCCTTCGATCACCAGGACCAGCGCCAACGCGCTCCAGAAGGTGTCGGCGCTCACGGCTCCAGGCAGGACAGCGGAAACGGACGGCCTGTTGTTACTTGCGCGCCGAGCCGGAGCTCTGCATGGCGCGGAAGAAGTCCGAGGACGGGTCGAGCACCATCACGTCGCTCTTCTTGTTGAAGCTCTGCTTGTAGGCCTCGAGGCTGCGGTAGAACTGGGCGAACTGCGGATCGCGGCCGAAGGCCTCGCTGTAGGTCGCGGCAGCCTGGGCATCGCCCTCGCCCTTGATCTTCTGGGCGTCGCGGTAGGCGTTGGCCACGATCACTTCGCGCTGACGGTCGGCGTCGGCGCGGATCTTCTCGCCTTCGGCCGTGCCGGTGGAGCGCAGCTCGTTGGCCACGCGCTTGCGCTCGGCTTCCATGCGGCGGTAGACCGATTCGGTGATGGCTTCCACGTAGTCGACGCGGGTGATGCGCACGTCGACCACGTCGACGCCCCAGGGCTTGGCGCCCTTCACCACGGCCAGCACTTCGCGCTGCACGTCGGCCATCAGGGCCTCGCGGCGCACCGAAATCAGGTCGCGCACGGTGCGCTTGTTGATGTTTTCCTGGAAGGCGTTGCGCACCACGCGGTTCAGCTGCATGGCGCCCGCGTTCTCGTCGAGGCCGACGTTGCGGATGTAGGCCTGCGGGTCGGAGATGCGCCAGCGCACGTACCAGTCGATCACCACGCGCTGCTTTTCAGCGGTGAGCATGGGCTCGGTGTCCAGGCTGGAGAGCGTCAGCAGGCGCTTGTCGATGTACGACACGTTCTGGAACGGCGGCGGCAGCTTGAAGTTGAGGCCGGGCTCGGTGATGACCTGCTTGATCTGGCCGAGGGCATAGACCACGCCGAACTGGCGCTGGTCGACCACGAAGAGGGTCGAGCTCAGCAGCACGAGCAAGACGAGGACCGAGGTGGCGATGAAACCGATTCTGTTCATGTTGTTCCGGGCCTTTCTCAGCGCACGTCGCGGTCACGCGAGCGGCCGTCACGGGCGCGCACGTCGGTGGTGGCGGGCGCCACCGGGATCACCGACGACTGGGTCGGTGCGGTGCCGGCCACGCTGGGGCTGGCGGCATCCACGGGCGTGGCTGTGTTGCCGCCGCCTTGCTGCATCAGCTTGTCGAGCGGCAGGTACAGCAGGTTGGAGCCCTGCTTGCTGTCGACCAGCACCTTGGTCGTGCTGGCGTAGATCTGCTGCATGGCGTCGGTGTACATGCGGTCGCGCGTCACCTGCGGCGCCTTCTGGTACTCGGTCAGCACCGAGCTGAAGCGACCGGCGTCACCCTGTGCCTGCGCCACGATGCGGGCCTTGTAGGCCTCGGACTCTTCCTTCAGGCGCGACGAGGTACCGGTGGCCAGCGGCACGACGTTGTTGGCGTAGGCCTCGGCGTCGTTCTTGGCGCGTTCGCGTTCCTGGCCGGCCTTGAGCACGTCGTCGAAGGCAGCCTGCACCTGCTCGGGCGGACGCACGCCGCCCTGCTGCAGGTTGATGCCGACGACTTCGACACCGACCTTGTAGCGGTCGAGGATGGTCTGCATCAGTGCGCGCACGCGGGGGGCGATCTGGTCGCGCTCTTCGGCCAGCGCCGCGTCCATCTTCATCTTGCCGACCACTTCGCGCACGGAGCTTTCGGCCACCTGCACGATGGTTTCAGCGGGCGACTTGCTCTCGTAGAGCCAGGCGCGCGCATCGCTCAGGCGGTACTGCACGGCGAACTTGATTTCGACGATGTTCTCGTCTTCGGTCAGCATGGCCGATTCGCGCAGGCCGGTGGAACGCACGATGGCGTCGCGGCCCACGTCGGTGGAGCGGATCTGCGTGGTCACCACCACTTCGTGGCGTTGAATGGGGTATGGCAGGCGCCAGTTGAAGCCGGCGTTCACCGTCGACTTGTAGCGACCGAACTGCGTGACCACGGCCTGCTGGCCTTCGTTCACGATGAAGAAGCCGGTGCCGAGCCAGATCAGGACCGCCACGGCGGCCACGAGGCCGATGCCGAAGCCGGCATTTTTCATGTCGGGCTTGTAGCCGTTGCCGCCACCGCCGCCGGTGCCGTTGGGGCGATTGCCGCCGCTCTTGCCACCGCCGAAGAAACCGCCAAGCTTGCGATTGAGGTCGCGCCAGAGTTCGTCGAGGTCGGGCGGGCCCTGGTTCGGGCCCTGGCCGCGCGGGCGATTGCCGTTGCCGTTGTTGTTCTGGTTGCCGCTCGAAGGCGGCGGGATCGGGGCGCCGGGGGGATCGGCATCGGGCGGCCGGTTGCCGGCCGGGCGGTCGCCGTTGGAGGACGGCTCGTCGCCGCGACCCCATCGGCCATCGTTCAGGTTGAACATGCCCAGAAACCCTCTCCGCGCTGGCTTTGCATTCATTCGCTTCGTTCTCGTGTCAGTGGCGGGATTGTGCCCAATCAAGGGGCCGCATCGTGCAATTCAGCGTCCGCCTCAGGGGTCATCGTATCGGCGACGGAACCCGACTGCCGGGCCAGCTCGGCCCGCAGCAGCGGCAGGCCTTCGCCGGTCTTGGCGCTGAGGAAGATGCGGGGAACCTGCACGCCGTCGATTTCCATCTCGTCCTGCAGATGCAGCGGATGTTGCGCGCTTTCAAGGGCGTCGAGCTTGTTGAACACCAGCAGTTGCGGCACGTCGCCCGCGCCGATGTCCTGCAGCACCGACTGGACCTCGGCCATCTGCTCGGGATAGTGCGGGTTGGAGGCATCGATCACGTGCAGCAGCAGGTCGGCATCGACCGCCTCCTGCAAGGTGGCCTTGAACGCGTCGACCAGGCCGTGCGGCAGGTCGCGGATGAAGCCCACGGTGTCGGAGATCGACACCTGCCGGCGCGCATCGCCCAGGTAGAGGTTGCGCGTGGTGGTGTCGAGCGTGGCGAACAGCTGGTCGGCCGCATAGGCGCGGGCCTTGACCATCGCATTGAAGATCGACGATTTGCCCGCGTTGGTGTAGCCGACGAGCGAGATGTTGAAGGTCTCGCGGCGCTCGCGCTGGCGGCGCTGCGTGCTGCGCTGCTTCTGCACCTTGGCCAGGCGTTCGCGCGTGCGCTTGATCGACTCGTTGATCATGCGGCGGTCGAGCTCGATCTGCTTCTCGCCGGGGCCGCCGCGTACACCTGCACCGCCGGTCTGGCGCTCCAGGTGGGACCAGCGGCGGACCAGCCGCGTGCTCAGGTACTGCAGCCGAGCCAGCTCGACCTGCAGCTTGCCTTCGTGCGAACGGGCGCGCTGGGCAAAGATCTCGAGGATGAGGAAGGTGCGGTCATAGACCGCGACATCGAGCTGGCGTTCGAGGTTGCGCTGCTGCGCAGGGCTCAGGGACTGGTCGAAGATGACCTCGCTCGCCCGGTGCATGGCGGCGAGCTCCTTGATCTCTTCGGCCTTGCCGCTGCCGACGAACAGCGCCGCATCGGGCGCCTTGCGCTTGCAGGCCAGGCGGGCGACGGGCGTCAGGCCCGCGGTTTGTGCGAGCAGGCCGAGTTCTTCGAGCTCGCTGTCGAAATGGGGCAGCCCGAAATCGACACCGACGAGAACGGCGGCGCCTTCCTGGCGGGGGATCGAATCAGACAAGCGGAATCAGATATGGAAAAAGCGCGGCGGGGTTGCCGCCGCGCTCCGCGCGATCAGGCGGCGGCGTCGTCGTTCTCGTTGGCCGAGAAGTTGACGGCACGACCCGGCACGATGGTGGAAATGGCGTGCTTGTAGACCATTTGCGTCACTGTATTGCGAAGCAACACGACGTATTGATCGAAGGACTCGATCTGGCCTTGCAGCTTGATGCCGTTCACCAAATAAATGGAAACCGGCACATGCTCGCGACGCAAGGTGTTCAGAAACGGGTCTTGCAGAAGTTGCCCTTTATTGCTCACGATATTCTCCGTGTTCAAGAGTAGTTGTTGGAGAGATGACCTTAACACAGGGTTTCTGCGCCGCAGCAATCGGGGTCAAAAGCCTTGAGAAAATAACGGTTCTCAAAAGACGGAACTTCCGCTCCTGCTGCGGCTCAACAGCTGCCATCGGCAGCCAAGCGCCCTCAGTTGTCCTTGTCCACGAACGGATTCTGCGAGCTTTTGAACTGGATCCGCAAGGGCGTGCCCACGAGGTCGAATTCCTTGCGGAAACGCCCTTCCAGGAAACGCTTGTAGGCGTCGGTCACATGCTCCAGCGAATTGCCGTGAATGATGATCACAGGCGGATTCATGCCGCCCTGGTGCGCATAGCGCAGCTTGGGCCGGAACATGCCGCCGCGCTGGGGCGCCTGGAATTGCACCGCCTCCAGCAGCAGGCGCGTCAGCACCGGCGTCGACATCTTGCGCGTGGCCGACTTGTGGGCCTGCGCAATGGCCTGCCACACCGGGCCCAGGCCCTGGCGCTTGATGGCCGAGATGAAATGCAATGACGCGAACTTGAGGAACGGCAGGCGGGTTTCGATCTGCCGCTGGATCTGCTCGCGCTGGTAGCTGTCGACCGCATCCCACTTGTTGATGGCAATCACCACCGCACGTCCGCTTTCGAGGATGTAGCCGGCGATGTGCGCGTCCTGGTCGGTCACGCCCTGCGTGGCGTCGAGCAGCAGCAGCACGACGTTGGCCGATTCGATGGCCTGCAGCGTCTTGACCACCGAGAACTTCTCGATCGCCTCGAACACCCTGCCCTTGCGGCGCAGGCCGGCGGTGTCGATCAGCTCGAAGCGCTGGCCATTGCGCTCGAACGGCACCGAGATGGCGTCGCGCGTCGTGCCGGGCATGTCGAAGGCCACCAGGCGCTCTTCGCCCAGCCAGGTGTTGATCAGCGTCGACTTGCCGACGTTGGGCCGGCCGGCCACGGCCAGCTTGATCGGCTTGTTGACGTCGTCTTCGTCTTCCTCGTCGTCCGGATCGGCCAGGTTCAGCGGCGCAAGCGCCAGCTCGACCAGGTCGCGCATGCCCTGCCCGTGCGCCGCGGACACGCCGTGCACGTCGCCGAAACCCAGCTCGTAGAAGTCGACCAGCTTGGTGCCGTCGTGCATGCCTTCGGCCTTGTTGGCCGCCAGCACGCAGGGCTTGCCCAGCCGGCGCAGCTCGTTGGCGATGTCGTGGTCTTGCGCCGAAAGGCCTTCGCGGGCATCGACCACGAAGATCACGACGTCGGCCTCGGCCACGGCCTGCCGCGTCTGCTTGGCCATTTCCTTGTAGATGCCGCTGCCGGCATCGGGCTCGAAGCCGCCGGTGTCGATCACGATGAACTCGTGCTTGCCCAGGCGGCCATTGCCGTAGTGGCGATCGCGTGTGAGGCCGGCGAAGTCGGCGACGATGGCGTCGCGCGTCTGGGTCAGGCGGTTGAAGAGCGTCGACTTACCGACGTTGGGACGGCCGACCAGGGCCACGACCGGCTTCATGGCCGGCCTTTCGATGGCGCGGTTTTCATGGTCGGGCCTTGGAAGTAAGAGAAAGACAAAAAATGATTATTCAGGGCGGTAACCGAACACGCCACCCTTGGCGGTCACGACGACCACCGTGTTGCCAGCCAGGACCGGCGTCACGGTGATGGCCGAGCCGTCGGGCGTGACGCGGTTCAGCAGTGCACCGTCCTCGCGCGACACGAAGTGCAGCGTGCCGGTGCTCTCGCCGATGATCAGCGAGCGGCCCACGGCCAGCGGCGCGGTCAGTTCGCGGTTCTTCAGGCGGCTCATCTGCCAGGCGCGTTCGCCGTCGGCGCGACGCCAGGCGGTAACGCTTCCATCCGATTCGGTGCCATAGAGAAAGCGCTCGTCGCCGCTCACGCCATCAGCGCCCGAGGCCGGCTTGCTCCAGAGCAGCTGGCCGCGCAGCGTGTCAACGCAGCCGACGCTGGCGTAGTAGGCGCGTGCGCAGACCGTGTCGCCGTAGCGGCTCACGCTGCCGGTCAGGTCGACCAGGCGTTCCACGTCGTTCGTGCCGCGCGGCGCGGCGATGGGGGCTTCCCAGCGCGAGCTACCGTTGCCGGGGTTCATGCCGACGAGTCGGCCGCCCAGACCGGCGACCAGCGTGTCGCCGACCGCGATCAGGACGCCCGACTTGCGCAGCACGAGGTTTTCGCCCGGGCGCTGCTGCTGCCACAGGCGGCGGCCGCTCTGGCCATCCCAAGCGCTGACGCTGCGATCGGCGGTCTGCACGAAGACGCGGCGGCCGGCCACCAGCGGAGCGGTGAAGGCCTGCGCCGACAGGCGCTGCTTCCACAGCACCTTGCCGTTTTCGATAGCGACCACTTCGTTGTTGGTGGTGACCACGGCCGTCAGCGAGCCGTCGCTGCCGACGCCGGCCGCCAGCGGCGCACCGGCGCTGGCGCGCCAGGTCTCGCGGCCGGCGCGGGCGTCGATGGCGACGACCGTGCCGTCGCTGCCGGCCACGGTCACGATGTCGCCGCTGACATCGGCGGTGAGCGGGAATTCGACGCCCGGAATCCGCACGTTCCAAGCCTGACGCACGCCCATCAGGGACGGATTGGCCGGCAGTTCGGCGGGCTTGGGCTTGCCGGAGCCCGAGCAGGCGGCCAGGAGCGCTACCAGAACAAGAGCAGAACCCGCGCGCAGGGCGGTCGATTCAGGCATGAAACGCTTGAAATTCATGAGGGTGTGCGATCAGGAGTTCTTGGGGACGGCGGGCGTCACGGTGACGGTCGGCGCCAGGGTCTTCGGGTCGACACCGACCGCGTTGAGCTTGATCTCGACCAGCCGGCGGTAGTCCGAGCCGGCGCCCAGGCCGGTCCAGGCCTTGCGGTACTCGGCCTGCGCCTCGTCGCGCTTGCCTTGCGCCATGTAGATGTCGCCCTTGCGGTCGGCCACCAGCGGTTCGAATTCGGTCGGCACCTTGCCGTCGAGTTGCTTGAGCGCGTCGTCGTAGGACTTGGCGTCGAGCAGTTCGGCCGCGAGCCGCAGCTTGGCGATGGCCTGGTAGCCCGGGTCGACGGCGTTCTGCGCAACCCAGCCCAGCGCCGCGCGCGAGCCATCGGCATTGCCCTTGTCGAACAGCGTCTTGGCGACCAGCAGGCCGGCCTGCTGCGCGTAGGCGGTGCCAGCGAAGCGGTCCTTCATGTCGGTCATCACGCGCTGAATACGCTCGACGTCGCCCGACTGCGTGCTGCGCTCGACCTCGTCATAAAGGGCCGCGGCCTGGGCTGCCTTGGTGCGCTGGTAGTACTGCCAGCCATTCCAGGCCACGAAGGCGCCGGCGACGAGCAGCACGGTCCAGGTGATCAGGGTGCCGTAGGTGTTCCAGAAATGCTTGAGCTGGTCGAGCTGTTCCTGTTCTTCGAGGTCGAGATGGGTGGCCATGCGCTGTCAGAGGTTGGGAGCCGGCGATTGTAGGGTGGCGGCCCAGGTGGTCACTTCAGCAAGTGAACGGGCGGACTGCGCGACGCTGGCGTCGCGCAAGGCCTTGAGAGTCACTTCGCCGCGCGCAAGTTCATCGGCGCCGAAGATCAGCGCGTAGGTGGCGCCGCTGGCGTCCGCCTTGCGCATCTGCGCCTTGAAGCTCGCCAGGCCCTCGGCGGTGCTGGCGTGCATCTGCACGCGCACGCCGGTTTCGCGCAACTGCTGCAAGGCGCGCAGCACGACGGGCATCGAAGCGGCGTCGGGCACGATGGCATAGACGTCGGGCACCGGTGCCGGCACTTCGGCGCCCTGCTCTTTCAGCAGGTCGAGCACGCGCTCGACGCCGATGGCCCAGCCCACCGCGGGCGCCGGCTTGCCGCCGATCTGGGCAATCAGGTCGTCGTAGCGGCCGCCGGCGCACACCGTGCCCTGCGCGCCGAGGCGGTCGGTCACGAACTCGAACACCGTGAGGTTGTAGTAGTCGAGCCCGCGCACGAGGCGCGGGTTGATCGTGAAGGCGATGTCGTTGGCCTTGAGGATGGCCTGCAGCCCCTCGAAGTGCGCCAGCGACTCGGCGCCGAGGAAATCGATCAGCTTCGGTGCCGACTCGACCACCTCTTTCATCGCCGGATTCTTCGTGTCGAGGATGCGCAGCGGGTTGCTGTGCAGGCGACGCTTGCCGTCCTCGTCGAGCTTGTCGGCGTGCTGCTCGAAGTGGGCGATGAGCTGGGCGCGGTGCAGCGCGCGCTCGGCCGGCTGGCCCAGGCTGTTGAGCTCCAGGCGCACGTCGATCAGGCCGATGGCCTTCCACAGCGCGGTGGCCAGCAGGATCAGCTCGGCGTCGACATCGGGCCCGGCAAAACCGAGCGCCTCGGCGCCGATCTGGTGGAACTGGCGGAAGCGCCCGCGCTGCGGCTTTTCGCGGCGGAACATCGGGCCCGTGTACCAGAGGCGCTTGGGCCCTTCGTAGAGCATGTTGTGCTCGATCACGGCGCGCACGAGGCCGGCCGTGTTTTCCGGGCGCATCGCCAGGTGCTCGGACTGCCCATGCTTGTCCGAACGGTCTTCGAAGGCGTACATCTCCTTCTCGACGATGTCCGTCACCTCGCCGATGCCGCGCACGAACAGCGCTGTGTGCTCCAGGATCGGGGTGCGGACGTTGCGGTACGCATAGCGCCCCATCAGGTCGCGCACGGTGGCTTCGAGCCACTCCCAGCGCGCCGATTCGGGCGGCAATATGTCGTTCATGCCTTTGACGGCATTCAGTTTTTCAGCCATGAGTCTGCGGAGGTGTCAGGCCAGGACAGCGTGCTCGCTGCCGAAGCGCTTTTCGATGTAGGTTTCGACGAGCTGGTGGAACTCGTTGGCGATATTGTCGCCGCGCAGCGTGAGGGCCTTTTCGCCGTCGATGAAGACCGGCGCGGCCGGCGCTTCGCCCGTGCCGGGCAGGCTGATGCCGATGTCGGCGTGCTTGCTCTCGCCGGGGCCGTTGACGATGCAACCCATGACGGCCACCTTCAGCGTCTCGACACCGGGGTATTTCTTGCGCCAGACCGGCATCTGCAGGCGCAGGTAGTCGTCGATCTGCTTGGCCAGTTCCTGGAACGTGGTGCTCGTGGTGCGGCCGCAGCCCGGGCAGGCCGTGACGCTCGGCACGAACACGCGCAGGCCCAGGGCCTGGAGGATTTCATTGGCGATCAGCACCTCCTGCGTGCGCGACTCGCCCGGCTGCGGCGTGAGCGACACGCGGATCGTGTCGCCGATGCCTTCCTGCAGCAGGATCGACAGCGCCGTGGCCGAAGCCACCGTGCCCTTGGTGCCCATGCCGGCTTCGGTCAGGCCCAGGTGCAGCGGGTTGTCGCAGCGCTTCGCGAGTTCGCGGTAGACCGAGATCAGGTCCTGCACGCCGCTCACCTTGCACGACAGGATGACCTGGTTGCCGGCCATGCCCATCGATTCGGCAAGCTTGGCGGACTCGATGGCCGAGGTGATCAGCGCCTCGTACATCACCTGCTTGGCATCCCAGGGCTCGGCGCGCTGGCTGTTCGTGTCCATCAAGCTGGCAAGCAGCTCCTGGTCGAGGCTGCCCCAGTTCACGCCGATGCGCACCGGCTTGTTCCAGCGCATGGCCGCGTCGATCATCTGGCCGAACTGCTTGTCCTTCTTGTCGCCCTTGCCCACGTTGCCGGGGTTGATGCGGTACTTGCTCAGCGCCTCGGCGCAGGCCGGATAGTCGGTGAGCAGGCGGTGGCCGTTGTAGTGGAAGTCGCCGATCAGCGGCACGTCGATGCCCATGCGGTCGAGCTGCTCGCGGATGTAGGGCACCTGAGCGGCGGCTTCGGGCGTGTTGACGGTGATGCGGACCATCTCGGAGCCCGCAATGGCGAGTTCCTTGACCTGGATCGCGGTGCCGATGGCATCGACCGTGTCGGTGTTGGTCATCGACTGCACGCGCGTGGGCGCGTCGCCCCCCACCGTGACGATGCGCGGGCCCCAGACCACGCTGGCCTGGCGCGAGCGGCGCGCCTTGGGCGCCGCCGATTCGATGGGTTGGGGAGTGCAGTCGGTTGTCACGATTTCACCTCGAAACGCGCCACGCCGCCGCCGCGGGTGACAGGCTTCAGATCGTAGGGCTTTCCGTTCACTTGCACATCGACGGCCGATGCGCGCCCCACCACCACGGACAGCGGCAGCGTGCCGGACAGGCCGACGGTCTCGCCGACCTGCAGGCTGCGGCGCAGCAACTGCTTGCCGCCGGCTTCGGTGACGGTGACCCAGCATTCCTCGCGCGCCACGAAGACGAGCTGCTGGCTGCTGGCGGTGCTGGTGTTGGCGACGGTCGCGAGGGGCGCGGAGGCCGGGGCGGCTGGCGCGGCAGCCACCACGCCGGCGGCCGGTGCGGCGCCCACGGGGCCGGTCGGCGCCACGGCCTGCGTCGGCACGGGCTCCGAGACATCGGCCGGATCGGCGGGCGGCGGCATGGTCTCGCCCTCGTTCTTTGCGGTCAGCCGCGCGACGGAGGCGCCGATCTGGTCGAACGCCGATTGCGGCATCCAGAACAGCACGCCGGCACCGATCAAGAGCAGCACCACGACCGTCAGCAGCGCGCGCGACGGCAGGCCGCCGGAGCGTCCACCGTTCCAGCGCGGCGTGTCGGACACGACGCGGGCATTCAACGTGCGATTGGTTTCGGCCAGCGGTGCGCGTTGCGCACCCGGTAGCTTGGCAAGCACAGGCGCCGGATCGATGCGCAGTGCGCGGCACACGCTGCTGGCCAGGGCCCGGGCGAACACCGGATCGGGCAGTGAGGCGATGTCGTCGGCCTCGAGCGCGATCAGCTTTTGCGGCGGCACCTTGAGCGCCGCGGCCACCATCTCGATGTGCAGGCCATGCGCTTCGCGCGCCTCGCGCAGCATGTCGCCGGCCGTCTTGTGCGCGACGTCGCCTTCTGCCAGCGGCAGCGCCGCGGACGTCCCGAACTCCGAAACCCGTTCAGTCATTGAAATTCCCGCGCTCGTACGCCATTGCCTCCCGCGATTGAGGGAAACGTCGTTGCAATTGACCGCCCAGCTGCGCGACAGCCTCGCGGTTGTTGAGCTTCCGTTCGATCTTGATGCCGAGCCAGAGCGTCTCGGCATTGGCCGAGGGGCTGTTGTTGACACGGCGGACGTAGAACTGCGCGCGCGACCATTCTTCGCGCTGCGCCAGCACCGAGGCCAGGTTGAAGCCAACCACCGGATTGCCGGCATCGAGCTCGTAGGCCTGCAAGAGGCTGCGCTCGGCTTGCGGCCGCTGGCCGGCCTTGAGCTCGCAGACCCCCTGGGTCATGAGCGTCTTGGCGCGATCGGCATAGCTGGGCACGGCCAGTGCCGCGGCGAACTGCTGCGCGGCGTCGCCGTAGCGGTTCTGCTGACACAGCAGCCAGCCGTAGTTGTGGCGCGTGTTGGCGTCGCGCGGATTGATCGCGACCGCGCGGCGGAAGCTGTCTTCGGCCTGGCCGGCGTCGTCCAGTCGCATGTAGACCAGGCCCCGCAGGTTGTAGGCGTCGGCGTAGTTCGGGTCGATGGCCAGCACCTGCTTGAGCTCTTCGAGGGCGACCGAGGGCTGGCCGTGTTCGAAGTAGCCGGCCGCTAGCTCCATCCGCAGGCGGGCACGGCGACGGTTGTTTTCGTCGACGTCGGTCACGGCAGTGGTACCGCTGTCGGCCCCACTGCCGACAAGCCCGGTGGTGGTGGTTCGCGTGTTGACGCAGCCCGCGAGAAGAAGCGCCACGGCGACGCTCGCGATTCCTGCGCTCAGCACTCGCTGCACGCTCGCGGTCGTCGTCGGAAAGGCCATGCTCATTGCGTCAATGCTCCTGGGGAACGGTGGTCTTGGGGGTCTTGGCGCGGGGCGGGTGCAGAACGACGGGACGCTCGGCCACCGCCGCACGGCGCTGGGCCATGCGCTCGGCCGCACGGGTGCGGTCTTTCACGTCGCCGGCGAGTTGTCCGCAGGCGGCGTCGATGTCGTCACCGCGCGTCTTGCGCACGGTGGTCACGAGGCCCGCTTCGCTCAGCGTGCGGGCAAAGGCCAGCACGCGCGGTTGCGGCGAGCGCAGCAGGCCCGACGCCGGGAACGGGTTGAACGGAATCAGGTTGAACTTGCACGAGACGTCGTGCTTGCGCACGAGCTCGATCAGCTGGCGCGCATGTTCGGGCTGGTCGTTCACGCCGTCCAGCATGCAGTATTCGAAGGTGATGAAGTCGCGCGGCGCATGCACGAGGTAGCGCTTGCAGGCCTCGAGCAGTTCGGCGATCGGGTACTTGCGATTGAGCGGCACGAGGTCGTCGCGCAGCGCATCGTTGGGCGCATGCAGCGAGACGGCCATGGCCACGGCGCAATCGGTGCCCAGGCGGTCGATCATCGGCACCACGCCAGAGGTCGACACGGTGACACGCCGGCGCGACAACCCGTAGGCGTTGTCGTCGAGCATGGTGCGCAAGGCAGGCACCAGCGCCGAGTAGTTCTGCAGCGGCTCGCCCATGCCCATCATCACCACGTTGGAGATGACGCGCTCGCTGCGATTCAGGTGCTTGCGCAGGAAATGCTCGGCGAACCAGAGCTGGGCGACGATTTCGCCCGTGGTGAGATTGCGGCTGAAGCCCTGATGCCCGGTCGAGCAAAAGCGGCAGCCCACGGCGCAACCGGCCTGCGACGACACGCACAGCGTGCCGCGATCGTCTTCGGGAATGAACACGGCCTCGACCGCATCGCCGCCGCCGACGTCGAACAGCCACTTGATCGTGCCGTCCTTGGATTCATGCTGCGTGAGGACCGACAGGGCCTCCACGCGCGCGGTGGTTGCGAGTTTCTCGCGCAGCGACTTCGCCAGATCGGTCATCTGGGTGAAGTCGCTGGCGCCACGCTGGTGGATCCAGCGGAACAGCTGCGTGGCGCGGAATTTTTTCTCGCCGAGTTTTTCGCAGAACGCAGCCAGCCCGTCGAGATCGAATTCGAGCAGATTGGCTGTGGTCATGAATTCAGGCGAGCAACGGCTTCAGCGTGCGTAGACGTTGAGGCCGGCGAAGAAGAACGACACTTCGTTGGCAGCCGTTTCGGGCGCGTCCGAGCCGTGAACGGCGTTGGCGTCGATGCTGTCGGCGAAGTCGGCGCGGATGGTGCCGGCGGCTGCCTTCTTGGGGTCCGTGGCGCCCATCAGGTCACGGTTCTTGGCGATGGCGTTCTCGCCTTCGAGCACTTGCACGAACACGGGGCCCGAGATCATGAACTCGACGAGGTCCTTGAAGAAGGGACGCTCCTTGTGCACCGAGTAGAACTGCTCGGCTTCGTTGCGCGACAGGTGAACCAGCTTGGCGGCGACGATCTTGAGGCCAGCAGCCTCGAAGCGGGAAACGATCTTGCCGATGACGTTCTTGGCGACGGCGTCGGGCTTGATGATGGAAAGGGTACGTTCGATAGCCATTGAAATGCTTCCTGAGCTTTGATTTTGAAGTGTTTTGTCACAACTGCAACGAGTTTGTTTCGTGGCACGTCGACAAAGCCTCTGATTTTAACCGGCGCGACCTGCGGGATTGGTGAAAACCCCGCGAAAGGCCGCGCTCCGACGGCTGGCTTTCAGCGTCCGCGGCGGCGTCCGCCGCCACCACCGCCAAAGCCACCACCGCCGCCTTGCGAGCCGCCACCACCGCCGCGACGTCCCGGACCGCCGCGCTGCTCCTTGCGCTGGCGCGAGAAGCTGTCGGCACCGATGTAGCCGAGCGAGGTCTTCATCGGATCGGGCTGGTTCGCACCGCCGCCACCGCCAGCACCCGCCGACCGGTTGCCACCGCCGCCCTGCCCTTGCCCCTGGCCGCCCTGACGGTTGCCGGGACCTGCGTTGCCGCGGCGCCCCTGCTGTGGCGGGCCACCGTTGCCACCGCCCCGGTTGGGACCACCGCGTCCCCCGCGCTCGCCGCGCGGCGGACGACCGTCGCCCAGCGGGCTCGGGATCGGCGCCTCGCGGCCTTCGCCGCGCGCTTCACGCGGCTGACCACCACCCATGCCGCCGTTGCGGTTGTTGTTGTTGTTGCCGCGGCGCTTCTTGTTCCGGCCGTTGCGACCGCCCCCCTCCGGCCCGCCGGGACCGCGCTGCGACGGACCCGCCGGGCGCGCCTGCGCACCACCCGAGGCCTGGAACAGCGCCTGGATGTCGCGCTCGTCGAGCTCCATCCAGGCACCGCGCTTGAGACCGCGCGGCAGCACCATCGCGCCGTAGCGGATGCGGATGAGCCGGCTGACCGCATGGCCCACCGACTCGAACAGGCGGCGCACCTCGCGATTGCGGCCTTCGGAAATGGTCACGCGGTACCAGCAGTTGGAGCCTTCGCCGCCACCGTCTTCGATGGTGCCGAACTGCGCCATGCCGTCGTCCAGGCGCACGCCCTCGAGCAGCTTTTTCTTTTCTTCGCTGGTGAGCGCACCCAGCACGCGCACCGCGTACTCACGCTCCAGGCCGAAGCGCGGGTGCATGAGCTGGTTGGCCAGGTCGCCGGAGCTGCTGAACAGCAGCAGGCCTTCGGTGTTCAGATCGAGCCGGCCGACCGACTGCCACTTGCCCTGCTGCAGACGCGGCAGCTTGCGGAACACCGTCGGGCGGTTCTGCGGGTCGTCGTGCGTGACGACCTCGCCCACGGGCTTGTGGTACGCGATCACGCGCGGCGGCGGCGGTGCGATGCGGTAGCGGATCGGCTTGCCGTTGATCTTGACCTGGTCGCCGTACTGGATGCGCTGGCCGATGTGGGCCGGCTCGTTGTTGACCGAGATGCGCCCCTGCAAGATGAGTTGCTCCATCTCGAGGCGCGAGCCGAGGCCGGCCTGTGCCAGCACCTTGTGCAGCTTGGGCGAATCGGCCTCGGGCAGCAGCACGCGCTTGAGCGGCGGCACCTCGGGGCTTTCTTCGTCGGCGTCGAACTGGCCGGAAATGACGTCGGCAAAACGGATCGGCTCGGTCGGCGGCGCATTGCGCTGCTCGCGCTCGGCGGCGCGACGGGCGCGGTCGAGGTCGTCTTCCTCTTCGTCGGGCTCGTCTTCCTCGTCGTCTTCGTCGTCCCCGCGGTCGTCGTCCTCGTCCTCGTCGGACATCTGGGGACGCTGTGCTTCGACCGGCGCCGGCTCGTTTGCCTCGGCTGCCGCCGCTTCGACAACCACGGGCGCCACATCGGGCTGGACCGTCGCGGGAGCCTCGGCCACAGGAGCGACTTCCGCCGCGCTCACCAATTGCTCGTCCGCAGCCGGCGCCTCGACCACCTTCTTCTTGCGGGGTGCACGCGGCTTCTTCAGCGCTTCCCCGGCCTCGGCCCCTGCCGACTCTGCGGGCGCAGCGACGGATTCGACAGCAACTTCCGTCACCTTCTTGGGCGTGGCGGCCCGCTTCCGCTTCTTGACTTCGGGTTCGACCGGCAGCATCGCTGCGTCGTCGGTGTCGGATGAGCTCATGGGGTTTTTCCGGGAGAAACAGCGTGGGGGTCGTGGGGGTCGGTCTCGTCCGCTGCGGGGGACGGGACGTCGGATTCGGGTTCTTCGGGCGCGGCGGCCACTTCGGGTTCGGCGGGCGGCTCGCCGGTTTCTGGCGCGGACACAGGCAACGCCTCATCGACGGGCTCGGCGGCCTCGGCGATCGCCACCACCTCTTCGGCAAACTCCGCCGCATCGGTCGAGACGACTTCTGCCAGCTCAGCCAACTCGGGCGGCGCATCGACCATGGCGAGTTCCGCCTGCACGCCTTCTTCATCTGCCGGCGTTGCGGCCTCAGCAGATTCCGCAACAGCCTCTTCCGCCACATCGCCGTCGATCGGCAGCCCTGGCTGGTCGCCCGCGGCCTGCTGCAGTGCGTCAACCAGCGCCGCCTGCTGCGCGGGCGTTTCCACCAGCGGCAGCTGGTCGAGCGAGGCCAGCCCCAGGTCGTCGAGGAACTGGCGGGTGGTCGCGTAGAGCGCGGGCCGCCCGACCGTTTCGCGGTGGCCGATCACCTCGACCCAGCCCCGGTCTTCGAGCTGCTTCAGGATCAGCGAGTTGATCGTGACACCGCGGATGTCTTCCATGTCGCCGCGCGTGGCCGGCTGCCGGTAGGCAATGATGGCCAGCGTCTCGAGCGCGGCGCGCGTGTAGCGCGGCGGCTTCTCGGGATGCAGGCGATCAAGGGCATCGCGCATCTCGGGCCGGCTCTGGAAACGCCAGCCGCTGCCGACGCTCACCAGCTCCAGGCCGCGTTGCGCCCAGTCTTCCTGCAGTTCGAGCAACAGCACCTTGATCGTGTCCACGCCCAGCTCGTCGTCGAACAGCACGCGCATGTCGCGCACCGGCAGCGGCTGGCTCGAACAGATCAAGGCGGTTTCGAGAATGCGCTTGGCATCCGCCGTATTCATGGTTCGCGTTATCCGGAAAAAGGCGCCTGGCGACGCTTGTTCAGATGGATGGAAGGGGTAGGCGTTGCCGGCACGCGGCGAGTGCAACGCAAGGCCGGCATCGGGTGGCCGGCGCGGCCCTCGGGCCGTCAGGCGCGATTGTAATCCAGCCCCCAGGTCTGCAAAGCCTGCGCCAGATCGGGCGGCGGCGGCGAACGGAACTCCATCGCCTGCTGCGTGACGGGATGCACGAACGCCAGCCGGAACGCATGCAGCGCCTGCCGCGACAGACCCGCTGCGGGCGCGCCGCCATACAGAGCGTCGCCGACCAGCGGATGGCCGATCGACGCCATGTGCACGCGGATCTGGTGGGTGCGGCCGGTTTCGAGCGTGCAGCGCACCGCGCAGCCGTCGGTGTGGCTGTCGAGCCGCTCGATCAGCGTGCGCGCGGCCTTGCCCGCGTGGCGCTCCAGGTCGACCACGGCCATGCGCAGGCGGTTGCGCGGATCGCGGCCGATCGGCGCATCCACCTGCCGCGCCGCCGCGCCCTCCCAGGCCTTGTGGCCCATCGCCAGGTACTGGCGCTTCACGTCGCGCGCGGCGATCAGCGCCACCATGGCGTCCATCGCGGCCCGCGTGCGCGCCACCACCATCAGGCCGCTGGTGTCGCGGTCGAGGCGGTGCACGATGCCCGCGCGCGGCAGCAGTACGGCCTTCGGATCGAGCGCCAGCAGCCCGTTCAGCAGCGTGCCGCTCCAGTGGCCCGGCGCCGGGTGCACCACCAGGCCGGCCGGCTTGTCGATGATCCGCAGGTGCTCGTCCTCGTGCACGGTGACCAGCTCCATCGCCTCGGGCCGGAAGGCCTGGCTCTGGGGCGTGGGCCGCAGCTCGATGCGCCCCGACTGGCCCGCGCGCACCGTGGCAGAGACCTTGGTGAGCGTGCGCCCTTGCAGCTCGACGGCGCCGGCCTCAATGAGTTGCTGAAGGTAACTGCGCGAAAACTCGGGCACCAGCGCCGCCAGGGCGCGGTCGAGCCGCTGCCCGTGCTGCGCAGCGTCGATGGCGAAGGGCCGCAGCTCGCTGGGCTCCGCGAGATCGGCGCCCTCTTCAGGTTCAGGCCCTTCCGGGGGATCGGTCAGGGGGTCGGTCGATATAATTGAGGGCAACTGTTTCACGAAAGCCGTATGTGATGTTTCGCGCCAAATTATCGGTCCCTGCCTGGATCGCGCTCAGCGCGGCGGCCCTTCTCGTCGCCGGTTGCGGTTCCACCACCAAGGAAGACAAGACCGCGAACTGGAGCCCCAACCGCATCTACTCGGAAGCCAAGGACGAAGTCGGCTCCGGCGCCTACGACAAGGCGGTGCCGCTGTACGAGAAGCTCGAAGGCCGTGCCGCCGGCACGCCGCTGGCCCAGCAGGCCCAGCTCGAAAAGGCCTACGCCCAGCACAAGGCCGGCGAAAAGGCCAACGCCATCGCCACGCTCGACCGCTTCATGAAGCTGCACCCGGCCAGCCCGGCGTTCGATTACGCGCTCTACCTGAAGGGCGTGATCAACTTCAACGACGACCTGGGCATGTTCGCGTTCCTGACGCGCCAGGACCTGTCCGAGCGCGACCAGAAGGCCGCCAAGGAATCGTTCGAATCCTTCCGTGACCTCGTGACGCGCTTCCCCGAGTCGCGCTACGCGCCCGACGCGCGCCAGCGCATGAACTACATCGTGAACTCGCTCGCGCAGTACGAAGTTCACGTGGCGCGCTATTACTACTCGCGTGGTGCCTACCTGGCGGCCATCAACCGGGCACAGATCGCGCTGTCCGACTACCGCGAAGTGCCGGCGCTCGAAGAAGCCCTGTACATCATGGTGAAGTCGTACGACGCGCTCGGCATGAAGGACCTGCGCGACGATGCACAACGCGTGCTGACCACCAACTACCCGCAGAGCACCTACCTGGCGAACGGCTTCAAGGGCAGCACCGACCCCTGGTGGAAGCTCTGGTAATCCAGCGCCTCCCGGTAGATATCAATAGGGTTTCCTGAGCGCGTCGATCGCGCTCTCGAAATCCGCTTCGGTTTCCAGCCGGCGCATCGGCGGCAACGCCGCCAGCAGCCGCCGGCCATAGCCCATCGCCACGAGGCGCGTGTCGCAGATCGCGAGTACGCCGCTGTCGGTTTCACGGCGGATGAGGCGCCCCGCCCCCTGCTTCAATGCCACGGCCGCCTCGGGCAGCGAATAGTCGCTGAACGAGCTGCGCCCCTGCGCTTCGAGCCGCTGCGAGCGGGCCTCCACCAGCGGATCGTTGGGCGGCGGGAACGGCAGCTTGTCGATCACCACGAACTGCAGCGCGTCGCCCGGCGCATCGAAGCCTTCCCAGAACGAGGCCGACGCGACCAGCACGCAGCCCGCGCGCCCGTTGCTCGCGCCTTCGCGGAAGCGGTCCATGAGCACGCGCTTGGGCAGCTCGCCCTGCACCAGCACCTCGGGCCGTGCTTCTGTCTGGAGCAGCTCGAACTGCTGGCGCATCGCATCGCCGATGGTGCGCAGCGCGCGCAGCGTGGTGGTCAGCACCAGCGTGCGCCCGCCGAGTTCGGCGGCGCCGTGCGCAGCCAGCTTGGCCACCTGCTGGCTGTGCGTGGGATCGTTGGGCTTCGGAAAGGCCCGCGGCACATAGATTGCTGCCTGCGAGGCGTAGTCGAAGGGGCTTTGCACGCGCAGCACTTCGGCGTCGCGCAGGCCGCAGGGCTCGGTGAACCAGCGCAGCGTCGGGTCGTCGCCCAGCGTGGCGGAGGTGAAAACCCAGGCGCGGCGGCTGTCTTCCTGCGGTGGCGGCGGGACGGCGCCGTGCTCGGGGTCTTCCTCGTCGTCGCCGTAGGGCAAGTCGGACTCCACGGGCTCGTCGGCCAGCTTGAGCACCCGCTTGCGCATCGCATCGGCGATGTCGAGCGGCGACTCGATCAGGCGCAGCTGCGTGCCCACGTCGACCCAGCGCACGGAGTCGAGCTCGCACAGCTGCGCGAAACGCGCCGTGCGCTTGGCGAGCTGGCGCGCGCGCTCGTGCAGGCGCACGAAGTCGGGCGAGATCTCGCTCACCGTGTCCAGCCCGTCGGCGGCCAGCACGAAGGCGTCCTGCAGGTCGTCGAGCGCGCCCTGCCAGGCTTCGGCATTCACGCCCTCGGGGGCCGGGCCGATCCAGCGCAGCTTGGCGCCCGGCCATTGCTTGCCGACCACCAGGCGCAGTTCGCGCGCCGCGCGTTCGACGCCCGCCACCAGCTGCTGCCAGTCGACCAGCCCGCGCGCATGCTGCAGGCCCGCGCCGAGCATGTCGCGCGCGAAATCGAGCGCCTGCCCGCTGCCGAGCTGTGCACCCAGGAACTGCACGCCGGTCTCGTTGAGCTGGTGCGCCTCGTCGAACACGACGACGCTCACTGTCGGCAGCAGCTCGGCCATGCCGGTCTCGCGCACCGCGAGGTCGGCGAAGAACAGGTGGTGGTTGATGACCACGATGTCGGCCGCCAGCGCCTCGCGTCGCGCCAGGTTGACGTGGCAGGCCTTGAACTGCGGGCATTGCGCGCCCAGGCAGTTCTCGCGCGTGGAAGTGATCAGCGGGATCAGCGGCGAGCGCTCGTCGAGCCCCGGCAGTTCGGCGAGGTCGCCGGTGCGCGTGGCTTTCGACCACTGCTCGATCTTCGCCAGCGTGCGCAGGCTGCCGCGCTCGGGCAGCGAGGCGTCGTGGCGCGCCATGTCGAGCCGATGCAGGCACAGGTAGCTGCCCCGCCCCTTCAGCAGCGCCGTGCGTATCGGCAGTGCGAAGGCCTCGACGAGGCGCGGCAGGTCGCGGCCGAACAGCTGGTCCTGCAGGGTCTTGGTGGCGGTCGAGAGCAGCACGCGCTCGCCGCTCAGCAGCGCTGGCACAAGGTAAGAAAAAGTCTTGCCCACGCCGGTACCGGCCTCGACCACGAGCATGCCGCCGTCGGAGATGGTGCGGGCCACGGCCATCGCCATCTCGGTCTGGCCGCCGCGTTCGCGGAACTGCTCGGCGGCCTGCGACAGCACCCCGTCCTGCGCGAACGCATCGCGCACCTGGTTTTCGAGCGGCGACGTCACGCCGGCTCTTTCGGGTCGAGCGCGTTCTCGAGCTGGGCGATCTGGTCGCGCAGGGCGAGGCGGCGCTTTTTCAGGCGGCGCATCAGCAGTTCGTCCTGCGGCGTGCCGTCTTCCGAGAGCCGGTCGATGGTGGCGTCGAGGTCGGCATGCGCGATGCGCAGCTCGATCAGCTGACGGGAAAGGGAATGAAGATTGGAGTCCAACGGTGGGGGTGCGCGTGCCGCATGGGGCCGCGCGTGTTCATTCGATAATACGTCCTGACACGAACCCCAGAGAAGACAGAAAGCGCGCCTCTGGCGCCCCAGCGCTCATGACCCAAGGCTTTCGACTCGCCGCCGCCACCGGCCTCCACAAGGGGGATCGCCCCTACCAGCAGGACCAGGTGCTGTTGATGAGCCACCCCCGCACGCCGGGCTGCGTGCTCGGCGTCATCGCCGACGGCATGGGCGGGCGCAGCGGCGGGCGCAAGGCGTCCGACCAGGTGCTCATGACCGCGCGCCAGCTTTTCACCCGCTACAGCCCCGAGCGCGACGACCCCGCCGTCGTGCTGCGCCAGCTGCTCGAAGACGCCCACACGGTGATCAAGCTCACGGCGCTGTCGAGCGAGCAGGAACCGCACAGCACGCTGGCCGCCTTCCTGATGAACCCGAAAGGCGACTGCGCCTGGATCCACGCAGGCGACTCGCGCATCTATCACTTCAACGACGGCGCGCTGGTCAAGCGCACGCGCGACCATTCGTACGTACAGGCACTGGTCGATCGCGGCCAGATCAGCGAGGCCGAGGCCAACATCCATCCGCAGGGCAACATCCTGCTGGGCTGCCTGGGCATGACGACCACGCCGCCGCCCGTCGATCCGCACCACATTGCCAAGCTGCAGCCGGGCGACCTGCTGATGGCCTGCAGCGACGGCCTGTGGCACTACTTCTCGCCCGAGGAACTGGCCAGCGTGCTGTACGCGCAGCCGCCGCGCGACGCAGTGGAAATTCTGGTGGGAGAAGCGCGGCGCCGTGCGCGCGGCACGGGCGACAACATCTCGATCGCGGTGCTCAAGCTCGACCGGCTGCCCGCGGCGGCCTGAGCGCCCGCCCTCTTTCAAGGATCAGGGCGAGGAAGCCGCCGGTGCCGGTGGCAACGGTGCGCCGCGCGGCTTGGTGCGCTCGGCGTTCTGGCGTTCGCGGTTGACGCGGTGTTCCGCCGCCCGCTTCTGCTTGTCCTCGAAGCGCGTGGTCGCGGCCGGCGCTTCGGCGCGGCGCTGGGCCGCCTTGGCCTGCTCGTCGGCATGGGCCTTCTGCTTGTTCTCGAACTGGCGCTGGCGCTCGGCGGCGTCGGCCGCGGTCGCGGCGCGGCTCGCGGCGTGGTCGGCGGCGCGCTGCTCGCGCGCCTTCTGGTCTTCCCGCGACTTCTCGCGCTGTTCGCGCGAATCCTGCGGGCGCTGGGTGGCGGCCTTCTGGTCGAGCTTCTGCAGCTCGGCCGCGCCGCTGCGCTGGCGTTGGATGTCGTTGATCGCGGTTTCCTGCCGCTTGATGTGGTCGGTTTCCTTGCGACGGCGGCTGCGGCTTTCGCGCAGGCAGTCTTCGACCGCGAACTTCTTGTAGCAGGCCGCGCGCTCCTTCGCGTAGCGCGACTCGATGACCTCGCGCTCGGCCGCCAGGCGGCTGCGTTCGGCTTCGAGGTCGGCGTTGCCCGCCGCCGCATTGGACTGGGCCCACAGCGGCAGGCTGGCCAAGGCCAGGAACAGGGCAAGAGCGGTTTTTTTCATGTGAGTCGGGTGTCGACGATGCGGCGTTCCAGGGCGAGGAATTCGCTCGACTGCATTTCGGTGAGCCGGGACACCGTGCGCGGAAACTCGTGCGCCAGCGGCCCCTCGGTGTACAACGCCTCGGGCGGAACCTCGGCCGACATGATGAGCTTGCAGCGCCGGTCGTACAAGACGTCGACCAGCCAGGTGAAACGGCGTGCTTCCGAGGCCATGCGCACCGGCATGTGCGGCACGTCGGACAGCAGCACGGTGTGGAACTGGCTCGCGATCTCGAGGTAGTCGTTCTGCGAACGCGGGCCGCCGCACAACGTCTTGAAGTCGAACCACACCACGCCGCCGGCCTTGCGCAGCGCGCGGATCTCGCGCTGCTCGATGTGCAGGATCGGGTTCTCGTCGGCCGTCTCGGCCAGCTTGTCGAAGGCGTGGCGCATTTCCTTCTCGGCCGCCGCGTCGTTCGGCGTGAGGTACATGCGCAGCTGCTCCAGCGTGCGGCGCCGGTAGTCGGTGCCGTTGTCCACGCTCAGCACTTCGAGCTTCTGGTTGAGCAGTGCAATGGCGGGCAGGATGCGGTCGCGGTGCAGGCCACCGGGGTACAGGTCGTCGGGCTTGAAGTTCGAGGTGGTAACAAAGCCCACGCCGTTGTCGAACAGCGCCACGAGCAGCCGGTGCAGGATCATCGCGTCGGTGATGTCCGCAACGTGGAACTCGTCGAAGCAGATCAGCTTGTAGCGCTTGGAGATGCGAAGTCCCAGCTCGTCGAGCGGGTTCACGGTGCCCTGCAGGTCGCGCAGCTCGCGGTGCACTTCGCGCATGAACTCGTGGAAGTGCAGGCGTGTCTTGCGTCGCAGCGGCACGGCGTTGAAGAACAGGTCCATCAGGAAGCTCTTGCCGCGCCCCACGCCGCCGTACATGTAGACGCCGCGCGGCAGCTCGGGCCGGTTGATGAGCTTCTTCAGCGCGTTGGAGCGCCGGGCCTTGTACTCGCCCCACTCGGTGGCGCAGCGGTCGAGCGCCTCGACGGCCGCGAGTTGTGCGGGGTCGCTCTTGAACCCGCGTGCCGCGAGTTCCGCTTCGTAAGCCTGTTTGACGCTCAAGGGATCGGATCGCTTCAAAAATGGAGAGCCCCGACCGCCCCGCGAGGGTCGATCGGGGCCGGGTTCGCTCAAGAACCGGAGATCAGAAGTTGAGCGTGCGCTTGTCCACGGCCAGGGCCGCTTCCTTGGTGGCTTCCGACAGCGACGGGTGCGCATGGCAGATGCGCGCGATGTCTTCGGCACTGGCCTTGAACTCCATCGCCACGACGGCTTCGGAGATCAGCTCGCTGGCCTGCGGGCCCACGATGTGCACGCCCAGGATCTCGTCGGTGGCGGCATCGGCCAGGAACTTGACCATGCCGGTCGTGTCGCCCAGCGCGCGTGCGCGGCCGTTCGCCAGGAACGGGAAGGTGCCGGCCTTGTAGGCGCGGCCCGCGGCCTTGAGCTGCTGCTCGGTCTGGCCGACCCATGCGATCTCGGGGCTGGTGTAGATCACCCACGGCACGGTGTTGAAGTTCACGTGGCCATGCTGGCCCGCGATGCGCTCCGCCACGGCCACGCCTTCTTCCTCGGCCTTGTGCGCCAGCATCGGGCCGCGCACCACGTCGCCGATGGCCCACACGTTGGGCAGGCTGGTCTTGCAGTCGTCGTCCACGGCGATGGCGCCGCGCTCGTCGAGCTTCAGGCCCACGGCTTCGGCGTTCAGGCCGATGGTGTTGGGCACGCGGCCGATCGAGACGATCAGCTTGTCGACTTCCAGCGTCTGGGCTTCGCCCTTGGCGTTGGTCCAGGCAACGCTCACGCCCTTCTTCGACGACTTGATCTCACCGACCTTCACGCCGAGTTCGATCTTGAGCTTCTGCTTGTCGAAGGCCTTCTTGGCTTCCTTGGCGATCTGCTCGTCCACAGCGCCCAGGAAGGTCGGCAGTGCTTCGAGCACCGTGACCTCGGCACCGAGGCGGCGCCACACCGAGCCCATTTCGAGGCCGATGACGCCCGAGCCGATCAGGCCCAGCTTCTTGGGCACCGCACCGATGCGCAGCGCGCCGTCGTTCGAGAGGATGTTTTCCTCGTCGAACGGCGTGCCCGGCAGCGCGCGGGCGTTGGAGCCCGTGGCGACGATGATGTGCTTGCCGCTGATCGATTCTTCAGCGGCGCCCGCCACCTTGATCTCGTAGCCGGCTTCGTCCGCCTTCACGAACGAACCGCGGCCGTGGAAGAAGCTGATCTTGTTCTTCTTGAACAGGTACAGGATGCCGTCGTTGTTCTGCTTCACGACCTGGTCCTTGCGGGCCAGCATCTTGTCGATGTCCAGGCCGAGGCCTTCGACCTTGATGCCGTGGTCCGCAAAGTGGTGGCCGGCCTGCTCGAAGTGCTCCGACGATTGCAGCAGCGCCTTCGAGGGGATGCAGCCGACGTTGGTGCAGGTGCCGCCCGGTGCGGGACCGCCCTTGCCGTTCTTCCACTCGTCGATGCAGGCCACGTTGAAGCCGAGCTGCGCAGCGCGGATCGCCGCGATGTAGCCGCCAGGACCGCCGCCGATGACGACGACGTCGAATTGCTTGTTTGCCATCTGGTTCTTGCTCCCCGGATCAGATGTCGAACAGCAGACGCGACGGATCTTCCAGCGCTTCCTTCATGGCGACCAGGCCCAGCACGGCTTCGCGGCCGTCGATGATGCGGTGGTCGTAGCTCATGGCGAGGTAGTTCATCGGGCGAACGACGATCTGGCCGTTTTCGACCACGGCGCGGTCCTTGGTGGCGTGCACGCCCAGGATGGCCGACTGGGGCGGGTTGATGATCGGGGTCGAGAGCATCGAGCCGAAGGTGCCGCCGTTGGAGATGGAGAAAGTGCCGCCGGTCATTTCTTCAATGCCCAGCTTGCCGTCCTGCGCCTTCTTGCCGTACTCGGCGATCTTCTTCTCGATGTCGGCGAAGCTCATCTGGTCGGCATTGCGCAGAATGGGCACCACCAGGCCGCGCGGCGAACCGACGGCGATGCCGATGTCGAAGTAGCCGTGGTACAGGATGTCGTTGCCGTCGACCGAGGCGTTGAGCACCGGGTACTTCTTCAGCGCATGCACTGCCGCCTTCACGAAGAAGCTCATGAAGCCGAGCTTCACGCCGTGTTCCTTGGTGAACGCGTCCTGGAACTTCTTGCGCAGGTCCATGACCGGGGCCATGTTCACTTCGTTGAAGGTGGTCAGGATGGCGTTGGTCGATTGCGACTGGATCAGGCGCTCGGCGATGCGCGCGCGCAGGCGGCTCATCGGCACGCGCTGTTCCGGACGCTCACCCAGGTCGGGTGCGGCAGGCGCTGCGACCTGTTGCAGCGCGGGCTTGGCAGCCGGTGCGGCGATGGTGGCGGCAGGCTTGGCGCCGGCAGCCACGGCGCCGAGCACGTCGCCCTTGGTCACGCGGCCGTCCTTGCCCGTACCGGCCACGTCGCTGGTCTTCAGGTTGTTGTCCGCCAGCAGCTTGGCAGCGGCGGGCATGGCCACGTCGGCCTTCGAACCACCGGTGGCGGCGGCTGCCGCTGCGGGAGCAGCAGCGGCCGGTGCGGCGGCGGGAGCTGCAGCAGCAGCGGGCGCCGCGGCGGCAGCCTTGCCGTCGGTGTCGATCTTGGCGATCAACTGCTCGGCCACCACGGTGGCGCCGTCGGGCTGAACGATCTCGACCAGCACGCCGGCCGAGGGTGCCGGCACTTCGAGCACGACCTTGTCGGTTTCGATCTCGATCAGGATTTCATCGACGGCGACGGCTTCGCCGGCTTTCTTCTTCCACGTGAGCATGGTGGCCTCGGCCACGGATTCGGAAAGCTGGGGGACTTTGACTTCTACGATAGACATTTGGAGTGAGCTCCGTTTTGTTCTTGAGGGTGTTCGTGTGAAAAGGGACGGTTCTTACTTGGTCAGCACGAAGCCCTTGAGCTTGCCAAATGCGCCATCGACCAGCGCCTTCTGCTGTTCCTGGTGCAGGTGCGAGTAGCCGACGGCCGGCGATGCCGAGGCGGCACGGCCGGAGTAGCCGAGCTTCTGGCCTTCCTGCATGTTTTCGTGGATGTAGTGCTGCACGAAGAACCAGGCGCCCTGGTTCTGCGGCTCGTCCTGGCACCACACGATGTCCACGAGGTTGGGGTACTTCTTGACCTCGGCGGCGAACGCCTTGTGCGGGAACGGGTAGAGCTGCTCGACGCGGATGATCGCCACGTCGTCGCTGCCCTGCTCTTCGCGCTTCTTGGCCAGGTCGTAGTAGACCTTGCCCGAGCAGGCGATCAGGCGCTTGACCTTCTCGGCCTTCAGGCCCTTGCTGTCGGGAATGACGGTCTGGAAGCTGCCCTTGGTGAACTCGGACAGCGGCGAGGTCGCGTCCTTGTTGCGCAGCAGCGACTTGGGCGTGAGGATGATCAGCGGCTTGCGCAGGTTGCGCACCATCTGGCGGCGCAGGATGTGGAAGATCTGGCTGGCCGTGGTCGGCTGCACCACCTGCATGTTGGTGTCGGCGCTCAGCTGCATGAAGCGCTCCAGGCGTGCCGAGCTGTGCTCAGGGCCCTGGCCTTCATAGCCGTGCGGCAGCATCATCGTGATGCCGTTGACGCGGCCCCACTTCACTTCGCCCGAGGCGATGAACTGGTCGATCACCACTTGCGCGCCGTTCACGAAGTCGCCGAACTGGGCTTCCCAGATGACGAGCGTGTTGGGGTCGTTCGAGGCGTAGCCGTATTCGAAGGCCAGCACGGCTTCTTCGGACAGGATCGAGTCGATGACGACGAACGGGGCCTGGTTCTCGGCCACGTTCTGCAGCGGCGTGTAGGTGCCGGTGTCGAACTTCTCGCGGTTCTGGTCGTGCAGCACGGCGTGGCGGTGCGTGAACGTGCCGCGGCCCGAGTCTTCACCCGACAGGCGCACCGGGTAGCCGCTGGCCACCAGCGAGGCGAAGGCCATGTGCTCGCCCATGCCCCAGTCGACGTTGACGTCGCCACGGCCCATGGCTGCGCGGTCGTCCAGCACCTTCTTCACGAGCGGGTGCACGGTGAAGTTCTCGGGTGCCTTGGTGATGCGCTCGGCCAGGCGCTTCCACTCGGCGGAGGGAATGGCGGTGTCGCCGGCGTCGGTCCACTTCTTGTTGAGGTACGGGCTCCAGTCGACGGCGTACTTGCTCTTGAAGTTGGTGAGCACGGGGTCGACGGTGTTCTTGCCTTCGTCGAAGGCGGCGCGCTGCGCCTTGACCATGTCGTCGCCCAGCGTGTCGCCCAGGCCTTGCGCGGCCAGCTTGTCGGCGTACAGCTTGCGCGTGCCGGGGTGGGCTGCGATCTTCTTGTACATCAGCGGCTGGGTGAGCGAAGGCGTGTCCTGCTCGTTGTGGCCCAGCTTGCGGAAGCAGATGATGTCGACGACCACGTCCTTCTGGAATTCCATGCGGAAATCCAGGGCGAACTGGGTGGCGAGCACCACGGCTTCGGGGTCGTCGCCGTTCACGTGCAGCACCGGCGCTTCGATCATCTTGACGATGTCCGAGCAGTACAGCGTCGAGCGGCTGTCGCGCGGGTCGCTGGTGGTGAAGCCGATCTGGTTGTTGATGACGATGTGCACCGTGCCGCCGGTGGAATAACCACGGGTTTCGGCCAGTGCCAGCGTTTCCATCACGACGCCCTGGCCTGCGAAGGCGGCGTCGCCGTGCACGATCACGGGCAGCACCTGCTTGCCCAGCGGGTCGCCGCGGCGGTCCATGCGGGCGCGCACCGAGCCTTCGACCACGGGGTTCACGATTTCCAGGTGCGAGGGGTTGAACGCCAGGCTCAGGTGGACCGGGCCGCCGGGGGTGGTCACGTCCGAGCTGAAGCCCTGGTGGTACTTGACGTCGCCGGAGGGCAGGTCTTCGGGGGCGGTGTGGTCGAACTCGGCGAACAGGTCGGCGGGCATCTTGCCCAGCGAGTTCACCAGCACGTTCAGGCGGCCGCGGTGGGCCATGCCGATCACGATTTCCTGCACGCCCTTGACGCCGGCCTGGTTGATCAGCTCGTCCATCGCGACGATGAAGCTTTCGCCGCCTTCGAGCGAGAAGCGCTTCTGGCCGACGTACTTGGTGTGCAGGAAACGCTCGAGGCCTTCGGCGGCCGTCAGGCGGTTGAGCACATGCTTCTTCTGCTCGGCGCTGAGCTTGGGATTGGTACGGGCGCTTTCGAGCTTCTGCTGCCACCAGCGCTTGTGGTTCTGGTCGGTGGTGTACATGTACTCGGCACCCATCGTGCCGCAGTACGTTTCACGCAGGGCATTGAGCAGGTCGCGCAGCGACATGGTCTCTTTGCCGAAGAAGGTGTTGCTGGTGTTGAACACCGTCTCGAGGTCGGCGTCGGCAAAACCGTAGAACGAGGGCTCGAGTTCCGGAATGGCGGGACGCTCGGCGCGCTTGAGCGGGTCGAGGTCGGCCCAGCGGGCGCCGACGTTGCGGTAGGCGGCAATCAGCTGCTGGACTGCCGTGCGCTTGCGGCCAAGTTCGGAGTCGGCGCCGCTGGCCTGCACGACACGGGTCGTGCCCTGCTTGGCCAGTTCGGCAAAGGCATTGATGACCGGCAGGTGGGGGACGTCGCGGGCGCTGGTGCCGTCGGCGGCGGGAACGTTCTGCAGGGCGTCGAAGTACGTGCGCCAGTTGTCGGGAACGCTGCCGGGGTTGGCGAGGTAGTTTTCGTACATCTCCTCGACATAGGGCGCATTGCCGCCGAAGAGGTAGGTGTTGCCTTGATAGGCGGTGTACGCCGTGGGCGTAGAGGAATCGCTCATGATCCGCTGACCTTCGCTTCCCTGGAGGAAGCACGAGTTGGTTAAGAAACCTTCCGCGACACGGCTGGACCGATTGGCGGATGCGACTGTGGCTGGGGAAGGGCCTGAGTACCTTGGCATTGTGCCACGTCAACCATATGACGACAGAACGCGGCTGCGCAAGGCCCGCAACCCTACCCCGATTCGCGCCCGCGGTCAGGTGGCGGACAGTAACTGTTTGATCTGTTGCAGCGTGGCCGGATCGTCGATGGTGGTCAGGTCGCCCGGGTCGCGCTGCTCGCAGACGGCCTGGATGGCCCGGCGCAGCAGCTTGCCGCTGCGGGTCTTGGGCAGGCCGCTCACGAAGCGCACGCGCGCGGGCCGCGCCAGGGCGCCAAGCTGGTCGGCCACGACCTTCATGATCTCGCCCTCGAGTTTGAGGGCCGCGTCGGCATCGGTCACGGCCAGGCCGTCTTTCGGCACGACGAAGGCCATCGCCACCTGCCCCTTGAGCGTGTCGGCCACGCCGACCACGGCCACCTCGGCCACGTTGGCGTGGCCCGAGATGCTCTCCTCGATCTCGCGCGTGCCCAGCCGGTGGCCGGCCACGTTGATCACGTCGTCGGTGCGGCCCAGGATGTAGAAATACCCGTCGGCGTCGCGGATGCCCCAGTCGAAGGTCGAATAGACCATCTTGCCCGGCACGCTCTTCCAGTAGGTGTTGACGAAGCGGGCGTCGTCCTTCCACACGGTCTGCATGAAGCCGGGCGGCGTCGGCCCCTCGACCACGACCACGCCCTTCTCGTTCGCGCCGGTGAGTTCCTCGCCGGTCGACTCGTGCAGGATCTTGATGCGGTAGCCGTACATCGGCACGCCCGGGCTGCCGAACTTGCTGGGCTTGGCTTCCACGCCGTTGGCGATGGTGATCATCGGCCAGCCCGACTCGGTCTGCCAGTAGTTGTCGATGATCGGCACGCCCAGGCCGTCGCTGATCCAGCGCGCGGTCGGTTCGTCCAGCGGCTCGCCGGCCAGGAACAGCGCGCGCAGGGTCGACAGGTCGTACTTCTTGAGAAGCGCCGGGTCTTGTTTCTTGAGCACGCGCACGGCGGTGGGCGCGCTGAACATCACCGTCACCTTGTACTTCTCGACCAGGCGCCACCAGATGCCACCGTCAGGCTGCTGGTCGAGGCCCTGCGTGGGCAGGCCCTCGTACATGATGGTGGCCATGCCCGCGATCAGCGGGCCGTAGACGATGTAGCTGTGGCCCACGACCCAGCCGATGTCGCTGGTCGAGAAGTAGGTTTCGCCGGGCCGGCCGTCGAAGATGTGCTTCATGCTCGCGGCCAGCGCCACGGCATAGCCGCCCACGTCGCGCTGCACGCCCTTGGGCTTGCCGGTGGTGCCGCTCGTGTAGATGGTGTAGCTGATGTCGGTCGAGGCCAGCCAGGTGCAGGGCACCTGCGCATCCATGTGCTTGTGCCTCAGCTCGCCAGCCAGGTGGTCGCGGCCGGCCACCAGCGTCATCGGCGCCAGGCCGCGGTCGGTCAGCAGCACGGCCTCGGGCTTGTGCTTCGACAGGCGGATGGCTTCGTCGAGCAGCGGCTTGTACGCGATGACCTTGCCGCCGCGCGAACCCGCGTCGGCGCTCACGACCACCTTGGGTTCGGCGTCCTCGATGCGCGTGGCCAGCGAGCCGCTGGCGAAACCGCCGAACACCACGCAATGGATGGCGCCGATGCGCGCGCAGGCCAGCATCGCGAAGGCCGCCTCGGGAATCATCGGCATGTAGATGAGCACGCGATCGCCCTTGCACACGCCCAGTTCGACGAGGCTGGCGGCGGTGCGCTGCACCTCGGCATGCAACTCAGCGAAGCTGTAGCTTTTTTCGACGCCGGTTTCGGTCGACACGAAGATCAGCGCCGGCTGGTCGCCCCGATCGGCCAGGTGCCGGTCGACGGCGTTGTGGCACAGGTTGGTGGTGCCGCCGACGAACCAGCGCGCGAACGGCGGCTGGCTGGCGTCGAGGATCTGCTGCGCGGGCGTGTGCCAGTCGATCAGTTTGGCCTGCTCGGCCCAGAAGGCCTCGGGCGCATCGACGGACTGGCGGTAGAACTCTTCATAGCGGCTCATCGGGATCTGTCTCCTGTTTTATGGATGCCGTTCCGGACTCGCGCCGAAACTGAATTCATAATTATGGGAGTCGATCTTGCGGGAAGCTGACAGCCGCGGCAATCCGGGCGACCCCCTTGCCGGGCCGCCCTTCGACAGCAGTTCAGTGAATCAGCGGATCAGCGCCTGCAGGTCGCGGAACGCCGGGTGCTCAGCGGTGCGCAGCCACTCGAAGCCGACCATCTCGGTGGTCACGAGTTCGGCGCCGGCACCGGCCAGGCGGTCGAAGGCCGCGTCGCGGTTGCGCTCGGTGCGCGAGCTGCAGGCGTCGGTGACGACCCACACGTCGAACTCGTCCTCGAGCAGGTCGAGCGCGGTCTGCAGCAGGCAGACATGGGCTTCGCAGCCGGCGATGACGATGGTGTTGCGCTCCTCGGCCGCGGCCGGGGGCTTCTGCAGGTGCTTGGGCAGGCTGCGGGCGTTGCCCTGCGGCGCGGCCTTGGCGGGCGGACGCAGCCATTCGCCGAGCCCCTCTTCCACGCCGCTGAAATGCATCTTGGCCAGCGTCTTGCGGCAGAAGGCGCGGATCTCGGGCAGGTTCTCGCCCAGCTTGGACGGGTTCTGCTCGGTGCCCCAGACCGGCACGTCGACCCATTGCGCCATCTGGCCCAGGCGCGCCGCGTTGCGCGCTGCCGCCTCGCCTTCGAAGATCGCCGGCATCAGCCGCGCCTGGTAATCGACCAGGACGAGTTGGGATTGCGTGGCGTCGAGCAGCATGGACTTCTTCTTTCAGGTATCGGTTGAACTGGGCTGAACCGTACCACCGAAAAGCGCGGGTTTCGCGGGATCGTCTGCCGTTGCCACAGGGGAAGATCGCTGCACCAGCTGCGCGAGGTAGGTCTTGAACAGTGCATCGGCCGACTGCCTGAACATGCGGATGCGCCCCGTGTGCTGCATCAGCAGCAGCCCGACGCCGTGCGCGAACAGCGCCGTGTTCTCCTGCTGCGCGAGGTCGGCATCGAGACCCAGGGCAAGCAGCGCCTCCTCGCAGGGGCGCAGGGCGTCATAGAGGCGGTCGTTCAGTTCGTGGTCGAGCGCGTGCGTGAGCCCTCGAGGCCGCATGCCGTGCACCAGGTAGAAGCCGAGGTCGAGGTCGCGCGGGTTCGCCGCGTAGAAGTCGAACCAGGCTTGAGCCTTGGCGGCCAGGGTCTGGTCGGGCCGGCGCTCGGACACCGCCACCTCGGCCACCGCAGCCTGCAGGCGCAGCAGCGACTCGTCGAGCAAGGCCGCGTAGATCGCCTCCTTGCTCTCAAAGTACGAATAGATGGCGCCCGGCGTGTAGCCGGCTTTCTTCGCGATTTCACGGATGCTCGCGCCCTCGATGCCCGCCTCGGCGAACACCGCTCGGGCGGCGTCGAGCACCAGGGCGCGGCGGGCGTCGGTGAGGGTCTGGCGGCGTTGGAGCTTGGCGTGCATGGGCGGGACTATAGCCCTCGACCTGGTCGTCGATCATTTTTTCGAACGTTGATCTAAAAATTGAACAGTGTTTAAATTTTTGCGCCGACGGTCCAAAAATCCCCACGAGCCCCCGGAGACAACCACGCATGAATGCCCCACCTTCCGACGCCCTCCTCATGTCCGGCGCCGACTACCGTGAATCGCTGCGCCGCTACACGCCCACCGTGTTCGTCGACGGCCGCCGCGTCGCCAGCGTGGCCGACGAGCCCGCCCTCCAGCCCGGCATCAACGCCATCGCCCTCACCTACGACCACGCGCTGAAGTCCGAGTACGCCCCACTCATGACCGCCGTGCAGCACACCAGCGGCAAGCGCGTGAACCGGCTCTCGCATATCAACACCAGCTCGGGCGACCTGCTCAACAAGCTCGAGGCCGTGCGGCTGGTCTGCCAGGAAACCGGCTGCGCCCAGCGCTACCTGACGCACGACGCGCTCAACGCCATCGCCCAGGTGTCGGCGCGCATCGACGACGCACGCGGCAGCACCGAGCACACCGCCCGTTTCCACGACTACCTGCACCGCATCCAGGACCAGGACCTGACCCTGGGCGTCGCAATGACCGACGCCAAGGGCGACCGCAGCCGCCGGCCGCACGAGCAGGCGAACGTCGACAGCTACCTGCACGTGGTCGAGCGCAACGCGCGCGGCATCGTCATCTCGGGTACCAAGGCCATCGTGACCGGCGCGCCGTACGTGCACGAACTGCTGGTCATGCCCTGCCGGAACATGGCCAAGGAAGACGCCGACTTCGCCGTCTGCTGCGCCGTGCCGCTCGATGCGCCCGGGCTCACCATCGTCGCGCGGCCGGCCGGTCGGCCCGGCGAGAAGCTCGAGCACGGGGACGCCCTGTTCAGCCGCAAGTACGGCCAGAGCACCGGCGTGTGCATGTTCGACCGCGTGTTCGTGCCGTGGGAGCGCGTGTTCTACGCCGGCGAATGGGAGCACTCGGGCCACCTCACCTACAGCTACGCCACGCACCACCGCCACAGCTGCATCGCGGCCCGCGCCGGCTTCGGCGACCTGCTGATCGGCGCCGGTGCGCTGATGTGCGAGGCCAACGGCTTCGACCCCGGCAAGGAGAGCCACCTGCGCGAGCAGATGGTCGAGCTCATCACCATCACCGAGAGCTTCTTCGCCTGCGGCGTGGCGGCCAGCGTCTACGGCAAGGCCGACGACCACTGCGAGGTCTTCATGCCCGACCCGGTGTTCAGCAACATCGGCAAGCTGCTGCTGGCCACGAAGATCTACGACATGCACCGCATCGCGCACTACGTGAGCGGCGGCCTCATCGTCACCCTGCCCGGCCCGGACGAAGACCACAACCCCGAGACGGCGGCGCGGCTGTCCGACGTGCTGCGCGCCAACCCCGCCATTCCCTACGAACAGCGCATCGAGACGGCGCGCTTCATCGAAGACCTCACGGCCGGCTACCAGGGCGGCTGGTACAGCGTGATCAGCTTGCATGGCGGCGGCTCGCCGGCGGCGATGAAGCAGGAGATCTGGCGCAACTACCCGGTCGGCTCGAAGGTCGAGCTGGTCGAGCGGTTGCTCGAGCGCGGCATCGCGGCCGACGGCACGCCGGCCGCCGCGCCGCACGACCCGCGCCGCGCCATCACGAAGAACCGCCAGCCCGGCAAGTGCTGCGACACCGGCTGCACCGTGCCGGGACAGCCTGTGATGGTCGACCTGCCAATTCCGGTGTCGCGCACCTAGACTCCGGCGGATGCAGACCCTGTCGCTCCTGCGCCGCCGCCTCGCCCTGCTCCTCGGCGCCGCCTCGTTGCTGCTGCTCGCCGGCTGCAGCGGGTTGCGTGCCGCCGAGGCGCCGCTGGCCACCACACTGGAAAAGAGCAGCTGCATCCGCAACGCCGACACGCTGATCGTGCTGCTGCCCGGCGCCTACTCGGCGCCCGAGGAGTTCGAGCGCGAAGGCCTCATCGACGCACTGAACGAGAACCGGCTCGCCGTCGACACCCTGCGCGTCGACGCCCACATGGGCTACTACCGCAACAAGACCATCCTCGACCGGCTGGATCGGGACGTGATCGCACCGGCGCGCCGCCAGGGCTACAAGGCGATCTGGATCGCAGGCATCTCGGTCGGCGGTTTCGGCGGGCTGCTGTATGCCCAGACGCACCCCGGCGACCTCGCCGGCCTGGTCGTGCTGGCGCCCTACCTGGGCGAACGCGTGCTGAGCCAGGACATCGCCAATGCCGGCGGCCTGTCGCGCTGGCGCGGCCCGCTCGAGGCGCCGCCCGGCAGCGACCCGCGCACGCCCAGCGACACGCAGCTGTGGCAATGGCTGCGCGGCTACGTCGGCCACACCCGCACCTTCGGCGACCGGCCGCCGCTGTACCTGGGCTACGCGCTCGACGACCGCTTCGCCTTCAGCCACCGGCTGCTGGCCGGGGCGCTGCCGGCGGAACGCGTGGTCACGACCGACGGCGGGCACGACTGGCCCGAGTGGCGGCGGCTCTGGCGCCGCCTGCTGCCGACGCTGCCGCTGCCGGGCTGCCCGGGCTGAGCCGTCGGTCAGTTCGGCCGCAGGCGCAGCAGCTTGCCGTCGGACTCGTCGGTGAGCACGTAGAGCAGGCCGTCCGGCCCCTGCTTCACGTCGCGGATGCGGGCGCGGCCGTCGGCCAGCAGCTTGTGCTCGGCAACCACCTTGTCGTCCTTCAGTTCGATGCGGTCGAGGTACCCGAACTTCAGCGAGCCCACGAAGAGGTTGCCCTTCCAGCCGGCGCCGTAGCGGTCGCTGGTAAGGAAGGCCATGCCCGAGGGCGCGATCGACGGCACCCAGTAATGCAGCGGCTGCGCCATGCCGTCCTTGCGGGTGATGCCCTCGCCGATCTTGCCGCCGCCGTAGTTCTCGCCGTAGGTGATCACCGGCCAGCCATGGTTGACGCCGGCGCGCGGGATGTTGATCTCGTCGCCGCCCTGCGGGCCGTGCTCCGTCATCCAGAAGCGGCCATCGGACGCGAGCGTCGCGCCCTGGCTGTTGCGGTGGCCGTAGCTCCAGATCTCGGGCAGCGCCCCCGGCTTGCCGACGAAGGGGTTGTCTTTCGGCACGCTGCCGTCCTTGGCGATGCGCACCACCTTGCCGTGGTGGTTGTCGAGCGTCTGCGCATCGTCCTTGCGGCTGAAGCGGTCGCCGAGCGTGAGAAAGAGAGTCCCGTCGCGGGACTCGACGATGCGGCAGCCGAAGTGCGCGCGGCTCGCGACCTTGGGCTTCTGGCTGAAGATGACCTGCAATGCTTCCAGCTTCGTGCCGTCGGCCGACAGACGGGCGCGTGCAAGCGCAGTGCTGTTGGCCGATCCGCCGGCCGCCTCGGGTTCCGAATAGCAGAAGTACAGGGTGCGGTTCTGCGCGAAGCCGCTGTCGGCCAGCACGTCGAGCAGCCCGCCCTGCCCGCCCGCCGCGATGGACGGCAGGCCCTGGATGGGCGCGCCCAGCTTGCCGTCGGCCGCCACCAGCCGCAGGCGGCCGGGCTTCTCGGTGACCACGAAACGGCCTTCCGGCAGGAAGGCGACGCCCCAGGGGTTTTCAAGACCGGAAGCGACGGTTTCGGTACGCACCTGCGCCATGGCCGCGCCAGCCAGGCCACACCCCGCGAGCACCAAGAGGCTTCCCAGGGAGCGAAGAAAGGAGCGATTCTGCAAGTTCATGAAGATTTCCTGAATTTGAGGCCATCTTGACAACAAATGGAACGCACATGTCGACTTTTAAGACCGCAAAGTCATATCGACCAAGGTGTTTACATTCGAATCCTTATGCCGCATAAACGTTCACCGTTACATTTTTTCTTCCGCCGGATCGAAAAAACACATGTAAATCAATGGTTTACGCGCGCATTCAACAATTCAGATTAAATTGACATAACTGCGCGTCATCAATATCCTACGCGCCATGCGTTTTTTCGTCCTACCCGTATCCCTCCTGTTCGCCGTGGCCGTCCACGCCGCCCCCCCTCAACAGGATCGATCGGATGAGATGGACCGAATCCTTGCCGAACGCGGCCTGGTCGGCCAGTTCCATCAGGTTCGCCAGACCGTCGCAGAGCGCACGTCCGACCTCGTCGTGACCGCCATCGGTTTCCTCGGCGTTCCTTACCGCCGTGGCGGCAACACCGCCGAATCCGGCTTCGATTGCAGCGGCTTCGTCCGCGCCATGTACAACCAGACGGTGGGCCATGTGCTCCCGCGCCGCGCCGAAGAACAGGCCGCCGCCACCGAGAAGATCGACCGCAGCCAGCTCAAGCCCGGCGACCTCGTGTTCTTCAACACCATGCGCCGCACCTTCAGCCACGTCGGCATCTACGTCGGCGAAGGCAAGTTCATCCATTCCCCCCGCTCCGGTGCCCAGGTCCGTGTCGAAGACATGAACGGCAGCTACTGGCAGCGCCGCTTCGACGGCGCCCGCCGCGTGCTCAGCGGCCAGGGCGACGAGGTCAAGGCGGCGGCCATGGGCACCGCCAGCGACTGATTCGATTTCCCCGAATCCCGGACGAAAAAAAATCCCGCCGCGGCGGGATTTTTTGTGGGCGCCAGTTCGGCGCCCTTCTTATATGTCGCTCAGGCCTTCTTCGCCGGCGGCAGGTCCGTGCAGGTGCCGTGCGCCACTTCGGCCGCCATGCCGATGCTTTCGCCCAGCGTCGGGTGCGGATGGATGGTCTTGCCGATGTCGATCTCGTCCGCGCCCATCTCGATGGCCAGCGCGATCTCGCCGATCATGTCGCCGGCGTGCGTGCCGACGATGCCGCCACCCAGGATGCGGTGCGTCTCGGCGTCGAACAGCAGCTTGGTGAAGCCTTCGTCGCGGCCGTTGGCAATGGCGCGGCCCGAAGCCGTCCACGGGAAGTGGCCCTTCTTGACCTTGATGCCTTCGGCCTTGGCCTGGTCTTCCGTGAGACCGACCCATGCCACTTCGGGATCGGTGTAGGCCACGCTGGGGATCACGCGGGCGTTGAAGGCGGCGCTCGAGAGCTCCTTGTCGCCCTTCTGCTCGCCGGCAATCACCTCGGCCGCCACGTGCGCCTCGTGCACCGCCTTGTGCGCGAGCATGGGCTGGCCCACGATGTCGCCGATGGCGAAGATGTGGGGCACGTTGGTGCGCATCTGGATGTCGACCGGAATGAAGCCGCGGTCGCTCACCGTGATGCCGGCCTTCTCGGCGCCGATCTTCTTGCCGTTCGGGCTGCGGCCCACGGCCTGCAGCACGAGGTCGTACACCTGCGGTTCCTTCGGCGCGTTCTCGCCCTCGAAGGTGACCTTGATGCCGTCCTTCGTGGCTTCGGCGCCGACCGTCTTGGTCTTGAGCATGATGTTGTCGAAGCGCGGCGCGTTCATCTTCTGCCAGACCTTCACGAGGTCGCGGTCGGCGCCCTGCATGAGGCCGTCGAGCATCTCGACCACATCGAGGCGCGCACCCAGCGTCGAATACACCGTGCCCATTTCGAGGCCGATGATGCCGCCGCCCAGCACCAGCATGCGCTTGGGGTCGGTGCCCATCTCGAGCGCACCGGTCGAGTCGACCACGCGCGGGTCCTTCGGCATGAAGGGCAGGCTGACCGACTGCGAACCGGCCGCGATGATCGCGTTGCGGAACTTGACGGTCTGCTTCTTGCCGGTGGTGTCCCAGCTCGTGCCGGAGGTCTCTTCGACTTCCAGGTGGTACGGGTCGATGAAGTTGCCCACGCCGCGCAGCACCGTCACCTTGCGCATCTTGGCCATGGCCGTGAGGCCGCCGGTGAGCTTGCCCACCACCTTGTTCTTGTGGCCGAGCAGCTTGGCGCGATCGACCGTGGGCGCGGCGAAGCTCACGCCCAGGTCGGCGAAGTGCTTCACCTCGTCCATGACGGAAGCGACGTGCAGCAGCGCCTTCGACGGAATGCAGCCGACGTTCAGGCACACGCCGCCGAGCGTGGCGTAGCGTTCGATCAGCACGACCTTCAGGCCGAGGTCGGCCGCGCGGAAGGCGGCCGAGTAGCCGCCGGGGCCGGCGCCGAGCACGACCACGTCGCACTCGACATCGACCTTGCCGCCGTAGCTGGGCACCACCACGGACGCTGCCGCGGCGGGGGCCGGTGCGGCCGCCTTGGGCGTTGGCGCAGCAGCTGCGGCCGGTGCGGGTGCCGCCGCAGCCGGCGCGGGCGCGGCGGCCCCGTCGACTTCGAGCGTCAGCACGACCGAACCTTGCTTGACCTTGTCGCCGACCTTCACGGCCAGCGACTTCACCACGCCGGCGGCCGACGACGGAATTTCCATCGAGGCCTTGTCCGATTCGACCGTGATGAGCGACTGCTCGGCCTTGACCGTGTCGCCGACGTTGACCAGCACCTCGATCACCGCGACTTCGTCGAAGTCGCCGATGTCCGGCACCTTGATGTGTTGTTCGCTCATTTGGACACTTTCAGTTTGAGTGTGAGAACGTCGGCCGGCAGGGCCGAATTGCGATCGAATTCGCAGGCGGCGGCGATGCCCGCCTCCGCCACGTCGCGCGCGTTGCGCGACTTGTTGTCATAGGCCGCGTGCATGGCGCCGAGCGCGAAGCTGCGTCCCGAGCCGATGGCCCAGTACTGCTTGAACTCGAACACCTCGCGGTAGCTGTAGATGCCGTAGATGCCGCTCGGGTTGGCCAGCAGCATGGTGAACTGGCTCGACTCGTAGGGCTCGTGCTCGTCTTCCTTGGTCTGCATGAAGAACGAATCCTTCAGCACTGGATGCAGCTGCGTGAAGGTGTGAAACACCTCGTGCTTGCTGCCGAACTGCAGCGCCTCGCGCGGCTGGGCCGCCAGCGCATGCTGGAGTACCAGCTGGTGCGCGGCGGCGCCCGCCACCGCGAACAGGCTCTGGCCCGCGGCATCCTCGACAGTGAAGATCTTCTGGTTCGCTTCGGCGTTGTGCGACATGCGCGTGTCGCCGAAGGTCACCAGCGAGTCTGCCGCCATCGTGACCTGGCCGCCTTTGCGGACGGCCACTACGGTGGTCATAGCAGGATGCGACGGTAGTCCGCGAGCACTTGCCCCAGGTAGGCGTTGAAACGCGCAGCCAGGGCGCCATCGATCACGCGGTGGTCGTACGACAGCGACAGCGGCAGCGTGAGACGCGGCACGAACTGCTTGCCATCCCACACCGGCTTCATCTGGCCCTTGGAGAGGCCGAGGATGGCCACTTCGGGGGCGTTGATGATGGGCGTGAAGTGCGTACCGCCAATGCCGCCGAGCGAGCTGATCGAGAAGCAGCCGCCCTGCATGTCGGCCGAGCCGAGCTTGCCGTCGCGCGCCTTCTTGGCGAGTTCGCCCATCTCGGCGCTGATCTGCAGGATGCCCTTCTTGTCGGCATCTTTCAGCACCGGCACCACGAGCCCGTTGGGCGTGTCGGCCGCGAAGCCGATGTTGTAGTACTGCTTGTAGACGAGCTGGTCGCCGTCCAGGCTGGTGTTGAAGTCGGGGAATTTCTTCAGCGCCGCGACCACCGCCTTGATCACGAAGGCCAGCATCGTGACCTTGATGCCCGACTTCTCGTTCTCCTTGTTGGTGGAGACGCGGAAGGCCTCGAGCTCGGTGATGTCGGCTTCGTCGTTGTTGGTGACGTGCGGGATCATCACCCAGTTGCGGTGCAGGTTCGCGCCGCTGAGCTTCTTGATGCGCGACAGGTCCTTGCGCTCGACGGTGCCGAACTTCGTGAAGTCGACCTTCGGCCACGGGATGAGGCCCAGCGCCGCGCCGTCGCCACCACCACCGGCCGGCGCCTTGGCCGCCGAGGCCTTGGTGCTGGCCTGGCCGCTCATCACGGCCTTGGTGAAGTTCTGGACGTCTTCCTGCGTGATGCGGCCCTTGAGACCGGAACCCTTGACCTCTTCGAGCGGCACGCCGAGTTCGCGTGCGAACTTGCGCACCGAGGGCGAGGCGTGCGGCAGGCTGCCGGTGGGAGCCGACGTCGGTTGGTGGGCCGGGGCGGCTGCAGCAGGTGCTGCGGCGGCCGGCGCAGGTGCGCTGGCGGTTGCTGCGGCGGGCGCGGCAGCCGCAGCCTGTGCCGGCGCGGGTGCTGGTGCCGCGGCACCTGCGGCGCCTTCGAGCACCGCGATCAGATCGCCGATGTTGACGGTGTCGCCCACCTTGACCTTGAGTTCCTTCAGCACGCCGGCAGCCGACGACGGGATTTCCATCGAGGCCTTGTCCGACTCCACCGTGATCAGCGACTGCTCGGCGGCGATGGTGTCACCCACCTTCACCAGCAGCTCGATGACCGCGACGTCCTTGAAGTCGCCGATGTCCGGCACCTTGACGTCGACCGGGCCCGACGCAACCGCTGCAGCCGGAGCGGCAGCAGCCGGCGCAGGCGCTGCGGCAGCGGGTGCCGCAGCAGCCGGTGCCGGGGCGGCGGCAGCCGCGCCCTCGGCCTCGACCACCAGCACCACCGAGCCTTCCTTGACCTTGTCGCCCACGGCGACCTTGATTTCCTTGACCACACCGGCCGTGGACGACGGGATTTCCATCGACGCCTTGTCCGATTCGACCGTGATGAGCGACTGTTCGGCCTTGACCGTGTCGCCCACCTTCACGAGCACCTCGATCACCGCGACTTCATCGAAATCGCCGATGTCCGGCACCTTCACTTCCACTGCTGCCATATCGTTGTCTCCCGCCGTCAGGCGCCGTTCGTTCGTTGGTTGTTGATGTTCAAGCGTAAAGCGGGTTGACCTTGTCGACATTGATGCCGTACTTCTTGATCGCTTCCACCACCTTGGCCACCGGCACGATGCCATCTTCGCTCAGCGCCTTGAGCGCAGCCACGACGATGTAGTGACGATTGATCTCAAAGTGTTCGCGCAGCTTGGCGCGGAAGTCGCTGCGGCCGAAACCGTCGGTGCCCAGCACCTTGTAGTTGCGGCCCTTGGGCACGAAGGGACGGATCTGCTCGGCGTAGGCCTTCATGTAGTCGGTCGACGCGATCACCGGGCCGGTCGAGGCACCCAGTTGCTCGGCCACGAAGGGCACGCGCGGCGTCTGGTCGGGGTGCAGCAGGTTCCAGCGGTCGGCGTCCTGGCCGTCGCGGGTCAGCTCGTTGAAGCTCGGGCAGCTCCACACCGAAGCCGACACGCCCCACTCCTTCTCGAGCAGTTCCTGTGCGGCAAAGCTCTCGCGCAGGATGGTGCCGCTGCCCAGCAGTTGCACGGTCGGTGCTTCCTTGGCGCCCTTGGCGGCCTTGACCACCGGGCCCTGCTTGGACAGGTACATGCCCTTGATGATCTGCTCTTCGGTGCCGGGCTGCAGGCCGGGCATCGCGTAGTTCTCGTTGAGCAGCGTCAGGTAGTAGTAGACGTTGTCCTGCTTCTCGACCATGCGCTTCAAGCCGTGGTGCAGGATCACGCCGACTTCGTGCGCGAAGGTCGGGTCGTAGCTCACGCAGTTCGGGATGGTGTTGGCCAGGATGTGGCTGTGGCCGTCTTCGTGCTGCAGGCCTTCGCCGTTCAGCGTGGTGCGTCCCGAGGTGCCGCCCAGCAGGAAACCGCGGGCCTGCATGTCGCCGGCCGCCCAGGCCAGGTCGCCGATGCGCTGGAAGCCGAACATCGAGTAGTACACGTAGAACGGCACCATGATGCGGTTGTTCGTGCTGTACGACGTGGCCGCAGCGATCCAGCTGGACATGCCGCCGGCTTCGTTGATGCCCTCTTGCAGGATCTGGCCGGCCTTGTCTTCCTTGTAGTACATGACCTGGTCCTTGTCGACCGGGGTGTACTGCTGACCGTGCGGGTTGTAGATGCCGATCTGGCGGAACAGGCCTTCCATGCCGAAGGTGCGGGCCTCGTCCACCAGGATGGGCACGACGCGCGGGCCCAGGGCCTTGTCGCGCAGCAGCTGCGTGAGGAAGCGCACGTAGGCTTGCGTGGTCGAGATCTCGCGGCCTTCGGCCGTGGGCTCCATCACCGCCTTGAAGGTGTCGAGCGAGGGCACCGTGAAGCTCTCGTCGGCCTTGACGCGGCGGTGCGGCAGGTAGCCGCCCAGGGCCTTGCGGCGCTCGTGCAGGTAGCGCATTTCCGGCGTGTCGTCGGCCGGCTTGTAGAACGGCAGCTCGGCGATCTGGCTGTCGGGAATCGGGATGTTGAAGCGGTCGCGGAAGGCCTTGATGTCCTCGTCGCCGAGCTTCTTGGTCTGGTGGACCGTGTTCTTGCCTTCGCCGATCTTGCCCATGCCGAAGCCCTTGACGGTCTTGACGAGCAGCACCGAGGGCTGGCCCTTGTGGTTCTGGGCGGCGTGGAAGGCGGCGTACACCTTCTGCGAATCGTGGCCGCCGCGCTGCAGGTTCCAGACCTCGTCGTCGGTCAGGTGCTCGACCATCTTCAGCGTGCGCGGGTCGCGGCCGAAGAAGTTCTTGCGCACGTAGGCGCCGTCGTTGGCCTTGAACGACTGGTAGTCCCCGTCGTTGCACTCCATCATGATCTTGCGCAGCGCGCCGTCATGGTCCTTCTCGAGCAGGGCATCCCAGCCCTTGCCCCAGATCAGCTTGATGACGTTCCAGTTGGCGCCGCGGAACTCGCCTTCGAGCTCCTGGATGATCTTGCCGTTGCCGCGCACCGGGCCGTCCAGGCGCTGCAGGTTGCAGTTGATGACGAAGATCAGGTTGTCGAGGTTCTCGCGCGCGGCCAGGCCGATGGCGCCCAGCGATTCGACTTCGTCCATTTCGCCGTCGCCGCAGAACACCCAGACCTTGCGGTTCTCGGTGTTGGCGATGCCGCGGGCGTGCAGGTACTTCAGGAAGCGCGCCTGGTAGATCGCCATCAGCGGGCCCAGGCCCATCGACACCGTGGGGAACTGCCAGAACTCGGGCATCAGCTTGGGATGCGGGTAGCTCGACAGGCCCTTGCCGTCCACTTCCTGACGGAAGTTGAGCAGCTGGTCTTCGGAGAGGCGGCCTTCCAGGTAGGCGCGGGCATAGATGCCGGGCGACACGTGGCCCTGGATGTACAGCAGGTCGCCGCCGTGGTTTTCGCTCTCGGCGTGCCAGAAGTGGTTGAAGCCGGCGCCGAACATGCTGGCCAGCGAGGCGAAGGAACCGATGTGGCCGCCCAGGTCACCGCCTTCGGGCGGGTGGATGCGGTTGGCCTTGACCACCATGGCCATGGCGTTCCAGCGCATGTAGGCGCGCAGGCGCTGTTCGATCTCGAGGTTGCCGGGGCTGCGGGCTTCCACGCCCGGCTCGATGGTGTTCACGTAGCCGGTGTTGGCCGAGAACGGCATGTCGACGCTGTTCTGGCGCGCATGTTCGAGCAGTTGTTCGAGCAGGAAGTGCGCCCGCTCGGGCCCTTCGCTCTGGATGACGGAAGACAGTGCATCCATCCATTCACGCGTCTCCTGGGCGTCCGCATCGTTTGCGGCCGAGCCGAACAGGTTCTCGGGATTTGCCGACATGCTTGTCTCTCCTTTTAGGGCTGTGGCTGTAATTTAGTGCGCTGGGCACCGAGCGCGCCGGAGTTTCGCATAGAAGTTTCCCTATTTCAAATAGTGCTTGCTGATTTCTTATTATGAAATATCAAGGAAGCACGTCCCCTGCAGGGCCTCTTGCCCGGGAGGGCCATCACCTAAACTCCGCCCATGCCCCTTTCCTCCCCGCTCGCGGTCGCCCGCAGTGCCGTCAAAGCCTCGCCGCTGTCCTGGTGGCGCACGTGGTGGCGCAAGCAGACACCGGTGCTGCAGGACGCCGTCGCGATGCTCGCGCCGATGGCGGCCGTGCTGCTGTTTCTCGCGGCCATCGTGTCGGCGTTCTGGTACCTGCGCTCCGAAGAAGTCGAGCGTGAGCAGGAGTCGGTGCGGCGCGATGTCGAGTACGCGCAACAGCGCATGCGACTTCGCCTGCTGGAGCGGCAGGAACAGCTGATGCGCATCGCGCGCGATGCCTCCAACCGCGAGATCGATCCGGTCGAGTTCACGAGCCGCGCCGAGTCGCTCGTGAGCCAGTTCCCCGAGCTGCAGACCATCAGCTGGATCGACGACCGCCGCCGCTTCAAGGCCGGCTATGCCGCGCCCAGCGTGCACCCGGCGCAACAGCACCTGATCGGCGACGTGCTGCGCCCCGGCGACATCGAAAGCAACTACGCGCTGGCGCGCGAGCTGCGCCAGCCGGTGTACTCGCAGCCCGTGGCCGGCGGTGAACCGGCCGCGATGCTGCAGCTGCACATCCCGCTGTTCGACCAGGGCCTGTTCGCGGGCGTCGTGCTCGGCGAGTTCTCCATTGACGGCCTGCTGCGCTATGGCATGCCCTCCGAGGTGCAGGCGCGCTATGCCGTGTCGCTGCTCGACGCCAAGGGCAACGTCATCGCCGGCAACACCACGCCGCTGAAGAACAGCGGCACCCGCCTGCTGCCCTGGACCGAAGCGACCAACGAATACGAAGTGCCGGTGTCGCCCGTGGGCAATGCGCTGATGCTGCGCGCGCAGGCCTACCGCACCTCGCAGGGCGTTGTGGGCAACGGCCTCTTCTGGCTCGTGTGCGCCCTCAGCGTGATGACCAGCTGGATGCTGATCGGCACCTGGCGCCACACACGCCGCCGCCTGCAGGCGCAGCAGCGGTTGGTGGCCGAGACCAACTTCCGCCGCGCGATGGAAAACTCCATGCTCACCGGCATGCGCGTGCTCGACCTGCAAGGTCGCATCACCTACGTGAACGCCGCGTTCTGCGCCATGACGGGCTGGAGCGAAGACGAACTGGTCGGCCAGACGCCGCCCTTCCCCTACTGGCTCGAATCCGACCGCGAGGTGATGAACGAGCGCCTCGAAGAAGAGCTGCACGGCCGCGCCCTGCCCGGCGGCTTCCAGGTGCGCGTGAAGCGCAAGAACGGCAGCGTCTTCAATGCGCGCCTGTATGTGTCGCCGCTGATCGACGCGCGCGGCCACCAGACCGGCTGGATGACGTCGATGACCGACATCACCGAGCCGACGCGCATCCGCGAGCAGCTGTCCGCCTCGTACGAACGCTTCACCACCGTGCTCGAGGCACTCGACGCCGCCGTGTCGGTGGCGCCCATCGGCAGCGAGGAGCTGCTGTTCGCCAACAAGCTGTACCGCCTGTGGTTCGGCTCCGACACCGTGGGCCACCTGGGCATGGTGGCGCAGGCCGGCGTGCCGCCGTCGAATGCGCACGACGAGGGCCTGGACGACGTCGACCCCTACGCCGGCCTGCCGATCGACACCCTCACCGCCGCCCAGACCGCGAACAACGAAATCTTCGTGCCGCATCTGGGCAAGTGGCTCGAGGTGCGCTCGCGCTACCTGACCTGGGTCGACGGTCGCCTGGCGCAGCTGGTGATCGCCACCGACATCACGCCGCGCCGCGACGCCGAAGAGCAGGCCGCCGCGCAGGCCGACAAGGCCCAGGCCGCAAGCCGCCTGATCACCATGGGCGAGATGGCCTCCAGCGTGGCGCACGAGCTCAACCAGCCGCTCACGGCCATCGCCAACTACTGCAACGGGATGATGTCGCGCATCAAGGGGCAGACGATCGACAACGACGCCCTGCTCGCCGCGCTCGAAAAAACCTCGAAGCAGGCGCAGCGCGCGGGCCAGATCATCCAGCGCATCCGCTCCTTCGTGAAGCGCAGCGAGCCCAACCGCACGCCGGCCGACGTCGCCACCATGGTGAGCGAGGCGGTCGAACTCGCGGGCATCGAACTGCGCCGGCGCAACGTGCGCCTGAACCACTACGTGGCCGCGCGGCTGCCGGTGGTGCGCGTCGACCCGATCCTCATCGAGCAGGTGATGGTCAACCTGCTGAAGAATGCGGCCGAATCCATCGACATCGCCGACCGCCCGCTGGCGCGCCGCAGCGTCGAGCTGCGCGTGCTGCCCAAGGTGATCGAGGGGCACAATGCCATCGAGTTCTCGGTGCAGGACACGGGCAAGGGCCTCTCGCCCGAGGTCATGGACCGGCTCTACGAGGCCTTCTTCTCCACCAAGCCCGAGGGCATGGGCATCGGGCTCAACCTGTGCCGCACCATCGTCGAGTCGCACCGCGGCCGGATGCAGGCGGAGAACATCTACAATGGCCCGGATGTGATCGGATGCCGTTTTTCCTTCTGGATTCCGGTGTTGGACGCTATCAGTTCCGTAGCAAGCGACGAGGCAAAGGTACCTGCATGAGTTTGATTCCGAAGAAGGGCACGGTCTATGTCGTCGATGACGACGAAGCCGTCCGCGATTCACTGCAATGGCTGCTCGAAGGCAAGGACTACAGAGTCCGCTGTTTCGAGTCCGCCGAATCCTTTCTCTCCCGATACGACCCGCGCGAAGTCGCCTGTCTGATCGTCGATATCCGCATGGCCGGCATGACCGGCCTCGAATTGCAGGATCGACTGATCGAACGGCGTTCTCCGTTGCCGATCGTGGTCATCACCGGCCACGGCGACGTGCCGATGGCGGTCGACAGCATGAAGAAGGGCGCGATGGATTTCATCCAGAAGCCCTTCAACGACGAAGAACTCGTGTCGTTGGTCGAGCGCATGCTCGAACACGCACGCGGCGCCTTCACGCAGCACCAGCAGTCGGCCAGCCGCGACGCGCTGCTGTCCAAGCTCACCGGCCGCGAGGCGCAGGTGCTTGAGCGCATCGTTGCCGGCCGCCTGAACAAGCAGATCGCCGACGACCTGGGCATCAGCATCAAGACGGTGGAGGCGCACCGTGCCAACATCATGGAAAAGCTCAACGCCAACACCGTGGCCGATCTGCTCAAGATCGCGCTCGGGCAAGCGGCCCCCGCGGCCAAGGCCTCCTGAGCCGCAGCTATCCCTGCGATAGCCACGCACCTTCCCCACGCCTGCGCAAGCGGGCGTTTTTACTTGGAAAATCAAAACCGATGACCGCCCAACTGATCGACGGCAACGCCCTCGCCAAAACCATCCGCGCCGAGGTGTCCGGCCGCACCGCTGCGCTGAAGGCACGCGGCGTGAACCCGGCCCTGTCCATCATCCTGGTGGGCAGCGATCCGGCGAGCCAGGTCTACACCAAGCACAAGGTCAACGACAGCACCGAAACCGGCCTGCAGGCCACGCTCGAGACCTACCCCGCCGACCTGAGCGAGGCCGACCTGCTGGCACGCATCCGCGCCCTCAACGACGACCCCAAGGTGCACGGCATCCTCGTTCAACTGCCGTTGCCCAAGCACATGGACAGCCAGAAGGTCATCGAGACCATCTCGCCCGCCAAGGACGTCGACGGCTTCCACGTGGCCAGCGCCGGCGCGCTGATGACCGGCGCCCCGGGCTTCTGGCCCTGCACGCCGCACGGCTGCATGAAGATGCTCGAATCGATCGGCTACGACCTGCGCGGCAAGCACGCCGTGGTCATCGGCCGCAGCAACATCGTCGGCAAGCCGATGGCCATGATGCTACTGGCCAAGAGCGCCACCGTCACCATCTGCCACAGCGCCACGCAAGACCTGGGCGCCCTCACGCGCCAGGCCGACGTGGTCGTCGCCGCCGTGGGCAAGCTCGACCTGCTGACCGCCGACATGGTGAAGCCCGGCGCCGTCGTCATCGACGTGGGCATGAACCGCAAGGCCGACGGCAAGCTGGCCGGCGACGTCGATTTCGACGGCGTGAAGGAAGTGGCCGGTTGGATCACCCCCGTGCCCGGCGGCGTCGGCCCGATGACGCGCGCCATGCTTCTGGTCAACACCCTTGAAGCGGCCGAACGCGCCGCAAGATAAGAACCACCCCGTTGTTGGCTCACTGCGTGTAGCCGCCTCCCCCTCAAGGGGCACCACCGGCGGCCCGGCAAAGCCGGTTCCGCGGTGGTTCCCGAAATGGCTTCGCTACGCTCGCCCAGGATCTTTCACATGACCAATCCGCTCCTCGACTTCACCGACCTCCCCCTGTTCGACCGCATCAAGCCCGAACACGTGTCGCCCGCGGTCGACGCGCTGCTGGCCGATGCCGAGGCCGCGCTGCAGACGGTGACGGCGCCCGAATTCCCGGCCGACTGGATCGCGATCTCGAAGGTGCTCGACGTGGCCTCCGAACGTTTCAGCCGCGCCTGGGGCGCTGTCGGTCACCTCAACGCCGTGGCCGACACGCCCGAGCTGCGCGCTGCCTACAACGAGGCCATGCCGCGCGTCACCGCCTTCTGGACCCGCCTGGGTTCCGACGAGCGCCTGTACGCCAAGTACAAGGCCATCGACCCGGCCACGCTCAACCCCGAACAGCGCCAGGCGCACAAGAACGCCGTGCGCAACTTCGTGCTTGGCGGCGCCGAGCTGCAGGGCGAGGCCAAGCAGCGCTTTGCCGACATCCAGGAACGCCAGGCCGAGCTGAGCCAGAAGTTCAGCGAAAACGCCCTCGACGCCACCGATGCCTTCGCGCACTACGCGCAGCTCGGTGAACTCGACGGCGTGCCCGAAGACGTGGTGAGCGCCGCGCGCGCGGCCGCCGAGGCCGAAGGCAAGAAGGGCTACAAGCTCACGCTCAAGATGCCGTGCTACCTGCCGGTGATGCAGTTCGCCAAGAGCAGCGCACTGCGCGAAACCCTGTACCGCGCCTACGTGACGCGCGCCAGCGAACTCGGCGATCCGAAGTTCGACAACACCGCGCTCATCACCGAGATCCTCGCGCTGCGCGAGGAAGAATCGAAGCTGCTGGGCTACAAGAATTTCGGCGAACTCTCGGTCGTGCCCAAGATGGCCGAATCGCCCGAGCAGGTCGTCAAGTTCCTGCGCGACCTCGCCGCCAAGGCCAAGCCTTACGGCGAGCGCGACCTGGCCGACCTGCGCGCCTTCGCGGCCGAGCAGCTGAACCTCGTCGACCCGCAGGCCTGGGACTGGACCTACGTCGGCGAGAAGCTCAAGGAAGCGCGCTACGCCTTCAGCGAGCAGGAGGTGAAGCAGTACTTCCCCGCCCCCAAGGTGATGGCCGGCCTGTTCAAGATCGTCGAGACGCTGTTCGAGGTGTCGATCCGCCGCGACAGCGCCCCCACCTGGCACCCGAGCGTCGAGTTCTACCGCATCGAGCGGGCCGGCCAGAAGGTCGGCCAGTTCTACCTCGACCCCTCCGCCCGCGCCGCCAAGCGCGGCGGCGCCTGGATGGACGACGTGCGCGCCCGCTGGCTGCGCCCCGACGATGGCGTGCTCCAGACGCCGATCGCGCAGCTGGTCTGCAACTTCGCCAGCGGTGTCGACGGCAAGCCGCCGCTGCTCACGCACGACGACGTGACCACCCTCTTCCACGAGTTCGGCCACGGCCTGCACCACATGCTCACGCAGGTGAACGAGCGCGACGTGTCGGGCATCAGCGGCGTCGAGTGGGACGCGGTCGAACTGCCGAGCCAGTTCATGGAAAACTTCTGCTGGGAGTGGGACGTGCTCGCCCACATGACGGCCCACGTCGACACCGGCGAGCCGCTGCCGCGCGCGCTCTTCGACAAGATGACCGCCGCCAAGAACTTCCAGAGCGGCCTGCAGACGCTGCGCCAGATCGAGTTCTCGCTGTTCGACATGCTGCTGCACACCGAGCACCAGGCCGCCGCCGCCCAGCCGGGTGCCGTGATGGCGCTGCTCGGCCAGGTGCGTGCCGAAGTGGCCGTGATGCCCTCGCCGCCGTTCAGCCGCACGCCGAACACCTTCAGCCACATCTTCTCGGGCGGCTACGCGGCCGGCTACTACAGCTACAAGTGGGCCGAGGTGCTGAGCGCCGACGCCTACGCGGCTTTCGAGGAAACCGTGGGCGCCGACGGCGAGCCCAACATCGAGACCGGCCGCCGATACCGCCAGGCCATCCTGGAGGCCGGCGGCAGCCGCAGCGCCATGGATTCGTTCAAGGCCTTCCGGGGCCGCGAGCCGCAGCTTGATGCGCTGCTGCGACATCAGGGCATGGCCCAGGCCCAGCCCGCTTGATACGGCGCTGAAGCTTGCGATACTCGGGAGATATGTATCCGACTTTTTACAAACTCCCGATGCGCGGCCTGATCGGCCTGGTCCTCGTGCTATCGACCGCCAGCGTGCTGGCGCAGGCGGTCTACCGCCAGGTCGACAAGAACGGCAAGGTCACGTTCTCCGACCAGCCCCCCGTCGTCACCAACGCGCCGACGGGCGGGCCCCAGCCCGCTGGCGTCAACGCGCCGACGAACAGCGGGCTTCCCTACGAACTGCGACAGGTGGCACAGCGCTACCCCGTCACGCTCTACAGCGGCGAGGGCTGCAGCCCCTGCAACGAGGCGCGCACGCTGCTCACCACGCGCGGCATTCCCTTCGAGGAACGCACCATCAAGAGCAACGAGGACGTCGACGCCCTGCAGCGCCTGAGCGGACAGAACGCGCTGCCGCTGCTCACCGTCGGGTCGCAGCAGCTCAAGGGCTTCTCGGATGTGGAATGGTCGCGCTACCTCGACGCGGCCGGCTATCCCAAGAGCAACAGCCTGCCCGCAGGCTATCGGCCGCCCGCCGCGCGCCCGCTCGTCGCGCAGCAGGCACCGGCGGCTGCTGCGCCCCGTGCGACCGACACGCCCCTGCAGCCGCCGAACCCCGCGCCGGCGCCGCCCTCGAACGCACCGGGCCCGAACAACCCGGCCGGCATCAAGTTCTAGGAACGACGGGGGCCTCGCCCCCGCCTTGCATCGCCGCCGTTCAGCCGGCGAACTGCAACGTCTTCACGCCCGACGCCGTGCCCAGCAGGCACACGTCGGCCTTCTGGTGGGCAAAGACCCCCACCGTCACCACGCCGGGCCACTGGCTCACTTCGGACTCGAAGGCGCGCGGGTCGGTGATCCGCAGGCCGGTCACGTCGACGATGTGCTGGCCGTTGTCGGTCACCAGCGGCAGGCCGTCTTTCTCGCGCACCTGGGCGATGCCGCCCAGGCCGGCGAACTGGCGCATCACGCGGCGCGCGGCCATCGGGATCACTTCCACCGGCAGCGGAAACGCGCCGAGTGTCTCGACCAGCTTGGAGGCATCGGCGATGCAGACAAAGCGCTTGGACTGCGCCGCGACGATCTTCTCGCGCGTGAGCGCCGCGCCGCCGCCCTTCACCATGAAGCCCCGGTGGTCGATCTCGTCGGCGCCGTCGATGTAGACGGCCAGTTCTTCCACCTCGTTGCTGTCGAACACCGGGATGCCCAGTGCGCGCAGGCGCTCGGTGGACGCGACCGAACTGGAGACGGCGCCCTTGATCTCGTCCTTGATCGTGGCCAGCGCGTCGATGAACTTGTTGACCGTGGAGCCGGTGCCCACGCCGACGATCTCGCCCTTGACCACGTAGGCCAGCGCGGCAAGGCCGACCTGGGCCTTGAGTTCATCCTGGGAAAGAGGGGTTGGGGAGGCGGGTGCGGTCATCGCGGAGAATCCTTGGCTCATTGAAGTCGAGAATTATCCGATGCCCCTGCTGTTGCCCTCTTCGCTCTATGGCCTGGCCCGCCCTTTTCTGTTCGGTTTCGACCCCGAGCACGCCCATGAAATCACCCTCGACGGGCTGGCCCGCACCCAGAACACGCCCTTGGCCTGCGCCTACGCGGCGACGCGCGTCGAAGACCCGATCCAGCTGGCTGGCCTGAATTTCCCCAACCGCGTCGGCCTGGCCGCCGGGCTGGACAAGAACGCCCGCTGCATCGACGCCTTCGCGGCCATGGGCTTCGGTTTCGTCGAGGTCGGCACGGTCACGCCCAAGGGCCAGCCCGGCAACCCGAAGCCGCGCATGTTCCGCCTGCCGCAGCGCGACGCGCTGATCAACCGCCTCGGCTTCAACAACGAAGGGCTCGACGCCTTCCTGGCCAACGTGCAGAAGGCGCGCTTTCGCAAGCAGGCCGGCGGCGGCAAGTCGCCGATGCTGCTGGGCCTGAACATCGGCAAGAACGCGGCCACGCCGATCGAGCGCGCGGTGGACGACTACCTGGCCTGCCTGGACGGCGTCTACCCGCACGCGGACTACGTGACGATCAACATCTCCAGCCCCAACACGGCCAACCTGCGCTCGCTGCAGAGCGATGAGGCGCTCGACGCCCTGCTGGGCGCCGTGGCCGAGCGGCGCGAAGCACTGGCCACGCGCCACGGCAAGCGCGCGCCGCTGTTCGTGAAGATCGCCCCCGACCTCGACGACGCGCAGGTCGCGGTGATCGCCGCCACGCTGCAACGCCACGGCATGGACGGCGTGATCGCCACCAACACCACGCTCGCGCGCGACGCCGTGGCCGGCCTGCCGCACGCGCAGGAAGCCGGCGGCCTCTCGGGCGCACCGGTGCGCGAAGCCAGCAACCGGGTGATCGCGCAACTGCGCGCGGCGCTGGGCAAGGACTTTCCGATCATCGGGGTGGGCGGCATCCTGAGTGCAGCGGATGCCAAGGCCAAGATCGCCGCGGGCGCGGACGTGGTGCAGATCTACACCGGCCTGATCTATCGCGGCCCCGGGCTGGTCCGCGAAACGGCCCAGGCGCTGCAACGGGATCGTCGCAAGGCCTGAGCCGGTTCTTCTCTTTGCTGCCGGTGGCTCAGCGCATGCGCCAGAGCACCGGTGCAATGACCGTGGCCCACCGCAGCAGCCGCTTCGGGCGAATCACCGCCACAGCAGCGGCAGCGACCACCCCGGCGGCCACCGGGTGTTCGCGCGCAATGCGCAACGCGGTTGCCGCGGCCGATTCATTGACGGGCTCGCCCGAGGCCGGCTGCGTCTCGCGACCGCCCTGCAGGGTGGCGATGCGTTCGCGCTGGCGTTCCATGCGGGCCAGCAGCTCTTCGCGTGTGACGGGGCGCGGCGGACGCGGCGCTTCGTCGTCCAACTCCGGGTCCTTGCCGAGGTTGAAGCGGTCCTGGACCCAGGCCCAGTCGCGCTCGAACTCGTGAAAGGTCGGCACGAAGCTGTTGGAGGCATTGCTCAGGCTGCGCATCAGGCCGATGACGGCCGCCAGCCACAGCACCGCCCAGACACCGGCCACCACCCAGGCGGCGGTGACGCGGTACGGCGTGTCCCAGTAATGCACGACCACCGCCATCGAGAGCAGCGCCACCGCGACGGTGGTCAGCCCCAGTACGGCGACGACCAGGACGAGGGTCAGCTTCAGGCGCTGCTTCTCGTCCTCCCAGGCCATGCGCAGCAACTGCACCCGGTCCTCGGCCGCCAGCGCACCTTCGGCGGCGGCGATGCGCAACCGGCGGATGCGGGCATCGAGCCCGAACAGGGACAGCAGTCTCATGCGCCGCCTCCGCCCTCACCGGCCACAGTGTGGCAACGGCGAACGAAGGGACGGCGGTGTGCGCTCAGGCCGGTGCAGTGACGCTCAGCGGCGGCCAAGCAACAGGCCCACCAGCACGCCGACGGCCAGTGCGGCACCGGCAACCTGCCAAGGTTCATCGTGGGCGTAGGTGTTGGTGGCGGTGGCCGCCTGGCGCGCCTTCTTGGCGGCCAGCTTGCTCTTTTCGGAAGCCAGCTCGCGCGCGATGGCGAGCTTGGTGTCGATGCGTTGGCGCAGCGCCTTGATGTGGGGAACCGAATCCAGGTCCTTGCTGGCCAGCACGCCGCGCACGTCGCTTGCGATGTCTTCGGCTGCTGCTTCAAGATTGTTGGATGCACTCATTGGAATCTTTCCTCCGTGATGACACCGGCACCGCGCCGGCGGCTTCACGCCAGCATATGGCGTGCTGTCATGTTACAGGCTCGAAAGCCCCTCATGCGCGACAGATGTGCTCAGTTGTGCCCGAGTGCATGCATCAGGCCTCGGCGAGCAGGTCCGCGACATGCCGTCCGATGGCCAGGCAACTGGTGAGTCCGGGCGACTCGATGCCGAAGAGATGGACCAGCCCCGGCACCCCATGCGAGGCGGGCCCCGCGATCACGAAATCGGCCGCAGGCGCGTCCGGCCCCGAGATCTTCGGGCGCATGCCCGCATAGCCCGGGATCAACGCACCGTCGGGCAATGCCGGCCAGTACCTGCGCACCTCGTCGTAGAAACGCTCGCCGCGTGCGGGATCGACCACGAGATCGTCGGCCGCCTCGACCCACTGCGCGTCGGGCCCGAACTTGGCCTGTCCACCGAGGTCGAGCGTCAGGTGCACGCCGAGCCCGCCCGGCTCCGGCACGGGATAGATGAGCCGGCCGAACGGCGCGCGGCCCGCGAGCGTGAAGTAGCTGCCCTTGGCGAAGTACTCGCGCGGCACCACCGACGCCGGCATGCCTTCGAAGCGCCGCGCCAGTGCCGGCGCGCCCAGCCCCGCGGCATTGACCACGGTGCGGCAACGCAGGGCCGTGCCATCGGCGGCGATCAGCACGACGGCCCCGTCCACGCATTCGGCACGTTCGATGGGCGACTTGAGCGCCAGCATGCCGCCCGCGTTCTCGAGATCGCCGAGCAGGCCCAGCATCAGCGCGTGGCTGTCGACGATGCCCGTGCTCGGCGAATGCAGCGCCGCCACGCAATGCAGTTGCGGCTCCATCACGTTGGCTTGCTGCGCGGTGAGCAGCAACAGGTCGTCCACGCCGTTGGCCGCGGCCTTGGCGCGAATCACGTCGAGCTGCCCCACCTGTTCGGCCGAGGTCGCCACGATGAGCTTGCCGCAACGGCTGTGCGGCACGCCGCGCGCCTGCGCGTAGCTGTACAGCGCGTCGCGTCCTTCCACGCACAGCGTCGCTTTCAACGACCCCTGCGGGTAGTAGATGCCCGCGTGGATCACCTCGCTGTTGCGCGAACTCGTTCCCGTGCCGATGGCCCCTTCGGACTCCAGCACCAGCACCTCCCGGCCTGCGAGCGCCAATGCGCGCGCCACGGCCAGACCCACCACGCCGGCACCGATGACGGCGCAATCGATTTCATCCATCGCGCGAGCTTAGCGCGGCGCGACGGGCGTTCGGCCTACCTCGCGCTCGGCGGCGGCTCGGGGTCGGTGGGCTCGTCGGGCGCGTGCTCCGGCCCTTCGTCGGGCTCGACCGGCAGGTCGGGCGTGATCGGAGACGGAAGATCGGGTTGGGTGGCCATGGCTGCACTCCTTCGTTCCATCTCTTCGTTCTAGCGCGTTCTCACGCGCCTGCAAGCGGCCCGTGGCGGAAGGCGTCGTCGGTGCGCACCGACAACAGGCCTTTGCCCAGGCGCTTCAGTGACAGGGCCACGCACGCTGCTGTGTCCTCGCCCCTCCCACACCACACAGGGAGGATCACTGTTCGCGATGCATGGCAGGGCCAGTCTAGGCATCGCCGTGCCTTCGCACATGAGCGAAGCGCCCTTTGGTGAGGGAGCCATGCGCCCTGCCCGGCGTGCATGCGAGCGTGACAAAGCGCCTGCCTGGGACCGCGAGCCTGGCGCGGCCCCCACGACCCGCCGGTCGCGTCGAGAAAAACGCCGTCCGTCCGGCCTGAAAAACCCGTGCCCGCAAAGCATTCGCGCCGCGGTCCGACGGTGAATTGCGGACGAAATGACGGGCCCGCTGCGTCGATGCCCCGACCCGGCTCAGGCCTTCCCGCCGGCGCGACGGAAATCAACCGGGATCAATGCCGGTACCCATGGCGCGACCGCCGTTCCGAAATTTGCCGGCGATTGTCGCAATGCATCCCCGCGCTCCGTGCGCTGACAGAGGGGAAAGTACCTCGATCCCCATTGTTCTCTATTTCATTAAAACAATGGACATCATTTGAATTTCAATGATCGCCAATAATCAATAAAAAATTGCATCCCAGGCACCAAAAATCAGATGACAAGTAACATTTTTCATTAGATCTTTTAGGCCTTTTGAGAATTCTCAGATTCACCCTCAAGTTAACCAAAAGACGAAAAACCCTTCCACAGAAGAAAAATATCTACCCCATTCTGAGTGCTCAACGCTCGAATGCCGATTCCTTCCAACTGTCTCAATTCGCGAAAAGTTTCTTGTCGACCGTCAAAATTTGTCTGATTTTAGAAATTCTCATCGAATTGATACCGAAATTCAGACTCTCAGGTCTGCAGACATGGCGAAGAAGAATGGCCATTTTTTTGAATCGACGTTCCATCATGGCTTCCTACAGGGGTGACAAAACGCCCACCACAAATGGCCTTGGTACCTCAAATGTCATGGCTTAGGTAGTTCGATTCGGAAATATTTATATCCAAATGTAAACATGGAGAAAAGAGCCAAACAGAAGGCTCGCCAAGTTCATAGGATCTCGACAAACCAAGAACCAAATCCAATTGAAATCAATTCGATTCCTTCAATTGAATTTTCCATTCACAGTCTGCAGCCGGGTAATTGCATGGAAACCCACATTGCTTCGTCGCCGGAGGCCGCCGTGGCTTCGCAGGCCGCGCTGGGCGATCTGTTCGTGTCGCCGCCCGCGCGCGCAGCGGCAGGCGAACGGCTCGGCGTCTCGCTGGCCCTCGAAGCCGGGTTCGCGCAGCGCTGGCTCGCGTCGCTGGGCACCACGGGGTACCTGCCGGACACGCTCTTCGTGGGTGCCTGGCTGCTGCTGCAATCGCGCTGGCTGGGCGCGGCCCTGCCAGGGTCTCACGGCATGCCGACGTCGCTGCCCGGCACCGCCAGCGCGTGGCTGACCCAGCTCGACCTTGACCGACGGACCACGCCGCACACCGCCGACACCCAGCCGCCCCTGCGGCTCGAAGCCCGGACAGAACTCCCCGCCCGCCTGCATCTGGACGTCGACGCGAGCCTGATGGACGCGCCCTGCGCCAGCCGCCTGCTCGCAGCCATCGCCGACACCGCCGCCGATCTGCTGGCGCATCCCGGTGCAGCGCTCCACAACATCCGCGCCCTGCCCGACGTCGACCGCCGCGACCAGCTCGCCGCATGGGCCACGCCGCCCGCCGCGCCCGACCTGTCGCTCACCGTGCCCGCCGTGTTCGGCCGCCGGGCCGCGGCCACGCCCGACGCCGTGACGCTGGTGGAAGGCGACGAAACGATGACCTACGCCGAGCTCGACGCGCGCAGCGACCGGCTCGCACAGCGCCTGCAGCAGTCGGGCGTGCAGGCAGGCGACCCCGTCGGGATGGTGTTCGAGCGGTCGATGGCCGCCATCGTCGCCATGCTCGGCATCCTCAAGGCGGGCGCGGCCTACGTGCCGGTACCCACCGACTTTCCGCCCGAACGCGTCGCCACGATGTTCGACCAGGCCGGCGTGACCCGGGTCGTGACGACCGAGGCGCTGGCCTCGCTCGTGCCGGCCCACTGCACCGCCGTGCGGATCGACGCGCCTGAAGACGGCGCGGCCCCCGCGCCGTGGACACCGCCGGCCATCGACGGCGAATCGCTGGCGTACCTCATGTACACCTCGGGCTCGACCGGCGTACCCAAGGGCATCGAGATCAGCCATCGCGCCATCCTGCGGCTGGTCGTCGATGTCGACTACATCGAGCTCGCACCGGGGCGCGCGATGCTGCATGCGGCGCCGCTCGCCTTCGACGCCTCGACGCTCGAAGTCTGGGGGCCGTTGCTCAACGGCGGGCGCTGCGTGATCCACGACGAACGGGTACCCACCGGCGCCGGCCTCGCGCGCACCATCGCCCGCCACGAGGTCCACACCGCCTGGCTCACGGCCTCGCTCTTCAACGCCGTGGTCGACAGCGATCCGCAGCACCTCGCGGGCCTGGCGCACCTGTTCACGGGCGGCGAGGCGCTGTCGGTACCCCATGTGCGGCGCGCGCTCGACGCACTCCCCGGGCTCACGCTCAGCAACGGCTACGGGCCGACCGAGTGCACGACCTTCGCGGCGACCCATCGCATCGAGCGCGCCGCGATCGCAGCGGGCCCGCGCTCGGTACCGCTCGGGCGCCCGATCAAGGACACCGTGCTGCGCGTGCTGAGCCCGACACTGGAGTTGCTTCCCAGCGGACTCGTGGGCGAGCTGTGCATCGGCGGACACGGGCTGGCGCGCGGCTACCTGGGCCAACCCGAACTCACGGCCGCGCGCTTCGTGCCCGACCCCTTCGGCGCGCCGGGCGAGCGGCTCTACCGCACCGGCGACCTCGCCCGCTGGCTGCCCGACGGCGCGATCGAATTCATCGGCCGCATCGACGGCCAGGTCAAGATCCACGGCCACCGCATCGAGACCGGCGAGGTCGAGGCGGCGATCCTCGCGCACCCCGCGGTGCAGTCCTGCGCGGTGGTCGCGCGGCCCGGTCGCGACGGCCAGCTGCGCCTGGTCGCCTACCTGGTCGCCCGCACTCAGAAGCTGGCGTGGGACACGCTGCGCGCGCACCTGGCGGCCCGCCTGCCCGCGGTGATGCTTCCGTCGGCGCAGGTGTGGCTTGCGCAGCTCCCCGTCACGCCCAACGGCAAGCTCGACCGCAACGCCCTGCCCGAGCCGGCCGCCGAGCGCCCCGAACTCGCGCAGCCTTTCGAGGCCGCGCGCGACGCGCTCGAGCAGCAGGTGTGCGACGCCTTCGCGCGCGCCCTGGGCATCGACAAGGCCGGGCGCCACGACAACTTCTTCGACCTGGGCGGCAGCTCGCTGCTGGTGCTGCAGGTGCTGGCAGACCTGCAGCGCGAGGGCGCGCCGCCGCTGTCGACCAACCTCTTCTTCCGCCACCCGACGCCGGGCGCCATCGCGGCGCAACTGCAGTCCGCTGGCGAGGCGCCGCAGGCGCCACAACCCGTGCCCGTGCGCGAGGACGCCGCCAGCGTCCCCGAGCCCATCGCTCTCATCGCCACCGCCGGTCGCTTCCCCGGCGCGGGCGATGTGGAGCAGTTCTGGGACAACCTCGTCGCCGGGCGCGACACCATCAGCTTCTTCGATGACGCCAGCCTGGACGCCGGCGTCAACGAGTCGCTGCGCCGCGACCCGGCCTATGTGCGGGCGCGCGGCGTGATCGACGGCATCGAGGGCTTCGATGCCGCCTTCTTCGGCATCGGCCCGAAGGAAGCCGCGCTGATGGACCCGCAGCACCGCGTGTTCCTCGAGATCTGCTGGGAGTGCCTGGAGCGCGCGGGCTACGTGCCCGACGAAGCGCCGGGCCCGGTGGGCGTGTACGCGGGCACGTACAACGCGACCTACTTCCAGCGCCACGTCGCCTCGCGGCCCGACCTCGTGGAGGCCGTCGGCGAGTTCCAGGTGATGCTGGCCAACGAGAAGGACTACATCACCACCCGCGTGGCCAACCGGCTCAACCTGCGCGGGCCGGCGGTGAGTGTCAACACCGCGTGCTCGACCTCGCTGGTCGCGGTGGCCCAGGCCTTCCATGCGCTGCGCACGGGCCAGTGCTACATGGCGCTGGCAGGCGGCGCCTCGGTCACCTGCCCACCACGCAGCGGCTACCTCTACAACGAGGGCTCGATGCTCTCGCCCGACGGCCACACGCGCAGCTTCGACGCGCAGGCCAAGGGCACCGTGTTCAGCGACGGCGCCGCCGTGGTGCTGCTCAAGCGGCTGTCCGACGCGCAGGCCGACGGCGACACCGTCTATGCCGTGCTGCGCAGCGCCTGCGTCAACAACGACGGCGGCGCCAAGGCCAGCTTCACCGCGCCCAGCGTGGACGGCCAGGCGGCCGTGATCCGCGCCGCACTGGCCGCGGCGGACGTGGACGCGCGCAGCATTTCCTACGTGGAAGCGCACGGCACCGCCACGCCGATGGGCGACCCGGTCGAGGTCGAGGCCCTGGCTGTCGCGTATGCCGAGCACACCGACGCGCGGGGCTACTGCACGCTGGGCTCGCTCAAGAGCAACGTGGGCCACATGGTCACGGCGGCGGGTGCCGCCGGCCTCATCAAGACGGCGCTGTCGCTGCACCACGAACTGATTCCGCCCACCGCGCACTTCACGGCGCCGAACCCGGCGATCGACTTCGCGCGCACGCCGTTCCACGTGAGCAACCAGCTGCAGCCGTGGCCGCGGGCCGACCTGCCGCGCCGCGCGGGCGTCAGCTCGTTCGGTGTCGGGGGCACCAACGCGCACGTCGTGCTCGAGGAAGCGCCGGCGCGGCAGGCGCGCACCACGCAACCGGGTGCCCATGTGCTGGCGCTGTCGGCCCGCTCGGAGGCCGCGCTCGCGGTCGCGACGCAGCAGCTGGCAACGCACCTGGAGGAACAGCCCGGGCTCTGCCTGGGCGACGCGGCGTTCACCCTGTGCGTCGGCCGCAAGGCCCATGCCTTCCGCCGCGCCGTGGTGGCCGGCGATGCGGCGCAGGCCATCGAGGCCTTGCGCTCGGAGAACACGGCGTGGCGCGTGAGCGACCGGATCGCCGAGCGCGCACCGCAGCCCGTGCTGATGTTCCCGGGCCAGGGCGCACAGTACCCGGGCATGGGCCGCGCGCTGCATGCCGGCGACCCGGTGTTCGCGGCCGCGTTCGACAACTGCGTGCGTGCCTTCGAGGGCGCGCTGGACTTCGACCTGCGCGAGCGCCTGTTCGCAGACGACCCGCAGGCGCTCGCGCCGACGGCCGTCACGCAGCCCGCGCTCTTCACGCTCGAGTACGCGCTCGCACGGCGGCTGCTGTCGCTGGGCCTGCGCCCGCACGCGCTGATCGGCCACAGCGTCGGCGAATTCGTCGCGGCCGTGATCGCCGGCGTGATGCGCCTGGAAGATGCCGCCCGGCTCATTGCCCGCCGCGGCGCGCTCATGCAGGCCCAGCCCGCCGGGACGATGCTGTCGGTGCGGCTCGGCGCGGACGCGCTGGCCTCCCGACTCGCGTCCTCGCCCCAGGTCTCGCTCGCCGCGGAGAACGCACCCGGCGCCTGCGTGGCCGCCGGCCCCACCGAAGCCATCGCGGAACTCCAGGCCGCGCTCGAAGCCGAGGGCGTCGCCTGCCGGCTGCTGCAGACCTCGCACGCGTTTCACTCCGCCATGATGGACGCCGCGGTGGCGCCCTTCGAGGCGCTCGTGAGCCAGGTGGCGCTGCACGCGCCGCAGATTCCCCTCTACTCCACGCTCACCGGCCGCCTGCTCGAAGACGCACAGGCCACGAGCCCCGCCTACTGGGCGCAGCACCTGCGCGGCACCGTGCGCTTCTCCCCCGCGTTGCAGAGCGCCGCGGACGACACCACCCATCCGGTGTTCGTGGAGGTCGGTCCCCGCAACACGCTGGCCGCGCTGGTGCGCCAGCACCGCCTGCCAGGCCTGGCCCCGGCGTCGAAGGCCGGCGCCGTGGCGGTGTCGCTGCTGCACGGCGAACCGGCCGACGAGGCCCGGACCCTGCGCCTGGCCGCCGCGCGCCTGTGGACCTGCGGCGCCGAGGTCGACCTTGCCCTGCTGGCACCGCGCGCCGGCGCCCGGCGCGTGTGCCTGCCCACCTACCCGTTCGAACGCAAGCGCCTGTGGGTCGACATCGCGCCCGCCGCGCCGGTGTCGCCCGCCCTTGCGCCCGTCCTGCCTGTTTCATTGGAGCCGATCGTGACCGCTGCAGCGCCCTCGCCTGACCTTCCTCCGCCTTCTTCCCCGCCGTCCGAGGCGTCGCGCGCGGCGTCGGTCGACAGCCGATTGCGGGCCCTGTTCGAAGACATCTCGGGCATCGACATGGCCCAGGCCGAGGGCCAGGCCCCGTTCGGCGAGATCGGGATGGACTCGCTCACGCTGACCCAGGCCGCCACGCAGATCAAGAAACGCTTCAAGGTCGAGCTGAGCTTCCGTCAGCTGATGGAGAACTACCGCAGCTTCGACGCACTGGCCGCGTACCTGCTGCAGAGCCTGCCGCCCGAGGCCGAGCCGGTGGCTGTGCCCGCCACGCCCACCGTGCCTGCGGCCTCCGCCGTGCAGGTGTCGATGCCAACGCCACCGCAAGGGCTTGCGCAGCCCACCGGCCTGCTGAACCAGGTGATCGCGCAGCAGATGGAGCTGATGCGTCAGCAGCTCGCACTCCTGTCCGGCGCGGCCGCGCCAGTGGCGGTGGCGGCGATGCCCGTCGCGGCCGAGGCCGCACCCGCCGCGCAGCCACAGCCGCCCGCCGAAGCCCCGCTTCGCTACGACGTCAACAAAGCCTTCGGCGCCATCGCCCGCATCCACACCCAGCGCACCGCCGAGCCCAGCGCGCGGCAGAAGGCACGGCTCGCCACCTTCGTGCGGCGCTATGTCGAGCGCACGCCAAAGAGCAAGCGCTTCACCGAGGACAACCGCGCGCACATGGCCGATCCGCGCGTGGTCAACGGCTTCCGTCCGCTGACCAAGGAGATCACCTACCAGATCGTGATCGAGCGCTCCAAGGGTTCCAGGCTGTGGGACCTCGACGGCAACGAGTACGTCGACGCGCTCAATGGCTTCGGGCTGAACCTGTTCGGCTGGCAACCCGATTTCGTGCAGGACGCCGTGCGGGCCCAGCTCGACGCGGGCTACGAGATCGGGCCGCAGCATCCGCTCGCGGCCGACGTGACCCGCCTCATCTGCGAACTCACGGGCAGCGAGCGCGCCGGCCTGTGCAACACCGGCTCCGAGGCCGTGATGGCGGCGCTGCGCATCGCGCGCACCGTCACCGGGCGCAGCACGGTGGTGGCCTTCACGGGCTCGTATCACGGCACCTTCGACGAAGTGCTGGTGCGCGCCGGCAAGGGCGGCAAGGGCCTGTCGGCCGCGCCCGGCGTGATGAGCGGCATGTTCGGCGACATCCGCGTGCTCGACTACGGCACGCCCGAGGCGCTGGCCTTCATCCGCGACAACGTCGCAGACCTGGCGGCCGTGCTGGTCGAGCCGGTGCAAAGCCGCCGCCCCGACTTCCAGCCGCGCGAGTTCCTGCACGACGTGCGCGACGTCACCGCGAAGCACGGCTGCTGCCTGATCTTCGACGAGGTCATCACCGGCTTTCGCAGCGCGCTGGGCGGCGCGCAAGAGCTGTTCGGCGTGCGCGCCGACCTGGCCACCTACGGCAAGGTGATCGGCGGCGGCTTTCCGGTGGGCGTGATCGCCGGCAAGCGCGAGTTCATGGACGCGCTCGACGGCGGCGCCTGGCAGTACGGCGACGACTCGATCCCGGGCGTGGGCGTCACCTACTTCGCCGGCACCTTCGTGCGCCACCCGCTCGCGCTCGCCGCGGCCAAGGCCTCGCTCACGCACCTGAAGGAGGCCGGGCCCGCGCTGCAGGCCGGGCTCACCGCGAGCACGACCGCCATGGCCACGGAACTCTCGGGCTGGTGCCAGGAGGTCGGCGCGCCGATCGAGATCCGCCATTTCGCGTCGCTGTGGCGCGTGAGCTGGCTCGAAGACCAGCCGCTGCAGGACCTGCTGTTCGCCATGATGCGCAGCCGCGGCGTGCACATCCTGGACAACTTCCCGTGCTTCCTCACGAGCGCGCACAGCGCCGAGGACATCGCCTTCCTGCAGCGCGCCTTCAAGGAGTCGGTCGCCGAGATGCAGGAATCCGGCTTCCTTCCGCGCCGCGCTCCCGCCCCCACCCGCTTCGACGCGCGCAAGCCCGTCGAGGACGGCAGCGTGCTGGCCCGCGACAGCGACGGCCAGCCGTACTGGTACGTACCCGAAGACGCCGCCTTGCACGAGCGCCTCCTCATCAACGGAAAGGCCGCAGCATGAACGCCGCACTCAAGCCCACCGCGAGCGGTGGCCTCGTCGAATGCATCATCGCGACCACCGAGTCGCAGCGCGAAATCTGGCTCGGCGCCACGCTGAGCCCCGAGGCCTCGATGGCCTACAACGAGTCGGTCGTGCTGCGCCTGCGCGGCGCGCTGGACGGCGACGCCTTGGCGCGCGCCACCGACCGGCTGCTCGAACGTCACCAGGCGCTGCGCGCCACCATCTCGCCGGACGGCACCTTCATGCTGGTCAGCCCCCCGGCCGGGAACCAGCTGGTGCGCCACGACCTGGGCGGGCTGGCGCCCGAAGCCCTCGCGCAGGCGCTGCACGCGGCCCACGACGAAGCGGTGTGCACGCCGTTCTCGCTCGAACACGGGCCGCTGTTCCGGGCCGTGCTGTACCGCCTGGGCGATGACGAGCACGAGCTCGTGATGTCCGCGCACCACGTGGTCTGCGACGGCTGGTCGTGGGCGGTCATCACCGAACAGCTGGGCCACCTCTATGCCGAGGAAACCGGCATCGGGCTCAAGCTCAAGGCCGCGCCGCTCTTCTCCGACTTCGCCGCCGAGGAAGCCGTCGCGGCCGCGAGCCCCGACATGCAGGCGCACATCGACTACTGGCTGGAGCGCTTTGCCGGCAACACGCAGCCCGTGCTCGACCTGCCGCTGGACCGCCCCCGCCCGGCCGCGCGCACCTTCAATTCGCGCCGCGCCGAGCGCCTGCTCGACCGGCGCGTGGTCGGCGCCGTGCGCATCGCGAGCACCAAGGCCGGCGTCAGCCTGTTCACGGGCCTGCTCAGCGGCTTCGTCGCGACACTGCACCGCCTCACGGGGCAGGAAGACATCGTGGTCGGCATTCCGACCTCGGGCCAGCTCGCGCACGACGTGCCCGGCCTGGTCGGCCATTGCGTGAACCTGCTGCCGCTGCGCATCGCCGCGCACCCCGCCATGCGCTTCGACGCGCTGATGGACGAATGCAGCACCGCCGTGCTCGACGCCTTCGATCACCAGGCCCTGACCTATGGCGCGCTGCTGGGCCAGCTGTCGCTCGAGCGCGACCCGAGCCGGCTGCCGCTGGTGAGCGTGACCTTCAACGTCGACCCCGACGTGGCGAGCAGCGCGCAGGCCTTCACCACGCTCGACGTGGTGCAGGACACCATCGCCCGCCGCTACGAGAACTTCGAACTCTTCGTGAACCTGCGCCCGCACGCCGGCAGCCTGCAGGTCGAGGCGCAATACAACACCGACCTGTTCGACGACGTGAGCGTGCAACGCTGGCTCGACATGTTCGAGTGCGTGCTGCAGTCGGCCGCGCACAAGCCCGACGACACCATCGGCGGGCTCGACGTGCTGTCCGCCGGCGCCGCGCGTGCGCTGCTGGCGCTGCAGCCTGCGCGCGTGCCGTTGCGCGGCGCGCCGCTGGCGCACGCCGGCTTCGTGGCGCGCGTGCCGCAGCAGCCGCACCGCCCGGCGGTGCGCGACGGCGCGCGCAGCTGCAGCTACGGCGAACTCGATGCGCTGTCCAACCGCCTGGCGCGTGCGCTGCGCGCGCGCGGCGTGGGCCGCGGCCAGCGCGTGGGGCTGTGCCTGGAACGCAGCCTGGAAATGGTCGTCGCCATGCTGGGCATCCTCAAGGCGGGGGCGTCCTACGTGCCGATGGACACCTCATTTCCGCAGGCGCGGCTGGACCATTACGCCAGCGACGCCACCCTCAGCCTGATGCTGACCTCGTCCGACATCGCGGTGGCGCCGCGCGACTGGCGCGCCGACGCCGACCAGCGCGTCTTCGAGATCGATCGCGACACCGCCTGGCGCCAGCTCTCGGGCGACGCGCTGCCGCCGAGCAGCGACGACCCGGGCTCCGAAGACGCGGCCTATGTGATCTACACCTCCGGCTCGACCGGCCTGCCCAAGGGCGTCATCGCGCACCACCGGGGCGTGGCGCACCTGCTGCAGTGGATGCAGCGCGAATCGGGCATCGGCCCGTCCGACCGCATCGCCGCCGTCACCACGCTGTCGTTCGACATGGCCGTGCCCGACCTGCTGCTGCCGCTGGCGGCCGGCGCCGAGCTGGTGATGGTGCAGCGCGAGGTCGCGATGGACGGCAACCGCCTGTCGCGGGCGCTCGACGACGAACAGATCACGCTGCTGCAGGCCACGCCCGGCATGTGGCAGCTGCTGCTCGATGCCCAGTGGGCCGGCGGCACGCCCGGTTTTCGCGGCTGGACCGGCGGCGAGGCGCTGCGCCCGAGCATGGCGCTGGCGCTGTGCGAGCGCATGGAAGGCCTGTGGAACGGCTACGGCCCGACCGAGACGACGGTGTATTCCACGGCCTGGCATGTGCGTCCCGAAGAGATTGCCTCGCGCGGCATCTCGATCGGCAGGCCCGTCGACAACACCGAGATCTGGATTCTCGACGCCGATCTGCAACCCTGCCCGATCGGCGTGCCCGGCGAAATCTGCATCGCGGGCGAAGGCGTCTCGCTGGGCTACCTCGACCGCCCCGCGCTGACCGCCGAGCGCTTCGTCACGGTGCGCATCTTCGGCGCCACGAAGAAGGTCTACCGCTCCGGCGACCGCGGCCGCTGGCGCAACGACGGGCTGCTCGACCACCTCGGGCGGCTCGACTTCCAGGTCAAGGTGCGCGGCTACCGCATCGAGCCCGGCGAGATCGAGGTGCGCTGCTGCGAAGTGGCCGGCGTCTCGCGCAGCGTGGTCGTGGCCCGCGAGGACAACCCCGGCGATGTGCGCCTGGTGGCCTACCTGGCGCTGGCGCCCGAGGGCGGCTTCGACCTCGATGCGCTGATGGTGCACCTGCGCAAGCACCTGCCGGCCTTCATGCTGCCGCAGCACGTGGTGACGCTCGATGCCCTGCCCACGCTGGCCAACGGCAAGGTCGACCGCGTCTCGCTGCCGCCGCCGCAGGCGGTGGCGCGCAACGAGGTGCGGCGCGGCGCCGGTCCGCGCAACGCGCACGAACGCAAGGTGCTCGCGGTCATGGAGAAGGTGCTGAGCCTGCCGGGCCTGGACATGCGCGACAACTTCTTCACCATGGGCGGCCACTCGCTGCTGGCCGCGCGGCTCACCACGCTGCTGAGCCGCGAGTTCCAGGTCACGCTGCCGCTGCGGGCGCTGTTCGAGGCGCCCACGGCCGAGAAGCTGACCGCGGTCATCGAGGCGCTGCAAGGCGCGGGTGTCGGCCTGCAGGCGCCGATTGCCTGCCACCCCGATCGCCGCAGCGCGCCGCTCACGCCCTCGCAGGAACGCATCCGCTTCATGGAGCAGCTGTACACGGGCCGTTCGGTCTACAACGCCCCCTCGGCGCAGCGGCTCACCGGCAAGCTCGACGCCGCGCGCTTCGAAGGCGCGCTGCGCGAAATGATCCGCCGCCAGCCGTCGCTGCGCACGCGCATCGGCTTCGACGAGGACACCGGGCGGCCCATTCAATCGATCGCAGAGTCGGTGGAGTTCGCCTTGCCGCTGGTCGACCTGCGCGGCCTGCCCGCTGACCAACGCGAGGCCGAGCTGGCCGAGCAGATGCAGGAGCTGGCCGACCGGCCGCTCGACATCCACAGCGCACCGATGATGCGCGCGACCCTGTTCCAGCTCGACGACAACGAACACGTCTTCCTGTTCGTGCCGCATCACCTGATCTGGGACGGCTGGTCCTTCGACCTGATGCAGCGCGAGCTGGGCGCGTTCTACGACGCCGCCGAACGCGGCCGTCCGCACAACCTGCCCGCGCTCGCCACCACCCACGGCGACTACGCCGAGTGGCTCGAGAAATGGCTGACCGAGCCGGCCTGCGAGGAGCAGCTCGCGTTCTGGCGCGGCCGGCTCGCCAGCGCCAGGGCCGTGCGCCCGCCCCGCACCGACATGCCGCGCCGCGCGGGCAAGAGCGGCCAGGGCGGCGCGCACTGGATCCACATCGACCTGCAGAGCACGCAGCGGCTGCGCGAGGTGGCGCGCGACATGGACGTGACGCTCAGCATGCTGACCTTCGGCATCTACGCGCTGACCATGGCCCAGGCGACCGGCAACGACGCCATCGTCATCGCGAACCCGGTGCGCGGGCGCCAGCAGGCCGAGACGGAAGACGTCATGGGCTTCTTCAACAACGTGCTGCCGGTCTCGCTCGCGGTCGACATGGCGCTGCCGCTGCCCGAGTTCATGCGCTACGTGAAGCAGGAGCTGCTGTCGATGATGAACCACCAGCAGGTGCCGTTCGAGCGCCTGATGGCCGAGCCCGGCTATGCGGGACAGATCAAGGCCTCGGGGCCCTACCAGGCGATGTTCTCGTTCCAGGACGCCCGCGAACGCGCGCGCACCGTCGGCAGCCTGCAGACCCGCCAGGTGCACGTGATGCAGCACGGCGCCACCGACGATGTCGGCGTGTGGCTGATGGACAAGCCGCACGGCCTGGAAGGCGCGCTGCTCTACAACGCCGACGTGTACCTGCGCGAGACCGGCGCCCAGCTGCGCGAGCGCTATCTCGAAGTGCTGGGCCGTGTCGCCGACCACCCGAACGCCACGCTCGCCGAGATCGCCAGCACCGAAGGCTCGGCCAGCGCGCGCTACCTGCGCAAGCTGGCGGCCGAGGATGCGGACAAGGGCGCGCCGGCCGAGGCCGCCAATGGCCTCGACGGCGCCGCGCGCGAAGCCAAGCGCGGACTGCTCAGCCCCGAGCACGCCCAGCTGGCCCAGATCTGGGCCGACGTGATCGGCATCGACGTCGACGAGATCCGCGCCAGCGACAACTTCTTCGACCTCGGCGGCGACTCGCTGCTGGTGCTGCGCGCCGTGCAGCAGGCGGCGCAGACGCTGGGGCACCGCGTGGAGCCGCGCCGCTACCTGTTCGAGAACCTCGGGCAGATCGCGTCCTCGGCGCACGGCACGCCGCACGGCGTGCCTTCGGACCTCGCCGACCTGGCCGCCGGCACGGCCGCGCATGCACAGCGCGGCGGGCTGCTCGGCGCACTCGGCAGCTGGCTGCGCAAGGGGTGATCATGACCGGCGCCGCCAACGCACTGTCCATCGACGCACCGGTCTGCCGGTACGTCGAGCTGGACAGCTTCACCGACACCCTGCCCGCCCAGGTGCTGTCGGAGGAAGAGCGCGCACGCGCCCAGAACCTGCGCTTTCCCGTCGACCGGCAGCGCTTCGTGGCGGCCCATGTCGCGCTGCGCCAGGCGCTGTGCGCGTACACGGGCCTGGCCCCCGACGCACTGACGCTGGCCACCGGCGCCTTCGGCAAGCCGTCGCTGGCGGGGCATCCGCGCACCCAGTTCTCGCTGAGCCACAGCCAGGGCCTGGCATTGATCGCCATCGGCGGTCGCGGCCCGCTGGGCGCCGACGTCGAGCTGCTGCGCCCGATGCCGGACGCGGCCGACCTGGCGGCGGCGCATTTCACGCGGCGCGAACAGGAGGCGCTGGCCGCCCTGCCCGCCGACGAACGCGACCGCGCCTTCCTGACCTGCTGGACCCGCAAGGAAGCCTGCCTGAAGGCCATCGGCGTGGGCCTGCTGGTGTCGCCGCAGAGCTTCGACGTGGGCCTGGCACCGGACAGCCGCAGCGTCGAGCTGCCGGTGGCCGGCCGCATCCTGGTGCTGGCGCTGGGGCCGGCACCCGCGCGGGCGGACAGCGTGGGCTCGCTCGCCGAATGGCGCCATACCGAAGCCCGCGCCCGGCCCTCGCAGGCCGACCCCGAAGGCCGCCGCATGCGCCCCCTGAATCCGCGCAAGGGCATGAGCGAGGCGCGATGCGCAGGGGGTGTCGCATGACCCTCTTCACGCCGCTCATGTTCGGGCCGGCCTCGCGCCAGGTCTTCGGCGCGTTCCACGCCGCCGACGACCACCGGGACGAGCCCACCGCGGTGCTGCTGTGCCCGCCCTTCGGGCAGGAGGGCCTGCGCACCCACCGCTTCTTCAAGGTGCTGGCCGAACGCCTCGCGCGCGCCGGCATCGCCACGCTGCGCTTCGACTTCTACGGCTCCGGCGACTCGCCGGGCGACGAGAGCGAGGGCGAGCTCGACGGCTGGCGTCGCGACCTGTGCGCGGCGCACGAGGAGCTGCGGCGGCACGCACCCCATGCCGCCATCGTGTGGATCGGCGCGCGGCTGGGTGCCACGCTGGCCGTGCTGGCCGCGCGCAACGGGCGCTGCGACCCGGCGCGGCTGGTGCTCTGGGAGCCGGTGATCGACGGGCCGGGCTACGCGCGCCTGCTGCGCGAGCGGCATGTCGAGGCGATCGACACGACCTTCTGCATTCCCGACCTGTCCTGGCGCCGCAGCCTCGCGCGGGAACCGGACGCGCTGCCCGAGGAGGCGCTGGGCGTGCGTCTCTCGCCGGCGCTGCAGGCGCAGCTGCGCGCCCTCACGCCGCAGTCGCTGCCGCTCACGGCCCTGCACGACACCCTGGTGCTGGCCCCGCCCGACGACACGTCCACCGCGCAATGGGCGGCCGAGCAGCAGTCGCGCCACATGCCGGTGCGCCTGGCCTACCTGAGCCACCCGCTGGACTGGACGTCCGACCCCTTTCCCCACAGCGCGATGGTGCCGGCCGATGCGCTCAACCGCCTGCAGGGAGCCATCCATGAATGACATGACGCAGACCCCGGTGTGCTTCGGCCCCGGCAACGCACTGATGGGCATGCTCACCCTCCCCGCGCAGCGCGCGGCGGCCCCCGTCGCCTGCCTGATGTTCAACATGGGCGCGAACCACCGCGTCGGGCCGCGCCGCATCAACGTGAAGCTGGCGCACCTCCTGGCCGCGCGCGGCGTGGGCAGCCTGCGCTTCGACCTGGGCGGCATCGGCGACAGCGAGGCGCTGGACACCGGGCCCGACCTGCAGACGCGCGCGGTGCACAGCCTGCAGGCCGCCATGGACCTCGTGCAGCGCATGCAGGGCATCGGCCAGTTCGCGACCGTGGCCATGTGCTCGGGCGTGGAGCACGCCATGTCGGCCGCCGCGGTGGACGCGCGCATGGTGGCGCTCTCGCTGTTCGACGGCTTTGCCTTCCCGCAGCGGCGCACGCGCTGGGAGCTCACGGTGCGCCGCGCGCTCGCGGCGCCGCTGCACCCGTCGTTCCCGGGCAAGGCGCGGCGCTGGGTGCTGCGCCATCTGCCGGGCAGCACGGTGGGCAAGCCGCTGCCGGGCTACTTCGTGGACCGGCGGCCGCCCAACGTCAATGCGATCTGGTTCGAAGCCACGATGAAGCGGCTGGTCGAACGCGAGGTGGCGGTGCAGCTGCTGTATTCGGGATCGCTGCATGTCTGCGACCGCGACCGCGACCAGCTCGGCGCCCTGCGCCGCGAACCGTTCATGCAGGGCCTGCAGTACGAGTTCATGCGGGACGTGGACCACACCGTCTGCACGGTGAAGGGCCAGCAGCTCTTCCTGCAGTCCGTCGGCGACTGGGTCGTCGAGCACTGTCTGGCCACCGGCAGTCCGCAGCGGCAGGACCGCCCGGCGACAGGCACCCCGCGCGCGATCCCGGCCACGCTCGCCGCGCCCTGAAACAACAACCGAAGCCAAGGAGATTGCCATGACATCCGCAACCCCAGCGAACCCGCGCGGCGAGCGCCTCCTCGCCACCGAGGGCGCCCGCGCCCTTCCCGGTGGCCGCTTCCGGTCGCGCGCCATGGCGCTGCTGCTGTCGCTCGGCTTGTGCGGCTGCGCACCCGGCTTCGGCACGCCGGGCCCGCTGCAATCGGCCGACGGCACGGCCGGCGGCAGGATCGCGGCCATCACGCCGGAGCTGGTCCGCGCGCAACTCGCCGGGAACACGGGCATCCCGCCCGACGTGAAGGCGCTGTTCGGCCGGCCCGCGCCCTACACCATCGGGCCGGGGGACGTGGTGGGCATCACCGTCTACAACAACCCCGAGCTGCAGCCCAACCTGGGCGCGGTGATCGCGCAGCAGAGCGACCCGACCGGCGTCACCGTGGCGCCGGGCTTCATCGTCGATGCCGCGGGCGAGATCAGCTTTCCCTACATCGGCCGCACCCGGCTGCAGGGCCTCACGGAAAGCGGTGCGTCCGAGCTGATCGCCAAGCGCATCGGCAGCATCATCAAGGCACCGCTGGTCAGCGTGCGCATCCAGTCGTTCCGCAGCCAGCGCGCCTATGTCGAGGGCGAGGTCCGCACGCCCGGGCTGCAGATCTTCACGGACATCCCGATGACGCTGTCCGAGGCGCTCAACCGCGCGGGCAGCATCACCGCCGGGGGCGACCGTTCGCATGTGACGCTCACGCGCGGCGACCGCACGGTGGTCATCGACCTGATGCAGCTCAAGCGCTTCGGCGCCGACGCCAACAACATCCCGCTGCGCAACGGCGACATCGTGTACGTCGGCAGCCGGGACGACAGCCGCATCTACGTGATGGGCGAGATCCTGCGGCCCTCGGCGCTGCTGATGCGCAACGGCCGCATGAGCCTGAACGAGGCCCTCGGCGATGCGGGCGGGCCCGACCTGCTCACGGCCGACCCCGGGCAGATCTACGTGATCCGCAACTCGCCGCAGACGCCCGACACGCCGCAGATCTTCAGCCTGAACGCGAAGAACCCGGCCGCGCTCGCACTGGCCGACCGCTTCGAGCTGCGGCCGCGCGACGTCGTCTATGTCGACCGCGTGCCGCTGGTCTCGTGGAACCGGGTCGCCAACCTGATCCTTCCCGCCGCCCAGGTGATCAACCTCGCGCGCGACACCGCCCGCAGCAGGTAGGCCGCGCAGCCCCGGCCCGAACACGACAAAGAAGGTGAAGCCCATGAATGCGCGTTGGTACCCCCCGCTTCCCGCACCGTACAGCCCGGAACCCGAGCGCCCGCACTCGCGGTTCAAGGAATACGTCGACCTGATGCTGGACAACCGATGGCTGATCGCCTCGGTCACCGCCGCGGTGTTGGTGCTGGGCGCGGGCTACGCGCTCTTCGGGCCGCGCGTGTACGAAGCGAACGTGCTGATCCAGCTCGAGGATGCCGAGCGCTCGCCCGGCGGCGCGGGCGATGCCGCGGTCAACGGCGTGGGCGTGAAGACGCCGACATCGGGCGAGGCCGAGATCCTGAAGTCGCGCATGGTGCTCGGCCAGGCGATCGAGAACACCAAACTGTTCATCAAGGCACGGCCGCACTACATCCCGGTCGTGGGCGCCTTCATGGCGCGGCATTCGAAGACGCTGTCCAGGCCGGGCTTTCTCGGCATGCGCGGCTACGTGTCGGGCACCGAGCGGATCGCGGTCGCGCAGATGGACGTGCCGCCGGCCCTCGAGGGCAAGAAGTTCCTGCTGACCGCCGGCAAGGACGGCGCCTACACCCTGACGCACCCCGACCTCGACACCCCGCTGCACGGCCGGGTCGGCGAGCCGCAGGACAGCTCGGTGCCGGGCGGCACGGTCCACCTGCTGGTGGCCTCGATCGACGCCCGGCCCGGCGGTGCCTTCGAGCTGACGCGGCATTCCACGCAGCTCACCATGCTCGAGCTGCAGCGCGAGCTGCGCGTGATCGAGAAGGGCAAGCAGTCCAGCGTGATCGACGTGAGCTGGCAGACCGACGACCGCGAGCACCTGGCGAACCTGCTCAACGAGGTGGCGCGCCTGTACATGCGGCAGAACATCGACCAGAAGACCGCGCAGGCCGAGCGCACGCTGAACTTCCTGGGCACCGAGCTGCCCAAGTTCAAGCAGCAGCTGGAACAGTCGGAAGAGGCCTACAACCAGTACCGCAACCAGAACGGAACCATCAGCCTGGACGACGAGGCGCGCAACGCGCTGTCGCAGAACGTCGACCTGCAGGCCAAGCTGCTCGACGCGCGCCAGAAGCGCCTGGACCTGGCGAGCCGCTTCACCAGCCAGCACCCGATGCTGATCACGCTCGACGCGCAGATCGCCTCGTTGCGCAAGGAGCTGGGCGGCGTGGACAACCGCATCCGCCGCATGCCGATGCTGCAGCAGAACTCGCTGCGCATGCAGCGCGACATCAAGGTCAACACCGAACTCTATTCGTCGCTCTTGAACAGCTCGCTGCAGATGCGCCTGGCCCGCGAAGGCCGCATCGGCAACGTGCGCGTGCTCGACCAGGCGCTGTCGCCCGAGAAGCCGGTGCGGCCCAAGGCGGTGATCGTGATGGCGCTGGCGCTGGTCGTGGGGCTGTTCCTGGGCGCGGTCACGTCGGTGCTTCGCAAGGTGCTCAAGAACACGGTCGCCACCCCCGACGAGATCGAGATGCGCACCGGCCTGAACGTCTACAGCACGATCGCACTCAGCACGCGGCAGGGCACGCTCGACCGCGCCATCCGCCAGGGCAAGCCCGGCGTGAAGCTGCTGGCGGCCTCGCACCCGGACGACCCGGCGCTCGAAGGCGTGCGCAGGCTGCGCACCGCGCTGGGCTTCCTGATGGCGGGCGCGCAGAACAACCGCATCCTGCTGACCAGCGCCACGCCGGGCGCGGGCAAGACCTTCCTGTCGGCGAACTTCTCGGCCGTGCTGGCGGCCTCCGGCAGGCGCGTGCTGCTGATCGACGCCGACATGCGCCGCGGCAAGCTGGCGAGCCAGTTCGGGCTCAAGGCGACCACCGGCCTGTCGGAGCTGATCGCCGGCACCGCCACGCTCGCGCAGGCGGTGCATGCGCAGGTGCTGCCGCACCTGGACGTGATCACCACCGGCAAGCTGCCGCTCGATCCGGCCACGATGATGGGTTCCAGTGCGTTCACGCGGTTGCTGGAGACCCTCTCGGCGCTGTACGACGCCGTGGTCATCGATGCCCCGCCGATCCTGCTGGCGACCGAGACCGTGGCGATGTCACCGGACGTGGGCACCCTGATGCTCGTGGCCCGCGCCGGCGACAGCGAACTGGGCGACCTGGTGGAGAGTGCGAAGCGGCTGGCGCACGTGGGCGCGGCGTTCCACGGCGTGGTGCTCAACGCGCAGGACGCGCGGCAACGCCACAACGCCTACGGCTACGACTACGGGCCCTACGGCCTGCCGCCGAACATCTATCCGCCCGCGCTGGGGCACACCCCCCGCGCCGAACCGGAGCGCGCGACATCATGAGCACGCACCTTTCACGCACGCCGCACCGCACCGCCGCCCGCCCCGTGCCGGTGGGCGGCTCGCGGCTCCTGCAGGCCGCCAAGCGCGCCATGGACATCCTCCTGGCGGGCGCCTTCTTCCTGTTCCTGGGCTGGGCCTACGCGCTGATCGCCCTCGGCGTGCTGCTGACCTCGGGCGGCCCGGCCATCTACGTGCAGCCGCGCTACGGCCGGGACGGGCGGATCTTCCGCTTCTACAAGTTCCGCACCATGGCGCCCGACGCCGATGCCCTGCTGGCTCGCCACCTGCGCGAGAACGACGCGGCGCGGCGCGAATGGGAGAAGTTCCAGAAGCTCGAGCACGACCCACGGATCACCCGCTTCGGCGCCTTCCTGCGTCGCTACAGCATCGACGAGTTTCCGCAGTTCTGGAACGTGCTCAAGGGCGACATGAGCATGGTCGGCCCGCGCCCCTGCATGTTTGCGCAGAAGGAGCTCTACGGCCCGTACTGGGCGTACTACTGCGCGGTGCGCCCGGGCATCACGGGCCTGTGGCAGATCAGCGGACGCAACGAGGTGAGCTACCGCCGCCGCGCCGCCATGGACGCCGAGTACGTCGCCACGCTATCGCTGCTGCGCGACGTCGTGATCCTGCTGAAGACCTTCCGCGTCGTGCTCGGGGCGCGCGGTTCGCGCTGAGACCCGCAGTCCCCTCTTCCTTCACTGAAAGAACACCATGCGAATCTATGTTGCAGGTCATCGCGGAATGGTCGGCCAGACGCTCACGAGGCGCCTGCGCGAACTCGGCCACGAGGTCGTGACGCGCAGCCACGCCGAGCTCGACCTGCTCGACCAGGCGGCGGTCGCGCGCTTCTTCGCGACCGAGCGCATCGACCAGGTCTACGTGGCGGCGGCCAAGGTCGGCGGCATCCACGCCAACATGACCTATCCCGCGCAGTTCATCTACGAGAACCTGCTGATCGCGGCCAACCTCACGCACCAGGCCTTTCTCGCCGGCGTCAAGCGGCTGCTGTTCCTCGGCTCGAGTTGCATCTATCCGCGGCTGGCCGAGCAGCCGATCCGCGAAGAGGCCTTGCTCACCGGCAAGCTCGAGCCCACCAACGAGCCCTACGCGATCGCCAAGATCGCGGGCATCAAGCTGTGCGAGAGCTACAACCGGCAGTACGGCGCCACGCACGGCGTCGACTTCCGCAGCGTGATGCCGAGCAACCTCTACGGGCCCGGCGACAACTACCACCTGGAAAACAGCCACGTGGTGCCGGCGCTGATCCAGCGCTTCCACCTGGCCAAGATCAGCCGCACGCCGAGCGTGCTGATCTGGGGCAGCGGCCGGGCGCGGCGCGAGTTCCTGTACGTGGACGACATGGTCGAAGGCTGCCTGGACGTGATGAACCTGTCGCGCGCCGCCTACGACCAGCACACCGATCCGATGCGCGGCCACATCAACCTCGGCACGGGCGAGGACGTCTCGATCGCCGAGCTGGTGGAGCACATCCGCGAGGTCGTGGGCTACGAGGGCAGCATCCACTACGACCTGGCCCAGCCCGACGGCGCCCCGCGAAAGCTGCTGGACGTGTCGCGCGCTGCCAGCTTCGGGTGGCACGCCACCGTGCCGCTGGCCGAAGGGCTGCGCCGCACCTATGCGGACTACCAGACCGCGCGCCGGACCGCCGCCGAGGCCGAGCACGCCTGAAGCAGAAACGGACCTCGCCATGAGAACCCTCGTCTTCTGGTCCGGCATCGTCTGCGCCGCGCTGTGCGGGCTGATCGATCCTGTCTGGGGCTACGGGGTGGTGTTCGTGCTGACGGTGGTGCAGCTGTCGATGCTGGGCACCGCCAGCGACAGCGTGTTCCTGCTGATCCACTACACGGCGGTTCTCATCTACTTCTCGCTGGCGCCGGCGATGCAGATCGCGACCGACACCGACTTCTGGGAGGTCGGCATCGTCGGCCAGGCCGCGCACACGCAGGGGCTGATGCTCGTGCTGCTGTACATGGCCGGCGTGGAAGCCGCACGGCTGGGGCTGCCCGAGCCGCCCGCCACGCCCCGGCCGGCGCAGCGCGCGCTCGGCGCCGGCGTCGCCCACCCCTTCCTGCTGCTGGCCTGCCTGGAGGTGGCGTTCGCCATGCTCTTCCTGCGCCCCGACATGAACTTCACGGCGCGCGGCGTGATTTCCGAAGAGGAGGCCGCGCCGGTCCAGTACATCGTCTATTCCACGCTGCCCAAGCTCATGGTGCTGCTGTGCTGCGTGGCGCTCGCGATCCACGCCACGCGCCAGCGCACGCTGTGGGCCTGGTGCGTCGCGGGCCTCTCATTCGCGCTGGCCGCCATCGCCGCGAACCCGGTCAACACGGCGCGCCAGGTCATCCTGATCGGGCTGCTGCCGCTGCTCATCCACGCCCTGGGGCGGCGCCACCGGTGGACGCTCGCCGCCGTGATCTTCGGCGCCATCGCGGGCCTGGGGCCGGTGCTGAACCTGATCTCGCGGGACGCCATGTGGGGCGCGGAGCTGGCGTCGTACCCCTTCAGCCAGGACTTCGACGCGATGTTCGTCGTCGCGGGCATCCTGGAGCGCGCGCCCTCGCCCGATCTGGGCTACGGGCGCTACCTGCTCTCGGCCTTCTCCTTCATCCTGCCGCGCGAACTGAAGATGTTCCCGGGCTACGACCCGCTCGGCTGGCCGGCCGTGCTGGGCAACTTCTCGCAGAGCAACCTGTCGCTGCCGCCCTTCACCACCGCCTACTTCGACTTCGGGCTGGCGGGCCCGGCCCTGCTGGGCTTCGCGGTCTCGGCGCTCTTTCGCCTCGTCGACAAGGCCATCGATCCGCAACGCACGCTGACGGCCGGCTACCTGTGCGCGCTGGTGCTGCTGGCGGCCTACGTGCCGTTCCTGCGCGGGCCGATCCTGGGCTGGGGACCGTTCGCCGTCTCGGGGCTGGTCGCGGCCGTCGTCGCCGGCAGCCTCGCGGCGTGGTTCCGCAGGCCGGCCCCCCGCCCGGCGCGCGCCAGCCTGCCGACCGCATGAGAACGCACGCACGCAGGAGCGACCATGGCCACCTACCTCTTCTACGACACGATCCGGCTCAACGCGTCGGCGGGCGGGGTGCTGAACGTGTCCGAGGTGCTGCTCGAGAGCATGCGCGACGCGCCGGGCCACGAGGTGCAGCCGATCAGCGAGCGCCATCCGCACCTGTACGCGGCCGCACGGCGGCTGAAGATCAGCCGCTTCATCCTCGACACGCTGCTCTACAACATCCACCTGGTGCGCGGGTGGCTGCGCGGGGAGCGCGTGTACTCGCTGTTCCCGAACTACTTCCTGCCTTTCTCGCTGCTGGCGCCGTTCGGCCGCCACCGGGATTCGATCGTGGTGGTGCACGACGTGCAGTACAAGTCGTACCCGCAGTACTTCAGCGCGCGCAAGCGCCTCTGGCTCGACTGGAACCTGCACCGCGTGGCGCGCAGCGCCGCCGACGTGGTCTTCATCAGCCGCAGCAGCCAGGAAGACTTCGAGCGGCACTTCAGGCGCTGCGAGCACCCGGCGGTGATCTTCAATCCCGTGGATGCGGGCGCCGTCGCCGCGAACGCCGACCGCACGGCAGCACCCGACGGGCGCTACCTGATCGCGGCCTACCACTACTACCCGCACAAGAACTTCGAAGGCATCCTGAAGCTTTTCGTGCGCATGAAGCGCCAGGGCCTGGTCGACTACCTCGACATCACCGGCAACGGCGCCAAGGAGGTCGAACGCATGATCTCGGCCATGGCGCCCGCGTTCCGCGGCTGCGTGCGACACCGGGGACTGGTGTCGCGGGAAGAACTCCTGCGGCTGTATCGGGGGGCGACGGCCTTCATCTCGCTGTCCACCTTCGAGGGCTTCAACCTGTCGGCCGCCGAGGCGGCCACGCTGGGCGTGCCGCTGCTGCTCTCGGACCTTCCGGTGCACCGGGAGCTCTTCGCGGGCTACGCGTTCTTCATCGGCAATGAATTCGTCGGCCTCGGCAGCATCGAGCGCTACCTGGCCGCGCACCAGCGCACGCGCCCCGCATGGTCGCTCTCGCGGGTCTGCACGCCGGGCGCGGTGGCCGCAAGTTACCTCAGGCTGAAGCGCGGTGACGCGTCGCTGGCGAGGGCCACGCCATGACGAACCGCGCACGCTCCCTGCTTCGCACGCTCGCGATGCTGGCGCTCGGGCTGGCCGCATGGGCGCGGCCGGCCGTCGCAGCACTGCCCGAAACGCAGGGCGCACCGGGCTTCGGCGTGATGGTGCATTACCTGCCCGACAAGCAGTCCATCGCCGGCATCGGACGCTTCGACGTCGACGCCTTCGCCGCTTCGCTCGCGGAGATGCGCGCCAGCCATCTCATCCTCACGCTCGGACAGAACAACGGCCAGTTCATCGCGCCGAACGCCGCCCTCGAAGCGCTGTGCCCGCGCAGCGCCGCGCACCGTTCACCGCGCGACCTGCCGATGGAGATCGGCCGCGCGCTGCGGCGCCACGGCATCGCGCTGATCCTCTACCTGCCCTTCCGCGCGCCGCAAGGGGATGCCTACCTGATGGAGTGCCTGGGCGATGTCTCCGAACAGCAGCCACCGCCGACGCGCTTCATCGCCGCCTGGTCGGCCGTGATCGACAGCTGGTCGCAGCACTACGGCGCAGTCGCCACGGGCTGGTGGTTCGACGGCGTCTACAACACGACGGGCATGACGACGCGCGACTGGGACCGGTTCTGCGCGGCCGCGCGCAGCGGCGCCCCCACCCGGTGGCTGGCCTTCAATGCCGGCGAGGGGGCGGCGCGCTTCAGCCTCAAGAGCGCGCCGTGCCAGAACCTCATGGCGGGCGAGTACCTGCAGCCCGCCGCACGCCTGGCCTCGCCGCCCTCCGAACTCCGGCTGCATGTGCTGACGCCGCTGGGCGCTTCCTGGGCCCAGCCGAGCGCGCCGCGCTTCTCGGCCGCGCAGCTGCGCAGCTGGATCGGCGACGCGAACGCGCGGGGCGGAATGCTCACGCTCGACATGCCGCTGGACGCCGACTTCCACTTTCTTCCCGCCCACGTCGCGCTGGTGCGCAGCGCCACCGCGCCGCGGCCCTGACCCGTACCAACCCGCTTGCCCGACCATGGACCACGCCCTCCCCTTCATCGTTGTGGAAGACCGCCAGAACACGGCCCTGCGCCTGTGCTGCGAATCCGCGGCCATGGCGCAGGAGCAGCTGGTCGTCCTGTCGGACACCGACGCCGGACCGGCGTACGAACGCTTCTGCCAGGCCTACGTGCACCTGTCGAGCAACACGCCGGCGTTCGAGAAGATCTGCTTCCGGCGCTACTTCCTCCTGGCGAACCATCTCGCAGCGCACCCCGATTGCCGCGCCTTCGTGCTGATCGACAGCGACGTGCTGCTGTTCAACGGCGTCGGCGCCCACATTGCGCGCCTGGTGGGCAGTGCCGACTTCTCCGGCTCCAGCATCCTGCCCACCGACGGCTGGAACCCCTGCCAGATCTCGCCGCACGTGAGCTACTGGACGGCGGCCGGCCTGCAGGACTTCGTCGCCTGCCTCCTGCGCATGTACAGCACGCCCGCGGGCCTGCACCAGCTGCGCGACATTGCCGAGCGCTTCGCGACCCGCAGCGTGCGCGGCGGGGTGTCCGACATGACGCTGCTGTACCTGTGGGCGCAGGCCAGCGGCAACACGGTGCCGATCAACCGGGTGTTCGACGGCCAGGTGATCGACCACAACGTCAACGGCGGCACCAACCACTTCGTGCGCGAGTTCCGCGTGCGCGGCGGCGCCAAGCGCCTGGCCTTCATCGACGGCCAGCCCTGCCTGCAGACGCCGGCGGGCGACACGGTGCGCGTGCTGGCGCTGCACTTCCAGGGCGCCGCCAAGCTGGCGATGCAGCCCGCGCTGCATCGCCGCGTGTACACCGTTGCGGTGCTGACCTGGGCACTGCAGATGGCACGCCGAGCCAAGAACAACGCGCACCGGATCGCCTCGCGCGCGCGCCGCATGGCCGACACCCTGGGCGTCGCGCAGGCGCCAACGCCGAAGCACCCCGCGGACGGGAGCACGCCATGAAGCCCGCCGCCGGCACCTCGTTCGCCCTGCCCGGCATCCGCCTGGCACAGCGCCTGGGGCTGGGGGCGCTCGCGTCGCGGCTGTATGTGTACCTGTCGGGTTTCCTGGCGATCTTCCTGATCGCGGCGCAGGTGGCGCCCGCGCGCTTCGGCGAGTACTCCGTCTACCAGTCGGTGCTGGAAGTGGCGCTGGTCGTGGGCACGCTGGGCAGTTCGCTGCTGTTCTCGCGCAATGCCGCGAGCGTGCCGCCCCGGGTGACCCGTGGCGACCTGGCGCGCACGCTGGCGATCGGGCTGCCGCTGGCCGCGCTGCTCGCGGCCGGCGTCGTGGGGGCGCAGCGCCTGCCGGTGGCCGGCGCGCCCTTCGTGCTGATCGTGCTGTCGCTCGCGGTCTTCGCCTTCAACAGCCTGCGCCTGTCGTACAGCCGGGGCCTGGGCCATGCGGGCCTGCTCAACCTGGAATCGGGCGTGCGCGCGACCGTGCTGGTGCTGGGCGTGGCGACGCTCGCTGCGCTCGGCCTGGAGATCGGCGTGGCGCACCTGCTCGCCATCAACCTGCTGGCCTTGGTGCTCGTGGGCGCGGCCATCTTCCTGCCGGCGAACGGTGCTGCACCGCCGGCCGGGCCGCCCGTGCTGGCGCTCGCGTCGCAGGCCAGCGCCACGGTGTATGCGCTGCTGACCTTCCTGCTGCGCAAGTCGGACCTGCTGCTCGTGGCGCTCTTCATGCCGCTGGGCTACGTGGGCGCGTTCAAGCTGGCCTTTCTGCTCGCGGAGGCGCCCTCGCAGTTCGTGCAGGCCTTTCTCGTCACGAAGACGCCGGCGATGCTGGACGCCAACGCGGCCAACCTGACGATCGAGAAGCTGCGGCTGGCACGACATTCGTTCCTGCTCGGCTGCGTGCTCTTCGTGGGGCTGGCGGGGCTGATGGCGGTGGCCGCGCCGCTGCTCAAGCTCGGCCCCGAGGCGCGCGACATCTTCGTGTGCATCGCGCCGTACTTCCTGCTGAGGACCTACACGGTCCACCACGAAACGATGCTCTCGCTGAACGCCACGATGGGTTCGCTCGGGTGGTGGACGCTGCTGGAGTTCGCACTGCGGCTGGCTTCGTACGGCGTCGTGATCGCGCTCTTTCCCGACAAGCCGCACTACGTCTTCTTCATCGCCTTCGTCACCGACTTCGTGCTGTACGAGCTGCGCATGCGCGCGCTGTTCGGCTTCTTTCCGATCGTGCGCCTGCTGCGCCCGGCCATGGGGAGGTCGCCGTGAAGATCCTGCTGTACTCGATGAACTTCGCGCCCGAGCTGACCGGCATCGGCAAGTACTCGGGCGAGATGGCCGACTGGCTGCAGGCCCGGGGCCACGACGTGCGCGTGATCGCGGCGCCGCCCTTCTTCCCGCACTGGGCGGTGTTCGAGGGCCATTCGGCCTGGGCCTATCGCAGGACCACCGGGCGCAACGGCCTCACGGTCTGGCGCGCGCCCACCTGGGTGCCTTCGCAGCCGCGTGCGCTGGCGCGCGTGGCGCACCTGTGCTCGTTCATGCTGTCGAGCATGCCGCTGCTGCTGGCGCAGGCGCGCTGGAAGCCCGACCTGGTGTTCGTCGTGGAGCCGCCGCTTTTCTGCGCGCCCGCGGTGCTGTGCTTCGCGAAGCTGCTCAGCATCAGGTCGTGGCTGCACATCCAGGACTTCGAAGTCGATGCGGCGTTCGGCCTGGGCCTCGTGCGCGGCGCGGGCGTGCGGCGCGTCGCGCTGTCGCTCGAGCGATGGCTGCTCGCGAAATTCGACCGCGTGTCGACCATCTCGGCGGCCATGGTCGACAAGGCCAGAAGCAAGGGCATCGGTGAAGGTCGCTTGGTACTTTTCCCGAACTGGGTAGACGTCTCGGCGATCCGCCCCGCTCCCCGCGCGACCGATGGCTACCGGGCCGAGCTGGGCATTGCGACCGATGCCGTGGTCGTGCTCTATGCGGGCAGCCTGGGCGCCAAGCAGGGCATCGAACTGCTGGCCGAGGCGGCGCGCCTGCTCGCCGACCAGCAGAACATTCACTTCGTCATCTGCGGCAACGGCCCGAGCCGCGACCCGCTGATGTCGGCCTGCGCCGGCCTGGACCGCGTGCACTTTCTCGACCTGCAGCCCGCCGAGCGGCTCAACGAATTGCTGGGCATGGCCGACATCCACATGCTGCCGCAGCGCGCCGATGCCGCCGACCTCGTGATGCCCTCGAAGCTGGCCGGCATGTTCGCGAGCGGCAAGGCCGTGATCGCCACGGCGCACCCCGGCACCGAACTCGCCCGCGTGGTCGCGGACCGTGGCTTCGTGGTGCCCCCGGGCGATGCGGCCGTGCTGGCCGACGCGATCGCGCAGCTCGCGTGCTCGCCGGGCCTGCGCCAGGCGCTCGGTGCGGCGGGCCGCGCGTTCGCGCTGGCGGAGCTCGACCAGGACGCCATCCTGTCGCGCTTCGAGCAGGCGCTGCTTCGCTGCGTGGCAGACCAAGGCACGGCCACGCCAACCCCACTGCGCGAGTCCCAACCATGACCCACTCAAAGATTCTGGTGACGGGTGGCGCCGGCTTCGTCGGAAGCCACGCCTGCGTGGCGTTGATCGCGGCCGGCTACCTGCCGGTGGTGCTGGACACGCTGGTCAACAGCGACCCGCGCTCGCTGGAGCGCGTGGCACGCATCTGCGGCGTGCAGCCGCAGCTGGTGCGCGGCGACGTGCGCGACGCGGCGGTGCTCGACCGCGTGTTCGCCGAGCACGGGGTCGACGCGGTGCTGCATCTGGCCGGGCTGAAGGCGGTCAGCCGCTCGGTGAGCGACCCGCTCGGCTACTACGACGTCAACGTGGCGGGCAGCCTCGCGCTGGCGCGTGCCATGGAGCGTGCCGGCGTGCGCACGTTGATCTTCTCGTCCTCGGCCACGGTCTACGGCGACATCCCGCGCTCGCCGATACGGGAAAGCGCGTCGTACGCGGCCGTCAACCCCTATGGGCGCTCCAAGGTGATGGTGGAGCGCATGCTCGCGGACCTCGCCCGCTCCGATCCGCGCTGGGGCATCGCATGCCTGCGTTTCTTCAACCCGATCGGCGCGCACGAGAGCGGCCTGCTCGGCGAACACCCGCAGGGGCCGCCCGACAACCTGGTGCCGTATGTCTCGCAGGTCGCGGTGGGCGAGCGCGGGCACGTCGTCGTGCACGGCAACGACTACGAGACGCACGACGGCACGGGTGTGCGCGACTACGTGCACGTGATGGACGTGGCCGAAGGCCATGTGGCGGCCCTGCGGTACGCGACGCTGCATCGGGGCCTGCTCACGGTGAACCTGGGCACGGGGCACGGCGCGTCGGTGCTCGACGTGATCGCGGCCTTCGAACGCGCATGCGGGCACCGCATCGCGGTGCACATCGGTCCGCGCCGTCCCGGCGACGCCCCGGCCTACTGGGCGGACGTGCAGCACGCCCAGGACCGGCTCGGCTGGCGCGCACAGCGCAGCCTGGACCAGATGTGCGCCGACAGCTGGCGCTGGCAGCTGGCGAACCCGCGCGGCTTCGACGAACCGATGCCGGGCTTCCCGGTCCGCGCCGCCGACGGCGCCGCACCGACCGCCGTTCCTCACTCACTTCAACCGGGGCAAGAACATGGCTGAAAACACGCTCACACCCTCTGGCGACCCCACCCCCGCCGTGATGGCGCCGCGCCGCCCGGGCCCGCCCGCCCCCGTGTGCGCGCCCGCCGCGAGGCTGTGGCCGGACTTCATGACGGGCCAGGAAAAATCGCCGGTGCGCGTGCTGCTCATCGACGACGACGAGTACATGCGCCGGGTGATCGCCCAGGAGTTGCTGTCGGACCTGCGCATCCAGCTCGAAGGCCAGGCCGACAGCATCCGCGAGGGGCGCAAGCTCTTGGCCACGCATGCGTTCGACGTGCTGATGGTCGACCTGCGGCTCAGCGACGGCATGGGTTTCGAGCTGATCGCCGAGGCGCGCCGTCACCATGGCAACGGCGAGATCATCGTGATCTCCGCGCTCGAGGACGATGCCCACGTGCTGCGCGCCTTCGAGCTGGGCGCCACGGGCTACCTGCTGAAGAACGCCTGGCTGCAGAGCTTTGCCGATGCGGTGCTGCACGTGGTGAACGGCGGCGCCGTCATCACGCCGCGGCTCGCGCGGCGCCTGCTGCACCGCCTGAACCACCAGCCCCGCGAGCCGCAGCCCGCCGACGACGCATCACCGCCGCGCGACACGACGCTGACACCGCGCGAGAGCCAGGTCCTTCGCCACGTGGCGTCGGGCTACGTCTCGGCGGAGATCGGCGCCAAGCTCGGCATCACGGGCCAGACGGTCAACGTGCACATCAAGAGCATCTACAAGAAGCTGCATGTGCATTCGCGCGCCCAGGCGGTGAACCTCGCCGTTCACACGGGCCTGATCTGAGCGGCACGCCCTCGAAGCGATCCGGTTCATCACCCACTGCACACACAAAGGCTGGTCACCATGAACACCCCCACCATTCATCCCGTGGTCCTGTGCGGCGGCAGTGGCACGCGGCTGTGGCCGCTGTCGCGCAAGGCCTTTCCCAAGCAGTTCGCACCGATCGTGGGCAACAAGAGCCTGCTGCATCTCACGCTCGAACGGCTCGCAACGCTGAACCGGACGATCACCTGCGTCGCGTCGGAAGAGCACCGCTTCCTGGTGCGCGAGGCGATCGAGAACGCGCACGCGCAAGGCCGCCAGATCCTCGAGCCCGTGCCCCGCAACACGGCCGCCGCGATGGCCGCGGCGGCCCTGCTGGCCGAGCCCGACGACCTGCTGCTCTTTGCGCCCGCGGACCACCACATTCCCGACGTGGCGCTGTTCGAGGCCACGATGCGCAGCGGCGTCGAAGCAGCCCTGGCAGGCAAGATCGTCACCTTCGGCATCGCGCCCAGTTTTCCGAGCACGGCCTACGGGTACATCGAGGCGGCCGGGGCCACGGGCCATGGCCCCAGCCACGCGGTGGCGCGCTTCGTCGAGAAGCCGACGGCGGCGGTGGCCGCGGCGCTGATCCTGCAAGGCAACTACTGCTGGAACGCGGGCATCTTCCTGGTCCAGGCGCGCACGCTGGTCGCGGCCCTGCGCACGCATGCGCCCGACATCCTCGCCACCTGCGAACGCGCGACGGCCGCGGTGTCGGTCGACGGCAGCTTCGTGCGGCTGGACCGTGAGGCCTTCGAAGGCTGCCGCAGCGACAGCATCGACTACGCGGTGCTCGAAAAGCACGCCGACGTCGCGGTGGTGCGTTTCGAAGGCGCATGGAGCGACGTGGGCAGCTGGAACGCGGTGGCCCAGCTGCACCCGGCCGACGAGGCGGGCAACCGCGTGAGCGGCGCGGGCAGCGTGCTGAACTCGCGCAACACCTTCGTCCATGCGCCGCACCGGCCGGTGGTGGCGCTCGGCACCGAGGACCTGATCATCGTGGACACGCCGGACGCGGTGCTGGTCGCCGGCGCGGACTGCGCCGAACAGGTGGCCGAGGTGGTGCGCATGCTGGCGCGCGAAGGCACGGTCGAAGCCACCGAGCATCGCCGCGTGGTGCGGCCCTGGGGCGCCTACGACAGCATCGACACCGGCGAGCGCTTCCAGGTGAAGCACCTGACCGTCAAGCCCGGCGGCAAGCTGTCGCTGCAGATGCACCACCACCGCGCCGAGCACTGGATCGTCGTCAAGGGCACGGCAAAGGCCACGCGTGGCGGCGAAGTGCTGCTGGTGCGGGAGAACGAGTCGATCTACCTGCCCTCGGGCACCATCCACCGGCTGGAGAACCCCGGCAAGACGATGCTGGAAGTGATCGAGGTACAGACCGGCAGCTACCTCGGCGAAGACGACATCGTGCGCTTCGACGACACCTACGGCCGCTGCCCCGCGGCCGAGAAGCGCGAGGCGCTCGCGTTGCAAGCGGCCCTGCAGCCCACGGCCGAACGCGGCGTCGATGCGCCGGCCTGACCCGTCCCTTCCCTTCCCTTCCTCTCACCTCATTGAAGCCATGAAAAAACGTGCTGTCGTCACTGGCATTACCGGACAGGACGGGGCGTACCTGGCCGAGCTGCTGCTGGGCAAGGGCTACACCGTCTACGGAACCTTCCGCCGAACCAGTTCGGTGAACTTCTGGCGCATCGAGTCGCTCGGCATCCAGGACCATCCGGAGCTTCATCTCGTGGAGTACGACCTGACGGACCTGGGCAGTTCGATCACGCTCATTCGCGATGCGCAGCCCGACGAGGTCTACAACCTGGCGGCGCAGAGCTACGTGGGCGCGAGCTTCAACCAGCCCGAAGCCACCACGAACATCAACGGGCTGGGCACCCTCCACCTGCTCGACGCGATCCGCCTGACGGACCGCAGCATCAGGTATTACCAAGCCTCGACGTCGGAGATGTTCGGCAACGTCCAGGCCATTCCGCAGAAGGAAGACACGCCCTTCTATCCCCGCAGCCCGTACGGCGTCTCCAAGCTCTTCGCCCACTGGATGACGATGAACTACCGCGAGAGCTACGGGCTCTTCGGTTGCTGCGGCATCCTCTTCAACCACGAGAGCCCGCTGCGCGGCCGCGAATTCGTGACGCGCAAGGTCACCGACGCGGCGGCCAAGATCCGGCTCGGCAAGCTCGATGTGCTCACGCTGGGCAACATGGACGCCAAGCGCGACTGGGGCTATGCGAAGGAATACGTCGATGGCATGTGGCGCATGCTGCAGGCCGACAAGCCGGACAACTACGTGCTCGCCACCAACCGCACGGAAACCGTGCGGGATTTCGTCGACATGGCGTTCAGGGCCGCGGGCTACGAACTCCGGTTCGAAGGGTCGGCGCAGGAAGAGGTCGCCATCGACCGCGAGAGCGGCAAGGTCCTCGTGAGGGTCGACCCGAGGTTCTATCGCCCGGCAGAGGTGGAACTGCTCATCGGCGATGCGTCGCATGCCAGGAAAACGCTGGGCTGGGAGCCCCGCACGACGCTGGAGGAACTGTGCGCGATGATGGTGGAGGCCGACCTGCGGCGCAACCGCGAAGGCCGGTCGTTCTGAGTGCGGAAGACCCGTCCTGAATGGCATCGGGATTTGCGCGGGACCAACAAAAACGGCACCCGAAGGTGCCGCCTGAAACGAAAACGGCACCTGATGGTGCCGTCTGTCGTAGGTCTGAAATGGTGGGCGGTGGAGGCTTCGAACCTCCGACCCCAGCAGTGTGAATGCTGTGCTCTACCCCTGAGCTAACCGCCCTGAGACACTGCTTTTGAGTTCAGTGTCTTGAACACGTATCGCGCTGTGCGAAGCCTCAGATTATGCCATAGCTTTTCAGCCGTTTTGGCGAAATAAAGTTTTTCCGCCGCTGGATTTGTCGAGTTGCGACAACACGGCCTCGTGCGCGCTGAGTTCGTGCTCGGCCGCCGCGATCACCGGCAGCTCGAACTGGCTCAGGTCGATGGCCACGACCGTCGTGCCCTGCGCGGGCTCGTTCGAGGCCACGTCGATCAGCAGTGCGTCCTGCCCACGCGTGAGGTTGATGTAGACGTCGGCGAGCAGCTGCGCGTCGAGCTTGGCGCCGTGGAAGGTGCGGTTCGAGCGGTCGACACCGAAGCGGTCGCACAGCGCATCGAGCGAATTGCGCTTGCCCGGATACACCAGCTTGGCCATGGCCAGCGTGTCGGTCACTTCGCTCACGAAGGTCTTGAGCGGCGGCAGGCCGGCGCGCTCGAATTCCTTGTTGAGAAAGCCGACGTCGAAGGCCGCGTTGTGGATGATCAGCTCGGCATCGCGCAGGTACTCGATGATGTCCTTGCCCAGCGTGGCGAACTTCGGCTTGTCGCGCAGGAAGTCGGTGGTCAGGCCGTGGACCTTGAGCGCGTCCTCGTGGCTCTCGCGCTCCGGGTTGAAGTAGATGTGCAGGTCGTTGCCGGTGAGCTTGCGCGCGAACAGCTCCACACAGCCCAGCTCGATGATGCGGTCGCCGTTCTCCGCAGACAGGCCGGTGGTTTCCGTATCGAGAACGATCTGGCGACTCATGCGTGCCCCCTGTCTCGGCACTTCGTGTCCTCGCCGCCCCCCGAGGGGGTGCGAGCTTGCTTGGGGCGGCCCGGCGCTGCGCTCATCAGTGGTTTTCCTTGGCGTGGTTGATCGAGTACTTCGGAATCTCGATCGTCACATTCTCCTGCGCCAGGATCGACTGGCAACTCAGGCGCGATTGCGGCTCCAGGCCCCAGGCGCGGTCGAGCAAATCTTCTTCGCCCTCTTCCGCCTCGTTCAGCGAGTCGAAGCCCGCGCGCACGATCACGTGGCAGGTGGTGCAGGCGCAGCTCATCTCGCAGGCGTGCTCGATGTTGATGTCGTGGTCGAGCAGCGCCTCGCAGATCGAGGTGCCGGCGGGCGCGGTGATTTCGGCGCCTTGCGGGCAGTACTCGGGATGCGGGTAGATCTTGATCGTGGGCATGAAATGGTTCTGTCTACAGGGATTCGACCTTGCGGCCGGCGAGCGCGCGTGCAATGCCCGCGTTCATGCGCTGGGCGGCGAAGGCTTCGGTGTCGTTGGCCAGCGCCTTCGTGGCGGCTTCGATCGCGGCGGCTTCGTTGCTGCTCTTGGCGGTTTCGCGCAGCCGCGCCATCGAGGCGTCGATGGCGGCGCGTTCTTCGGCGCTCAGCAGGTCGCCGTCGGCATCGAGCGCACTCTGCGTGGCCAGCAGCATGCGGTCGGCATCGACGCGCGATTCCACCAGCGCGCGGGCCTGCATGTCCTGCTGGGCGGTGGAGAAGCTTTCCTGCAGCATGGTCGCGATCTGGTCGTCCGACAGGCCGTACGAGGGCTTGACCGCCACGCTGGCCTCGACGCCGCTGCCCTGCTCCTTGGCGCTCACGCTCAGCAGGCCGTCGGCGTCGACGGTGAAGGTCACGCGGATGCGCGCCGCGCCGGCCGCCATCGGCGGGATGCCGCGCAGCGTGAAGCGCGCGAGGCTGCGGCAGTCGGACACGAGGTCGCGCTCGCCTTGCACCACATGCAGCGCCAACGCGGTCTGGCCGTCCTGGTAGGTCGTGAAGTCCTGGGCCATCGCGGTGGGGATGGTCTGGTTGCGCGGCACGATGCGCTCGACCAGGCCGCCCATGGTCTCGATGCCGAGCGACAGCGGGATCACGTCGAGCAGCAGCAGTTCGCCCGCGCCGTTGTTGCCGGCCAGCTGGTTGGCCTGGATGGCGGCGCCGAGCGCGACGACCTCGTCGGGGTTCAGGTTGATCAGCGGCTCGCGGCCGAAATACGCAGCCACTGCGCTGCGGATCTGCGGCATGCGCGTGGAGCCGCCGACGAGCACGATGCCCTGCAGGTCTTCGGGCTTGAGCTTCGCGTCGCGCAACGCCTTGCGCACGGCCGCGAGGGTGCGGTCAGTGAGCGCCTGCGTGGCGGCAAAGAACTGCGCGCGGGTCAGCGTGAACTCGGCCTTGCCGCCCGCCAGCGCGGCGCTGAAGAGGGTCGACTCGGCATCGGTCAGGGCCTCCTTGGCGGCGCGCGCGGCCACGAGCAGTGCGGCGCGGTCGTTGTCGCTGCCGGCCTGACGGCCGGTCTGCGCGAGCACGAAATCGGCGATGGCATGGTCGTAGTCGTCGCCGCCCAGGGCCGAGTCGCCGCCCGTGGCGATCACTTCGAACACGCCCTGCGTGAGCCGCAGGATCGAGATGTCGAAGGTGCCGCCGCCCAGGTCGTAGACCGCGTAGACGCCTTCGCTCGCGTTGTCCAGGCCGTAGGCAATGGCGGCGGCGGTCGGCTCGCTGATCAGGCGCAGCACGTTCAGGCCCGCGAGCTGCGCCGCATCCTTGGTCGCCTGGCGCTGGCCCTCGTCGAAGTACGCCGGCACGGTGATGACGGCGCCGTAGAGCTCGTCGTCGAAGGTGTCTTCAGCGCGGTAGCGCAGCGTGGCCAGGATCTCGGCGCTGATCTCGACGGGCGACTTCTCGCCGGCCGAGGTCTGCACCTTGACCATGCCGCCGTCGTCACCGCCGATGCGGTACGACATGGCGTCGCGGTTCGCGATGTCGGCCAGGCCGCGGCCCATGAGCCGCTTGACCGAGGTGATGGTGTTGGCGGGGTCCTGCGCGCGTGCAGCCACGGCGTCGAAGCCGATCTGGCGGCGGTCGCCGTCGAGGTAGCGCACGGCCGAGGGCAGCAGCACGCGGCCCTGGTCGTCGGGCAGGCATTCGGCCACGCCGTTGCGCACCGAGGCCACCAGCGAATGCGTGGTGCCAAGGTCGATGCCCACGGCGATGCGGCGCTGGTGCGGATCGGGCGCCTGGCCGGGTTCGGAAATCTGAAGAAGAGCCATAAGGGCTTATTGTCCCAACTGATCGATTTTGGTTTCGACGTCCTGCCCGAAGCGCTCAATGAACATGAGGGCTCTCACCTGCTGCACGGCGCCGGGGTAGTCGCCCTTTTCGTCGATCAGCCAGTCGAGCGACGAGAGTGCGCGGGCGCGCGTGGTTTCGACGTCGGCCTGCAGCAGCTCGACGGCGGCGATGTCGCGGGCGTCGTCGAGCGCTTCGCGCCACTCCATCTGCTGCATGAGAAAGGCACCCGGCATCGCCGTGTTGTTCTCCGCATTCAGCGGCGCGCCGTTGAGTTCGCAGATGTAGCTCGCGCGGCGGATCGGGTCTTTCAACCGCTGGTAGGCCTCGTTGATGCGCACCGACCACTGCATGGCCACGCGCTGCGCGGCGGCGCCCTGCGCGGCAAAGCGGTCCGGGTGCGCCTCGCGCTGCAGCTCCTTCCAGCGCGCGTCGAGCACGGCGCGGTCCTGCGCGAAGGTCGCCGGGACGGCGAACAGTTGGAAGTCGGTGTCGTTCAGATTCATGGCAAGAAAAAACCGCCAGCACATGACATGGTGGCGGCTGTGGTCGCGGTCAGCGACGACGCATCAGATGCGAAAACTTTCGCCGCAGCCGCAGCGGTCGCGTTCGTTCGGGTTGATGAACTTGAAGCCCTCGTTCAGGCCTTCGCGCACGAAGTCGAGCTGCGTGCCGTCGATGTAGGCCAGGCTCTTCGGGTCGACCAGCACCTTCACGCCGTGGTCTTCGAACACCACGTCTTCAGGCGTGAACTCGTCGACGTACTCGAGCTTGTAGGCCAGGCCAGAGCAGCCGGTGGTCTTCACGCCCAGCCGCACGCCCACGCCCTTGCCCCGTTTGCCGAGGTAGCGGGTGACGTGGCGCGCAGCGGCTTCGGTCAGCGTGACGGCCATCTCAGTGAACAGCAGCTTCGGCGGTCGACTCGGGGGTCTTGGCGCCGTGCTTGGCCTTGTAGTCGCTCACGGCCGCCTTGATGGCGTCTTCCGCGAGGATCGAGCAGTGGATCTTGACCGGCGGCAGCGCCAGTTCTTCGGCGATCTGCGCGTTCTTGAGGGCCGCCGCTTCGTCGAGCGTCTTGCCCTTGACCCATTCGGTCACGAGCGACGACGAGGCGATGGCCGAGCCGCAGCCGTAGGTCTTGAAGCGCGCGTCTTCGATCACGCCGGTTTCGGGGTTGACCTTGATCTGCAGCTTCATCACGTCGCCGCAAGCCGGTGCGCCGACCATGCCGGTGCCCACCGAGTCGTCGCCCTTTTCGAAGGAGCCGACGTTGCGGGGATTTTCGTAGTGGTCGATGACCTTGGAAGAATATGCCATGGTGTACCTCTCAAACTTTGTTCAATCGTGGAGCCTTGGGCTGGCCTGGGTCAGTGGGCCGACCACTGGATCGTGCTGATGTCGACGCCGTCCTGGAACATCTCCCACAGGGGGCTCAGCTCGCGCAGCTTGGCGACGTTGTGCTTGATGGTCGAGATGGCGTAGTCGATTTCTTCTTCGGTCGTGAAACGGCCGATGGTCATGCGCAGGCTGCTGTGGGCCAGCTCGTCGCTGCGGCCCAGGGCGCGCAGCACATAGCTGGGCTCCAGGCTGGCCGAGGTGCAGGCCGAACCCGACGACACCGCCAGGCCCTTGATGCCCATGATCAGCGACTCGCCTTCGACGTAGTTGAAGCTCATGTTCAGGTTGTGCGGCACGCGGCGCTCGAGGTCGCCGTTGATGAAGACCTGTTCGACATCCTTCAGGCCGTCGAGCAGGCGCTTCTGCAGACGCGCCGCATGGGCGATGTCGTCCTTCATCTCGAGCTTGGCGATGCGGTAGGCCTCGCCCATGCCGACGATCTGGTGCGTGGGCAGCGTGCCCGAGCGCATGCCGCGCTCATGGCCACCGCCGTGCATCTGCGCTTCGAGGCGGATGCGCGGCTTGCGGCGCACGTACAGCGCGCCGATGCCTTTGGGGCCGTAGGTCTTGTGCGACGCCAGGCTCATCAGGTCGATGGGCAGCTTCGTGATGTCGATGTCGATCTTGCCGGTGGCCTGGGCCGAGTCGACGTGGAAGATCACGCCCTTTTCGCGGCAGGCATTGCCCAGCGCGACCACGTCCTGGATCACGCCGATTTCGTTGTTCACGAAGAGCACGCTGGCCAGGATGGTGTCGGGACGGATGGCCGCCTTGAACTTTTCGAGATCGACGAGGCCGTTTTCCTCGACGTCGAGGTAGGTCACTTCGAAGCCCTGGCGCTCGAGTTCGCGCATGGTGTCGAGCACGGCCTTGTGCTCGGTCTTCAGGGTGATCAGGTGCTTGCCCTTGCCTTTGTAGAAGTGGGCCGCGCCCTTGAGCGCCAGGTTGATCGACTCGGTGGCGCCCGACGACCAGACGATTTCACGCGGGTCGGCGTTGATCAGGTCGGCCACCTGGCCGCGCGCCTTCTCGACCGCCTCTTCGGCTTCCCAGCCCCAGGCGTGGCTGCGCGATGCCGGGTTGCCGAAATGTTCGCGCAACCAGGGAATCATGGCGTCGACCACACGCGGGTCGACCGGCGTGGTGGCGCCGTAATCGAGATAGATCGGGAAATGAGGAGTGACGTCCATGGCTGGCTCGGGCTGGCGTGGGGGGTTGTGTTCTGGGATCAGGGCAAACTCAGGGCGATGCCCGCAGGCATCGCCAGACTCATCGGGTCAGGACTTCGCGAAGACGTTGCCGAGGGCGAAGACCGAATTCGGTGCGTTCACGCGGATGGGCTTGACCACCGGCTGGGCCGAGATGGCGCGCTTGACGACCGGCTTGTTCTCGATCTGCACGCCCTTGGCGATCTGGTCGTCGACCAGCTTCTGCAGCGTGACGGAGTCGAGGAACTCGACCATGCGCTGGTTCAGCGAGGCCCAGAGTTCGTGCGTCATGCAGCGACCCTGCTCACCGAGGCAGTTTTCCTTGCCGCCGCACTGCGTGGCATCGATCGGCTCGTCGACGGACACGATGATGTCGGCGACCGTGATGTCCGCCGCCTTGCGTCCGAGGCTGTAGCCGCCGCCGGGGCCGCGGGTCGATTCGACCAGCTCGTGGCGGCGCAGTTTGCCGAACAGCTGTTCGAGGTACGACAACGAAATCTGCTGCCGCTGGCTGATCGCAGCCAGCGTGACCGGACCGGTGTTCTGACGCAACGCCAGATCGATCATTGCTGTGACCGCAAAACGGCCTTTGGTAGTGAGACGCATCGCAAGCTCCTTCAAGTGCTTACCGTTGAAATGACACCACAGCCTTGGGCCGCGGTGACTTCGTCTCCGCCCTGCCCGACCCCGACGCTGGTGAACCAGCCGGTAGGAGTCGGTCCTTCATCGCGAAGTTCTTTGTTGTTGAGTATTTCGGTCAAGTATAGCAGATGCCCCTGAGATCTGCTCGGGTAAACCCCAGCGCGGCTCGCTTGAAGAAAGCGAACTTATGACCTATCCGAAATCAGGACGCCAAACCGGGGATGTTGTCGCCACCCGACGCCCCGAATGCCTGCTCGCGCAGCAGCGCCAGCTGGTCGCGCACCCGGGCCGCTTTCTCGAATTCGAGGTTGCGGGCGTGCTCCAGCATCTGCTTCTCGAGGCGCTTGATTTCCCGGGCGATGTCTTTCTCGCTCATGTCCTCGACCTTGGCGCGTTCCAGGTCGAGCTTGGCCATTTCCTTGCCGGTCTTCTCGCTGTAGACGCCGTCGATCAGGTCGCGCACCTGCTTCACGATGCTGCGCGGCGTGATGCCGTTCGCCTCGTTGTGGGCAATCTGCCGGGTGCGGCGGCGCTCGGTTTCACCGATGGCCTTCTTCATCGACTCGGTCATCCGGTCGGCATAAAGAATAGCCTTGCCGTTCAGGTTGCGCGCCGCCCGGCCGATGGTCTGGATCAGCGAGCGCTCGGCGCGCAGGAAGCCTTCCTTGTCGGCATCGAGGATCGCCACCAGCGACACCTCGGGAATGTCCAGTCCTTCGCGCAACAGGTTGATGCCCACCAGCACATCGAACGAGCCCAGTCGCAGGTCGCGAAGAATTTCCACCCGCTCGACCGTGTCGACGTCGCTGTGCAGGTAGCGCACCTTCACGCCGTTGTCGCCCAGGTAGTCGGTGAGCTGCTCGGCCATGCGCTTGGTCAGCGTGGTGATCAGCACGCGTTCGTTCTTCTCGACGCGGATGCGGATCTCGCCCAGCACGTCGTCCACCTGGTGCGTGGCGGGACGCACCTCGACCTCGGGGTCGATCAGCCCGGTGGGCCGCACCAGCTGCTCGACGACGTTGCCGGCGTGGTCCTTCTCGTACTGCGCGGGCGTGGCCGACACGAAGATGCACTGGCGCACCCGCTTTTCGAACTCCTCGAGCTTGAGCGGCCGGTTGTCCAGCGCGCTCGGCAGGCGAAAGCCGTACTCGACCAGCGTGACCTTGCGCGCCCGGTCCCCGTTGTACATGGCGCTGAGCTGGCCCATCATCTGGTGGCTCTCGTCGAGGAACATCAATGAGTCCTTCGGCATGTAGTCGGTGAGCGTCGCCGGCGGGTCGCCAGGCTCCGCGCCCGAGAGGTGCCGCGTGTAGTTCTCGATGCCCTTGCAGTGGCCGATCTCGGCCAGCATTTCCAGGTCGAAGCGCGTGCGCTGCTCCAGCCGCTGCGCCTCGACCAGCTTGCCTGCGCCGGTGAGCTCCTTGAGCCGGCCTGCCAGCTCGATCTTGATGGTCTCCACGGCCGCCAGCACCTTGTCGCGCGGCGTCACGTAGTGGCTCGACGGGTACACCGTGAAGCGCGGCACCTTCTGGCGGATGCGCCCGGTGAGCGGGTCGAACAGCTGCAGCGACTCGATCTCGTCGTCGAACAGCTCGAAGCGGATCGCCAGCTCGCTGTGCTCGGCCGGAAACACGTCGATGGTGTCGCCGCGCACCCGGAACGTGCCGCGGGCAAAGTCCTGCTCGTTGCGCGTGTACTGCATGCGGATGAGCCGCGAGATCAGGTCGCGCTGGCCGACCTTGTCGCCGACGCGGGCAATCAGCCGCATCTCCATGTAGTCCTCGGGCGTGCCGATGCCGTAGATGGCGCTCACCGTGGCCACAATGACCGTGTCGCGCCGCTCCAGCACGCTCTTGGTGGCCGACAGGCGCATCTGCTCGATGTGCTCGTTGATCGAGGAATCTTTCTCGATGAACAGATCGCGCTGCGGCACGTAGGCTTCGGGCTGGTAGTAGTCGTAGTAGCTCACGAAGTACTCGACGGCGTTCTTCGGGAAGAACTCGCGGAACTCGCTGTAGAGCTGGGCCGCCAGCGTCTTGTTGGGTGCGAACACGATGGCCGGGCGGCCCAGCCGGGCGATCACGTTGGCCATGGTGAAAGTCTTGCCCGAGCCCGTCACGCCCAGCAGCGTCTGGTACACCTCGCCGTCGAGCACCCCGGCCACCAGTCCGTCGATGGCCGCGGGCTGGTCGCCCGCCGGCGGATAGGGCTGGAACAGCTCGAACGGCGAATCCGGGTAGCGGATGAATTCGCCCTGCTTCGCCGGCCCGATGGGGTCGAGTTTCTTCAGGTCTGCTATGGCTTCGGTGTTCTCTGGCATGGCTGTTCCCGACAGGTGGCGTGGCGCCGGTAAAATTCAAGGCAACCGGAAAGGATAAAGCCTCCTCCGGTTGCCAGCGAAGCTTTCATCCCAAAGGACCTTTCCATGTCTATGTTCACCGCGGTCGAAATGGCGCCGCGCGACCCGATCCTCGGCCTCAACGAGCAATTTGCAGCCGACACCAACCCCAACAAGGTCAATCTCGGCGTCGGCGTGTATTACGACGACAACGGCAAGCTGCCCCTGCTCCAGTGCGTGCAGGCCGCAGAGCAGAACATGATGAAGGCCCCCTCGGCCCGCGGCTACCTGCCGATCGACGGCATCGTGGCCTACGACAACGCCGTCAAGGGCCTGGTCTTCGGCCCCGACAGCGAGCCCGTCACCTCCGGCCGCGTGGCCACCATCCAGGCCATCGGCGGCACCGGCGGCCTGAAGGTCGGCGCCGACTTCCTCAAGAAGCTCAACCCCAACGCCACCGTGCTGATCAGCGACCCGAGCTGGGAAAACCACCGCGCGCTGTTCACCAACGCCGGCTTCACGGTCGAGAGCTACCCCTACTACGACGCCGCCCAGCGCGGCATCAACTTCGACGGCATGCTGGCCGCCCTGAACGCGGCACCGGCCGGCACCATCGTCGTGCTGCACGCCTGCTGCCACAACCCGACCGGCTACGACATCACCCCCGAGCAGTGGGACCAGGTCGTTGCGGCCGTCAAGGCCAAGGGCCTGGTGCCCTTCCTCGACATGGCCTACCAGGGCTTCGGCTACGGCCTGAAGGAAGACGGCGCAGCCGTTGCCAAGTTCGTCGACGCCGGCCTGACCTTCTTCGTCTCGACCTCGTTCTCCAAGAGTTTCAGCCTGTACGGCGAACGCGTCGGCGCCCTGTCGGTGCTGTGCGAGAACAAGGAAGAAGCCGGCCGCGTGCTGTCGCAACTCAAGATCGCCATCCGCACCAACTACAGCAACCCGCCGATCCACGGCGGCGCCGTGGTGGCCGCGGTGCTCGGCACCCCCGAGCTGCGCGCCCTGTGGGAAAAGGAACTGGGTGAGATGCGCGTGCGCATCAAGGCCATGCGCCAGAAGCTGGTCGACGGCCTGAAGGCCGCCGGCGTGAAGGAAGACATGAGCTTCATCACCACCCAGATCGGCATGTTCAGCTACTCGGGCCTGACCAAGGACCAGATGGTGCGCCTGCGCAACGAGTTCGGCGTGTACGGCACCGACACCGGCCGCATGTGCGTCGCCGCGCTCAACAGCAAGAACATCGACTACGTCTGCGCGTCGATTGCGAAGGTCATCTAGGTGACAACCGGGTGTGAGTGAATCGACTTTTTGACGATTCGTTCACATTCGGCCACAGAAGCCGAATCCAGCCCGCTTCGGGCTAGGGTTCGGCCCCCTGCGCCGCGGCAAATGCACTGATATATTGCACTGCAACATCCACTCAAAGACCCGCGATGCTCTATCAACTCTACGAAGCCCAGCGTTCCCTGATGGAGCCCTTCTCGGACTTCGCCCAGGCCGCCTCCAAGCTCTACGGTCCCGGCGCCGTCTGGAGCCAACTGCCGATGGCACAGCGCATGGCCGCCGGCTATGACCTGCTGTACCGGCTGGGCAAGGACTACGAGAAGCCCGAGTTCAACATCAAGTCCGTCAAGGTCGACGGCGAAGAGGTCGTGATCCAGGAGGCCGTCGAGCTCGACAAGCCCTTCTGCGAACTGCGCCGCTTCAAGCGCTTCACCGACGAACCGCACATCCTCAAGACGCTCAAGAGCCAGCCCGTGGTGCTGATCGTGGCGCCGCTGTCGGGCCATTACGCCACGCTGCTGCGCGACACCGTGCGCACCATGCTGCAGGACCACAAGGTCTATATCACCGACTGGAAGAACGCGCGCCTGGTGCCGCTGTCCGACGGCGAGTTCCACCTGGACGACTACATCAACTACGTGCAGGAGTTCATCCGCCGCCTGCAGGCCGAGTACGGCAACTGCCACGTCGTGAGCGTGTGCCAGCCCACCGTGCCGGTGCTGGCGGCCGTGTCGCTCATGGCCAGCCGCGGCGAGCCCCTGCCCCTCACGATGACCATGATGGGCGGCCCGATCGACGCGCGCAAATCGCCCACGGCCGTGAACAACCTCGCGACCAACAAGAGCTTCGAGTGGTTCGAGAACAACGTGATCTACCGCGTGCCGCAAGGCTTCCCGGGCGCGGGCCGCAAGGTCTACCCGGGCTTCCTGCAGCACACGGGCTTCGTGGCCATGAACCCCGACCGCCACGCCAGCAGCCACTACGACTACTTCAAGGACCTGATCAAGGGTGACGACGCCAGCGCCGAAGCCCATCGCAAGTTCTACGACGAGTACAACGCCGTGCTCGACATGGACGCGGACTACTACCTGGAGACCATCCGCACCGTGTTCCAGGACTTCGACCTGGTCAACGGCACCTGGGACGTGAAGAGCCCCGCCGGCCAGGTGGAGCGCGTGCGCCCGCAGGACATCCATGCCACCGCCCTGCTCACCGTCGAAGGCGAACTCGACGACATCTCCGGCTCGGGCCAGACCCAGGCCGCGCACAGCCTGTGCACCGGCATCGCCGACGCCAAGCGCGAGCACTACGAGGTCAAGGGCGCGGGCCATTACGGCATCTTCAGCGGCCGCCGCTGGCGCGATCTGGTCTACCCGAAGGTGCGCAACTTCATCGCCGCCAGCGACGAGCCCCAGCGCCGCGCCGGCGCGCGCGAAGAGCTGCCGGCCGAAGACCGCATCAAGCCCGGCCAGAAGCTGAAGGCCGTGGCAACCGCTGCGGCCCGCAAGACGCCGGTCGCCGCCAAGAAGGCCGTCGCCGTGAAAGCCGCGCCGGCTGCCAAGAAGCCGGCCGCAGCGGCAAAGAAGCCCCGCGCCAGCGCCGCGCGCTGAGCCGCGCGCATCACCCACCGTGAACGGGCTGGCCGCACGCATCAACAACGCACTGCCTCAAACGCAGTGCACACGGTGCGGCTACCCGGATTGCGCGGGCTACGCGCAGGCCATCGCCGACGGCGAGGCCGACATCAACCAGTGCCCGCCGGGCGGCGCCGAAGGCATCGAACGCCTCGCGCTGCTCACCGGCCGGCCCGCACAACCGCTCGATCCGCAGTTCGGCACCGAAGGCCCGCGCGCCATGGCGGTCATCGACGAGGCCTGGTGCATCGGCTGCACGCTCTGTCTCGACGCTTGCCCGACCGACGCGATCATCGGCATCCACAAGCGCATGCACACGGTGATCGAGGCGCACTGCACGGGCTGCGAGCTGTGCATTCCGGTCTGCCCTGTCGACTGCATCTCGCTCGAAGTCGAAACGCCCGGTCGCAGCGGCTGGCAGGCGTGGTCGCAGGCACAGGCCGAGGCCGCACTGCAGCGCTACAAGCTGCACGCCCAACATCGCGACACCGCGAAGCGCGAGGCCGAACCCGCACCTGCCGCTGCCGAACCGCAGGCCGCCGACACGCGCAAGCGCTCCATCGTCGAAGCCGCCCTGGCACGTGCCCGGGCCGCCGCCGAACAACGCCAGGCCGCCACCAAACCATGACCCTCGACACTCTGCTGATCTATGCCGTCGCCTCGCTCGCCCTGGCGGTGATCCCCGGCCCGACCATGCTGCTGGCGCTGTCCAACGGCATCGACGGCGGCATGCGCCGCGCCAGCTGGGGCATCGCGGGCGCGTCGCTGGGCAGCGTCTCGCTGATCGCGGTCGTGGCGCTCGGGCTGGGCTCGCTGCTCGCGGCCTCGGAATGGCTCTTCAACGCGATCCGCGTTGCGGGCGTGGCCTACCTGGTCTGGCTCGGCATCAAGCTGTGGCGCAGCGAGGCGACCGACCTGGGCACGGCGCTGGCCAAGTCGGCCGTCGAGGTCCGTCCGCACGGGCGCATCGCCCTCGTGCGCAGCCTGATGGTGGCGCTGTCGAACCCGAAGACGGTGCTGTTCTTCGCCGCCTTCCTGCCCCAGTTCATCGACACCGCCAAGCCCCAGGGCATGCAGTACCTGGTGCTGGGCGCGATCTTCGTGGCGCTCGACACCTGCGTGATGCTGGCCTATGCCGGTGCCGGCACGCAGGCCGTGCGCTGGCTCTCGCGCCGCGGCCTCAAGGTGCTCAACCGCAGCTGCGCGGTCGGCATGTGGCTGCTGGCGGCCACCCTCGCCTTCTGGCGCCGCCCGGCCTGAGCCTCGTCGAACTCAGCCCTTCTGCGGGCGCTTGAACAGCAACAGCAGCACACCCGCCAGCACGACGCCCACGGCGTACCACTCGAAGCGCGTGACCGTCTCGTGGGCGATCCACACGCCCAGCAGCATCGCGATCACCGGGTTGACGAAGGTGTAGCTTGCCGCCAGCCCGGCCGGCGCCTGCGCGAGCAGCACCATGTAGGCGTTGAAGGCAATCAGCGAGCCGAACACCACGAGGTAGACCCAGGCCCCCAGCGCCACCGGCTGCGGCGGCCAGCGCATCGTTTCGCCCGACGCCGCGGCCAGCACCATCAGCACCACGCCGCCGCACAGCATTTCGCTGGCGAAGCCCATTGCGCCCGGCGCCAGCGGCAGCTTGCGCTGGCTCAGCACGCTGCCGAGCGACCAGCAGATGCAGGCCACGCAGATCGCCACCAGCCCCTCGGGCGAGGCCTTGAAGCCGCTGCCCTGCGTGAGCATCAGCACGCCGACGAGCCCCAGCGCGATGCCCGCCGCTTCGAGCCGCGCCGGCTTCACGCCCCAGATCAGGTTCAAGAGCGCAATCAGCAACGGGATGACGGCAATGAATGCCACCACCAGCCCCGAGCCGATCGACACCTCGGCCAGCGCCGTGCCACCCATGCCGCCGCCGAGCATCAGCGCGCCGACGACCAGCGCGTTGCGCCACTGCAGGCGCGTCGGCCAGGGCGTGCCGCGCCAGCGCATCCACGCCGCCAGCAGCACGCCCGCGACCAGGAAGCGCGAGCCCATCTGCAGGAACGGCGGAAAACTGATCAGCGCGTACTTGATGGCCAGGTAGGTCGAGCCCCAGACCACCCAGGTGGCGGCCAGGCACAGCCACAGCAGCGGCGTCAGCCGGGGGCGCGAGGAGGAAGTGGCAGGCGCGGCCTGCGCGGGCGTGGCGAGTGTCGACATATCGAGGGTGTCTCTTCTTGGTATGGAATGCCCGTCATGGTATGAAAGCCATGGGCCGGCAGCCATGCGAAATTCATGGTTCTGCTCGCACCGCACCGTCGATTTAAAGGACTTCCATGGACTTCACCTTGACCCCCACGCTGGACGCCCACGACACCCGCATCCTGGCCGAACTGCAGGCCGACGCGCGCCTGAGCATGGCCGAGCTGGGCCGCCGCGTGCACCTGAGCCAGCCGGCCGTGACCGAGCGCGTGAAGAAGCTGGAAGCCGCCGGCGTCATCACCGGCTACCGCGCCACCGTGAACCTCACGCGGCTGGGCTACGGCATCCGCGGGATCATCCGCGTCGGGCGCGCCGACTACGACCTCGTGGTGAAGCTGGTGCAGGAGACGCCCGAATGCGTCAACGCCTACAACGTGACCGGCGAGGACAGCTGGATCCTCGAGATCGCGGTGATCGACGTGCCGCACCTCGATGCGGTGCTCGCCAAGTTCTGCATCCTGACCGAGACCGCGACCTCGATCATCCTGAACCCGGCGCGCGAGCACCAGCCGATGCTGCCGCCGCAGCGCGCCGACGTGAAGCCGCCGGTGCGCAAGGCGCTCAGCGCGTAGCGGCGAGCGCGTTGAAGGCTGTCACCACCTCCGGCGGCGCCTGCACCATCTCGACCAGCACGCCCTCGCCCGAGATCGGGAACTCGTCGTTGGCCTTCGGGTGCAGGAAGCAGATGTCGAAGCCGGCCGCGCCCTTGCGGATGCCGCCCGGCGCAAAGCGCACGCCCTGCGCCGTGAGCCATTCGACGGCCTTGGGCAGGTCGTCGATCCACAGGCCGACGTGGTTCAGCGGCGTGGTGTGCACGGCAGGCTTCTTCTCGGGGTCCAGCGGTTGCATCAGGTCGACCTCGACCTTGAACGGGCCGCTGCCCATCGAACAGATGTCTTCGTCGACGTTCTCGCGCTCGCTGCGGAAGGTGCCCGTCACCTCGAGCCCCAGCATGTCGACCCACAGCTTCTGCAGACGCAGCTTGTCGGGGCCGCCGATGGCGATCTGCTGGATGCCCAGCACCTTGAAGGGACGCGGCGTGGTCATGCGCAGCCGCCTTCTTCGGCCTGCTCCTGCGTGCGGTGCGAGCGCAGGCCGAGCTTGCGCAGCAGCTGCACGTCGGCATCGACGTCGGGGTTGCCGGTGACCAGCAGCTTGTCGCCGTAGAAGATCGAGTTGGCGCCGGCCATGAAGCACAGGGCCTGCACCGCCTCGCCCATCTGCTGGCGGCCGGCCGACAGGCGCACGCGCGCGGTCGGCATCGTGATGCGCGCCACGGCGATCATGCGCACGAAGTCGAAGGGATCGACCGGCTCCGAGTCGGCCAGCGGCGTGCCGGGCACGCGCACCAGGCTGTTGATCGGCACCGACTCGGGGTACGGGTCCATGTTGGCGAGCTGCGCGATCAGCCCGGCGCGGTGCACCGGCTGCTCGCCCATGCCCACGATGCCGCCGCAGCACACGCTGATGCCGGCGCTGCGCACGGCCGCCAGCGTGTCCAGGCGGTCCTGGTAGGTGCGCGTGTCGACCACGTCGGTGTAGTACTCGGGCGCGGTGTCCAGGTTGTGGTTGTAGTAGTCCAGGCCCGCGGCCTTGAGCTGCTGCGCGTGGTGCGGCTCCAGCATGCCCAGCGTGGCGCAGGTCTGCAGGCCCAGGCCCTTCACGGCCTCGACCAGCACCGCCACCTTCTCGACGTCGCGGTCCTTGGGCGCGCGCCATGCGGCGCCCATGCAAAAGCGCGTGGCGCCGGCGTCCTTGGCGGCCTGCGCGGCGCGCACCACCTCGTCGACCTCCATGAGCTTCTGCGCCTTCACGCCGGTGTCGAACTCGGCCGACTGCGGGCAGTAGCCGCAGTTCTCGGGGCAGCCGCCGGTCTTCACCGACAGCAGCGTGGCCAGCTCGATGTCGCCCTCGGGGAAATGCCGGCGGTGCACGGTCTGCGCCTCGAACAGCAGTTCCATGAAAGGCTTGTCGAGCAGCGCCTGGATGGCCTCCACGGACCAGGGGCCCTGGGGCGTCGCCACGGCCTTGGCCGGGCGGTGCAGCATGATTGCCGCTTGTTGCAGGTCGTTGGCACCCATCAGTTGAACTCCAGAATGATTTGGTCGACGGCGAGCGATTCGCCCTTGGCCGCCGAGATCTTGCCCACCACGCCGTCCTGCGTGGCGAACAGCACGTTTTCCATCTTCATGGCCTCGATCACGGCCAGCTTCTCGCCGGCCTGGACCTGCTGCCCCGGCTGCACCGACACCTCGACCAACAGGCCCGGCATCGGCGACATCAGGAACTTGCTCAGGTCGGGCGGCGCCTTGTAGGGCATCAGCTCGAGCAGGCGCGCGCCCAGCGGCGACAGCACCATGGTCTCGACCTGCGTGCCGTCGTGCGACACGCGCAGTGCCAGCGGGTTCTTGCCCGCGCCGCGCTCCACTTGCGCCGTGAAAGGCTTGCCGTTGGCCGTGCCCTGCACGCGCACCGCGCCGAGCGCGAAGTCGCTCTCGATCTGGTAGCGCTTGTCGCCCACCGTGACGGCGCTGGCGCCGGTCTTGCCCTGGAAGTCGCTCACCGACACCGCGTGGTGCACATGCTTGCCCTCGGGGCCCAGCTCGACCACCACGAACTGCTCGCCCACCTTCACGCCATGGCCCGCGAGTTGCCCGCTGATGCCCGAGGCGCGCGCGCGGTAGCGGCGGTTGACGAAGGCGGCCAGCGCCACCAGGAACGCCGGATCGGCATGCGGCACGTCTTCCGCGTGGAAGCCCTTGCCGTAGTGCTCGGCGATGAAGCCGGTGTTGAAATCGCCCGCCACGAACTTCGGATGCGCCAGCAGCGCGGCCTGGAACGGGATGTTGCTGCTGATGCCACGGATCACGAAACCGTTGAGTGCCTCGCGCATGAGCGCGATCGCCTCGTTGCGGTCCTTGCCGTGCACGATGAGCTTGGCGATCATCGAGTCGTAGTACATCGGGATCTCGCCGCCGTCGTACACGCCGGTGTCCACGCGCACGCCGTGCAGGTGGCCGGTGTCGCTCGCGAACATGCTCTCGGCCGGCGGCTGGAACTTCACCAGCCGGCCCGTCGAGGGCAGGAAGTTGCGGAACGGGTCTTCGGCGTTGATGCGGCACTCGATGGCCCAGCCGTCGCGCTTCACGTCGGCCTGCGCCAGCGGCAGCTTCTCGCCGGCCGCCACGCGGATCATCAGCTCGACCAGGTCCAGGCCGGTGATGCACTCCGTCACCGGGTGCTCCACCTGCAGGCGCGTGTTCATCTCCAGGAAGTAGAAGCTCTGGTCCTTGCCGACCACGAACTCCACCGTGCCCGCGCTCTGGTACTTCACGGCCTTGGCCAGCTGCACCGCCTGCTCGCCCATCGCCTTGCGCGTGGCGTCGGTGATGAAGGGCGACGGCGCCTCCTCGATCACCTTCTGGTGGCGGCGCTGAATGGAGCACTCGCGCTCGTTCAGGTAGATGACGTTGCCGTGCGAGTCGCCCAGCACCTGGATCTCGATGTGGCGCGGCTCCTCGACGAACTTCTCGATGAACACGCGGTCGTCGCCGAAGCTGTTGCGCGCTTCATTGCGGCAAGAAGTGAAACCCTCGAAGGCCTCCTTGTCGTTGAAGGCCACGCGCAGGCCCTTGCCGCCGCCGCCGGCCGAGGCCTTGATCATCACCGGGTAGCCGATGTCCTTGGCGATCTCGACCGCGCGCTCGGCCGTCTCGATGGCGTCGTTCCAGCCCGGGATGGTGTTGACCTGGGCTTCGTTCGCGAGCTTCTTCGAGGCGATCTTGTCGCCCATGGCCGCGATCGAATAGTGCTTCGGGCCGATGAAGGCAATGCCCTCTTCCTCGACCTTGCGCGCAAAGGCTTCGTTCTCCGACAGGAAGCCGTAGCCCGGGTGCACAGCCTCGGCGCCCGTCTTCTTGCAGGCCGCGATGATGCGGTCGGCCTGCAGGTAGCTCTCACGGCTGGGCGCGGCACCGATGTGCACGGCCTCGTCGGCCAGCTCGACGTGGCGGGCTTCCTTGTCGGCGTCGGAGTAGACGGCGACGGTCAGGATGCCCATCTTCTTCGCGGTCTGGATGACGCGGCAGGCGATTTCGCCACGGTTGGCGATCAGGATCTTCTTGAACATGTTCTTCTTTCTCCGTGCGGCTCAGAGCGGAATGTTTCCGTGCTTGCGCCACGGGTTCTCGAGCTTCTTCTCGCGCAGCATCACGAGCGAGCGGCAGATGCGCTTGCGCGTCTCGTGCGGCAGGATCACGTCGTCGATGTAGCCGCGCGCGCCGGCCACGTACGGGTTGGCGAAGCGGGCCTTGTACTCGGCCTCGCGGGCGGCGAGCTTCTCGGGGTCGTTCTTGTCTTCGCGGAAGATGATCTCCACCGCGCCCTTGGCGCCCATCACCGCGATCTCGGCGCGCGGCCAGGCCAGGTTGACGTCGCCGCGCAGGTGCTTGGAGGCCATCACGTCGTACGCACCGCCGTAGGCCTTGCGCGTGATGACGGTGATCTTGGGCACCGTGCACTCCGCGTACGCGTACAGCAGCTTGGCGCCGTGCTTGATGATGCCGCCGTACTCCTGGCCGGTGCCGGGCATGAAGCCGGGCACGTCGACGAAGGTGATGACGGGGATGTTGAAGGCATCACAGAAGCGCACGAAGCGCGCGGCCTTGATGCTGCTCTTGATGTCCAGGCAGCCCGCCAGCACCAGCGGCTGGTTGGCCACGATGCCGACCGTCTGGCCTTCCATGCGCGCGAAGCCGATCACGATGTTCTTCGCGTAGTCGGGCTGCAGCTCGAAGAAGTCGCCGTCGTCCACCACCTTCAGGATCAGTTCCTTGATGTCGTAGGGCTTGTTCGGGTTGTCGGGCACCAGCGTGTCCAGCGAGTAGTCGGGCCGGTCGGCCGGGTCGCCCTGGCCGTCGTTGCCCAGGCGCACCGGCGGCTTCTCGCGGTTGTTCAGCGGCAGGTAGTTGTACAGGCGGCGCAACATCATCAGCGCCTCGACGTCGTTCTCGAACGCCATGTCGGCCACGCCGCTGCGCGTGGTGTGGGTGATGGCGCCGCCCAGTTCCTCGGCCGTGACGCTCTCGTGCGTCACGGTCTTCACCACCTCGGGGCCGGTGACGAACATGTAGCTGCTGTCCTTCACCATGAAGATGAAGTCGGTCATGGCGGGCGAGTACACCGCGCCGCCGGCGCACGGGCCCATGATCATGCTGATCTGCGGCACCACGCCCGAGGCCATCACATTGCGCTGGAACACGTCGGCATAGCCGCCCAGCGAGGCCACGCCTTCCTGGATGCGGGCGCCGCCCGAGTCGTTCAGGCCGATGACCGGTGCGCCGACCTTCATGGCCTGGTCCATCACCTTGCAGATCTTCTCGGCGTGGGCTTCGCTGAGCGCGCCGCCGAAGACCGTGAAGTCCTGGCTGAACACGAACACGAGGCGGCCGTTGATCATGCCGTAGCCCGTGACCACGCCGTCGCCGGGGATCTTCTGCTCGGCCATGCCGAAGTCGACCGAGCGGTGCTCGACGAACATGTCCCACTCTTCAAACGTGCCGTCGTCGAGCAGCAGCTCGATGCGCTCGCGCGCCGTGAGCTTGCCCTTGGCGTGCTGCGCGTCGATGCGCTTCTGCCCGCCGCCGAGTCGCGCCTGGGCGCGCTTCTTTTCGAGTTGTTCGATCAGTTCTTGCATGGTGTGCTTCCGAAGCTGTGGTTCTGGATTGCTGGGAGAGTCTTGTGGGGGCCGGGGTGTCACACCCGGGCGGTGATGGCTGCCGCGGCGAGCAGCTGGCGCGCCGCCGTCGAGGCCGGCAGGCTGCCCTGGGCCACCTGCTGCGTGAGTTGCGGCAGCAGCTCGCGCACCTGCGCGTGCTGGCGGAACGCCTGCTTGAGCCCGGCGTCGATGCGTTCCCACATCCACGCGGTGGCCTGTTTTTCGCGGCGCTTCGCGAGCTTGCCGTTGGCGGTCTGTAGCGTCTTGAATTCGAGCACGGCGTCCCAGAAGGCGTCGACGCCGGTGCCGGCGAGCGCGCTCAGCTGCAGCACCTTGGGCAGCCAGAAACGGCGCTCCACGCCGCTGTGCGCGTCGTGCACCGCGTGCGCGTGGTCGGGGTTGCCCTGGTGGCCGAACAGGCGCAGCGCCGAGGTGATCTGCGCCTGCGCGCGCGTGGCGGCGTCGCGGTCGATGTCGGCCTTGTTGATGGCGACCAGGTCGGCCAGCTCCATCACGCCCTTCTTGATCGCCTGCAGGTCGTCGCCCGCGTTGGGCAGCTGCAGCAGCACGAACATGTCGGTCATGCCGGCCACGGCCGTTTCGCTCTGGCCCACGCCCACGGTCTCGACGATGACGATGTCGTAGCCCGCGGCCTCGCAGACCAGCATGGCCTCGCGCGTCTTCTCGGCCACGCCGCCGAGCGTGCCGCTCGAGGGGCTGGGCCGGATGTAGGCGCGCTCGTGCACCGACAGGCGCTCCATGCGCGTCTTGTCGCCGAGGATGGAGCCGCCCGACACGGTGGACGAGGGGTCGATGGTGAGCACCGCCACGCGGTGGCCCTTGCCGATCAGCAACAGGCCCAGCGTTTCGATGAAGGTCGACTTGCCCACGCCGGGCACGCCCGAGATGCCGAGACGAAACGATGCGCCGGTGCGCGGCAGCAGCGCCGTGAGCAGTTCGTCGGCCTGCGCGCGATGGTCGGTGCGCGTCGATTCGAGCAGCGTGATCGCCTTGGCGATGGCACGCCGCTGCGCCATGCCCGGCGCATCGGCCAGCGCGCGTTCGAGCGCGCCGACGGTGTTCAGCACGCGGCCTCCGACGCCACGCGCCAGCGGTAGTGCAGGTCGACGCCCTCCTCGCCTTCGAGCACGAAGCCGTGCCGCTGGTAGAAGCGGTTGGCGTCGCTCTGCACGAGCGCGGTGAGCTTGATGTCCAGCTGCTGTTCGCGCGCCTGCGCCTTGGCCCAGCGCAGCGCCCATTCGCCGATGCCGCGCCCCTGGAAGCCGGTGCGCAGGTACAGGTGATCGAGGCGCAGCGCATCCGCGTCCTCGGGCTTGAGCGTGATGAAGCCCAGGCGCTGCTCACCGTCGAGCACGATGTGGTGCATGTACGGCACCACGAAACCGGCCGACAGGCGCTCGCGCGAGCGCGTGAGGTCGAAACGGCCGACGCGCTCCAAGCTCGGACGCATCGCATCGATGCGCACGGCCAGCATGTCTTCGAAATCGCTGGAATCCACGGGCTGCAGCGACAGCCGCGACAAGAGATCGCCCACGTCGATTCGTCTCAGACTACGACGGCCGCGCGGATCTGCTCCAGCACGTCCTTGGCGCTGGCCGGGATGGGCGTGCCCGGGCCGTAGATGCCCTTGACGCCGGCTTCGTAGAGGAAGTCGTAGTCCTGGCGCGGAATCACGCCGCCGACGAAGACGATGATGTCGTCCGCGCCCTGCTTGCGCAGCTCTTCGATGATGGCCGGCACCAGCGTCTTGTGGCCGGCGGCGAGCGTGCTCACGCCCACGGCATGCACGTCGTTCTCGATGGCCTGGCGCGCGCACTCTTCGGGCGTCTGGAACAGCGGGCCCATGTCGACGTCGAAGCCCAGGTCGGCGAACGCTGTGGCGACGACCTTCGCGCCGCGGTCATGCCCGTCCTGGCCGAGCTTGGAAATCATCACGCGCGGGCGGCGGCCTTGCGCCTCGGCGAAGTCGTTGATCTCGGTCTTGAGCGCTTCCCAGCCTTCGGCCGAGTCATAGGCGGCAGCGTACACACCGGTCACCTTCTGCGTGTCGGCGCGATGGCGGCCGAATGACTTTTCGAGGGCGTCGGAAATCTCGCCGACGGTGGCGCGCGCGCGCACCGCGTCGATGCTCAGCGCCAGCAGGTTGCCGGTGTTGTTCTCGGCGGCATCGGTGAGCGCGTCCAGCGCGGCCTGCACCTTGGCGTTGTCGCGCGAAGCGCGGATGCTCTGCAGGCGCGCCACCTGCTGCTCGCGCACCTTCACGTTGTCGATCGACAGGCTGTCGATCGCGTCTTCGTTCTTGAGCTTGTACTTGTTGACGCCGACGATCACGTCCTTGCCCGAGTCGATGCGCGCCTGCTTCTCGGCGGCGGCGGCTTCGATCTTGAGCTTGGCCCAGCCGCTGTCCACGGCCTTGGTCATGCCGCCCATCGCTTCGACCTCTTCGATGATGGTCCAGGCGGCGTCGGCCATGTCCTGCGTGAGCTTCTCCATCATGTAGCTGCCGGCCCAGGGGTCGATCACGTTCGTGATGTGCGTCTCTTCCTGGATGATGAGCTGCGTGTTTCGCGCGATGCGGGCGCTGAACTCGGTGGGCAGCGCAATGGCTTCGTCGAGCGCGTTGGTGTGCAGGCTCTGCGTGCCGCCGAACACCGCGGCCATCGCCTCGATGGTGGTGCGCACCACGTTGTTGTACGGGTCCTGCTCGGTGAGCGACCAGCCAGACGTTTGGCAGTGCGTGCGCAGCATCAGGCTCTTGGGGTTCTTGGGGTTGAACTCCTTCATGATGCGGCACCACAACAGACGCGCCGCGCGCATCTTGGCCACTTCCAGATAGAAGTTCATGCCGATGGCCCAGAAGAAGCTCAGGCGCCCGGCAAAGCCGTCGACGTCCAGGCCCTTGGCCAGCGCGGTCTTCACGTATTCCTTGCCGTCGGCCAGCGTGAACGCGAGCTCCAGCGCCTGGTTGGCGCCGGCTTCCTGCATGTGATAGCCGCTGATCGAGATCGAGTTGAACTTGGGCATCTTCTGCGCCGTGTACTCGATGATGTCGCCAATGATCCGCATGCTCGGCGCCGGCGGAAAGATGTACGTGTTGCGGACCATGAACTCCTTGAGGATGTCGTTCTGGATGGTTCCGCTCAGCTGATCTTGTGCCACGCCCTGCTCTTCGGCCGCGACCACGTAGCCCGCGAGCACCGGCAGCACGGCACCGTTCATCGTCATGGACACGCTCACCTTGTCGAGCGGAATCTGGTCGAACAGGATCTTCATGTCCTCGACCGAGTCGATCGCCACGCCGGCCTTGCCGACGTCGCCGGTCACGCGCGGATGGTCGCTGTCGTAGCCGCGGTGGGTGGCTAGGTCGAAGGCCACGCTCACGCCCTGCCCGCCGGCGGCCAGCGCCTTGCGGTAGAAGGCGTTCGATTCCTCGGCGGTCGAGAAGCCGGCGTACTGGCGGATGGTCCAGGGGCGCACCGCGTACATGGTGGCCTGCGGGCCGCGCAGGTAGGGCTCGAAGCCGGGCAGCGTGTCGGTGTACTTCAGGCCTCGCAGGTCGGCCGCGGTGTACAGCGGCTTCACGCTGATGCCGTCGGGCGTGATCCAGTTCAGCGCATTCACGTCGCCGCCGGGCGCCGACTTGGCGGCGGACTTGGCCCAGGCGTCGAGATCGGCCGGCTTGTAGGTGGGTTCGGGTGTGCTGCTGCTCATGGAAGGCGCCGCTCCAGGCGGTGGTCTGACGGGATTCGCAAGGTCGCTTGCACGGATTTGCAAGCCGTTCACAAGTCTAACCCATCTGTAATTATTAATTCAAACGCGATTTTGAAGTACAGTTCAGCCCATGTCCGCCGTCACCCTGACCCCCCGCGCCCTCTATGAAGAGGTGGCCGAGCTCCTGCGCCAGCGGATCTTCCGCCGCGAACTGGAGCCGGGCAGCTGGATCGACGAGCTCAAGCTGGCCGAGGAATACGGCATCAGCCGCACGCCCCTGCGCGAGGCGCTGAAGGTGCTGGCCGCCGAAGGGCTGGTGACGATGAAGGTGCGCCGCGGCGCCTACGTCACCGAGGTGTCGGAGCAGGACCTGGCCGACGTGTACCACCTGCTCTCGCTGCTCGAGAGCGACGCCGCCGGCGTGGTGGCCGAGCGCGCCACCGATGCCCAGCGCGCCGAGCTGAAGGCGCTGCACGCCGAGCTGGAAGCCGCCGCCGCCCCCGGCAAGGAAGACCGCGAGCACTTCTTTGCGGTGAACGAGCGCTTCCACATGAGCCTGCTGGCCATTGCCAACAACAAGTGGCGCGACCAGATGGTGGCCGACCTGCGCAAGGTGATGAAGCTCAATCGCCACAACTCGCTGCTGAAGGCGGGGCGCATTGGCGAGTCGCTGGCGGAGCACCGTGCGGTGATGGCGGCCATCGAGGCGCGCGACGCCGCCACGGCCATGGCGCGCATGCGCGAGCACTTCCTCAACGGCCTGGAAGCCGCTGTATAGGGCTCTCCCCCAGGCTGCGCGCACTTCGTGTCGCTTCGCCAACCCCCTTCCGGGGGCGACGCCTGCGGCCCGGCGGAGCCGGTTCCGCGGCGTCTCACGAAGGTGACCGGCGCCCTTCGGGCGCGGTCTATTTCCTTTTTCAGCCTAGCGTGAGGGTGCCGGCCTCTGTCGCGATGCGCTGGGCGATTTCCAGCATGCGCGGGGCGACACGGCTCAGCATGGCCTCCCTCGGCAGCAGGTAGGCGGGGCCGCCGCAGCTCACGCCGTAGCGTTCGCCGCGCGGGCCTTCCAGTGCGAAGCCCAGGGCGTGGATCTGGGGGTTCCATTCGCCGAAGGAGGTGCAGTAGCCCAAGCGGGCGTGCTCTTCGAGGCTGGCGATGAGGCGCGGCTCGATGGCGTGCCAGTTCTCGCCGGTTTCGAGGCGGATCTGCTCCAGCAATGCCGACTGCTCGGGCCCGGGCAAGGCGCCGATGTAGGCGCGGCCGGAGGCGGAGGTGGCGATGGACATGCGCGAGCCGACGTCGATGCGGGAGCTGATGAGCGCCGAGCGCGGGCGCAGCGAATCGATGACCAGCATGTCCAGGTCGTCGCGCACCGCCATGTGGATGCTGGCGCCCGACAGTTCGGCCAGGTTGCTCAGATGGGGGCGCGCCAGCGCCCTCAGGTCGAAATTGCGCAGGTAGCGGCTGCTCATGTCGAGCAACACCGGCCCCAGGCTGAAACGCTCGCTGTCTTGCGACTGCCGCAGATACCCCGCCCCCACCAACGTCGCCGTGAGGCGCGACACCGTGGCCTTCGGAATGCCGGTGGTGTCGGCCAATTCCCGGTTTCCGACGGGCGCTGCCGCCATCCCGATGACCTTCAGCAGCGACAACCCCCTGGCAAGCGCACTGACTTCTTCCTTGCTGCCTGCAGCTTCACTCATAAGACAGAACCTTTTTCTTGTTTCCCTGACCGCCTTATTCTTGAGCAAAAACAGGTGCTTCGCTCACACTTGTTGTTGCATTGTCATGAAACTGTGTTCCATCGAGCGTCAACTTCGCTCAATTGTGTTGACTGTCTACAAAGTCGGGGCGGCAAGGCCGAAATTCAGGCGGCCTGGGCGGCAGGTTCGTGCGCCAGCGCCATCACTTCGTGCGGCGGGCGGGTCTTCAGGCGGTGGTCGCTCCAGACCTGGCGCCAGCGGCGCGCGCCGGGCAGGCCGTTGCGCAGGCCCAGCATGTGGCGCGCGATCGACCACCAGTTCGTGCCGTGTTCGGCCGCCTCGCGGACCATGTAGTCGCACATCTGCGCCTCGATGTCCTCGCGCGTGAGCGTCTGCGGGGCCTCGCCGTAGAACTCGGCGTCCCATTCGGCCAGCCACCAGGGGTTGTGATACGCCTCGCGGCCGATCATGGCGCCGTCGAGCAGCCGCAGGTGCTCGTGCACCTGCGCGTTGGTGGCGATGCCGCCGTTGATCGAAAACTGCAGCGCCGGAAAGTCGTGCTTCAGGCGGTGCACCAGCGCATAGCGCAGCGGCGGAATCTCGCGGTTCTGCTTCGGGCTCAGGCCCTGCAACCAGGCGTTGCGCGCATGCACGATGAACGTGCCGCAGCCGGCCTCGCTCACCGCGCCGACGAAGTCGCGCACGAACTCGTAGCTCTCGATCTTGTCGATGCCGATGCGGTGCTTCACCGTGACCGGCACATCGACCACGTCGACCATCGCCTTCACGCAATCGGCCACCAGCTGCGGCTCGTTCATGAGGCAGGCCCCGAACGCGCCGCGCTGCACGCGCTCGCTCGGGCAACCGCAGTTCAGGTTGATCTCGTCGTAGCCCCACTCCTGCCCGAGCTTCGCGCAGTGCGCCAGGTCGTGCGGCTCGCTGCCGCCGAGCTGCAGCGCCACGGGGTGTTCTTCTTCATGAAAGCGCAGGTGGCGCGGCACGTCGCCGTGGATCAGCGCGCCGGTGGTCACCATCTCCGTGTAGAGCAGCGCGTGGCGCGTCATGAGGCGGTGGAAGACGCGGCAATGCCTGTCGGTCCAATCCATCATGGGCGCGACGGAGATGATTTTTTCTTTCAGATTCAAGGACTTGTCGTTCATACGCGGGGCGCTCGCTCGGGGGCGTAGTTTCTCACGCGACGGTTTTTGGCGAGCCGCCTGCCCGGTAGTTCCCCGGCGTCACGCCGAAGCAGCGGCGGAACCAGCGCGAGAAATGCGCCTGGTCGGCAAAGCCGCATTGCGCGGCCACCTCGGCGGGCGCATGGCCCTCGCGCAGCAGCACCTTGGCGCGGGCGATGCGCGCCAGCCGCGCGTACTGCGCCGGCGCCATGCCGACCGCCGCGCGGAACAGGCGATGGAAGTGCTCGCGCGACACGCCGAGCCGTTCGGCCAGCGACGCGGGTTCGATGCGGCAGGCGTCCTCGGTCGCGAGCAGGTCGCACACGGCCTCGACGCGCGCATCCCCTGTCGCCCGCGCAACCGCCACGAGCGGCTCGGTCGTCTGCGTGCGGAAGATGCCGTCGAGCAGCGCGCCGATGCGCGCACCGTCCTTCGCCGATGACGCCTGCGCGAGCGCATCGACGCTCGCCTCGTCGCGCCAGACCTCCTGCCGCAGCGACCCGCGCCGACCAGCCGGCCACCCCATTCGCGCCGCCACCCAGGCGTGCGGCACATACAGCATCACCATGCGAAAGCCTTGGGCGCTCACGCCGGCCGTGTGCAGCGCGAACGGCGGCATCAGCACCAGCTCGCCGGCCTGCGCCGAGCGGGGCGCGCCGGCGCAGACGAACTCGCAGCGGCCTTCGACGATCGCGCCCACGCTCCACTCCGCATGCCAGTGCAGCGCGAAGTGCGCCTTGGGATCGCCCGCGAACATCACCTCGACCGGCGTGCCGTCGGCCAGCGGCATGCCGATCACGTGCGAGGTCGTCGGGGCGGGAAGCGTCATGGCCCGCCGAGGGTAGCGCAGCCACCCGCCGGAGGCAGCGCCCTCCTCACACCGCGATCGCGCCGCGCACCGTGAGGCCCATCCAGCCCGCGCTGGCCTGCGTCGCCTGCACGGGGCCGAGCAGCGCCAGTTCCTCCACCGGATGCTCGTGAAAGCGCAGCGTGGCCTCGCCGTGAACCCAGCCCGTTTCGACACGGTCGATGATGTCGGCACGCAGGTAGCGCGGCACCGTCACGCTGCCGGCTTGCGTCAGGTCAGGCCAGCCGATGGCGCCGATGGTGGGCGCGGCCAGGAAGCCGAGTGGCCCGCTCGCCTCGCCCGACAACGTGACCGTGGCATCCACCAGCCGCCGCTCCTTCACGCTGAGGCTCGCGCCGAGCCGGCTGCCGGCCGCCATCGGCGCGGCGGCCGGATGGATCAGCGGCAGGCTGCGCGTGAGCCAGGTCTGGCCGATCTTCTTGGGCCAGCCCTGCAGCCAGCCGCGCAGCATCGAGATGTCCTGGTCGACGTAGATGAGCGGGCAGTAGAAGCAGCGGCGCGACGTGTCGCCGCGCGCCGGTTCGATCTCGAGCACCACGATGGTCTCGCGGTATTGCGCGTACACCGGGTCGAGCATTTCGCGCCCGTCGTCGCCGCACGATTGCCAGTCGGCGAAATGCACGCAGCCGTTGCCCGTGGCCACGCCGACCTCCGGCGGCACCAGCGCGGCGCCGCGTGCGGCATCGAACGAGAAGCCCACATTGACCAGCCACCCGGCGTAGTGCCACGGCGGCGCCTGCACGAGCGCGCTGCGGCCCGAAGCGGTGAAGGGTGGAGCGAAGGAAGACGAAGAAGAACGCGGCATCGAAGAACCTGTCGTGACGGAGTCAAAGAAGCCCCGCAAGATAGGCACGCCCCGCCTCCGCGTCTTGTACGCCAGTGATGCAATGCACAAACAGCGCTTTCGCGTGCGCGGGGGACGCCATGTGGCGGCGTTGTCCGACTCCGCCCCGCCCTCGCCTCGTGACAATAGACCGGCCCGGCAGACCCGCGCCACAAGCGCAGACGAGCCGTTGCATTTCATTTCCAGGCTACGCACCGATGACCCGCATCTACCTCATAGAAGACAACCCCCTGATCGCCACCACCCTGACCGATGGACTGAGGGAATTCTCCGGATGCGAAGTCGTCGCCACCGCCAGCAGCAGCGACGAAGCCATCGACTGGCTCGACGCGAACCCCGACGCCTGGGACGCCGCCGTGATCGACGTGTTCCTTGCGCAAGGCAACGGCCTGACCGTGGCCAACCACCTGAGGGAACGCAAGTCGCCCGCGCAGCGCACCGTGGTGTTCATGAACCACGCGACCTCCGAGGTGCGTGAAGGCGCGCTGTCGGCAGGCGTCGATGCGGTGTTCGACAAGTCGCTGCAGCTCGAAGACTTCTACGACTTCTGCCGCACGCTCGGCATTGCGCCGCGACGTTAGTCGTTCAGACGTTGGCCGCGCGAATCGATTCGGCCAGCAGCCCCAGCCCTTCTTCAAAAACCGCCTCCGGAATGGTGAGCGGAAACAGGAAACGCACCACGTTGCCGTGCACGCCGCAGGTCAGCAGCAGCAGGCCGCGTTCGAGCCCGGCCGCATGCACGCGCTTCGTGAACTCGGCGTCGGGCTCGCCGCTGTGCGGATCGCGAAACTCCACCGCCACCATCGCGCCCAGGCCGCGCACGTCGCAGATGCGCGGCACCTCGGTGCGCAGTGCCGCGAGGCATGCCGTCAGCCGCTCGCCGAGCATGCGAGCGCGCGCGACCAGCCCTTCGTCCTCGATCACGCGCATCGTCTCCAGCGCCGCGGCCACCGCCAGCGGGTTGCCCGCGTAGGTGCCGCCCAGGCTGCCGACGCGCGTGGCGTCCATGAGTTCGGCGCGCCCCGTGAGCGCCGACAGCGGGAAGCCGCCGGCCAGGCTCTTGGCGGTCGTGACCAGGTCGGCCTCGATGCCGTAGTGCTCCAGCGCAAAGAGCTTGCCGGTGCGCCCGAAGCCGGTCTGGATTTCATCGACGACGAGCAGGATGCCGTGACGGTCGCACTCCGCGCGCAGGTGCTCCATGAGTGCGGGCGGCGCCACGTAGAAGCCGCCCTCGCCTTGCACCAGCTCGATGACGATCGCGGCCACGCGCTGCGGATCGACGTCGGTCTTGAACAGCCGGTCGAGCGCCGCGATGCTGTCGTCCACCGTCACGCCCAGCGGCGCGGCCGGAAACGGCACGTGCCACACGTCACCCGGCATCGGGCCGAAGCCCGCCTTGTACGGCGCGACCTTGCCGGTGAGCGCCATGCCCATGAAGGTGCGGCCGTGGAAGGCGCCCGAGAACGCCACCACGCCGCTGCGGCCGGTGGCGGCGCGCGCCACCTTCATCGCGTTCTCGATGGCCTCGGCGCCGGTTGTGAAGAGCGCGCTCTTCTTGGCGCTGGGGCCAGGCACGAGGCGGTTCAGTTGCTCGCACAGCGCCACGTACTCCTCGTACGGCGTGACGTGGAAGCAGGTGTGGTGAAAGTCGTCGAGCTGCGCGCGCACGGCCGCCACGATGCGCGGGTGGCGGTGGCCGGTGGCGAGCGTGGCGATGCCGCTGGCAAAGTCGACAAAGCGCCGGCCTTCCACGTCCCACAGTTCGGCGTTGTCAGCGCGGGCGGTGAAGTGCGGCGTGAGCGTGCCGATGCCCTGCGCGCAGGCGGCGTTCTTGCGGGCCTGCAGGCTCGCGTTGGTCGTGACTTGGGTGAGCATGAAGAAGAAGAAAGAAAAGAGAAGCGAAGGAAATCAGCCGCGCATCAGGTGCTCGGCCAGCGCGCGAAAGGCGTGCATCGAGGTCGGCAGGTGCGCGTTGGCGGCCAGCGGGTGCGAGGCGAAGCGCGCCACCACCATCTCGGCCTCGGGGTCGATGTGCAGCGCCTGGCCGTGGATGCCTTGCGCGGTGAAGGTACGGCGCGCGTCGTGCGCCACCCACCACATGTTTCTGTAGCTCCAGCCGGCCAGCCGCGTGTAGCCCGCGAGCGCAAAGCGCGCCGGATCGGCGCCGCGGCGGATGTCGGCCACCACGGCCTCGGGCACGATCTGCATGCCGTTGAACGCGCCGCCCAGCCGCATCATTTCGCCCAGCCGCGCCAAGTCGCGCAGGCCGGTGCACAGGCCGCCGCCCGCGAACTCGGCGCCCTGCCCGTCCACGGCAAAGGCCGCGTCCTGCTCGGCGCCCAGGCGCGACCAGATGCGCTCGCCCAGCACCCGCGCCAGCGGCTGGCCGGCCACGCGGCTGATGAGCCAGCCCAGCACGTCGGTGTTGACGGTGCGGTAGGCAAAGGCCTCGCCGTGCGTGCCCTGCCCCTGCACGGTCTGCAGGAACTGGCGGTAGCCCTCGGCGCCCGCGTAGCCCGCGGGGCGCGGCAACAACTGGCCGGCGCGCGCGTGCTTCCACACGCCGGCGTCGGGGTCGGTGTAGTCCTCCGAATAGTCGATGCCCGTCGTCATGTCCATCACCTGGCGCACGGTGGCGTGGCCGAAGGCGCTCGTCGCCAGCTCGGGGATGTAGTGCCGCACCTGCGCATGCTCATCGAGCGCGCCCTCGACCGCGAGCATCGCACCGACCGTGCCGACGACCGACTTGGTGACCGACATCGCCATGTGCTGCCCGTGCTCGTCGAGCGCACCGAAGTAGCGCTCGTAGACGATGCGCCCGCGGTGCAGCACCACCGCACCGTCGGCGCAGATCGTTGTGAGCGCGCTATGCCAGTCGGTGCGCGAGCCGTCGGCGGGCAAGGTGAAGGCCAGCGTGTCGAGCTCGGGCCGCTCGGCGCGCGGCAGCACAGACACCGCACCGGTGCCGCGCGACACGTTGCGCGTCGGCTGCAGCTCGCGCAGGTGCGAGAAGGCCCAGCGGTTCTCGGGCGCCTGGAAGATCGGGCGTTCGCGCGGGCGCTGCGCGACAGTGTCGGCCGTGGGAAAACCATCGCGCCAGCCGTCGGCCAGCGCGGCATCGGGAGCCGTCGTTTCTGGGGTGGTCATAAGGGTGTCGCGGCTCATTCGCCGAGCGCATCCAGGTCGCCCATCACGCGGCGCTCCAGGATGTCGCTGGCACGGCTCAGGTGGGCGTGCATGTGCTTGGCGGCGACTTCGAGCTTGTTCTCCTCGACCGCGTCGAGGATCTGCAGGTGCTCGCGGCACGACTTGCGCAGCAGGTCGATGTTCACGAGCGGGTAGTCCGACAGATCGGAGATGCGGCGCAGCCGGTTCTGCTGCTTCACCGCATCGAGGATGAAGCGGTTGCCCGAGGCGCTGGCCAGCAGCTCGTGGAACTGCGCGTTGGCCTCGAAGAACTCCATCCACGAATGGCGCGAGGCGTGCGTGAGCAAGGTCTGCTGCTGTTCGCGGCAGGCCAGCAGCCGCTCGTGCTCGACCTTGAAGCCCGGCTCACGCAGCGCCGCGCATTCCACCACCAGGCGAAAGCGGTAGCTCTCGCGCTCGCTCTCGACCGAGTCGAGGGTTTCGGTGAACTCCCAGCGCTGGTAGTGGCGACCGCGCAGCACGCCGTCCTGCAGCAGCGTGGTCATCACGTTGCGCAGCAGCGGGCGCGGCACGCCGTAGGTCTGGGCCAGCTCGAGTTCGTTGACGCGCGTCGGCAGCTTGCCCGCGAGGCGGTCGCGCAGCACACGGTAATAGAGCGTCTTCTCCTCGTCCTCCGGCATCTCGCGGCGCGCACGGTCGAGCGCCTCGCGATCGGCCACCAGCGTGTAGCCGCGGTTGGGCACGTGCGCCAGCAACTCACGCTCGTGCAAGAGCCGCAGCGCAGCGCGCACCGGCGTGCGCGAAATGCCGAGCCGGCCCGCGAGGTCGGTCTCGGTCATGTGGCGGCCGTTCTCGTAGCCGCCGGCCAGGGCCTGATCGAGGATGTAGCGGCTCACGCGCTGGGTGAGCGGCGGGACCGACTTGTTGTCCATCTGCGTCTGCATCTGCTGCTGCGGGGCCATCCATGGGTCTCCGGAAACACGGGCTGGGTGCCGATCATCGCGGGTCTTTTGTATTTTTGGCCCCAAAAAACCATGTACATCTCGCGCCAAAAATACAATTTGGATTTCAAGATCGGCCCCACGCCGACCCGGACGATGGGTCGTTTCCCAAGGAGAAAAACACCGTGGCTTCCGCCGATACCCTGACAACGCCACCCGGTTCGCTCGACGCGTTCTGGATGCCCTTCACGCCCAACCGCAAGTTCAAGCAAGCGCCGCGCCTCATCGTCGGCAGCGAGGGCCTGTACTACGACCTGGCCGACGGCCGCCGCGTGCTCGACGCCATCGCCGGCCTGTGGTGCGTGAACGCCGGGCACCGCAATCCGCGGGTCAGCGCGGCGATGAAGGCGCAGATCGACGTGCTCGACTACGCCTCCAACTTCCAGATCGGCCACCCCGCCGCCTTCACGCTGGCGCAGCGCCTCGCGCAGATGGCGCCGGCCGGCATGGACCACGTGTTCTTCACCAACTCGGGCTCCGAGTCGGTCGACACCGCGCTGAAGATCGCCGTGGCCTACCACCGGGCGCGCGGCGACGCAGGCCGCTACCGGCTCATCGGGCGCGAGCGCTCGTACCACGGCGTGGGCTTCGGCGGCATCTCGGTGGGCGGCATCGGGCGCCAGCGCAGCACCTTCGGGCCGCTGCTCAACGGCGTGGACCACCTGCCGCACACGCTCGACCTGGCGCGCAACGCCTTCTCGCGCGGCGAGCCGCCGCACGGCATCGACAAGGCCGACGCGCTCGAGGCGCTGGTCGCGCTGCACGACGCCTCGACCATTGCCGCCGTGATCGTCGAGCCCGTGGCTGGCTCCACCGGCGTGCTGCCGCCGCCGCGCGGCTACCTGAAGCGCCTGCGCGAAATTTGCGACAAGCACGGCATCCTGCTGATCTTCGACGAGGTCATCACCGGCTTCGGGCGCGTGGGCCGCAACTTCGCGTCCGACCTGTTCGGCGTGACGCCCGACCTCATCACCACCGCCAAGGGCCTGACCAACGGCGCCGTGCCGATGGGCGCCGTGCTCATGCGCGGCGCGGTGCACGACGCCTTCATGCAAGGCAGCGTGAGCGCGGTCGAGCTCTCGCACGGCTACACCTACTCGGGCCATCCGCTGGCCTGCGCCGCCGCCATGGCCACGCTCGACGCCTACACCGAAGACGGCCTGATCGCCCGCGCCGCCGAGCTGTCGCCCTACTTCGAAGACGGCCTGCACAGCCTGCGCGGCCTGCCGGGCGTGATCGACGTGCGCAACGTCGGCCTCCTGGCCGGCATCGAGCTGCAGGGTTGGGCCTCGGGCCCCGGCACGCATGCGCAGGCGGTGGCGCAACATTGCCTGGACGACAGCGGCGTACTGGTGCGCTCGGTGGGAGACACCATTGCGCTGTCGCCGCCGTTCACGCTGGAGCGCCGGCACATCGACCAGATCATCGACAGCCTGCGCGCCGCCATCGCGCAGACCGCACAAGCCAGCGACACGGCAGCCTGACCGCCTCAGGCTGCAAGCACAGACACACAAGACAAGCCCCGGAGACAAGACACACCATGGACATCGAATCGTTCCCCCTGTACGACATCGAAGGCGACGCGCAGCAGCGCGGGCGCCAGTACGGCCGCGCTGCCGGCGACCGCATCGACCTGAGCCTGCGCACCTACCGCGCCGCCTTCGAGCGCGTGGGCCTGAGCTGGGAGCGCACGCGCGCGCTGGCGCGCCGCTTCATGCCGATGGTCGAGGCCTTCGACGCCGGCATGCTGCGCGAGATCGAGGGCGTGGGTGAAGGCGCGGGCGTGCCGGCCGAGGACATCGTGGCGCTCAACGCGCGCAGCGAAATGCTCTACGCCTTCCAGCAGCTCGAAGCCACCGAGCCACCCGACGGCTGCACCGGCGTGGTCGTCATGCCTTCGGCCGCGCGCGACGGCAAGCTCATCCATGCGCAGAACTGGGACTGGCGCGTCGAGAGCCTCGAGCTCGGCGTGGTGCTGCGTATCCAGCCGGACGAAGGCCCGGCCATGCTCACCTTCGCCGAGGCCGGCACGCTGGCGCGCGCGGGGCTCAACAGCGCGGGCATCGCCGTCACCGGCAACTTCATCAAGGCCGACAACGACGGCAAGCAGCAGGGCGTGCCGCTGGCGCTGATCCGCCGCGGCATCCTGCAGTCGACGCTGTACGCCAACGCGCTGGGCGTGGTGTGCCGCAGCGCGCGCTCGATCTCCAACAACATGATCATCACGCACGCCGAGGGCGAGGCCGTGAGCCTGGAGACCTGCCCCGAGCAGGTGTTCTGGCAGCAGCCCGAAGGCGGCATCCTGGTGCACGCCAACCACTTCAAGACCCCGGCGGCGCTGGCGCGCGTGGTCGACCGCAGCCTGGAGACCACGCCCGATTCGCTCTACCGAGACCGCCGCGTGACCGAGGCGCTGCACAACAAGCGCGCTGCAGGTTTGCTCACCGAGCAGGACGTGCTCGACGCGCTGCAGGACCGCTTCGGCGCGCCGCGCGCCGTGTGCCGCAGCCCGAGCGCGGGCCCCGGCGGTGCCTCGTCGGCCACCGTGGCGACCATCGTCATGGACCCGGCGGCACGAAAGATGCGCATCGCGCCGGCGCCCTTCAAGGCGCACCGCTTCACCGAGTATTCCCTCTGATCCGCCCGCCCCGCCCAGCCATCGCCAGGAGTGTTGCCATGAACCTGCCCACGCCCCCGTCCCTCCCTCCCGCTGCGCGCACCGCCGCCGCGCTGGTCCTCGGCCTCGGCCTGGCCGCCAGCGCGGCCTTCGCCCAGGCTCCTGCCGGCCAGACGATGCGGATCCAGATCAACTCCGACATCCGCTCCACCGACCCCGGCGGCAACCGCGACGACAACACCGACAACGTGCTCATCCACGTCGTCGAAGGCCTGGTCGCGCTGCGCGAAGACACCTCGGTCGGCCCGATGCTCGCGAGCAAGGTCGACACCTCGGCCGACGGCCTGACCTACACCTTCACGCTGCGCGACGGCGTGAAGTTCCAGAACGGCGCCGTGCTCACGGCCGACGACGTGGTGTGGAGCTGGCAGCGCTACCTCAAGCCCACCAGCGGCTGGCGCTGCCTGCCCGAGTTCGACGGCAAGGGCATGACCAAGGTGCTCGCGGTGGAAGCGCCCACGCCCAAGACCGTGGTCTTCAAGATCGAGCGCCCGAGCGCGCTGTTCCTCACCATGATGGCGCGCCCCGACTGCGGCGGCGCCGCCATCGTGCACCGCAGCTCGCTCGGCGCCGACGGCCAGTGGAAGGAGCCCGTGGGCACCGGCCCCTACAAGATCAAGGAGTGGAAGCGCGGCCAGTACATCGAGCTCACGCGCTTCGACGGCTACACCTCGCGCCCCGAGGCGCGCGACGGCCTCACGGGCGGCAAGAAGGCCGAGATCGAGAACCTGCGCTTCGTCGTCATTCCCGACTCGGCCGCGGCCAAGGCGGCGCTGTACAGCGGCGGCATCGATGCCTTCATCAGCCCCAGCCCGGCCGACGTGGTCGAGATGCGCGGGCGCAGCGACGTGCGCGTCGACACCACGCCGGTGATGACGATGGTGGCGCTGCTCTTGCAGACCACCGACCCGCTGCTGAAAGACGTGCGCATCCGCCGCGCGCTGGCACTGGCGCTGGACACGCCCGAGATCGCCAAGTCGGTCACCGAGGGCCTGTCGGCCGTCAACAACTCGGTCGTGCCTTCGTCCAGCCCGTTCTACAGCGCCGTGCAGGCCGGCGGCTACAAGCGCGACATCGCCGGTGCCAAGAAGCTGCTGGCCGAGGCCGGCTACCGCGGCCAGCCGATCAAGCTCGTCGCCAACAAGCGCTACGAGGCGCTGTACTCGGCCGCCGTGCTGGTGCAGGCCATGGCCTCCGAGGCCGGCATCAACATCGAACTGGAAGTGCTCGACTGGGCCACGCAGCTCGACCGCTACACCAAGGGCCAGTACCAGAGCATGGCCTTCATCTACTCGGCCCGCATCGACCCCTCGCTCAACTACGAGATGGTGTCGGGCGACAAGGCCACGCAGCCGCGCAAGGTGTGGGACAGCGCCGCCGCGCAGACCCGGCTCACCGAGAGCATGGTCTCGCGCGACAAGGCGCGCCGCCAGGTGCTGTTCGACGAGCTGCACAAGCAGATGCTGCAGGACGTGCCGATGGTCGTGCTCTTCAACGCCAGCGACGCCACCGCCATGCGCAAGAGCGTGGCCGGCTTCAAGGGCTGGGCGCCGGCCAAGCCGCGGTTCTGGAACGTCCGGCTCGACGCGCGCGGCTGACGGGGCGCCGCCGCCATGCTTGCCTACCTCTTGCGCCGGATCGCCATGACGGTCCCGACGCTGCTGCTGGTGTCGATTGCCGTCTTCACGCTCATGCGGCTGATTCCGGGCGACCCGGTGCAGCTCATGCTCGGCGAAGGCGCCGACCCGGCGCAGCTCGAACTCGCCCGCCAGCAGATGGGGCTGGACCAGCCCCTGGTCACCCAGTACGTCGTGTGGCTACGCCACGCGCTCACCGGCGACCTGGGCGTGTCGACCACCAACGGCCTGGCCGTGCTGCCGCTGATCTGGGAGCGCTTTCACGTGAGCGCCGTGATCGTGCTCACCGCCGTGGCGCTGGCCTCGCTGATCGCCGTGCCCGCCGGCCTCGTCGCCGCCTGGCGCAAGGACCGGCCGACCGACCTCGCCATCATCGGCGCGGCCACGCTCATGCTGTCGGTGCCGAGCTTCTGGCTCGGCCTGCTGCTGCTGATGTTCTTCGGCCAGTACCTGCACTGGCTGCCGGTGGTGGGCTACGTGCCCATGTCGGAAGACTTCTCGCAGGGCCTGCTGTACGTGATCCTGCCGATCGTCACGCTGGTGCTGGTCGAGACCGGCGTGCTCACGCGCATGTCGCGCGCCAGCACCATCGAGGTGCTGCGGCTCGAGTACGTGACGCACGCGCGCGCCAAGGGCGTGCCCGAGTCGCAGGTGCTGCGCCGCCATGTGCTGCCCAACGCCTTCAACCCCACGCTCACCATGATCGGCCTCATCCTGGGCCATCTGCTGAGCGGCATCGCGGTGCTCGAAACGGTGTTCACCCTGCCCGGCCTGGGCCGCCTGATGATCGATTCGATCTTCGCGCGCGACTACCCGGTGCTGCAGGGCTGCCTGCTGTTCACGGCCTGCATCTACGTGGTCATCAACCTGATCGTGGACATGTGCTATCCCCTCTTCGATCCCCGGGTGTCGGTGCAGTGAAAAAGATCAAGACCCATACCCTCGTGGGCGGCGTGCTCATCGGCGTGCTGCTGGTCCTGGCACTGGTGGCCGCGCTGTGGACGCCCTACAACCCGCTGGGCATCGACCTGCGCGGCAAGCTGCAGCCGCCGTCGATGGCGCACTGGCTGGGCACCGACGAGTTCGGGCGCGACGTGGCCAGCCGTGCCATGCGTGCGGCCTCCACCAGCTGCCTCATCGCGCTGCTCACGGTGGCACTGGCCACCGCCGTCGGCCTCGTGGTGGGCGTGCTTGCCGGCTTCGTGCGCGGCTGGACCGACCGCGTGCTCATGGCCTTCAACGACACGCTGCTGGCCTTTCCGGGCCTGCTGCTGGCGCTGGGCGTGATGGTGATCGTGGGCGCCAACCAGTGGGGCATCGTGCTCGCGCTGAGCATGGCGTATGCGCCCTCGGTGGTGCGCGTGGTGCGCGGCACCGTGCTGTCGCTGCGCGAGCGCGAGTACGTCGAGGCCTCGCGCATGATCGGCAACGGCGAGATCTACACCATGTGGCGCCACATCCTGCCCAACTGCGTGGCGCCCGTCGCCGTGCTGGCCACCAGCATGTTCGGCTGGGTGCTGCTGTCGGAAAGCGCCCTGAGCTTCCTCGGCCTGGGCGTGCCGCCGCCCGCGCCCACCTGGGGCAACATGCTCTCCAGCGCACGCCCCTACATGGCTTCGGCCGTGTGGCTGTGCCTGGTGCCGGGCCTGTGCATCGCGCTCACGCTGCTGGGCATCAACCTCCTGGGCGAATCGCTGCGCGACCGGCTCGACCCGCGCACGGAGAAGTCATGACCCATCCCTCCTCTTCCGCAGCGCCCGTGCTTTCCGTGCGGCACCTGAAGATCGACCTGCACGGCGGCGCCCAGACGCTGGTGCACGACCTCTCGTTCGACGTGCGCCCCGGCGAGTTCCTTGCCGTGGTGGGCGAATCGGGCAGTGGCAAGACCATGGCCGCGCGCGCCATCCTGCAGCTGCTGCCGCCCGGCATCGCGCAAAGCGGCGGGCAGATCGTGTTCGACGGCGAAGACCTGAGCACGCGCGACGTGAAGGCCATGCGCCCCATCCGCGGGCCCGGCATCGGCATGGTGTTCCAGGAACCGATGGTCTCGCTCAACCCGGTGCACCGCATCGGCGAGCAGATGGCCGAGGGCCTGCGCATGCACACGAAGCTGTCGGCTGCCGAGATTCGCGCGCGCTGCCTCGACATGCTGCGCCGCGTGCAGATCGCCGACCCCGAGCGCTGCCTGCACGCCTACCCGCACGAGTTCTCGGGCGGCATGCGCCAACGCATCATGCTGGCCAGCGTGATGCTGCTCCAGCCCCGCCTGCTGATCGCCGACGAGCCGACCACCGCGCTCGACACGCTGAGCCAGCGCGAAGTGCTCGACCTCATGGTCGGCCTCGCGAAAGACCAGGGCACGGCCGTGCTGCTCATCACGCACAACCTCGGGCTGGTCGGGCGCTATGCGCAGCGCGCCATCGTGCTGGAGAAAGGCAAGCTCGTGGAGACGGGCGACGTGCCCGCCATCCTCGTCGACCCGAAGCAGCCCTACACCCGCAAGCTGGTCGACGCCCTGCCGCGCCGCCAGGCCGCGAAGCCGGCCCCGGCCGCGGCGCAGCAGCCACTGGTGCAGGTGCGCGGCCTGTGCGTGAGCTACCCCGGCCCGCGCGCCGGCTTCTTTAAGCGCCATGCGCCGGTGCAGGTCATCGACCGGCTCGACCTGGACATCCACCCCGGCGAGATGGTCGCGTTGGTGGGCGGCAGCGGCTCGGGCAAGACCACTCTGGGCCGCGCCATCCTGCGGCTCGCGCCGTCGCACGCGGGGCAGATCCTGTTTCGCGGCGACGACGTGCGCAGCGCCGACCGCGCCGCGCTGCACCGCTTCCGGCTCGCCTGCCAGCTGGTGTTCCAGGACCCGTTCTCGTCGCTCGACCCGCGCATGCGCGTGCAGGAGATCGTGGCCGAGCCGCTGCGCCACCTGCCCGCGCTCGATGCCGCCGCGCGCGTGAAGCGCGTGCACGAAACGCTCGATGAAGTCGGCCTGGACGGCCTGGGCGCGCGCTACCCGCACGAGCTCTCGGGCGGCCAGCGCCAGCGCGTGGCGATTGCGCGCGCGCTGGTGCGCCGGCCCGCCTTCGTGGTGGCCGACGAGCCCGTGTCCGCGCTCGACATGACCATCCAGGCGCAGGTGCTGCGGCTCTTTCAAAGCCTGCAGGCGCACCACGGCTTTGCGTGCCTTTTCATCAGCCACGACCTCGCGGCCGTCGAGCAGATCGCCGACCGCGTCGTTGTGATGGAGCGCGGCCGCATCGTCGAGCAAGGCCCGCGCGACGCCGTGTTCGACCAGCCGAGCCATGCGTACACGCAGGCGCTGCTCGCGGCCACGCCTCGGCCGCTCGCGTCGCTGGCCGAATCTGTCTCCCGCCCTCCTGAGAAAGTGTTTGCGTGACTGCCGCTCCCTTGCCCGCCACCTGGCTGAACCCCACCGCCCCGCCCCCGCTCGATCCGCAGATCGTCGAGTTCATGCGCCTCATGGCGGCCGAGGGCAGCCGCTACCCGAAGCGCCACACCATCCCGATCGCCGAAGGCCGCGCCAACGCCGAGAAAGTGCGCGCGCCGTGGACCGAAGGCGGCCCCGCGATGGCGCGCACGGTCGAACAGCAGGTGCCCACGCGCCACGGCAACGTGCGCATCCGCGTGCACTACCCGCAGCACCGCAGGCTGCAGGGCGCGCTGGTCTACATCCACGGCGGCGGCTTCGTGCTGTTCAGCCTCGACACCCACGACCGCGTGATGCGCGAGTACGCGGGCCGCGCGGGCATCGCCGTCATCGGCATCGACTACACGCGGGCGCCCGAAGCGCAGTTTCCGCAGCCGCACGACGAGTGCGTCGACGTGATGCGCTGGCTCGCGGCGAACGCAGGCACGCTCGACATCGACCCCGCGCAGCTCTTCATCGGCGGCGACTCGGCGGGCGCCAACCTGTCGGTGGGTGCCTGCCTCGTGCTGCGCGACGCGGGCGAGGCGCTGCCGCTGGGCATGCTGCTGAACTACGGCGCCTACAGCACCGAGCTGTACCGCGAGTCGGTGGTGCGCTACGGCGCGGGCGAGTACGGCCTGTCGCTGCACATGATGGTGTGGTTCTACGGCCTGTACCTGCGCCGGCCCGAAGACTTTCGCGACCCGCGCCTGGCCAGCCTCACGGCGCGACTCGAGGGCCTGCCGCCCGCGTGCCTGGCCATCACCGAGTGCGACCCGCTGCACGACGACAGCGTGCTCATGGCCGCACGGCTGCGCGAAGCCGGCGTGGCCGTGACCGACGTGCTCTACCCCGGCACGATCCACGGCTTTCTGGAGGCCGTGTCCATCGCCGACGTGGCGGGCCGCGCCTTCGACGACGCCGCCCGCTGGATGCACGCGCTGGCCGCGCGCTGAAGCCCTCGCCATGTACACGCCCACACCGTACGTCGAGGACGACCTCGCGACGCTGCACGCCGGCATCCGTGCGTGGAGCTTCGGCACGCTCATCACCGCAGGTCCATCGGGTGCCAGCGCCACGCACCTGCCCTTCCTGCTCGACGCGCAGGACGATGGCCCCGGCCTGCTCACCACGCACCTGTCGAAGAAGAACCCGCAGTTCGACGAGCTGCGTGCGGGCGCCGAAGTGCTCGCCATCTTCCAGGGGCCGCATGCCTTCGTCACGCCCAGCTGGTACGTGAAGCAGAGCACCTTCCCGACCTGGAACTACACCGCGATCCACGCGCGCGGCACGCCCCGCGTGATCGAGGACAGCACGGCCATCCATGCCGTGCTGCGCCGCACCGTCGCGCTGTACGACACGCCGCTGGGCGGCAACTGGGACTTCGACGCCATGCCCTTCGACTTCGTGGCGCCGCGCCTGGACATGATCGCGGCGGTCGAGATTCCGGTGCGCGTGCTCGAAGGCAAGTTCAAGCTCAACCAGGATCGTTCGGAAGACGACCGCAAGGGCGTGATCGCCGCGCTGGAGCAGTTGGGCGATCCGCAGGGCGTGGCCGTGGCGGGGCTCATGCGGCAGCAGATGGCGTTGACGGTGGCCGGCTGAATCGCGGCGGCACAATCGTCCGCGTGCCACGCCTACTTCACCTTCTGACCGCCGGCCTCGCGCTGGCCCTCTCGCTCGGTGCCCAAGCGGCCGACCCGGTGCTGCTCGTCACCTCGCCCGTCGCGCTGCAGGCCGCCGAGAAAGCCGGCGCCGGTTTCGGCCGCTGGTTCGACGTGCCCTCTGCGGCCAGCGGCATCGCCACCAACCAGGCGCTCGCACGCTCACCCGCCTGGCAATCGATCGCCGACCCGCTGAAGGCCAGCCTCGCCGCCCTGCAGCGCCGCGACCCGCAGGCCGGCGTCGGCATTGCGCGCTACCCGCACCGGATCTTCGACGCACGCTGGCTTGCCAGCCCCGACGCCTTCTTCGAGCTGGTCGGCGTGGCCAACCGCATGGACCGCCGCCCCTTCCAGCCCGGCGCCTGCGGCGAGACGCGGCTCGTGTACCGGCTGGCCTACCGCTCGGCCGCGATGCAGTCGCGCCTGCCGATGACCGTCGCCGTCGAGCTGCGCGGCGATGCGCCCGATGCCGACGGCAGCTGCGCCAGCGCGGCGCGGCGTTGGCAGCCACCACAGGCGTCGATGAAGGACGAAGCGCTCGGCCGCTGGCTCGTGTCGGCCGACGGCCCGCTCGCGCCGCCGCGGCTCGCACAGGCCCGCATCGCGCAGGTGACGACCAACCTGCAGAGCGTGCGCTGGCCCTCGGCCGTGCGGCCCGACCTCGGCGGCCATGCCGAGTACCTGCTGCGCGCCTTCCGCTGGAACGCGGGCACGCAGCGCTTCGACGCAGGCCCGCTCGAGAACACGCCCGATGTCGCGAAGCTCAAGGCCGACGCCCCGCTGCGCAAGGCGCTGCTGCAATGGCTGCAACAGCCCGACACGCTGCGCGCGCTCGACAGCGCCACCGTGCGCATCCCCGATCGCTTCCTGGCGACCGAGTCGGTCTCGGTCGCGCCGCGCGGCCTCGAGCGCCTGGCGAACCGCCCCTTCGAACAGCTGTTCGCGCCAGGCGACTGGCAGCCCGTGCCCGGCAGCCGCACGCTGCAGTCCCCGCAGGCCGTGCTGCGCCGGCTCGACGACCTGAGCTGCGCCGGCTGCCACCAGAGTCGCGCGGTCGCGGGCTTTCACCTGCTGGGCGTGGACCGGCGCGGCGCCTCGCGCACCTTCACGACCGGCAACGCGCTCGCGCTGCCGCATTCGCCGCATCTGCAGGATGAGCTGGCGCGGCGCGAACGCTATGTGAAGGCCGCGTTGACGACGCCCGTGCCCGACCCGTTCCGCCCGCTGGCCTCGCCGGACGATGCGAACGCCTTGCCCGACAAAGCCACCGTCGGCGCCAGCTGCGAGCCCACGCGCATCACCGCCTCGGCCGACCCGTGGCGCGACCGCGCGCAGAAGCTGCCACGCACCGCCGCCACGACGTGCGAAGGCGCGGACTCTGTGTGCGAGAAAACCTCGGTCGGCTTCCCCGGCGGCATGTGCTCGGGCCGCTGCGATCCGAAGGACCCGAACGGCACCTGCGGCGGCATCGCCATCCTCAGCGACTTCAACCAGTGCCTGGCAGCCAAGCAACCCTTCGGGGATTGCCTGAGCAAGCACACGCGGCCCGGCAACCTGCGCAGCTGCTCGGCGCAACAGCCTTGCCGCGAGGACTACATCTGCGCGCAGGCCGAAGGCCAGCCCGAAGGACGCGGGGCGTGCATTCCGCCCTACTTCCTGTTCCAGATGCGGGTGGACGGGCACTCGTGATGTGAGCGAGTGCGAGGACCGGCCCTCAGCTTTCTTCTTCGTACCACCGGTCCTTCGCCAGCATCACCCGGTGATGCCCACACCCCGACGGCATCATCGGGAAGCAGTTCTCCTGCGCCGCCACCTGCACGTCCAGAAAGAACGGCCCCTTGCTCGCCAGGCATTCGGCCAGCGCGTCTTCCAGCTCGGCCGGGTCCGACACGCGCCGCGCGCCCCAGCCGAAGGCCTTGGCCAACGCCACGAAGTCGGGCAGCGCCTCGTTCCAGCTGTGGCTCAGGCGGTTGCCGTGGTTCAGCTCCTGCCACTGGCGCACCATGCCCATGTAGCCGTTGTTGCTCAGCACCAGCTTCACGGCCGTGCCGTGCTGCATCGCCGTCGACAGCTCCTGGATGTTCATCAGCACCGACGCGTCGCCGCTCACGCACACCGTGAGCGCGTCGGGGTGGCCGATCTGCGCGCCGATGGCCGCGGGCAGCCCATAGCCCATGGTGCCGGCGCCGCCCGAGGTGAGCCAGTGGCGCGGGCTGTCGAAGCGCAGGTACTGCGCGGCCCACATCTGGTGCTGGCCCACATCGGTCGAGACGATCGCGTCGCGGCCCGCGATGGCCCGCTGCAGCGACGACATCAGCTGCTGCGGCAAGATTTCTTCAGTCGACGGCGTGAAGGCCAGGCAGTCTTCGGCACGCCAGCGCTCGATGCGCGCCCACCACGGCGCCAGCCGCTCGGGCGCAAACGCTTCGGGCAGCAGCCCCAGCAGCGCTTCGACGATGGCGCCGCAGTCGCCCACCATCGGTACGTCGACGTGCACCACCTTGTTGATGCTGCCGGGGTCGATGTCGATGTGGATCTTGCGGGCGTGCGGGCAGAACTCGTCGAGCTTGCCCGTCACGCGGTCGTCGAAGCGCGCGCCCACGCACACCACCAGGTCGGCCTCGTGCATCGCAAGGTTGGCTTCGAGCATGCCGTGCATGCCCAGCATGCCGACGAACTTCGGGTCCGACGCCGGGAACGCGCCCAACCCCATCAGCGTGAGCGTGCACGGCGCGTGCAGTCGGTGCACGAGTTGCGTGAACGCCTCGCAGGCCGCCGGCCCCGAGTTGATGAGCCCGCCGCCGCCGTAGAGCACCGGCCGGCGCGCGGTCGAGATCAGGTCGGCGGCGCGCTGCAGCATCGCCCGCGGCGGCAGCGGCGCGCGGCCCGTGCGGAGCGCGCGCAGCGGGGCCGGCGCGGCGCCGTGCGTGAGGCGCATCAGCTGGATGTCCTTCGGCACGTCGAGCAGCACCGGGCCGGGGCGGCCGGTGGTGGCGATGTCGAGCGCGCGGCGCACCAGCGCGGGCACGTCGTCAGCGGCGCGCACCTGCCGGTTCCACTTGGTCACCGGGCGCGACATGCCCAGCGCGTCGCTTTCCTGGAAAGCCTGCGTGCCGATCACCGCCGTCGACACCTGCCCGCTGATGCACAGCACCGGCACCGAGTCGCTCATCGCGTCGAGCAGCCCCGTGATCGTGTTGCCCACGCCCGGCCCCGAGGTGACCAGCACCACGCCCACGCGACCCGTGCTGCGCGCATAGCCCTCGGCCGCATGCACCGCCGCCTGTTCGTGGCGCACCAGCACATGGCGCAGCCGGGGTTCGCCGTGCAGCGCGTCGTACAGCGGCAGCGCCGCGCCACCGGGGTAGCCGAAGATCGTGTCGACGCCGCACTCGACCAGCGTGTCGAGCAGCGCTTCGGCGCCGTTGCGCACGCGGGGTGGGGTCTCGGGCATGGCCGGCGAGAGGGAGGGCGAGGATGTGGGGGGAAGGTCGAGCAGTCGCATGCCGTCAATTCTTCCGCTCTTGAGGCAAAATTTGCTTCTTTCTTTTGGCTGTTTAAGCTCGAAACATGAAAACCAATCGCCAAACATCGTCAGACAGCGAAGGATCTTTCGACAAGACCGATCTGGCGATCCTGCGGGTGCTGCTGCTCGACTCGCGCAAGACCCTGCAGGAGATCGGCAACGAGGTCGGCCTGTCGCCCACCAGCTGCTGGACGCGCATCAAGAAACTCGAGGCTTCGGGCGTCATCAAGCGCTACACCGTCGACGTCGACCCGGCCAAGCTCGGGTACCACGACTCGGTCATCGTGCAGGTCACCCTTGAGAGCCACACCGACGAAACCCTGTACGACTTCGGCCGCACCCTCGCCACCATTCCCGAGATCCAGGAGGCCTACCTGGTGTCGGGCGACTACGACTACTACATCCGCATCGCCGTGCGCGACACGCGCGACTACGAGCGGCTGCTGCGCGAGAAGCTCTACAAGATTCCCGGCATTCGCCACAGCAAGTCGCATTTCGTGCTGCGGGTGCTGAAGGAAGCGACGGTGCCGCTGATCTGACGAATCGACGGGCCCGCATGAACGAATGGTGGGTACGATCGCCGACGAACGGCCCTTCGCAGACGCCATCCCCTTCCATGAGATCGACTTCGGAACATCGGACCCTGATCGTCCTGAGCGGACTGCCCGGCACAGGCAAGACCACCATCGCGCGCGAACTCGTGACGCGCGTCCCTTCGGTGTACCTGCGCATCGACGCCATCGAGCACGCACTGAAAACCGCAAGCGGGCGCGCTGACGACGTGGGCCCGGCGGGCTACGTCGTGGCCTACGCGCTGGCTCGGTCCAACCTTGCGCTCGGCATGTCCGTGGTTGCTGATTGCGTCAGTCCGCTGTCAGTCACGCGTGAAGCGTGGCGGGCCGTGGCGGCGGAGACCTCGTCGCATCTGGTGGAGATCGAGGTCATGTGCTCTGACGTCGTTGAGCATCGCAGGCGCGTGGAGAGCCGGGAAGCCGACATTGCGGGCTTCGCGTTGCCGAGCTGGGAGGCTGTGCTTCGGCATGACTACGAGGCCTGGGGCACGAGCCGCCTGGTCATCGACTCGGCGCTGGTGAGTGCGAACGAGGCGGCGGACCTGATCTGGCGGCGCATGCGTGAGCGGTAAATCGATGCGCTCCCGTTTCATCGACGCCTTCCTGGGCGCCATCGTGCTCGGGCCCTGGGCGGCGATGTTTGCCTATCTGGGCCTTGCACCGTTGGCCGCCTACTGGCTCGACGGCACCAAGCAACGCACGGGCTCCAGTCGCGGTTCTTCCTATTGGTGGAGCTTCCAGGACGCCGTGGCCGCGCAGTACCCGATGCTCACCTGGCTGCTCGAACTCAAGAGCCATGTCGTTGTGTGGAGTTGCCTGGCTGGGATGGTGATCGGGCCGGTGGTGGCGTGGATCATGAGCAGCCGCTTGAAGCGCATGCGTCGCGACATCCGCCAATGAATTTAGGAATGAACGATCGTCCATGAACCCGACCGCAGAGATCTCGGTGCAACCAGCGAAACCCGATGAATGGAAGACCTATCGAGACCTGCGCCTGCGGGCGTTGCTCGATTCCCCGGACGCCTTCGGAAGCACGTACGAGGCGGAGGCCACGAGAACCGATGCGATGTGGTCCGCTCGCATTGCTGCGGCGACTTCGTCGGGGAAAGACCGTGTGCTTTTCGCGTTCAACCGCACCGACGCCTGCGGCCTGATCTGGTGCAAGGTGTCCGGCGATGAACCGGTTGTCGCTCATCTGTTTCAGATGTGGGTCGACCCCGCCTCACGAGGCATCGGGGCCGGTCGCGCCTTGCTTGAAGAAGCGGTTTCCTGGGCAGCGCGTGCAGGGATGAAGCGCGTCGGCCTGGGGGTCACTGTCGCAGACACGCCCGCGATGCGCCTGTACACGGCGTGCGGTTTCCGACCCGATGGTGCGTTGGAGCCGCTGCGGGAACACTCGCCCTTGATGGTGCAGCCGATGAGCCTGGTACTCGGATCAGCCGGCCCCATAGCCTGACTTTCGCGATACCCGCACACGGTCTCTTCGTGCGGCAACACGCATCAGCCCCCCGTGATCGCCACGCATTGGTCGACACACCTTCGTTTAAGCTCGACCGACTCAACTCTCTGAGGTTTCGCCATGCTCCAAATGCGCCCCGGGTGTGAATGCTGCAACCGAGACTTGCCACCGGATTCGGCCGATGCTCGCATCTGTTCTTTCGAGTGCACGTTCTGCAGTGATTGCGCGAACCAACGCCTCGCAGGCACATGCCCGAACTGCGGCGGAGAGTTGGTCCCACGCCCGTCGCGGCCAACGGCAAAACTTGAAAAGTTTCCGGGTTCGACCACACGGATTTTCAAGCCCGAAGGTTGCGCAGCGGCACCGTGAAGTGCGCGTCGCGGGCCCTGTCGCTTCGACGCTTTCTAACGACGGGAGACGACCTCCAATCTCAGAGAATTCTTGCGCCGCAAGATAGAGATCTACGCACCTTCAGGTGCGGCAAGACAGGCGATGATCCGATAAGAAAGCGATCGACCGCATCGCACACTTGGAGTTGCTACGGATCGAAAATTCGCGGCTCACGAAATGAACAACTGGAGCTAACAATGCGATTTTTCTGGCGGCGGGATGCCTTGACAGATTCGCCATACCTTCGGGATGCCAATCGACTAGGCGACGTCATTGCAGCTCTGCAAGCAATGGCCGTCTATAAGTTCTACAAGCTCTCATTTGAAGATTGGGCGGACCGCCTGACTGCAGACAAGACTCAGGCTGAGAAGTGGAAGACCGTGTTTGCCGAGCACCCGGAGTTCTTTCGCCTAGACGGAGCCAAGGAGAGGGCTTCACTGGTTTGGCGCCGACAGTTTCCTAGGCGCTACGACGTAGATAACGAGCGAGTTCTTACGGCCGAGGAATACCGATCGCTCCCGGCGGAGAGGAGCGCTCGCATGTCGCGCAACCCCTTGTCGTCATCCGATATTAAGGCTCTCGTGGACACCGCAGTAAGCATGCACTCGAGGGCTCTTGAGCATCAGAAGGACAAACGCTGGTGGGTCGCTCTTTCAAGCGCGGCAGGCGCACTCTTAGGTGCACTTATCGGGAAGCTTCTTTGATATGGCGGGATTCCTTTGCAACGCTGATTGAATGTCAGCGATAAAACCACGCCGCGACACGCGCCGCATCCGGCCACAGGTGCTCGACAGCTCGGCGTGCGATCGGGCAAGCGCAGACCATCTTCCCTGTCGCAGGTCGACTTGATCGCCTTACCATCCCCGATTTTTCCGACCAGACCCCATGCACCAATCACTCGGCCTCGTCTCCTTGGTGGTCCCCGACTACGACAAGGCGCTCGAATTCTTCATCGGCACACTGGGCTTCGAACTCGTCGAAGACACGCCCGTGCCTGCACAAGGAAAGCGGTGGGTCGTCGTCAAGCCGCAGGGCGGGCAAGGGGCCTGCCTTCTCCTGGCGCAAGCGTCGGCGCCAGAACAGCAACGCGCCATCGGCGACCAGGCCGGCGGCCGCGTGTTCCTGTTCCTGTACACGGACGACTTCTGGCGCGACTACGAAAAGTACAAGGCCGCAGGCGTCGAGTTCGTCCGCCCGCCGGAGGAGCAGCCGCACGGGATCGTGGCGGTGTTCAAGGACCTGTGCGGGAACATGTGGGATCTGATCCAGCCCAATGCCAGCAACAGGAGCTGGCAGCTGTAAGAATGCCCTCCCACGTTTGCGCGAACCTCACTCTCCACCTGCGAAAGAACCGCCCATGACCGAGACCACCAAGGTAAAAGGCCCCGCCTCGTACTTCCCCTCCATCGAGAAGACCTACGGCCAGCCGATCGCGCATTGGATGGACATTCTTCAGGCTGCGGGCCCCCTCAAGCACATGGAGCTCGTGAGCCAACTCAAGACCCAGCACCAGATGGGCCACGGGCATGCGAATGCCTTGGTTGCGGCGTTTCTTGCGAAGAAGTAGCGCACGCCATCGGCGCCGAGAACGCATGCCTTCGGCCCACGGCGGTGCGAACGGCTGACGACGCGTTTTCTTTTCGTCGCAACTGTCATCTTTGACACCCCGACATGCGCCTCTTTCACTTCAGCGAAGACGGGCTGGTCGACCAGTTCACTCCACGCTCTGTACGCCAGCCGGCACTACGCAGGCCCGGCCAGGAATGGCTCAACGGTCCGCTCGTGTGGGCCATCGATGCCGATCACCAGCGGCTGTATCTCTTTCCGCGAGAGTGCCCGCGCATCGTTGTCTGGGCGCACTCGGCATCGAGCCACGATGATCGAATGGCGTGGATGGGCGATCTTCCGTGCGGCGTACAGGCCATTGCGTTCATAGAGCGAGCCTGGGTGGACCGCCATCGATCTGGCTCGATCTTCCGCTACGAGTTTCCCGTCCACTCGTTCGAGTGCATTGAAGACGCAGGCATGTTCGTCAGTCGAAGCGTGGTGCGTCCGCTGGGCTGCGAAAGGATCGCGAATCTTCCCCTGGCCTTGAACGACAGCCACACCGAGTTGCGGGTTGTCGATTCGTTGCTCCCTTTGCGTGGTGTCTGGAACAGCACGCTGCACGCGAGTGGCATACGCTTGCGCAATGCGCCGGGTTGGGCCTGACCTCAATGCCCAACCGAGGGCAAGTGGTCATCTCGATCTGTTGCCCTTCGGCAGTACACACCTCGTCCTCACCCAGGAGACACCATGCAGCTTCACACCGCCCGCATCTTCGTCCAGGACCTCGCCCTCGCCGCCCGCTTCTATGAAGAGATCCTCGGCCTGCCCCTGAAGGCCGACGGCCGCGACCAGGGCTTTTGCGTGTTCGACGCAGGACCTATGAGCCTGGTGGTCGAAAGTGTCGAAGCAGATGCCCCGCCAGAAGACCTGGCCTTGGTGGGCCGCTTCACAGGCCTGTCTTTCGACGTGGACAACATCCAGTCGAAGTACACCGAACTCTCGTCACGCGGCGTGACCTTCAGCGGCCTCCCCGAGCCGCAGTCCTGGGGCGGCATCCTCGCCACGCTGCGCGACCCCGCCGGCAACGAACTTCAGTTGGTGCAGCAGCCCCGAACGTAGCCATTGGTGCACAGTCGTCATACAATGAGAATAATTCTTATTTGGATGGCCTGGCCACCGCACTACGTCCGCCATGGCCGCCGATCCCGCTCTGCACCCGCACATCCACACCCTCTATAGCGAGCACCACGGGTGGTTGCAGGGCTGGTTGCGCAGGAAGCTCGGCAATGCCTTCGATGCGGCAGACCTTGCACAGGACACCTTCCTGCGCATCCTCACCGCGCCAGATCACACGCCCGAGAAGCAGTGCGACTGGCAATTGCGGGAGCCGCGCGCCTACCTGACGGTCGTTGCCAAGCGGCTGCTGGCCAACCTGTACCGTCGGCGTTCGCTGGAGCAGGCGTACCTCGAGGCCTTGAGCGCATTGCCCGAGCCGCTGGCGCCCTCGCCCGAGCAGCAGGCGATCATTCTCGAAACCCTGCAAGAGATCGACGCGATGCTCGACGGCCTGGCACCGCCGGTGCGCCAGGCCTTCCTGATGGCGCAGCTCGAAGGACTGGGCTATGCCGAGATCGCAACGAAGCTGGGCGTGAGCGAGCGCACCGTCAAGCGCTACATGGCCGAGGCCATGGCCCGCTGCATCCTGCTGGTCGCGTGACGGTGCAACGCACGATGGCGGTCGGGGTCGACAAGGCCGTCGCCCTGCAGGCGGCACAATGGTTCGTCCTGTTGCAGTCGGGCGAGGCCACGGCGGCCGAGCGCACGCAATGGACGCGCTGGCGGGCGGCCGACCCCGCGCACGAAGCGGCCTGGCAGCGCGCCGAGCAGGTCAGCGGCAAGTTCGGCAGGCTGCCGGGCGCGCTGTCGATGCCGGTGCTGGGCCGCGCGGTGCGAAGCGACCGCCGCGCAGCCGTCAAGGCACTCGCCGTGCTGCTGACCGCAGCGCCTGCCGGCTGGCTGGCCTGGCGCGCATCACCGGCGCGCGAATGGCTGGCCGACCACCGCACCGCCACCGGCGAACGCCGCGAACTGCGTCTGGCCGACGGCACGCGCCTGCAGTTCAACACCGCGACGGCCATCGATGTGGCCTACGGCGCGACGCAGCGCCTCGTGCGGCTGCATGCGGGCGAAATACTCATCGACACGGCGCCCGATGCCGTGCCCTCTTCCGATCCCGCCTACCGCCCCTTCATCGTCGAGACCGCGCAGGGGCGCCTGCGTGCGCTGGGCACGCGCTTCGTGGTCCGGCAGCACGAAGGCGATCGCAGCCATCTGACGGTGCTCGACGGCGCGGTCGAGGTTCGCCCCGACCACGCACGCAGCCTGTCGGCGGTGGTGCGTGCCGGCGAGCAGGCCATGTTTTCTTCGTCGGCCGTCGGCGAGATCACGGCGGCAGATGCCGATGCCGACGATTGGTCGCGCGGTGTCCTGCGCGCCAGGAACATGCGGCTGCACGACTTCCTCGCCGAGCTTGGCCGCTACCGGCCCGGCGTGCTGCGCTGCGATCCGGCCGTGGCCGACCTGCGCGTGTCGGGCGTGTTCCAGTTGCGCGACACCGGGCCGGTGCTCGACAGCCTGCCGCAGGCCTTGCCGGTGGACGTGCTCTTTCGCACGCGTTACTGGGTCACGGTGGTCGCGCCGGGCGGTTGAGGCACTGGGTGCCGGCGGTGATTCCGGCCGTTGCGATTTTTTCTGTCGCCGCCTGTCCCCTTTTCTTTCCTCGCGTGTGAAGCCTTGAGGAACAGCAACTTCACACCCCTTGCAGGAGAGAGAGAAATCCATGGCCCGTCGCCGACCGTCCCCCCTTGATTCCGACGCCGTCTCGTTGCGTGCGCTGTCGCTCGCCGTGCATGGCGCGTTGTTCGCCATGGCATGCGCTGCTGCCGGGACGGTCGCCGCGCAGACGCCGGGCACGCCCAGCGCACCGGCCGCACAAGCCGAAGCACGCAAGGCCTACAACATCGCACCCGGTCCGCTCGACGAGGCACTGTCGAGCTTCGCCGCCTCTGCCGGCGTGAGCATCACGATTCCGCCTGCCCTCGCGCAGGGCAAGCGGTCGCCCGGCCTGCAGGGCCAGCACGCCGTGGGCGAAGGCTTCGCGCGGCTGCTGGCCGGCTCGGGCCTCGAAGCGGCGGGCGGCGCGGGCGGCGCGTATGCGCTGCGCCGCTCGAGCATCGGCGGCCCTGCAGACACCGGCGCCGACGGCAGCACCACGCTCGCACCCGTCACCGTCACGGCCGAGGCCGAACGCAGCGCCACCACCGAAGGCACGCGCTCGTACACGGCGCGCGCGCTGACCCTCGGCAAGGGCGAGCAGGCGCTCAAGGACATTCCCCAATCGGTGAGCGTGATCACGCGCCAGCGCATGGACGACCAGGGCCTCGTCGACCTGCGCGATGCGGTCAACAACGTCACGGGCGTGGTGGGCGTCAAGGGCGTGGGGCCGGGCATGGTCCTCACATCGCGCGGTTTCCAGATCGACGCCTGGCAATACGACGGCGTGCCCGTGCCGCGCAACATGTATTCGCTGGGCAACTGGGCCACCGAAGACACGGTGTTCTTCGACCGCGTGGAGGTGCTGCGCGGCGCCTCGGGCCTGTTGCAAGGCACGGGCAGCCCGGGCGGCGCGATCAACCTCGTGCGCAAGCGCGGCCAGCCCGAGAAGACGCTCACGCTCACCGGCAAGGTGGGCTCGTGGGACCACTACGGCGCGCAACTCGACGCCGGCGGTCCGCTCAATGCCGAAGGCACGCTGCGCGGCCGCGTGGTGGTCGACGAAGACCGCAGCCACTCGTTCACCGACTACGTGTGGCGCAAGACGCGCTCGCTCTACGGCGCCATCGACTACGACATCTCGCCCGACACCACCGTCGGTTTCGGCGTGAGCCACTCGCACGCCAAGGGGCGTCCGATGCTGCGCGGTTTTCCGCGCTACCCGGACGGCACCGACATCGGCCTGCCGCGCTCCGTGTTCACGGGCGCCCTGTGGAACCACAGCGACATCGAGCAGACCACGGTGTATGTCGACGCCGAGCACCGCTTCAACGACAAGTGGAAGCTGAAGTTCTCCGCGCTCGGCATGAACGAGAAGAACAGCGCGCAGCACCAGCGCATGCACGGCGACGTGCAAGCCGACGGCAGCGGGCTGAACTTCGCCGACTGGGACACCCGCTTCGATTCGCGCAAGCTCGGCTTCGACGTCTACCTGCGCGGACGCTTCGACGCGCTGTCGATGCAGCACGACCTGACCATCGGCGCCAACTACTCGAAGTTCGAGTCGACCGACCGGTATGCGCGCCGGTTCAGCGGCGGCGGCAACATCTTCGCCATCGACCACAACCGCCCCGCGCAGAACTACGACACCATCATGGCCGCCGGTGGCGGAAAGAGCCACACGCACTACGACGTGCGGCAAAAGGGCATCTACGGCAGCTGGCGGGCCCAGTTGGCCGAGCCGCTCACGGCCATCGTCGGCGCGCGCCTGAGCTGGTACGACTACCTCTATTCGAGCCAGTCCGCGGGCTTCACGAGCACCGTCAGCACGTCGGGCGAAGTGACGCCCTATGTTGGCCTCGTGTTCGCGCTCAACAAGCAATGGTCGGCCTACGCGAGCTACACCGACGTGTTCGAGCCGCAGACCGAGCGCACCGTCTCGGGCGACGGGCTCAAGCCCATCATCGGCAGCAATTACGAGGTGGGCCTGAAGGGCGAGCTGATGGACGGCCGCCTGAACACCTCGCTGGCCGTGTTCCGCTACAACCACACCAACCGCGCCGTGACCGACCGCGACGGCGGCTTTGCCTGCGATGGCTGGTACTGCTCCAAGTCGTCGGGCAAGGTGCGCAGCCAGGGCTTCGAGGCCGAGGTCAGCGGCGAGGTCGCGCCGCGGCTGCAGCTCACGGCGGGCTACACCTACAACACCACCCGGTTCCTCGAAGACCCGGACAACAAGGGCAAGATCTTCAGCCAGTGGACGCCCAAGCACATGCTGCGCGTGTGGACCAATTACCAGCTGCCCGGCGACTGGAGCCGGCTCAGCGTGGGCGGTGGATTCAGCATCCAGAGCCACACGCTGGGCTACGACCGCACGTACAAGGTGCCCGGCTTCGCCGTGTGGAGCGCACGCCTGGCCTACCAGCTGACGCCGGAGGTGGCGCTGGCCGTCAACATCAACAACGTCTTCGACAAGCGCTACTACATCCCGGCCTACAGCGAGGCCAACGGGAACAACAACTACGGCGATCCGCGGAATGTGCTGTTCACGGTGAGGTACACGCCGAAGCTGTGAGTTGTGGAGAAGGGGCACGTGGGTGGCGCGGCCCTTTTTCGTTCTCTCGCTGCCAAAGCGCGGAAAATCGCCTCGGCATGAACTACACGATTTCGAACGAACGGACCGTCACCTGGCAGGAGTTTGGCCATCTGATGGCGTCGGTCGGTTGGGGCAGCGGGTACGACGAAGCATCGTTCGAACGCTCCCACCGGGCCTACCCGCTCGTCGTCCACGCACGTGCAGGCAGCGGTGCGCTTCTCGGCTATGTCTCAGCCTTCAGCGACGGGGCATTCACGACGATGCTCGGTGAACTGGTTGTCCACCCGGACGCCCAGGGCTCGGGCATCGGCCGAGCGCTACTGAGCGCCGTTGAAGCGGAGTTTCCTGGTGTCCCTGTCTACGTCAAGGCGCTGGGCAATGCGAAGCGATTCTTCGAGGCATGCGGCTATCGCAGCCCGAGCGAAGAAATGACAGTGCTGTTCAAAAAGGCTCGTTCTGGCTCCGGGCAGGCTCTTTGATCAGTGCATGGCTCCGATGCGAGAGACACAACGAACGCCTCCTGTTGATGAACAAACCCGAAACGACTGCGTGGGTACGGGCGAACGCTGGACGCGTCATGCATGAGTGAAAAACTGAACTTCGTAGGGGGCACCATCGGCCTCCTGGTCCTGCTGGGCGGCACGGTTTTCTGGCTCCGACACGACCTGAAGCGCCTGTGCAGCCTCAAGCGAAAGCTGCGGCTCGGCGCCCTGCTTACGCAGGCAGAACAGGACGAGCTGGCGTCGCTGCAGGGAAAGTACCCCTGGGCCTGACGGCCGCCCTCGCCTTCACGACCGCACGTCGAACGGATCAGAACCTGATCCGCACCGAAGCCGCACTCCGATCGGCTTCGCCGTGGAACACGGCCTCGATGTTGTTGCCATCCGGGTCCAGCACGAACGCCGCGTAGTAGCCCGGGTGGTAGGCGCGTTCACCCGGCGGGCCGTTGTCCCGGCCCCCGTGCGCCAATGCGGCCTGGTAGAAGGCATCGACCATGGCCCGGTCCTGCGCCTGGAATGCGATGTGGTGGCGCCCGGTGAGTTCGCCCTGCACTTCGTCGCTGTCGCGCGTCGACACGAACAGTTCGTCGGCCCAGAAGTTGCGCGCGTCGGAGCCGCCCATCGGGATCTTCAGCGCCTCGAAGACGGCGCTGTAGAAGGCCTTGCTGGCCGCCAGATCGCGAACGACCAGACCGATGTGGTCGATCAGGCGGCCGCGATGCAATTCTTTTTGCGTACTCATGAAGCGCTCCTGTCAATGGAGATCGGAGTGGCGGAATCTACCAAAGCCAACCTCGGATATCGAGCGACAGGGTTTGCATCTCAGGGCCGACTCAGCTTCAGCAATTTCTTCCATGCGGCCAGCGACGCGCCATGCGATGGCGGGTGCGTCTGCAGCCATGCTTGCGCCGAGGCATGCGGCGCGTAGTGGCTTCGCAGCGCCGGATCGGCACCCGCGGCCACCAGCAGCCGCGCGATCTCGAGGTGGTCGCGCGCCACCGCGCGCATCAGGGCGTTGTCCGTCCAGAACCCCGCTGGCGGCAAGGCGCTTTCAGTGCCGGACGCGGGTGCGAACGGCAACCGGCCGACAGGCTGCGTGGCCTGTGGCAACGTCGACGAACCCGCCTGCGGCGCGAGCGAAGCGTCGTTGCAAGGAGGAGGCAGCACATGGACAAGGCGGGGCAGCCCCGATGAAGTCTGCGGCTGCGGCACCAGTTCGCTGCGCAGCGGCGCGGGGGTCTGGTGGTTCACGTCGACGCCCAGGGCCAGCAAGGCGCGCACGGCCTCCACGTTGCCGGCATCGACCGCCGACGCCAACGGCGTCATGCGTCCGCACGCGATCGTCTCGAAGGCGCGGTAGGCGGCCAACGCTTCTTGCGGCTTCTGCTGCAGGATCAGCAGATAGACCCGCGCCTCGGCCGGCGCCCCTGCTTCGAGGGACGGCCACTGCGGCGGGTCCATGGCCCGGTGCAGCAGGCGGGCGGCCTGCAGATGCCCATGCGTCGCCGCTGCACGCACGGCGCGCTCGGTCGCCGGCAGGCCTTGCGCCAGCAGCAGGCGAACGATCCCCGCATCGCCACCCTTGGCCGCTGCATCGAGCGCGTTGTGCCCATCGGCATCGGCGCCCCGCACCGCGTCCAGCGACATGGCTGCCAGGAGCTGCCGGACGCTTTCCAGGCGGCCCTTCTCCGCTGCCACCGCCAGTGCCGACGCGCCCTGCGCATCGCGCACATCCGGCCGCGCGCCGGCGGCCAGCAGCAGCCGCACGCGCGCCGGATCGTGTGCATGCTCGATCAACGGCGGGTTCGAGTTCGCGGCGTTGGGGTCGGCACCGGCGGCCAGCAGCGCCTGGATGGCCCAGGTCGTGGGCGCGAAGAACAACGGAAGGCCGCCGTTACGATCGGGCGTGTCGGGGTTCGCACCCGCCTTCAGCAGCAGCGCCAGGGTCTGGCGGTAGTCGATGGCGTGCGTGTCGCTGATGCCGCCGGAGCCCGCGAACTTGGCTGCGCGCAGCAGCGCCGTCTCGCCGTCGTTGGCGTTGCGGTAGTTCACATCGGCATGGCGACGCAGCAGGAACTTCACCATCTGCGCATTGCCTTGCTGTGCGGCCTTCATCAGTGGCGAGTCGCCCACATTGAAACCGTAGCCCTGCACATCGTTGGCACCAAAGCCCTGCGCAAGAAATGCCTCGACCTCGCGCAGGCGACCGCGCTCCACGGCATCGAAGAACGGGATCTGCGCTTGCGCGGACGTCGTGTCGCGAGCGGGTTCGGCCTCGGCCGGGTACGCCAGCATGTGGAGCATGAGAGCTGATGCGAGGGCGATGCACCAATGAAAGGATAGGTTTCGTGTGAACACTGCGGTCAGGCCTCGCTGGCCTGTCGATCGATGTCCGCCACGAGGCCTTGCAGCCACAGTCGGTGATCGCTGAAGGTACTCAATCGCTCCTCAGCCTCTTCCCTCGCAGCCAGGTGCTGATCCAGATACCGGAACCCGACCCGCCGTGCGGCCTCGTGCAGAACGCTCTCGGGCACATCGTTTTCGTACAGCGCGTCGAACCGGGTCACCCAGAAGCCTTGCTCGGTCAACGCGATCCCCTCGAACGCGCGAGGGTCTTCCACGCTGAACTCGACGAACTCCAGGCCATCCGGATGCGCGCGCAGGCCCGTCACCCGGCTGCTGCGATCCCACAGCGGAACCCATGGCGGCCCGTCGGGTGCGCGGGCGCCGTGGTACGCCAGGAACGCTGGCCCCAGGCAGACCGTGCGGAACACTTCGTGGAGGCACTCGCCCATCGCCAACTGCACCAGGGGCGCAGACGCCCCAAGTCGCTGCAGTGTCGCCATCCGCAAAGTCTCTGCCACCACCGTCATCCTGCGTCCTCCTTGATCTGCTGTCGGCCGATGTTAGCCATGCCCGCCCGGTACAGCAGCTCTTGTATTCTTGCTTCCACGCCGCGCGACGTTCATTAGCGGACTGCGCGGCCGCTTCAAGCCATGCCCCCCTCTCACGCCGACTTCTTCATCGACAAGGGCTATGTGCGGTTGGAAGGCTTCCATCCGCACAAGCAGATCGCGGGCCTGCGGCAGAAGCTGCGCGATGAGATCAAGCGCCTGAAAGCCTTGTCCGGTGGAAAGAGCCTGCCCGGCGCGCTGCACAAACTCCCCGTCTTCCAGCAGATCGGCAAGCTGTCGGCGCTCGTCAAGGTGCCCGGCGTGCATGAAGCGCTGGTGACGCCGGCGCTGATCGACTGCGTCACCCGACTCGGTGGACGTGCCCCGACCGCCATCCAGGACACGCAGCTGCTGCTGTCCCCGCCCCTTCAAGGCGCCTCGACCCTCACGGGCCTGAACTGGCACGTCGACGTCTCGACCCGACCGCAAGACCCGCTGCCGGGAATCCAGGCCTTCTTCCTGATCGACGACGTGGCACCCGGCGGCGGCGCGACGCTGGCATTGGCCGGATCGCATCGCGTCGGCACACCGGGGCGCGTTGCGGCCTCCGAGCTGCGGCAGCTTCTGAAGACGACCGGCGACCTGGCGCAAAGCCTTCACCCGCTGGGCCTCGGCCTCGTCGAGATGTCAGGACGCGCCGGTGACGTCTTCCTGATGGACCTGTGCCTCTTGCACACGCCCTCCGTCAACTCGACAAAGAACGTGCGGATGATGGCGACGACGCGCTGCTTCCTGAACACCTGAGGCGAGTTCGCGAAGGGCCTCGCATCACCAAACAGGTTACCCACCGCACTGGCATCGCACCCGCCTCAGGCGTAAGCTGACCACCACCCGGCCAGCCAAAGCCATGCCGCCAAGCGGCACCCGCTGCGCCGACCTGCTCGAAAGGACCCACCATGCTGTCCGATTCGTCTGTCACGACCATGCTTCCCGTGAAGGACATGGACCGCGCGCGTGCCTTCTACGAGGGCTGCCTGGGCCTGAAGGCCGGTGGCTTGCGGCCCGACGGCAAGTTCGTCTACACGGTGGGCGGCAGCACGCTCGCGCTGTTCCCCAAACCCGAAGGAACGAAGGCCGACCACACGGCGATCAGCTTCCAGGTGCCGGACATCGCCGCCAGCATCGACAAGCTGAAGCGCGCCGGCGTGGTGTTCGAGGACTACGACTTTCCCGACCTGAAGACGGTCGACCATGTCTGCGTGCTCGGCTCGGAAAAGGCGGCGTGGTTCAAGGACACGGAAGGCAACTTCCTTTGCATCCACGAGGACCTTGCGCCGGCGTAGCTGGCTCGCCGTGAGCAGCTACGGCGCCAGAGATTGGCCGTCCGGCAACTTCCGTCCCGCGGCGCGACGCGTCGAGGCGAACACGCTGGTGCCCAGCCACCGCCACAGGTCTTGCGCGTCGCACCTCGCCCCATCGACACGGATCTCGCGCGACTGAAGCGCCTGCGCAGGCGTGCGATCGCCCGTCCACACTTCGGTCAAGGCGCGCACGGAGGCATCCACCACGAGCGTCAGCTCGCGCCCCGGGTCGTCGCGGCACAGATCGGCCACGCCGTCCTCCACCACGAGCCACCACGTGCGCTCGCGCGTCCGTGCGTCGCGCAGCTGGAAGTGGATGATCACGGGTCGGGGCGGGAACTCCTGAATGCACGCGAACCGGCGCATGTCCCACATGAGCAGGCCCGCATCCAGTTCGTCGTCGCGCAGGCGGCTGCCGATCCACTGTGCACCCCAGTGGCCCAGCGCCATGACGATGGGTCGAAGTTCCTCGCCGGCCTCCGTGAGGCTGTATTCCCACACCTTGCCGACGGTGTTGCGGCGCACGACACCGAATTCCTCGAGGCGATGAAGCCGCTGCGCCAGCAGGCTGGTGGACATTCGCGGCACGCCGCGATGCAGGTCGTTGAAGCGCTTGCTGCCGCACAGCAACTCGCGCACGACCAGCGGCGTCCATCGCTCGCACAACACCTCGGCCCCCCTGGCGACGGTGCAGAACTGACCGTAGGTGTTTTCCATCGCCTCGTCTCCAGAGCGGCAACGCTTCAGATTCTGGACTTGTTCGCCCGCCTGGTCACGCGCAAGCTGCCCCCGACTTCCTCACTCTTTTCGGAGACCACTCATGACGATCCAACTCACACGCATGGACGGCGGGACCGTGGACCTTTCGCCGGAGATCCTGCAGTCGTTCAAGGCCACGTTCAAAGGCCAGGTGCTGACCGCGGAGGACACGGCCTACGAGGAGTCGCGCAAGGTCTGGAACGCGATGATCGATCGCCGCCCGGGCCTGGTGGCGCGCTGCACCGGCACGGTCGATGTCGTGCAGGCCGTCCGGTTCGCGCGCCAGCACGGGCTTCTGAGTTCCGTGCGCGGCGGCGGCCACAACATCGCAGGGCTCGCGGTCTGCGAGGGCGGCCTCATGATCGACATGTCGCTGCTGAGAGGTGTCTGGGTCGACCCGGCGCGCCGCACGGCGCGCGCGCAAGCGGGCTGCACGCTGGGCGACGTCGATCGCGAGACACAGCTGCACGGGCTCGCAGCCGTGCTCGGTTTTGTGTCTGCCACAGGGATCGCGGGCCTCACCGTTGGCGGCGGATTCGGCTACCTCACGCGTCGCCACGGCTGGACCTGCGACAACGTGGTCTCGATGGAGGTCGTGACGGCCGGCGGCGAGGTCCTGCGTGCGTCTGCGGACGAGAACGAGGACCTGTTCTGGGCGCTGCGTGGCGGCAGCGGCAACTTCGGCATCGTCACCTCCTTCGAGTACCGGCTCTTTCCCGTCGGCCCCGAAATCCTGGGCGGTGCGATCGCATGGAGCGGCGACGACGCCCGGCAGGTTCTCGACGCCTACCGTGCGTTCAGCGCAGAGGCCCCGCGCGAACTGACCAGCGTGGCGGTTCTGCGGATCGCGCCGCCGGCCCCCTGGCTCCCGAAGGAGGTGCACGGCAAGCCGATCGTGGCCATCTTCGTCTGCTACACCGGCAAGGTCGAAGAGGGAGAAGCATTGATCGCACCGCTGCGCAGGCTCGGTCAGCCGGTGGCCGACATCGTGACGCGCCGGCCCTACACGCAGATGCAGAGCCTGCTCGACGCCACGCAGCCCAAGGGACGGCGCTACTACTGGAAGTCGCACTACCTGCCAGGCATCGATCAGCGGACCATCGACCTCGCCGTGACGCATGCGGGCCGGATTCAGTCGCCCCATTCGGCCATCCTCCTGTTCCAGATACAGGGTGCGCTGGGCGAGCTGCCTGCCGGGCATTCGCCGGCGGGCAACCGGGACGCGGCCTATGTGCTGAACATCGCGGGCTCCTGGGAGAAGCCGGGCGACGACGACATCCACATCCAGTGGGCGCGGGACTGCTTCGAAGCGACGCGCGCCTGCTCGACAGGCGGGGCCTACATCAACTTCCTGACGGAGGAAGAGGGTCAGGACCGCATCGAAGCCGCATACGGCCGGGCCAACCTGGACAAACTCGCGGCACTCAAGCGCAGGTACGACCCCGAGAACTTCTTCCGTCACACAAAGAGCGTCTCCGGCTGAACCGATCGTCGGCGACTTGTTGGCGGCCCTTCACAGGTGAATCCGGCGCAGGCGCCCGGTGATCTAGTCCCACGCAGGAAGCTGCAGCAAGGCATCGGTGGGACGGTCCAGGATGTCGACGCCGGCGAAAGCGGTCCCGCCCGGCAAGAGCCGGGCGTCGCAAATGACTTCCCAGCCGTGGTTTTCAGTGCGCCGGGCCAGGCACACCTCCTCGCCGGCCGCAAGGAGCTTGACGCATTCGCCGACGCTGACGCGCTGTGCCGTGCCAAGGGCAAATTCCGTCGAACCGAACTCCTTCTCCACGACCGGGTGAATGGCGACGAGGTCCACCTTTCCGTCCTTGAAGTGAACAGCGGTAATTGCGTGCTGGGCCATCTTCGACCTCCATTCGTGCAGAGAGAGCCTCGACAGGCCCACGCTTCGACTGTACGCCCGCAGCGGCAAGCTCTGCGTCGTCATGGCGAAAAGCCGATGCCGGCGAAGGGGGCGGCTGGCTCGCCAGCTGACGCTACAAGCTGCGGGCGATCTGCTCGCGCAGCCACCGATGTCCCAGGTCGCGATGCCGCCGCTCGTGCCACAGCATCGCCATCTCGTAGCCCGGCACCTCCAGCGGCGCCTCCACCACGCGCAGCCCCGGCGCGCCGCGCGCCAGGCGCTCGGGCAGCATGGCGACCATGTCGGTGCTGGCCAGCACGGACATCATGAAAAGAAAGTGCGGCACCGACAGCGCCACGCGCCGCGTGAGGCCCTGCGCCGCCAGTGCCTCGTCGGTGGGGCCGGCAAAGCCGCCGCCGCTGAGCGACACCACCACATGCTCCAGCGCGCAGAACTGCGCCAGCGTGGGGCGGCGCTTCAGACGCGGGTGCCCTGCCCGCCCGGCCAGCACGTAGCGCTCGTGGAACAGCACGCGCCGGTGCAGGCCGGGCGGCGCGCCCACGCTGGTGTGAAAGAACAGGTCGATCTCCGCCTGCTCGAGCTGGCGCGCCATGCGCGTCGGCACGGCCTCGACTACGGCCAGCCGGGTGTGGGGCGCGGCCGCGCGCAGGCCGGCCAGCGCGGGCAGCAGGATGGCCGACTCGGCGTAGTCGGCCGCGGCCACGCGCCAGGTGGTGGTCGCCTTGGCCGGGTCGAAGGGCTGGCTGGGCGCCACCGCGCGGCCCAGCGATGCGAGGGCTTCGCGCAGCGGCTCACGCAGTTCGTCGGCGCGCGCGGTGGGCCGCATGCCGCGCTGCGCGGGCACAAGCAGCGGGTCGTCGAAGAGCTCGCGCAGCTTGGCCAGCTGCACGCTCACCGAGGGCTGCGAAAGGTTCAGGCGCTCGGCCGCGCGGGTCACGTTGCGCTCGGCCAGCAGGGTGTCGAGCGTGACCAGCAGGTTGAGGTCGATGCGGCTGAAATTGTTCATGGCGATACCTGACATTCAAACTATTCATTTCCAATATAGCGCGGCGATCCCTAACCTGAGGGCATCTTCACTCGAACCCTTTGACACCGTGAACATCCTGCTGGTCCTTGCCCATCCCGAAGCCGCCTCGCTGAACGGCTCGCTCCATCGCTTCATGGTCGAACGCCTCACGAGCGCCGGCCATTCCGTGCGCGTGTCCGACCTGTACGCGATGCGCTGGAAGCCCGCGCTCGACGCCAACGACTTTCCCGCGCGCGACACCGCCGCGCCCTTCGACCCCGTGCTCGACTCGCTGCGCGCCTTCGAGGGCGGCACGCAGACCGCCGACATCGCCGCCGAGCAGGAGAAGCTGCTGTGGGCCGACGCGGTGATCCTGCAGTTCCCGCTGTGGTGGTACTCGATGCCCGCCATCCTCAAGGGCTGGATCGAGCGCATCTACGCCTACGGCTTTGCCTACGGCGTGGGCGAACATTCCGATACACACTGGGGCGATCGCTTCGGCGAAGGCACGCTGGCCGGCAAGCGCGCGATGCTGGTGGTGACGACCGGCGGCTGGGCCTCGCACTACGCCCCGCGCGGCATCAACGGGCCGATGGACGACCTGCTGTTTCCCATTCACCACGGCATCCTCTACTACCCCGGCTTCGACGTGCTGCCGCCCTTCGTGGTGCACCGCACGGGCAAAGTCGATGCCGCAGCCTATGCGCGCATCACCGGCGAGCTGGGCGAGCGGCTCGACACGCTGTGGACCACCGACCCGATTGCGTTCCGCCGACAGAACGGTGGCGACTACGAAATTCCGGCGCTCACGCTGCGCGAACACATCGCGCCGGGCCGCGCGGGCTTCGGGGTACACCGCAAAAACAGCGAATCTGAAACTTTGGTTTTCGAGCCCGGCCGCCTTTAACCACGCCGGGAACAGGTGGATTCGCGAGAGACTTCAAATCGTCGCGACAACGCAGCAAGATGCGCATCCGCCGATTCGTCCGAAGGAGCTTGTCCATGTTCGCTACGCCAGAACGCACCGTCAAGATTCCGGGCCCCGACCATGCGATCACCATCACGCCGAATCCGTTGCGCGTGGTGGTGTCGGTGGGAGGCCATGTCATTGCCAGCTCGCGCGAAGCGCTGACCTTGCGTGAATCGCATTTCGGCACGGTGCATTACCTTCCGCGCAAGGACGTGCGCATGTCGCTGCTGGAGCGCACCACGCATGCGACCTATTGCCCGTACAAGGGCGAGTGCGCCTATTACAGCATTCCAGCCGGCGGCGAGCGCTCGGTGAATGCCGTGTGGACCTACGAGTCACCCTATGAATCGGTCGCGCCGATCAAGGACTACGTGGCCTTCTATCCGGACCGCGTGGGCACGATCGAAGAACGCTGCTTCTGACGACCGCCCCACCCCGTTCGTGAAAAAACCGGCCCTTGCTTTCGCAAGGCCGGTTTTTCTTTCCCTGGCCCGCCGACACCCGCCCCGTGGGGTAAGGTGCGCGCACCAGTCGTCGCGTCGATGAATTACAGCGGCAGTGCGTCACCGCGTGCGGCGGCACGGGCCTCGGCGCGCACGCTGGCACGGTCCAGGCCGCTGGCCAGCACCGGGGCCACGCGGGACGTCACGGCTTCGCTGTAGGGGTTCTCGCTGCGAGCAGCCACCACGGCCTGGGCGCGCACGGCGTCGCGGCTCACGGTCGACACGAACACCTGGGCGGGGCCTGCCTCGGCGCCGGTGGCATAGGGGTCGGCGCTGTGCGCGGCCACGACGGCTTGGGCGGCGACGTCGGCGCGGCTGGCGGCCGAGGTCAGGCGATGCACGCCTTCGTAGGTTTCAGCGTGGGCGGCACCGGCGACGGCCATCAGGGCAACAGCAACGGCGGAGAGGATCTTCGAGGCGTTCATGGCGGTTTCCTTCTTCAATTCAGTTCAGTAGTACAAGTGTTTGCTTGGATGGTTTGAACCGGTCTTGGGTGGGTCACCGTCCCTCTTCTTGAAGGGCGGCCAACTCGCTCGGGGCCTGTTCATCCGGATCGGTTTTGGGGGCCGGCCCGTGAGATGAATTGTGCGGCGGGATCTAGGTAAAAACCCTCAGCAAAAAGAACCACGGCGTTCCCGAAAAGGAAACAATGCGGCGCGCCGGCGCCGCCATCAGCCCCAGGTCAGCGGGTCGAGCCGAAGATAGAAATCGAGCCGGCCGTCGTCGGGCGCGTCGATGCCCAACTGCGCGAACAGCAAGGCATGCGCGGCGCGCGCGTCGGCCGCATCGCGCCAGCTCTCGCGCGCATTGCCCAGCAGCAGCGACAGGTCGACATACCGGTCCGCCGTGCCCAGCCGCCCCACGTCGATGAGGCCCGTGCATTGCAGCGTCTGCGGATCGACCAGGAAGTTCGGCAGGCAGGCATCGCCGTGGCACACGACGCAGTCTTGCGCTTCCTGCGCGAGCCGGTGCTGCAGGTCGGCGTGCAGCCGCGCCAGCAGCAATGGCGGCGACACGTCCTGCTGGTCGGGGTCGAGGAACTCCGGGTTCACCGCGCCGCGTGCGACGACATCGGCGGCGCGGTCGAACATGGATGACAGCGGGCGCGCGAAGGGGCACTCGCCCGCCGAGATCTCGTGCAGCGCGCGCAGGCGCCGCGCCATCGACGGCCAGGCACGCAGCAGCTCGGCCGCCGGCAGGTCGCTGGCCGGCACGCCCGGCACCGCCGCCGTGACCAGGCAGGCACCCTCGGGCGTCGCGCGCCAGTCGAGCACGCGCGCGGAGCCGACGTCGTACGGCGCGAGCCACTCGGTGCGCCGGCGTTCCTCGTCGAGCTGCCCGGCACCCGCACCGAGCGACACCTTCGCGAAGGCCGCGCCGTCGCTGCGGCGGAACACCGCATCGCCCGACTCGCCCTCGCTGGCCGGGGTCCATGTCGTGCCGGCGGGCAACCGGGGCAGCAGCTGTTCGACAGCGCCCATGCCTCAGTGCCCCACCGACTTCGAGAACACGTTGACCACCACCACGCCCGCGATGATCAGCCCCAGCCCGACGATGGCCGGCGCATCGAGCGTCTGGCCGAACCAGAGCCAGCTCACCACCGAGATCAGCACGATGCCCACGCCCGACCAGATCGCATAGGCGATGCCGGTGGGCAGCACGCGCAGCGCGAGCGAGAGAAAGTAGAACGACACGGCGTAGCCCACCACCGTGGCCACGCTGGGCCAGAGCTGGGTGAAGCTGTCCGAGGCCTTGAGGAAGCTGGTCGCGAGCACTTCGACGACGATCGCGACAGCGAGGTATGCATAGGTCAGGGTCATCGCCGGACTCTAAACGCGCCCGGCGCGGCAGGCGCCGGAACCCTTGCGCGACCCGGGGCCGCTCAGGGCGGCAGCAGCAGCGGGCCGCAGTTGCTGTCGGTGACGAACACCGCCATGAGCTTCGCGGGCTTCACCGGGTCGGGGTTCTCCGCGAACATGTGCAGCGTGTTGGGCGGCTCGAAGAAGGTCTCGCCGCTCTTGAAGGTGCCCACGGGGCCTCCGCCCAATTGCGAGCGGATGGTGCCTTCGACAATGATCGCGGTCACCGAGCCCGGGTGCCGGTGCGCGGGCGAGTAGGCCAGCGGTGGAAAGTCGACCAGCACCGTCGTCACCGACTTGCCGGGCACATGCGGCAGCGCCTCGCACGACAGCACCTTGACCTGCGTCGCCGGCCGGGCCGTGGCCTCCGAGCCCGCAGGCACGGGCGCGGACGCGAACATCGGCCGTGCCACCGAGCTGCACACATCGGCGAACCACTGCACGGCCTCCTGTTGGCCGGCGCGCGGCACCAGCGCCCAGCCGGCGGCGAGCACCAGCGACAGCCCTGCGAGGCCCGCGCCGATCGACGGCGTGCGATGCCAGCGTGCGGCCTTCATGACGCGACCTCCTGCGACAGCCGGAATGCCGCGTGCCACCCCAGTTCGCGCTTTGCCTTCTCGCTGCTGACCTCGGCGCTGTCTTCCGCGATGTTGAAGATGCCGCCGCGCGCCTGCCGCATCGCCAGCAGCGCCGCCCAGGCCGCGGCCTCGACATGCACCGGGCTCGCGCCCTTCGGTGTCGCGTTCGAGGTGCCCGGCCCATGCAGCTGCCCATAGCGCAGCACCGTGCCCGTGAGCCCGACGGCACCCAGCACGCTGCGCTCCAGCGCCGCCACGCCATCGATGCTGATGCGGCGACCGCCTTCAGCCCCGAGGTCGAGCGGGTCGCCCTCGGTGTGCGGCGTCGGCCCGGGCGCGTAGGCCCAGGCGATGCTCTGCGCAATCAGCTGCGTCGCACCGGCCGCCAGCGCCGCCGCCACGAGGTGCCGCGTGCCCTCGATGCGCACGCGCGCATTGCGCACCACCGCCTCGGCCATCAGCGCCGGGTCCAGGTCCCGGGGCAGATCGGTGAGCTGGTGGATGACGACCGTGGGCGCGATGCGCACCAGCGCGTCGCGCAAGGCCTGCGCGTCGAACACGTCGACGACGACCGGCGTGGCGCCGCGTGCCTCCAGCGCCGCAGCACGCTCGGCGCGGCGGGTGGCGCCGTACACCGTGTGACCGGCCTCGACCAGCAGCGGAATCAACGCCGAGCCCACGGCCCCGGTCGCGCCCGCCACGAATACCTTCTCGCCCATTGCGTGTCCTTCTTTCCTGCTGGCTGTTCGAAGGCTCGAGCTTAGGATCGCGATGCACCAGACGAAAGAACCAAGAATCGTCAAAATGAGTGGGCCATGATCGAACCGCCAGACAACGCCCTCCCCGGCATCGACCGCTCGACCGCGACTCCGCTGCATCGCCAGGTCTACGAGCGCTTTCGCACAGCCATCGAACACGGCGTGCTGCGCCCCGGCGACCGCGTGGCCTCGGCGCGCAGCCTGGCCAGCGAGCTGGGCGTGGCGCGCGGCACGGTGGAAGCGGCCTACAGCCAGCTCGCGGGCGAAGGCTATTTCTGCGCGCAGGGACAGGCGGGCACGGTGGTGTCGCCGTCACTGCCGGTGCAGCGGCCGGTGCGCGCCGGTTCGCGCCCCGTCGCGGATGCGCCCGCACTGGCCGGTCCCGCCGCCCCGCCACCGCTGCAGCTCGGCATCCCGGCACTCGACGCCTTTCCTCGCAAGCTCTGGGCACGGCTGATGGCCCGCCGTGCGCGCGCCATGGGCGCGGCCGACCTGTTCTACGGCGACCCCGCAGGCCATGCGCCGCTGCGCGAGGCCATCGCGGCCTACCTGCGGGTGTCACGCGGCGTGGCCTGCCAGCCGGCGCAGGTCTTCGTGACCGGCGGCTACCGCGCGTCGCTGGCGTTGGTGGCGCGCACGCTGCTCGCCCGGGACGACCGCGTGTGGATCGAAGACCCGGGGTATGCGCCCACGCGCGACGTGCTGCACAGCGACGGCCACCGCGTGGTGCCGGTGCCGGTGGACGGCGAAGGCCTGGTGGTCGCGCGGGGCGTGCGCCGCTCGCCGAAGGCGCGCATGGCGGTCGTCACGCCCTCGCACCAGGCGCCGCTGGGCGTGTCGATGTCGCTGGCGCGCCGGCTGCAACTGCTCGACTGGGCCTCGCGCGCCAAGGCCTGGATCGTCGAGGACGACTACGACGGCGAGTACCGCTATGCCGGCGCGCCGCTGCCCGCGCTCAAGAGCCTCGACGGACACGACCGCGTGCTGTACGCGGGCAGCTTCTCGAAGGTGCTCTACCCGGGCCTCGCGCTGGGCTACCTGGTGGTGCCCGAATCGCTGCGCGAACGCTTCGAGGACGCGGCGCGCATCGCGTCCAACGGCTGCCCGCAGATCACGCAGGCCACGGTGGCCGACTTCATGCGCGACGGCCATTTCTCGCGCCACCTGAAGAAGATGCGCCTGCTCTACGCGCGCCGCCGCGCCCTGCTGGTCGAGGCCTTGCACAAAACCTTCGGCGACGGCGTGCGCATCGACCTGCAGGCCGGGGGCATGCACCTGATCGCGCGCTTCGAAGGGCACCGCGACAGCGACGTGGTGCTGGCCCGCCGTGCGCAGGCGGCCGGCCTGAACTGCCAGCCACTGTCGGCCCGGGGCACCACGGCCGTTGAAGGCCAGGGGCTGCTGATGGGCTTCACCAACGTCGCCTCGCCCACCCAGGCGCGCCAGCTCGCGACCCGGCTGCGCGCGGCGTTGGGCTGAGTCTTACGCGCGCAGATCGACTTCGGGCCGCATCGACGACGCGCCGTTCCAGCGCACTTCGAAGCCCGCGCCGCGGAACTGGCCAACCACCAGTTCGCCGACGCGCTGCATGTCGGCATCGCCGCCTTCGGGCGCGCCCCAGAACGCGAGCGAGAGCTGGCTGGTGCGCTTGGCGCGGTTCTGGTCCTGCCGCGTGTAGAAGCAGAAGCCGTGCACGCCGGCCTTCTTGCCGCCGCGTTCGCGGAACGCTTCGGAGCAATCGGAGAAGCCGTCGGACTGCGTGTCGCCCGCGTCCTGCAGCGCGACCAGGCCCGCCTGCGTCAGCGCGTCGAACACCTCGGCGATGCGTGCCTCGGCGGCGCGCCACTGCGCGGCACTCATCTTCACCGGGTCTGGCTCGGGCGGGGGCGGTTCGGGCAGCGCGTGGCCGGTGATGCGCGAGAGCAACTCGGCAACCTCTTCCTCCATCGCGTTCTCCGTGATGTGGTTGCCGTGGCTGTCGCGCACGTCAGGGTCGGCGCCCGCGTCGATGAGCAGTTGCACCGGCTCCGTGGTCGGCGAGAACTCGGCCGCGAGGTACAGCGCGGTGCGGCCGCCGGTGCCGGTGTATTCGAGCGGGCTGCCGGCGTCGAGCAGCAGTTGCAGCACGGCGAGGATCGGTTCGAGCTCGGCTTCGTTCGTACCCGCCGCGGCACATTGCAATGCGGTGAAGCCCTGCTTGTTCACGGCGGCCAGGTCGGCCCCGGCCGCGATGCAGGCACGCACCGTGTCGACATCGGCTTCGCCGGCCGCGTCGAAGATCTTCTTCGGATTCATGGCATCTCCCTGTGGATCGGCCCATTCTGCCGCAGCCTTCTTGCATTGCCTGGCACTTCACAGACCGCGCGAACCTCGCTACATTCGACGCCTCGATCAACAAACCGGACTGGAGGTGCGCGATGGAAGACACTGCTATTCACTCTCCCTCCCACGTACGGTTCGTCGGGTCGCATCCGAACTGCTGCTGAAGCGCTTTCCACGCTCCAGGTGCCGCTGAAGGCACCACCAGCCAGCCCGTTCGACCCTCGCGGTGTCCTGCCGCGACACGCCGTCCGATTCAGACAACGCCACGCCGGCACATGAGTGCCGCGCGCGGTCCGTTCCCTTTTCGAATCAAGGCTCACCATGCTTGAAACCCGTGCCGCCGATGCGCGGCAGTTCACGACTTCTTCTTTCGATCCGCAGCGGGCGTCCGCTGACGAATGGGCGCAGGCGCTGGCCTACTGGCGCCAGCGCCACGACGAAGACTTTCCGGGCGAGCCGCAGCCCGAAGATGCCCACACCCAGCAGAACGTGCGCCAGCACACACCGCTGCACGTGGTGCACCGCGCCTTCGCGCGGGACGCACAGGGGTGCATCGTCGGCAGCCTCAACATGGGCGTGCGCCGCGAAGGCTCGCCCGACTATGCGACCTTCGCGCCTTTCATCGACGTGTGGGGCGGCGTGCTGCGATCGCACCAACGCCAGGGCGTGGCCAGCACCTTGCTGCACCGGCTTCTGGCGCTGATGGAAACGCGCGCCCCCACCACCGCGACCTTCAAGGCCCACTTGCCGGAAGGCCGGGCGTTCCTCGCGGCCATCGGTGCGACCGAAAAGCACCGCAGCATCGAGAACCGCATGGCCTTCGCCGGCCTCGACTGGGCGGCGCTCGCGCGCTGGCGCGCCGGCGCCCTCGCGCCCACGCACGGGCTGCGCCTGGAGATCCACGCGGGCCGCGTGCCCTTCGATCGGCTGGCCACGCTGATGGCGCCGCTGTCCGCGCTGCTCGAAGACGCGCCCACCAGCGCGCTGGAACGCGCGCCCCTGCGCTTCGAGCTGGAAGGCTTCCACGCCTGGTACGCCGAAATCGACCGGCGCGGCGGCGAGCACTTTCTCGTGCTGCTGCGCGATGCCAACGACGAGGTGGCCGCCGTGTGCGACGCCAGCTGGAACCAGCTGTACCCCGACCGCATGTTCCAGCGCCTCACCGGGGTTGCCCGCCATTGGCGCGGCAAGGGACTGGCCAAGGGCGTGAAGGCGATCATGTTGCAGCTCGTGCGCGAGCGGCATCCCGAGGTGGCGATCGCCGTCACGCAGAACGCGGAAGTCAATGCGCCCATGCTCGCCATCAACCGTCGGCTGGGCTTTGCCGCGCACAGGCATGATGGCGCCTACCAGATCGGCACGGAAAGCCTGAGGGCCTTCCTCTCGACCCGCCCCCTGGCTGTGCCGGAGGCACGCGCATGAAGACACCCCAAAGACTGCAATCCCTCGTCGACGAAGGGCTGATCGACAGCGTCGTGCGCCAGCTCATGAGCGGCAAGGAAGCCATGGTCTACGTCGTGCGCTGCGGCGACGAAACGCGCTGCGCCAAGATCTACAAGGAAGCCGACAAGCGCAGCTTCCGCCAGGCCGTCGACTACACCGAGAACCGGCGCGTGAAGAACACCCGCGAGGCGCGCGCCATGGCCAAGGGCACGCGCTTCGGCCGCAAGGTGACCGAGGCCATCTGGCAAAGCGCCGAGGTCGATGCGCTCTACCGCCTGGCCGCGGCCGGCGTGCGCGTGCCCACGCCGCACAACTTCCTCGAAGGCGTGCTGCTCATGGACCTGGTGACCGACGCGAACGGCGACGCCGCCCCGCGCCTGAACGACGTGGCCTTCTCGCCCGACGACGCGCTGCGCCACCACGCGAGCCTCCTCAAGGAAGTGATGCGCATGCTCTGCGCGGGCATCGTGCACGGCGACCTGTCGGAGTTCAACGTGCTGCTGGCCGAAGACGGCCCGGTGATCATCGACCTGCCGCAGGCCGTGGACGCGGCCGGCAACAACCACGCCAAGCGCATGCTGCTGCGCGACGTGGAGAACCTGCGCAACTTCTTCGGGCAGTACGCGCCCGCGCTGCTGCAGACGCACTACGGCGACGAAATCTGGCAGCTCTACGAGCGCGGCCTGCTGCGCCCCGAGACCGAGCTCACGGGCACCTTCGTGCGCGAGACCGGCCCGGTCGATCTCAGCAACGTGCTGCGCGAAGTGGACGACGCGCGGGCGGAAGAAGCGGCGCGCCAGCTGCGGATGCAAGCGCCGCGACAATAGCGGGCTGACTCCGCCCGCCCCGATGACTTCCAACGCCCTGCCCCAGCGCCCACCTTTTTCTTCCACCGCCGCGCGCCACATCGCCCGGGCCGCGGCCTTCGTGGCGCTGGGCCTCGGCCCGGCCGCGCACGCGGGCGCCATCCGGCTGGAAGACGACCGCGGCCGGGTGCTCGAGCTGCAGGCGCCCGCCAGGCGCATCGTGTCGCTGATGCCCTCGCTCACCGAGACGGTCTGCGCGCTCGACGCCTGCGACCGGCTCGTGGGCATCGACCGCCACGCCAACTGGCCGGCGGCGGTGAAGGGCCTGCCGCAGGTGGGCGGCATGGACGACGCGAACATCGAGCGCATCGTGGCGCTCAAGCCCGACCTCGTGCTGCTGCGCCCGCGCAGCCGCGCCGCCGAGGCACTGGAGCGCCTGGGCATCAAGGTGCTGGCGCTCGACGCCAAGACGCATGCCGACATGCGCCGCGTGATGGAAACCGTGGCCCGCGCCACCGGCAAGCCGGGCGCGGGCGAGGCCTTCTGGCGCAGCATCGACGCCCGGCTGAACGCAGCGCGCGCCCGCGTGCCGCTGAACTGGCAGGGGCGGCGCGTGTACTTCGAGGTGCACGGCGGCGTGGCGGCGGCGAGTGAAAGCTCCTTCATCGGCGAGACCCTGGCGCGCCTGGGCCTGGCCAACGCGGTGCCGGGCTCGCTCGGCCCCTTCCCCAGGATGAACCCCGAGTTCGTGGTGCGCGCCAACCCCGACGTGCTGATGGTCTCGGCCCTCGGCGAAATATCGGCCATGGCCACGCGGCCCGGCTGGTCGGCGATGTCGGCCATCCAGCGCGGGCGCGTCTGCAGCTTTGCCTCGGCGCGCTTCGACCTGATGATGCGGCCCGGCCCCCGGCTCGACGAGGCGGCCGATGCCATCGTGAATTGCCTTGCGTCGCTGGATGCGCCGCGCAACTGATCCGCACACCCCATGAATTTCGATATCGTTCCCGCCGCGGACTTCGGCACCGACGAACTCACTGCCCTCTGGAACCGTTCCTACGAGGACTACTTCGTGCCGATCGCGTTCGACCGCGCGATGTTCGAGCGGCATGTGCGGCGCGCCGAAGCCGACCTCGGGCTCTCGCGCGTGATCGTCGTCGGCGGCGACGCCTGCGGCCTCTCGCTCGTTGGCCGGCGCGGTTCGCGTGCGTATCTCGCGGGCTTCGGCATCGCGGGCGCGCAACGGCGCCGGGGGCTGGCGAAGCAGCTCATCGAGGCGCAGCTGCGCGACCTGTCGGCAGCCGGCGTCACGCAGGTGCAGCTCGAAGTCATCGAGCAGAACCCGGCGCGGCAGCTCTACCGGCAGGCGGGTTTTGTTGAAAGCCGCACGCTCGAGGTGCTCGAAGGCAGCTTCGAGCCTCGCGCCGACGCAGCCTCGACGACGCCCGACACCGACGCGCTCGCCGCCGTGCATGCGGCCTGCACCGCCCTCTCGCGCCCCACCTGGCGCCGCGAGTGGTCGACCGTGCAAGGCGCGCTCGCGCACGACGGCGCCGTGGCCCTCGGCACGGCAACGGGCGGCTACGCCATCCTCCTGCCAGCGACCCTGCCGCTGAACACGCTGCTCGATGCCGCCGCACCCGACGAAGCCTCGGCCCACGCACTGCTCGATGCGCTCGCGCAGGCGCGCCCCGGCGCACGCTGGCGGCTGGTCGACGAGCCCGAGGGCAGCCCGATGCACCGCGCCCTGGTCGCACGCGGCGCCACCCTTGTCATACGCCAGATCGAGATGACCGCGACACTCCTGCCCACCTCTTCCTCTTCCGACTCCTCGCGCCCCGCCCGTTCATGAAGTCCCCCAAGCGAACCTCGTCCACCCCCTTCATCCGCGTGGGCCCCAGCGGCGTGCATGGCCTGGGCGCCTTCGCCACGCGCAACCTGCCGGCCGAAGCCTTCCTCGGCCTGTACGAAGGCCGCCGCTACACCAGGCAGGAAGTCGCCGCCAAGCTCTGGGACGACCAGCTCACCTACCTGTTCACGCTGACGACCGGCGAGACCATCGACGGCGCCAAGGGCGGCAACGCCACGCGCCACCTGAACCATTCGTGCGAGCCGAACTGCGAGGCGGTCGAGGAGTACGACGAAGCGGGCGAGATGGTGCTGCGCTTTCAGACGATGGAAGCGGTGGAGGCCGGCGACGAGCTCTTCATCGACTACTCGCTGACGGCCGACGACGGCTCGCCGCCGTCGAAGTACCCCTGCCATTGCGGCTCGCCGAACTGCCGCGGGACGATGCTGGCGCCGGTGGAGGCTGTGGCGGAGAAAGACGGGCCGGCCACCCCCGCCGATGTGGCGCCGGCTGTTTCAGACCCGCGCAGACCGCTCAGCGAGCTGCCCTGGTGACCTAGCTCAGGGCGACTCGCTCTTCACGCTGCGCAGCTGCGCCTCCGCGCGTTCGAGCTCGGTGCGCAGCGTGCGGATCTCGCGTTCCAGTTTCTCGATGCGCGCTTCGCGGCTCATCGGCGCCAGCGCCTGGCAGCGCTGCTGCAGCGCGCTCAAGGTGTCGGCCAGCTCGCGCCGGCGCAGCATCTGGCCGCGCGAACGGGCCAGGGCCATGTCGCGCTCCAGCACGGCTTCCTGCGCCTTGCACTCTTCGGCACTCAAGGGCTGCGCGGCCGGCTCGGTTTGGGCAAAGGCGGCAGGCATGGCCAGGGTCAACGCAAGGGCCAGGAGACGGGGTTTCGGACGCATGCCATACGGTACCCGAACTGCCTGGCTGAACAGGCCTTCAGCCCTTCAGGCTGCAGCTGTTCTGGCGATGCACTTGATCTCGATCAGCCAGTCCGGGCTGCCCAGCCGCGCCACCTGCACCAGCGTCTGCGAGACCTGCGGCTCGCCGCCGAATATCTCGGCGCGCAAGGCGAAGAGCGCCTCGGCCTGGCCGAGGAAGCCGTCGATGTCGGTGACGAACAGGGTTTCGTCCACCACGTCGGCCATCGAGGCGCCGAAGGATGCGAGCACGCTGCGGACGTTGGCGTAGGCCTGCCGCACCTGCGCCGCGATGTCGCCGGCGCCGAGGGTGCGGCCCTCGCCGTCGACGCTCACCTGGCCCGAGAGATAGATCGTGTCGCCGACCTGCACACCGTCGGCAATGATGTGCTTGAACGCGCCTTCGCGCACCACGCGGCGGGGAGTGACGGACATGGGGTTTCCTTTCGTTGAGAGCGCGGCAGTATCGAAGGCGCCGCGTGCACAGGCATGCCGTGCAGCGGATGTCCCTGCGCGCTCCAAGTCGATCGGTGGATGCCGAGGCGCGCCCCGCAATCCTGTGATTCAGGCGCTGAGGTAGCGCGCGTCCCACTGCGCGGCCAGCTGCCGCGCCCGGTGCAGCGGCGTGCGGGCGCGCTCGAAGTCCATCACGCAGGCGACGTCCGCCGCGACGGGACGCGCGGGGCTTTCGTTGCTGCGGCCGTCGGTCAGCAGCCAGAGCCAGCGCTGGCGGCTCTCGTGCTTCGCCAGCAGCTGCTGCGCGCGCTGCACGCCGAGTGCCAACGGCGTGCCGCCACCGGCCGCGATGGGCGCAACCCAGTCGTCGTTCCAGGCGCTGGCGCGGCGCGGCGGCAGGCGCAGCTCGACCACGTCGCCGGCAAAGCACAGCAGCGCCACATGGTCACGCCGCTGGTAGGCCTCCTGCATCAGCGCGAGCAGCTGGCCCTTGGCGCGCGCGAGCTGGCCGTCGTGGCGCATCGAAGCCGAGCAGTCGAGCAGGAAGCAATGCAACGCACCGCTGCGCGCCTCTTGCGGGCGATGGCGCAGGTGCGCGGCCTGCAGCCGGTCCGCGCCGCGGGCGACGAGCGTGCGCGGCCAGTCGAAGGCCGTGCCGGGCGCGGCGGCGCCGTGCCAGGCGTCCCGTTGCGTGCCCTGCCTCCGGTCACCCTGGCGTGCGCCAGCGGGTGCGGCGTCCCGGAGGCTCAGGCTTTTTTTGGGGCGGCCTGGGAAGCGGAAATCAGCGGACGCAGCGGCTTCACGCGCTCGATGCCGACAGGCTCGGGCGGCATCGCGCCCCAGTCGCCATCGCCGGCATCGCGTGCAGGCGTGTCACCCGGGTTGCGATGAGGTGCGGGTGGCGCCATCGGAGGCGCCACGGCCGCGTCGGCCGCCGGATGGCGTCGATGCAGCAGCACCGCCTCGGCCACGCGCTGCACATGGTCGTCGGTGATCGATGCCGCACCTTCCCACGCCGCGAGCGCACGCGCGGAGCGCAGCATCACGAGGTCGGCGCGCAGGCCGTCCACGCCGGCCGCAATGCACAGCGCGCCGACGGCTTCGTGCACCGCATCGCCATACGGCAAGGCCGCCGCGTCCGCCACGAGGGCGCGCGCACGCACCAGCGCTGCCGCAAGTTCAGCCTCCTCCTTCGTATGTGCCGCACGGAAGCCTTGCGGATCGGCATCGAAGGCCAGCCGCGCACGCACGATCGCCTGGCGCTCGGCCGCGTCCTGCAGGTTGCGCAGCCGCACGCACAGGCCGAAGCGGTCGAGCAGCTGCGGGCGCAGCGTGCCCTCTTCCGGGTTCATGGTGCCCACCAGCACGAAGCGCGCGGCATGCCGGTGCGAGATGCCGTCGCGCTCCACCACGTTGACGCCGCTGGCCGCCGCGTCGAGCAGCGAGTCGATGAGCGCGTCGGGCAGCAGGTTGATCTCGTCGACGTACAGCACGCCGCCGTGCGCGCGCGCCAGCAGGCCCGGCGCAAACTTCAGTTCGTGGCCGGCCAGCGCCTGCCCGAGGTCGAGCGTGCCCACGAGGCTTTCGAGGCTCGCACCCAGCGGCAGCGTGACGAAGGGCGCACCCGGCAGCAGCTCGGCGAGCGCGCGCGCGGCCGTGGTCTTGGCGGTGCCGCGCGGGCCTTCGATGAGCACGCCGCCCAGCGCGGGATCGACCGCGGCCAGCAAGAGCGCCTGGCGCAGCTGCGGCTGGCCGGCGATCGCGGCAAAGGGGAACGGCACCGGCATCGGGGCGGCTGTGGTCATCGGGGGCTTCCTTCCATCTGCTGCTCGTGGTCGAGCAGCAGGTTTTCCAATTGGTCCTTGTAGTCGCCGGGCGACTGCCAGAGGCCGCGCTGCATGGCTTCGAGCAGGCGGTTGAGCATGTCCTGCAGCGCGCGCGGATTGTGCGCGTTCACGAAGTCGCGGGTGGCCTCGTCGAGCACGTAGGCGTCGGCCACCATCGCGTACTGGTGGTCGCCCACCACGCGCGCGGTGGCGTCGAAGCCGAACAGGTAATCGACCGTGGCGGCCATCTCGAAGGCGCCCTTGTAGCCGTGGCGCTTCACACCGTCGATCCACTTGGGGTTGACCACGCGCGCGCGGATCACGCGGCTGATTTCTTCCTTCAGCGTGCGCACACGCGGCGCCTGGGGGTTGCCATGGTCACCGTGGTACATCGCGGGCTGTTGGCCGCTCAGGTGGCGCACGGCGGCGGCCATGCCGCCCTGGAACTGGTAGTAGTCGTTGGAGTCGAGCAGGTCGTGCTCGCGGCTGTCCTGGTTCTGCAGCACGACGTTCATGGCGCGCAGCCGGCGCACCAGCGCATCGCCCGCCGGCACGCCGTCGCTGCCCTGGCCGTAGGCATGGGCACTGCCGCCGACGTAGGCCTTCGACAGGTCGTCGTCGCTCTGCCAGTCGCCATGGTCGAACAGCGGCTGCAGGCCGGAGCCGTAGCTGCCTGGCGCCGAGCCGAACACGCGCCAGCCGGCCTGCAGGCGCGCGGCCTCGGGCGTCTGGCCCTGCGCTTCGAGCGCCGCGGCCTCGCGCAGGATGCGCGCGCGGATCGGGTTGCGCTCGGCGTCTTCGTCTTCCTGCGCAGCCACGGCCTGCACGGCCGCGTCGAACATCTGCACGGCGTTGGGAAAGGCATCGCGGAAGAAACCCGAGATGCGCAGCGTGACATCGATGCGCGGACGCCCGAGGCCCACGGTGGGCAGCACCTCGAAATCGACCACGCGCTGGCTGCCCGGCGCCCACTTGGGGCGCACGCCGATGAGCGCGAAGGCCTGCGCCAGGTCGTCGCCGCCGGTGCGCATGGTGGCCGTGCCCCAGACCGACAGGCCCAGCGCGACCGGGTAGTCGCCGTGCTCCTGCAGATGGCGTTCGACCAATTGCGCGGCCGACTTGAGCCCGAGCATCCAGGCCGTGGGCGTGGGGATGGCGCGCGTGTCGACCGCGTAGAAGTTGCGCCCGGTCGGCAGCACGTCGGGCCGGCCGCGCGAAGGCGAGCCGCTGGGGCCCGGCGGCACGAAGCGGCCTTGCAGTGCGCGCGACAGCTGGCGCAGTTCTTCCCCGCCGCACGCATCGAGCGCGGGCGCGAGATGCCGTTCGATGCGGCCCATCACGGCAGCGGTGCGCGGCAGTCCGGCCGGGCAGTCGCCCGCTTCGAGCAGCTGCTGCGCCAGCAGCTCCAGCCGCTCGCGCGTGTCGCCCTGATGGCGCCAGGCCTCGTCGCTCACGGCCGCCAGCAATGCCGGCCGTGCGCCCTGCCAGGGCTTTGCCGCGTCGATGTCGAGCGGATCGAAGGCGTCGCCGGGCAGCAGGTCGGCCGCGAGCGCGCCGAGCAGACCGGCGTTCTCGCCCGCGCCGTCGCCGGCCGGAAAGCGCGCGAGCGCGAGCAGCGTGTCGCGCCGCAACCGCGCGCGCGGCGAATCGCCGAACACATGCAGGCCGTCGCGGATCTGGGTTTCTTTCAGCTCGCACAGGTACGCATCGACGCGCGCCAGCACGGCATCGTCTTCCGCGCCCGGCATCCCCAGTTCTTCGACGAGGTGCTGGGCGCGCACGGTCGCGAGGATCTGCGCGCGCAGCACCTTGGCGCGGCGCGCATCGACCAGCAATGCGTCGTAGTACTCGTCGACCTGCCGCTCCAGGTCCTGCAGCGGGCCGTGGTTCTCGGCGCGCGTGAGCGGCGGCATCAGGTGGTCGACGATCACGGCCTGCGTGCGGCGCTTGGCCTGCGCACCCTCGCCGGGGTCGTTGACGATGAAGGGGTACACGTTGGGCAGCGGCCCGAGGATGGCGTCGGGCCAGCAGGAGGCCGACAGTGCGAGGCTCTTGCCCGGCAGCCATTCGAGGTTGCCGTGCTTGCCGACGTGGACGACCACGTCGATGGCGAACACATCGCGCAGCCAGAAGTAGAACGCGAGGTAACTGTGCGGCGGCACCAGCTCGGCGTCGTGGTAACTCGCGTAGTCGGCCAAACCGAGCGGGCCCAGCGCGCGCGCCGGCTGGATGCCGACGAACACGCGGCCCAGCCGCAGCCCGGCGATCATGAAGCGGCCCTGGCGCAGCATCGGGTCGTGCTCGGGCGGGCCCCATTGCGCGTCGATGGCGGCGGCCATGCCCTCGGGCAGCGCCGCGAGGCGGGCGCGGTAGTCGGTGAGCGCGTAGCTCTGCCACGCGGGCCGCGCGGCCCACTGCGCGGGGTCGTTGGCGATGCCCTCCTGCAGCGTGCGCATCAGCGCATCGCCGTCCGCGGGCAGCGCGTCGAGCGTGTAGCCCTCGGCCTGCATCGTGCGCAGGATGGCCATCACCGAGGCCGGCGTGTCCAGCCCCACGCCGCTGCCGATGCGGCCTTCGCTGCCGGGGTAGTTCGCCAGGATGAGCGCGACGCGCTTCTCGTCGGCGCGCAGGCGGCGCAGGCTGCACCAGCGGCGCGCGAGTTCGGCCACGAAGGCGATGCGGTCGGGCTCGGGCCGGTAGCCGACCACTTCGGTCTGCGTGAGTTCGCAGCGGTGCGACAGGCCCTTGAAGCTCACGGCGCGCGTGACGATGCGCCCGTCCATCTCGGGCAGGGCGATCTGCATCGCGATGTCGCGTGGGCGCAGGCCCTGGCTATCGGCCAGCCAATCTTCGCGGTTGCCGCCGCTCACGATCACCTGCAACACAGGGGCGTCGCCCGCGAGTGCCAGAGGCTCACCGCTTTCGTCCGAAGCGCCCTGCCCCAGCGCGGCGAAGGCGGTGGTGTTGAGCACCAGCTGCACGTCGTGTTCGCTGCACAGCGCGCGCAGTGCGGACAGGCACAGCGGGTCTTTCAGCGAGTCGAGCGCCACGGGCAGCGGGTTCAGTCCTTGCGCATGCAGCGCGGCGGCCAGCGCATCGAAGGCCTCGGTGTTGCCCGACAGCAGGTGCGAGCGGTAGAACACCAGCGCGACCACGGGTGCATCTGCATGCCAGCCCGCACGCAGGTCGTCGATGCCCGCGACCGTGTGCGTCGCGTCCATGCCGCCCGGCACATGCAGCGCGACCTGCGGCAGGCTGCGCGGCGGCAACGGCGCCTCGCCGTGGCCCAGGCCATGGAAGGCCACCGCGCGCAGGAACTGCGCCGCGTTACCCGCACCGCCCGAGCGCAGGTACTGCCACAGCTTCCGGCTCACGCTGCGAGGCACGGTGCCGCGCGCGAGCAGGTCTTCGTCTTCCTGCAGGTCGCCCGAGAACATCGCGAGCTGCTGGCCCTGGCGCTTCGCAAGCTTTTCAAGCTGCTGCAGGCCGTAGGCCCAGGCGGACTCGGCCCCCAGGTGGTCGACCACCACCACGCGCGCGTGCCGCAGCACCTCGTCGACGTACAGGTCGAGCGACGCGGGCTGGCGCAGGTGCATGAGGTTGGCCAGCCGCAGCGACGGGTAGCCGGGGTCGGTGGCCGCCAGCGCCGTGCGCGCGGCGGCGAGCAGCGCGAGCGTGGTGTCGGCCGAGCTGAGCACCACGATGTCGCCCGGCGTCTGGTCGAGCCGGGTGACGACGCTCGGGTCGTCCTCGACGAAGCGGCCGGGCTGAGTGCTCAGCAGGTGCATGCGGTCAGGCGGGAACGGCCGCCACGCCTTCCAGTGCCTTGCGCAGCGCGCCTTCATCGAGGTCTTCGCCGATGAACACGAGCCGCGTGCGCTGCGCTTCGCCGTCGCGCCAGCGGCGGTCGAAGTGGTGGTCGAAGCGGCGGCCCACGCCCTGCACGAGCAGGCGCATCGGCTTGTGCGGCACGGCGACGAAGCCCTTCACGCGGTAGATGGTGTGCTGTTCGACCAGCGCGGTCAGCACGGCGATGAGACCGTCGCGGTCCACGGGCGGCAGCTCGATCACGAGCGAATCGAACTCGTCGTGGTCGTGGTCCTCCTCGTGGTCGTGGTGGCTCTCGCGCAGGTGGATGGTGCTTTCGGCGGCGCGGCCCTGGCCCAGCAGCAGCGCGAGCGGCAGCTTGCCTTCGGTGGCGCCGACGATCTTCACCTCGGGCGGCAGTTCTTCGCGCACCAGCGCCTCGACCTGCGCGCGCGCGGCGGCGTCCATGAGGTCGGTCTTGTTGAGCACCACGAGGTCGGCGGCCGAGAGCTGGTCTTCGAACAGCTCGTGCAGCGGCGATTCGTGGTCCAGGTTGGGGTCGGCGCGGCGCTGCACGTCGACCTGCGCGGGGTTCGCCGCGAACTGGCCCGAGGCAGCAGCGGGGCCGTCGACCACGGTGACCACCGAATCGACGGTGAAGATGTTCGCGATGTCGGGCCACTGGAAGGCCTGCACCAGCGGCTTGGGCAGCGCCAGGCCCGAGGTCTCGATGAGCACGGCGTCGATCTGGTCGCGGCGCTCTGCCAGCTGCAGCATCACGGGCAAAAATTCTTCCTGCACGGTGCAGCAGACGCAGCCGTTGGCCAGCTCGTACAGCGCGCCTTCGCGCTCGTTGCCCTCGTCGTCGCAGCCGATGCCGCAACCGCGCAGGATGTCGCCGTCGATGCCGAGTTCGCCGAACTCGTTGACCACCACCGCGATGCGGCGGCCCTCGGCGTTGCCGAGGATGTGGCGCAGCAGCGTGGTCTTGCCGCTGCCGAGGAAGCCCGTGACGATGGTGACGGGGATCTTGGCGTTGCTTTGTGTCATGGAATGGATACTTTCGGGCGCCAAAGGCGCACAGGGAATCGGGCGCCCGGCGCGTGCATGGCGCACGCGCCGGCGAGCGGCGCCCCGTCGTCAAAGAGGGAGGCTTGCGCGAATCAGACGGCGCTGTACAGGCGGCGCTCGACCAGAGCCGTGCCCTGCAGGCGGCGCCAGGCCTTGGCCGCGGCCAGCACGCCCAGGTCGACCAGCGGCTCGACCAGCACGACCGTCATGTAGGCCGCGCCGAAGCTGGCGATCTGGCTGAGGTTCTCGAGGCCCGTACCACGGCCGTAGAGGGCCCAGAAGCCCACCCACACCACGATGCCGCCCTGGTAGGCCACCGACAGCTTGAAGGCCTGCTGGTAGCTGATGTCCACGTAGGCCATGTTGGCGGGAATGATGCGGCGTGCCAGTGCGGCGGTCGCGAACAGCGGCACCAGCAAGGTGGTGACGTTCATGCCGTACTGCGGCAGGTCGGGTGGTGCGAAGAACAGGCTCTGGATGAGCAAACCACCCGCCAGGCCGATGGCCGCGGGCGCGAGCCCGAAGAGCAGCATCAGCGTGGTGCCCAGAATCAGGTGCACCTCGGACACGCCCACGGGATGGTGCGGGAACACCTCGAAGAAGCAGAACACGAGCATCACGGTGAAGACCGAGCGCAGGAGCAGGCCGATGGGGCCGTCCTTGCGCAGGGTGTCGAAGGCGACCTTGCCTGTGTAAGCCAGTGCAGCCGCCCCCGTGGCATAGCTGAGGAAGATCTTGGATCCGTCGACGAGTCCGGGTTCGATGTGCATCGCGCACCTCCTGAAATGCACCGAAGTGCGAAAGTTGATTGTTGGGGGATGGACTGGCTTGCGCAAGTCCCCGTCATGAAACCCGGGAGCCTTGCAGCCCCCGCTGAACAGGCGAAGGCTGTGGCTTGCGCCGCAGCCGCCGCCAGCCGATCACCACGCCGCTCGCCGAAGCGACAACGCCGATGACCGACAGGAACCACACCACCAGGTCCCAGGCCGGCCGGTACTGGATGAGCCAGGGAAAGTCGAGGCTGTGCGCGGCGTTGAAGAGCCAGCGGCGCAACCGCGCGTTGCGGTCGTTGCTGCCGGCCACCTGGCCGCTCGTCGGGTCGATGTAGAGCCAGCTGCGCGCGGCATCGTCGAACTCGAGCCGCCACACGGGCAGCACGCGCGTGCGGTGGTGGCCGTACCAGTGGAAGTCTTCGTGTGTCTGAAAGGTGGCCTGCGTGATCGCGGCGCCGGGGCGCAGCCGGGCGGCGGCGCGCATGATGTCGTCGCGAGCGATGACGGCCGGCGCGCCGGTCGCTGCATCAATCACCTGCACGCGGGCCTGCGCATCACGCAGTTGCAGCAGCGGCTTCCCGTCGAACCCCATCAGCAGCGCCTCACGCGGTGCGGCAGCGCCCTCGCCTGCCGGCAGCACGGCCGGCGGCCAGGGGAACGGCGAGGCAACGGCGCCCGTGTAGCGCGCCATCGCGGCCGCATCGGCGGGCGCACGCTGGAACCAGCCATTGGGGTTCATCGAGAGCCAGCCGCTCACGATCCAGGTCAGCACGAAGAAGCCGCCGATGAGGCCGGCGATGTGGTGCCAGGCCATCCAGCCGGTGTACGGCGTGACCGCGCCGCTGCGAAAGCGCCGCCGCAGCCGGATGCGAAGGATGCCGATGACGATGCCCGTCGCGGCCGAGACGATGCAGGCGGCCGACAGCCACACGACCACGTCGTGCCACAGCGGCGGGTCGGCGCGCAGCGGCGTGAAGTAGATCCAGTGCGGCACGGCGCCCAGCCAGTTCCAGAAGCGCTCGGTGCGCGTGGTGTCGCGCACCACCTCGCCGGTGCGCGAGGACACATACAGCTCGGTGCCCGCCGCGTCGCCGACTTCGATGCGGTGCAGCGGGCGCAGCGGGTTCAGGCCCTGCGGCACGGTCCACTGGTCGCGTTCCAGCGTCTCGGCCCAGCGTGCGCCGGGCTGTGCGGAGAAGTCGCGCGCGATGGCCTCGGCTTGCGCCGCATCGACCGGCCCGAGCACACGGCCGTCGCGCGCGGACACAGCATGCCGCCCGCCGCGCGCATCGACGATGCGCCACACGGGCTGCGCGTCGGCGCCGGCCTGCATTTCGAGCGCCATGCGCCTGGGCTGCTGCGCACGCACCGCGAGCGGCAGCGCATCGAGCGCGGCAGCCGGCGCGACCACCGCCTGTTCGAAGCGCACCGGGCCGAGCCCCGCGAGCCGCTCTTCGTCCGTGAGGTTCGGGTACCCCACGTACATCATGACCACGCCCGAGACGAACCACATGACGAACAGCAGGCAGCCGCCGATGCCCAGCCATCGGTGCGTCCAGTACAGCGCCCGCCGCAGCGGAGGCCATGTACGTTGCCATGCGATGCTCATGCGGCCATGCTCAGAAGGTCACGAACGCCGACAGCTCGAACGAGCGCGGACGGCCCAGCAGCCACTGGTTGCCGCCGTTCGAGAACGAGACCGGGTACTTGCGGTCGGCCAGGTTGAAGGCGCGCAGCGCGAGCTTGAGCGACGGGTTCGCCTGCCAGCTCACGCCCGCGTCGGCCACGGTGTACGAACCGATCTGCCGCGTGTTGGCCGCATCGACCTGCCGCGCGCCGACGTGGCGCACGCCGAACCTGGCCTCCCACTGCGGCAGGAAGCGCCAGTGCAGCCACAGGTTGGCCGCCACCTCGGGCACGCCGGCGGGCGTGTTGCCCGCGCGCGAGACCAGCGACTTGCCGACCGCCTCGTTGAAGTCGTCGTAGCGCGCGCGCAGCCGCGCGGCGTTGGCTTCGAGGCGCAGCGTGGAGGTCAGCGCCAGGTCGAGCGTGGCCTCGATGCCTTCGGACGACTGCTTGCCGATCTGCTGCACGACGGTCGGGTCGTTCGCGTCACGCGACAGCAGCTTGGTCTTCTCGATGCGGTAGGCGGCCACGCTCCAGGCGCCGCGGCCCTCGGCCAGCTGGCGCTTGTAGCCGACCTCGACCTGCTTGCCGACGCTGAGCTCGAACGGCACCTGCGTGGCCGAGGTGCTGATGAGCCCCGTGAGCGGATCGGCCGCGCGCGCCACCTGCGCATAGAACGACTGGGCGGCGTCGGGCGCGTAGACCACGCCCAGGCGGCCGGTGGCGTACTCGAAAGTCTTGTCCAGGCGCGGGGCGCGGTTCTGCGGGTCGGTGCGCACGATCTTCGCGTGGTCCCAGCGCAGGCTGCCGACCACCGACCATTGCTCGTTGAAGGCCAGCTTGTCTTCGGCGAAGAAGGCGTAGGTGCTGGTCTTGGTCTTGTAGCGCGGCAGGTAGGGCGTGGGCGAGACGTAATAGCCGGGGTTGAAGACGAAGGCGTCGACCACCGAGCGCCCGCCATAGGGCGTGTCGCTCGAATTCAGGAAGTCGATGCGGTTGGCGTCGAAGCCCACCAGCACCTGGTTCTTCAGGCCGAACAGCGCGTGCTTGAAGGTGGCGTCGGTGCGGTTGCCGATCTGTTCCTGGTCGTGGCCGATCTCCAGGTAGTCGCCGCGCGTCACGCGGTTCGTGGTGGCGCTGTAGGTGTAGGTTTCGCTGTCGCGCCAATGGCGCTTGCTGTCCAGGCGATAGAGCTGGTTGCGCACGGTGACGGCGTCGTTGGGCGTCCACTGCGCATCGAGGCGGGTCCAGCGGTCGCGGTACTTGACCTCGGCGTCGTCGAGGTTGTAGTTCTGTTCGCGGTTCAGGCTGCTCAGGCGGCCGTTGACGAGCGGCACGCCGAAATAGCGCTGCGGCGTCTGGCGGCCCTCGTCGTGCGAGAGCGTGAACTGCAGCCGCGGCGACACATCGAGCCGCACCGCGCCGCCCACCGCGAGGCTCTCGGCCTCGCCGCGCTGCATGAAGCCGTCGGTCTTGCGGTGGCTGATGTCGAAGCGGTACGAGAGCATGTCGTTGATCGCCCCGCCGCTGCCGAAGGCGACCTGGCGCGTGGCGTCGGAGCCCACGGTCACGAGCGCCTCGTTGCGAATCGGGCCACGCGTGGGCTTCTTGGGCACCACGTTGATCGCGCCGCCGATGGCGCCCTCGCCGAACATCACCGAGGCGGCGCCGCGCAGCACCTCGATGCGGTCGGTCGACCAGGTGTCGAACGGGAAGGTGACGGTGCCGGCGCCCACGTACAGGCGCGTGCCGTCGTACAGCTGCATCACCGAGCCATGACCGTTGAAGCCGCGCGCCGACAGCGACGAACCGCCGTTGCCCGGCGCGGGCGAGCCCGTGATGCCCGTGGCGCGGCTCGCGGCCTCGACCACCGACACGTCGCCGCGCGCGCGGATCGCGTCGCCAGTGAGCACCTCGATGCTCGCCGGCGTTTCGAGCGGCGTGAGGCCCAGGCGGCTGCCGGTCTGCGTGGGTTCGTCCAGGGCCAGCGGCGTGTGGCGGCTGGCTTCGACCTGCACGGGCGTGAGGCTGGGGCGGCCGGTCGTGTCGCCCGACTGGGCGAGCGCTGGCCCGCAAGCGAGGCCGAGCCCCAGCGAAAGACCTGAAAGACCCGAAAGGCGCGCCCGTTGCAGGGGCGGGCCCGAGCGATCGCGCGGCGGCGATGCAATGCGATTCATCCGACTTCTCCTCCAGCCCGCGTCCCCGCAGGCTCCTGACAGATCGCGGATGCCGAGGGAGAAGAGACGAGGGGCGGTGCCGTTTCGCGCGAGGGAAAAGCGGCAGGCCCGGACACGCACTCCCGCAGCATCCGAAGGCGGTTGCGAAGGCCGGTATCCGGGCTCGCGGAGTGCGTCGGGGTGCGATGCATGCACCTCGGCGCCGAAGCCCTCGCCTTCCCACGCCGAAGCGCAGTGGCTGCCCGGGCGAAGAATCGCCGGGACCTGAGGGTGTCGATGTCCGCTGACCGTTGCGGGGGCAGCGCAGGAATGGAAGGGTCGTTCGAAAAAAAACGACGCCTCGCACCTGCTTCCCGTTTAACCCCGCCGCCAATCCTGTGACTGGTCGTGCAGGGCACCTTCGAACCGTGGGGTGTTGGACGACACCGGTGTGAACCAATGTTTCCAACCGCCGGGATTATAGGGAGCGCCCTGCGGCGGCGCCCTTGCGGGCCTCGTCAGACGGGCTTGCCGTCGGGCCCGAACAGCCGCCGCAGCACCGCCACGCCGGCCACCAGTGCATTCGAATACGTGGCGTAGGGCTCGTGGGCGGCTTCGAGCGGCACGTACACATGGGTGGAGTCGCCGGGCGAGCCGTCCACGGCCTCCATCAGCACCCAGTAGAACTCCCCTTCTTCCAGTTCGTGGACGGTGAGTGCGATGTCTCTCGGCGAAGGCATGACGGTCAGAAATGAAACAGGGAATGAACCCGCCTTTGAACGGGCCGGGGGCTGGCGCGGTTGTCAGCGTCAGTACTAGGGGTTCTCCTACAGTGCCTGGACGCCGCGCGGCCTAATGTTAGGGGTGGGGAGTTGCATCAGAACAAGGAGTCAGCATGAAACATTTCACGCTTGAACCCAACATGCGCGCCGCCTTCGGTGGCGCGTTCTACCCGACCGGTTACTCCCTGGTGATGTTTCCGAGCGTCGAAGATGCCAGCCGCATCGGCCACGGGCTGATCGCGAAAGGCATCGTGAGCGGCGACGAGGTCTACCTGATACCGGCCGAAACCGTCCTGGCGGAAATCGCGCCGACCGTGCATGCCTCGCACAGCCCCCTGCCCTCCGCCGGCACCGACGGCGACACGGTGCGCGCCTTCATCCAGCTGGCCCACGAAGGCCACACGGGCCTGCTGATCCGCACCAAGGACGGCGCCATCACCGAGCGCGTGATGGAACTGGTGCGTACCGTGCCCTACTCGATCGCCGAGCGTTATCGCACGCTGGTGATCGAGGACCTTTGAGTTCTCAGGCCGGCACCGCCATCGCGGCGGCGCGCTGCACCACATCGCGGGCCATGGCCTGGGCGAGTTCCTGTTCGCCCAGAAACACCTTCGCGTCGGTTTCGGCGGCCAGCAGGCGGGCTTCCTGCTCGTTGTGGCTGCGCACCACGGTCTGGATGGTGGGGTTCAGCGTGCGCGCGGTTTCGATCATCTGGCGCACGTTCATGGCGTCGGGCGTGGCCACCACGAGCACGCGGGCGCGCGCCACGTGCGCCTGGATCAGCACCGCCGGGTCGGCCGCGTCGCCCCACACGGCGGGGATGCCGGCTTCGCGCAGCTTCTCGACCAGCTCGCGGTTCTGCTCGGCCACCACGTAGGGGATGTCGTTGGTCTCGAGCTCGGCGGCGATGCGCCGGCCCACGCGGCCGTAGCCGACCAGCACCACCTGGCGCGACAGGTACTTGGCCTCGGTGGTCATGGGCAGCTCGGCCAGCGGGTCGCTGCGCGCGTCGAGTTCGCGCGCGAACTTCGAATGCGCGTGCAGCCATTTCTGCAGCGGCGCGATGAGGCTGAACCACAGCGGGTTGGTGGCGATGGAGATCAGCGCGCCCGCCAGCACCAGGCTCTGCCCTTCCACCGGCAGCAGGCCGAGCGACACGCCCAGCCCGGCCAGGATGAACGAGAACTCGCCGATCTGCGCCAGGCTCGCGCTCACGGTGAGCGCGGTGGCCAGCGGGTAGCGGAACACCAGCACCAGCGCACAGGCCGCGAGCGACTTGCCCAGCACGATCACCAGCACCACGGCCAGCACCTGCAGCGGGCGCTCCAGCAGCACCGACGGGTCGAACAGCATGCCGACCGACACGAAGAACAGCACGGCGAACGCATCGCGCAGCGGCAGCGACTCCTGCGCCGCGCGGTGGCTGAACTGCGACTCGCGCATCACCATGCCGGCGAAGAACGCACCCAGCGCGAATGACACGCCGAACAGCGCCGCCGACGCAAAGGCGATGCTCACGGCCGCCGCCACCACGCACAGCGTGAACAGCTCGCGCGAGCCGGTGCGCGTGACCTGCCAGAGAATCCACGGGAACACGCGCCGCCCCACCACCAGCATCAGCACCACGAAGCCGCCAACCTGCAGCAGCGTGAGGCCCAGCGTCTGCCAGACGGGGTCGCCGCTGGTGTCGACCTTGGTGCTGCCCAGCGCGCCCGCCAGCGGCGGCAGCAGCACAAGCACCAGCACCATCGCGAGGTCTTCGACCACCAGCCAGCCCACCGCGATGCGGCCGGTGAAGGAATCGAGGATGCCCAGGCTCTCGAGCGCACGCAGCAGCACCACCGTGCTCGCCACCGACAGCGCCAGCCCGAACACCAGCGCCGCGCCCCAGCTCCAGCCCCACCACATGGCCAGCCCGCCGCCCAGCAGCGTGGCGACCGCGATCTGCGCGATGGCGCCGGGTAGCGCGATCTTGCGCACCGCGAGCAGGTCGGCCAGCGAAAAGTGCAGGCCCACGCCGAACATCAGCAGCATCACGCCGATCTCGGCCAGCTGCGCGGCAATGCCCGCGTCGGCCACGAAGCCGGGCGTGAACGGGCCGATGATCACGCCCGCCAGGAGGTACCCCACCAGCGCCGGTAATCGCAGCCGCGCCGCGAGAAAGCCGAACACCAGCGCCAACCCCAGGCCGGCGGCAATCGTATTGATGAGGGAGACGCTGTGGGGCATCGGTCCATTTTGCAGGAACGGCCTCCAACCTTTGAAGCCCGCAGGCTTCTACGGGCCTGCGTCTACACCCCTACGGAAGCGACGCGAACTATCGTAGGCATAAAGCACTTCTATTCGCATCGACACCTTTCTCATCCAGAATTTGAGCGGTCCCCCGTCCCCCCAACAACAGGAGCCTCCCCATGAGCAACGAGAAAACCGAAGCGAAGTGCCCGTTCAGCCAGGCCACCGGCGCCGGCACCACGAACCGCGACTGGTGGCCCGAGCAGCTGCGCCTGGACCTGCTGCACCAGCACTCCTCCAAATCCGATCCCCTGGGCGCCGGTTTCGACTACGCCAAGGCCTTCCAGAGCCTGGACCTCGCCGCGGTGAAGAAAGACCTCGCCGCACTGATGACCGACTCGCAAGACTGGTGGCCCGCCGACTTCGGCCACTACGGCCCGCTCTTCATCCGCATGGCCTGGCACAGCGCCGGCACCTACCGCATCGGTGACGGCCGTGGCGGTGCCGGCCGCGGGCAGCAGCGCTTTGCGCCGCTCAACAGCTGGCCCGACAACGTGAGCCTGGACAAGGCGCGCCGCCTGCTGTGGCCGATCAAGCAGAAGTACGGCCAGAAGATTTCCTGGGCCGACCTGTTGATCCTCACCGGCAACGTCGCGCTCGAGACCATGGGCTTCAAGACCTTCGGCTTCGGCGGCGGCCGCCCCGACGTGTGGGAGCCCGACCAGGACGTGTACTGGGGCCGCGAGAAGACCTGGCTGGGCGGCGACGTGCGCTACGCACAGGGCTCGCCCGGCGTCGAGAAAGACCGCGGCGTGCTCGTGAAGGACGACGACAGCAAGGTGCCGCACAGCCGCAACCTCGAGAACCCGCTGGGCGCCGTGCAGATGGGCCTGATCTACGTGAACCCCGAAGGCCCGGACGGCAACCCCGACCCGATCGCCGCGGCCCACGACATCCGCGACACCTTCGCCCGCATGGCCATGAACGACGAGGAAACCGTGGCGCTCATCGCCGGCGGCCACACCTTCGGCAAGACACACGGCGCGGGGCCGGCCTCGAACGTCGGCAAGGAACCCGAAGCCGCCGGCCTCGAAGACCAGGGCTTCGGCTGGAAGAACAGCTTCGGCACCGGCAAGGGCGGCGACACCATCACCAGCGGCCTCGAAGTGACGTGGACCACCACGCCCACGAAGTGGAGCAACAACTTCTTCGAGAACCTGTTCGGCTACGAATGGGAGCTGACCAAGAGCCCCGCAGGCGCGCACCAGTGGGTGGCCAAGGGCGGCGCCGGTGCCGGCACCATCCCCGACGCGCACGACGGCTCCAAGCGTCATGCGCCAACCATGCTCACGACCGACCTGTCGCTGCGCCTGGACCCGGCCTACGAAAAGATCTCGCGCCGCTTCCTGGCCAACCCCGACCAGCTCGCCGACGCCTTCGCGCGCGCCTGGTTCAAGCTCACGCACCGCGACATGGGCCCGCGCGCCCGCTACCTCGGGCCCGAGGTGCCGGCCGAGGAGCTGATCTGGCAAGACCCGATCCCGGCCGTCGACCACCCGCTGGTCGACGCCAACGACGTCGCGGCGCTGACGAAGAAGGTGCTGGCCTCGGGCCTCACGCCTGCGCAGCTGGTGTCGACGGCGTGGGCCTCGGCCTCCACCTTCCGCGGCTCCGACATGCGCGGCGGTGCCAACGGCGCCCGCGTGCGGCTGGCGCCCCAGAAGGACTGGGCCGTCAACCAGCCCGCGCAGCTGGCCCAGGTGCTGAAGGTGCTCGAAGGCATCCAGAGCGAGTTCAACGCGGCACAGACCGGCGGCAAGAAGATCTCGCTGGCCGACCTGATCGTGCTGGCCGGCGGTGCGGGCGTGGAACAGGCCGCGCGCAATGGCGGCCGTGAAGTGAAGGTGCCCTTCTCGCCGGGCCGCGCCGACGCCTCGCAGGAACAGACCGACGTGCCCTCGTTCGAGCCGCTGGAGCCCGCGGCCGACGGCTTCCGCAACTACCTGAAGGGCCGCTACAGCGTGCCCGGCGAAGCACTGCTGATCGACAAGGCGCAGCTGCTCACGCTCACGGCGCCCGAGATGACGGTGCTGGTCGGCGGCCTGCGCGTGCTCGACACCAACGTCGGCCAGACGCGCCACGGCGTCTTCACAAAGACGCCCGGCACGCTGAGCAACGACTACTTCGTCAACCTGCTCGACATGGGTACGGAGTGGAAGGCTGTGTCGGACGCCAAGGAAGAGTACGAAGGCCGCGACCGCAAGACCGGCACCCTCAAGTGGACCGGCACGCGCGTCGACCTGGTGTTCGGCTCCAACGCGCAGCTGCGGGCCATCGCCGAGGTCTACGGCGCGTCCGACAGCCAGCAGAAGTTCATCGACGACTTCGTGGCCGCCTGGACCAAGGTGATGAACCTGGACCGCTTCGATCTCGCCTGAGGCGGGGCGCCTTCGGGCGCCTGCGCCGTCCGCGCCCCGGGGTTCCGTCCTCCGCGGGCGCGGACTCCCATGAACGAGGTATTCGGTTTTCAGGCCGGGGCACTAGATTCGGCCCCATGAAATTCGCGAAGGCATGGCTTGCCGCCGGCGTCGTCCTGGCGGCCTCGCAGTTCGGCGCGCTGTACGCGCAGGACGGCAACCCCGAGTGGCGCGCGCTGCGCCAGGAACTCGTGCAACGCATCAACGCCAACTGCTACGACGTCGGCACGCTCGAGCTGGCGCAGCAGGTGCTGCGGACGGCGCAACGCACGGGCGGGGTCGAGTCCGCCGACACGGCCCTCAGCCTCGTGCTGCTGGCCCACGTCCACCAGCGGCAGGGGCAGCTGACGCGGGCCGCGCAGTCGTACACGGCCGCGCTCGCCATCCAGGAAAAGACCGCCGGACCGGACAGCCCGATGGTGGCGTTCACGCTGAGCGCGCTGGCCGGCCTGCACTACCGCCGCGAGGCCTTCGACCAGGCCATTGCGCTGTACGAACGCGCCCTGGCGATCCACGAGAAGCAGCGGCGCCCCGACGCACACGCCGTGCTGTACAGCCGGCAGAACCTGGCCGCGGCCCATCGCGCCCAGGGCGCCTACGCCAAGGCCGCCCCGCTGTACGAACGCGAGCTCGACGCCAGGGCGCAGCCGCTGCTCGCGGTGGCCCTGGTGCACTGACGTGCACTGAAGCGCACCGAAACGCGCCGCACCGCACCGAAACGCGCGGGCCGGCGCCCTGCCCCGGCTACTGCGCCATCTTCGATTCGCGCGCGTTCACCAGTTCCTCGGGCTCCTGCGACTCGACCCAGCTCTCGTTGTTGAGCCCGGCCTGCAGCCGCTCGGTGTCCAGTTCGTTGGTCCACTTGGCGACCACGATGGTGGCCACGCCGTTGCCGATCAGGTTGGTGAGCGCGCGGGCTTCCGACATGAAGCGGTCGATGCCCAGGATGAGCGCCAGCCCCGCCACCGGCACGTGCCCCACCGCCGACAGCGTGGCCGCCAGCACGATGAAGCCGCTGCCCGTGACACCGGCCGCCCCCTTCGAGGTGAGCAGCAGCACGGCCAGCAGCGTGATCTCCTGCGTGAGCGTCATGGGCGTGTTGGTGGCCTGCGCGATGAACACCGCCGCCATCGTCAGGTAGATCGAGGTGCCGTCCAGGTTGAACGAGTAGCCCGTGGGAATCACCAGCCCCACGCAGGTCTTGTGGGCGCCCAGGTTCTCCATCTTCTCCATCATGCGCGGCAGCACCGATTCGCTGGACGAGGTGCCCAGCACGATCAGCAGCTCTTCCTTGATGTACTTGATGAACTTCCAGATGCTGAAGCCGTGGAAGCGCGCAATGAGCCCCAGCACCACGAAGATGAACAGCAGGCAGGTCAGGTAGAAGGTGCCCATGAGCTTGCCCAGCGACAGCAGGCTGCCCAGCCCGTACTTGCCGATGGTGAAGGCCATCGCGCCGAAGGCGCCGATGGGCGCGAGCTTCATGATGTAGTTGACGATCACGAACAGCACGTGCGAGCCCTTCTCGATCACGTCGAACACCAGCGTGCCGCGCCCGCCGAAGCGGTGCAGCGCAAAGCCGAACAGCACCGCGATCAGCAGCACCTGCAGGATCTCGCCCTTGGCGAAGGCGTCGACCACGGTGGAGGGAATCACGTTGAGCAGAAAGTCGACCGTGCCGGTCATCTTGCCTGGGCCGGTGTAGGCCGCGATGGCCTTGGTGTCGAGCGTGGACGCGTCGATGTTCATGCCCGCGCCGGGCTTGAGCAGGTTCACCAGCACGAGGCCGACCACCAGCGCGATGCTGCTCACGATCTCGAAGTACAAAAGCGCCAGCCCGCCGGTCTTGCCGACCTTCTTCATGTCTTCCATGCCGGCGATGCCGACCACCACCGTGCAGAAGATGATCGGCGCGATGATCATCTTGATGAGCTTGATGAAGCCGTCGCCCAAGGGCTTCATCGACTCGCCGAGCGAGGGGTAGAAGTACCCCAGGAGCACGCCGACGATCACCGCGGTGATCACCTGCACGTACAGGGAACGGTAAAGGGGGAGCTTCCTGGGTACTGTGCTTGTTGTATGTGCCATGACTGCCTCCTGAAAAGATGAAGGAAAACGCAGAAGAAAGGGTTCGTGCCGGGTTGCTTTCGATGGTTGAAGTCGTGTGTCCTGTGGGGGTGGTTTCGGCCCAAATGAAAAAACCCGCCGAAGCGGGTTTTTGTTTTCAGGGCGTGGCGCGCATGCTCAGTGCATGTGGAGGCCGCCGTTGACCGAGAAGTCGGCCCCGGTGCTGTAGCCGCCTTCGTCGGTGGCGAGCCACGCGATGATGGAAGCGATCTCGCTCGGTTCGCCCAGGCGCTTGACCGGGATCGTGGCCACGATCTTGTCGAGCACTTCCTGGCGGATGGCCTTGACCATGTCGGTGCCGATGTAGCCCGGGCTCACCGTGTTCACGGTGACGCCCTTGTTGGCCAGCTCCTGCGCCAGCGCCATCGTGAAGCCGTGCATGCCGGCCTTGGCCGCCGAGTAGTTGGTCTGGCCGGCCTGGCCCTTGGCGCCGTTGACCGAGCTGATGTTGATGATGCGGCCCCAGCCCTTTTCGACCATGTCGCCCACCACCTGCTTGGTGACGTTGAACATGCTGTTGAGGTTGGTTTCGATCACCGCGCTCCAGTCCTCGGGGGTCATCTTGAGGAACATGCGGTCCCGCGTGATGCCGGCGTTGTTGACGAGCACGTCAATCGCCCCGTGGGCCGCCTTGGCGGCGGAGAAGGCCTCGACGGTGGATTGCCAGTCGCCGACATTGCCGACCGACGCGTGGAACTCGAAGCCTTCGGCTTTCTGTTCGGCCAGCCACTTGGCGTAGTCCCGCGTGGGGCCGCAACCTGCGACCACGGTGAACCCGTCTTTGTAAAGACGCTGGCAGATGGCTGTTCCGATGCCACCCATGCCTCCGGTGACATATGCAACTTTCTTGCTCATGAGATTTCCTTGATTGAAGCTAGCAAAAAGCCTGAACGGCCGCCTTCACTCTAGCCATTTTCAGGCCACACAACTCTGAGGGAGAACACTGAGCCAAGCTTGCAACCAGCTGTCACGGACATCACCTCGGCGGCACTCTATATGCTTGCGGCTTCGCGCCCGTGACAGGGCCCCTGCCGGCCACCCCACCAGGAGTTCGCACGCATGAATTTCGCAATCGTCGTCTTCCCCGAGGTCGAGGAGCTCGATTTCGTCGGTCCCTGGGAAATGCTCACCATGTGGAGCAAGCTGGCCGGCGGCCCCGCGAACTGCCTCGTGGTGGCGCAAACGCACGGCCCGGTCGTCTGCGCCAAGGGGCTGTCGATCAACCCGCATGTCTCGTTTGCCGACTGCCCGCCGCTCGATTTCGTGCTCGTGCCCGGCGGCATGGGCACGCGGCGCGAGGTCGACAACCCCGCCATGGTGCAGTTCCTGGCCGCGCAGGCGCCCGGCTGCAAGGCGCTGCTGTCGGTGTGCACCGGCGCCTTCGTGCTGCATGCGGCCGGCCTGCTCTCGGGCCGCACCGCGACCACGCACTGGGGATCGCTCGACCGCCTGCGCGCGCTCGGCGACGTGAAGGTGGTCGAGCAGCGCTTCGTGCAGGACGGCCACGTCTGGACCTCGGCCGGCGTCTCGGCCGGCACCGACCTGATGCTCGCCTTCATCGCTCATGTGTCGGGCGAGGAAGCCGCGGCCAAGGTGCAGCTGCAGGCCGAGTACTACCCGGCCGACACGGTGTACGGCCACACCTCGAGCCACGAGCGCGCGCCGTCGTATGTGCGGCGGCCGGGCTCGCGCGCGGGCCTCGCCTGACCATTCGTTCGCTCGTTCACGCGTTCCCTTGATCGATCGAACGGTCGGTCATTTCTTCTTTCTTACTTCTTTCGACCTCCATGTCCACGCCCGACCTCACCGACCTCGAACCGCTTTCCGTGCTCGCCGCCCGCGTGGGGGCGACGCTGCGCGAGCGGCGCCAGACGGTGGCGGTGGCCGAATCATCGGCCGGCGGCCTGGTCTCGGCCGCCCTGCTCGCCCTGCCGGGCGCCTCGGCCTACTTCCTGGGCGGCGCGGTCATCTACTCGCGCCGCGCCGGCAAGGCCCTGCTCGGCCTCACGCCCGAGGACATGGGCGACATGCGCGGCGAGACCGAGCCCTATGCGCGCTTCATCTCGGGCCGCATCCGCGACGCCCATCGTTCGAAGTGGGGAATCTGCGAGAGCGGCGCGGCGGGGCCGTCGGGCAGTCCGTACGGCGACGCGCCCGGGCATGTCTGCATCGCCGTGACCGGCGCGGACGGCCTCGTGGTCAGCCGCACGATCGAGACCGGCGCGACCGACCGGCCATGGAACATGGATGTGTTCGCGCGGCTGTTGCTGAAGTTGTTCGAAGAGACGCTGCTGGCGAACGGCGACGCATGACCGAGGCCGTGATTTCGACCGCCTCCGAAGAAGAGGTCCGCTCCGGCGTCCTGGGCCGCCGGTTGCGCGAGTTCAACTACGGCTTCGTCGGCGAGTACCCCGATACGCAACCCGTGTGGCTGAACGCGAAGGATGCGCAGGGCCGCCTGATGGGCGGGCTGCGTGGCTTCGTCTTCCTCGAATGGCTGCGCATCGACGTGCTGTTCGTCGAGGAGGAAGCCCGGGGCACCGGCCTGGGCCGTCGCCTGCTCGCGGAGGCGGAAGCGCGCGGCAAGGCGCTGGGCGCCGGGAATGCCGCGCTCGAAACCTTCGAGTGGCAGGCGCGAGGCTTCTACCTGAAGCAGGGCTACGAAGAGTTCGCCCGCATCGACAACTACGCGCGCGGCAACTACCTCGCCTACATGAAGAAGAAGCTCTGAGCCCGGGGCATTGCGGCCCCCGACCCCGAACCTCCTCTCAAGCTGTCGCGCTCAATCCGCCTGCACGCCCGCAGCCCGGATCACCTTCCCCCACTTCTCGATCTCCGCCGCCAGGTGGCTGCGCAGCGCCTCGGGCGTGACCTTGTCCATCGGCACGGCCTCGGTGCTCAGCTCGGCGAAGCGCTTCTTCACGTTGTCGTCCTGCAGCGCGGCGCGCAGGGCCACGTTGAGCTTCTCGATCACGGCCGGCGGCGTGCCCTTGGGCGCATACACGCCGTGCCACACCTTCACGTCGAAGCCCTTGAGGCCCTGCTCGTCGAGCGTGGGGATGTCGGGCATGCTCGACAGGCGCTTGGGCGTGGTCACGCCGAACACCTTCACGCGCTGGCCGTCCTTGATGACGGGCGCGGTCTGCGTGGTCTGGTCGCACAGCAGGTCGACCTGCCCGCCCATGAGGTCGTTGAGCGCCGGGCCTGCGCCCTTGTAGGGCACGGTCGTGAGCTGCACGCCGATCTGGTGCGCGAAGAGCATGCCGCACAGCTGCGACACCGCGCCGATGCCGGCGTTGGCAAGCGAGACCTTGTCCTTGTTCGTCTTCACGTAGGCCAGCAGCTCCTTGAAGTTGTTGGCCGGAAAGTCCTTGCGCGACAGCAGGGTCATCGGCACGTCCATGACCTGGCCGACGTACTCGAAGTCTTTCAGCGGGTCGTAGTTGAGCTTCTTGTACAGCGCGGGCGCGGTGGCCATGCCCATGTGGTGGATGAGGATGGTGTAGCCGTTGGGCGCGGCCTTGGCCACGCGGGTCGGCGCGATGGTGCCGCCCGCGCCCACGGTGTTTTCGACCACCACGGTCTGCCCCAGCGACTTGCCCATGGGCACCGCGAGCATGCGCGCCACCACGTCGGTGGGGCCGCCGGCCGAGTACGGCACGACCATCACGATGGGCTTGTCGGGCCACGCGGCCTGCGCGGCGGCGGGCGATGCGGCGGCGAACAGGCAGGCGCCCGCCGAGGCCGCGATGAGGGCTTTCAGTTTCCAGGTCTTCGTTGCGTTCACTTCTTTGTCTCCTTTTGGTTTGTCTGTGGATCAGTGCGTCACGGATGAATCGCCCGGGCCGTGAGATGCGGCCAGCGCCAGCCAGCGCTCGGCCAGCCGCACCACGGGCCCGTCGACCATGCGGCCGTCGAGGCTCACGACGCCGCCGCCGGCCGCGCGCACCGCCTCGGTGACGCGGTGCGCCCAGGCCACCTCGTCGGCCGTGGGCCCGAGCGCGGCCTGCACGGGCGCGACCTGCTCGGGATGGATGCACAGCTTGGCGCCGAAGCCGCCGCGCCGCGCGCGCGCGGTGTCGGCGGCGAGCCGCTGGGCGTCGCGCCAGTCGGGCGAGACGCCGTCGATGGGCGTGGCCAGCCCCGCGCGGCGCGAGGCCAGCACGAGCGCGAGGCGCACGGGCACCAGCTCGGCCTCGTCGGCGTCGCAGGCCATGCCGAGGTCGGCCTGGAAATCGAGATGGCCGAAGGCCAGCCGCAGCACCTGCGGCGCACCCGCGATGGCATCGAGCGCCGCGAGCCCCGCGGCCGATTCGATGAGCGGCACCAGCACGGCCTTCGGTCCGACCGTGGCGGCCAGCCGATGCAGTTCGTCGGCGTGCTCGGCCTTGGGCAGCACGATGCCGGCGATGAGGCCATCGGCGATCCAGCCGGCCGCGCGCGCGCAGTCGTCGTCATGCCACGGCGTGCCGCTGGCGTTCACGCGCACGAGCAGCCGCCCTCGCCCTTCGGCGGGCAACGCCGCCAGCGAGGCGCCGAGCGCGTCGCGCGACTCGGCCTTGCGCGCGGGCGCCACGGCGTCTTCGAGGTCGATGATCACGCCGCCCGCGCCCGTGGCCAATGCCCGCGCATGGCGCTCGGGCCGGTCGGCCGGCACGAAGAGAAAGGCGCGCGCCAAAGCGAGCGCTTGATTGGCGGGTTCGCTCATACCGCGCCGGCCGCGCGCAGCGCTGCAATCGCGTCGTCGCCACGGCCCAGGCTGCGCAGGATGGCGTCGGTGTGCTGGCCGACCGCGGGCACCGGGTCCATGCGGTAGTCGAAGGCGCTCTGGCGACCGGCGGGCAGCAGCGCCGGGATGTCGCCGGCCGGCGAACCCACCTGGCGCCAGCGCTCGCGCGCCTGCAGCTGCGGGTGCGCCCACAGCCCGGCCATGTCGTTCATGCGCGCATTGGCGATCTGCGCGGTGTCGAGCCGTTCGAGCACCTGCGCCGCGCTGAGCGCGCCGAAGGTGTCGACGATGAGCGTGCGCAGCGCTTCGCGGTGCTCGTTGCGCCGCGCGTTGCTGTCGAAGCGCGGGTCGCTCGCGAGCTCGGGGCGCAGCAGCACCTTGTCGCAGAAGGCGCGCCACTCACGCTCGTTCTGCAGGCCGAGCATCACGGTGCCGCCGTCGCCGGCGGGGAACGGGCCGTAGGGGTAGATGGTGGCGTGCGAGGCGGCACTGCGCGGCGGCGGCGGCGCGCCGTCGTAGGCGTAGTACATCGGGTAGCCCATCCACTCGGCGAGCGATTCGAGCATCGACACGTCGATGTGCGAGCCCTTGCCCGTCTTGCCGCGCTGCATCAGCGCCGCGAGGATGCCGGTGTAGGCGTACATGCCCGCCGCGATGTCGGCGATGGAATTGCCCGACTTGCACGGGTCGTCGGGCGTGCCCGTCACCGAGAGAAAGCCGGCCTCGCTCTGGATCAGCAGGTCGTAGGCCTTCTTGTCGCGGTACGGCCCGTCTTCGCCGTAGCCCGAGATGTCGCAGACGATGAGCGCGGGGTGCTTCTCCTGCAGCACCTGCGCGCCCAGGCCCATGCGCGCGGTGGCGCCAGGTGCGAGGTTCTGCACCAGCACGTCGGCGCCGGCCACCAGCTCCTGCAGCACGGCGAGCGCGGCGGGCTGCTTCAGGTCGAGCGTGAGGCTTTCCTTCGAGCGGTTGACCCACACGAAGTGCGAGGCCTCGCCGTTCACGCGCTCGTCGTAGGCGCGCGCAAAGTCGCCGCCGCCGGGGCGCTCGACCTTGATGACGCGCGCGCCGAGGTCGGCGAGCTGGCGGGTGCAGAACGGCGCCGCGATGGCGTGTTCGAGCGAGATGACGGTGATGCCGTCCAGGGGTCTGGTCATGGGCTTCTTCTTTCTTTCCTTGCGTCAGGCGAGCACGGCCGTGGCCTGCATCGTGAGCCAGCCGTCGGCGTCTTCGCCCCACAGGCTGAAGGTCTTGCCGTCGGTGCTGCCTTCGGCGGGCTTGCCGTGCACGCGGAACGGCGCGATGTCGAAGGTCGGTCGCACGGCGCGGAACTCGAAGCGCGCAAGCTGCGCATCGGCCGGCGCGTTGCGGCGCAGCAGGTCGACCAGCAGCGTCGCGATCAGCGGCCCGTGCACGATGAGGCCCGGGTAGCCCTCGACCTGCGTCACGTAGCGGCGGTCGTAGTGGATGCGGTGGCCGTTGAAGGTCAGCGCCGAGTAGCGGAACAGCAGCACGTCGTCGGGCACGAGGTCGCGGCTGAAGGCGGCGTCTTTCGGTGCGGACGTGGGCGGCGGCGTGGCTTCGCCTGGTGCGGCGGCGGCGCGGTACACGATGTCGTGCTCTTCGGTCAGCGCGAGCCCGCGCGCGTTGCGCACTTCATGGCGCACCAGCACGAACACCAGCTCGCCCGTGCGGCCGGCCTTGTGCGTGACCGAGGCGATGGTCGACGTGCGCTCGACCGCATCGCCCACCTGCAGCGGATTGCCCGGTTCCCACGTCAACCGGCCGCCGGCCCACATGCGGCGCGGCAGCGGCACGGGCGGCAGGAAGCCACCGCGCTTGGCATGGCCGTCTTCGCCGATCTCCGACTGGCGGTGGTGCGGCAGGAAGTAGAGCCAGTGCCACAGCGCAGGCAGGCGCGTGCCCGCCTCGGGCAGCGGGTCGTCGCGGTCGAGCGTGGCGGACAGGCCGCGCACAGGCGCGGCCGTGAGGACGTCGCGCAGCGTTTCGGTGCGGCCCTGCCAGGCCTGCAGGCGCGCGAGGGCTTCGGCGTCGATCAAGGGAGAAGTCATGTCGTGTGTGGCAAGAAGAGAAATACGTCGATGGATCAGTCGACCGCGGCGCCCGAGGCCTTGACGATGCGCGCCCACTTGGCGAGGTCGGCATGCAGCAGCGCCGAGAACTGCTCGGGCGAAGTGGGCGCGGCGATCTCCACGCCTTGCTGGTCGAGCTTGTCGCGCAGGTCCTTGGCCGCGAGCGCCTTGCGCGTGCCGTCCTGCAGGGTCGCGAGCACGTCGGCCGGCACGCCCGCGGGCGCGAACAGGCCGATCCACAGCGTGCCGTTGTAGCCCGGCACCTGCTCGGCGATGGCGGGCACGTCGGGCAGCACGGGCGAGCGCTTTTCGCCGCTCACGGCCAGCGCGCGCAGCTTGCCGGCCTTGATGTGGGCCAGCGCCGAAGGCAGGCTCGCGAACACGATCGGCAACTGCCCGCCCAGCACGTCGTTGAGCGCGGGCGCCACGCCCTTGTACGGCACGTGCTGCATCGAGATGCCGCCCATGCTGTTGAGCATTTCGCCCAGCAGGTGGTTGAGCGTGCCGTTGCCGGCCGAGGCGTACTGGTAGTTGGCGCCCTTCGCGCGCGCCAGCTTCAAGAATTCGGCGAAGTTCTTCGCGGGGAACGACGGGTTCACCAGCAGCACGTTGGGCACGGCGCCGATCAGGCCGACGGGCTTGAAGTCTTTCTCGGGGTCGAAGCCCGGGTTCTTGTAGAGCGCGGGGTTGATGGCCTGGCTGCTGCTGATCGTCATGAGCAGCGTGTAGCCGTCCTTCGGGCCCTTGGCGACCAGCTGCGTGCCGATGTTGCCGCCCGCGCCGGGGCGGTTGTCGACCACCACGCTGGCGTTGTTCAGCACCTCGCCGAGCTTCTGGCCCACGAGACGGCCGACGATGTCGTTGGTACCGCCCGCGGCCTGGGGCACGACAAGCGTGATGGGGCGCGAGGGGTAGGTCTGGGCGGTGGCCGGGTTGGTGGCCAGCAAGGCTGTGGCCGCGAGGCCGAAGGCGATCAGCGCCTTGGTGCGAAGCCGCAAGGCGGGGGTGGTGTCGTGTGTCTCCATGGCCGCATGGTCTTCTGCCCGCCCCGCCTGCGCAATCTGCGATTTCGGAAGCCAGGCTTCTGAAATTCCGAAGGCTTGACTACCATCGCCCCATGCTCTTCGACCTCACCGACCTGCGCCTGTTCGTGGCCACGGCCGAACTCGGCAACCTCACGCGGGCGGCCGAGCGCCAGCACCTGTCGCTGGCCGCGGCCAGCGCGCGCATCAAGGCGCTCGAGACCCAGGCCGGCCTGCAACTGCTGCAGCGCGAGGCCCGCGGCGTGCGCCTGCTGCCGCCGGGCGAGGCCTTCCTGCACCACGCCCGGCTGGTGCTGCACCAAGCCGACCAGCTGCGCGCCGACCTGCTCGAGTACGGCGGCGGCCTGCGCGGCCACCTGCGCGTGTTCGCCAACACCACGGCGGTGACCGATTTCCTGCCCGAGATCCTGCCCGGCTTCCTGGCCGCCAACCCGCGCATCAACGTCGACCTTCAGGAAAAACCGAATGCTCAGATCCCGCGCGGCGTGCGCGACGGGCGCGCCGACATCGGCATCGTCGCGGGCCAGATGGACACGCTGGGCCTGGACACCATCCACTTCAGCACCGACCGGCTGGTGCTCGTCACCTCGCGCCAGCACCGCTTTGCGCGGCGCCGCCGCATCTCGTTCGCCGAGACGCTCGACGAAGACGCCATCGGCATGCAGCAGGGCAGCACGCTGCAGGCCTTCCTGGGACAGATCACCGACCACCTGGGCAAGCGCCAGAAGCTGCGCATCCAGCTCGGCAGCTTCGACGCCATGTGCCGGATGATCGGCAGCGGCGTGGGCATCGGCGTGGTGCCGGAGTCGGCCGCGCGGCGCAACCAGGAGAGCATGGGGCTCGCGCTGGTCGAGCTCAGCGACCCGTGGTGCGTGCGCGAGCGCTACCTGCTCGTGCGCGACCGTGCCGCCCTGCCCGTGTACGCCCAGGCGCTGGTCGAGACCTTGTGCAAGCACTACGCCGAGGCGCAGGCCGAAACCGGCTGACGGCCCGATTTCCGGCCAAAAACAGGCACTTGCAGGCAGCTTGTGAGAAACCCGATGTCTTCCCCATTTTCTGTGCACAACTTTGGGGGTAAGTCAGGGGCAGCGTTGTAAAGCGAACGCAAGTCGTTGTTTTATAAGGGGAATAGTTAGTCTGCTTAAAAATTTTGCAGTGCACAAGTCAGGCTGCCGAGGGGCCTGAAAATCGCTCGAAAACAGGAAAGTCAAGCGAAAAAACAGGGGGTTGCCTGTGCTAGGCCGCCCTTTGAAACCAACGACTTGTGGCGGGTTGTGAAGAAGTCCGCTGCAATCCCCACTTTCTGTGGGCAACTTTGGGGGTAACTCGGGTGGAGCTTTGTAAAACGAATGCAAGTTGTTGTTTTACAAAGGGATTCCACACATTGCTCAATTTTTGAGCGGTGAACAAGAGCGTCAGCCAGTCGGGTGGCCCTCGCCCAAATGAATCCAAAGGTTCTCAGAACGCCGAATCGGGTCGATGCGAGGCGCGAAAGAGGGCCGCTACAGTCGCCCTGACATGCTCGAAGCCCTCAGCTCCCCCTGGTCCTGCATCGGCGCCATCGCCGGGCTGCTGATCGCCCTGGGGGTTCATTGGCTGGCACCGGCGGACATCGACACGGTGCACGCCGGCGCGTGGCTGGTGGGCATCGGCTGGCTCGCGGGCCTGGCCTGGGACCTCGTGGCTTCGGACCGGTCGAAGTAGTCCGCAGGAAGTCTCTCGAATAGCGGGCACAAAAAAGGGAGGGGAGGCAGCGGCCCTTGCGAGCCCCTGCCTCCCCTCCCCGTACCGGTTCACCCGGTGACCAGGCTCAGCGCTCGATCGTCAGCGCCACGCCCATGCCGCCGCCGATGCACAGCGAGGCGATGCCCTTCTTGGCGTTCTGGCGCTGCATTTCGTGCAGCAGCGTCACCAGGATGCGGCAGCCCGACGCGCCGATGGGGTGGCCGATGGCGATGGCGCCGCCGTTCACGTTCACCTTGTTCACGTCCCAGCCCATTTCGCGGTTCACGGCGCAGGCCTGTGCGGCGAAGGCTTCGTTGATCTCGAGCAGGTCGAGGTCGGCGGCCTTCCAGCCGGCGCGCTGCAGCGCCTTCTGCGACGCCGGCACGGGGCCCATGCCCATGATGGTCGGGTCCAAGCCGGCGGTGGCGTAGCTGGCGATGCGGCCCAGCGGCTTCAGGCCCAGGGCCGCGGCCTTCTTGGCCGTCATGACCATCACGGCGGCGGCGCCGTCGTTCAGGCCCGAGGCATTGCCCGCGGTCACGCCGCCGGCCTTGTCGAAGGCGGGGCGCAGGCCGGCCAGCACTTCGGCGTTGGTCTTGCGGTTGATGAACTCGTCCTGGTTGAAGACGATGGGGTCGCCCTTCTTCTGCGGAATGCTCACGCCGACGATTTCGTCCTTGAACTTGCCGGCGTCCTGCGCGGCGGCGGCCTTGGTCTGGCTGGCCAGGGCCAGTTCGTCCTGCGAGGCGCGGTCGATGTTGTACTTCTTGGCCACGTTCTCGGCCGTGATGCCCATGTGGTACTGGTTGTACACGTCCCACAGGCCGTCGACGATCATGGTGTCGACCAGCTTCCAGTCGCCCATGCGCTGGCCGTTGCGCGAGTTGGGCAGCACGTGCGGCGCCATGCTCATGTTTTCCTGGCCGCCGGCAATGACGATTTCGGAGTCACCCGTGGCCACGGCCTGCGCCGCCAGCATCACGGCCTTCAGGCCCGAGCCGCACACGGCGTTGATGGTGAGCGCCGGCGTTTCCTTGGTGCCGCCGCCCTTGAGCCAGGCCTGGCGCGCGGGGTTCTGGCCGGCGCCGGCCGCGAGCACCTGGCCCATGATGGCCTCGCCCACCTGGTCGGCCGTGAGGTTGGCGCGCGCGATCACTTCCTTGATCACGAGGGCGCCCAGCTCGGTGGCGGGAATGCCGGCGAGCGAGCCGCCGAACTTGCCGACCGCCGTACGCGCAGCCGAAACGATGACGATGTCTTCCATGAGGTTCTCTCCGTTGAGGTGATTTGAAATCGGTTGCGATCTTGCGGGAGCTGGCGCCCGTTCAGGCCTTGGCCTTCACGTAGCGTCCCGGCGCCGGTTCGATGGCCTTGTAGGCCTTGCCGTTGCCGTAGCCCTTGGGCGCGGGGATCTGCTTGCCCGCGTGGCCCTTGAGCCATTGTGCCCAGTCGGTCCACCAGCTGCCCGGCTGCTCCTGCGCGCCGGCCAGCCATTCGGGCTGGGTCTTGGGAAACTTGCCGTCCTCGCGCAGCCAGTGGCTGCGCTTGTTCTTGGCGGGCGGATTGATCACGCCGGCGATGTGGCCCGAGGCGCCCATCACGAAGCGCTTCTTGCCCGTGAGCAACTGCGTGGAGGTGTAGGCGCCGCCGATGGGCACGATGTGATCTTCACGCGAGCCGTAGATGTAGGCCGGAATGTCGATCTTGCCCAGATCGACCTTCTCGCCGCACACGGTGAGCGCGCCGGGCTTGGCCAGCTTGTTCTCGTGGTACGTGTTGCGCAGGTACCAGGCGTAGAACGGGCCCGGCAGGTTGGTCGCGTCGCTGTTCCAGTACAGCAGGTCGAAGGCCGGCGGCGTCTCGCCCTTGAGGTAGTTGCCGACCACGTAGTTCCACACCAGGTCGTTCGGGCGCAGGAAGCTGAAGGTCGAGGCCAGGTCGCCGCCGGGCAGCAGGCCGCCCTTGCCCAGCTGCATCTCGCGGTACTGCACCATCGGCTCGTCCACGAAGATGTCCAGGATGCCGGTGTCGCTGAAGTCGAGGAAGGTGGTCAGCAGCGTGACCGACGCGGCCGGTTTCTCGCCGCGCGCCGCGAGCACGGCCAGCGCGGTGCTCAGGATGGTGCCGCCCACGCAGAAGCCCAGCGTGTTGATCTGCTTGCTGCCGCTGATCTCCTGCACGGTGTGGATGGCCTTGATGGCGGCGTTCTCGATGTAGTCGTCCCAGGTGGCCTGGGCCAGCGACTCGTCGGGGTTGCGCCAGCTCACCACGAACACGCGGTGGCCCTGCTCGTTCGCATAGCGGATGAGCGAGTTGTCGGGCTGCAGGTCGAGGATGTAGAACTTGTTGATGCACGGCGGCACCAGCAGGAACGGCCGTTCGTACACCTTGGCGGTGAGCGGCTTGTATTCGAGCAGCTGGAAATAGTCGTTCTCGAACACCACGGCGCCTTCGGTGGTGGCCACGTTGCGCCCCACTTCGAAGGCGCTCTCGTCGGTCATGCTGACGTGGCCCTGCTTCATGTCGTGCAGCAGGTTCTGGATGCCCTTGGCGATGCTCTCGCCCTGCGTGTCGATGGCCTTTTTCTGCGCCTCGGCGTTGAAGGCGAGCGAGTTGCTGGGCGAGGCCGCGGCCATCCACTGCTCGACCGCGAAGCGCAGGCGCGCCTTGGTCTTGTCGTCGGCGTCGATGGCCTCGGCCATGCGCATCATGGTGCGGCCGTTGAGCAGGTACACGGCGGCCGAGAAAGCGGCCATCGGGTTGCTGCCCCAGGCCTCGGCGGCAAAGCGCTTGTCGCCCTCGGGCCGGGCACCGAAGCCGCGGCGCCACAGGTCGGTGGCGTCGCTCAGGTACTGCTGCTGGATCGACTGGAGCTGCTCGGGATCGATGGAGAACTTGGGCAGCTCGGGCATGGCGGCTGCGCCCGGGAATTGCGCCATTTGTGGCAATTGCCATAGCGGCGTGCCGCCGACGTCGAAAGCGGCGGTGCCTCCTGGGCCCCCAGCTTTCTGGAAAGCCTCCATGGCCTGGGTCCAGCCCTGCGTGAGGGCTTTTTGAAAGGGCGCGAACGCATCGGCCCCCGTGTCTTGTTGCTTCATCATGTCTCCTGGCCGTGGCCTGGGTCGATACGAACGGATGGCTTGCGTGTTTTGAGTATGCTGCATTCGCAAGGCACTCACAACGCCGCGCTTTCACTAATCCCTTGAAACAAAACGTCTGCGCCTGTGTTCATCCATTTGATCGTGATCGGCTGGCTCTATGTGGCCGTGATGATGGCGGTGGCCGAGGCCACCAACACCACGGGCACGGTGCTGGGCGCCATCTTCACATTTCTTCTTTACGGCCTCGCGCCGGTGGCGCTGGTGATCTACCTGATGGCCACGCCGGCGCGCCGGCGGGCGATCAAGGAACGCGAGGCGCAGGCCCAGGAGGCCGCGCGCCGCGCCGCCGCGGAGGCTGCGGCTTCAGACCTTCCAGACCAGCGCGGCGAAGCGCCCGCTGACGCCGTCGCGCCGGTGCGAAAAGAACCGTGACGGCTGCGCGACGGTGCACCACGCATCGCCGCTGTCGTTGCCGTGAAGCGACGCGACACCCGCCGCACGCAGCCGCTGACGCGCCAGCGCAGGCAGGTCGGCCAGCCACTTGCCTTCGGCCGCCGCGGGCGTGAAGCACGACGTCGCCTCGGGCGACTGCGCCTCGAAGGCGGCCTTGACCTCCGCCCCCACCTCGAAGGCCTTCGGGCCGATGCAGGGGCCGAGCCAGGCCATGAGGCGCGGCGCGCCACCGTCGTGTTGCGCGAAGGCGCGCACGGTCTGCTCGAGCACGCCACCGGCGAGCCCGCGCCAGCCCGCATGCGCGGCGGCCACGCGATGGCCGCGTTCGTCGGTGAAGAGCACGGGCAGGCAGTCGGCCACCATGACCGTGCAGGCGCGCGCGGAGGTCGCGGCCGTGCAGGCATCGGCGACGGTGCCGTCGGGCATGGCCTCGTCGAGCGACACGAGCCCCGTGCCATGCACCTGCTGCAGGAACACCGGCCGCGTGCCAATAGATTGCTGCAGTCGCCGGCGGTTCTCGGCGACGTGCGCGGCGTCGTCGGCCACGTGGTCGCCGAGGTTCAGGCTCTCATAGCGCCCGGTCGACACCCCGCCGTCGCGCGTGGTGCACAGCGCGCGCACGTTCGGCGGCGCGGGCCACTCGGGCACCAGCCATTGCGGATTCATCGCGACGCGCCGGCTCAGGGTTCCGCGTCGGGCGACTGCGAGGGCTGCGCGCGCTGGAAGGCGTCGAGCTTCATGCAGGCATCGAAGGCGGCCATGGTGCGCGGCAGGCCGCTGAAGTCGCAGTCGAAGCGGCGGCCATTGAAGATCTGCGGCACGAGGCAGCAGTCGGCAATGGTGGGCGTGTCGCCCCAGCAGTAGGTGCCGCCCGGGTGCTGCGCGAGCTGGCGCTCGAACGACAGCAGGCCGTCGCGCACCCAGTGGCGGTACCAGGTGTTCTTGGCTTCGTCGTCGACCTTCAGTTCCTTCACGAGGTACTTGAGCACGCGCAGGTTGTTCAGCGGATGGATCTCGCAGGCGATCGACTGCGCCAGCGCGCGCACATGGGCGCGGCCCACCGGGTCGCTGGGCAGCAGCGCCGGCTCGGGGTGCGTTTCGTCCAGGTACTCGATGATGGCCATCGACTGCGAGAAGCGCTCGCCCTCGTCCTCGAGCAGCGGCACGAGCATGTCGGCCGAAATCGCCGAGTACGGGCCGGTGCGGTGTTCGCCGCGCGCGATGTGCACGGGCACGTAGTCGTAGTCCAGGCCCTTGAGGTTCAGGGCGATGCGCACGCGGAACGAGGCGGAGGAGCGAAAATAGTTATGCAGCTTCATGATTTCTCGAGGATAGCGCCCTCTCAGGAGCGTGGTGTGGCCGGGAGCGCACAGCGAAAGTCGCGCAGCCGGGCTTCGGGGTGTTCTTGCTGCCACGTGTCGAGCAGGCCGCGCGCCGCGGCTTCTTCGCGTGCGGCGATGCCCAGGTGCCACGGCCCTTCGGCCGCGGGCGGTTCGCCGGGGGCATGGTTGTGCTGGTCGTCGGGCCGGCCTTCGGAGCAGGCCTTGCACAGCACCTGCATGCTCGACGTCCAGTTCTCGGCGCTGAGGCCCGCTTCCTCGAAGCGACGCACCAGCGCATCGATCGCTTCGGCCTGCACCTCTTCGACGAAGACTTCGTAGGTCGCGTGGTCCGACGGTGCGATCAGCGCGAGCGCGTCGAACACTGGCACCTCGCGCTCGCCGCGGCGGCGGTAGCCGTTGGCGGCGCCGTCGTGCAGCACCAGGTCGCCGTAGCGGTGGCCGCTGGCGGGCGTCGGCACGTTGCGCAGGATGGCGCGCGCCGGGTCGATGCGGTCGGCCCAGACCACCTCGCTGGCCTCGTCGCCGTGCACGCGGATGGGCGTGAGGCCGACGAAATAGTCGACCGGCCCTTCACCGTCCGGGATGCCGATGCCGTACTGGCGCCATGCGCGCCGCGCCGTGGGCCAGTCGCCCAGCGCGGTGGCCGCGATGCCCAGGTTCCACAGCGCGCCTTCGTTGCCCGGCTCGCACTGCACGGCGCGGGCGTTGGCCTGCAACGACGCGGCCCAGTCGCCGCGGTACTTGTGGATGAGCCCGGCGTTGTACCAGGGCGCCGACCAGTACGGATGGATGGCGCTGGCCTGCGCATAGGCGGCCAGGGCGCCGTCCTGGTCGCCGGCCTCGTCGCGTTCGCGGCCGAGTTCGTTGAAGGCGGTGGCCTTGCCGGCTTTGCCGAGTCGGATGGGCATGGTGGAGCGAGGGAGAGAAGAGGTCGGAAAAGGGGTCGGGGAAACGCGCAGAAGCGCCTATTGTGGGCCGCCGCAAAATCCCGAGTCCGGCGTGCCGGCAAGCCCGTGCCGCCTCTGGCACACTGCCGGTCTCCCCTCCCGCTTCGCTGAAAAAGGACACCTTCCCATGGCTTCCGAGTTTGTTTTTGCCCCGCCGGCCACCGTTTCCGTGCCGGTCGTCGGTCAGCCCGCCCGCTTTCCGGTGCATCGCATCTACTGCGTGGGCCGCAACTACGAAGATCACGCCAAGGAAATGGGGTTCACCGGCCGCGAGCCGCCCTTCTTCTTCATGAAGCCGGCCGACGCGCTGGTGACGGTCGATGCGGGCCAGACCGGCAGCATGGCCTACCCCACGCTCACGAAGAACCTGCACCACGAGATCGAGCTCGTGGTGGCCATCGGCACCGGCGGCAAGAACATCAAGGCCGCCGACGCCCACAAGCACATCTATGGCTACGCCGTCGGCCTGGACATGACGCGCCGCGACCTGCAGAACGACATGAAGAAGCAGGGCCGCCCCTGGGACATCGGCAAGAGCTTCGAGCAGAGCGCGCCCATCGGCCCGATCGTGCCCGTGGCGCAGGCCGGCAACGCCGAGCAGGCCGAGATCTCGCTGCAGGTGAACGGCGAAGACCGCCAGCGCAGCACCGTGAGCAAGCTGATCTGGAACGTGGCCGAGACCATCGAGCACCTGTCGGCGGCCTGGGAGCTGCAGCCCGGCGACCTGATCTTCACGGGCACGCCCGAAGGCGTCGCGGCCGTGGTGGCCGGCGACACGCTGGTGGGCCAGGTCGCAGGCCTGCCCGCGCTGACCGTCAAGATCGTCTGACGCCCGCGCGGTCCCGCTTCATGCTCCTTCGCGTACCCATCAAGCATTGCAAGAACTGCGGCACGGCGGTGGTCTACCGCGTGCCGGACGACGGCGACACCAAGCAGCGCGCGGTGTGCCCGGCCTGCCACACGATCCATTACGAGAACCCGCTGAACGTGGTGGGCACCATCCCCGTGCTGGGCGACAAGGTGCTGCTGTGCAAGCGCAACATCGAGCCGCGCTGGGGCAAGTGGACGCTGCCCGCGGGCTTCATGGAGCTCGAGGAAACCACCGCCGAGGGCGCGGCCCGTGAGACCGACGAGGAGGCCGGCGCGAACTTCGAGATCGAGGGCCTGTTCGCCGTGATCAGCGTGGTGCGCGTGGGCCAGGTCCACATGTTCTACCGCGCCCGCCTGCTCGACGACCGCTTCGACCCGGGCCACGAGACGATCGAGGCGCGCCTGTTCACCGAGGACGAGATTCCCTGGGACGAGATCGCCTTTCGCACCGTGCGCCAGGCGCTCGAACATTACTTCGAAGACCGCAAGCGCGGCAGCTTCGACCGCGTCCACGAACTCAGCATCGTTTGAAAAATCTCCCCATGCTCAAGACCCTGCGCGCCACCCTCCTCTGTGGCGCCAGCCTCGGCTTCGCCCTCGCGGCTTCTGCGGCCAAGGCCGACACGGTCGGCGAGGTCGACACCGCCTTCAAGCTCATCGGCCCCGACCACAAGATCGTGGTCGAGGCCTACGACGACCCCAAGGTCAGCGGTGTCACCTGCTATGTCTCGCGCGCCAGGACCGGCGGCATCGCCGGTGCCTTCGGCGTGGCCGAGGACAAGGCCGAAGCCTCCATCGCCTGCCGCCAGGTCGGCCCGGTGAGCATCACGCAGCCGCTGCCCAAGCGCGAAGAGGTCTACAGCGAACGCCTGTCGGTGCTCTTCAAGCGCCTGCGCGTGGTGCGCATGGTCGATCCCAAGCGCAACACGCTGGTCTACCTGACCTACTCCGACCTGCTCATCGACGGCTCGCCCAAGAACAGCGTGACGGCCGTGCCGGTCGATCGCGGCACGCCGATTCCGCTCAAGTGAACGGCCGCTGAAGGGCTGCTGAACGGCTCGGCGATGCGAGTTTGCTAGCATCGTCCGAGCGGCCGACACCGAGATGTCGGCCTTCGACGGAACCCTCCGCAACGAATCCGTTCCAACAGCGTCATGCACCTTCAGACTTTTGTTTTCCGAACCGCCGCCACGCTGCTCGTGGCTGGGGGCATTGCCGCCTGCACCACGCCCGGCCCCACGCCGCCGCAGCAGCCCGTTCCAGGCGCCACGCCGCCGCCACCGCGCCAGGCGCTCTTCATCCGCCCCGCCGCCGGCACCACTGTGGGCCGCTTCGACGGCGTGCGCAACAAGGGCCTGGACATCGCGGGCAACCTGGGCGACCCCATCGTGGCCTCGGCCGACGGCCGCGTGGTGTACGTGGGCGGCGAGCTGCGCTCCTACGGCAACATGGTCATCGTGAAACACAACGAAACCTTCCTCACGGCCTACGCCCACGCGAAGACCATCCTCGTGAAGGAAGGCGCCGTGGTGCGCCAGGGCCAGAAGATCGCCGAAATGGGCAACAGCGAATCCGACCGCGTGAAGCTGCATTTCGAGATCCGCAAGAACGGCACCGCCGTCGATCCCGAGCCGTACCTCAACGGTCGTTTGCAGCAGTAAACGTAAAAGCCGTTACAGCAGGCTTTCGGGCACCAGGGGCGCCAGCAGCTCCAGCCGCCAGCGGGCCCAGAAATGGGTCTCGGGCTCGGTGTGCAGGATGGTGTCCGCCCCGTCGCCCGACGCCGGGTTCACCCACTCGATGCCGCCGCGCGGCCCCAGCTGCAGCTGGTAGGCACCGTCCAGCCGCATGAAACCGATCAGGCTGGTCAGCTGCTGCGCGATCTGCGGGCTGAAGATAAAGAGGCCGATCTCGGTGTTGTGCAGCGCCGAGCGCGGGTCGAAGTTCATCGACCCGACGAACACCACCTGCCCGTCGATCACGGCCGACTTGCCGTGCAGCCGCCCGCTGGCCGAGCCATAGATGCCGAAGCGCTTCGTCTGCTCCACGCGCTTGGGGCTCAGCTCGTACAGCTCCACGCCCAGCCGCAGCATCTGCGCGCGATAGCGCCGGTAGCCGATGTGCACCAGCGACTCGTCGGTGGCCGCCAGCGAGTTGGTGACGATGGTGTAGCCCACGCCGTTGCCGCGCACGATCTGCATCGTCTCCATGCCGCCCCGCCCGGGGATCAGGTACGGCGTGGTCAACAGCACCCCGTGCTGCGCGCCGCGCAGGTAGCGCTGCACGTTGTAGAGCACGCTGTCGGCGGCCTGGTCGGCCGGCAACCCGCGCCCTTCGTCGGTGGGCGCCAGCGCCTTGGCGGGCGCGTCGGCATACGCCTCGGCGCGGGCCCAGCTCAGCGCGAGCTTGCCGGCGTTGAGGTCCTTGGCCAGCGGGTTGTGGCCCAGCAGGTCGGTCGATTCGGGCTCTTCGGGGTGCAGCGTCTCGGGCCCCGTGGTGAGCCGGTCGAAGCGCTCGCGCAGCGCCTGCGCCGACGCGTTGCCGCGCGGCACCAGCGACTCGATGGGATAGACGTATTGGCTGTTCCAGTACATGTCGAACAGCGACGACAGCCGGGGCACCACCGCGCCGGCCACCAGCGTGTCGATGTCGATGAAGTTGGAGCCGCCGTCGCGCAAAAAATACTCGTTGGCGATGTTGCGCCCGCCCATGACCGCCATCGTGTTGTCAACCACGAACAGCTTGTTGTGCATGCGCCGGTGCACGCGGTCGAAGTCCAGGATCGACCACGCCCAGCGCGTGCCGAAGCGCGAACGCCCGGCCGGGAACGGGTTGAACAGGCGCACCTCGACGTTCGGGTGCGAGGCAAAGCTGGTGAACAGCGGGTCGGCGCCCGCGGTGTACAGGTCGTCCACCAGGAGGCGCACGCGCACGCCGCGGTCGGCCGCGTCGCGCAGCGTGCGCAGCAGGTAGCGGCCGGTCTCGTCGTTCTGCACGAGGTAGTACTGCACGTCGATGGAGCGCTGCGCGCGGCGCGCCAGCTCGATGCGCGCGTGCAGCGAGAACTGCGGCATCGGCAGCAGGCGGAAGCCGCTGAGCGGCTCGCCCGGCGGCGCGGCGGCGCGCACGAGGCGGCCCAGCGCGGTGTCCGCGCCGTCGGTGATGGCACTCGAGGGCTTGCGCACCACCTCGGTCGGCAGGCCGGCGCAACCGGCGAGCACGAGCATCGCCAGGCTGCACAGCAGCCAGGCGAACCACCGGGCGCGCGGCACGTCAGCCCGGGGGGACAGGTTGCGCATGAACGACAGAAAAGAGGGAGGGCAAGGGCACGGGAGCGAAGGAGAAAAAACGCCGCTGCCGCGCGGCGCGGTGCACGACCGCGCCCACGGGTGGCGGTTTCTACCACGCGCGGCGCGAGCGCGCAGCCAATGCCTTCGTCAGTGCGCGCGCTCGGACCATTGCCGCACGAAGTGCTCCGCGCGCACGTTCGCGCGCGCCACGGCCGAGTCCCACGACAGCTGCTGGGTGATGACCAGCGCGCAGCGCGGAATGCCGTCCAGGCTCAACGCCGCGATGCCGGCGTAGGTGCCCTTCGGGGTGCGCGTGAGTTCGAACCATCCCGTCCAGCCACCTGGCACGTGAAGGTCGAGTCGGGCGGAGTCCATGATGAATTCATCATAGGCCTTTAGTTTTCATTTGCAAACATTGCATACAAAAGCAACGGCTCAGGCATGCATGTCCGAGCGGCGACCGGTCGGCAGGCGCTGCAGCGCCTGGCGCAGCGTGGAATCCACCCGCCGCAGCGACAGCCCGTGCCGCACCGCCACCTCGTGCCGCGTCAGCTCGTGCACGCGCAAGGCAACAAAGATGTCCTGGTGGCGGTGCGGCAGCCCCTGCATCGCGCGCTCGACCGCCTTCAGGTCGGAGCGCGCCTCGGCGATCAGCTCGGGCCCCGGTGCGTGATCGGCCACCTGGGCCAGCGTGTCGTCCGCCTCGCCGGTGTACTGCCAGGGACGCTCGGCGCGCAGGCGGTCCATGGCGGCATTGCAAGCCACGCGGAAGATGTAGGCCACGGGGTTGTGCAAGGCATCCGTGAAGGCGGCCTCGGCCAGACGCAGCCAGGCGTCGTGCAGGCTTTCGGTGGCGGCGTCGGCACACCCCAGGTGCAGCGACAGCCGCCGGTGCAGCTGCGCGTAGTGCGCCACCAGGAGTTGCTGGACGTCCGGCGGCGCAGGGGCGGTCCCCGCGGCATCGCCGCGGGGCAGCAGGCAGGCGTGCGACATGGTGCGTCGCCGCCTAGCGGCCGCGCGGCAGGCCGCGCCGTTCGGGCTCGTTCAGGCGCGTCAGCTGCGCGTCGGTGAGCGCACCGTGCCCCACCATCTGGACGAAGCCCGACGGGTCGTAGCTCGCCTGCTCCGCCGGCCTGCGCCGCACCTCGGGGGCCTCGGGCGCGCCGGACGCGGGCTCGTTGCCGAAGCCCAGCACGCGCACCGAGAACACCGACGGCAGGCTCTGGCGCGCCGCCGCGCGCTCGCGCTGCATCACGTCCTGCGCCGCCGCCGTGGCCTGCGAGGCCGCGGCGCTGGCGTTGGTCAGGGCACCGACATTCACCGACGCCACCACCGGCAGCCCCGTGCTCTTGCCCTGCACCGCCATGTTGTCGGCATTCACGATCTGCAGCGCCGCCAGGTTCACGTTGCCCGACACGCGGATGCCCGCCTCGCCCGCGTCGATGGTGCCCAGCGGCGCGATCAGGTCGATGTCGCCGGCCGGCACCTCGGGAATCGGGTTCAGCGTGGCAATGCCCGCGCCCGTGCTCGGCACGTCCGACGACAGCACCACGTTGCCCCAACGGTCGTACACGCGCTTGGGCGGCGTGTAGACCACGGTGGTCTTCGAGCCCCGGCCCGCGTTGATGTCGCCTTCGGCCGACCAGCCCAGCACGCTGCCGCCGAAGGTGGTCATGATCCGGCTCTGGCCCAGCAGGATGCTGCCCAGCGCGTACAGAGAAATGTCGCCCGCGCCCTGCGTGATGACACCCGGAATCAGCGTGCCCACCGCCTTGGGCGCCGCGCCCTCGATGCCGAACACCTGGCGTCCGCCTGGCGTGAGCAGCGCGATGTCGCCGCCGAACAGCGTGTTGATGCCGGCCGCGCCGAACATCGTGATGTCGCCCCTGTAGCTGGTTCCCGGGAACAGCGACGCGATGGCGTTGCGCCCGCGCAGGTAGCTGCCGTAGCGCACGCCGGCCTCGTCGTTGTATTCGCGGCCGCCCTCCTTCAGCTCGGCGAAGTACACGCCGCGCAGGTAGCTGCGCTGCTGCTCCGGCGGCAGGGCGTTGAAGAAGGCCAGCGCCTCCTGTGCACCGCCCTTGCCGCTGTAGCCCTGCGAGGCTTCGAGCCAGTTCACCAGGTACAGCTGGCTCGCCTGCCGGTAGTCGTTGGCGAGCACGCGGCGCGGCGTGCCGGTGTCCGCGTCGAGACGGGCTTGCCGCTGCGCCATCCAGGCCGCCGCGCCGTTGTCGTCGCCGCTGTAGCCATGCTCGGCGCGCAGCCAGTCACCCAGCGTGAGCTGGCGGTTGTAGTTCTTCACCACCTTGCCGGCCTGGTCGGCCAGCGGCTGGGCGCTCTGCATCAGGTGGGCCGGGTCGAGGTAACGCTGCGCGAAGCCCGCGTAGTCGGGCCCGTGGGCGCCCACGCCGGCCAACATCGCGATGCCCGCACCGGGCCGGCTGTCGCCCGGCACCACCGCGCCGAGGCTGCTGACCGAGGCCTTGTTCTCCATGCGGATGTCGCGCCCGGCCGTGATCTCCAGCGTGCCGGGGCCGGCCACGTTGAAGGCGCTGAACAGGATGTCGCGGCCCGCCGAGACCACCGAGATGTCGCCCGGCCTTGCATGCGCGAACAGGTTGCCGCTGCTCTCGAAGTAGGTCTGCGCCACGCCGCTCGAAGCCTCGGTCTGCCCGACGGGCGTGCCGCTCGCGACGATGTCGCGCCCGGCCCGCATCCACACCGGTTGCGCGCCCTCGTACCAGGTCTGGCCGGCACGCGTCGCATCGTCAGGCCCGAAGCGCAGGATGCGCCCGCTGCTCACGCCGACCAGGTCGCCGTGCACGGCGTAGAACCGCGCCGGCTGCGTGCCCACCGCTTCACCCGACACAGTGTTGGGGCCGAAGGCGAACAGCGGACGCACGCCGCCGCCGGCCAGGTTGTTGCCACCCGACAGGTTGCCTAGCACCGTGCCGTCGCTGGCGGTGCCCTGGAACGCCGGACGCCGCGGCGTCGCCAGCGCAGAGGCCGCCGCGCCCGACTGGCTCACGGTGTTGCCTCCCGCATAGATCGAGCCGCTGGCCAGGAACTCCAGCATGCCGTGGGCCGAGGGCGCCAGCACCAGCGGCGTGCCCGTGCCGGTGTTGTCGAAGGTCGCCGCATCGCCATAGAACAGGCTGCCACTGGCGGCCACCGCACTCAGGATCGAGGGGTACACGAAGGCCGAGTCGGTCACGGGCACGCCCGCGCCACCCGTCACCGGCACCAGGTTGCCGCCTGCGCCGAAGAGGCGGATGGCCGTGTGCGGTGTCCACAGGGTGAACCAGCTCTGGCCCTGTCCTGCCAGGCCGTTGGCGCTGAACGGCGTGGCATTGGCGAGGTCGACGCGCGTCGGATCGATCACGCCCTTGACCACCAGGTCGCCACGCGTGGCGAGCGTGTAGTTCGCATCGCCCGGGGCCAACACGATGCCGCCTTGCGCCATGCCGCGGGTTGCCGTGTAGAGGTCGTAGGCGCGGGTCTCGCGGGGCGACTGCGCCCGCTCGGAGAGCCCATAGACCCGGGGCAGGCTGCCGAGGGTGCCGGCCTGCAGCTGCACGTCGCCCCGGAGGTTGACGATCGCCCCGTTGAGCCCGGCGTCGGAGTCGCCACCGGCACCCTCGACGTAGGGCGTGTGGAGCGGATTGAAGGCGCCTCCCACGCGCACGAGCACGTCGCCACCGCCCGTCAGGCTCAGGCTGCCGTCGGCCAGCACACGGCCGGTGCCGCCCACCGCCAGCACCAGGCCCTGGCTGCGCCGGCTGTCGGTGGACGAATCTGTCTTGGCGCCGCGCCGTCCCTGCAGGCCCGCGTTGCCGCCCACGTCCACGCGCAGGTCGCCGCCGCCCAGCGTGCCGAAGCCGGTGAAGCCGAGCAACTTGTCGGCCGCCCCGGTCGTGCCGACATACGAGCCGAAGTTGATCCACCACGCCGTGGGCTGGTCCTGCGCGCCGCCGAAGCTGTCGCCCGTGCCCTGGCGCCACAGCCAGTTGCCGATGGCGCCGCTGTTGAAGCCCTTGTCGGCCGGATTCGGCCGCCCCAAGCCGCTTCCCCCGGAGATCAGCATCATGTCGCCGGTCAGGTCGCCGCCGGCCTGGAGCGTCAGGTTGCCGCCGGAGGCCGGGTACCAGGCGCGTGCCAGGCTCTGCGCGCCGCCATCGACGAACTTCTCGTAGCCACCGCTCGCGTCGTTGAGCACCGTGCCCTTGGCGCCCACCGCGCGCGGCAGGTTGTAGGGGTCGCCGGCCCGCGTGGCCTGCGACGAGGCGCCGGCGGTGTACACGCCGAACAGCGAATCCATGCGCAGGTTGCCGGCGGCCAGCAGGTCGAGATCGGCCGCGCCGGTGCGCACCACGCTGAAGCGCGTGCTGCCCGGCAGGTAGCTGTACTCCGGGGCGGCGATGACGCAATAGCTGGGAAGGTCCACGCAAAGCTCCGGGTACTGGATGTCCGCGAAATCGATGGGCTTGCCAGCCATGCTCTCGTCGCCCACGAAGTTGATGGACCCTTCCACGCTCCACACCGCGCCGCCGGGCTTCAGCTTGCCGAACATGCCGTAGTGGCTGTCCGCCAGCCGCAGGTCGCCCCGGCCCGCCGCCGGATGCACCTGCACGATGCGGTTGTCCGCCGCGCTCAGGTCCGCACCCGCGGCCAGCCGCACCGACCATGACTGCGAACCTTCGGGCAGCATCGCCGCCGCGGCCCACAGCCTGCCGGCGCCGTCCGGGCGCAGGTTCACCGAAGTCACCCCGCCGGGCAGCTTGATGTTGGTCGCGGCCGGGAGCAGCGCGCCCAGCGGCAGCGTGAGGGCGCCGTTGAGCACGAACTTCTTGCCGTTGCCGGGCAGCGGCACGCCCTTGGGCCACACCACGCCCGACAGCGTGGCCGCCGACGGCAGGCGCATGCCGGCCCCCAGGCGCGTGCCCACCGGCAGCGTCACGTCGGCGCCGCTCACGATGCTGCCCGCTGCGAACAGCAGCGTGCCCGAGGCGTCGCGCACGTCGGCGCTCAGCACCGTGCCCACCTTCAGTTCGAGCGCCTGGGCCAGCACGCTGGCCACCGGCATCACCTGCCCGGCCCCGAAGGCCGTCGACTTGATCGGCAGGTCGTAGTTGAGGGTGCCGGCGCCCCCCTCGAAGGTCGTGCCGTCGGCCAGCACCACGCCGCCGCGCGGCAGCACGGTGTCGCCGCGCAGCAGGTTGACGCCCGGCAGCAGCAGCCAGCCGCCGTCGTCCGGCGTGGCGGGCGGCGGCGCAAAGCCGTCGTTGAGGCTGCCGAAGATGTCGAGGTTGCCGCCCGCGCGAAGGGCCAGCGTGCCGACCTCGCCCGAGCCGTACACGCCGGTCTTTGGTGTGTGCGGGTTGGCGCTCGCATAGCGGTAGCCCGACAGGTCGATGTCGCCCTGCACCACCATGTCGCCGTCGGGCGTCTTGCTGACGATCTGCACGCCGGGGCGCAGGTGGAAGGCATCGGCATAGCGCGCGTTGTTCAGGCCTGCGAGCTTGCCGTTCATCAGCGCGCTGTTGGCCAGCGCGTTGTCGATGAAGACGGTGCTCTGCAGGTGCTTGGCGTCGAGGTACGCCTGGTCGATGACCTGGTAGGGCCGGCCGGTGGCCGCGGCGTCGGTGCCGAAGCGTGCATCGTCGTAGCGCCACATGCCGTTCACGGCGATGGAGCGCGCGCCCTCGATGGCGAGAGTGCCGCTGGCGTCGATGCGGATGTCACCCACGGTCTCGCCGGTGCGGCCCGCGTTGAGCTCCAGCGTGCCGCGCGCCCTGCCATCGTTCTGGCCCGGTTCACCGCCCACCTTGGCGTCGGTGCCGTGGCGCAGGTCGATGCGCGAACCCGAGGCCAGCGTGAGCTGCCCGTCGTTCGACGTGAGCTCGACCATCGCGCGGTTCGGCGAATCGATGATCTGGCCGTGGCTGTCCACGCGCAGCGTGCGGCCGTGCGCATCGAGCACCGCGCTGCCGGCCAGCGTGAGGTTGTGCTTCGCGGCCAGGCTGATGCGGCCCACGCGCTCGCCGCTCGCATCGATGGTGCCGGTGACGGTGAGGCTGCCGTTGTCGAGCGACACGTTCACCTCGCCGGCCTTCAGGCCGTCGCCGATGACGAGGTCGCCCTGGCGCAGCTGGAAGCTGCGCGCGCCGAACACGCCGCCATCGTTCAGTCGCTGGTTGAGCGCCGCGAACTCGGCATCGCCGAGCTGCCGCGCGCGCACGTCCATGCTGCCCGCCGCGAACGGCACCCGCGTGCCGCCCGCGTCGTAGTGGCCGCTGCTCGCGCCGAGGATGCGGCCCTGCAGATCGACGGCGCCGGCCGCATCGTCGAGCGCCATCGCCTTCAGCGTGCCCGCACGGTTGTTCTGCGCCGAGATGTCGATCACCGAGCCGGCCGCCTGCCGCAGGTTGCCGTGCAGGCTTTCGAGCACCACGTCGCCGCCGGCGCTGTACTTGCTCACGTCGTTGAACACCACCTTGCGGCCCGACAGGTCGAGCAGCGCGCGGTCGGTCAGCGTGAGGTCGCGTTCGGCGCTCAGCGTGAGCTTGCCGCTGGGCAGCGCCACGGCGGTGTCGAGCGTCAGGTCGTGTCCGCGCAGGCTCAGCTCGGCGCCCAATGCGGCATCGCCGGTGGCCGCCGCCGGCGCGCCCGCGGGTGCGGCCACGCGCAGCGTGCCGCCCGCCGTGATGCGGTTCACCGAGCCCGCCTCGCCCGTCAGCAGCGGCGCCACGATGCGCAGGTTGCCGCCGCTGTACGCGTAGCCCTTGCCCGCTTCGTACGCGCCCTGCGACTGGTAGACCGAGAGACTGCCCTTGTGGTTGGCGCTCACGCGCTCGGAGGCCTTGAGGTTCACGTCGGCAAAGCCCAGCACCAGGCGACCCGCGTCTTCCAGGCCGCTCGGCTGGCTGTGGGGGCCGTAGCCGAACTCGATGTGCTCGGCCTCGATGTTCAGCGTGCCGCTGCCTGTGCCCGCGCCACCACGCACCACGGCCGACGGCGCCGTGGTCGCGCCCTGCCACACCAGGCGGCCGGTGCGGATGGTGGCCACGTCGTCCGCGCCACCCTGCCCATAGATGGCAGGCGTGGCCAGCACCAGTTGCGCCATCGTCGCCTTGCCGGTGGCGGGGTCGATGGTGTCCAGCGCCGCGGTGCCGAAGAAGTTGACGCCGCCGCTGGCGCTCAACTCCAGTGTTTCGAGCGCGGGCGCGCCGTACTGCCGGTCGCCGCGCAGCAGGCGGTCGAGCAGGGCCTGGCTCATGGCCAGTCCAGGCGGCAGCGTGTGGTTCTGCGCGGCGGCGGCCAGCGCGGCGCTGTCGCCCACGTTGATGCCGCGCACCGCCAGCGTGAGGTGGCGCGTGCCGTAGCGCACCGCCTCGTTCATCTCGAAGCGGTCGGGTGTCACCATGGCGATGGTCCCTTCGGAATACAGCTCGGTCTGCCCGCTGCACGACGCGCTGGCACACACGCCGATCTGCAGGCTGCGGTTGTCCGACGTGGCCTGGGTCTGCGGCACCGGCAGCGTGCTCACCCGGCCGTTGGAGACCATCAGCATCTGGCCGGTCGCGGCGTAGACGAAGCCGTCGCCTGCGTCGTAGGCGGCCTTGCCACGGCCCAGGGTGTGGATGCGCGCGCCCTGCTCGACCACCACGCCGAGCGGCGTGCCCTCGGTCGCGCCCACCGCGGCCAGGAACACCTCGGGTGCGGACAGCACCGCCCCCTGGCGCAGCACCACGCTCTGCCCACCGTCGCCGGTCTGGATGACGTTGCCGCTCTGCCCATAGTCGGCGCCCTGCAACCCGCCGATGACCAGGCGCGACGCGCCCATGCCACTGAGCGCGCCCGCATCGAGCGTGACGCCCTGGAAGCCCGCCGTCGCCGGCGCGCCGGCCGCGACGATCTCGAGACCGAGCTGCTCCTCGCTGCTCGTGGCCACCACGGAACCGCCCCGCCCGCCCTCGCCCACCTGGAAGCGCGCCGTGCCGTCGAAGCGCAAGGCCTCGGCGCCCGCACCGGGCGCGAGCTTCAGGTGCAGGTTGCGCGCGTCCGCCGGCAGCATGGCGCGCGGCACGCCCACGCGCAACGCGTCGGCGCGCACGAAGTCGCCGTAGCCCATCTCGTTGTATTGCGAGTAGCTGCGCAGCACCTCGCCCGAAGTCACGATCGCCTGACGGAACAGCGTGTCGCCGATGCCGGTGCGGCCCACGCCCAGCTGCGCAGCCGTGAGCCACGAGCCGTTGCGCATCGCCAGCGTGCCGGTGGGCGCGCCCAGGCCGGCCGCGCCGTTCAGCTCCACGCGGAAGGCGCCCTGCTGCAGCGCATAGGTCGAGGGCATCAGCGTGTAGGTGCCTGCAGGCAGGCCCGGCACGCCGGCGCCGATAGTGATGTGCTGGCCGACCAGAGGATCGACCGCGCCCTTCTCTGCACCCGTGGGCGCCACCGCCGGCTGCACGCCGGGCACGATGGCATACACCGGGTTCGTCGCGAGCCCCGGCAGCGTGAAGCCGCCGCGGGCGCCGACCTGCATCAGCGGGCTGAAGCGCGCGTCGGTCGAACCGCCGCGTCCGCTCACGAAGCCCGCGCCCCTGAGGTTGCCGCCGCCCGACAGGTCGAGCGTGGCGCCTTCCTGGCCTTGCACGCTGGCCCCCATGAACGTGAGGCCGATCGTCTGGTTGCGCTTGTAGGTGTCGCCCGCGCCCACGCCGGTGAGCTTGACCTGCTTGCCGTCGTACAGGTAGTTGATGCCGTCGACCGTGCCGCCATAGGGCATGTCCAGCCCCTCGCCGCTCACCGACGTGAGGCTGCCGGGCAGCAGCCTGACCTGCGTGGTGAGCGCATCGCCGAGCGTCAGCTGCCCGAGCGGCACCCGCACCACGCCGCCCTGCTCGATGACGCCGGCGCGCAGCGACAGGTCACCGAAGGCCGAGTACGGCACCTGCGGGGTCGCGCCCGTGCCCTCGATGCGCAGCACCGTGTCGGGCCGGTAGGTGCCGTCCGGCGCCAGGCCCGCGGACACCAGCGCCACCACGCCCGTGGCCGGGTAGATCTGCGCGGCGCGCAAGGTCAGGCTGCCGGGCACGACCAGGCTCGTGGAAACGCCGACGTCCTGCCGGCCTTGCAGAAAGCGCAGGTCGCCGCTGCTGGCCAGCGTGACATGGCCGAAGGCGGCCAGGTCGACCGTGGGCGCTTCGCTCGCGCTGTCGAGCATCGGGACCTTGCCGTTGACGCCGAAGCCCATGCCGTCGCGGATGTCGATCAGGTCGCCCGCCACATCGAGGCGGGTGCCGGACGGCACGCGCACCACACCGCCTTCGGCGACGGGTGCCCTCAGGACTTCGCGCGAGAACGACGGCATCGCGCCGGCCAGCCGCACGTGCGCAGCCGACAGCGCCACATGCGCATCGTCGGGCGCGTTCGTGCCGAGCGCGAGGCCGCCCGCGTAGATCTGCAGGCCCTGCCGCATGCGCAGGTCGACGCCGTCTTCGAAGGCGAGCGTGGAGCCGGCAAACAGCGAGAGGGTGTCGAAGCCGCCGCGCCGGACCGTGTCGGTGCCCAGTCGGCCCTGGCCGTAGGCGAGCGCGCCGTCGTCGACGCCGGCCTGCAGGGTGTCGGGCGCGAGCGGTGCGCCTTGTTCCACACCCAGCACCAGCACGCGGTGCCGGCGCACGCGGTCTTCCGCCTGCTGCAGCGGGTCCAGGTGCAGACGCAGACCGGGCGTGCCGAGCACCACGGCCAGCGTGCCGCCGGCCGCGCGCTCGCCGCCCGCGACGGCGCGCAGGGTGCCGTCCAGCTGCAGCCCGTTGTACGACGCGAGCGAAATGCTGCCGCCGTTGCTGGCGACGTCGGTGGCGCCCATGCCGGGCACGTCGAGCACCGCATGCGTGCCGGAGGCATCGAGCAGCGCGCCCGGGCGCACGACGACGAAGTTCTGCGACGCGGTGGCCTTGCTCCCCACCGCATCGATCTCGCCGCCGACCACGATGCTGCCGCCGTCGCGCACCAGGCCGTAGCGCTTGCCGGTGGTGTCGGTGGCGGTGGCCGCATGTGCCGACGCATCGAGCACCGCCTGCCCGCCGATCCAGATCGAGCGGGCATGGGCCTTTGCATTGGCAATGTCCGATTCGAGGTCGGTGATGTCCACCGTCTTCAGCACGATGCGCCCGCCGTTCGCGCGCAGCGTGCCGTCCACCGTGAGCTGGCCGGCGCTGCGCACCTCGATGGCCTGGCCCGGGTCGACGTGGATGGCCGCGCCCTTGCCCACCACGGCCTGCACCGTCGGCAGCTCCTTGGCGAGCGTGGTCGTCGTGCCGGCCTGCAGCGACAGGCTCGCGCCCTTGCGCTGCGTGAGCACGGCCTTGGTGGCGTCTTCCTGGTAGAGCGGCGGCGTCCACACCTCGAGCGCGTCGGCCGGACGGCTGCCGGTGGCGATGTCCTGCGCGTGGGCGCCGAAGCGGTACACCGGCATCGTCACGTCGATCTTCGCACCGTCGGCCACGGTGAGGCCGTGGTTGCCGATGAGCGCATAGCGGCTGAAGCCCTTGTCGAAGAAACCGGCGTCGAGCATCAGCGTGTCGGCCTGCGCCGCGCCCGAGGTGTCGCCGATGGCGACGCGCATCGTCTGCACGGTCAGCGTGCCGCCGCCGTCCACGCCGTGGCCGCGCAGCACCGCGCCGTCGAGCGCGACGTGGCCGCTGCCCGTGTTGAAGCCGTCCGCCTCGAGCGTGACGCTGCCGCCCTTGCCGCCTTGCGGCTTGGCCTTCGACAACAGCGCCGCGCCGGACGAGACGTCGATGGCGCTGCCGGTGCCCAGCACCACGTCGCCGGTGCTGCGCACGGACACGCTGCCGCCGTTGCGGTAGGCCACGCCGCCCGCGTCGGCCGGGTTCGTCAGCAGATGGGTCCACAGGCCGCGGGTGTCGAGCGTCGCACCGCCCGCGAGCACCACCGAGGTCGTGCCGCCGTCGGGCGCGGTGAGGGTGCTCGTGTCCTTCAGGTAGTTGAGGCTGACCTGTTCGAGCACGTTGCCCAGCTGCATGCCGCCGCCGCGCGCGACGAGGTCGGCGTTGACCTTCACGTTCGGGCTGTACAACGCGAGGTGGCCGCCGTCGCCGACCTGCAGCGCCTTGTCGACCGCGATGCTGTCGGTGGCCGCGATGCGCACCGCGCCCAGTCGGAAGCCGCTGAGCTGCGCCGCATCGAGCACCAGCGTGCCGCGGCGCTCGGCGGGCAACACCGTCGAGAGGTCGAGCCCCGCCGCAATGCCTTCGGCCGTGTCGCCGAACACCACGTTCTTGATGCCCGCAGCATCGAGCCGCCGGTGGAGCGCACCGCCCGCCTTGTCGTAGTACGCGTCGTAGCGGCCCACGACGAGCTGCCCGCGCTGCGCCACCGCGCCGGCCGACTGCTGGTAGCCGTCGAGCCCGGCCTGCCGCGCCTGTGTCTGCCGCTCGCCCTGGAAGGTCTCGCCGACGATCTCGCCTTCGAGCACCGCGGCCTGCGTGCCGACGATCAGCAGGCCGGCGTCGCGGCCCACGGTGTAGCCGCTTTCCAGCCGCGTCTGCGGGCCGATCAGCGGGTTGTAGAAGAAGCCCGTCGTCTTCTTGCCCCAGCGCGCGTGTTCGTCTTCGAAGCCCTTGTAGACGCCCGTGTAGCGCAGGTCGCCCGGCGCCTTCGACACTTCGTACAGCCGCCCGTCCGCGCCCTTGAGCCAGCTCTGGTTGAGCTTGCCCGTGAGCACGTCGAGCGTGCCGCCCGAGATGTTGATGCTCGCGCCGCGCTGCGTGACCAGCTCGCCGCCGCTGAAGCCCACCACGCCGCCCTGCGCCATCCACTCGCCCACGCCGTGCGCCTGCGTGCCGAGGTAGCCGCCCACCTCGAGCAGGCCGCCGCCGGTGTACCAGCGTTCGCCCTGGTAGCCGCCGGTGCCGCCGGGCACGAAGACCAGCGAGCGCCGGTCGATCCACAGGTCGTTGTTGTTGAGGTTCTTGCTGTCGCGGTTGAGCGGCGCATCGCGCTGCTCGTTGCCCTGCACGTTGATCTTGATGTTGTTGGATTCCATCGCGAGCTTCACGCCCACCGCGCCCGACACGTCGATGCGCGCGCCCTCGCGCACGAGGCTGCGCTGCTTCGCGTCGACCACCACCTGGCCGCCAGTGGCCAGCGTGAGCGAGCCGGCCTGGAACTCGACCGTGCCGCCGCTGGCGACTTCGACGCGCGACAGGTCGCGGCGGTCGTTGCCCGCCAGCACGATGCTGCCGGTGCCCAGCTGGACCGCCGGCGCCATGAGCCCGGCGCGCTGGCTGTCGAGCGCGGTCGCGCCGCCGGTGTCGAGCACGATGGCGGTGGTGCTGCCTTCGCCGAACCGGACCTGGCCCGTGGCGCCGGTCGCGTTCAGATGCACCGTGCCGCGTGTGTTGACCGAGGTACTGGAAAGGACGACGCCGCCCTGCACCACTTCGCGCCCGGCCAGCGTGACGTCGCCGGTGGTCGCCTGGATCAGCCCGGTGTTGCGCACCGTGCCCGCCGGGCTGTTCGTGTCCAGCGTGACCGCGACTTCGTTGCCGCGCGTGGTCGAGCCCAGGTTGCCGTCGGTGCCCACGCCCTTGCGGATGGTGAAGTGGTCGCCCGCCGCCAGCATCGTCTGCCCGCCGGGCGTGGCGATCTCGCCGGCGTTGTGCACCTCGGCGCCCAGCAGCAGCACATAGCCGCCGCCCTGCGTGGCCGAAGCGGGTGCGGGCGTGGAAAGCCTGGCACCGGCCTGCACCTCGACGCGGCCTTGCGCGTTTTTGAAGTTGGGCGCGCTGCCGTTGGCGTACACGCCGTGGGCCTGGAACTGCGCGTCGTCGATCTGCGCCGCTGCGGCCACGAGGTTGCGTGTGTCGACCTGGCTGCTGCCGCTGAACACGATGCCGTTGCGGTTGGCGACCATCACCGTGCCGTCGGCCTTGATCTGCCCCTGGATCTGCGAAGGCCGCGCCAGCGGGTCGTTCACCTTGTTGAGCACCGCCCAGTCCTTGCGCTGCGCGAAGGCCACGGTGGTGTTGCGCCCGACGTTGAAGGTCTCCCAGTTCAGGATCGCCTTGTCGGCCGTCTGCTCGACCGTGACGACCGTGCGGCCGTCGACCTGCCGCTGCGAATCACCGGTCAGCGCGCGCGCATTCGACCAGCCGGCGGTCAACGCATTCGTATCGACCTTCAGGCCGCCTTCGGCCAGGCCGTCGGGCACCGAGGGGTCGTTCTGCGCGGCGCGCCGCGCGGCCGCCTGTGCCGCCTGCTGCGCCGCGATGCCGCGTGCCGCCAGGTTCAGGTTGCCGATCGACTGCTGCAGCTGCTCGCTGGCGCGCTGCTGCTGCGCGAGCGGGCTCGTGAGGTTCGCCGCCGGCAGCCCGTTGGGCATCAGGCCGGTGGCCGTGGCCGTGGCCTGCGCCGCGCCCTTGGCGTTGAACCAGGTCGGGCTGAAGGCGCGCTGCGCATGCGCCGGTGCGGCGGCCGCGCCGGCGGCCAGCGCCAGCGCCATGGCCTGTGCCAGCGGCGAAATCCGGAAGCTCCTCGCCTGCACGGCAGCGCCCTGGCGGCGGCTGCGGTGTCCCTCGTGTGTGTTCATCTGACGCCCAGTAAAGAATGAAATGCACCGGCACGGAATCCGTGCCCCTTACTGGACAGACCGACAGACGCAAACAAAACCGCTAAGTTTCTGGACCAATCCTGAGCGCACGCGAGGGCCAATCAGGTTGTCACATTCATCAGCTAAGCAGCAGCACGCCGCCCGGCAGCGCGCGCGCCTCGAGGTCGTACGAGCGCTGGATCTGCACCAGCACCGTGTCGAGCGAAGCGATGGCGAAACGCCCGCTGACTTCGCGACCGGCCAGGCGCTGCGCCAGCAACACCACGCGGCCCGGCCGATAGCGGTTGATCTCCTCGATCACGTGCGCCAGCGGCGTCTGCCGGAACACCAGCACGCCGCTGCGCCAGGCCGAGGCCTCGCGGGTGGCCACAGCCGCCACCGGCCCGAGCGAACCCGCGTCGTACAGCACCTGCTCGCCGGCCTGCAGATCGCGCGTGCCCCTCGCGTGCGTGACGCGCACGCGCCCTTCGAGGCAGGTCACGCAGCCCCGGCCCGCAAGGTAGCGCACCTCGAAGCGGCCGGCCTGCGCCTCGCTGCGGGCTGCGCCCGCCACGACGCCGAAGGGCTGCGGCCCGGCCACCAGGTCGAGGGCCGCCTCGCCCGCGATCAGGTCGATGCCGACGACGCGGCCCTCGACGCTGCGACGCTGCACGCTGGTCTGCGTGTTGAGCACCAGGTCGACGCCTTCGGCCACCTGCACCGCGCGCTGCTCGCCGGTGGCCGTGCGGTAGTCGGCGTTCCACTCGCCGAGCGACGGCCACAGGCCCAGCGGCGGAGAGACCACCGCCACGCCCGCGGCGCCGGCCGCGCCCACCGCCGCGCCGAGGAACGCGCGGCGCGCGGCCACCGGCCGCGCCGACAGCACGGGAGCTCGCTGGACTTCGGCCGGCATGCCGCCGATGGCCGGGTCGAGCGCTTGCCACAAGCGTCGGGCCTGCGCCAGCGCGGGCTGGTGCAGCGGGTTGCCGTCGCGCCAGCGGCGAAAGCCCTCGACGTCGTGCTGCGTGGCCGCACCGGACGACAGCCGGCGCAGCCAGGCCTGCGCTTCGCGCAAGGCCTGGGCGTGTGCATCGGGCGGGGTCATCGGGGCTTCAACCCGTGCGCGCTGAAAGATGTCGCATACCCATGAGACGGCTCTCGACGCGGTGAACCGCACTTTATTTTTCATGCGGCTCCCTCCCTTGCGGCATACGGTCCGCGCGGCCCATGCGGGCGGCGATGTGGTCATGCGCCTCCTTGAGTTCCTTCTCCACCGTGCGCAGCGAGATGCCGAGCCGCGCCGCCACCTCGCGCTGCGGCAGGTGCTGCCAGCGCACCATCACCAGCACCTGCCGGCGCCGTGGCGGCAGCCGCTCGATGAGCGCGCGCAGCGTGGCCAGCTCCGCGCGGTCCTGCGCGATCTGCGCGGGCCCCGGCGCGGGGTCGGGCGTTTCGTCGAGCAGCGCCTCGATCTCGTCGGACGTGGCCAGGCGCCCCTGCTTCGCGACCTGGTCGTAGGCCAGGTTGACGGCCACGCGCAGCAGGTAGGCGGCGGGGTCGTGCACGCCGTCGATGTCGTCGCGGCTTTCCAGGCGCAGCCAGGTGTCCTGCAGCGCGTCACCGGCGCGCTCGGCGTTACCGAGCCGCCGCGCAAGCCGCTGCTTGAGCTCGTCGTAGCGCGCGACCAGGAAGTCGCGCAACGCGGGCAGCGCGTTCTCGGGCATGGCGATGGCGTCAGTGCCGCACCGGGCACTCGAGCCCGGGCGTCTGCGAGCGCGGCAGGATCAGCATCGTGAGCGGCTGCGCCATGTCCGGCGGCGGCGCGCGGTCGATGCGCAGCTGCCGCAGGGTGTCGAGGATGGCGTCGTCGCGCGCGCGCTCACCGCTGGTGTGCAGCAGGAAGGCATGGGCGATGCGGCCGGTGCCGTCGATCACGAAACGCATCGCCGCGCGGTAGCCGCCCGGCGCTGCGCGCGGGTGGGCGCACAGGGCTTCCCAGACGCGGGTCTGGACCAGCCCGTCGTAGCCGCGGTGAACGGCGGCGGGCGCCGCCTGCGCCGCATCAGCCGGTCGTGCCGGTGCGGGCACAGCCGGCGCGAGCCGGAGCACGAAGGCGGTCGTGGCCCCCACACCGGCGTCGTCGGCGACCAGGCCCGTGCCCGCGAGCAGCGCATCGAGGGCGGCCTGCGCATCGAACAGGCCATGCACGGGCGCGGCGTGACGTCCGGCCACGCGTTCGGCATCGAAGAACACGGGCAGCCCGGTCGCGCGGCCGTACTGCTCCAGCGCCGCGGCCAGCGGCTGGGCCGCGATGTCGAAGGCGATGCGCGCGGCCTGCGGCCGAAGCGGCGCCGCGTCGGACTGCGCGCGGGCGCTCATCCACGGCCCGGTCATGCAGGCGACCAGCGCGATGCCAACCAGGGAGACGAGAGGAAAAGAAGGAGGTGCATGCCGCATGAGTTCGATACGCCCGGCGAAAGCCACGGCCCGGGGGGCATGTCGAAGCGGATGCTAGGTTCGCTGCATGACGTTCGGATGACTTGGCCGGTCAGCGCGAGGCCTTCTCAGCACTTCGGCGACCCGGCCTGCGCGCAGATCGGCACGAAGATCCGCGCCCCCGCGCGCTGCACCAGCAACGCCGCCGTGCCGTCGGCTCCTTCCAGCGCCTGGGCCAGGGCTTCGGCGCTGTCGATCGGCTGGCCGTTGAGCGCCAGGATGACGTCGCCCGGCTGCACGCCCGCGCGCGACGCCGCCACGTTCACGCGCTGCACCAGCAGCCCGCCCTCCACGCGCAGGAACTGCCGCTCGGCCGGCGCCAGCGGGCGCACCGCGAAGCCCAGGCGCGAGGGCACCGAGGCCGCCGCCGCCGCATCGCCTTGCAGGCGCGGCGTGTCGTAGCCCTCCACCTTCACCTCGACCACGTGCTCGGCGCGGTCGCGCCACACCATGAGGCGTGCGCGCTGCCCCGGCACCTGCTCGGCGATGAAGCCCAGCGCGTCGGCCGCCTGCACCACCTCGCGGCCCTGCACCGACAAGATCACGTCGCCGGTCTTCAGCCCGCCGCGCGCCGCCGCACCGCGCGGCTCCACATCGGTGACCAGCGCGCCGGCCGGACGCGGCAGGCGGAAGGTGTCGGCCAGCGCCTGCCCCACCTCCTGCACGGACACGCCGATGCGCCCGCGCGTGACGGTGCCGGTGGCCAGCAGCTGGTCCTTGATGCGCATGGCGGCGTCGATGGGAATGGCGAACGACAGCCCCTGGTAGCCGCCGCTGCGGCTGTAGATGCGCGAGTTGATGCCGATCACCTCGCCACGCAGGTTGAACAGCGGCCCGCCCGAGTTGCCGGGGTTGATCGGCACGTCGGTCTGCAAAAACTGCATCGACTCCGCGCCCGGCAGCAGCCGCCCCTTGGCGCTGACGATGCCGGCCGTCACCGAGTTGCCGAAGCCGTAGGGCGAGCCGATGGCGGCCACGCCGTCGCCGGGCTCCACGTCCGCCGGATCGCCGATGCGCACCGTGGGCAAGCCGGTCGCGTCGATTTTCAACAAGGCCACGTCGGCCAGTGCGTCGAGGCCGATGAGCCGCGCCCGGAACTCGCGCCGGTCGGGCAGCTTCACGCGGATCTGCGTGCCGTGCGCGACGACGTGCGCGTTGGTGAGGATGAGCCCGTCGGCGCTCACGAGGAAGCCGCTGCCCAGGCTGCTCTCGTCGGCCTCGGCCGGCGGCGCGCGCAGCAGCCAGCGGTCGCTGAAGCGGCGCGCCGGCGCCGACGGCCGCTCCACGCCGATGTGGACCACGGCCGGCCCGAAGGCCTTCACCAGCGCCGCGAGCCCCGGCACGGGCCACGGCATGGCGGCGTGCAGCGGCACTGCAGCCGCCAGGCCCAGCAGCGCCACGCAAAGGCGGCGCGATCGGTCAGGTGCGCGCGACAAAGCTCAGCGTGAGTTGCAGCACCATCGGCTGGCGCATGTCGCGCGGCGGCGGCTCGGCCAGCGGCTGCGCGGTGAGCAGCGCGCGCAGGTCGGTGTCGGCCTGCGCATCGCCCAGCGAATCGAAGGCCACGCGCTCGACCTTGCCGCTGCCCGCGACCCACACGCGCACCACCACCGGCGCGGGCGGCACGGGCTGGCCTTCCTTCAGCATGCGTTCCTGCATCCACGTGTGCAGCCGCACCACGGTGTCGCTGGCCGGATCGCTGAGCGACGACTGCAGCTGATTGCTGGCGAGGTTGGCGTAGCTGATCCAGTGCTGCGGCACCTGCGGCTGGGCCTGCGCCGATGCGGCCAGGGGCGCGGCGGCGGCGGACAGCCCGAGGCCGAGCCCGCCGAGCGCCAGGCGCAGGCGGCGCCAGCCGCGGGTCTTGCCGGAAGAAAAGGTCATGGGAATTCCAATGAAAAGTCGAAGAAGGACGCTCAGCCGCACAGCACGCCGACCGACAGGGTCGAGGCCCGCGCGGCGGGCGACTGCTGCGGGCCGAGCTGCGGTTCGCGGCTGTGCGTGTAGGCGATGCCGTGGGCGTCCAGGAAGTCGCGCAGGCGCGCCGCCGGCACCGCGCGCACCCGCGTCACGCCGCCCGCCACGCCCGCGGCCGAGGCCGCGCGGCTGAGCACCATGCCCGACGCATGCGGCGCGGCGGCGACACGCTCGACCACCACGCCGAGCAGCAGGCCGTCGGCGCCCAGCACCGCGCTGCCGCTGGCGCCGGGTTGCACGCCCGACAGCAGCTGCAGGCCGTCCACGCCGGGCACGGTCATGGCGTTGCTGAGCAACGCCGCGCGATCGGGCATGCGCTGCAGCACCGCGTAGGCCTCGGTGAACACGCCCACGCTGCCCGGGGCCGGCGCGCGCGCGTCCGCCGCGAGCGTGGCGTGCAGGTACGGCGTGAGGGTGGTGCGCAGCACCGCGACGTCGAGCTCGGCGCTCTCGGCGATCACCCGGGCCTGCGCCACCTGCGCGTCCTTGAGGGCGAACAGCGAACGGCAGTCCGCCACCGCATGGCGCGCGGTCAGCACGTCGCCGGCGGCGTTGAGGAACACGCCGCTGGCGTTGGCCTCGGGCGGCGCGCCATGCGCCGCGCCGGCCAGGGCGGCGAACGCCGTGGCCAGCAGGAACGACGCCCACGGGCGCGGGCGGGGGCCGGCAGAAGACAGCAGCAGAGGGGGCATCGGACAGTCACGAAAGCTCTGAGACAAAGACGGAACTGCGCGCCCCGGAATGTCGTTTGTCACAAAAATTTCATCTGCCGCCCTTCCCTCTCACTGCCCCAGCAGACGCCGCTCCTGCGCCGTGAGCTTGGTCTTCTGCGCATCGCCCAGCGGCCCGCGCCCCAGCACCTGCACCGGGCTGTGCGCGTCGTAGCCCACCGGGCGCGCCGCGGCGCGGCCCGCATCGGACGGCGCCGCGGCACCGTCGGCAGGCTCGTTGCCGAAGCCCAGCACGCGCACCGAGAACACCGACGGCAGCGCCTGGCGCGCCGCCGCGCGTTCGCGCTGCATCGCCTCCTGCGCCGCGCCCACCGCCTGCGAGGCCGCCGCGCTGGCGTTGGTGAGCGCGCCCACGTTCACCGAGGCCACCACCGGCAGGCCGGCCGACTCGCCCTTGACCTGGATGTTGGCCGCGTTCACCACCTGCAGGGCCGCGAGGTTCACGTTGCCCGACACGCGGATGCCGGCCTCGCCCGCGTCGATGGTGCCCAGCGGCGCGATCAGGTCCATGTCGCCCGCCGGCACTTCGGCGATGGGCGCCAAGGTGGCCAGGCCGGCGCCCGAGCTGGGCACCTGCGACGACAGCTTCACGTTGCCGATGTTGTCGTACACGCGCTTGGGCGGCGTGTAGACCAGCGTGGTCTTGGAACCCCGGCCCGCGTTGATGTCGCCCTGCTCCGACCAGGCCAGCACGTCGCCGCCGAAGGTGGTCATCACGCGCGACAGGCCCAGCAGCAGGCTGCCTTCGCTGAACAGCTGGATGTGGCCCATGCCCTGCGTGATCACGCCCGCGCTGCCCGGCGGCACCGCGCCCTGCACGCCCACCACGATCTGCCCGCCCGGCGCGAGCATCTGGATGTCGCCGCCGAAGTCGGTGTGCACGCCCGAGGGGCCGTACAGGATGATGTCGCCGGTGCGCACGATCTCCTGGCCCGCCGCGTCGAGGTCGGGGAACAGCGTGGCGATCATGCCGCGCCCGCGCAGGTAGCTGCCGTAGCGCGGGCCGTCCACGTCGTTGTACTCGCGGCCCCCGGCGCGCAGCTCGGCGAAGTACACGCTGCGCAGGAACACGCGCTGCTGCTCGGGCGCCAGCGCCTTGAAGTACGCGAGCGCGCTGCCCGGGTCCTTCGCGTCGGCGCTGGTGGCCACGAAGCCGTAGCGTTCCTTGAGCCATGCGGCCAGCTCGGCGTCGTAGGTCTTCACCACGCGGCCCGGCTGGCTCGCCAGCGACTGGCCGGGGCCCGACTCGGCGCGCTTCGCGGGGTCGAGGTAGCGGTCGGCAATGGCCGAGAAGTCCGGCCCGCCCACGCCCATCGGGCCCATGCCGGCCATCATCGCGATGCTTGCGCCGGGGCGCGTGTCGCCCTCGGCCAGCGCACCACGGCTCACCACGCTGGCGCGGTCGTCCTGCGTGATGTGGCGGCCGGCCGACACCTCCAGCGTGCCGGGGCCCGCCACCTGCAGGTTCGCGTACAGGATGTCGCGCCCGGCCTGCACCAGCGACACGTCGCGCGGGTCGTTGTTCACGATCAGCGCCTCGGTGCCGACGATGTCGCGCCCGGCGCGGATGCGTGCCGGCGCGGCCGAGCGGTACCAGGTCTCGGGCGCGGGTTCGCCGCTGGCCTGCACCTTGCGCGCCGTGCCACTGGCCAGGCCCAGGATGTCGCCGCGCACGGCGTAGAACAGCGAGGGCGGCGCATCGGCTGCGTGCAGCGCGCGGGCGCCCAGCGTGTCCGGTCCGAAGGCGAACAGAGGGTGGTTGTCGACCACCCCGTAGTTCGGCACGCCGGGCGATCCGACCATCGAGCCCTCCGGGCTGGTGTTGTAGACCACCGGCTGCTGGCGCGAGTTGTAGCCCACGAAGGCGGGCGCCCAGGGCGTGGGCAGCGGCGTGACCGCGCCCGACATCCCCACCGGATAGCCGCCGCCGAACAGCGAGTTGCCCGCCAGGAACTCGAGCGCGCCCGACGGCGACGGCGCGAGCACCAGCGCACGGCCGGGCGCCTGCGTGGCGGGCGTGGCCGAGAAGCCGAAGTACAGGCTGCCCGAGGCCGCCGTCGCGCGCAGGATCGACGGATAGACCGTGACGTTGTCGCTCATGTTGATGCTGCCCAGGTACCGGCCGGCGGCCTCCCGGTTCGCCAGGTCGGTGCCGGGCGTGAGGTTGCCGCCCGCGCTGAACAGGTTGATCGCGGTGCGGTCGGTCCACAGCGTGAACCAGCCCTGGCCGATGCCGTACTCGGTGCCGCCCAGCTTGAATGCCGAGCTGTTCGGCACCCGCGCGCGGCCCGCGTCGGCCACGCTGGTGAGCACCAGGTCGCCCGGCGTGTCCAGGTACATCGCCGAGTCGCCCGGCACGAGCACGATGCCGGCATTGCCGACGCCGATGGTCGGGGTGAAGGGGTCGATGGGGCGCGTGTCCTTCACATCGCCCTCCTGGCCCGGCAGCGAGAACGCGTACTTGCGGTAGCGCACCTCGACGCCGCCGATGGCGGAGGCCGACACGGTGGCCGCGCCGCGCAGGTTGACCAGGGCGCCGTTGAGGTCCTGGTACTGCGTATTGGTGCCAGAGCTGCCGTACTGCGCCGCGGCCAGGTTCGGATTGACCACGCCGCCGATGCGCAGCTGCAGGTCGCCGCCGCCGGTGAGCGTCAGTTGCCCGTTCGCGTCGACGCGGCCCGTGCTGCCGACCGCCGCCACGATGGCCTCGCTGCGCTGCCAGACCTGGCCGTTGCCCAGCCGCGTGGTGAGGCCCGCGTCGCCGCCCGCGCGCAGCGTGAGGTTGCCGCCGCCCAGCGTGCCCATGCCGGTGAAGCCCACCAGGAAGGGCTCGGGGCTGCTGTCGGTGCTGACCTGCGCACCGGCCGGCAGCGCGTAGGTGCCGAAGTTGATCCACCACGACGTCGCGATGCGGTCGCTGCCGGGCAGGGCCGTGCCCGAGCCCTGGCGCCACAGCCAGCTGCCCACCGCGGCGCTCGGCGCCTGTCCGCGCTCGCCCCCGAAATGACCCCAGACGTCGCCGACGACGTTGCCGCCCACCGTGATGTCGAGGTTGCCGCCCTGCTCGGGGTACCAGGCCTGGTAGGCCGCGAGCGCGGCGCTGTAGTCCGCCGTCTGCGGGCCGATCACCGAGCCGCCGACGGCCTTGCCGCGTGCGAGGTTGAAGGGGTCGAGCCCGTTGGCGTCGAGCAGCGGCGCCGAGCGCGTGCCGGCCGTGTAGACGCCGAACGGCGACTCCATGACGAAGTTGCCGGCCGCCGCCAGGCCCAGGTCGCCCGTGCCGGTGCGCAGCACGCTGAACATCGGCGACAGCGGCGTGTACTTGGTGACGTCCTTGACGGGGTTGATGACCGTCGTGCAGATGCCCGGCCCCCACTCGCAGATGGTGACGTATTCGGGCAGCACCGGCGTGCCCTCGACGAAGCTCGGGTCCCAGTCGTCGCCGTTGGGGCCCCAGAAGTAGGAAAGGCGCGCCGGGTCGACAACGCAGGTGCCCTCACCGCCCCAGTCGCAGTAGCCCGCCTCGAAATCCAGCGGGTCCATCGGCGTTCCCTCGTCGTGGCCCCACATGGGCCCGTTCGGCCCCCACAGGAAGCCGCTGCCGCCCGGCGTGAGCTTGACGTTGTACATCGCGTGGCTGTCGGCCAGGATGAGCGCGCCGTGCTTGGCCGGGTCGACCGCGCGGCGGTCGGCCGAGTCCAGGTCGGCGCCGGCCGTGAGTTGCAGGCTCCAGCTCGTCGCGCCCTGCCCCAGCATCGGCGCCACGGCCCAGTTGCGGCCCTGCACGCCGTCGACTTCGGGCCGCAGGTTGACGGCCGCGTCGTTCGGCAGCTGCACATCGGTCAGCGACGGAATCACCGCACCGCGCGCCAGCGCGATGGTGCCGTCGGCCTTCATCGCGACCGGCAGGCGCACGCCCTTGGGCCACACCATCGCCTGCACGCTGGCCTCGGCGCGCAGCGCGGTGCCAGCGCCCAGCTTCATGCCGCTGTCCAGCACCACGGCCTCGCCCAGCACCGTGCCGGCCTTCAGGCGCACGCTGCCGTCGGCGTTGTAGACGTTGGCGCGCAGCACCGTGCCGGCGGGCAGCGTGTAGGCCGCGCCCAAGGTCACGGTCACGGGCAGCACCGTGCCGGCCGGCAGCGCCATGGCTTCGGCGGGCACGTCGTAGTTGAGCAGCGCGTCTTTCGGGAACACGGTGCCCTTGTCGAGCACCACGCCGTCGATCGGCACGACGATGTCGCCGCCGTCGGGCGTGAACGGCGTGCCGAACTTGGTGCGCTGCTCGGTGAGGTACCAGCCCTTGTCGTCGGGCGTGGCCGGCGGCGGCGCGAAGCCGTCGTTGATGCTGCCGTACACGTTGAGGTTGCCGCCCGCGCGGATCACCAGCACGCCGGGCTCGCCGAAGCCGCGCCGCGCCGGGTCGGTGCGGTTCGCGCCGGGGCCGTAGCGGTAGCCCGAGAGGTCGATGTCGCCGACCACGCTGAGGTCGCCCTCGCCGGTGCTGCTGACGATCTCCACGCCGGGGCGCAGGTGGTAGCTGCCCAGGCCCGCCAGGCGCGCCGAGAGCGAGGTGTTGGCCAGCGCCTTGTCGATGAAGGCGCTGCTGTGGCCGTCGATCTCGTCGAGGTACTTCTGCGTGATGAGCTGCGGCACGTGGCCCGTGACGTCGGGCGCGCTCGCCAGCGGTGCGTCGCTGTAGGTGCGGAAGGCGTTGACCGAGATGCTCTTCGCGCCCTGGATCGCGGGCGTGCCGCCGACGTTCACCGCCACATCGTTGTCGCCGCGCCGCGGCGCGTTCAGTGCGAGCGTGCCGCGCGCGATGCCGTCGTTGCCCTGCGCCGCGCCCACGGCCGTGCCGGCACGCAGGTCGATGGCCGCGCCGCCGCCCAGCGTCAGCGTGCCGTGCGTGCTCGTGAGGTCGACGATGGCGCGGTTCGGGCTGTCGATGATCTTGCCGTAGCTGTCCACGCGCAGGCCGGTGGCGTGCGCGTCGAGCGTGCCGTTCACCGTGAGGTCGCCCTTGGCGGCGAGGCGGATCGCGCCCACCTGGAAGCCGCTGGCGTCGATGCGGCCGTTCACCGTGAGGCTGCCGCCGTCGAGCGTGACCTCGACCACGCGCGCCTTCACTTCGTCGCCGATGGCGAGGTCGCCCTGCTTGATCTGGAAGCGCCGCGCGCCCGTCACGCCGCCTTCGTTCAGGCGCGTGTTCAGGCCCGCGAAGTCGGCCACGGTCTGGCCGCGCACGCTGATCTCGGCCGCGTCGTAGGGCACGATGGTGCCGCCCGCGTCATACGTGCCGCTCGCGGTGCCGAGGATGCGTCCGCCCAGGTCGATGCGGCCCGCGCCGGCGCCCAGCGCCGTCGCCTGCAGCGTGCCGCCGCGGTTGTGCGTGGCCGACAGGTCGATCACCGAGCCCGCCGCCTGCGCGATGTTGCCGGCCGAGCTCGTCACCTCCAGGTCGCCGCCGCGGCTGTAGCGCGTCTGCTCGAAGAACTTCACGGCGCGGCCCGCGAGGTCGATGCGCGACTCGGCGCCAAGCGTCACGTCGCCGCTGGCCGTGAGCTGCAGCTTGCCCGAGGGCAGGCCTACCGTGCCGTCGATGGTGATGTTGCGGCCCGTGAGCGCCAGCTGCGCGCCCAGCGCCGCATCGCCGGCCGGCTGCGCGCCTGCCGGTGCGCTCACCCCGATGTCGCCGCCCGCCGTGATGCGGTTGTTCGAGCCGGCCTCGCCGGTGAGCAGCGGGGTGCGCAGGTTCAGCTGGCCGCCCGTGAAGTCATAGCCCTTGCCCGTCACGTACGCGCCCTGCTGGTGGTACACGGCCAGCGTGCCCTTGCCGTTGGCGGTGATGCGCTCGCTCGCGTTCAGGTTGACCGTGCCGAAGCCCAGCGCCAGGCGGTCTGCCGAGAAGCCCGCGTCGGGTTGCGTGTTGGGCGCGTGGCCCAGCACGATGCGCGCGGCCGACACGTCGAGCGTGCCGTGGCCCAGCAGGCTGCCGATGGCGCCGCCCGGTGCGTTCCCACCGGGAAAGATCTCGTCGTTGCCGGGCGGGCGCGGCGTGAGGCCGGTCCAGATGAATTCGCCGGTCGTGATCTTCGCGGTGTCGCCCGCGCCGCCGTAGCCGTAGATGGCGGGCGTGCCCAGCACCAGCCGTTCGATGGACGACACGCCGGTGGCGGCGTCGAGCGTGTCCAGCGACACCGCGCCGTAGATGTTCACCGACTCGCGCGCGTTCAGCACCAGCGTCTCGACCGCGGGCACGCCTTCGCCCTTGTTGCCGGCCAGCAGGTTCGCCAGGATGCCCTGGTTCATCGACAGGCCCGACGGCAGCTGGCCGTTGGCGGCCGCCTGCTGCAGCGCCGCGTCGCTGCCCAGGTTGACCGCGGACACCGCCAGCAGCAGGTTCTTTGCGCCGTAGCGCACGTTGTCGGCCATCGTGAACGAGCGGTTGGTGGCCACGGCCAGCGTGCCCTCGCCGTACAGCGTGGTGTGGCCGGTGCAGGCGCCGCTGGGGCACGCGCCGATCTGGACCGTGGCGGGTATCCCTCCGGCGACGGGCGGCAGCAGGTTGATCCAGCCGTTCGACAGGCCCAGCACCCCGCCCAGACCCGCCGAGAACACCACGCCGTCGGTGGAATCGTAGGCCGGCGCACCGGCGCCCAGCGTGTTCAGCGACGCGCCCTGCTCCACCTGGATGCCGTCGCCGTAGCCGCCGGCCACGAGGAAGATTTCCGCGCCGCGCAAGGTCGCGCCGCTGCGCACGACGACATGGCCGGTGTTCGACTTGAAGGTTGCGTAGTTGTCGGCATACGGCAGATCGATCTGGCCGCCCAGGATCATCCGTGGCGCGCCGAAGGCGTTGAGCTGGTCGGCCTGCAGCGACGCGCCCGTGAACCCGGCCGTGCGCTGCGCGCCCGGCGCCGTCACCTCGATGGCGATGCCCTTCGCCGACAACGTGCCGCCGAAGCCCGCGCTGCCGGCCGCCGGATTGAACAGCGCCGTGCCGTCGAACTGCAGCATCGACACGCCGTCCTTCGGCTTGGAATAGAAGTAGTCCAGCAGCAGGTTGCGGGCATCGGACGCGATCTCGCCGCGCACGCCGCCGCGGCGTGCCGCGTCGGCCACCACGAAGGCGTCGTAGCCCATCTCGTTGTAGCTGGCGTGCTGCTTCACCAGCGCCGCCGGCGTGACGACCAGCTGGCTGGCCAGCGACGACTTCACCGCCGTGTTCGCCACGCCGAGGTAGCCGCTCGCCACGTACGAGCCATAGCCGGCCGGCAGCGGCGTCGCGGGCAGCGCGCTTTGCGCCCCCACTTCCACACGGAAGGCACCGGGCAGCAGTGCGTAGGTCGAAGGCAGCAGCGTGTAGGTGCCGGCCTTGAGCCCACCCACGTCGTGATCGAGCGTGACCTGCCGGCCGATGGCCGGCTCGCCCGCGCCGGCGTCGGGCGACACCGGCGCGTAGCCGCCCTGGAAGCCCGGCACGATGGCGTACACGCCGTTGCCCGCCTTGCTGAAGGTGTTGGCCGGATTGGCATTGGCCAGCGGCGTGCGCAGCACGTCCACCGAACCGCCGCGACCGCTCACGAAGCCCGCGCCCGTGAGCTCGCCGCCGCCCGACAGGTCGAGCAGCGCACCCTGGTGCCCGACCACGCTGTCGCCCGTGAGCAGGATGCCGCTGCTGCCGATGGCGCGCTTGTCGATGGGCGCGCCGGCCACGCTGTAGCCGATGCCGTCGGTCGTGCCGCCGTAGGGCATGAGCAGGCCGGCGCCGCTGACCGAGGTGATGCTGCCCGGCAGCAGGTCGACCACGCTGGCGCGCGCCTCGAAGGTGCTGCGCCCGTCCTGCCCCACGATGAGGTTGCCCAGCGGCGCGCGCACGATGCCGCCCTGGCGCACCGTGCCGCCGCCGAGCGCCAGGGTGCCGAATGCCGACTGCGGCATCGCCACGTCGCCCTCGACCTGGCGGCGGATGTCGAGCACGCGGCCCTCGTCGTAGCCCGCGCGGATCTGCGCGTTGGCTCCGGTGGCGGGGTAGATCTGCGCGGCGGTGAGCGTGAGGTCGCCCAGCGTCGCCAGCTCGGTCGTGGTCGCGCCGAGCAGGCCGAGCGTGGGCGTGCCGCCCAGCAGGCGCAGGTCGCCGCGGCTGGTCATGCTCACGGCGTCGAAGCCGCGGCGGTCCACCACCTGCGCGGGGCCGGTCTTCATGGCGATCTCGCCGTGCGCGCCGAAGCCCACGCGGTCGCGGATGTCGATCAGGTCAGCCTCGGCCGTGAAGGTGGCCTCGCTCGCGCGGGTCGATGCGCCGTGGCGCCAGGTGGTGGTGTAGATCACCTCGTTGTCCTGCTTCGGCGCACCGGTCACGCCGGCCAGCCGCAGGTAGGACGAGGCAAGCCGCACGCTCGAATCGGTGGCCGCGCTGTCGGCCAGCGCGAAGCTGCCGGCGTACAGGCGCAAGCTCTGCGCGGTCGTGAGGTCGACGTGGCCGTCGAAGCTCAGCAGGCCGTTGACCAGCAGCGAGAGGTTGCCGAAGCCGCCGTCGCGCACCTGGTCCGCGCTCAGGCGCCCCTTGCCGTAGGCCAGCGCCGCATCGGCATGGCCCGGCTTGAGGGTGGCCGGCAATCCGCTGGGCTGCTGCGCCTGCGAGATCACCAGCTCGCGCGCCTGCCGCACCGCGTCGTCGACGGTGTAGATCTTCGAGAACACCGGCGCCTCGAGCGCCACCGCGAGCGTGCCGCCCGCCGCATTCGCGCCGCCCGCGTGGGCGCGCAGCGTGCCGTCGAGGTACAGGCTGTGCGCCGACTTGAGCACGATGCTGCCGCCGTCGCTGGCCACGTCGAGTTCGCGCCACAGGCCGCCCACGGCCGGCACGTCGATGCGCGCATGGCTGCCCGAGGCATCGAGCAGCGCGCCGGGGCGGATGACGATCGCGAGGTCGGGCGCGTTGGCCGCGCCCTTGGCCTCCCAGTCGAGCGCGCCGCCGATGGCGATGGTGCCGCCGTTGCGCACCGTGCCGTAGCGGCGGCCGTCGTCGTCGACACCGGTCTGCGCGCGCGCCGCCACGTCGAGCACCGCGCCCTCGCCGATCCACACCGAGCGGTTGTGCGGCTGCAGCGACGTGCTCAGCGGCGAGTTGAAGGCCGGCGCCTCGATGTCGATGGCGATGCGCCCGCCCCAGGCGTTGAGCCGGCCATCGACCACGAAGCTGCTCAGGCCGCCGCCGAGCAGCTGGATCGAGCGGCCCGGATCGACCGTCACCACCGCCCCCGCGCCGATGGCGAGGTTGCCGCCTTCGGTGATGCGGCGCTGCGAACGCAGCACGAGGTCGGCGCCCTGGCGCTGCACGACCTGGCGGTTCACCGTGTCCTGCTGCAGCAGCGGCGGCGTCCACAGTTGCAATGCGATGCCGGCTTCGTGATCGGCACCGGCCCCGGGCGCGATGCGATAGACCGGCATGAGCACGTCGAGCTGCGCGCCCGGCGCGACCGTGAGGCCCGCATGGCCGTTGAAGTCGTAGGTGGAAAAGCCCGACTGCAGGCGCGACGCGTCGAGCACGAGCTGCGTCGCGTCCGACAGCGTCGGGTCGGGGCCGATGAGCAGCGCGTGGCCCGTTTCGATCTTCAGCGTGCCGCCGCCGTTCACGCCGTGGCCGCGGATCTCGCCGCCGAGCGACAGGCGCCCCTTCGCATCGGTGGGCGACGCGGCCGAGTCGGCCACCAGCGTCACGTTGCCGCCCTTGCCGCCCTTCTGCTTGCCCTTGGCCAGCAGCGCCGCACCCGACGACACGTCGATCAGGCTGCCCTGCCCGATCGTCACGCCGTGCGTCGATTCGAGGCGCACCGTGCCGCCGTCGATGACCGCGAGCGTGGCCGAGTCTTCAGGTGCCGTGCCGATGTCGACGCGGCGTCCGCGCAGGTCGAGCGTGACGCCGTCGCGCACGGTGAGCGACGAATCGGCGTCCTTCGCCAGCACGCGCGGCTGGGCGCCCGCCACCGGCGACGTGAAGACATTGCCGGCTTCCAGCGCGCCGCCGCGCACCGTGACGTCGGCGCCGATGTCGATGAACGCGCCGAGCAGGGCCATGCGCCCGCCGTCGGCCAGCGTGAGCGCCTTCTCGACCGTCACGCTGCCGCGCGTGCCGATGTCCAGCACCGACAGGCGCTGCGCATTCAGGTGCGCCGCGTCGAGCCACAGCGTGCCGATGCGCTCGTCGGCCAGTGCGTCGGCCGCGGCCATCTGCTGCGTGACCGGTGCCACGTCGCCCAGGCGCACATCGGTGTCGAACAGGTCGATGCGGCCCAGTGCGCCGTAGCGCCCCAACGCCAGCACGCCGCCGCGCGCCACCGCCGTCTGCGACTGGCGGTAGCCGTCGTCCAGCGCGGCGTCGCGGGCGCGCGTCTGCTGCGCGCCGTTGAACACCTCGGCCACGATGTCGCCTTCGAGCACCGCCGTGGGCGCGCTCACCACCAGCCGGCCGGCGTCGCGCCCGACGGTGTAGCCGTTCTCCAGCTTGCGCTGCGGCCCGATCAGCGGGTTGTAGAAATAGTCGGTGTTCGCCTTGCCCCAGCGCACGTGCTCGGCCTCGAAGCCCTTGTAGACGCCGTCGTACAGCAGGTCCGACGGCGCGCTGTTCAGGTTGTACAGGCGCCCGTCGCTGCCCTTGAGCCAGGTCTGGTAGATCTTGCCGGTCTGCACGTTGAGCGAACCACCCGACAGGTTGACCTTCGAGCCCGCCTGCGTGACCACCTCGCTGCCGCCCAGCACCACCGTGCCGCCCTGCGCGGCCCATTCGCCGATGCCGTGGCCCTGGTTGCCCAGGTAGCCGCCGACCTCCAGCAGGCCGCCCGCCGCGTACCAGCGCTCGCCCTCGTAGCCGCCCACGCCGGGCGCCACGCGCACGAGCTTGCGCCGGTCGATCCACACGTCGTTGTTGAAGAGCTTGCCGCTCTCGCGGTTGCGCGGGGCGTCGCGCATCTCGTTGCCCTGCACGTTGACCTTGACGTTGTTGGATTCCATCGTCACGTCCACGCCCACCGCGCCCGACACATCCAGGCGCGCCTTGTCGGCCACGAAGCTGCGGCGCGTGGCGCTGGCCGCGATCTGCCCGCCGGTGGCCAGCGTGAGCGACTCGCCCTCGAAGCGGATGTCGCCGCCCGAGACGATCTCGATGCGCGACTGGTCGCGCCGGTCCGACAGCCGCGAGAGGTTGTCGAAGAGCGCGAGCGGCACGAGCGCGCGCGCGGCGTCCTGCGCGGCCGATTCCTTGAGGAGCGCGTCGCGCTGGCTGTCGAGCGCGCTGGCCTTGCCGTCGTCCTCGATCAGCACGGCCGTGACCGCGCCCTGGCCGACGGCGACGTTGCCGCGCGTGTCGGCGGCCGAGTTCAGCAGGTGCACCGTGCCGCGCACGGCGACGGTGGAGGTGGCCAGCGCCACGCCGTCCTGGCGCACGTCGCGGCCCGCCAGCGTGATGTCGCCTTCGCGCGCCACGATGAGGCCGGTGTTGCGCACCGTGCCCGCCGTGCTGTCGGCCGCGAACTGCGGCGCGATCTCGTTGCCGCGCGTGGTCGAGAAAGCGTTGGCCTCGGTGCCCATGCCCTTGCGGATCACGAAGCTGTCGCCCGCCGCGAGCTGCGCCTGGCCCTTGCGCGCGGCGATCTCGCCGGCATTGGCCACGTCCTTGCCCAGCAGCAGCACGTAGCCGCCGCCCTGCGTGACGGAGCCGGGCTCCTTGGTGGTCAGGCGCGCGCCGGCCTGCACCTCGACCTTGCCCTGGTCTTCCTTGCGCGTGGTGAAGCTCGGCGCGGTGTCGTTCGAGTAGATGCCGCGCGCCTTGAACTGGTCGTCGCCGATGTGGGCGGCCGCCGCCACCAGGTTGCGCGTGTCGGTCTGGCTGGTGCCGCTGAACATGATGCCGTTGCGGTTGGCGATGAGCACCGTGCCGTCGGCCTTGATCTGGCCCTGGATCTGCGAAGGCCGCGCCTTCGGATCGTTCACGCGATTGAGCACAGCCCAGTCGGCCTGCTGCTTGAAATCGACCGTGGTGTTGCGCCCGACGTTGAAGGTCTCCCAGTTCAGGATGGCCTTGTCGCCGGTCTGCTCCACGGTGACGACGGTGCGGCCGTCGACCTGCTTCTGCGAATCGCGGTTGAGCGCGCGCGCGTTGAGCCAGCCGGCGCTGAGCGAATTGGTGTCGACCTTCAGGCCGCCCTCGGCCAGGCCGTCGGGCACCGAGGGATCGTTCAGCGCGGCGGCGCGTGCGGCGGCCTGCGCGGCCTGCTGCGCGGCAATCGCCTGCGCCGCGAGGCCCAGGTTGCCGAGCGACTGGCGCAGCTGCTCGTTGGCCTTCTGCTGCTGCGCCAGCGGGTTCGTCAGCATCGAGGCCGGCGTGCCGTTGGGCAGGTAGCCCGTGACCACGGCGGTGCCCTGCGCCACGTTCTTCTGCGCCATCCACGCGGCGCTGAAGGCGCGCTGCGCCTGTGCATTGCCCGCCAGGCCCGCCATGGCCAGCGCGAGGGCGGCGGCGTGCGCGACCGGCGCGCGGCGGAATGTCTTGTTGCTCATGTCATACCCCAGAGAAAAACCGTTCTGGAGAAGAGACCGGGCTCACCGGATGCGACCGACACGCGCGCTGCAAAAGTTCGGGAGAATTTGCGAACGAAGACGACGCGCCGCTTTTTTCACAGCCGCGTCACACAGCGCGGCTAGCCCAGCAGCACGATGCCGGCGGGCAGCGACGTGAGCTTCGCGCCGTAGCTCGCGGCGATCAGCGTCTCGACGCGCGAGAGCTCGTCCAGCCGCAGCCGCGCCTGCACCTTGCGGCGGCCGAGTTCGGCGCGCGTGACGATGAGGCGGCCCGGCCGGTAGCGGTTGATCTCGTCGACCACGGCCGCCAGCGGCGTGTCGTCGAACACCAGCACGCGCTCGCGCCAGGCAGCCACCGCCGCGAGGTCGGGCGCGCGCGCCACCTCGGCCTCGCGCCGACCGCCGTAGCGGATCTGCTGCGCCTCGCCCGCCACCAGCACGCGCTCGCCGTCGCGCAGCTCGACCAAGCCCGCGAAGCAGGTCACGCACACCTCGCCGCCCGTGGCGCGCACGTTGAAGCGGCTGGCCGACGCGGCCACGAGGCGCGCGCCGCCCACGGTCATGGTGAAGGGCGCGCGGCGCGCCGCGTCGAGCTGCACCTGCGCCTCGCCGCCGAGCATGTCGAGCACGGGCGGCTCGCCCTCGGCGCCGCGCGCGAGGTTGAGGCTGGTCTGCGTGTTCATCTCGACCACCGCCGCCGCATCGGCCAGCACCACGCGGCGCTGCTCGCCAGTGCCGGTGCGGTAGTCGGCCGTCATGTCGGACAGCGCGGGCCACAGGCCGGCCGGCGGGCGCACCACGACGAAGGCAGCGGCACCGGCCGCGAGCGCGGTGCCGAGGAACTGGCGGCGACCGAACACCGGCGGGCGCGACACGGCGATGGCCGCGCGCGACGGTGTGCCCATCGCGGGCATGCGTTGTGCCACCGCTTCAGCAGCGGGCCGGGTCAGGTCCCACAGGCGCGTCGCCTCGGCCATGGCCTGCGCGTGCTGCGGGCTGCGGGCGCACCAGCGGCGGAAATCCTGCGCGTCGCCGGTGGTGGCGCGGCCGGAGGTCAGGCGCACGAGCCAGTCGTGCGCCTGCGTTTCCAGCGCGGCGCGTTCGCGATCGGTCGGGGTGGGGGCGGCCATCATGTCTTCTCAGACTGTTTTCCCGCGCCGGGACCGAACCTTTGGATCACATCGCGCCCCAAACGACCCGCGCAATGCACCAGCGCGGCCTTCACTTCGCGCTCGACGATGCGCACCGACACGCCGTAGCGCCGCGCCAGGTCGGCATGCGGCGTCTCGTCCACGCGCGAGGCGATGAAGATGTCGCGGCGGCGGCGCGGCAGCTCCTCGAGCGCGCGCTCCAGCGCCTGCACTTCGCTGCGTGCCTCCGAGACGCGGGCCGGGTCGTGGCTGTCGTCCGAAAAATGCAGCAGCTCCTCGACCTCGACGAAGTCGAGCAGCCGCCCGTGGGAGATGCGCCGGTCTTCCGCCACGTTCGACGCGATGCGCAGCAGGTAGGCCATGGGGCTTTGCACCGGGCCGGGGTCGCTCATGCGCTGCACGCGCAGCCAGGTCTCGTGCAGCACGTCGTCGGCCTGCTCTTCCGAGCCCAGGCGGCGACGGAGCCGATTGCGGAAGTCGATGTAGCGGCTGGTCAGCAGGCTGCGCAGGAAGCCGGGGGTGTCCTGTTCCACGGCGCGCTCAGGGAGAAACCGCTGCGTCGCAGACGTCGGGGCGGTCGCCGGTGCGCGGCAGCAGCAGCACCGTGAGCGGCTGGTCGGCCTCGCCTTCGGGCGGGCGCTCGAGCACCAGCGTGTTCATCGCGGCTTCGAGCGCGGCGTCGCGCTGCGCCAAACCGGTGGAACTGAGCAGCCGCGTGCGCCGCACATGGCCGCCGGGCCCGACCCACAGCTGCACGAGCGCGCGGTAGGTGCCGGGGCGCGCATGCGGCCAGCGGCACAGCGTGCGCTCCAGCGCCTGCTGCACCACGCGCGCATCGCGCGGGGACATGGCGGGAGCGGCAAGCGCGGCCGGTGCCGTCGTGGCCACAGGCGGCGCCACCTCGGCCTCGACCAGCGTGAAGGTGCGCGCGTCGGTGTGGCGCGCGGCCAGCCGCGTGCCGGCCAGCAGGCGCTGCAGCGCCTCGCGCGGGGTGAACAGGCCGTGCAACGCGGCGGATTCGAGGCCGGCGGTGAGCTGCCCGTCGAAGAACACGGACTGCCCCGTCGCCTGCGCGTAGACCTGCACGGCGGTGGCCAGCGGCTGGGCCGGCAGGTCGAAGGCGATGCGCCCCGCCGCATCGGGCGAAGGCGCAGGTTCGCCGGCATGCGACACGGCCGCGAGGGACAGAATTCCGAGGATCAGGGTCAAGACACACACCCACCGTGACCGAGCAACGCGAGACATGCCGGGTCCTGTGACGAAGGAGGAATCGCAGGCGCCGGGCCGGTGCCGCGTACTGCTTTGGTGCTCGGAATGCTAGTGACGCTTTGTGACAGCTTGAATGCATCGCAGCCACGGCCACGGTCCGAAGCGCCCCTGTCGCTGGCGACAATGCCTCCATGACGTTCGACCTCTTCGACGCCCCGCCGCGCGCCGCGCGCGAGCCGATCGGCCCGGCCGCCTTCGTGCTGCCGGGCTTTGCGCTGCCGCGCGCCGACGCGCTGCTCGACGCCATCGACGGCCTGGCGGCGCGCGCGCCGTTTCGCCACCTGGTCACGCCGGGCGGCTTCACCATGTCGGTCGCGCTCACCAACTGCGGCGCGCTCGGCTGGACCAGCGACCGGCGCGGCTACCGCTACAGCGCGGTCGACCCCGACAGCGGCGCGCCCTGGCCCGCGATGCCCGAGGCCTTTGCACTGCTCGCGCGCGACGCGGCGGCGCTGGCCGGCTTCGACGGCTTTGCGCCCGACGCCTGCCTGGTCAACCGTTACCAGCCCGGCAGCCGCCTCTCGCTCCACCAGGACCGCGACGAGCGCGACCACGGCGCGCCGATCGTGTCGGTGTCGCTGGGCATGCCGGCGGTGTTCCAGTTCGGCGGGCTCGCGCGCGCCGACAAGACCGTGCGCATTCCGCTGGTGCACGGCGACGTGGTGGTGTGGGGCGGCGTGGACCGGCTGCGCTTTCATGGCGTGCTGCCGCTCAAGGACGCACCGCATCCGCTGCAGGCACGGCTCGGCGCGCAGCGCATCAACCTCACCTTCCGCAAGGCGGGTTGATGTGCGCATGACAGACACGACAACCACCTCCACCGAATCCCCTGGCCGCGCCATCCGCGCGCTCTACGCCGCGCTGTGGCACTTCGCGGCCGGCGCGCGTGCGCAGCTGCTGGCCGCCACCGCGCTGCTCGCGAGCTCGCAGCTGATCCGCCTCACGCTGCCCTACCTCGCCGGCCAGGCCATCAACGCGCTGCAACGCGGCGACCTGCCCGCGGCGGGCCGCTGGATCGCCACGCTCGCGGGGGTGTACGTCGGCGCGTGGGCGCTGCACGGGCCGGGCCGCATCCTGGAGCGCAACGTGGGCCTGAAGGTGCGCGAGACGCTGGCCGACCAGCTCTATGCGCGCATCGCCGCCGCGCCGCTCGCCTGGCACGACAGCCACCACTCGGGCGAGCTGCAGCACCGCGTGCACCAGGCCAGCCGCGCGCTCGCCGACTTCGCGCAGAACCAGTTCATCTGGCTCACCAACGCCGTCAACTTCGTCGGGCCGCTGGTGGCGCTGGCGCTGCTGTCGCGCACCAGCGGCGTGACGGCGCTCGCGGGCTATGTGCTGATCGGCGTGGTGATCGTGCGCATCGACCGCGCGCTCATGAAGCTCGCGCGCGCCGAGAACGACGCCGACCGGCGCTACGTGGCCGCGCTGCTCGACTTCCTGGGCAACGCCTCCACGGTGATCGGCCTGCGGCTGCAGGGCGCGTCGCGCCTGTTGCTGCGCCGTCGCATGGCGGCCGTGTCGCTGCCGCTCAAGCGCACCGTGGTGCTCAACGAGGGCAAGTGGTTCGCGGTCGACCTGATGGGGTTGGCGCTGACCTGGGGCCTGGTCGTCATCTATGTGTGGCAGGCGCGCGCGCCGGGCCAGGCCGTGATGCTGGGCGCGGTGTTCATGATCTACCAGTACGCGCAGCAGGCGGCGGGCGTGGTCACCTCGGTGGCGGCCAACTTCAGTTTCTTTGCGCGCATGCACACCGACTACAGCAGCGCCGAACCGATCTGGCACGCGCCGACGAGCCCCACGCTCGAGGCCCCGCCTGAAGCCGTGCCGGCGCACGAACGCATCGACGCGCAGGCGCCGTGGACGCAGCTGCAGGTCGCGCAGCTGCAATGGCGCTACGCCCCGCGCGGCGCCGTCGCCGTCACCGTCGCCGATGATCCGGCCGCGCCCGCGCGCAGCGGCCTGCACGACGTGGCGCTCACGCTGCGCCGGGGCCAGCGCGTGGCGCTCGTGGGCCCCAGCGGCGGCGGCAAGAGCACGCTGCTGCGCGTGCTGGCCGGCCTGTATGCACCGCACGGCGGCACGCTCTCGCTCGACGGCGAGCCCACCGACTGGGCCCGGCTGCGCCAGCTCGCCACGCTGATCCCGCAGGAAACCGAGCTGTTCGAAGCCAGCGTGCGCGAAAACCTGGCCTTCGGTCGGCCCTGCGACGACGAGCGCCTGCGCGCTGCGCTGCACACCAGCACCTTCGACGAGGTGCTGCAGGCCACGCACGGCGACCTCGACAGCGCGATCTCGGAACGTGGGTTCAACCTGTCGGGCGGCCAGCGCCAGCGGCTGTGCCTGGCGCGCGGCGTGCTCGCCGCCGAAGGCAGTTCGCTGCTGCTGCTCGACGAGCCGACCAGCGCGCTCGACGCCGCCACCGAGGCGCGCGTGCTGGGGCGCATCGCAGCGGCGTTTCCGCAGGCCTGCGTGATCGCCTCGGTGCACCGGCTGAGCCTGCTCGAGCGCTTCGACACGGTGATCCTCATGGAGGCCGGCCATGTGCGCGACCACGGCCCGCGCGACGAGGTGATGGCGCGCCAGCCCATGCTTCGGGAGGCAGTGTCCGGCAACAAGCAGTAGGACCCCTCCTGCGCCAGAACGCGGCGTTCACAACTGCTGCGCTGGCACGCCTTCTGCAACAGTATCGGCATCCATTTGTTCACGCTTGGTCCTGCGCGGTCCCTTTTTGCGCCTCGGCTGCGTTCCAATCACATGGTTCTTCATTCCGCGAGCGTTTCCCGCCCCATGCGTTCTTCCCGCGCCACCCTTCCGCTCGCCCTGCTCGGTGCCCTGCTGGGCCTGTCCGCCTGCACCACCGGCACCACGGCCGAACAGCGCCAGGCCGCCGCCAGCAAGCCGCCGCCCACCGACTGCACGGCCTGGGTCGGCGCCGACCGCAACGCGCGGGTGGGTGGCTACCTGCTGCCGCAGGCCGGCACCGCGGTGAACGCCGGCGGCCCACGCGTGTGTGTGCCCGTGCTCATGAGCGCCTACCCCGTGCCCAACAACTATGCGGGCGGCGACTACCACGTCGGCGCGTTCACCGACGACCAGCTCAAGGCGCGCTGGCGCACCTGCAAGGCCGAGCCGGCCTGCTTCGAGCGCGTGAACGCGCAGATGCAGCGCTGGCTGCCGCCCAACAAGGCGCGCGCCACGCGCGTGACCGGCGCGGTCGATCCGGCCGGACGCATCGAGGCTGACAGCCCGACAGTCGATCTGAAGCAGATCCGCCGCCCCGCCTTCTTCGCGAAGGCGCCCTACCGCGAAGGCATTGCCGAGGCCGACGCGCGCACCCACATCGTCGAGTTCACCGTGCCGCGCGACACCTTCGAGCGGCTCGACCTGAAGCTCACCGACCCGATCAAGCTGCGCGGCTGGTACCTCGAAGGCGCGGGCGTGGACGACGGGCGCGGCCGCAAGGTGCGCGCCCTCGCCGTCATGGCGGCGGGCGGCGGCGGGCAGCTCACGGCCCTCCAGCACCCGGACGAGGTGGCCTACCGCATCGAGGGCGCCAGCGGCAAGGCCGTGCCGGTGTCTTTCCCCAACGGCACCACCGAGGCCATGGGGCAGCGCTGGTGGCGCGAGAACCTGCATGCGCTGAACCAGGCCGGCTTCGACGTGCTGGCCTACGACCGGCGCGGCGAAGGCCTGTCGGGCGGCGTGAGCGACACCAACACGCTGGAGCAAGGCGAGGACGTGTTCCGCGTGCTCGCGCAGCTCGAGCACGGCCAGGGCCTGCGGGTGCTCACGCCGGCGGGCCAATTGCTCGAAGGCAACGCCGCGCGCGGCCGGCTGCTGGCCGGCCAGAAGGCCAGCGAGATTCCGCTGGTGCTGGGCGGCTACTCGCGCGGCTCGATGTCGACCGCCTGGGCCATGACGCGCAACTACGTGGCCGCCTGCAGCTTCGACATGCCCGTGCCCAACTGCACGCCGGCGCGCGGCTGGCGCAACATCCGCGGGGCCATCCTGCTGTCGTCGTTCGCCAGCGGCGCGGGCTACCTGCCCGACGCACCCGACCTGGCCGACCGCAACCTGTTTCTGGGCGGCATGGCGGCGGACCACCACATCCTTTTCTATCCGAACTCCGCCACGCTCGCGGGCATGGACCGCTGGCCCGCAGCCTTCTTCGGCAAGGGCCTGTGGGACCGCGCCGAATCGCTCGAAGGCACCGTAGCCGCCTACAACCGCATCCGCGGCGTGAAGGAGATCGTGCTGTCGCGCGGCCCGCACGCCATCGAGACCTGGCCCGAGTCCGAGCGCCGCTACCTGCGCGAGCGCATGGTGGCCTACGCCAAGGTGGTGATCGTCGGCGGGCGCACGGTGCCGGGCGCGCGGCCTTGGAAGGACTTCAAGTCGCTGGTCGCCACCACGCCCGACGTGTGGGAGCCTTCGTCGCGCCCGGGCACCGGGCCCGGACGACAGCCCTGACATCAACGGTCGGCCGCCACAATGGCGGCCATGGACCTGCTCAAGACCCTCGGCCTCTTCGTCGCGACCGCGCTCGCGGAAATCGTCGGCTGCTACCTGCCCTACCTGTGGCTCAAGCAGGGCCAGTCGGCCTGGCTGCTGCTGCCCGCGGCGCTGAGCCTGGCGCTCTTCGCCTGGCTGCTCTCGCTGCACCCGACGGCTGCCGGCCGCGTGTATGCGGCCTATGGCGGGGTCTACATCGGCGTGGCCATCCTGTGGCTCTGGGCCGTGGACAAGGTGACGCCCTCGGCCAGCGACTGGGTTGGCGTGGCCGTGTGCTTCGTCGGCATGGGCATCATCATGTTCGGGCCGCGCAGCGCGGCTTGAGGCGCGTGGCCACGATGAACCTGCGCGACTGGGCGCGCCGCATCAAGCGCGACGCCGTCACCCTCTGGTTCGCCTGCCGCGACCCCGCAACGCCATGGCTGCCGAAGGCGCTGTGCTGGTTCACCGTGGCCTATGCGCTCAGCCCCATCGACCTCATTCCCGACTTCATTCCCGTGCTCGGCTACCTCGACGACGTGCTGCTGCTGCCCGCGCTGATCTGGCTCGCGGTGCGCCTGCTGCCGCCCGAGGTCATCGTGCGCAGCCGCGTACGGGCCGAGGAATGGATGGCGCGCACGGGCAGCAAGCCGACGAGCAAGGCCGGCATGGCGCTGGTCATCGGCATCTGGGTGCTGGCAGCCGCCGGGCTGGCCTGGTGGCTCTGGCCGCGCTGACGATTTCACGCCGGCCGTTCACCCGCTTCACAAGGAACCGAAATGTTCTCTCATGTCTTCTTCAGCGTCTCCGATTTCGACCGCGCACTGGCCTTCTACGACGCGGTGATGGACGGCCTCGGCCTGGAGCGCCGCTTCTGCGAGCCGGAGAAGCCCTGGGCGGGCTGGCACAGCGCGGGGCGCGCACGGCCCTTCTTCGTGATCTGCCAACCCCACGACGGCCGGCCGCACGACGCGGGCAACGGCCAGATGGCGGCGTTCACCGCCGGCACGCGGGCGATGGTCGATGCGGTGCACCGCATCGCGCTCGCGCACGGCGGCAGCTGCGAAGGCCCGCCGGGGCTGCGCACGCACTACCACCCCGACTACTACGGCGCGTACTTCCGCGACCCGGACGGCAACAAGCTGTGCGTCGTGTGCCACGACGCGGCGGGCTGAGCTTCTAGCTCGCGCGGCTACGCGAACTCTTGCGCGGGCTCTCGGTGCGCGCCACGCGCGCGGCCTCGGCGGCGGCGTTCACCTGCTCGATCCACAGCAGCGCATCGACGTGCGCCATGAAGCGCTGCAGGTACTGCGGCGACAGGTCGCGCATCAGCGTGAGCGCGCGCTGCACCAGGTGGTGCGTGTTGAGCGGGCCGGCGTTCTTCGGCACCTTGGCGAGCGACTGCGTCACGCGCTGGTCGGCGGCGAGCCTGGACCAGGTGCCGCGGAAATAGCTCAGCGTCTTGAGCTCGGGCGCGGTCGAGAGGCTGGGCACGGTGTCACCGTCGGTCGCCTCCGCGTCGGGCGGGGGCGGCAGCGGCGCGAGCTGGGCGATGTGGTTCATCAGCTCGGCGAGTGCGGTGTGCAGCGGCGCATCGGCCGGTACTTCGGCCTCGGGTGCGCCCTTCTCCTGATCGGCGCGGTAGGTCGCCATGAGGCTGGCCAGCCGCGCATCGAGCAGGCGCCGCGCCTCGCCCTCGTGCGCCGCCGCGCGCTGCGCCATCGCCTCGATGAAGCGGAAGCGCACCGGGTCAAAACGGTCGTCGCCGCGCGCGCGCCAGGCGTCGAGCGTGACCACCGCATCGACCTGATCGTCCGGTGCGCTGTCGTTACTCACGGGGCTTCGCAGCGTCGGGTGCGTTCTTGGGCCGGGGCGTCGGCGCCATTTCCACGCGGCGGTTCTTCGCGCGGCCTTCGGCGTCGCTGTTCGAGGCCACGGCCTGCTCGGCGCCGAAGGCGGCGGCGAACACCGACGACGAGGGCACGCCCTCTTCGATCAGCGCGCGCGTCACGGTGAGCGCGCGCTGGGCCGACAGCTCCCAGTTGTCTGCGAACAGGCGCGCGCCGTCGCGCATCTGCCGGTCGTCGGTGAAGCCGCTCACCATCAGGATCTCGTCGCGCGCCTTCAGGTAGGCGCCCAGGGGGCCGGCCAGGCTTTTCAGCAGTTGCCGGCCGCCGGGTTGCAGGTCGGCGGAGTTGAAGGCGAACAGCACGCTGCCGCTGATGCCGATGCGGCCGTTGTTGAGCGTCACGCGGCCCGCAGCGAGCGGCCCGGCCAGCGCCTGCTCGAGCGCCTCGCGGCGCTGCGATTCGGCGCGGCGTTGCTGCACCTCGGTTTCAAGGCGGCTCGCCAGGTCCAGCTGCATGCCGAGCACGCACACCAGGATCAGCACGAACGCACCCAGCATGCCCGCCATCAGGTCGCCGAACACCGCCCACACGGGGACGGTCGGCTCCAGGCCGGCGTCGAGGTCGATCTCGTCGCGCACCATCTCAGGCCTCGCTGGTCACCGCCGTCTGGCGGCTGGCGAACTGCTGCAGGTCTTCGACGATCTGCTTTTGCGACATGATGCTCAGGTCGATCACCTCGCGCGCCTGCGCCACGTAGTAGGCCAGCTGCTCGTCGCTGCGCGCGAGCGACTTGCCCAGCGCGCCTTCGATGCGCTGCAGGTGCGCCACCAGCTTGTCGTTCGATTCGCCGAAGCGCTGCACGGCAAAGCCGAAGGCCTCGCCCAGGCTCGCCACCTCGACCGCGCCGCCGGTGATCTGCGCGGCGATGCCGGCCATCTTCTCGGTCTCGCTCTCGACCTTCTCGGTGAAGCGGCTGCCCACGCGCTCCATCATGTCGGCCGAGGCCGTGACGAGCGCGTCGATGGCGCTGCGCTGTTCGGTCGAGGCATGGTTCACCGCGCCCAGCAGGGTCTCGAGCGTGCCGAGGATGCGGCTGCGCTCTTCGAGCATGTCGTTGTCGCGCGCCATGCCGTCCGACAGTTTCTGGCGCAGCTCGGCGATCACGTCGGCCGCGGCCTTCGGTGCTTCGGCGGCCACCTGCAGCAGCTGCGCGACTTCGGCCACGGTCTGCTTGGCGTTGGCCTCGGCCTGCGCCGACATGTCGCGCACGGTCTGCGCGAGCGTCTCGCTCATCTGCTGTTGCTGGCTCAGGCTGTGCGCGCCGGCCTGCTGCCATTCCTTCTGCAGCGAGGCGGCCATGGTTTCGAGCGAGCCGCTCCAGGCAGCGAGGCGCTGCGCGTCGCGTGTGGCGAGTTCGGTCTGCAGGTTGGCATGCGCCTCGCGCACGGTGTCGAGCAGCGAGGCCGCGGCGCGGGGTGCGTCAGATGCGGCCTGCAGCAGCTGCGCGACTTCGGCGACGGTCTGCTTGGCATGCGCCTCGGCCTGCGTCGACACGTCGCGCGCGGCCTGCGCCAGCGTGTCGCTCAGTTGCTGTTGCTGGCTCAGCGTGTGCGCGCCGGCCTGCTGCCATTCCTTCTGCAGCGACGCGGCCATGGCTTCGAGCGACTGGCTCCAGGCCGACAGGCGCTGCGCATCGCGCGCCGCCAGTTCGGTCTGCAGGCTGGTGTGCGCCTCGCCCACGGTGCGCAACAGCGCCACCGAATGCTGCTCGAAGGTGGCGGCAGCGGCGGCGAGCGCCTGGTGCGAATCGCCCGACAGTTTTTCGCTGACGCGCTGGTGCTGCGCGAGCGCGCTGCCCCAGGTGTCGGACACGCTGCCCACGGTGCTTTCGAGGCGGGCCGACACGCCGTCGACCAGCGCGGCCGAGCGCTGCTCGAAGGTTTCGGCAAAGCGTTCGAGCGTGCCGCGCAGGTCGCTCGACAGCGCCCCGCTCGCGCGCTCGTGTTCGGCCAGCGCGGCCTTCCAGGTGTCGGCGACGCCGGCGGTCGAGGCCTCGAAGCGGCCCGTGAGGCCCTCGAGCTGCCGTTCGACGGCCTGCGCCATGCCGCCCTGCAGCGACGCCGCTTCGCGCGCGATGCCGAGCATGGCCGCCTCGACCACGGGCTGGATCGTCGCGCCGGCGATGCGGGCGGTATCGGTGAGGCTGTCCTTCAGCGAGCGATCGACGGATGCGGCCAGGCCGCTGTAGGCGGCTTCGGCCTTTTCGTGGAAGCTGTCCTGGCTGGCGACGAGGCGCTCGTTCTGCGCCTGGCCCTGGCGTTCCAGCGCGGCCATCATGGTCTGCAACTGGCCGACCAGCTCGGGCATGACCTTCGCCACGGGCTGGATGGTTTCACCGGCGATGCGGGCGCTGTCGGCCAGGCTCTCCTTCAGCGAGCGGTCGACCGAGGCGGCCAGGCCGCTGTAGGCGGCTTCGGCCTTCTGGTGGAAGCTGTCCTGGCTGGCGACGAGGCGGTCGTTCTGCGCCTGGGTCTGGCGCTCCATCGCGGCCATCATGGTCTGCAGCTGGCCGACCAGTTCGGGCATCACCTTTGCCACGGGCTGGATGGTTTCGCCGGCGATGCGGGCGCTGTCGGCCAGGCTGTCTTTCAGCGAGCGGTCGACCGATGCGGCGAGCCCCGTGTAGGCGGCTTCGGTCTTCTGGTGGAAGGTGTCCTGGCTGGCGACGAGGCGTTCGTTGATCGACTGGCTCTGGCGGTCCATCGCGGCCACCATGGCCTGCAGCTGGTCGACCAGTGCGGGCATCGCGTGGGCCTGTTGCTGCATCAGCTTGAACGACTCTTCGCGGCGGTGCGCCAGCGAATGGCCGCGCAGCGACGTGGCGATGAGCGTGTCGAGCGACTGCCCGGCCAGCAGGCGTTCGCGCCGGCACAGCGCCGAGGCCAGGCCCAACATGGCCGATGCGGCCACGCCCGCCACCGAGGTGCCGAAGGCCAGGCCCAGGCCGCGCACGGGCGCCGACAGCGAGTTGCGGATGGCCTGCACGTCGGTCGCGCTTTCGAGCGCCAGCCCCGTGCCGTTGAGCGTGACCACCATGCCCAGGAAGGTGCCCAGCATGCCCAGCAGCACCAGCAGGCCCGCGAGATACGGCGTGAGTGCCGGGCCCGGCAGGCCGACGCGCTCGCCTTCGATGCGCAGGCGCACCGCGTTGCGCAGCGAGGGATGCAGGCCGGCGAGCCAGTCGCCGAGGCTCGTCGGCGGCGCCGACAGGTCGTTCACCGCATGCGACAGCGTGCCGGTGGCCTGGTGGAAGCGGTGCAACTCCAGCGCGCCCATCAGGTAGAACGCGCCGATCAGCGCCGTGATCACCAGGGCCAGCGGGTTGTGGCCGACATAGCTGGCACCGACCCAGCACACGACGGCCAGGCCCACGAGGAAGACGGCGTAATGGAAAAATCTGTTCATGGAAGCTTGTTGTCTCTTGTGGGGCTGCAGGCTAGCGGTCGCGAAGGGCTTCGAGCAGGCCTTCGACCGGTTGCATGCGAATGTCCAGTTCAGCCCGCAACACGCTTTGCATGTCGCGGCCGAACACGTCCAGCCAGCCGGCGGCGGTCGCTGGCGGCTGGGGGTTGTCGGGGGTGGCGTCCTGCGCGGCCTGATGGGCCTCGCGCAAGCGCTTGAAGTGTTTCTCCAGCAGCGTCGGCACGCTCGCCAGCAGGCTGCGTTCGCGCGCGCCCACCACCTGTTCCAGGATGGCGTCCACCGCGGCCAGCCGGGCCAGCTCGGGCGAGCGGGTGGCGAGCCGGGCCCGCAGGCGCGCGCGCAGCGGTTCGATGGCTGTTTCCATGGCCTGCTGCCGCGCGAAGTAGCGGCGGCGGTACGGCGGAAAGTCGTCGTTCGCGCCGGGGAGCACCGAGGCCACGCCGCCGTCGGCATTGCCCTTGGCCAGCGCGGCCTTCAGGCGCGCGCACTCCTGCGCCTCCTCGGCGCCCTCGGACGCCCGGGCGCCGGACACGGCGACGCCCAGATCGGAATCCAAAGCTGCAGACAAGGAGATGGCGTCGGTCCAACTGAACCACTGACTCAAACGATCCGCGAGGGCTTGCCTGGATTCGGGAACGTCGATGTCGCTCAATTGAGCGAGCAAGCGAGTGAGCGCCGAGCCGGTGAAGCCTGTGCGCCGTGACACTTGCACCATACCGCGAGAGAGGGAGAAAACCGGGCAGTTTACACCGGTCAACTGGCGGCTTTCCCTCTGTGAACTGGTGCACACGAAGCACCGGAGAAGTGAAACGGGGTGTGACCGAAACCGAGGAAAACGGGGCGCGAATACCTAAATCAGGTGAGTGTGCTTGTTTACATTTGTCGTAAGAATGAATACTTTCAATTCCCAGTAGCCGAAGAGCCGCAGAGCTTGGTCAGGGTGGGATCTGGACAGCATGGTCACTCTGACAAATGTCGTCGACTCATTCGGTTTCCGCCTGCCCCTGCCACCTTCAGGATATGGACCGCCAGCCGCGCAGAGGGTGGATGCGCCTGTTGCCCTGGCTGCGCCTGTACCGTTGCTCGAGCTGCAGCAGGATGCGGCTCCTGTCCAAGCAGAAGGTGGACAGCGCCCGCCTCCTGCACGCGGCCCAGGTGCGCGCACGCGGGGGCTGAGGGCGCCAGTTCCGATTTCCCTGCTATCATTTTTTCGTTCGCGCGCCCTGCGCGGACCGGGCCGAGGACGACCTCGGTCTTGCACCTCCACCTTGCAAGGGACGGCCCTTTCCTGACTTCTCGCGAAGTTTCGACATGGCCGAACTGCTCCCTTCCTGGCGCCTCGCCGCGCAACGCTTCTTCTCCCGTTTCCGTCTTCCTCGCGCTCCCGGACCGGAGGCCTTCCGGTTGACGATCGGCGCCGTGCGCCTGCACGTGCGCACGGGCGCGACCCGGCTGTCCTACCGCGCCGAATGCCCGCGCGCACGCGCCGCATCGGGGGCCGCGCGATGAACGGTCTTGATCTGCACTGGCCCGCGCTGACCATGGCGGGGGCCCTGGCCTATGCCGCCTGGCATGCGCGCCGCGAAGGCTGCGAGCTACGCGACGTGAAGGCCCTGTGGGCTGCCAGCGGGCTGAGCCTCGCCGGCAGCGGCCTCTTGGCCCTGGCTTCCCTCTTGATGTCGGAGTGACAACGCCCATGACAACAACACCCTCCCCCGCCCGCCTCGTGCCGCCCGCCACCTGGGCCCTGATCGCCGCCGCCTGGCTCGTGGTCGGGCTCTTCATTGCCTTCGGCGACCGCTGGCTGGCTGCGCCGATCAGCCCCGTGGTGGCCGGCTGCGTCTTCCTGGCGCTGTTCGTCACCATCCTGGCCGCCTCGTTCGGCGTGGTGCGCGAGGCAGACCACCTGGCGCACCAGCTGGGCGAGCCGTACGGCACGCTGATCCTGACGCTCTCGATCGTGTCGATCGAGGTGATCCTCATCGCCTCGGTGCTGCTGGGCCCGGGCGAGTTTCCGACCATTGGCCGCGACTCGATCTTCGCCGTGATGATGATCATCCTGAACCTCGTCATCGGCATCTGCCTGATCGCGGGCGCAGCCCGCCACGGCGACCAGGAATACAACGCGCAGGGCGCCGGCGCCTACCTGTCGATGATCGTGCTGCTGACCGGCACGGCGCTGGTGCTGCCCAACCACAGCTCGGGCGCGGGCGAGTTCACGCCGGTGCAGGCGATCGGCATGTCGGTGCTCACGGCCGTGCTGTACGGCGCGTTTCTCTGGATGCAGATGCGCAGCCACCAGCGCTTCTTCATCCAGCCGGCGCCGGGGCGGATGTCAGTGCGGGCGACCGCGCCCTCGCCTGCCGCGCAGGCCGATCACGCCCGCCTGGACAAACGCGCCGTGGTTGTTCGATCGCTGCTGTTGCTCGCAATGATCCTGCCCATCGTGCTGCTCGCGCACTACCTCGCCGTGGTCACCGACTACGGCATTGCCGCGGCCGGCGTGCCCGCGGCCGTGGGCGGCGTGCTCATCGCCATCATCGTGTTCACGCCCGAGTCGATCACCGCCATGCGCGCCGCGATGAACAACGAGATGCAGCGCGCCATCAACCTTTGCCTGGGCGCCTTCGTCTCCACCGTGGGGCTCACGGTGCCGGCCGTGCTGGTCATCGGGCTGGTCACGGGCAAGCAGGTGCTCATGGGCATCTCGGGCGCCGAAACCCTGCTGTTTGCGGTGACGGCGGTGCTGAGCCTGCTGAGCTTCAACGGGCAGCGCACCTCGCCGATCCAGGGGCTCATGCACCTGATGCTGTTTGCGGTCTACGGGATGCTGCTGTTCCTGCCCTGAGGCCGCGCAACCGGGTTACCCCGCGGCCTGCGCCTTCGCCAAGGCAGGCGAACGCCCCGTTGAGGTACCTTGCCCTCTCCGAGGCCTCCCCAACCGACGCCATGCCCTCTCGCCGCCCTGTGCAGCGGCCGCATTTATCTGCATGCAATCCAATGCAAATATAGTTACCAAACGTTAATGGAACGAGATTTCAATTGCATCTGAACACCAAAGTAGTAATGTGAACTCGTCACACGTTGTGGTCTCTGGCAAGAAAAATGTATTCCAAACTGTCACTGCCGAGCGCTCCTGTCCGTACCGCGATCTCCCGCGGTGCCTGACATGGTCCATGCACCGGATGCATCCCCATGCGAGCGCACGGCTCCGCCCCCAGCATCGACGCCAGCCTGGCGGCGGATGCGCTCATGGTGGGACGCATGCGGCTCGTGCTGTCGATCTCGGCTCTGCTGGCGATCACGGTCGACGCCGCCGATAGCCGGCAGCAGGTCCCCGCAGCGGTCTGGCTGGCCTTCTTCGGTTACATCCTTCACAGCCTGCTGATCCACGTCTGCACGGCGATGGGGCGGCCCTACTTCCAGGGCCGAACCATCCACTGGTCCGACGTGCTGTGGTTCACGCTGATCATGGCGGTGACCGACGGCACCCACAGCCTGTTCTTCCTTTTCTACTTCTTCGCCATCCTCACCTCCTCGTTCCGCTGGGGCTTCGAGGAAGGCGCCCGCGTGACGATCGCCTCGGTCGCCTCCTTCGCAGCCTGCGGCCTGGCCACGGGCACGGACGACACGCCGCAGCTGCTGATGCGCACCGCCTTCCTGCTGGCGCTGGGGCACATGATCGTGTACTGGGGCGGCTCCAAGCTGGCGCTGCAACGGCGCCTTGCCCTCCTGGGCGAAGTGAGCCAGCTGTCGAACCCGCGCTTCGGCGCCGGACGCACCATCGCCCGTACGATGGAGCGCACGCTGGCCTTCTTCAAGGCCAGCCACTGCATCCTGCTGACGCGCGACCGCGCCACCGGCACCTGGCTGCTGCGCACACTGCGCGAGGACGACACCTGCGAGCAGGTGAGCATCGAGACCATCGGCCGCCTCGCGGAATCGCCGCTCATGGCCCTGACGCCCGACAGCGTCGTGCTCAGCAACCGCCTGCCCTGGCCGCTGAACCACCTGCGCGCGCAGCACCGTGTCTTCGAAGCCGGCACGACCGCCTGGCGCAGCGCCGACGAAGCAGGCGCTGCGCACTGCACCACCATCGCCGCCCTGCTGGAGGCGCGGGCCTTCATCAGCGCGCCGCTGCCGATGCGCCTGGGCGAAGGCCGGGTGTTCATCTCGTCGCGCGACGGGCGGCTGGGCAAGTCCGACGCGCTGTTCCTCGCCCACCTCATGGAACAGATCTTCCCGGTCATCGAGACCATCGAGGTGCTCGATCGCATGGCCTCGGAAGCCGCGTCGACGGAGCGCCTGAAGATCGCGCTCGACCTGCACGACACCGCCATCCAGCCCTACATCGGCTTGCGCATGGGCCTGTGCGCGCTGCGCAAGCGGGCCGCCGCCGATAACCCGCTGCGCGAAGACCTGGACAAGCTCGCGGACGTGGCCGACGGCGTGATCGCCGACCTGCGCCGCTACGCCGGCGAAGTCAGGCACGGTGCGAACGACGATTCCGGTGGGCTGGTGCGGCCCCACCTGGAGCGCCAGGCCGCGCGGATCAAGGGCCTGTACGGCATCGACATCGACATCGTGATGGCCATCGACGGCCCGCTGCACCTGGACGACCGGGTGACCGCGGAGCTGCTGCAGATGGTCAGCGAAGGGCTGAACAACATCTGCAAGCACACCCATGCGCGCCACGGCAGCGTGCGCATCGACTGCAAGAACGGCCAGCTGGCGTTGTGCATCGAGAACGACGCCTGCCAGGAAAGCTTCACCGCCTTCCACCCCCGCTCTCTCACCGAGCGCGCCGCGGCCCTGGGCGGCCAGGCGCATGTCGACCGATGCGCGAATGGCGGCACGGCGGTACGGATCGAAATCCCGATCTGACCGCCCGCCGCAGACACAGGAAGGAGTCCGTCATGCAAACCCTCGACCATCCCGACCATCCCATTGCCGTGCTGCTCGTGGACGACCACAAGACCATGCTGTGGGGCCTGTCGAAGCTGATCGACGGCGAACAGCCGCGCATGAAGGTGGTCGGCACGGCCAGCTGTTGCGACGAAGCGGTGGCCACGGCGCAAAGCCTCGCACCCGACGTCATCGTGCTCGACCTCGACCTGGACGGCCACAGCGCGCTGGACATCCTGCCCCGGCTGCTGACCAACGAGGTGTCGCGCGTGATGGTGCTGACGGCCGAGAAAGAGCAGCGCACGCTCGACCTGGCCATACTGCGCGGCGCGCGCGGCGTGGTGGGCAAGGACGCCTCGGCGCAACAGCTGCTCGACGCCATCGAGCGCGTGTTCCGTGGCGAGCTGTGCGTCGACGCGCAGACCATGGGCCGCGTCTTCTCCGAACTCACGTCGGCCAGGAAGCCGCCGAAGGCCGACCCCGACACGGCGCGCCAGGCCACGCTGACGCACAAGGAGCGCGAGATCATCCGCATCGTCGCGACGGGCTGCGGCGCCTCCAACAAGGCGCTCGCCGAGCGCGCCTTCGTCACCGAGCACACGCTGCGCAATCACCTGTGCGCGATCTACCAGAAGCTGGGCGTCACGAACCGGCTCGAGCTGTACATCTACGCGATCAAGCACCAGCTCGACACGCTGGCGGCCTGAGCCGTCCGCTGCAGCGGCGCACGCGGCGCGCCGCGTGCGCGCCCTCTCACAGCTGCCCGGCCAGCATCGGCCCGATCATCCGGATCACGCGGATCGCCGCCGGCGTGAGGATCACGAGCGAGATGCACGGGAAGATGCACAGCACCAGCGGCAGCAGCATCTTGGTCGGCACCTTCGCCGCCAGCTCCTCGGCGCGCACCTGGCGCTTGTGGCGCAGGTCGTCCGAGAACACGCGCAGCGACTCCCCGATGCTGGTGCCGAAGCGGTCCGCCTGGGTCAGCATGGTGGCGAAGGTGCCTATTTCTTCCACGCCCGTACGCAGCGCCAGGTTGCGCAGCGACTTCTCGCGCGTGCCGCCAGCGCGCATTTCCAGGTTGGTCCAGTGCAGCTCCTGCGCGAGCGCCTGGCTCTTGATCTGGATTTCCTCCGTGACCTTGGCCAGCCCGGCGTCCAGTCCGAGCCCCGCCTCCACGCACACCAGCATGAGGTCGGCGGCATCGGGAAAGTTCTCGAAGATCTCGCGGCGCCGCGCGCGGATACGCAGGCGCAGCACCAGGTTGGGCAGGTAGCAGCCCGCCAGCGCCGCCAGCGCGAGCCACAGCAGCATCGTCATGCCACCCTCCGACCCTGCCGCGCGCAGCACGAGGAACGCGAGCGCCGCGAAGCCCAGCGGCAGCAGCGTCTTCAGGCCGAAATAGAGGAGGTACGCATCCGGGTGGCGGATGCCGGCGTTCAGGAAACGCACGCGCAGCGGCGACAGATCGGCGTCGCCGGTCGGCGACGACAGCTGCGCGAACGGACCGACCAGCTTGACGGCGGTCTCGGTCCAGGACGACTTGCCGGCCGGCTGCGCCACCGCCTGCAGCCGCTGCGCGGCGCGCGTCGGGGACAACCACACCGCCAGGCCGATGACGGCCAGCGACACGGACAGGAACACCAGGATGGGAAACAGCATGGCCATGGCGCTTCTCCTTCAGACGTGGATCTTCACGATCTTGCGCAGGAGCACGATGCCCACCAGCATCAGCACCAGCATGTATTGCAGCACCGTCTGGCCGATCGGATCGGTCCACAGTGGCGCCATGAATTCGGGATTGAAGATGTTCATGAGCGCCGCCAGGGCGAACGGCATGACGCCCAGGATCCAGGCCGACAGCCGCCCCTCGGACGACAGCACCCGCACCCGCGCGAGCAGCTTGAAGCGCTCCCGGATGAGCCGGCTCAGGTTGCCCAGCACCTCGGTCAGGTTGCCGCCCGAATCGCGCTGAATCAGCACCGACACCACGAAGTAGCGCAGATCGGTGAGCGGCACGCGCTCGCTGAGGTTGGTCAGCGCCTGCTGCAGCGAGACGCCGAAATTCACCTCGTCGGCCACCAGGCGGAACTCGCTGGCGATCGGCTCAGGCATTTCCTCGCCGATCATCTGCACGCCGCTGGCAAAGGAATGGCCCGCGCGCAGGGCGCGCGTCACCAGGTCCAGCGCGTCCGGCAGCTGCTTTTCGAGGCGCTCCAGCCGCTGGCTGCGCTGATGCTGCAGGTACAGGACCGGAAGCACTGCCGCCACGGCCCCGGCCAGCAGCGCCAGCCACACGGGCTGGTGCGCCAGCCACACGGCGCAGAACGCGAACACACCAAGCACACCGCAGGCCAGCAGGAAGCTCGACACCGTCCAGTCCAGCCCCGCCTGCAGGATGAAACGGTCCAGCCGGTGCGCCCGCGGCAGCGCCAGCAACTGGCGCTGCATCCAGGGCACGTCGCTGAGCATGCGCTCCTTCGCGAGATGGGCCTGCGGCGTGCGGTCGACCGCGGCGGACATCGCCTGCAGTCGCTTCTCGATCTTGCGCGCGTCGGGCCCCTTGTAGGACCGCCACAGCAGGTAGAACCCTTCGATCATGAGCAGCGCGGTCACGAAGACCAGCACCGCGACCGTGATCAGCGTGTCACCCCCCAGGTTGTCGAACATGGCGCGCTCCTATTCGTAGTGCTTTTCGGGATCGAAGATGGTGTCGGGCAGCAGCACGCCGTACGCCTGCAACCTCTCCATGAATTTCGGTCGGACGCCGGTCGCGTGGAAATGGCCGCGCACCTGGCCGTCGGGACCCATGCCCGTCTGGTGGAAGGTGAAGATCTCCTGCATGGTGACGATCTCGCCCTCCATGCCGGTGATCTCCTGGATGCTGGTGACCTTGCGCCGCCCGTCGATCAGCCGCAACACCTGGACGACCACCGTGATCGCCGAGGCGATCTGCTGGCGTACCGTGCGGTGCGGCAGATTCAGGTTCGCCATGCCGATCATGTTTTCCAGCCGCGCCAGCGCATCGCGCGGCGAGTTGGCGTGGATGGTGGTGAGCGAGCCCTCGTGGCCGGTGTTCATCGCCTGCAGCATGTCGACCGCCTCGGCGCCGCGCACCTCGCCGATCACGATGCGGTCGGGCCGCATGCGCAGCGCGTTGCGCACCAGCGCACGCTGCGTGATCTCGCCCTTGCCTTCGATGTTCGTCGGCCGCGTCTCCATGCGCGCAACGTGCGGCTGCTGCAGCTGGAGCTCGGCCGCGTCCTCGATGGTGATGATGCGCTCGGACTCCGGAATGAAGCCCGAGAGAATGTTCAGCAGCGTGGTCTTCCCTGCCCCGGTGCCGCCCGAAATCAGCATGTTGACCTTGGCCTGGGCCAGGCCCTCGAGCATCTGCGCCATCGGCGGCGTGAGCGACTTGAGATCGTTCACGAGGTTGTTCATGCGCAGCGGGATCTTCGCGAAACGGCGGATCGACATCATCGGCCCGTCCAGCGCCACCGGTGCGATGACGGCGTTGACCCGTGAGCCGTCGGGCAGCCGCGCATCGACCATGGGACTGGACTCGTCGATGCGGCGCCCGACCAGCGAGACGATCTTGTCGATGATGCGCAGCAGGTGCTTCTCGTCGGTGAAGCTCACGTTGGTCAGCTCCAGCCGGCCCCGCCGCTCCACGTAGATGCTGGTGGGCGAGTTGACCAGGATGTCCGAGACGGTCGGGTCGGCCATCAGCAGCTCGATGGGTCCGAAGCCCAGCATCTCGTGCTGGATGTCGCGGATCAGCGTGCGCCGCTCGATGTCGTTGAGCGCCTCGGGCTCTTCCTGCAGCAGCCGCCCGACCATGGTCGAAATTTCCTGCCGCAGGGCGTCGGGTTGGAGGGTTTCGAGCGCCGCCAGGTCGAAGCGATCCAGCAGCTTCAGGTGCATGCGCTCCTTCAGCAGCTTGTAGGTGTCCGAGGCGAAAGGCGACGTGGTCAGCTCGAGGACCGGCCCTGCTGGCCCCGCCGGCCGCGCGCCCGCATCGCTGTCGATCGCATTGAGTTGGTCCCTGAATGACATGTTGGCACCTCCGCCTGGGTATTGATGGGAATCCGCCCTGTCTCAGGCACGGCGGAACAGCCGCCCCATGAAGCCGGGCGTCGCCTCCGGCCGCGGGCTGAGCGTGTGGGCGATCTCGTCGAGGCGCTTGGCGAGTGCGCTGCCGCGCGACATCTCCGCCAGCGGCACGCCGCGGTTGATGGAGGCGTCGACGTCCTTGCCGCCGTCCGGCACCGTCGTGAATGTCGCGCCAGGCAACGACCGGCGCATGTCCGACAACCCGATCTCGCCGCCGCCGGTGCTGCGGTTCACCAGCAGCTCGACCTTGCCGGCGGCGTAGCCGAGCGACTTGAACACCTGCATCAGGCGCGTCACGTTGCGGATGTGCGGCAGGCTGGTCTGCATCACGGGAAAGATGCGCTCCGCGCGGTCGAGCACGCGCAGCGTGAGCGTGTCGATGCGCGTGCCGAGGTCGAAGATCACGAAGTCGTACTGCGCGAGCGCCACCTGCAGGATGGCGTCGATGTGCTCGGCCTTGACGTCCATCGCGCGCGCCAGGTCCTCGGGCGCGGGCAGGATGCTGTAGCTGGGCGACACGCGCACCACGCTCGCCGCCAGCAGCGAGGCGTCGAGGCGCCCGATGTCGCGCGCCACGTCGGCCATCGTCGCGGTCGGGCGCAGGTCGCTCACATACGACAGCGCATCGCCGAACTGCAGATTCAGGTCGATCAACAGCACCGAGCGCTCGCGCGACAACTGGTGCGCGACGTTGGTCGCGAGAAAGGTCGCGCCGCTGCCGCCCTTGCAGGGCATGAACGCCACGACCCGCCCGGGGCTGCGCGCCTGCGAACCGGCCATCTTGAGCGCGATGCGATCGACCGCGGCCTCGAGCGCGGCGGTGTCGGCGGGCGACGGCAGCACCTCGCGCACGCCCGCGCGCATCGCGTGGATCAGGAACTCGGGCGTCTGCATCGCGCACAGCAGCACCACCGCCACCGTCGGATGCCGCAAGGTCAGGGCCTCCACCAGCGAGAGCTCCTGCGGGTCGCAGCACATGCCGTCGACCAGCAGCAGGTCGGGCCCGACCTTGTCGACGACCGCCTGCATGCGGCTCTTGCCGCCTTCGAAGAGCGACACGGCATGGCCGCGCGGCTCCAGCACCTTGCGCATGTCCTGCAGGTGGTTCGGATTGGGGGAAACGATGGCGATCTTCATGGTCGTGTCCGGTGTGCTGTCAGGAACAGATGGCCGCGCTGTGCGGGTCTTGCCGCATGACCTCGCGGGGCAGGAAGGTGGAGAACCCCGGCATCGGGATGAGCGGCGCGGCGGCCCCCACGATCGGGGAGATCCATTGGTAGTTGAGGCCGGTGATGCTCACGGTGACACCCTGGCAGGTGCTCGCCGTGCAGCCCGAGGGAACCCAGGCCACGCTCACCGTCTGCACCTGCGGCAACAAGGCCCGCATCCTGGCGAGCACCAAGGCCTGCTGCGTGGTGTCGTCGCACACCACGGCATAGCGCGCGCCGGCACGCGTCGCCTCGTTGGCAGCGTTCCAGGTGAACAGCATTCGGGAGAAGTCCACGATGCCCAACACCAGCATCAGGAAGATCAGCAGACCCAGCGCGAACTCGAGAGTGGTCGCGCCCTTGGCGTGGTGTTTCATGATGGCGCCCTCATGGTGGCGGCGATGTCGCTGAAGACGATGTTGCCGTTGGCGTCGGCGAAATTCACGCCGAACACCGATGGAAACAGCGAGTGGAAGGTGTAGCCGGTGATGCGCACCGTGACCGTGTTGATGATCGGGTCCGCCCCCGCCGATTGCCAGGTGCAGCAGTTGGCGGCCGGCACGTTCGCCAGGCTCAGGCCGCGCGCCAACGGCGCGCCGGTGCCGGCGGTGTTGCCATACACGACCAGGTTGCGCGCCTGGGTGATGTTCGTGCCGGGCGTCTGGACCGAGAGATAGCGCACCGCGTCACGGGCCGACTTGGTGACCGTGTTGTATTCGTACATGGCACGCCCGAACTCGGTGGTGATGAAGGTCAGCAGCAGCAGCAGCGGCGTGATGAGCGCCAGTTCGATCAGCGCGGCGCCATGCTGGGTGCGATGGGACTTTTTCATGATGTTCACCTCACCAGGACCGGAACCAACGGGCCTGCCGATCCACCGGCCAGCCCGCTCGTGGTGCAAGGGCTGCCGGCGGCTCCCGCATTGCCGAGGAATTCCAGTTGCGTGTCGGTCATCGGAATGCTCAGCGGCTGCAGCATCAGCATGCAGAGGTAGTCGATCACGTGGTTGCCGCCGTCGATGACCGGCACCGTGACGAAGCGACGGTCCATGCCGTACTGCATGTGGCCTCCGGCCACGTTGCCTGGCGTGGCCAGCTTCTGGAAACTGTTGAGCGACAGCCCGGTGATCGACTCGCAGCTGTCCGCGCCCTTCACCTTGGTGCCGGTGTCGGCGCAGGACGCGAAAGCGGCTCGCTTGGTCACGAAGTTCTGGGCGGTCGGGTCTGCGCCACCGCCCGGCGCGCCGGCATAGGCATTGAACTGCGCGGGCCAGTTGAGCGAGGTGTAGGCATAGCCGGTGTAGTCGGGCCGATTCACACTCGGATCGCCGCTGTTCTTGTAGATGCCGAAGCGGTAGTTCCAGGTGTCGGCCACCGAGGTCTGCACGCCGGGGGTGCCGACCGTGTCGCCCACCTTGGCGCCACAGCGGCCGTTGAGCTCGGCTTCGGTTTCCGAGGCGCTGTTGCTGCCGTCGAGGTTGGCCCAGCCGATCTGGCCGCCCGTGGCCGCGTTCTGCGCCATGATGAGCGTCACCCATTCGCCGACGGCAAAGCCGTAGTTCGGCGCCGTGCCGCCCGGCTTCGGCTTCGCTGCGACCGGAATGGGGCATGCGGTCTGTGCGCTCGCGCGGGTGGCGACTGCGCTCGCCGCCACACTGCGCGTCGCGGGGTTGCCGGCGGTATCGCCCGAGAAGGCGCCCACGGCCTGCATCAGCCACATCTTGATGTTGGGTTGGGTGTGGGTGCACTGCGCATAGCGTGCATTGGCAGACGCGGTGGTGGCCGCGTAGGACGCGTCTCGGAACGTGATATCGGCCGTGGTGAGCTTGCCTTGACCGCTCCAGGTGGCCGACTGCAGGTTCACGTTGTTGGCGTTGCCGGCGGTCTGTCCCGAGCTGCGCGCCCGGTTGATGGCCGTGCTCTCTCCGTTGAGCTCAGCCGCGGCGGCCAGCGCACAGCTGTCCACCGCTGTCTGCAGCTCGGTGCGAGCGACGAAGAGGCGGCCGAAGTCGAGTGCGATGCCCATGAAGCCGAGCAGGAACAGCAGGAACAGCGCGGCCGTGATGATCATCGCGCCACGCTGGCGGTGGGGGGAGCGGCGGGCTTTCATGATCGGACCTCGGTCTGGACGATGAAAAAGAGGACACCGGGCGCGTCACACGCAATTGTTTCCGGCGAAGCAATCGGCCACGCGGGTGAGCACGGCGTCGATGCTCGCCGTGAGCGTCCCCGGTTGCAGCGCGATCACCAGCGCGATGGAAATGACGGCAATGATCAAGGCGTACTCGACCACCTGGGCGCCGTCCTCGTCTGTCAGCAATGACTTGAACATGGTGATGACCTCGTTTCGTTGTGCTGGGAAGTCGCGCAAGGCATCGGGAATTGCGGAAGAAAGCGTGCCTCGAGGAAAAGCCCGCCTTCTTCCGCCCTCCCAACACACTTCAGACGCAGCCGCCGTTCGTCGAGGTCAGGCAAAGTGCGACCCGACTGATGAAGGTCCCGAAGCTGCCACCGTTGGACGTGAGTCCCTTCAACGCGACAACCAGTGCGATCGAAACGACCGCGATGATCAGTGCGTACTCGACGACCTGAGCGCCTTCTTCGTCGCGCAGCAAGCCGCTCGCGGATTGACCGATGGTCTGGAAAAACTTGTTCATGGCTATTTCCTTTCAAGGTGTGGACTACAGAAAATCAGGTTGAAAAAACAAGGGAGTCGAATGTCATGCGTGTCGTGGCGTTCTCCTTTCCATGAGGAAGCTGTTGCAAAACGGGTCCGCAAGATCGCGGTCTTTCATTTCCCCGAGCCGCCGCCCTGGCCACCGATCTGCCCGCCGATGTTGATGACGTTGACCGCCGGCGGCGGCGTCTTGTAGGACTCCTGGTACTGCACCATCGCCTCGCGCGACGCGCGGCCGTCCATGCCTGTGACCGGGTCGCCGCTCTTGCCGGCGTTCGGGTTCAGCGTCATCTTCTTTCTGGCATCGCGCACGGCTTCGCCGAAGCGCGCGTCGTAGTGGGGCGTGACGCTCGAGCAGCCTGCAGCCAGGAGGCATGCGAGCAAGAGGGGTGTCGATCGGATGAACATGGCGGGGCTCCTCACGGGGTTTCGCTGGCCGGGGCGGCCGGGGCCGGGGTGCTGCTTTCGAGGGCGCCATTGAGGTAGACCTCGGCGCGGCTGGGAAGCACGTGGTTGTCGGTCGGCACGCGCGGCGACTGGGCCAGCGGGCGCACCAGGCGCGGCGTGATGACGAACATCAGCTCGGTCTGCTCGTTCTGGAACTCGGTGCTGCGGAACAGCGCCCCCATCACCGGCACTTCGCCCAGGCCCGGATAGCGCTTGATCGCCTCGGTCGCGTTGCTCTTGATGAGCCCAGCGATGACGAAGCTCTGTCCGTCGTTGAGCTGCACCGTGGTGTCGGCGCGCCGCACCGTGAGCGAAGGCACGACGGACGTCACGCCCCCGACCGTGGTGAAGGGCGAGCCGGTCTGCGACAGGTCCGACACCTCCGACACCATCTTGAGATTGATGCGGTCGCCGTTGAGCACCGTCGGCATGAACTTCACGCCGATGCCGAACTCTTTTTCTTCCAGCGTGATGGTGCTCCCGGTGCCGTTGCCCCCGGTTTGCGCCACCGGAATGAAGATCTTGCCGCCCGACAGGAAGCTGGCCTGCTGGCCGCTGATGGCCATGATGTTGGGCTCGGCCAGGATGCGCACCAGGCCGTCGTCCTTCTGGCCGTCGATGGTCACCACGCCGCGGCCGATGCGCAGCGCTTCGACCAGGCCGCCGCCCGTGCTCAGGAAATTGGAGATCAGCGAGTAGTTGTGCAGGCCGCCGCCGCTCGTGCGCGAGTAGCCCACGCGCGAACCCAGCCGGTCGAGCAGCGTCTTGCTGACCTCGGCGATCTTCACCTCGAGCATCACCTGCTGGGGCGTCCCCACGCGCAGCAGGTTCACCACCTTCTTGCCATCGGCGCCATAAGCCGCGGCCAGGTTCATCACGTCGTCCAGCTTCAGCGCGTCGCTGATCTCGCCGGTGAGCACGATGGAGCGCTCGGCACTGCGCACGCGGATGCGGCGCTCTTCCGGCATCAACTCGGCCAGCTTGGCCTGCAGCGCCCCGGGATCGATGGTGACGATCACGTCCTTGATGTAGCAGGTGCCGTCGGCGCTTTGCAGCACCACGTTCATCGAGCCGGCCTGGCGGCCGCGGAAGAACAGGTCGGTCGGGCTCAGCAGCGTGACCTCGATGTCACCGACGCCATCGCTGCGGGGCTGGGGGGGCGCCGCCATGGCTGCCGCACCCTGCGGAGCCGCCACCGGCGCGGCCGCCTGGTTCTGAGGCTGGCCGCTGACCACGATGCGCACCACGCGCGCCTTCAACGGAATGACCACCGACTTGCCGAGCACGGCATAGGTCGGGTCGGAGTCCGGAATGATGGCGGTGCAGCGCCGGCTGGCCGGGGCCGCGGGTGCTGCCGCAACCGTTGCAGCAGCTGCAGCAGGCGCAGGCATGGCGGCGGCCGTGGTGGGGGCGGCTGCCACGACCTCCGCGGCCATGGCAGGGGTCGCCACTGTCGCGAGGGTCGCCAGCAGACGGGCGATGGTTGTTGTGAGTGGGCGCACTTGGTGTTCCTCCTGACGACGATCAGAAACAGGTGAGCGAGCGGCCTGCGTGCTGGATCACTTCCACGCACTCGGAGGCTCGCGGCGTGACGGGGCCTGCCTGCCGCACCCGCGGGCGGGCCGGGGCTGCCGCGGTGGAGACCGGCACGATGTCCTTCTTCTCGCCGAACAGCTGCCCCTTGGTGATGCCCAGGGTGGCGACCGTGGTCTTGTCCATCTGGTTGCGCAGCACGAGCGACAGGGTGCCCACGCTGCGTGCCAGGTCGAGCTTCTCGGAGTCTTCGAGCGAGAGTTCGAGCGTCACCGCGCTCACGACCTTCGGCTTGGTGTCGTCGCGGTTGGCCTCCTGGGCCACCGCCAGCACCAGCACTTTCTCGAGCACGGTCTTGCTGATCTGCAGCGCGTCTTCGCCGCGCCCTTTGTCCTGCTGGGCATTGACCATCACGTCGACGTAGTTGCCCGGCAGCGCGAAGCCCGCCACGCCGACCACGTCGTTGACGCGCACCGTCATGGCCCGCTTGCCGCTGGCGATCACCGCCGACAGCCCGCCCTGCGTGCCCACCGGCGCCAGCTTGCCCTCCATGAGCGCTTCGCCGCGCAGCACGCCGACCTTCACCACGCGGTCGTTCAGCGCCTTGATGTCGCTGAAGGAGCCGTTGGGCACCGAGCCGCTGGGCCAGTCGACCGTGGACAGCATCTGCGCGTTGACGCGGCTGCCCAGGTCGATGTCGACGGCGGCCACCACGACCTTGTTGGACGCAATGCCGCTTTGTCGGGAGATCCAGCCGGTCGCGTAGACCGCGGCCGCCAGCCCGAACAGCAGGGCCAGAAAGATCAGCCCGATCGCCTTGATGTTCTTCATACGAACCTCCGCCAGGGGTGAAACATGTAGGAGCTAGACAAAGCCCAGCTGGTGCGCCAGCACTTGGACCACCGTGCCCGCCGCGATGCAGACGCCGTAGGGCAACTTGCCCACGGACTGGCCTGCCTGCAGGCGCCCGTCGGGCCGCACGCCTGCGATGCCGGAAATGAGCATCCCCTGCGCCGCGGTCTTGACGTTGCCGAGCATGTGAGCGAGGCGGCGGCGATGGATCGCGAAAGCCAGCGCCGCGACGCCGCCCGCGATGAAAGTGAAGAGCAAGGCCATCAGCGTCTGCTGGGGCCCCAGGAAGGCTCCGGTCATGGCCATCAGCTTGACGTCGCCCGCGCCCATGATCCCCAGCGCATAGAACGGCAGCATCACGACGAAGCCCACGCCCAGACCACCGAATGCACTCAGCGCGCCCGACGACGGCGTGCGTGCCGCCATCGTTCCGTAGATGAGGGCGAAGCACGCGCCGCCGAAGGTCAGCCAGTTGGGAATGCGATAGAAGCGCCAGTCGCTCACAGCCGCCACGCCGAGCAGCGCGAAGAGCGCCAGCATGCGGATGTCGGTCGCCAGCATCGCGAGCAGTTCGAGAACAGCGTTGAATTCCTGCATGGCGGGCTCCCCGTGTTCAGGCACTGCGCCGCAGGGCGAGCACCAGCAGAAGGACGACGACCATCACCAGCGCACCGATCAGCGCGAACTCCATGAACGACATGCCGGCGTCTTCGCGCAGCAGACTCAGGGCGGTTCTCGGCAGAACTTCGAGCGGTTCCATGCGGTTTCCCCGGTGATCGTGGCCGGCCGAAACCGCTGGCCTTCCCGGTGTGGGAAGAAGCGTTCGGCATGGGGATGACTGTAGGAATCGCACCGCTTTCGCACATGAGCGGAGCGCCCTTTTCTGGGGGAGTCAGGTGTCCCGCGACGGCACGGGGACAGGCATGACAAAACGCCTACCCGGCCGGGCAGGCGAAAACGCGGGCGCGCTTCAGATCACCTGCGCGTCGCGCAGCGCTGCGAGCTGTGCCTCGCCCAGGCCCAGTGCGCCATACACCTCGGCGTTGTGCTGCCCCGTGCGCGGCCCCGTGGCGGCCGGGCGCACGCCTTCGCGCCCCACGAAGCGCGGCACCGCCGCCGGCGCGGGCACGGTGCCGAACTGTTCGTCGGGCACGTCGATGAAGGCGCCGCGTGCCTGCATGTGCGGGTCGGCCCGCAGGTCGGCGATCGAATACACCTTGCTGTAGGGCACGTCTTCGCGGTCCAGCCGCACGGCCAGCTCCGCGAATGGAAGACTGCTGCACCAGTCGGCAATGATGCGGTCCAGCGCCTCCAGGTGGCGGATGCGCGCGGCGTTGTCGGCAAAGCGTGCGTCGGTGAGCAGGTCGTCGCGACCGATGGCGCGGCAGATGCGCGCGAAGATCGGCCCGCCCGTGCCCACCAGCGTGAACCACACGCCGTCGAGCGCGCGAAACACGTTGGACGGCGCGGTGTAGGTGGCGCGCGAACCGGTGCGTTCGCGCACCACGCCGCCGATGCGGTGCTCGGCCGCCAGCGGATCGAGCAGGCGCGACATCGCCTCGGTGGCCGACAGGTCGATCTCGGCGCCCCGCTGCTGCGCGCGCGGCAATGCATTGCGCTCGGCCAACGCGGTGCTGATGGCGAAGGCGCCGAACAGGCCCGCCACCACGTCGCCCAACGGATAGTTCATGTGCTGCGGCGGGCCGCCGGACTCGCCGGTCAGGTGCGTGAAGCCGCTCATCGCTTCGAAGATGCGGGCAAAGCCCGGCCGGCGCGCATACGGGCCGGTCTGGCCGAAGCCCGTGAGGCGCAGCACGATGAGGCGCGGGTTGGCCGCGTGCAACGTGGCGATGTCCAGGCCCCAACCGTCGAGCGTGCCGGTGCGGAAGTTTTCCACCAGCACGTCGAAGCCGGCGATGAGCTGCAGGAACAGCGCGCGGCCCTCGGGCTTGCGCACGTCCAGCGAGATGCCCTTCTTGCCGCGATTCGCGGTCTTCCAGAACAGCGGATGGCCCTCGTGCACCGGCGTGAGCCCGCGCAGCGGATCGCCGCCGCCCGGCAGCTCGAGCTTGACGACGTCGGCGCCCATGTCGCCGCACAGCGTGGCCGAGAACGGCGCGGCGAGCACGGTCGCCATGTCGAGGATGCGCACCCCGTGCAGGGGTGCGTGGTCGGCAGGCTGGCCCATCAGTTGCCCTTCAGGTCGACGCGCTTGAGCACCGGGTCCCACAGCTTGCGGTCGGCGGCGATGCGCTGGCCGTAGGCGGGCAGCGACGGGTCGAGCGCGGCCGCGCCCAGCTTGGCCAACTTGTCCTTCACCGCGGGCAAGGCCTTGGCCAATGCCGCCCGCAGCGGACGCATGACGGCATCGGGCGTGCCCTTGGGCGCGACGATGCCCACCCACAGGCCGCTGTCGAAGCCCTGCAGGCCCAGCTCGGCGAAGGTGGGCACGTCGGGCGCCGAGGGCGAGCGCGTGCGGCCGGTCTGCGCCAGGATGCGGATCTGCCCGCTGCTCATGTAGGGCAGCGTGCCGCCGAGGTTGTTGCACATCACCGGGATGTGACCGGCGATCAGGTCGTTCACCGCCGGCGCGTTCCCCTTGTAGGGCACGTGCTGCATCTTGATGGCGGCCTGGTGGTTGATCATTTCGCACACCAGGTGCGACGGCGTGCTCGGGCCGGCGGAGCCGAAGGCGAGTTGCCCCGGCTTGGCCTTGTCGGCGGCAATGAGCTCGGGCAGCTTCTGGTACGGCGTCTTCGCGTTGACCGCGATCACGTTGGGCAAGTCGGCCACCAGGCCCACGGGCACGAAGTCGTCCACCGGGTTCCAGCTGAGGCCCTTGTGCACGTAGGGCAGGAAGATGTTGGTCAGGCCCGCCATGAGCAGCGTGTAGCCGTCGGGCGCGGACTTGGCCACGAGCTCCAAGCCGATGAGGCTGCCGGCGCCGGGCTTGTTCTCCACGATGACCGGCTGGCCCAGCGCGTGGCCCAGTTCCAGCGCCACCTCGCGCGCCACCAGGTCGGTGCTGCCGCCGGCGGGGAAAGGCACGACCAGCTTCACGGGGCGATCGGGGAAGGCAGCCATCGCCAACGAGCCGGCCAGGCCGAATGCAAGGCCGGCAGCCAGGTGCGAAATTTTCTTGATCAAGGACGTCATCGTCAGTCTCCAGTTTCTCTGTGTGTTCAGCGTGTCAGTGCGTGAGGAAGCGGCGCCCGAGCGTGGCGCGGTGCAGCTCGGAGGCGCCGTCGTAGATACGGAAGGGCCGCAGCTCGCGCACGATGAGGGCGATGGGCGCGTCTTCCGACATGCCCAGCGCACCGCACATCTGCGCCGCGCGATCGGCCACGCGGTTCAGGGCTTCGGACACGAAGACCTTCGTCATCGCCGACTCGGTCTTCACCGACAGCCCCTCGTCCATGCGGCGCGCGCAGTCCAGGCTCATGAGCCGGCTCGCATGCAGGTCGATGTGGCAGTCGGCCACCATCGCCTGGACCTGCTGCAGGTCGGCCAGCCGATCGCCGAACGACGTGCGCTCGCCCACGTAGGCCTGCGCGATCTCGAGCGCGCGCCGCGCACGGCCCATGAGCCGCAGACAGTGCGACAGCCGCGCGGGCTCCAGCCGCTGCTGCGCCGCCACGAAACCCGAGCCCACCTCGCCCAGCACCGCGTCGGCGCCCACGCGGCAGGCAGTGAAGCGCAGCTCGCCATGGCCGCCCACGGCGAAGGGGTCGATGGCGCGGATGGCGCGCACCAGCGAAAGGCCCGGGTGGTCCATGTCCACGATGAACTGCGTGGGCCCTTCGTCCGTCTGCGCCAGCACGATGCAGAAGGCCGCGCCCACCGCGCCGGTGATGAACCACTTGTGGCCGTCGATGACCCAGCCATCACCCTCGCGCCGCGCGGTGGTGCGCAGCATCGACGGGTCGGAACCCGCGCCAGGCGCCGGCTCGGTCATCGCGAAGCACGAGCGGATGCGGCCCTCGGCCAGCGGCCGCAGGTAGCGCTGCTGTTGCGCGGGCGTGCCCTGGCGCAACAGGCTGATCATGTTGGGCTGGTCGGGCGCGGCGCAGTTCAGCGCGGCCGGGCCCAGGTAGCTGCGGCCGGCCTCCTCGAACACCGCCGCGCGCTCGACCCACGACAGGCCCAGCCCGCCCTCCTCCACCGGCATCTGCGGCAGGTACAGGCCCAGCTCGCGCGCGACCGGGCGCAGCTGCGACAGCGCCGCGTCCATCGCCCGCGGGTCGTGCACGTGGGCAGTCGATTCGAGCGGAATGCAGTGCCGCTCGACGAAGTCGCGCACCCGTGGCACGAGGTCCGTGCGCACGTTCATCGCGCGCCCGCCTCGCGCAATGCCAGCTTGGCGATGTTCAGCTGATGAATCTGGCTCGTGCCCTCGTACAGGCGGAACAGCCGCACATCGCGGTAATAGCGCTCGATGGGGCTGAAGTCGGCCACGTAGCCGGAGCCACCGAACATCTGCACCGCACGGTCGGCCACGCGACCGCACATCTCCGACGCGAAGTACTTGCACATCGAGGCCGACAGGGCCACGTCTTCGCCGCGATCGCGTGCACGCGCCGCCTCGAGGATCATCGAACGCGCCGCGTAGATCTCGGTACGGCTGTCGGCGATCATGGCCTGCACCAGCTGGAAGTCGGCCACCGCCTGGCCGAACTGGTTGCGGCTGCTGGTGTGCGCCATGGCCAGGTCCAGCATGCGGATGGCCGGGCCCGTGCACAGCGCCGCCAGGTGCAGGCGCTGCTTGTTGAGCACCTTCATCACCGTCTGGAAGCCCATGCCTTCGCGCCCGCCGATGAGCTGGTCGGCGTGCACGCGGCATTCGTCGAAGTGCACGTCCGACACGAACGAGCCGGCCTGGCCCATCATGCGGTAGGGCGCGCCCGTCGTCAGGCCCGGCCCGCGCTCGACCAGGAACGCCGACACGCCCTTGCTGCCCTTCGAGCCGTCTTCGGTGCGGGCGATGACGGTGAACACATCGGCCACCGGCGCGTTCGTGATGAAGCGCTTGCTGCCGTTGAGCACGTAGTGGTCGCCCTCGCGGCGCGCGGTGGTCTGCACGTTGCTCGCCTCCGAGCCCGCCTCGGGCTCCGTGAGCGCCAGGCAGCCCGTGAGCTCGCCCGTGGCCATGCGCGGCAGCCAGCGCTGCTTCTGCGCCTCGGTGCCGTCGGCCACCAGCGCTTCGGAGCCGATGCCCGTGTTGGTGCCCACGCGGGCGCGCAGCGCCACCGACGACTGCGACAGCTCCATCGCGCACAGCACCAGCTCCTCGGTCGTGAGGCCCAGGCCGCCGTAGGCCTCGGGAATGCTCCAGCCGAAGTAGCCCTTGCGCCGCAGTTCGTCGACCACGTCGGGCGGGATGTCGTTGTCGCGGCTGACCTGGTCTTCCAGCGGATGCCAGCGTTCGCGAACGAAGGCGCGGATGTCGGCCCGCAGGGCCTCGAAGTGGGGGGTGTCTCGGATCATGGTGGCCGCGACTGTAGGAAGCAGGTCCACAATTGCCGGCACTGAATTTCAATCATTGAAACTGCGATTCACTCCCATGCCCCGCCCTGTCCAGAATCGCCGCCAGCCCATGAAGCATTCCGACGACCTGCGCCGGGTGCGGGACGAAGACCCGTACATCGCCGGCACCCTGGCCAAGGGCCTGCTCATCCTGCAGACCTTCGTGGGCGACCCGCGCGCGCACGCCAACAGCGAGTTCGCCGCCAAGCTCGGCCTGTCGCGCCCCACCGTCTCGCGCCTGTGCCGCACCCTGCTGACCATGGGTTTCCTGGACCACGACGAACGCCTGGACCGCTACTTCATCGGCCCCGCCGCCGTGGCGCTGTGCTACCCCTACGTCATCAACACGCCCATGCTGGCCCTGCTGCGCCCGGCCATGCAGCAACTGGCCGACCGCGTCGAGGGCGCGGTGTCGGTCGGCGTGACCAGCGATCTCGACGTGGTCTACCTGGAGACCTGTGCCCACGAGGGCGGCACCTTGAAGCGCCCCGGCGTCGGTGCCGTGCGCGGCATTGTCGAAACCGCCATGGGCCGCGCGTGGCTCGCGCAGTTGCCTGCGGGTGAGCGCCAGGAGTTCCTTGCCCATGTGAAGCACGAGCGGCCCGAAGAACACGCGCGTTGTCTGGAAGGCGTGCGCGACAGCGTGGCGAACTATCGCAAGCGCGGCTTCGCGATCAACCTGGGAGATTCAGGGTTCGGCGTGCTTGCTGCAGGCGCCGCGGCGCGGGTTCGCTACGGACCGCGGCGGCTGCTGTTCAACTGCGCGGTGCCGGGGTTTCACTGGAAGAAGTCGCAGCTGCTGGACACGATCGGGCCGGGGCTGGTGCAACTGGTGGGGGCGGCGGATCGGCAGTCGGGGTTGCGGTAAGGGGTGGATCGCGGATCTGGCACCAGCGTAGATCGCCGCAGGCTACAGCTACGAGGCCTTCAAGCGTGCACGCCGACTGGCGTCATCGCGGCGTCTGATTGCTTTTCAAACTGTGATGTTTTGCGCAAACCCACAAGAAAGCGCACCGAATACGGTGTCGGTGCACATGCGAGCAGCGGTTGCACCACGGATAGCATGGTTCGGTCGCCATTGGCCATCCAGCAAGGCGTTGGATGCCAACTAACACCGAGGGAGGAAGAGCGATGTCAAGAAAATTCACCACGGCAGCAGCCGTTTCCATGACCATGGCCTTGGCCGCTTGCGGAGGCGGTGGTGGTGGAAGCGGCGGGGGAGGATTGGGGCTGTTTCCACCGCCCCCCTCCTCAGCGTCGGCCGCGGCTCCCACCATCAAGGTGAACAACGCAACAGTCCAAGGTGAAGGTCCCCACGCGATCAAGCCGGGCGATACCGTCCAGATCGACGCCGGGGCTGCCGTCGAATGGACCAGCACTGGCGAAAATATCACCCTGCGCAGTCCGGAGATCGGTGCGTCCAGTTGGAAGGCCCAGCTGGTCAACGGCAGTACCCAAGCCAAGCCCTTCAAGGTGACCGCCCGCGCGGCCAACAATGCGTGGGACATCAATTTCGAGGTGGCAGGCGGCGATGCGCGCAATGGCAGCTATAGCGCCTTCGCTACCAATGGAACACGCCAGACTGTTGCGCTGAACTTCGACGTTGGAACCTACGAATGGACCGGCAGCAACATCACAGCGGTGTCGGGCAGCTTTACGGCAGATGCAGACCAGGCCGGAACCTATCTTTTTCAATCCAGCCGCATCACCACTTCTGCGAACACTGCTCGTTTTCGTGTCGGCCAGGATGTCCTCGTTGGTGCATTCCCGTTTGACGTGACACAGGCAGCGACCGAGAGCTTCGCGACCCAATCCTTCGTCGCCTCACGGGCGCTTGAGACGAATCAGGCGGGTCTCGACGGCACGTTCAATCGCTTCGGCATCAACGTGGGCTCTGCCACCAGCGTGTCCGATATCTCGCAGATGAAGATATCCGGTGGCGGCACGGTTCTGGTTCGCTGTACCCACAGCACCATCTACCGCGTCGACAACTGCCCGGCCGCCTCGCTGAAGACCTGGAACATCTCTCCGGGAACCGTCGTCGGAACCTGGAACATGGTGGACCCCGCCGCACCGGCCGATGCCGCTCTGTTTGCGATGGCTCGCGTTGGCAGCGAAAAGATCTTCTTGATCAGCGGCAAGCTGAATGGCGATCCCAAGACAGCGGTCTTCCGAATCGGGCTGCCCGAGAGCTCGCAATGGCCTACAGGCTTCGGTTACGGCATTTCTACCGCAGCCTCCTGGGGGAAAGTCGACGTGCGCGCCACGGAGTCGTTCAGGAGTGCGGTGAGTACGGATGGCTCGACTTCCAGTGCCCACAACACGTTTGCAACGATGGGCAGCCTCGGGCCGCTGGGCATGCGTGGGATCGTCGGCACTGGTACCGATCCGAAATCGTACTTCGCGATGCAGGGAAGCAGCATCTTCGCGATCGTGGGCGCCAACAACGCGACCACAGGCACCAACGGGTATCTACAGATCAATCTGATGGATTGAGCGAGCAATCTACGGTAGCGGGACACACTCGCTATCGGCAGATGACGCCCGTCGTTGGGGATGCAGTTGGGGTATTGCCCCCGTGGTGGTGTTCTGGGCGCAACTCGCAGGAGGCGCAGGCACAGGCGCCTGGTCCATCGGGTTGTCCGGCGCGATCGCGTTCTGCATCTGCGCGCTGCCTTACTCGAGGCGAACCGATCCGGAGATCACGCGAGCAGACTGGATCTTTCTGGTGGCCTCGCTTTCAGTGCTGCTCACCTGGTTCCTGACCAGCGATGCGATGTGGGCGGTGGTGATCCTGACCGCCGTCGACCTCGCCGGCTTCGCACCGACCTTTCGCGCGGCCTGCCCCCAGCCACTTCGCGAACAGACCACCTTCTTTGCGCTGGGTGCGGCCCGGAATGTGTTGGTGATCCTCGCGCTGGAGCACTACTCGGTGACGACCGTGCTGTTTCCGTTCGCAGGGGGCGTGGCCTGCATCGCGCTGGTCGCGCTGATCAGTCATCGCCGGAGGCGGCTGCGTGGTTGACTGTCAGCCACGCGCGCGCCGGTAGTGCATGGCGACCGCGCCGTTGCCGAGCGGCTTCGCCGAGACCAGCTCAAGCCGTCGCGTGTGAGGCAGCCCGCTCTGGTACAGGGTCGGGCCGTGGCCCGCGATCCTGGGGTGCACGAGGAACCTGTACTCGTCGATCAGATCCAGCCGGTCCAGCGCGGTCGCGAGCTTGCCGCTACCGAGGAGCACGCCGGCTGGGGTCGCGTCCTTGAGCTTTTGCACGCCCGAGCGCAAGTCGCCGGCGATGTGGTGGCTGTGGCTCCACGGGAAGTCCGTTCGCGTCGACGACACGACGTACTTCGGCTTGATCTCCAGCTTGGCCGCCCATTCGCGCACCGCCGGCGGCGCCTCCACATCGCCGCGGGCGACCGCCGGCCAGTAGCTCTCCATCATCTCGTAGGTGGTGCGGCCCCACAGTATCGCCCCACCCTCGTCCATGAGGCGGGTGAAGAAGGCGTGCGTCTCGTCGTCGGCGATGCCCTCCTGGTGGTCGACGCAGCCGTCCAGGGTGACGTTGAGGCTGAAGGTCAGAAGTCCCATGCGAGTCTCCTCCGGGTTGGGCGGCCTGCTGCTTTCGGAGCGCGGGGCGGCACCCTGAATGACCGCTCGTGGCCGCAAGCAGGCCGCGTCAGACGGTAGCTGATGCCTCGCCAAAGAGGAAGTACAGAAACGCCAGGAACGACGGGCAGCGAGGCGCGAGCTTGCCGTCCTTGACCCGGTGCCACAGCTTCACGGCATGGCGTCGAGACAGATGCGCATCGCACATCACTCGCGCACGAGCCGGACCCCGAGGGGCATGGGCTGCGCCTCGCAAGAGATATCGCCCCCACCCCCCAGCACCCATCCTCCGATCCATGCACGGGCCTCCCGCGTCGCGGGGCCGGCGGTGCAGACGGTGGAGGACCGATACCCTTCGCGCAGCGGCTGCGTGCCGGACGCCGGGAAATCGGCGGCGGGGATGTCGAGCTTCTTGAACCAGCGCCCTGCGAGGCTGTTCACCTCCTTGATGGTGGGCAGGCGCCAACCCGGTTGTGTGCTGGCGTGCTGCAGGGCTTGCACATAGCGGTAGCGCCCGGCCGTCCCGGTGCAGCGCTGGCCGTTCCATACCTGCGGCTCGTCGCAGCGGCGCCACGCCAGGCCGGTGTGGCGGTCTTCGACCACGCCGCCGGGCACGCCGCGCTCGTCGGACACTTCGCGCCAGCGTCCCGTCTCCGGCACTTCGGGGCCGCGCACCAGGCGAATGAACAACGGCTGCGGTTTTCTCTCCATCCTGCGGTTGCAGCTGTAGACGAACCCGAGCTTGAAGCTCACGCACCAGATGCGGGTCTGGTCGTCCGGCTCGGAGCTCAGGTAGTTGCCCGGCATGGTGTTGGGCAGCCATCGCGCATCGACGGCGGCCTGCTCGGCGGGCCATCGCCCCGTCCGTTCGTTGATCAGCTCCCCCAGATCGATCAGGCCGTGCAGCTCGGCCACCGTGGGCAGGCGCCAATCGGTGAAGCCGCACAGGCGCATCGCATTCACCTGCGCCACATAGGCCATGGCATCGCCCGGCCGCCCGTCGCCGTAGTAGGAATAGGCGTCGGTGTTGGCCCGGCTGCCGGGCGCTGGCTCGTTGTGCGGACCGTAGGTGTCGATCAGCTTGCCGGTGCCCGGCGGACCGGCCTGTGTCCTCATCCATGCCAGCTTGCCGCTGTCGGGCTTGCCCTCCCAGACCAGCCCGGACACCCGGTCGCGCACGCAGGAGGTCAAGGGTTGGCCGGCCACCGCCTCGTAGTGGGGTGGGCCCGCGCGCAACATGCCGTCTTGCTTGGGGATCAAGGCCAGCGGTCCCGCGTCCGTGCAGGACTGAGGGGCGGATCTGCCGTCTTGCTGCAAGCCCAGGCACGTGCGCGCGCCGGTGGGCGGCACCTTCACTGTGGTCGGTCCGGCCGTGGCCGGTGGCGACTGCGCAGCGGCGGGCGCGGCGGCCAGCCCCAGCAGGACGACCGCTGCGGCTGCCGCGCGAACCACCGCTGCGGACGTGCGGATCGTGGTGGTGTGGAAAGGGATTCGCGTGCTACTCAAGCAAACGTCCCTCGGCTGCTGCGAGCGTCTTCAACATCGTCGGTTCAACCGTCCCCCGGCGAACGGCCGGTCGTGGCCGATGGTACCCAGTCGCACGGGTCTTTCGAGTGCCGGCCATCCGTCCTTGCCGCGCCCGCTCACGAGGCCATGGCGCCCCTCACTCTTTCTTCAGTTCCATCTGCCGCGCCACCTGCCCGAACCGCACCAGGTCCGACCGCGCCCGCTCCGTCGCCTCGCTGGGCGAGCTACCGATGGGCATCCACCCCGCATCGATCAACCTCTTGCGCGTCTCGGGCCGCGCCATGCCCTGGACGATCACCGCGTTGAGCTTGTCGACGATCGCCTGCGGCGTGCCCTTCGGTGCCGCCAGCCCAAACCATCCCGAGGTCACGAAGCCCGGCAACCCCGCCTCCTGCGCCGTGGGCACGCCGGGCAGCGATTCGCTGCGCTCGCGCGTCGTGACGAACAGCGCGCGCACCTTGCCGGCCTGCACGTTCGCAACCTGCGCGGCGGCGTTGTCGATCATGGCGTCGATGTGGCCGCCGAGCAGGTCGGCGATGGCGCCCGTGCCGCCCTTGTAGGGAACGACGTTGGCCGAGATGCCGGACTCCTTCATGAACATCATCTGCGTCAGGTGGGCCTGCGTGCCCACGCCTGCATTCGCGAACGAGATCTTTCCCGGATTCGCCTTGGCATGCGCGATGAATTCCTTGAGGGTGCGCGCGGGAAAGTCCGGCCTTGTCACGACCACGAAGGGAATGTCGACCAGGATCGTGATGGGCGCCAGGTCTTCCACCGGCTTGTACTTCAGGTCGTACAGGTAAGGGTTGACGGCCATCGTTCCGCTGGCCACGAGCACCAGCGTGTGCCCGTCCGGGTTGGCGCGCACGGCCTGCTGCAGCGCCATCGATCCACCGGCGCCCGGCTTCGCGTCGACGATGACCGGCTGGCCGAGCGCCTTGGCCATGAGGTCCGCGATCTGCCGCGTCATGGCGTCGGTGGCACCGCCTGCCGCATAAGGAAACACGATGGTGATCGGCTTGCTGGGGTAGCCCGGGCCGGCTGCACGCGCCGCGGTGGCGAGCGATGCCGCACACAGGGACACGGCAGCATTCAGCACGAAGGTTCGGCGATGGATCGTCATGCGGGCATCTCAGCGTATCGGAGCGAAAGAAGCAAGGGTGCGGCCTGTTCGGCGAAGCGCATCAGCGCGGGCACCATGTCGGACTGATACCAGTGTTCCTGATGCAGGAGGTTCAAGGAACCGATCGTGCGGCCATCGTGCCGGATCGGCACATTGATGGCAGACCGGCAGCCCAGCGCGTCGATCAGCGCATGGTCCGGGAACGCGCGACGGCAGTCTTCCTGATCAACGCAGATGCGCGCCCGGCCGCCCTGCACCACCTCGCGAAAGAAGTCGTTGTCATGGTGCAGTGGCTTGGTACCGCCGCACGGATACGCCACCGGGTCGCTCGTGTACAGGCGCCGGGACGCAGCAAGGCTGGGGTCGATCGCCAGCACGGTGAACAGCCGATGCCCCGGAAACCGCCGCAGCGCGTGGTCCAGGGCCTCGAAGGAAGCCGGCTCGATGGCTCTCACTGCGCAATGCCCAGCCGATCGATAATGGGCCCCCAGGTCGCCGACTCGCGCTGCGTGAACTTCAAGACATCGGCCGGGGTCGACTTGACGCCGATCAGCATCTGGCCGGCCAGGCGCTCCTTCATCTCGGGCATGTCCAGGGCTTTATTGATCTCGGCGTTGAGCCGCGTGACCGCGTCGCCGGGTGCGCCTGCGCGCGCCACCAGGGAGTACCAGCCGGGCACTTCCATGTCGATGCCCAGCTCCTTGAACGTGGGCACGTCGGGCAGTTGCAGCAGTCGCCGCTCGCCGGTCACCGCCAGCGGCACCAGCTTGCCGCTCTTGACCAGCGGCACGACGCCGACGGGGACGGTCGTCATCACCGGCGTGTCGCCCGCCATCACGCTGGTCAGCGCGTTGGGGCCGCCGGCGCCGCTGATGGGCACGTGCTGCATCTGGATGCCGGTGCGCGACTTCAGCAGCTCGCTCGCCAGATGGGTGGAGTTGCCGATGCCGGCCGATGCGAAGCTGAGCCGCTGCGGCTCGGCCTTGGCCATCTTGATGAGGTCGGGCAGTGTCTTCACGCCCAGGCTCGGCGACACGACCGTCACGAACGGCGTGTTGGCGATGACGGCGACACCGGTGAAGTCGCGCGCCGGCTGGTGCCCCAGCGACTTGTACAGGTGCGGGTTCCACGACATGTTCGAGACGCCGGCCAGGAACAGCGTGTAGCCGTCCGCGGGCTGCGAGAGCACGTAGGCCGCGGCCAGCGTGCCGTTGGCGCCGGGCCGGTTCTCCACCACGACGCTCTGCCCGACGCTCTTGGCGAGCACATCGGCCAACGTGCGCGCCAAGGTGTCCGGCCCTGAGCCGGCCGGCTGCGGGACCACGACCTTGATCGGCTTGGAGGGAAAGCCCTGCGCGAAGGCGGGTGCGGCGAGCAGCGAGGCGGCAACGGCCAACGCGGAAAGCATGGTGCGACGGATGGTCATGATGAAGTCAAGGTCGGTGGTTGCGAAAGGTGTGAGCGGTATCAACCGACGGTGGCGTAGTCGAGCGACTTGGGCGTGGCGGTGAGCACACGCGGCGTCGCGCCCACCACGACCGTGTCGTCGATGCGAAAGCCCCCCACGCCGTAGACGTACAGGCCGGGCTCGGCCGAATAGACCTCGTTGTCGCGCAGCGGGCGCTGGCTGAAGGCCATGTCCTCCGGGTACTCGTGGTGCACGATGCCGATGGCGTGGCCCGTGCGGTGGCGGATGCAGTCGGCAAAGCCGGCGCGCTCGATCACGGCCTGCGCCGCGGCGTCGATCGCGCACACGGGCCGGCCTGTCACGGCCGCGCCGATGGCCGCATCGGTCGCGTCGCGTGCGGCGGTCCACAGCGCCTTCTTCTGCTCGTCAGGGCGCCCGCAGAACCAGGTGCGCTCGTTCTCGATCGTCAGGCCGTTGAGCCGGGGAATCACGATGTTGACCAGCACGTCGCCTTCGCGGATGCGCGCGCCGCAGGAAGCACCGTCGCCATGCGGCGAGGCCGATGCCGGGCCGCTGAGCGTCCAGCAGCGCACGACCTCGAACTGCTCGCCGGGAAAACGCTCGGCGGCCTCCTGCACGAACAGGCTGGCCATGGCGCAGTCCATCTCCTGCACCAGGCGGCCGGGCTTGATCGCTTCGCGGTAGCGGTCTTGCAGCCAGTCCGTCAGCCCGGCCATGGCCTGCATGACGGCCAGTTCCTCGGCGTGCTTCTGCCAGCGCAGGCTGCGCACCTCCGCGGTGGCGACGCGCACGTTCAGGTCGGGCAGCAGGCGCTGCACGGCCGCCATCACGCCGCTGCCGGCATCCAGCGCGATGCGCGAGCGGCGCAGGCCGGCGCGGCTCAGGCGCTCGGCGAGGATCTCGGGGAGCTGCGACACGAGCGGCAGGCGGTTGCTCACCATCGGATGCTCGGCATAAAACGTCACGTCCGTGATCCACACCTTGTGCGCTTCCATCGAGAAGCGCATGTGGTTCGTGGACAGCTCGTTCATGACCAGGAAGCCCTCGCCCTGGCGCGGCACGACCGCGAAGATCGGCCGCTCCCAGGGCTGCACGTCGGTGTGGAAGTTGGTGGCGAACTGAAAGAAGTCCGCTGTGGTGAACACCAGCGCATCGACGGCGAGTTCGTCCATCAACCGGACCATCTGGTCGTGGCGGTACCGCCAGACGGCTTGCGTCAGCTTGGGCATGTGTCGTTTCCTTGAAGGAGCCGGAGGCATCCGGCGGGTTGTCTGAACTGGTCGGGGGTACGGGCTACAGCGCGTCGAACTCGACCACGCCGGCCTTCATCACCAGGGGAATGCGCTCGCCCTGCCCCAGCAGGCAATCGAGGTTGCGCATCGGGTCGCCATCGACCAGCAACAGGTCGGCCAGCGCGCCCGGGATCAGCCGGCCGAGCCGGTCGCTCATGCCCAGCACCTCGGCGCCGATCAGCGTGGCGCTGGCGATGATCTCGGCCGGCGACAGCACCTGGGCACGCAGGCGGAACTCGTCGCTCTGCAGCCGATGCGATTCGCCCAGCAGGTCGGTGCCGAAGCCCATCTTCACGCCGGCCGACTTGTAGATCTCGAGCGAGCGCAGCCCGGCGCCGCGCACGTCTTCCACCTTGGCCACGCTCGCGGGCGGCAGCCCCAGCGCCGCGCCTTCGTTGGCGAGGGCGTCGTAGGTCACCAGCGTGGGCACCACATAGGCGCCGTGCTCGGCCATGAGCGCGGCGGTGGGCGCATCGACCAGGTTGCCGTGCTCGATCGTGCGCACGCCGCAGCGCACCACGCGCTGGATCGCGGCCGGGGTGTAGGCGTGAGCCAGCACGTAGGTGTTGCGGGCCGCCGCTTCCCCGACGATGGCGCGGATCTCGTCCTCGCTGTAGCCCAGGGCATCGACCGGGTCGGTGGGCGACGCCACGCCGCCGCCGGCCATGATCTTGATCTGGTCGGCGCCCATCTGCAGTTCTTCGCGCACGGCCTTGCGCACGGCGTCCACGCCGTCGGCCACGCGGGCGAGCATGCCCACGCGGGCGCAGTTGGGGCACACGGTGTTGGCCACCAGATAGTCGGAACGCGCACGGCCGTCGCCATGGCCGCCGGTCTGGCTCAGTGCGCGACCCGAGACGAACAGGCGCGGCCCCTGCGCCAGCCCCGACTGCACCGCCTGCTTGAACGCATCGCCCGCGCCGGCGGCGTCGCGCACGGTGGTGAAGCCGCGGCGCAGCATGCCGCGCAGGATCGGCAGACTGCGCAGCGTCGCCAGCACGTTGGGCATCAGCGCCTGGCGCTGCAGGTTCAGGTCGACGGCCACCACGTGCACATGCAGGTCGATCAGGCCGGGCATCACGGTCTTGCCGGCGGCGTCGATGACCCGCGCATCGCGCGCCACGATCGGCCGGTCGGACACCTCACGGATGGTGTCGCCCTCGATCAGGATGTCGTGGCGGTCCTGCAGCTCGGGCTTCAGCGGATCGAGCAGGCGGGCGTTCTTGACGAGGATCTGAGTCATGGGTCTGTTTGCCGGGTTCCGAGGGCATGGGCGGTGAGGAATGACGGGATCGTAGGATCGCGTCACAATTCCGAAAAATTTATATGCTGAATCCACTTCATTGACCGTGTGAATGGTTTCAGTAGCCTCCTCTTCTGCCCATGAACTACCGCAACGCCGATCTGAACCTGCTGAAGGTCTTCGAAGCCCTCATGAACGAAGGCAACGTGACGCGTGCCGCGTCCAAGCTGTCGCTCACGCAGCCCACGGTCAGCAACGCGCTGCGCCGGCTGCGCGAAACCTACGGCGACCCTCTGTTCGTGCGCAACGGCGCGGGCATCCGCCCGACGCGGCGCGCCACGGAGTTGTGGGCGCCGCTGGCGCGCTCGCTGCGCACCATCCGGGGCACGCTCGAGGGCGAGAGCTTCGATGCCTCGCAAAGCGACGCCCGCCTGACAGTCTCGATGACCGACTACGTGGCCTGCATCGTCGCGCCGCGGCTGCTCGAGCGGCTCGGCGAACTTGCGCCAGGCATGCGCTTGCACACCCACCCCGGCACGGTGGTGGACTTCGGGCAGTCGCTGGACGACAACCGCGCCGACTTCGCCATCGGCGCCTACAACGACGACGTGCAGCGCCCCGGCTTCATGCGCTCACGCCGGCTGTGGTCGGTGGACTTCGCCTGCTTCATGCGCAACGACCATCCGCTGGCCAAGCTCGACAAAATTCCGCTGAAGAAATTCCTGGCCGCCCGCCACCTCGACGTGAGCCTGGCGGGCCGTGTCGGTGGCATCTACGACCGCGTGCTGCAAAGCCGCGGCCTGCAGCGCAACCTGGTCTCTACGGTGAGCCACTACTCCGCAGCCTACGAAGCCGTGCGCCGCTCCGACCTGATCGCCGTGCTGCCCTGGTCCGAGGGCCTGGAGACGATGCGCATGACGGGCCTGAAGCGCGTGGCCCCACCGCTGGCGGCGCCGCCGCGCACCGTCGAACTGGTCTGGCATGAACGGCACGAGACCTCGGCGCTGCACCAGTGGTTCATTGCCCTGGTGGTCGAGATGCTGGCGCGGGAACCGGCTGCGCGCCCTGCGCGGGCTAAGCCCGGAACCAGATCCTGAGCGTCACGTACATCGCATAGCCCAGGCCCAGGACGCACCACGCCAGGAAGAACAGGTTGGCCCAGTAGTCGCCCGCATGCGCCGCCAGCGTGTAGACCTGCCCCACGCAGCCCTTTCCGACGCAGGGCACCTCGCCCCGGACCAGGGCGCGCAGCATCGCGAAGAAGAGGTAGCAGGTCACGCCACCGGCCATGAGGAATCCGACGGGCCCTACGAGCCCCTGGGTGAGTTCGCCCTTCTCATCGCGATAGCCCTTGCGCAGCAGCTTCTGTCCGTACCTGTACCAGGCATATCCGAGCAGGAGCATCAGGGCGTAGTAGAGGAAGGCGCGCATGGGTCCTGTGATCGTCGGGGTGTGGCGGGAGTGAGTGCTTCGGCAAGGATCGTATCCGAGCAACTCACGCTCGCCACCCGCGCCCGCTACCGTGCGCTGGCCACGATGGCGACGCCGCGGATCTGCCCGGCGCTGGGCGCATCCACCGGCTTCGCGTAGCGCGATGGCGCAAAGCGGTGCAGCAGCTCGGCCTCGCGCAGGCGCGCCGCATCCAGGTTCGCCAGCTTCACGTGGCCGAAGCCGCGCACCGACAACGGCAGCGCCGCGATGCGTGCGGCGGTCGGCTGGTTGTCGGGCGTCAGCGCGGTGGCCATTTCCTGCAGCAGGCGGTCGAAGTGCTCGATCAACGCGCGCTCGGTGCGGCGTTCCGCCGTGTGGCCGAACAGGTCGAAGGGCGTGCCGCGCAGGCGCTTGCCGTGGGCCAGCCACTTCATCGCCGGCAGCATCCATCCACCGAGACGCACCTTGGCCGGCGCCTGTCCGTGCGCGGGGCGCGAGAGCAGCGGCGGCGCCATGTGGAACTCGAGCTTCAGGTCGCCTTCAAACTGGTCCTTCAGCTTCTGCAGGAACGCGCCGTCGGTGTACAGGCGCGCGACCTCGTACTCGTCCTTGTAGCTCATGAGCTTCAAGAGGCTGCGCGCCGCGTTGCGCGTGAAGGGCAGGCTCGCATCGCCACCCGGCATTGCGGATTCGACCGCCTGCACTGCGCGGATACGCTGCTCGAAGCGCGCGGCCCACGCGGCGTTCTGGTAGCCGGTGAGATGGCGGCGCGCATCGGCGATCAGCGTTTCCAGTGGGCGGTCGTCGACCTGGTGCGCCGCAGCCTCGACCGGTGCCGCGCGCAGCTGGTCGAGCGCCGCGGGGTCGCCGGCCGCGAGCCGCCCCAGCGAGAACGCCGACTGGTTGGCCGCCACGGCCACGCCGTTGAGTTCGATCGCGTGCATGAGCGCTTCGAGGCTCAGCGGCACGAGGCCGCGCTGCCACGCATAGCCGGTCGCGACGATGTTCGCGGCCAGCGTGTCGCCCAGGAACTCTTCGGCCAGGCTCTGCGCATCGAAGGTCTCGACCTGCTCTTCGCCCGCGACGAAGCGCATCTTCTCCAGCAGCAGGTCGACATGCAGGTCCGCATCGGGGTTGCGAAGCGACTCGGCCACGGGAATCTCATGGATGTTCGCGAGCACGCGCGTGCGTCCGTGCCGCACGGTCTGCAGCGCGTCGGCCGAGGCGCCCACCACCACGTCGCAGGCGAGGATGGCGTCGGCCTGCTGCGTGTCGATGCGCACCTGGTTCAACCGCTCGGGCGTGTCGGCCAGCCGCACGAAGCTCAGCACCGAACCGCCCTTCTGCGCGAAACCCATGAAGTCGAGCACGCTGGCCGACTTGGCCTCGAGGTGCGCGGCCATCGCGATGACCGCGCCCACCGTCACCACGCCGGTGCCGCCCACGCCGGTCACGAGCAGGTCGTAGGGGCCGGTCCATGCATGCGGCGCGGGATGCGCGAGCGCGCCCACGCGGTGCAGGAAGGCATCGCGCCCGGCCGCCAGCGCCCCGCTCTTGCGGCGCAGCTTGCCGCCCGTGACGCCCACGAAGCTGGGGCAGAAGCCCTTGGCGCAGGAGTAGTCCTTGTTGCAGCTGGTCTGGTCGATCTTGCGCTTGCGGCCCATCGGCGTTTCGTGCGGGAGCACGGCCACGCAGTTGCTCTGCACGGTGCAGTCGCCGCAGCCTTCGCACACGGCCTCGTTGATGAACAGGCGCTTGGGCGGATCGGCCAGCTCGCCCTTCTTGCGGCGGCGGCGCTTCTCGGCGGCGCAGGTCTGTTCATAGATGAGCACGGTCACGCCGGGCATCTCGCGCAGGCGGCGCTGCACCTCGTCGAGCGCGGCGCGGTCATGGAACTCGGTGCCCGTCGGAAACTTGTTCTTGATGGCGTCGTAGTGGTGGATGGCATCGCTCACGACCACCACCTTGGTGACGCCTTCCGACTCCACCTGCCGCGCAATGGCGTCCACGCTGATGACGCCGTCGACCGGCTGGCCGCCGGTCATCGCGACCGCGTCATTGAACAGGATCTTGTAGGTGAGCGTGGCCTTGGCCGCCACGGCCTGGCGGATCGCGAGGTAGCCCGAGTGGTAGTAGGTGCCGTCGCCCAGGTTCTGGAACACGTGCGGCGTCTTCGTGAACATCGCGTGCGAGATCCAGTCGACGCCCTCCCCACCCATCTGGATCAGGCCGGCCGTGCTGCGGTCCATCCAGTTGGCCATGAAGTGGCAGCCGATGCCCGCGCGCGCGGTCGAGCCTTCGGGCACCTTGGTGCTGGTGTTGTGCGGGCAGCCGGCGCAGAAGTACGGAAGGCGCTTGACCGCATCGCTCGCATTGGCCAGCAGCTCGGGCGGCGTGAAGTCGCGCACATGCTGCAGGTGATCGCCCAGGTCGTGGTTCTCCGGAAAGTGCGCGGCCAGCCAGTGCGCGACCAGCTCGATGAGGCGCGACGGCCGCAGCTCGCCGAGCGCCGACACCAGCGGCTGACCCGCGTGGTCGTGCTTGCCCACGAGCACGGGGCGCGCATCGGGCGGCGCGTTGTAGAAGATGTCGCGCAGCTGCGTCTCGACCACCGCACCCTTCTCTTCCACGATGAGGATCTCGCCGAGCCCGCGCGCGAATTCCTTGAGGCGCGTCTGCTCGACCGGAAAGCTCAGGCCCACCTTGTACAGCCGCACACCGGCGCGCGCGAGCTGATCGGGCGAGAGTTCGAGCCGGCGCAGCACCTCCATCAGGTCGTGGTGCGCCTTGCCGCAGGTGACGATGCCCACCTTGGCATGCGGGCTCACGATGACGTGGCGGTCGATGCTGTTGCGTTGCGTGAAGGCGGCCACGGCCGCGAGCTTGTCTTCCAGCCGCGACTCGATGCGCAGCGACGGCAGGTCGGGCCAGCGGTAGTGCAGCCCATCGGGCGGTGCCGCGTGGCCGGTGGCGGCGCGCACGGCATCGGCGTCTTCCCAGGCGGCCACGCGCGCATTCACCGCATCGAGGTCCACCGTGCCCGCGCTCTCCACGATTTCAGACAGCGCCGCCATGCCGACCCACGCGCCCGAGTAGCGCGACAGCTCGTAGCCGTACAGGCCGAACTCCAAGTACTCGGCCACGCTCGCGGGCTGCATCACGGGCATGCGCCAGGCCATGAAGGCGTGGTCGCTCTGGTGCGGCATCGACGACGACACGCAGCCGTGGTCGTCGCCCGCCACCACCAGCACGCCGCCGTGCGGCGACGAGCCGTAGGCATTGCCGTGCTTGAGCGCGTCGCCCGCGCGGTCCACGCCCGGGCCCTTGCCGTACCACATGGCGTACACGCCATCGACCGTGCGTTCGGGGTCGGACTCCACGCGCTGCGTGCCCAGCACCTGCGTGGCAGCCAGCTCCTCGTTCACGGCGGGCACGAAGCGGATGCCCGTCTTCTTGAAGCGCTCGCCGGCCTTCCAGATCGCCTGGTCGACCATGCCCAGCGGCGAGCCGCGGTAGCCGCTCACGAAGCCCTGCGTGTGCAGGCCGCGCACTGCGTCGCGCTGTTTCTGCATCACCAGGATGCGGATCAACGCCTGCGTGCCGGTGAGGAAGACCGAGCCGGCATCGGCCCAGAGGTTGTCGGAAAGCTGGTAGTCGGGCCGTCGGAGTGCGGTCGCTTCAAGTGGGGCGTTCATGCCCGGAATTGTTCTGCGCCCCCCCAAGTAAGTGTTTCTTCAATACACTGGCGCAGACCCTTGTTTGAAGAAGAATTCACTCAAAAACTGCGATGAACGTCGGTTCTGTTTCTCTTGACGAGCATTGCCTCAAGATCCTTTCTGCACTGCAGCATGACGGCCGGCAGACCGTGCAGCAGATTTCCGAGGCCGTGGGCCTGTCGCCCACGCCCTGCTGGAAGCGCATCAAGGACATGGAGGCGGCCGGCGTCATCCGCGGCTACACCGCGCTCGTTGACCCCGAGCACGTGGGCCTGCACGTGTCGGCCGTGGCCGAGGTGAACCTCGACCGCCACAGCGAAGCGATGGTGCAGCGCTTCGAAGAAGCCGTGGCCGCGAGCCCGCAGATCATCCGCTGCGTGTCGGCCACCGGCCCCGCGGACTACATCCTCAACGTGACCGTGCCCGACATGAAGCACTACGAGCGCTTCCTGCACGAGGTGCTGTTCAGCCTGCCCGGCGTGACGCACGTGCGCTCGAGCATCGTGCTGCGCGAGATCAAGTCGGAAACGGCGCTGCCGCTCGGGCACCTGCTGGATGCGAAGGCCGGGCTGGCGGGGTCACGGCGGTCGCCGTGAGGCGTGGCGCAGTGGCCTCTAGCGTTTGCGCCGGATGACGTACGCGTTCTGCGCCAGCTCGAAGCCGAGCGTCGGGTAGTAAGACATCGCGTCGGGTGCCGAGAGAAGGATCAGCGACACCTCGTCGCCGATGATCGCCTGCGTGCGCTGCACGAGCTCCCGGCCGATGCCATGGCCCTGGTACTTCTTGTCCACCGCCAGGTCCGACAGGTAGCAGCAGTACGCATGGTCGGTCAGCGACCGCGACAGCCCCACCAGTTCGTTGTCGACCCAGGCCGACAGCAGGAGGCTGGGCGCGGCGAACATCCGCGCAATGCGGGCGAGATCGTTCGTGGGGCGCTTGATGCCGGAGCGGTCGAAGACGCGGGCGACGTCGACCGGGTCCAGGGGCACGTCCTGACGGTAGTCGATGGTGATGTGGTTCATGTATTTCCTGGGTAGCGCCTGCGCCAGCGTCATTCCGTCTCGGAAGACCCGAGCTTCTTCAGTTCGGCGAACTTGGCCGCCATCGTCGGGTTGCCGCGCGTCAGCTTCTTGATCGTCACGTCCTGCGCCTTGTCGTTCGCAAGGCGAAGATTCCGGTCGGTTCCGAGCAGCGCTTCCTTCGTCTTCTGCAGGTGGTCGATCGACTTGTCGATCTCCGCGATCGCCTTCTGGAAGTGGCCGTGGGCCAGGTCGTAGTTCCTGCCGAAGGCGGCCTTGAAGGTCTCCAGCTCGGTTTCGAACTTCGTGATGTCGATGTTCTGCGCCTTGACCAGCGCCAGCTCCGACTTGTACTTGAGCGAATTCATCGCCGCATTGCGCAGCAGCGTGATGATGGGCAGGAAGAACTGCGGGCGCACGACATACATCTTCGGGTAGCGATGGAACACATCGACGATCCCGGTGTTGTAGAGCTCGTTGTCGGGCTCGAGCAGCGACACCAGCACCGCGTACTCGCAGCCCTTCTCGGTGCGGTCCTTGTCGAGTTCCTTGAGAAAGTCTTCGTTCCTGTTCTTCGTGGCCGTGCGGTCGTTCTCGTTCTTCATCTCGAACATGATCGAGACGATCTCGGTGCCGGCCTCGTCCGCGTCGCGGAAGATGTAGTCGCCCTTGCTGCCCGTGCGCGCGTCGTTGTCCTTCTCGAAGTAGGCGCGGGGAAACGCCATCGACCGGATGCGGTTGAACTCGGTCTCGCAGTGCTGCTCCAGGGTCTCGCCCACCATCTTGGTCGACAGGCGCGCCTTCATGTCCCGCAGCCGCTCGATCGCGTCGTCGCGGTCCTTGATCTGCGTTTCGTACTTGTCCTTGAGTGATTTCTCGGCGAGTTGTTTCTCGAGCTCCGCCCGCTCGAGGCCGCTCTTCCACTGGTCCCGCTCCTTCTCGACCACGCTGACAGCCTCGCTGATCGCGAGCTTCTTGGCCACCTCGATGGCATCGAGCCGGGCCTTCAGTTCCTGGATTTCCACGTCCTTCGCGGCGGCGCTCTTCTGCAGCTCGCCCACGTGCCTTGCTTCGGCAAGCGCGGTGGCGGCCAGCTTGTCCTGCTTGGCCTTCTCAAGCTCGTTGGCGAGCGCGTCGCGCTCCCGTTCCACGGCGCCCAGGGCCTCGCTCACGGCGAGCTTGCGCGCGACATCGCCGGCTTCGAGCTTCGCCCTGAGTTCCTGGATCTCGCCGTCCTTGGCGGCGGCGGCCTTCTGCAGTTCGCCGGCGGCCCGGGTCTGGGCGAGTTCGACGGCGGCGCGCTTGTCGCGCTCGGCCAGTTCCAACCGCTCGTGCAACTGCTTCTCGAAATCGCCGTCGCGCACCTGCTTCAGGATGTCCGCGTAGCCGGCTTCATCGATCTTGAATGCCTTGCTGCAATGGGGGCAGATGATTTCGTGCATGGCTATGTGCGCTCCATCGTCAGGGTGGGCGTCGACAAGAGAGGGAGTGCAGCGAAGCGCCGCGCCGTTCGGGCGGAATCGCAGGGAGTGATGCTGTTCATAGGGTCAGGGACATGGAGCCATCCGACTGTAGCCGGACAGGAAGCGCCGGCGAGCGGCAGGCGCTTGAAGACCCAGGCCGACGTCTGCGAACGTGCGATCCCGTCTCGATCACGTTGCTAGAATCGTCGCTGCAAAAATCGACTCTGACCTGTTCAGAGCTCCATCCCGCCGTAAGCGTTTACGTCAACCAACGCATCACCAGTGGCACCCGCATGCCGACTGGCGGTGCGCGTGGGTCGCTTCGGTGCTCATCGTCCCGCCCATTCGACCGGCTGGTGCCGCCTTTGAAAACTCAAGGAGCGGCGCTCGATGACGAACGTCCAAACAAACTCTTCTTCCCTGCGCACGTTGGTCTGGATGACCCTCGCGCTATTTCTCGCTTACCTGTCTGTCGCCATGTCGATGCCGGCTGTGACGCTCCATGTGTCGCAGACGCTGGGCATGGGCAACGTCGCGTCCGGCCTGGGCGTCGGCGTTGCTTTCCTGTCCACCATCCTCAGTCGCGGCTGGGCGGGCCGGCTCGCTGACGAACACGGCGGCAAGGTCGCCATGTTCCGGGGCCTTGTCCTCTATGCGGCGGCATCGCTCCTGTGCTGGGCGTCCTCGCTGCCCATGCTGGGCCATGGCGTCGGCGCGTACCTGGTTCTTCTGGTGGGGCGTCTCGTGCTGGGCCTCGGCGAAAGCTTCGCGCTCGTCGGCATGCTGGGCTGGGCGATGGCGGCCATGGGCCCCGCGCGTTCCGGGCAGGTCATGGCACTCGTCGGCACCGGCATGTACGGCGCTTTCGCGGTGGGCGGCCCGCTGGGCCTCTGGCTGCTGGAGCGGCTCGGCTTCGCCGGCCTGATGGCGGGCAGCATCGCCTTGCCGCTGGTCAGCGGCGCGATGCTGTGGTGCATTGCGCCCGCCATGTCGGCTCAGGGGCGCCGCGCGCCCTTCTCCGATGTGCTGGGGCTCATCTGGAAGCAAGGCGCGGTCGTGGGCCTGCAAGGCGTCGGCTTCGCCGCCTTGGGCGCGTTCTTTCCCTTGTACTTCCTGGCGCATGGCTGGCAGGGTGCCGGCTATGGACTGACGTGCTTCGGCCTGGGCTTCGTCCTGGTGCGCCTGCTGGCGGGTCGCTTGCCCGACCGCATCGGCGGCACCAAGGTCGCGCTGGTCTCCCTCGCGATCGAAGCCGTGGGTCAAGCGCTGCTGTGGCTGGCGCCCCATCCCGTCGTGGCGATGGTGGGCGCACTGCTGACCGGCATGGGATGCTCGATGGTCTTCCCCGCCATGGGACTGGAGGCCGTCAAGCGCGTGCCCACCCACCTGCGCGGAACAGCGATCGGCGGCTTCGCGGCGTTCCAGGATCTGGCGTACGGCGTCACAGGCCCGATGGCGGGGCTGATTGCCGACCACTACGGTCACGACAGTGTGTTCCTGGTGGGGCTGATCGCGACGGTTGTGGGGATCGGGATGACGTGGCGGCTCGCGAGGGTGTCGCAGGCGGGGCGCGCTTCGACGCTGGCCTGAGACGGCATGAGAGAGAGCCGCTTGGCTCTCTCTTCGGCAGCGGCATCCGTCACCTGCGCACGAGTCGTTCAATCTGCGACGCGACGTCGTCCGGCGCAGCGTCGCTGCGGAAACGGGCACACGGCATCGCCATGAACTTTGGGAATCGCTCCCGTATCCGCCGCTCCTCGCTCGCGCTGTCACCGCGCAAATACGGCCGCGAAAGCTGGCGTCGCACGATCGCCTCCACGCATGCCTCGAGCTCGAAGGCTGGCAGCAGCAGCGAGGTCAGCGCGTCGGCCTCGATGGCGCAACGCAACGTGGGATACCCCTCCTCCACGCCTTCCGGATACGTGAGGAATCCGGACGAAAGTGCGAGAACGGTGGGACTGGTCAACGCAGATCGAACCTCCCGATAGACGGCCACGTTCCGCCTTGCATAGCCCAAGTAGCCAGACGCCTCGATGATGGCGTCGATGTTCCCTTCGCGGGACATGAAGTGCTGGTCGAGATCGACGAACGCCCAGCCCAGTCTCCGGGCCAGATGCGGGCCGACGGTGGTTTTCCCCGCGCCGCCGGGTCCGATGAGATGAAGGACTGTCGTCATGCCCGCCCGAGGTCGCACCTCAAGCAAAGGAGCGCCGATATTTGACGAGACCCCGTTTGGCCGAGGCATCGAAGCCGCATCGCTCGAAGAACCGATGGGCATCCGTGCGATCCACCGAACTCAGCAACATGATCTTCGAGCAATCGCTCGCCGCACAGAACGCCTCGACCTCCCGCATCAACGCGACCCCGACCCCTCGGTTGCGAGCGGCCACGTCGACGACAACGTTCTCCACGACAGCGAACGGCTGCCGCTTGTACATCACGTCCTCGCACAGCGAGACCAGCACCGTGGCGCACACCTGGCCATCGATCTCCGCAACAAGAAGCGCCGTCCGCGGGTCTTCGGACAACTCCTGCAGACGTTCGGGCAGCACGCAGCGCGCCGTGTCTGCGACCAGTTGGCCGTAGAGCGCATCGATGCGCGCGGCGTCGTCGGACACCGCACGACGGACGCTGAGGGACGGGATGGGCATGCAGGCGGTCTCCGCAAAATGACGTCGGGTTCGGGCGAGGCCCGCTTCTGACTGGATTCTCCCGCAGCCCTGCGCCTGCGAAGCGCGCGACGCCCACATAGACTGTGGAAATGTCCCAACCCACCCCCGCCTTCAGCACGTCGTCCACCACCAACAACTACGCCGAGAAAACCGCTCGCCTGGTGCCAGGCCTGCACGACCTGCAGACGATGGCGACCCTGCTCGTCGCCGAGCGCGCACCGGATGCGGCCCACGTGCTGGTCATCGGCGCCGGTGGTGGCATGGAGTTGAAGGTGCTCGCGCAGGCGCATCCCCGATGGCATTTCGTCGGAGTCGATCCGTCGCAACCCATGCTCGACCTCGCTGTGGAAACACTCGGCTCGCTCGCCGAACGGGCCACGCTGCACCATGGCTACACCGACACCGCCCCCGAAGGCCCGTTCGATGCGGCGACCTGCCTGTTGACGATGCACTTCCTGACGCTCGATGAACGCAGGTCGACGTTGATGGAAATTCGTCGTCGCCTGAAGCCCGGTGCGCCGTTCGTCACGGCGCATCTCAGTTTTCCCCAGGCGGGTGGAGAACGAGAGTTGTGGCTCTCGCGCTATGTCGCTTTCGCGGCGGCTTCCGGCGTCGATCCGGACAACGCACGCAAGGCGGCGTCCGCGATCGGCTCGACACTGACGCTGCTCAGCCCGGCGCAGGAAGAGGCATTGCTCGAAGAGACGGGTTTCACCAACGTCCGCCTGTTCTATGCAGGCATGGCATTCAGGGGTTGGGTCGCGCAAGCCTGAGCCGAAGCCTCACTCGGGCGTTCGCAACTCCGCCCACGCCGTCAACATCTTCACCTGAGTGCGCAGCCAGCTCGTCGGCATCGACTGCGTGCCCCACACCGCGATGCGGCCTGCGTGTTCGCCCATGAGCCAAAACTGCCGCACGGCCATGAAGGCGGCGATGGCGTCGACGTCCGCCGAAGGCAACGGACGCGCGCTGCGGTAGCCCGCCAGGTAGCTGCGCCAACGCGCCAGCGACGTCGCGTCGAACGATCCGCTCACCGTGCGCGGGTGCATCGCCCACAGGTACACGCACAGGTCGTAGGCCAGCCAGCCGGGGCCTGCATCGTCGAAATCGAAGAACGAGGCGACGCGCACGCCGTCCAGACCCTCCGTCACGAAGTTGTTCATGCCATGGCAATCGCCGTGCCCGTGAACGCGCGTCAGGGCCGGCATCGCGGTGACGCGGGCTTCGAGTGCGCGCGCGATGGCGCTGAACTCCGGGCGCAGCGCGTCGGTCATGGTGGGCGCGGCGTGCAGGCGCTCCAGCGACGCGTGCAGCAGGTCGGGCAGTTCCAGGGTGTAGCGGCTGGCGGGGCCGTGGTAGTCCTGCGCGGCTTCGTGCAACAGCGCCAGGCCGCGGCCGGTGGCTTCGACGTCGGGCAGCACGTCGCCGGGCACGTCGCCGTCGAGGTGCTCGAACAGGATCAGCGGACGCTCGCCCTCGGGCAGGTCCATCGCGACAGCATGTGTGCCGTCGCGTGCCGCCAGCGCGCCGGCCACCGGAACGCCCCTGGCCTTCAGGTGCACGAGCAGTGCCGTTTCGTAGCCGATGTTGGGGGCGCCGCGCGGGCGGTCGGCGCTCAGGCGCGCGACGGCGTGGCGGCCGTCGGCAAACTGCAGGCCGTAGACATGGTTGAAGCTGCGCCGCAGCAGCTCGCACGACCAGACCTCGCCGAAGTCGTAGGCCTGCGCCACCTTCTCTGCGATGGCAGCGCCCGTGGGCGTGGTCTGGGCGATCTGGGCAGAGCGGGCGGGCGTCGTCACGGGGCGACCTTTCGGGAGCGTGGGGCGGGCGATTCTGCCCTACCCTCCGCAGCCTCCCCGCATGGCGTCAACGCTCCAGATCGCGATCGAGCAAGGCGCCCCCGTCCCCCACCTGCCGCCACGCAGGCGCCAACGCCTTGCGCGCCGCATTCAGCTCGGCCATCGAGATATGCAGCTCCGCCATGGTCTGCACCAGCAGCTCGAGCAGCGCGGCGCGCTGGCGCAGCCGCACGGTCTCGGCGCGGCGCGCGCGTTGGGCCTGGCGCGCCGCGGCCTGGATGGCGCGGCCCGTGGGCGAGTCGTGCGAGGGATGGTGGTGGTCGTCCACGGACAGGCCGGATGCAGCGCGCATGGGCAGTGGCATCACGCGGCGGCGGGCACACCCTGGACGGCGGCGGTGGCAGCAGCAGCGTCGGCATTCGCCGCATCGCCGCGCGTCTCGGCGGCGGGGCCGTAGTTGCGCAGGTGCAGGAAGAACTCGCCCATCATCTGCATCCACAGACGCACGGCAAACGCCAGGTAGGCGGGGCTGACGCCGCCGGCCACGACCACGTCCATCTCGAGCACGACGAAGTCGCCGTGCTGCGCCACGCGCGCAAAGCGCTTGCTGCGGTGCCAGGCGGCGAGCACGGCCTCGGGCAGCGTGCCGCCCTGCACGCGCAGCGGGCAGCTCAGGGTGAAGTCGGTGTACTGGGTGGTGGTGACGGCGTTGCCCCACAGCACCTGGAAGCCGATGCCGTGGCTGGCGCTGTGCAGGCGCACCACGCCATCCTGTTCGATGGCGGTGACGGCGCCGCCGGCGGCCTTGATGGCGTCCGACACCTGCTCGGGCGTGACGGCGTCGAGCATGTCGAAAGGCACCGGCGTGGCGGCCTGGTCGTCGGCTTGCGGGGTCGTGGCGGTGGTGTTCATGGTGTGCTTCTTCTTTCTGAAAAGGGGGAATGGGTTCAGTTGGTTTTCTTGAGCGCGGCGTCGAGCGCGGCGCTGTCGATGCTCAGTTGCGCCGGCGGCGCCAGCTGGGCCATGTAGGCCTGCACCAGCTGCTGCTGCCGCTGCTGGCGCAGCGCGGCCTGCAGTTGCGGCTTCATTTCCTCGAGGGTGGCGGTGCGCGCGGGCTGGGTGTCGAGCAGCTTGACGATGTGAAAGCCCGCCTCGGCCTGCACCGGCTCGCTGACCTGGCCCTGCTTGAGCCTGGCCACGGTGTCGCGCAGTTCGGGCAGGATGCGCGCGAGCGGCAGCGTGTCGACCTCGCCGCCGCGTTCGGCGCTGCGGCGGTCCTGCGAGCTGGCGCGCGCCACGGCGGCGAAATCGCCGCTGCGGGCCTGCTTGGCGAGGCGGTTGGCTTCGTCGCGCACCTTGGCGATGGCGGCCGGGTCGCGCTCGGGCGTGGCCAGGTAGATCTGCGCCACGCGGTAGGCGGCCGGCAGGTTGAAGCCGGTCTTGCCCTGGTCGTAGGCGGCCTTCACCTCGGCGTCCGACGGAAAGCCCGCAGGCACCTGGCTCACGGATTCGAGGTAGCTGGTGGCGACGATGCGCGCGGTGATCTCGCGCGTGGCGGCGTCGATCTTGGCCTTCACGTCGGGCCGGTCGGCCCAGCCCTTGGCGCGGGCGTCGCGCAGCAGCGCTTCGCTCACGAGGCGCTGGCGCAGCCAGCCATCGAGGCTCGCGCGGTCGGCCTTGACGGCGGCGCGCTCGGTCTCGGGCAGGGTCTGCAGCAGCTTCTCGATCTCGTCCTGGCCGATGGTCACTTCGCCGATGCGTGCGACGACAGCGGGGCCGGGCGCGGCGGGCTGCTGCGCGGCGGCCACGCCGACCGAAGAGACGAGCAGCACACCGGCTGCCGCGCGCAGGCGGCGGCCGAGCCCGGCTGCGGGAGTGGCTTGTGCGGGGTTCATTGGGGCTTTCCTTCCGTGGGGGATGCAGCAGCCGCAGGCGCCGGCGCGCTCACGGCGCGCACGTCGAAGCGGCTCTCGTAGAGCTTGTCGCCGTACTGCTGCGCGATCTGTTCGTACTTGACGCGGCTTTGCGCCGCGAAGGGCTGGCGCGAGGCGAGCACGCTGCCCACGTCCATGGTTTCGTAGGCGCGCAGCACTTCCTGCCCGACGGCATACAGCTGCGTGTTCTTGGCCTCGCACTGCGTGAGCGCAGTGCGCTGCAGCGCGGCCTCGCCGGCCAGGCGCTGGCGTTCGGCCTCGGAGGCGCGCGCCATCTTCAGCAGCTCGTCGTACGCGCCGCGGAACTGCGCGATCTGCGCGCCCGCCTTCTCGCTGGCGACCTGGGCCTGCTCGCGCAGCTGCGCGTTGCCGGCGCTGGCCTGGCCGCGTGCATGGCGCTCGGACGCGAGCTGGGCCTGGCTGGCGGCCAGTTCCTTCTTCAGCGTCTCGAGCTCGGACGCGGCCGGCGCCGCACCGGGTGCCGCGGGCGCCTTGCCCGCGGGCTGGCCGGCCTTGAGCGCGGCCAGCTCGTTCTGCGCCTGCTGCAGCTGGGTGGTGGTGGTGCGCAGCTGCGCGCGCAGCCGCTCCTCCATGCTCTGGCCCTGCGGCTGCTGGGCCTGCGCGACGCCGGCCGTGGCGGCCAGCGCGGCCAGGGCCAGCGCCGGGAAGATCGTTCGGGACACGGCGGACTCCTTCTTAGAAACGCGCATTGAATTCGAGCTGCAGGGTGTCGATCGACAGCGGCGGGCCGTAGACCTCCTTGGTCGAGATCCAGCGGCCGGTGAACCACATGTTCTTGTCGATCGCGTACGAGCCGCCCAGGAAGTAGCCGCGCGCGTTGGTGCCGCCGCCGTGGAAGCTCGAATCGTTGTAGCCATCGGGCATGGCATCGGGCTCGATGCGCTTGTAGCCCGCGAGCACGTTCCAGTCGCCGCGTGCGGCCGGTGCCGGCTTGCCGTAGGTGGCCTGCAGCATGTAGGCGTTGCCGCCGCTCTTGAAGTCGGACTGGGTGGTGCCGCCGGTCGGGCCGAAGTTGTTCACGATGGCGCCACGGATGCCGCCGCGCTTCCAGATGTCGTTGGCGTCGTAGGCGGTGTTGCGCACGAAGTTGGCGTCCAGGCGCAGGTTGTTGCCGGCCACCTGGGTGTCCCAGCGCAGGTTCAGGTCGATCAGGCGGAACTTCGAGGCCAGGCCCACGTACTGCGGCTGCGGCGTGCCGGCCGGGTTGAGCGGGTCGAGCGAGATGTCGCGCAGCAGCATGAGCGTGTTGCCCTTCTGCATGAAGGCCGGGCGCGACCAGTCGGTGCTGCAGCCGTCGGCGCCTGCGTACAGCGCGCAGGGCTCGGAGACCTGGCCGCTGACGTTGCGGAAGTTGTAGTACGCCAGCGCGCCGCGCACGCGGTTGTCTTCGTTGATCTTCCAGTCGGCGCCCACCTGCGCGCCGAGCAGCCACTTGTTCTCGCTCTTCATCTTGCGCTGGCTGCGCGTGGGTGAACCGTCCGCGGAGTACTCGAGCGGAATGAGGCCCAGCGTGCCGAACAGCGAGAGGTCGCGGTTCGAGGCCAGCTTCTTGTCGAACTGCGCGGCAATGCCGTCGAAGTTCAGGTCGCTGGAGTACAGCAGGTCGGTCGACATGAAGGGGTTGCCGAAGCGGCCGCCGGTCACGGTGAGCCAGTCGGTCGGCTTGTGCGAGATCCACATCTGGTCGAGCCACACGCTCTTCTTGCCCAGGCCGCCGCCCAGCGTGGTGGTGGTGGAAACGGGGCTCTCGTCGCTGCCCGAGGCCAGGCGCACGCCGGCCTTGGTGTTCTCCGACAGGTCGGCCAGCAGGCCCACGCGTGCGCGGGCGCGGAACAGGTTGCGGCGGTCCTGGCGCGTGTTCAGGATCGACGGCAGCGACAGGTTGGTGTTCGGGTTGACGTCATAGCCGCTGCCCTGGTTGAGCGAGGGCCAGTTGATCTCGATGTCGCTGTTGTTGCCGGCGTAGCTGCGCGATTCGTTGCGCACGCGCACGTCGCCTTCGAAGCGGATGCGCTTGCTCCACTCGGGCGTCTCGTTGGGCGCGGCCCAGCCTTCGTCCTTGGCCTGGGCCATGACCTGCGCCTTGACCTCGTCGCGGATCTGGTCGCGCACGGTCTGCGAGATGTAGGGCACGCGCACGTCGCCCGCTTCGAGGCGCATGCCGCCCGCGACGGTGGCCGATGCGGCGGTGGCCGACACGGCCGCCTGGCGCTGTGCCTGCTGCGCGGCGATGGCTTCGGTCTGGGCCTGGGCCAGCAGCGCTTCGCCCACGTCCTTGGCGAGCGTGCCGCTTTGAATGAGGCCACGAATCAGCTTGACCATGGCGGATTCGCCCGCGGGCGCGGCGGCGGTCTGGGCCATGGCGGTGCCGGCCGACAGCACGAAGGCGGAGGCCACGGCCGCCGCGAGCGCGCACTGGCGCAGGGCCGGCATCGCGCCCCGGCGCGGGAGGGTGTTGTGCAGGGTGTTCATCGCTTCGTTCACTGGAGGAAAGGAGTCGGGCCGGGCGTCGGCCGTACAGGTGTGGAAAGTCATGGCCGGCGGCCTTTCATCGACACGCGCATCGGAAAGCGCATCGAGGCCGGCGGACGTTCGTCGACGCGGTCGAGCCCGCGCACCAGCGCCAGCACGGCCTCGTCGATGTCCTCGGTGCCGGTGCCGCGCACCAGCTGGGCGCGCGTGGTCTTGCCGTCGGCGCCGAGCCACAGGTCGATCTGGATGTCGTCGAACACCAGCTGGCGCGTGCGCGGGTCGCGCGACAGCGCCTGCTGCAACATGCTCGACACGTAGCGCGCATACGAGCCGCTGCCCAGGCCGCCGCCACCGCCGGTGCCGCTCATGCCGCCGCCGCTGCCGGCCTGGATGCCGAAGGCGTCGTTGCCGGCCTGGCCGGCGCTGTCCATGGTCACCGGGTCGCCCAGGTCCTTCGAGGGGCTGGGCGGCGCGTCGTCCTTCGGCGCTTCCAGCGGCTCGACCGGCTTGGGCTCGGGCTCGACCACTTCGGGCTTGATCTTTTCCGGCTCGGGCTCGGGCAGCTTCTCGGGTTCGGGCGGCGGTGGCGGGGGCGGCGGCAGCATCAGCGTGGGCGCGTCGGCCACCACGCGCTTCTGGCTCGCGGTGTCGGACAGGAGCCGCCACACGAGCAGCGCCAGCGCCACGACGATCGCCAGGCCGATGACCACCCCGCCCCAGCGGCGCCACAGCGCGGCCGTTCCACCCGTGCCGCTGGAGCGCGGCGCGGGCGAGGCAGAAGAAATCGGGTCGCGAGAGTTCACGCTCCGGTCCTCACTTCTGCTTGCCGGTCACGAGGCCGATCTGGTTCAGCTCGATGCGGCGCAGCAGGTCGAGCACGTCGACCACCTTCGCGTACTGCACGCTGGCGTCGCCGCGCACGATCACGGGAAAGTCGGGCGACAGCGCCTTCTCGGTGCGCAGGCGCTCCTCGAGCTCGGGCAGCGTGACCGGGTAGGCGTCCAGGAACACGTTGCCCGCGTTGTCGATCGTGATGGCCTTGGTCTTGGGCTTTTCCAGCGCCACCGAGGCGCTGGCCTTGGGCAGGTCGACCTTGATGCCCGGGATGCTGGCGTTGCTGGTGAGGATGAAGATCACCAGCACCACCAGCAGCACGTCGACGAAGGGCGTGATGTTGATGCCGCCCGTGCGCTTGCGCACGGCGAACTTCGCGGCTGTGTTTGCCATGGTGCGCGGTCCTCAGGCGCGGCGCGCCTGCACGGCCACCGGCAGCGAGCGGCCCTCGCCCTGCTCTTCGGCCAGGCGCGTGACGAACTCGTCGACGAACACGGCCATGTCGGCGCCGATGGCGTCCGAGCGCGAGGCCAGCCAGTTGTAGCCGAACAGCGCGGGGATCGCGACGCCCAGGCCGGCGGCGGTACACAGCAGCGCGGCGGCCATGCCGGGCGCCACCGAGTTGATGTCCACGGCGCCGGCCATGGCCGCCACCACGAACACCAGCATGATGCCGATCACGGTGCCAAACAGGCCTACGTACGGCGCGCCTTCGATGGTGGTCGACAGCCAGTTCATGCGCTTGGACATGCGCTCGGTCTCGCGCACCATCACGCCGTCCATCGCGGCGCGAATGGCGCCGATGGTGGAGGCCGACACGGCGTTCAGGTCGTAGCCGCGGTCATGGCGGCGGCGCATCTCCTCGATCGCCACTTCGTACAGGCGCCACAGCGAGGAATCGGCACGCACTTCCTGCGGCACCGTGTTGTTGGTGGCCAGGCGGTCCAGCGGCGCACCGGCGGCTTCGCGGAAGTGCTCGATGAAGGTGGCGTTGGCGCGCGAGGTGGCGCCGAAGTTGCGGCCCTTGCCGATCATGATGGCCCACGACAGCGCCATCATCAGGCCCAGCAGGCCGACCACGATCCACGCGTCCAGCGGCATCGCGGCCAGGATGAAGCCGAAGTGGCTCTTGCCGGCCTGCTGCTCGTCGGGGCCGAAAGCGGCCAGGCGCGACTCGGCGCCTTGCGACACGGCATCGGCCAGCAGCAGCGCGTCGGGACGTGCGACCTTCGACAGGCGCACTTCGTCGATCGCGCCGGTGAACGGCGCAAAGCCGGCCACGGGCGCTGCGCCCGGTGCAGCGGGCGCGGCAGCCGGTGCATCGGCGCCGAGCGCGGCGGCGGTGTTCAGCGCGGGCAGCTTCGCGGCCAGCGACACGGCCGGACGGCCGCCCACATACAGCGCGACGCTGTCACCCTCGGCCTTCACCGCCAGGTGCGACCACTGGCCGGCCTGCACCGGCTGGCCGGGCGTGCTGCGCTGGCCGTTCACCTGCACGAAGGGCACGCCCTGGTCGATGCCGACCACGAGCTCGCCGGCGCCGTCGCGGCGCGCATAGATCGCCTGGCGCGCGCCGAGCGAATCGGGCTTGATCCAGGCCGAGAAGGTCAGCGTGCCGCCGGCCGTCACGGCCAGCGAGGGCGTGGCGGGCAGCATCAGCGCACCGTTGCCGAGCTGGGCGCCCTTGCCGATGACCGTGCCTTCGACGGGCACCGCCGCGGTCTGGCCGTTGTTGCCGTAGGCGGTGGTGTCGCGCGGCGGCACCGCGCCTTCGGCGAAGTGGTAGACCAGCGTGTAGTCGGGGTCGAAGCTGCGCTGGCCGTTGCCCGAGGCCGGGGCCTTGGGGTTGCCGTAGTACATCCACAGCTTTTGCGGCGTGCCGGCCGAGACGTTGGGCACGTCGACCCAGATCAGCGCGATGCCCAGCAGCGGATCGAACTGTTCGATCTGGTGGTTGAGCACGGTCTTGTCGTCGCCCGCGACAAAGCGCAGGTCGGCGCCGGTCTCGCTCACGCCCTCGAACTTGAAGTTGCCCGTGTGCAGGCGCACCAGCACCGGCACGCGCCCGGCATCGCTGCCGATGGCGCCGGCCTGCGGGCCGCCGTCGATGGTGACGGGTTTGCGGTAGGCCCACTCGGCCTGCCACCAGGCATGGGCCAGGCCCGGCAGGAGCGTGCTCAACAGCGTGAGCGCGATGAAAAGAAGTCGTCGCATGACAGGGTTCTCCGGAAAGCTCGTGGAATGAGAAAAAAATCGAAAAGAGGAATGGCTGTTGCCGTCGGTCGTTCGTTCGGTCAGTAGCTCGCGGTGATGCTGAAATTCACCTGCGTGTCGTGCTTCCTGGTGCGCGGCCCGTCGACCAGCGGATAGCCGATGTCGACGCGGCCCGAGAAATACGTGCCCACCTTGAAGGTCGTGCCCACGCCCACCGAATACAGCGAGAAGCGCTCGGCCTGCTCGGGCAGCGGGCTCTTCAGGCGCAGCCGCGCGGCGTCGGCAAAGGCGTACACGCGCCAGTTCTCGACGGTGCTGCCCAGGAAGGCCAGCGGCTTGCTGCGCAGCTCGACCGAGCCGACCACGCCGTAGTCGCCGGTGGCCTCGGCCGAGAGGTAGCCGCGCACCGAGTTCATGCCGCCCGCGGCGATCTGCTCGCTCGAGACGAGCGGCGAATCGGTCATCTGTGCGTTGACGCGGAAGGCCACCTGCGTGCCGCCCTCGAAGCTGTGCGCGCCGTTGAGGTCGGTCTTGAGCACCATGAAGCTGGGCGAGGCCTTGTAGCGCTTGTAGTCGAAGGCCGCCCAGTCGCTGCCGTACTTGAACGAGCTGCTGGTGCCCGCCACCAGCGACACGCCCACGCCGTACTGGCTCTTGTCGGTCTGGCGGAAGCCCGAGTACGACAGCGTGATCGGCGCGTACTTGAGCGGCACGGTGTCGCCGCTGCCCTTGAGCGTCAGCGCTTCCTTGTTGTTCTTGAAGTCGACGCCCACGCTGAAGGCATGCCACCAGTTGCCGGTGTTGGGCACCGTGTAGGTGGCCTTCAGGCCGATCGAGTGGCCCTTGCCCAGCACGGTGGTGCCGCCCACGGTGGCCACGTTGCTGTCGGACACGAAGGCGTTGGCCTCCAGGCTCCAGTTCGTGCCCTTGAGCGGCGCGTTGTACGAGGCCGAGAACACCTGCGTCTGGTTCAGGTCCTGCGGCGCGCCGAAGAAGCTGATGGAGGCGCTGTGGCCCATCTGCCAGAGGTTGTCGTGGCCCAGCGAGGCGCTGGCGCGCAGCTTGCGCGTGTCGGCGCTGTAGTCGTTGTTCAGGCCGACGCTGGCGCGCCACGGGCTCTGGTCCTCGACCTTCAGGTCGACGTCCATCGTGCCCGGCATGGTGCCGGGGCGCACCAGCGGCATCACCTGGCGCTTGGGGCTGCGGTTGAGCGCGGTGAGCTCGGCCTGGGCCTTGTTGAAGTCGGGCACGCCGCCCTCCTTCAACGCCGGCACCTGGTCGCGCACGTCGAGCGGCGAGTTGTACTCGGCGCCCACCACGCGCACGCGGCCCACGCGGGTCTCGTTGACCTGCAGGAACACCACGCCCTGCGTGACCTGCTGTTCGGGCAGGTCGACGTACACCGACTGGTAGCCCGCCGCCTGGTAGGCCGCGAGCAGCGCGTCGCGCGCGCCCTCCACGTCCTTGAGCGTGCGCTCGGGGCCGAGGAAGGGCGTGACCGCCTTCTCGATGGCGCGGGCGTCCAGCACGGTGTTGCCGCGCACGATGTATTCGGCGATGTCGACCTTGCGGGCCGGTTCGGCGGCCGCGGGCGCGCCCGCAGCCGGTGTGGGCGCCGAGGTCGGCGCCGGCGTGGAGACAGCGGCAGGTGCTTGTGCGAACGCTGCCGCCGGGGCACCGATCGCCATCACCGCCAGCCACACCGCTCTCCAGCAGGTCGGTGGGGCGTTCTTCTTCATGTCATGCATTTACAGCTCGGTTCTCAAGGATGAAGCTCGCGTGGCAGCGGCTCATGGTGGAGAGCCTTCATGTCGCTGCTGCGTACCGATACCTAGACGCACGGCGTGCGCGGCGACTGTCGTTTGTCACGAAAACTTCATCAAGAAATCGGCACGAGGTCCGGCGCGGCGGGTTTCGCGCACATAAGAAGAAGGGCCTCCGCATGGGAGGCCCTTCTGTTTTTTCGCCGGCGCGGGTAGCGCAAAGGTTCAGCGCCTCAGCGTTTCAGCCCCCGCTGCTCGCCCGGCGTGAGCGACTGCATCTGCGCGGTGGTGAGCGCGCCCGCGCCGAGCACCTGCACCACGCCCTTGGGGTCGTAGGCCGCGCCAGTGCGCTCGCGGCCGGCACCGGCGCCGCCCTCGCCGCCCGCGGGCTCGTTGCCGAAGCCGAGCACGCGCACGGTGAACACCGAGGGCAGTGCCTGGCGCTGCGCCGCGCGGTCGCGCTGCACGGCGTCCTGCGCCGCGGTGGCGGCCTGCGAGGCGGCGGCGCTGGCGTTGGTGAGCGCGCCCACGTTCACCGCCGCCACCACCGGGACGCCGGTGGACTTGCCCTGCACCTGGATGTTCTCGGCGTTGGCCACGCGCAGCGCCGCCAGGTTCACGTTGCCCGACACGCGGATGCCCGCCTCGCCGGCGTCGATGGTGCCCAGCGGCGCGATCAGGTCGATGTCGCCCGGCGGCACCTCGGGGATCGGGTTCAGCGTGGCGATGCCGGCGCCAGTGTTGGGCGTGGTCGGCGACAGGCTGACGTTGCCGGCGTCGTCGTACAGGCGCCGCTGCGGCGTGTAGACCACGGTCGACTTGGAGCCGCGACCGGCGTTGATGTCGCCCTGTGCCGACCAGGCCAGGATGCCGCCGCCGAAGGTGGTGAAGATGCGGCTCTGGCCCAGCAGGATGCTGTCCAGCGAGTAGATCTGCACCTCGCCCGCGCCCTGCGTCAGCACGCCCGAGCCCTCGCCCGGCACGAAGCCGCCGTCCACCCCCACCAGCGTGCGCCCGCCCGGCACGAGGATGTTCACGTTGCCGCCGAAGTTGGTGTGGATGCCAGCGTCGAGCGCGTCGTACACGCCGATGTCGCTGGGCCGGCCGGCGGCCGTCCAGGCGTCGCGCCGCAGGTAGCTCTTGCCGGCCTGCGGGCGCTTGGTGAACGGGTCGGAGCTGCTCGCGTAGTAGTTGGCGCTGCTGAACATGGTCAGGTCGCCCTGGTAGCGGCGCGCGCTGCCGTCGGCGCCCTGCGCGGGGAACAGCGTGGCGATGGCCTCGCGCCCGCGCAGGTAGCTGCCCCGGCGCGGACCGCCCTCTTCGTTGTACTCGCGCCCGCCGGCGCGCAGCTCGGCGAAGTACACGTTGCGCAGGTACACCTGCTGCTGCTCGGGCGGCAGCGCGGCGAAGAAGGCCTGCGCGTCCATGGTGGCGGCGTCGAAGTGGCGGCCCTGGCTGTTGCTCCCTCCGAAGCGATCGCGCAGCCAGTTCACCAGGTGCAGGCCTTCGGCCAGGCCGAACTCGCGCACCAGGTCGCGGCGCGTGCTGCCACCGCCTTCGCTGCGCTGGCCGTCGATCTCGGCCTGCTTGCGCTTCAGGTAGGCATCGGCACCGGCCTCGTCGCCGCCGTAGCCGAACTGCTGCGACAGCCAGCCGGCCAGCGTGAGCTCGCCGCCGTAGCTGTACAGCGCGGTGCCGGGCTGGTCGGCAAAGGGCTGGCCGCTCGCGGCGCGGCGCTTGGGGTCGAGGTAGCGCGCGGCGAAGCCAGCCCAGTCCGGCCCGTCGCGGCCCACGCCCACCGCCACCGAGATGCCGGCGCCGCTGCTGCGGTCGCCCGGCTTCACGTTGACGATGGCGCCCAGGCTCTTGAGCTCGCCCTTGTCGGCCATGTACAGCTCGCGCCCGGCGCTCAGTACCAGCTCGCCGGGGCCGGCGATGTGGAAGCTGCTGTTGCGGATGTCGCGCCCGGCCTCCACCACCGACACGTCATCGGCGTGGCGGTGCACGATCAGGTTGCCGCGCGCCGAGGCGGCGTTCAGCGTCTGCGGCTGCGGCGGCAGTTCCGGCCGGCCGGGAAAGTCGCGCCCGCGCCAGCCCGCGCCCTCCGACGGCACGAGATCGACCTCGCCCAGCGCGGTGCCGGCGCCGACGATGTCGCGCCCGGCGCGGATCGCCACCGGGCCGGCGCCTTCGTACCAGAGCCCGTTCGGCGTCGCCACGCCGGTGTTGGAGCCGCGGTAGACGATCGAGCCGGTGCGCAGGCCCACGATGTCGCCCTCCAGCGCATAGAAGCGCGACGGCGGCTGGCCCGCCGGCGCCACGTCGGCCACGCTGGGCGAGGTGAGCGTGAACAGCGGAAAGCGCAGCCACGAATTCTGGCCGTCCAGTGCAATGGAGGGCAGCAGCGCGTCGGCGGCCGTGTTGTGGATCAGCTCGCGGCCGTACCAGAGCTCGCCGCCCAGCGCGGCGAAGCCCGGCTGGAACGGGTCCACCAGCCGCGACGGATCGGCGCCCGAGGGCGTGATGGTGTAGCCCGCCGCGTGAATGGAGTCGCGCGCCAGCAGCTCCAGCTGCGCGGTGCGCTTCACCGCGTACTGCGGGCCGACCGGCGACGGCGCCAGCGTGAGGCTCCAGGGCGACAGCACCGGCCCGTTGCTCGATTCGTCGCGCACGCCCGAGCTCGCGCTGCCGTAGTACAGGCTGCCGCTGGCCGCCAGCGCGCGCAGCACGGCCGGGTAGACAAAGCGGCCGTCGGTCGCCTGGTGGTTGGTGCGATCGCCCAGGTCGGTCCAGCCCAGCGTCGGCGTGAGGTTGCCGCCGGCGCTGAACAGGTCGATCGCGGTCGACGGCGTCCACAGCGAGAACCAGGTCCAGCCCTCGCCCGGGTGCTTCGTGCCGTTGGCGCTGAAGGGCGTGCCGTGCGTGAGCGTGGGCACACGCCCCGGATCGGCCACGCCGCCCAGCACCAGGTCGCCGCGCGCATCGAGCCGCACGCCGGCATCGCCGGGAATCAGCACCGGGCCGCCCGAGGCGATCGACGAGCCGGCGACGTAAGGGCTGAGCGCGCGCGAGTCCTTCGGGCCGGGCGTGCCGAAGTCCAGCTCGATGCCGCCCACCGCACCGCTTTCCAGCCGCAGCGCGCCGCGCAGGTTGGCGAAGACCCCGTTCAGGTCCAGCCGCATGCGGTCGTAGCGCTGGAGGCTGCCGGCCTGCCAGGTGGTGCTGGCGGGCACTGCGCGCACCTCGGGCGCCGGGTTCAGCGTGCCGCCGATGCGCACGTCCAGGTCGCCGCCGCCGGTCAGCAGCAGTTCGCCCGCGCGCGTCACGCGGCCGGTGCTGCCCACCGCGAGATGCAGGCCCTGGCTGCGTGCCACGTAGGTGGCGCTGTGGTCGCCCATCTGCTCCATCATCCCGGCGTTGCCGCCGGTCTCGAACACCAGGTTGCCGCCGCCCAGCGTGCCGATGCCGGTGAAGCCCACCAGGTAGGGCCAGAGGCCGCCGAGGTCGTAGGTCGTGCCTTCGTGGCCCGCGACGTAGCTGCCGAAGTTGATCCACCACGCGGTGGGCACGCCCTCGGCACCCGGCACCACGCTGCCGGTGCCCTGGCGCCACAGCCAGTTGCCGAGCATGGCGCTGGGCATCTGCTTGCGGAACACGCCCAGTTCGTCGGTGGTGCGGCGCATGTTGCCGCGCACGCCGATGGTGTCGCCGCGCGCATCGCCCTGCACGCGCATGCGCAGGTTGCCGCCGTGGTCGGGGTACCAGGCGCGGTACAGGCTCTGGCTGTCGACGAACTGCTCGAAGATGTCGTAGCCGCCGTTGAGCACCGTGCCTTGCGGACCCTTGGCGCGCGGCAGGTGAAAGTCGGCATCGTCGGCGCGCGCCGCGGCGCGGGTGCCGGCGGTGTAGATGCCGTAGGGCGAGCGCTGCGTGAAGTCGTTGCCGGCCAGCAGGTCCAGGTCGCCGGTGCCGGTGCGCACCACGCTGAACAGCGGCTGGCGCACGGGGTAGGACTTGAAGTCCCAGACCTCGGGGGTCTCGGAGACCAGGTCGCAATAGCCGATGTCGCACATACCCCAGGACACCTCCTCCGGCGTGAGGATGCTGCCCAAGCTGCCCCAGCCTTCGTCGGCCGCCTGCTGGTTCCAGGACCACACCTTGCCGCCGGAGACCAGCTGCTTCGTGAAGGCGTTGCCGTAGTGCGTGTCGGCCAGCAGCAGGTCGCGCTGCGGCCCGCGCGGCTGCAGCGCGCGGCTGTCGGCGGCCTGCGTGTCGGCGCCGGCCACCAGGCGCATCGACCACGACTGCGAGCCCTCGGCCAGCATCGGCGCGATGGCGAAGTTGCGGCCCTGGTTGCCGTCGCCATCGGCCAGGCGCAGCCGCACCGACGCCGCACCGCCGGGCAGCACGACCACCGTCTCGGCCGGGATGACGGCGCCGCGCTGCAGCGGCACCTCGCGCGCCAGCACCGGGCCGTTGTAGCGGTAGAAAGGCGGCTGGTTGACGTCCAGCACCGCGCCGTCGGGGAACGGCAGCGGCACGCCGACCGGCCACAGCATGGGGCCGACCTTGGCCGCGCCCGCCAGCCGCACGCCGGGGTCCAGCTGCATGTTCACGCCCAGCACGAGCGGCTGCGCCAGCACGGTGCCGGCCGCATGAAGGACCTGGCCGGACGCATCGCGCACCGCGCCGCCGAGCACCGTGCCCGCGGGCAGCGTGTAGCCCTCGGTGAGCACCGCGCGCACCGGCAGCACGGTGCCGGCCGCCAGGCTCATGGCCTTGAGCGGCGCCTGGAAGTTGAGCGCGCGCCCGGGCTGCAGGAAGGTGTTCTCGGCCAGCGTGACGGCGCCGCCGCGCGGCACCACCACGTCGCCGCCGAAGGGCACGCGCCCTTTCAGCAGCACCCAGCCGTCGTCGTCGCGCGTGGCCGGCAGCGCCGAGGTGTCGAAGCCGTCGTTGATGCTGCCGTGGAGCTTCAGGTTGCCGCCCGCGCGCATCACCAGCGCGCCGGCCTCGCCCGAGCCGTAGACGCCGGTGCGCTGCGTGCGCGCATTGAGGCTGTCGTAGCGGAAGGCCGAGAGGTCGAGGTCGCCGTCGATCTGCAGGTCGCCGTCGGGCGTGCGGCTCACGATCTGCACGCCGGGGCGCAGGTGGAAGGCATCGCCGTAGGCGCGCAGGCCGGCCAGCCGGCCGTCGACCAGCGCGCCGTTGGCCAGCACGTTGCGCATGAAGGCCGTGCTGTCCTCGTGCTTGGCCTGCAGGTAGGCCTGGTCGATGCGCTGGTAGGGCCGCCCGCTGATGTCCGGGTCGGTGCCCGTGGGCGCGTCGTCGTAGCGGAAGAAGCCGTTGACGGTGATCGTGCGCGCGCCCTCGATGCGCTGCGTGCCGCCGGCGTCGATGTCGATGTCGTTGCCGCGCGCGCCGCCCAGGCGCGGCGCGTTGAGCTCCACCGTGCCGAAGGCGCGCGGCGTGCCGTCGGTGCCGGCGCGCAGGTCCATGCGCGCGCCGTTCTCCAGCACGAGGCGGCCCTGGCCGCTGTCGATCTCGATGGTGGCGCGGTTGGGCGCCTCGATGGTCTGGCCGTAGCTGTCCACGCGCAGCCGCGTGCCGTGTGCGTCGAGCAGCGCGTTGCCGGCAATGGTGACGCCGTCGCGCGCCGCCAGCCGGATGCTGCCGACCTGCACGCCGCCGGCGTCCACGGTGCCGGCCACGGTGAGGTGGCCGCCGTCGACCGACAGGTTGATCTCGCGCGCCTTCAGCTCGTCGGCCACCACCAGGTCGCCCTGCTTGAGCTGGAAGCTGCGCTCGCCGACCACGCCGTCGTCGGTCAGGCGGCGGTTCAGGCCGGCGAAGTCGGCCAGGCGCTGCGCGCGCACGTCGATGCGCCCCGCCGCGTAGGGCACCGCCGTGCCGCCCGCGTCGTACTCGCCGCTGCTGCCGCCGGCAATGCGGCCCAGCAACTCGACATGACCAGCACCCGCGCCCAGCGCGGTGACAGCCAGCCGGCCGGCGCGGTTGTTCTGCGCCGACAGGTCGATCTGCGCGCCCTGTGCCTGGCGCACGTTGCCCGTGCGGCTTTCGATTTCCACGTCGCCGCCCCAGCTGTACTTGTCGACGTCGAAGAAGCGCAGGCGCCGCCCGGCCAGGTCCAGCCGCGCGCCGTCGTGCAACTGCACATCGCCGTCGGCGCGCAGCACCAGCTTGCCGCTGGGCAGCACCACGGCGGTGTCGAGCGCCACGCTGCGCCCGTCGATGGCGATTTCGGCGCCGAGCGCGCGCGACGCGTCGGCGTCGGTCATCGTGGCCGGCTGCATGCCTTGCGGCGCGGCCACGCGCACATCGCCGCCGGCGGTGTAGCGCATCACCGAGCCGGCCTCACCGGTCAACAGCGGCGTGTCGATGCGCAGCGCGCCGCCCGTGCGCACATGGCCCTTGGCGGCCTCGTCCCACGCGCCCTGCGACTGGTAGACCGAGAGCGAGCCCTTCTGGCGCGCCGTGACCTGCTCGCTCGCGTTGAGTTGCACCTCGCCGAAGCCCAGCACCAGCCGGTCCATGTCGTGCACGGTGTCCACGCGCATGTCGCGCGCGGCGCCCAGTTCGATGCGCCGGGCGTCGATCTGCAGCCGGCCGCTGCCGGTGCCCGCGCCGCCGGTGGCCACCAGGCCGGGCGGCGTGCGCGTGCCGTTCCACACCAGCACGTCGGTGTGGATGCGCGCCACGCTGTCGGCATCGCCCCAGCCGTAGATCGCGGGCGTGGTCAGCATCAGGCGCGCGATCGTCGACTGGCCGGTGGCGGGGTCGATGGTCGACAGCTGCGTCGAGCCGAAGAAGTTGACCGCGTCGCGCACGGTGAACACCAGGTTCTCCAGCGCCGGCGCGCCGGTGCTGGTGTCGCCGCGCAGCAGGCGGTCGAGCACCGACTGGTTCAGCGTCAGGCCCGGCGGCAGCGCGCCGCGCGCGGCGGCGTCGCCCAGCGCGCGTTCGCCGCCGACGTTGATGCCACCCAATGCAAGCACCAGGTTGCGCGTGCCGTAGCGCGTGCTCTCGCCCAGCGTGAAGGCCTGGTCGGTGGCGGCGGTGATGGTGCCTTCGGAATACAGCCGCGCGCCGGCGCTGCAGCTGCCGCTGGGGGCGCACACGCCGATGTCGATGCGGCCGGGGCCCGTTTGTCCGCCGCTGGACGCGGACGGCGGCTGGATGTCGATCCAGCCGTTGGACACCGCCAGCACGCTGCGCAAGCCCGGCTCGTAGATGTAGCCACGGCGCGAGTCCCAGGCCGCCGGCCCGCGGCCCAGCGTGTCGATGCCGGCACCGGACTCGACGGTGATGCCCGAGTCGCGGCGGTCGGTGACCAGGAACACCTCGCCCGCGCGCAGCACCGCGCCCTCGCGCAGCACGATGCCCTCGGCGGCGCCGCTGAAGCCCAGGCGGTTGGCGTCCCTCAGCCGGTCGGCCGCGGTGGCGTCCTGCACGAAGGTGCCCGCCGGCGCGCCGCCGATGGCCAGCTGCGCGGCACCGATGGCGTTGAGGTCGCGCGCATGCAGCGAGGTGCCTTTGAAGTCCGGCGTGGGTGCGGCGCCGTCGCCCAGCACCTCGAAGGAGCGCGCCGTTCCGCCGAGCACCAGCGCCGTGCCGCCCATGCCGTCGCCCACCGTGGCGTAGCGCGCGGTGCCGGCGAAGCGCAGCGCGGGTTCGCCGGGCATCTCGCCCGCCGAGCCCTTCAGGCCGAACTGGAAGCGCAGCGCCTTGGCGTCGCGCTCCAGCAGCGGGCGCGGCACGCCGTCGCGCAGCGCCTGCGCCACGGCGAAGTCGGCATAGCCGGTCTCGTTGTACTGCGCGTAGGTGCGCAGCACGTCGCCCGGCGTGAACACCGCCTGCAGCGGCAGCGCGTCGTGGATGCCGGTGCCGGCCACGCCCAATTGCGCGGGCGCGGTGTAGGAGCCGTTGCGCATCGCCGTCGCGCTGCCCGGCGCGCCGACCTGCGCAGCCAGCCCGTTGAGCTCGACGCGGAAGGCGCCGGGCAGCAACGCGTAGGTGGACGGCATCAGCGTGTAGCGGCCCGGCGGCAGGCCGGGCACGCCGGCGCCGATGGTGATCTGCCGGCCCACTGCCGGATCGCTCGCGCCCTTCTCTGCGCCGAGCGGCGCCTGCAGCGGCTGCACGCCCGGCACGATGGCATAGACCGGGTTGGTGGCCAGGCCGGGCAGCACGAAGCCCTTGCGCTGCGCGCCCACCTGCACCAGCGGGTGCATGCGCGCGTCGGTGGAGCCGCCGCGCCCGGCCAGGAAGGCGGTGCCGGTGAGCGTGCCGCCGCCCGACATGTCGAGCACCGCGCCCTCGCGCACGTCCACCGCGTGGCCGGACAGCGTGATGGCCGGGCCGACGCCGGGCACGCGGTAGGCCACGTCCTTGCCGTTGAAGAGATAGGTCAGCCCGTCCTGCGTGCCGCCGTAGGGCATCAGCAGCCCGTCGGCGCTGACCGAGGTCAGGCTGCCCGCATGCAGCTGCACGCTGCTGGTGGAGGTGTCGCCGAAGACGCTGCCCAGCGCGATGCCGCCCAGCGGCGCGCGCAGCACGCCGCGCTGCTCGATGTGGGCGGCGTGGAAGGTGAGCGAACCGAAGGCCGACTGCGGCATGGCCGGCGTGTCGCCCACGCGCTCGATCACCAGCCGGCGGTTCATGTCCATCTCGGCCTGGCGGGTGCCCCACTTGTCGATGACGTTGCGCTGGCCGACCTGCACCAGCCCGCTGTCGCCGGTGGCCGGATAGATCTGCGCCGCCGCCAGCGTGAGGTCGCCCGGCACGTAGAACCTGGCGTTGTTCGAGAAGCGCAGGTCGCCGCTGCTGCGCAGCAGCGTGCGGTCGAAGGCGTTGCGCTCCACGACCAGGTCCTCGGGCACGTTGCGCACGATGGTGCCGCGCACGCCCTGCTGCACCATGCCCGCCAGGTCGATGAGCTGCGCGTCCAGCCGCAGCGAACTGCCGGCCGACACCAGCGGCACGCCCAGCGTGCCGGCACCCCCGCCGGCGTTGCGCGAGCCGAGCACCGGGTTGGGCAGGATGTAGTCGTCAATCTGGGTGCGCCCGCTGGCGGCCAGGCGGATGTAGGGCGCGGCCAGCGTCACGCGCGCATCGGGCGCGGACGCATCGGCCAGGGCCAGCGCGGTGGTGGTCAGGCGCAGGCTCTGGCCCAGCGAAAGATCGACGCTGCCGTCGAAGGACAGCATGCCGTGGCTGAGCAGCGACAGGTTGTCGAAGCCGCCGTCGCGGATGCGGTCGACGCCGATGCGCGCCGTGCCGTAGGCCAGCGCGCCGTGCGCCTGGCCCGGGCGCAGGCCGGCGGCATCGGCCACCGCGCTGCGACCCTGCACCTGCGCCAGCAGCATCTCGCGCGGCACGCGCACCGCGTCGTCGACGTTCTCGCCCTTCAGGTTGTAGCGCGCTACCTGGCCGTAGATGGGCGTGTCCAGGTTCAGCGCCAGCATGCCGCCGGCCGCGCCCGCGCCGCCCGCGGCGGCGCGCATGTCGCCGTCCAGGAACAGGCCGCGGAACGAACTCAGCGCGATGGTGCCGCCGTGGCTGGCGACCTCGGTCGCGCCACGGCCCGCCAGGTCGAGCGTCGCCGAGGTGCCCGAGGCCTCCAGCCGCGCGCCGGGGCGCAGCACCACGAAGGCATCGGCCGCGTCCACCTGCGTGGCATCGAGCACGTGGCGCCCGCCGATCTCGATGGTGCCGCCGTTGGCCACCTGGCCGTAGCGATGGCCGCGCGCGTCGGTGGCCACCACCGGGCGCGCGGCGACGTCGATCAGCGCGTGCTCGCCGATCCAGTACGAGCGTGCGTTGGGCATGCCGTCGGCCAGGTTGCGCGCGTTGCCCATGCCGTGCTCGCCCGGCAGCAGCGCGACGCGCCCGCCCCAGGCCGAGAGCGTGCCATCGACCGTGATCTGGTCGTTGCCGCGCAGCGTGAGCGTGCGGCCGGGGTCGAGCGCGATGTGGGCGCCCTCGCCCACCACCAGCGGCGCGCGCTGGTAGAGCGTGCCGGCCTCCAGCGTCAGGTCGGCGCCGGCGCGCTGGGTGAGCTTCTGCTTCACCGGATCGTCCTGGTACACCGGCGGCATCCACAGCGGCAGCGCGATGGACGGGTCGGCGCCGGTGGGCGCGAGCGCGCCGGCGACGGGGTCGAAGCGCTGCACCGGCATGCGCACGTCCACGCGCGCGCCGTCGGCCACGGCCACGCCGTCCTGGCCGCGCACCGTGTACTGCGCGAAGCCGCTCTGAAACAGGTCGGTGTCCAGGCGCAGCAGCGGCTGCACCGCGACCGCGCGCGGCAGCGCGGTGCCGGCGACGATCGGCGTGCCCGCGGGCATCACGGTGTCGGCGGCGGCCACCGTGCCGGCCTTGTACGACGTGGTCTTGGCCGGGATCGGCAGGCCCGAGGGGAACACGTCCCTGGGCAGCACGTAGCCCTGGGCCAGCAGGGTGATGGCCGCCAGCACGCTGCCGGCCGGCACCGTCTGGCCCGGCTCGTAGCCCTTGCCGTCGAGCAGGAACGCCTGCGTGCCCGGCGGCACCACCCAGTCGGCGCCGGTGATGACGGTGCGCGCGTTGCTGACGCCGGGTTGCACGCTCTCCTTGAGCGCCTCGCCCGGCAGCGCGCGCGACACCGTGACGGCGAAGTCCATCGGGATCTCGCTGCCGGCCGCAATCACGTAGTCGCCGGCCAGCCGCAGGTGCACGGTGCTGCTGCGTCCCGCCGCGAGCTGCCCGTCGCCGCCCGCGGGCAGCTCGCCGATGCCGATGGCCGCGCCGTTGGCCAGCGTCAGCTTGCCGCCGCCCTTCACGCCGTGGCCGCGCAGTTCGCCGTCCATGCGCAGCGTGCCGGGGCCCGCGCCTTCGTTGCCGGGCTGGGCCGCCATCAGCGTCACGTCGCCGCCGCGGCCGCCGCGCAGTTCGTTGCCGGCCAGCAGGGCCGCGCCGCCCGACACGTCCACCACGCTGCGCGCGCCGAGCACCACATCGCCGGTGCTGCGCAGCGTGACCTGCCCGCCGTCCACGTAGGGCAGGCCCTCGATGCGGTCGGGCGACTGCGCGATGTGGCTCCACAAGCCGCGCGCATCCAGCCGCACGCCCTCGCCCACCACCACGCGCGGCGCGTAGCCGATCGGCAGCACGTCGGCGATGGAGATGTCGACCCAGCTGCCGCCGTTGGCGCTGGCGAAGCGGCTGACCAGGTCGCCCAGCGCGATGCTGCCGCCGCGCGCGACCAGGTCGGCATCCACCGTCACCGTGGGCGCGTGCAGCGCGATGCTGCCGCCGGGTGCGACGGCAAGGGCCGACGTCACCGCCACCGTGTCGTTCGCATAGGCGACGACGCCGCCCAGGCGCTGGCGCTGCAGCCACCGGCTGTCGATGCGCACGTGGCCCGCGAGGTCCTTCGGCAGTGCCTCGCCGGCGGCCAGCGCATCGGCCAGCGTGGCGGGCGAGATCGGCGCCTCGGCGAAGGTGACGCGGTCGACCCGCGCGGAGGGGTTGTCGCGCAGCAGGCCGGTGGCGGCGTCGTAGACCGGCGCCACGCCGCCGATGACCAGGCGCCCGGCCAGCGGGGCCGCGGTCTGCAGCTGGCGGTAGCTGTCCAGGCCGGCATCGCGCTTGCGCTGCTGGCGCTCGCCCTGGAACACGGTGGCGTCGATGTCGCCTTCGAGCACCGCGGCGCGCGTGCCGACCTGCACCTGGCCGGCATCGCGGCCCACGGTGTAGCCGTTTTCCAGCCGCTCGCGCGGCGCGATCAGCGGGTTGTAGAAGTAGCCGGTGGTGGTCTTGCCCCAGCGCGCGTGCTCGTCCTCGAAGCCGCGGTACAGGCCGGTGTAAACGATGTCGGCCGGCGCGGTCGACAGGTTGTACAGGCGCCCGTCGGGGCCTTTGAGCCAGCTCTGCTGCAGCCGGCCGGTCTGCACGTCGAGCGTGCCGCCGGCCACGTTGATGCGCGAGCCGCGCTGCGTGACCAGCTCGCCGCCAGCGAAGGCCACCGTGCCGCCCGACGCGGCCCATTCGCCGACGGTGTGGCCGTCGGTGTTGAGGTAGCCGCCGACCTCCAGCAGGCCGCCGCCGGTGTACCAGCGCTCGCCGGCGTAGCCGTTGACGCCGGCCGCCACGCGCACGAGGTCGCGGCGGTCGATCCACATGTCCAGGTTGTTCAGGCGCTTGCCGTCGCGGTTGAGCGGCGCGTCGCGCTGCTCGTTGCCCTGCACGTTGATCTTCACGTTGTTCGACGCCATGGCCACGCCGACGCCGACCGCGCCGGCCACGTCGATGGCGGCGCCGCTGGCCACGCGCGTGCGGCGCGCGGCGCGCGCCTGCACCTGGCCGCCGGTGGCCAGGGTGAGCGAGCCGCCGTCGAAGTCGATGTCGCCGGCCGAGTCGATCTTCACCAGCGACTGGTCGCGGCGGTTGTAGCCGCCGTCGCTCAGGCGCATCGAGTCTTTCAGCAGGGTGTCGCGCTGCACGTCGAGCGCGGTGGCGCCGTCGTTCTCCAGCACGATCGCGCTGGTGCTCTGCGGCGCCAGCGTGACGCGCGCCTCGCCGGCTTCGCCCACCGCCCGCAGGTGCAGCGTGCCGCGCGTGTTGACCGAGCTGCTGGACAGCAGCACGCCCTGCTGCTCCACCGTCTTGCCGACCAGGGTCACGTCGCCGGTCGGCGCGGCGATCAGCCCGGTGTTGCGCACGCGACCGGCGGCGCTGCCGGCCGGGCGCAGCGGATCGACCTCGTTGCCGCGCGTGCTCGAGTCGCTGTTGCCGTCGGTGCCCATGCCCTTGCGGATCACGAAGGCGTCGCCGGCGGCCAGCACGGTCTGGCCGTTGGCGGTCGTGATGCTGCCGTGGTTGTGCGCCTCGCGCCCGGCCAGCAGCACATAGCCGCCGCCCTCCGTCACGCTGGTGGGCCGGCGCGTGGCGATGCGCGCGCCGGGCGCCACCACCACGTCGGCGGTGGCCGCGCCGTGCGTGGCGCCGGTGGCGTGGAGCACCAGGTCGTTGGCCAGCACCGGCACCTGGGTGCTGCCGCGCGTTTCGCTGTACAGGCCGCGCTTGAACTGCGCGTCGCTCATGCCCACGGCCGCGGCCACGAGGTTGCGCGTGTCGACCTGGCTGCTGCCGCTGAACACGATGCCGTTGCGGTTCACGACCATCACCGTGCCGTCGGCCTGGATCTGCCCCTGGATCTGCGAAGGCCGCGCCTTCGGGTCGTTCACGCGGTTGAGCACCGACCAGCTGGCCTGCTGGTCGAACTTCACCGTGGTGTTGCGCCCGACGTTGAAGGTCTCCCAGTTGAGGATCGCCTTGTCGGCGGTCTGCTCGACCGTGACCACGGTGCGGCCCGCGGCCTGGCGCTGCGAATCGGGCGTGAGCGGGCGCGCGTTGTGCCAGCCGGCGGTGAGCGAGTTCGTGTCGACCTTCAGGCCGCCTTCGGCCAGGCCGTCGGGCACCGACGGATCGTGCTGCGCAGCCGCGCGTGCCGCAGCCTGCGCCGACTGCTGCGCCGCGATGGCGCGCGCCGCCAGGTTCAGGTTGCCGAGGGACTGCTGCAGCTGTTCGTTGGCACGCTGCTGCTGCGCCTGCGGCCCCGCGAGCATCGCGGCCGGCAGGCCGTTGGGCAGGCGGCCGGTGGCGAGCGCGGTGCTCTGCGCCATGTTCTTCTGCGCCATCCACGCGCCGCTGAACGCCTGCTGCGCCTGCGCGCCGTCGAACGCGGCGCCGCCGGCCAGCAGCAGCGCGATGGCGCGCACCAGCGGCGTGAGCCGGACCTGCGCGAATGCGGCGGACGAATAAGAAGAAGAGGACGCGTTCGGCGGATTGCGCCGGGACACCGTGCGGCGGCTGCTGCGTTGCATGCGGACTTCCATGGGTTCGTGTTTCGTTGCTCGATCGGGGCCACGAAGCGCAAGGGCCCGTGGACTACCGAGCTATGACAGCGAAGGTCCGGCGCGACTGCACCATGTCACGAAATCTTCACGAACGCGCGGATCGGCACGCTGCAACGCGCCTCAGGCGCTCGCGGCGCCCAGCAGCACGATGCCGCCGGGCAGCTGCGTGAGTTCGGCGCCATACACGTCGCGCACGAGGAAAGCCACGTCGTCCAGCCGGTCGATGGAGAAGCTGGCCTGCACGCGGCTGCGGCCCAGCGCCTCGTTCGTGAGGATGAGCCGGCCGTGACGGTAGCGGTTGACCTCGGCCACCACCTGCGACAGCGGCACCTGGTCGAACACCAGCTGGCGGCGGCGCCAGGCGACGACGGGGCCGGTGTCCACGCCCGTCACGACGCCGAGCCCCGCGGGGCCGTAGCGCAACTGCCGGCCGGCGTCGAGCCGCGCCTGCTGCGTGCCCTGCGCCACGTCGACCTGGCCCGCCAGGCAGGTCACGCAGACCTCGCCGTCGAGGTGGCGGATGTTGAAGCGCGCACGCGTGGCCGACACCGTGCCGCCGCCCGCCGCGACCGTGACGCGCGCCGAGGCCGGGCCGCCGGCGAGCACCTCGGCCTCACCGGACACCAGCTCGATGGCTTCGCCCGCGCTCTCCGTCGCGCCGCGGCGCAGGTTGATGCGCGTCTGCGTGTTCATCTGCAGCACCACGCCGTCGCCCATGGCGACCTCGCGCTGCTCGCCGGTGGCGGTGCGGTAGTCGTCGCCCCACTCGGCGACCGAGGGCCACAGCGCCAGCGGCGGCGACACCGCAAGGTAGGCGACCGACGCCGCGACCGCGCCACCCAGGAAGGCACGGCGGCCCGGCACCGGCACGCGTCGGGCCGCCTCGCGCGCTTCCTGCTGGCGCACGCGCTGCGCAGCCGGCGCCATGGCCTGCCACACCTGGCGCGCCTGCACGAAGGCCTGCGCGTGCTCGCGGCTGCGCGCGCACCAGCGCCGGAAGGCCTGGGCGTCGTCTTCGGTGGCCTGTTGCGAGCCGAGCCGCACCACCCAGGCTTGCGCTTCGCGTTGCAGGGTCTGCTTCATGGCCTCGGTCGCCTGGGATTCTTCAGCGGTCATCATGGGGAGACTGTTTTCCGGCGCCAGGACCGAAGCGCTGGATGAAATCCCGCCCGAGCCGCTCGCAGCAATGCTCCAGGCCGGCGCGCAATTCCTTCTCGACGGTGCGCGCCGACACGCCATAGCGCGCCGCGATGTCCTTGTGCGGCATCTCGTCGACACGCGCGGCCAGCACGATGGCGCGGCGGCGGCGCGGCAGCTCGGCCAGCGCGCGCTCGAGGGCCTCGAGTTCGTTGCGCGCCTCGGCGCCGCGCGCAGGGTCGGCGGCCTCGTCGGCCATGTCGTACAGCGCCTCGACCTCTCCCACACTCAGCAGCCGCGCGTTGCTCTTGCGCTGGTCTTCCGCCACGTTGAGCGCGATGCGGAACAGATAGGCCGAGGGGTAGCGCACGGCGCTGCGCACGGTCGAGTTCTCCACGCGCAGGTAGGCCTCCTGCAGCGCGTCGTTGGCGAGGTCTTCCGAACCGAGGCGGTGGTGCAGGTGCTTGCGGAACTGCGCATAGCGCGCGAGGAACAGCGCACGCAGCGAGGCCTTGATCGATTCGGACATGCGACTCAGCCTGCGCGCGCGCGCAGGTACGGCCGGCAGTCGCGCGCCGGGTCGGGGCGCGGGGTCAGCAGCAGCGTGACGGGCTGCGGCAGCGCGGCCGGCGGCGGCGTATCCAGCCCGAGCGTGCGCAGGCTGGCGAGCACCGTGGCATCGCGCGCCGGCACGCCGCTGCCCTCGAGCAGGCGGGCCTCGGTGACAGCGCCCGCCGGGTCGATCCATAACTGGACCGCGAGCCGGTAGCGGCCGAAGGCGTCGGGCTGCGCGATGCACAGCACGCGCGTGACCGCCCCCTGCAGCACGGCCGCGTAGGCCTGCAAGGCCGGGACGTTGCCGGCCGTGGGGACGCCCGCCGACGCGCGTTCGTCGGGGACGGCGGTCGCCGGCTGTGCCGGCACGAGCGTGAACGCGCTGGCGCCGGTGTAGCGCGCCACCAGCCCGGTGCCCACGAGCATCCGCTGCAGCGCGTCGCGCGGTGCAAAGTCGCCCTGCACCGGCGACGCCTCGCGGCCGTCGGTGAGTCGGCTGGTGACGAGCACCGAGTGTCCGGTGAGGTGGCCGAAGACGGCGAGGGAGCGCGCCAGCGGCTGCGCCGGCAGGTCGAAATGCAGCGCCGGCGCGTCGCTCGCCATGTCGTCGGCTGCCGCGGCGTGGGCGGCGCACATCACCAGCGCCATGACCAGGCACCAGGACAGTGTCAGGCCACCGCCCGATGCGGAAGTACGTGTCATGTGACGGAGGATCAACAGCAGCAACGAAGGGTCTGGAAAGCGGCCGTCCGCCGTGCGGCCCGGGTGAGCGTGCGGGCGAGACTAGCGACCGTGCATGACCGACATGTGACGTTTCGTTCACACTTCCGACCTCGCGAGATTCCGTCTTCTTCCTGACTTGCGCGCGGTCCAGACTGCCCGGTTGGCCGTGATCGCGGCACGGCGTTTCTTCTTCTTTTTTCCTGGGGTGCAACGATGCGCGTCGGTGTGTGGCTGTTCGGCGTGATGCTCTCGGTGATCGGCACTGGCGCGGCGGCGCAGACACCGCCTTCCGGTGGCGGCGAGGCCGACGGCAGCTGCGTCGAGGTGGTGGTGAACGGCGAGCGCACGCCCGCCTACGACTGCCTGACCCGCAAGCTCGCGCCCACGATGCCGGCCCGCGGGCCGGACGACGCGGCGCCCGGGCTGGCCTCGGAAGCGATCACGCAGCGGCCGGGCAATCAGCTGGGCTTGTTCAACCGCGCGGCGACCGGGCACCGCATGGGTAACACCTTCGGCACCTCGGTGTATCCGCAGCGTCCGCCGCCGGCGGTGTACACCTCGCCGCTGCTGCCGCCCCGGCCCTGAGCGAGGCCATGCGGGAAAAGAGGCCGGGCGTTCAGATTTGCTGGGTCACCAGCACCACGAACCCGGCCAGCGAAATGGCGACACCCATGGCTTTCCTGAAGGTCTTCAACATGTCGTGTGCTCCATCGGTGAGATCCGTGAGCCTCGATGGTGCGCCGCTTGCGGGCGCAGCGGGTTTGGCAATCCCGATGGCCGGGATAGAAAAACTTCAACCGCGGGGTGCGGATGAACCCGGTCAGCTCGCCCGCGCGCCGGTCCGGGCTTCGGCGAGCGACAGGCGCTCGCGGGCGAACTGGCTGGCCCGCAGGCGCACGCGCGCGACCGCGGCGTCCAGCGAGGGCTGCTGCATGAAGACGAGCACGCCGCGCTTGAGCCCGCGCAGGCGAAGTTCGGCCACGCCGGCATAGCGGCCGCCGGTGGTCTGGCGGATGTCGATCTCGCTGGACCAACCGTCGGAAAGTTCGACGAAAAGATGTTGCTGTGTGGCGCTCATGTCAGTGAGGAGCTTAGGGCTACTGCCGGCGCCGCCCTAGGACATAGTTCCTAGGTATTAGCATTTAATTTCGTTTAATAACAATTTCACGCGCTTCGCGCAAAGGGACACCATGTGTGAACATCCGCATGACTTTCGGCACTCGCGCCGAAACAGCGTGCCATCTAGGATGGAGCGGCCGTGATCCGTCTCCCTCTTTCTGCGCATCCTCCCGACCGGCCTGCCCCGCAGGTCGACACCGTCCGCCCCGATTTTCGCGCCGCCGCATGAAGGACGAGATCCACTCCGCCGAGCACCTCTACACCGTCGAAGTCGAGGGGCGCAACGTCACGGTGCGCGACGTGATGGTGGCGGCATTCACCTACCGCATCAAACTCGAGGAACTGCTCGGCTCGCCCCGGCAGGTCGCGCACTGCTACCGGCTCTGGCGCCGGCTCGAGCGGCTCGACGAGCCCCCCATGACCCGCCTGGACATCAAGTACGCCACCGCCTGGCGCGACGCGCATGCGCAGGCCTGGCAGGTGGCGCAGGTGTTTCTCACCGACCCGCACACCAAGACCTTCGTGCTGCGGCTGGCCGCGCCCTAGCGCGCGTCAGCGCATGTGCGCCATGTCGCGGATGTCGGAGCGCAGCGCACTGCGGTCGGCGCCCACGAGCGGCAGGTTGACCAGCAGTTCGAGCCGGCGGCGCAGCGAATACAGCACCTGGAGCGCGCCATGCGCCGCGTCGTCCGGGCCGGTGTTGGCGCCGGCCACGTCAGGGTAAGGCCACAGCGCCGCATCGGGCTGGCCGGGCCAGCGCGGCTGCAGCGGTTCGAGCGCGGGGTCGAGCGTGATGACGACATCGGCGTTGTGCGATCCCGCGCGCGCCAGCAGGTCCCAGCTGCGCGGCGGCGAAGTCGGCAAGGCCATGCCGGCGCTGCCCAAGGCCTCGACGGCCGCGGGGTGCACGTCCGCTGCCAGCCGCCCCGGTTGCCCGCACGAGCGCACCGAAAAGCGCTTCGCATCGAGGTGGGCAAGACAGGCCTCGGCCAGCACGCTGCGCAGCGAATTGCGCCGCGAGACAAAGACAACCTCGATCCGTTTCTGCATGGTCGAACGACTATAGCCACGCCGTGTGGCAGGTGGGTGCCGAAGCACAGGGACCCTTTTGCAGACGCCTGTTTACCCCGGACCTGCAGGCATGACAAATAAGTGTAAACACTCGTAAACCTTGCGGGATGGGTCGGCGTTAGAACCGCATGACAACCGACCCCTCCCTCGTTGTGCTTGCTTTCCTGGTCGGTCTTGCCGCGGGCGTGACGCTCATGAGCATGCTGGCAGTCCTGCGTTCCGACCAGGACATGCCGCACTCCGAGCACACCCGGCTGTAAGGCAGACCGCGGGCATCGCCTGCCGGCACGTGGCCGGCCGGCGCAAGCGGGCGCGCTTGTTCAGAACCCCGACTGCTCGATCAGCACCGAGGTCGCCGCATGGACCCAGCGGCGGGCCAGGCTCTCGCGGGTGCCTTCGAAATGCGCGCGCACCTCGCGCACGCCATCGACCGGCGCGTCGTCTTCTCCCTCCACCGTCACACGGAACCAGGCTTCGGCGGGGCGCAGGTCTTTCTTCTGCGCGGTCGGGTTGAGCGCGATCGGGCCGCCGTGGTCCTGCGCCAGCAGCAGGTGCGGCAGCCGGCGCACCGGGCTGTTGTCGATGGCGCGCACCTGCCCTTCGAGCTTGCGCGTGCGGCCCTTGACAAGGATCACCCCGCGGCTGCCAGCCGCCAGGCGCTGGCGGTCGTGCTCGGGCACCAGCGCTTCCACGCGCCAGCGCCGGCCGTCGACCACCATCGCCATCAGTTGCGACGGCGCCACCCACGTGCCGGACTGCAGCAGCGGATCGACGTCGCGCAGCGTGCCGCCGTGCGCCGCCACGAGCCGCAGGCGCAGCAGCTCGGCGTCGCGCGCGCGGCGTTCGGTGTCCCAGCGGCTGGCCTGCTGCTCGGCCAGCACCTGCTGCGCCGCCGGGCGTTCTTCCAGGCCCATCGCGCCGCGCGCCGCGCGCGCGTAGGCGCTGGACATCACGCGCGCCTTCTCGCGCTCCTCGGTCTGGCCGGGCGCCTCGAGCGTGACCAGCGACTGCCCCGCCGCCACGGCCGCGCCGTCGTTCGCTTCCATCGCCGCCAGCCGCGCCGCGTAGGGCGAGAACACGGGCTGCTCGACGCCGGCCCGGATCACGCCCGGCGCCGAGATGCCGCCATGCCACGGCACCAGCAGCACGACCGCCGCGAGCGCGAGCAGCAGCACCGCCACGACGCGCCGCCGCGGCCTGATCTCGCCGCGCCGCGCGTGCCACACGCGCAGCTCGGCCATCACCGGCCGCACCACGAACACACCCATCTCGACGATGAAAAGGAACACGCCCAGCGCCTTGAAAAACGCGTGATAGACCACGACCGCGATGCCGATGAACAGCACCAACCGGTAGACCCAGGTGGCGAACGCGAAGGCGATGAGAAAGCGCCGGAAGCCTGGCGTCAGCGTCTCGGGCGACGGATCGTCGAAGCCCAGCAGCCAGCGCCGCAGCGCGCGCCGGGCCTGCTGTCCGGCACGTTCGTGCAGGCCCGGAAAATCCAGCGCGTCGGTCAGCATGTAGTAGCCGTCGAAGCGCATGAAGGGACTGGCGTTCACCGCCAGCGTCAGCACCCAGGCCGTCGTCGCCAGAAAGAACAGCGCGTTGCGCAGGTCGCCGTCGGGCATGAAGGCCCACAACAGCGTCGACCACGCGGCCAGCACCAGCTCGGCGCAGATGCCGGCCGACGCGATGGCCAGGCGATGCCGCGAGCGCGCCAGCTTCCAGCTTTCGCCGGTGTCGGTGTAGGCCATCGGCCACATCACGAGCAGCGCGACGCCCATGTGCCCCACGCGCACGCCGTGGCGCGTGGACATGAGCGCGTGCCCCATCTCGTGCAGCAGCTTCGACACCACGAGCGCGCCGGCAAATCCCAGCACGCCCTCCCAGCTGATGGCGCCGCGCAACTGGGCCGCCACCGTGTCCCACTGCCGCGCGGCCAGCAGCACGCCGACGCCGGCGGCGAGCACGCTGAGCGCCACGAACCAGCGGCTGTAGAGCCACTCGACCCAGGGCAGCATCTTCTCGAGCAGCCGCGCCGGCCGCACCAGCGGAATGCGCACGAACAGGTAGTTGTTGAGCAGCCAGCGCCACGCCGGCATCGGCGGCTTGCGGCGCACGGTGCGCAGCAGCTGGTGCTGTTCGAGAAAACCCTGAAAGCGCGCCACGTCGTCGGCGTCGGGCGCCAGCGGGGTGTCGCGTTCGATCGCCTGCGCGATGCGTGCGGCGTCGGCCATCGGCCAGCGCTGCAGGATCTCGAACTCGAGCCAGCCGATGCGAAAGAACAGGTTGCGCACCGGGTCGCACACGTGCCAGGCCGGCGAGCCGTCGCCGTTGGCGCCGGCCGGATGGATCTGCAGTTCCTCTCGCAGCGCCGGCCACGGCGGCGGCGCTGCAGCACCCGCCGGGGCGCCACGGCCTGCGGGCGCCGTGCCGCTCAGCATCCGCACCACTCCCGCGCCGCCGCGAACGGCCGGCGCAGCAGCAGGTAGCCGAGCACGGTCCACTCGCCCGACACGCGCGCCGTGCCGCGCAGGCCGATGCGCGCCACGCCCGAGGGCTCGCTCAGGTGGCCGCGCAGCTGGTAGCTGGCCACGCCGTTGGGCGCCTCGACCGCCTGGTAGCCGGCGTGATCGAGCCGGGCCGACACCGGGTCCAGCGGCGCCACGCGCAGGAACAGGGTCATGGGCGCGCCCGGCGCGAGGTTGACCGCCTCGCTCACCGGCGCCCAGGCCTGCACGCCGAGCACGGCCGGGTCGGCCAGCAGCCCGACGCGCTCGCCGGTCTGCACCGGACGGCCGGCCCAGTCGTCGGGGTCGGAGTACACGAACACGCCCGCGGCCGGCGCCTTGATCTGCAGCTGCGCCACTTCGCGCTGCAGCGCCCCCACCTCCACCTCGCGTTCGCGCAGCTTGCCTTCGGCCAGGCTCAACTCGGCCTTGGCCGACTGCGACTCGATGGCGCGCTGCGAGGCCTGGTGCAGTTCCAGCCGCGCGGTCGACAGCGCCGCGCGCGCCACGGCCAGGCGGTTGTCCAGCGTGGTGTCGTCGAGCTCGGCGATGGTCTGGTCGGCCACCACCGGCGTGTTGGGCGGCACGGTCATGCGGCGGATCACGCCGTCGCGCGGCGAGGCGATCACCTGGCTGCGCGTGGAGATCACCTCGGCTTGCAGCAGCGCGTACTCGCGCACCGGCACCAGGAGCGCGAGCGGCAGCAGCGCCAGCGCCCAGCGCAGCGGCTTGCGCGCCCACGCGTCGTGCAGCAGCGTGCCGATGGAGCGGCGGCGCCCGGTCAGCGCCCACCACGCATGGCCGTACATCGCGGCAGCCTGCAGCAGCAGGAACTCGGGCGCCTTGGCATCAAACTCGGTGGGCCACGGCGCCTCGCGCGCCAGGAACAGCGCGGCGCGCGCGCGGCCGTCGGGGTCGGCCATGGGCAGCACCCACACCTGGTCGGGCAGCCAGTCGGCCCACGACGCGGCGAGCGCGGGCGGCAGCATGCCGGGCGACAACGCCAGCACGCGCGCGGCGGCCGGCAGTTCGTCCAGCCGCGCCTTCAGGTGGTCGGCCACCGAGGCCAGCCACAGCGCATAGGGCGAGTCGGACTCGACATCGGCCAGCCCCGAATGCGCCACCAGCCGCGTGCGGCGCGCGCCGAAAAAACCGACCAGCGCGGCCTGCCGGTACGGCGCGATCGCGTGGGTCTCGTTGCAGATCAGAAAAGCCAGGTCGGCCGGACGCTGCGCCGCGCGCACCTTCGCGGCCAGCGCATGGAACGCGAGATCGGTCACGACGCCCAGTCCTCGCCGCGCGCGGCGCTCATCCCCTGCCGACCGGCGCGCGCACCTGCCCGCTCATGCCCGGCAGCACCTGGCCGGCCGCGTCGCCCGCAAGTTCGGCCTCGATCTCGATGGTCTGGCTCACCGCGTCCACCCGGCCCGACACGCGCGTGACCTTCAGCGCCACGGCGGCGCCGGTCTCGTCGACCGTGGCGTCCAGGCGCTGGCCGGTCTTCAGCCACGCGAGCCATTGCGAGGGCACGTTCATGCGCGCCTTCAGCGGCCCGTTGCCGACCAGCTCGACCACCGGCGCGCCGGGGTTCACGCCCTGCCCCACCTTCACATGCACGCGCGCCACCTTGCCGGCGAAGGGCGCCACGAAATTGCACTGCGCGATCTGGGCGTCGAAGATGCGGACCTGGCTCTGCGCCTTGTTCACGTTGGCTGCCGCCAGCTCGACCTCGATCTCGGCCGCCGACTGCAGGCCCTGCAGCTTCAGCTTGCCCACGTACTGCACCTTGGCGGCCTCGTGCTCGGCCCGCGCGGCGGCGCGGCGCGCCTGGATCTCGTCGCATTCGTAGGCGGCCAGCACCTGGCCCGCGCGCACCGTGTCGCCCAGGCTCACCGGCACCTTCGCGAAGCGGCCCGGGGCCGAGGCCGAGAGCACGCTTTCCTGCGCGGCCACGACGAGAAAACGCACCGGTGCCAGGTTGCCCGGCGCACCCGCCGGGGCGGCGCGCGGCGCGGGGGCCGTTTGGGCGCCGGCCTGCAGGGCACCGCCCAGGGCGCAGGCCAGGAGCACGCCGACGCGAAGCGCGGAGAAGGACGACGGTTTCAAGGGCGGGCTCGCTTTCACTTCTGCGTCACCGTGGCGCCCGTGCGCGCGAGGCGCCGCACGTCCGTGATCACCGACAGCGTCGCCGCCTCGGCGAAGGCGCTCACGGCGCTTTCGGTCGTCACGGCCGGCACGTAGCTCGCGTAGTTCTGCGACAGCAGCTCGCGCCCGCCCGGCTCGGCCAGCGTGAGCCGCCACTGGGCGCGCGTGGTGCCGCGCTGCTGCGGCACGTTGCGCTGGAAGGCCAGCGTGAGCACGAGCGCATCGGCCGACCCTGAGGCCACCAGCTCGTTGCGCGTGACGATGCGCTCGACCGCGCCGCGCACCGCCGCTTCGCTCACGCCCCACGGCAGGTCGCGCACGCGCACGGTCACCGGCCGGTTGCGCACCGGGATCAGCGCCGCTTCGAGGAACACCGCCTTCTCGCCTTCGGCCATGCTCTGCTCGATGGCCCTGGCGACGGTCTTGATGTCGGTGCTGGCCACCGTGGCCGGCATCAGGTCGATGCCGACCGAGTTGAGCACCCGTCCGTACGAGGTCTGCGTGGCCGCATAGGCCGTGGCCAGCTGGAAACGCGACACCAGCGCGCGCGCATCGACGCGCAGCGCCTCGAGTTCGCTCTCGAGCTGGTTGCTGGCACCGGCGCGCGCCACGCTGGCCATGCGCTGGTCGACGCGGCTGGATTCGGCCGCCAGCTCCTGGTCGACCACCGCCAGCTTGTAGCGCTCGGCCGACACGCGCACCTGCGTGACCACCGCCATGGTCAGCGCCAGGCGGCGGGCTTCGTCGGTCTTCTTTCGCGCGTCGTTGGTGCGGTTGATGGCCGGGATGGCCGCCAGCCGGAACAGGTCCATCGACAGGCTCACGCCCGCGTCGCTCCAGTTGCTGTTGTAGAGGAAGGAGTTGGAGTCGTAGCGCGCCCCGGCGTACAGGTTCAGGCTGGGGAACAGCGAGGCGATCTGCTTCTTGGTCTCGGCGATGCCGATGCGCGCCTTGTAGTCTTCCTCGCGCAGCTCGGCGCGGTTTTCCAGCGCGGCGATCTCCAGCTTGTCGATGTCCAGCGTGACCGGCGCGCGGCCGTCCTGCGGCCCTTCGACCAGCGTGAAGTCGACGCCCGGCGGCAGGCTCATGAGCGCGGCCAGCTCGCGCTTGGCGAACTGCATCTCCTGGCGCTTGGCGTTGACCAGCGACATCGCGTCGAGCAGCGCGCGCTGGTAGGCCAGGCCCTGCGCGGGCGGCAGCACGCCGGCGCGCTCGGCCTCGCGTGACTTCTTCAGGGCGTCCTCGATGCGCACGGCGAGCCGGTCGGCATCGCCGATGAGCTGCTGCGCACCGATGGCACGCCAGTAGGCGCTGCGCACGTCCTGCGCGATGTTCTGCAGGATCTTGCGGCGGCGCTCCTCCGCGATGTTGACCTCGTCGGCCGCCTGCTTGGCGCGGAAGTAGCTGATGCCGAAATCGAGCGCGTTCCACGACAGCGTGGCGCGGCCGTAGTAGTGCGAGCGCTGCTCCGAGGTCGAGGGCCGCAGGCTCACCACGCGGTCCTCGATGCCGATGCTGGTGCCGCCCGAGTCGTTGCTGCGGTCGTTGTAGCCGGCGTCGGCCACCAGCTTGGGCAGCATGTCGGCGGCCGACACGTCGAGCAGGCCGCGCGCCAGGGCCGACTCCATGAGCTTGAGGCGGTAGTCGGCGTTGTACTGGAGCGCGCGCGCCAGCACCTCGGAATACGTCATGGGCGTGGCGACCGCGGCCTGGTCCTTGTACAGCTGCTTCTGGTCGTGGCGCACGCGCACCACGATCTCGTCGCGCGTGAGCTGCACCGGCGTCATGCTGCAGCCGGCCAGCATCAACGCGGCCGCCGCGGCGGTCCACGACAGGGGGAAACGAAGGGTCGACGCGGGTTGCTTGTGAATGTCGGTCATGGTGCTCGATGGGTAGGACATGGTTCGATGGCTCCGGCGTTTTTCTCTGCGTCGATCAACTCGTGGGCACGCGCACGGTGGGCGTGGCGCGCTGCGGATGCCGCAGCAGGTCGCGCACCGCGTCGCGCTCCGCGGCGGCCGCGGCCACGCGGCTGGAGAACGAGCGCGCCGTGTCGGTGGCCACAGGCGCGGTGGCACCGGCCGCCGGCGCCGCATCGGCGCGCGGCACCACGATGCGCCCGCCGTCGCGCGCGGGTGCTTCGGGCACTTCGGGGGGCGACGGCTGCTGCGGCGCCGAGAAGCTCTCGAAGTCGCCGAACAGCGGGCTCGCGCCGTCGACCAGCTTGCCGGCCGTGACGCCGCGCAGCGCGAGCGTCTGCTCCACGTCGCGCACCATGCGCAGCGAGAAGGCCACGCCGTCGCGGCTCACGTGCTCTGCGTAGTCCACGCCTTGCGGCTCGCCCCACAGGTCGGTGGGACGGTCCTCGCCGAAGAGGCGGTCGCCGCCCAGCGCGCGCGCGGCGATCGCGCCCGACAGCATCTGGCTCAGGCGCTGCGATTCCTGCACCGCGATCTGCACGAACAGCGCCGGCGTCATCGACTGGTCGATGCGGCGGCTGGTGTCACCGAAGTCCGCCGGGAACACCTGGTCACCCGTGAGCGGCCGGTGCTGCGAGGTGCCGTGGATGGTGACGACCAGCTTCGCCGTGCTGGTGCTGCCGTCGGCATCGGTGATGACGTAGTCGAACACCTCGGTCAGCGTCTGGCCGTCGCCCAGCGAGGCCACGCGCACGTTGCTGGCGTTCACCGAATAGCTATAGCTGCCGTCGGCGTTCAGGTGCAGGTTGCCGTAGCGCCCTGCCGTCGATCCGCCGATGGTGCCGGCCACGCCCTCGAACGAAACGCCCGTGACCGGCGTCGGCGTGCCGTCCGCGCCGAGGCGGTCGGCCACGTCGTTCGCGCCCATGCCGCTGCCGCCGAACACGTTGCCGGTCGCCGCGGCGCCGGGGCGCGTGGTGCCGATGGCGGTGGCGTCGTTGCGTGCCGTGGGCACGTCGTCGATCACCAGCACGCGCAGCGTGCCCTGCGTGGTGTCGCCGTCGCGGTCGGTCACCTGCAGCGCGATGTCGTCGGTGACCTGCCCGCCCGCGTGGCTCTGCGCGGCGCCCAGCACATAGGTGTAGCGCACGGTGCCCGTGGCCGCGTCGAAGCCGGTGAGCGTGATGCGCCCGCGGTCGGTGGCGATGGTGACCGGGCTCGTGCCGAGCGCGGCCAGCTGCGCCGGCGTGAGCGGGGTGCCGTGCACCGCGATGCTGCCCAGGCCGTCGGGCGCGGTGACGAAGAAGCTGCCCGAGACGGTCTCGCTCGCGTCGCCCGGCTCGACCAGGCCGCGCTCGTACACGGTGGCCTGCCCGGCCGTGTCGGGGCCGTTGTTGTCGCCGATCACCAGCGTCACGCCGTCGTTGGCGCCGTGGATGGTGAGGGTCAGCGTGGCGGTGCTGGTGTCGCCGTCCGCGTCGGTGATCGTGTAGCTCACCACCTCGGTCAGCGTGTCGCCCACGACCAGCGCCTGCACGCGCGGGTCGGCGTTGCTCAGCGTGTAGGTGTAGCTGCCGTCGGCGTTCAGCACGATGCGGCCGTAGGTGGTGGTGATCGGCACACCCACCGTGCCGGCCACGCCGCCGAAGCTCACGCCCGTCACGGGCACGCCGTTGGCGTCGTCGGCGCCGAGGGTGTCGTTGGCCTTCACGTCGCCGCCCACCGTGTTCGGCACGCCGTCCTCGGTGATGGCGTTGCTGTCGTTCACGGCCTCGGGCACGTCGTCCACGATGCGCACGGTGAGCGTGCCCGTGGCCGTGTCGCCGCCGGCGTCGGTCACCAACAGCGCGATGTCTTCCGTGCTCTCGGTGGCGTTCGGCTGCGCCACCTGCCCGTCCAGCGTGTAGGTGTAGGCCAGCTCGCCCGTCGTCGGCACACCGCCCACCGAACTGGTGGGCGTGAAGCCGGTGAGCACCAGCGTGCCACGCGGCGTGTCGATGGTGACCGGCGTCGTGCCCAGGTTCGCCAGCTCGGTCAATGTGAGCGTGCGGTTGCCCACGGTGACGCTGCGCATGCCGTCGCTCGCCGAGACCACGATCGTGCCGGTGGTGTGCTCGCGGGTGTCGGGGCCGGCCGGGCCGTCGACCAGCCCGCGCTCGTGCACCTCCGCCTGCCCCGTGGCCGCGCCGTTGCCGTCCACCGCGCCGATGGCCGGGTCGCCGTCCAGCCGGCCATGGATGGTGATCGTCAGCGTGGCGGTGCTGGTGTCGCCGTCGGCATCGGTGATCGTGTAGCGCACCGTCTCGGTCAGCTGCTCGTTGGTCTTGAGCGCGTTGACGGCGGCGTTGTCGTTGTCCAGCGTGTAGGTGTAGCTGCCGTCGGCGTTCAGCACGATGGCGCCGTACGTGGTCGTGAGCGACACGCCCACCGTGCCGGCCGCGCCGCCGAAGCTCACGCCCGTCACCGGCACGCCGTTGCCGTTGTCCGCGCCGTCGCGGTCGTTGGCCTTCACGTTGCCGCTCACCGTGTCGGGCACCGCGTCCTCGGTGATGGCGGCCGTGTCGTCGGTGGCCTGCGGCGTGTCGTTCACGATGAGCACGGTGAGCGTGCCGTTGGCCACGTCGCCGTCGCGGTCGGTCACCGACAGCGCGATCTGCTCGGTCACTTCGGTCAGCACGCCGCCGGATCGGTGGCTCTGCGGAGCACCCAGCACGTAGGTGTAGCTGACCGCGCCGCCGGTCACGATGCCGTTGGGCAGCGTGGTGCCGCTGAAGCCCGTCAGCTGGATCTGGCCGTCGGGCGTCGTGATCGTGATCGGCGCGCCCGGCGTGAGCGCCTGCAGCTGCGCCAGCGTCACCACCGTGCCGCCGACATTGATGCTGGCCACGCCATCCGCCGCAGTGATGTTGAAGCTGCTGGCGGCGCGCTCGCCCGTGTCGGTGATGCTCACCAGGCCCGACTCGAACACCGTGACCTGCCCGGTCGCCGCGCCGTTGGCGTCGGTGACGGCGATGCCCGGGAGATCGTTGGCGCCGCGGATGGTGATCGTGAGCGTGGCGGTGCTGGTGTCGCCGTCGGCATCGGTGATCGTGTAGCGCACCTGCTCGGTCAGCGTCTCGCCGACCGACAGCGCCTGCACACGCGCGTCGGCGTTGTTCAGCGTGTAGGTGTAGCTGCCGTCGGCGTTCAGCACGATCGAACCGTAGGTCGTGGTGATCGACGCGCCCACCGTGCCGGCCGCGCCGCCGAAGCTCACGCCCGTCACCGGCGCGACGTTGCGGTCGTCCGCGCCGATGGTGTCGTTGCTCGCCACGTTGCCCGACACCGTGTTCGGCGCGGCGTCCTCGGTGATGGCAGCCGTGTCGTCGATGGCCTGCGGCACGTCGTCCACGATGCGCACGGTGAGCGTGCCCGTGGCCGTGGCGCCGCCGGCGTCGGTGACCTGCAGGGCGATGGCCTCGGTGCTCTCGGTCGCGCCCGGCTGCGGCACCTGCGCGCGCAGCGTGTAGGTGTAGGCCAGGTTGCCCGCCGTGGGCACGCCGCCCACCGAGGTGGTGGCCGTGAAGCCCGTCAGCGTGAGCGTGCCCAGCGGCGTCGTGATGACGACCGGCGTGGTGCCCAGGTTGGCCAGCTCGGCCAGCGTCAGCGTGCGACCGCCCACGGTGACGGTCTGCAGGCCGTCGGCCGCCGACACCGTGACGACGCCGCTGCCGTTCTCGCGCGCATCGGGGCCGCCCGGGCCGTCGACCAGCCCGCGCTCGTAAACCTCGGTCTGGCCCGTGGCCGCGCCGTTGCCGTCCACCGGCACGATCTCGGGGCTGGCGTCGGTGCGGCCGTGGATGGTGATCGTCAGCGTGGTGGTCGAGGTGTCGCCGTCCGCGTCGGTGAGGGTGTAGCTCACCGTGTCCGTGAGCGTCTCGCCGTCTTTCAGCGCGTTGACGCGCGGGTCGGTGTTGTCCAGCGTGTAGCTGTAGCTGCCGTCGGCGTTCAGCACGATGGCACCGTATTCCGTGTCCAGCGCGCTGCCGACCGTGCCGGCCGTGCCACCGAAGCTCACGCCCGTCACCGGCACGGCCGTGTCCGCGCCCTCGCGGTCGTTGGTCTTCACGTTGCCGCTCACGGGGTTCGGCGCGGCGTCTTCGGTGACGCTGTTCGTGTCGGGGTTCGCGGTGGGCACGTCGTTCACGATCAGCACCGTGAGCGTGCCACTGGCCACGTCGCCGTCGCGGTCGGTCACGCTCAGCGCCACCGCCTCGGTCACTTCGCCCGCGCTGTGGTTCTGCGCCGAGGTCAGCGTGTAGGTGTAGCTGACCGTGCCGCCGATCACGACGCCGTTGGGCAGCGTGGTGCCGCTGAAGCCCGTGAGGCGGATCTGGCCGTCGGGCGTGGTGATCGTGATCGGCGCGCCCGGCGTGAGTGCCTGCAGCTGCGCCAGCGTCACCACCGTGCCGCCGACGTTGATGCTCGCCACGCCGTCGGCCGCCGTGATGTTGAAGCCCGCGCCCGCCGTCTCGCTCGTGTCGCCCACGCTCGTCAGGCCCGACTCGTGCACCGTCACTTGGCCGGTCGCGTTGCCGTTGGCGTCGGTCACCGTGATGCCCGGCACGTCGTTGCTGGCGCCGCGGATCGTGATGGTGATCTGCGCGATGTCGGTGCCGCCCGCGCCGTCGGAGATGGCGTAGGTGAACAGGTCGGTGAGCGTCTCGCCGGCGATCAGCGCCTGCACGCGCGGGTCGGTGTTGTCCAGCGTGTAGGTGTAGCTGCCGTCGGCGTTCAGCACGATGCTGCCGTGGGTGCCGGTCAGCGGGCTGCCCAGCGTGCCGGCCGTGCCGGCGCCGGCCTCGGGGCCAGTGCGGATGCTGGTGACCGTGAGCGTGGTGCTGTCGGGGTCGTGGTCGGCCTCGCCGGGAATGCGCCCGCTGATGACGTTGCTGCCCACCGAGGGTGCGTCTTCGTCGATGCTGTGCGTGTCGTCGACCGCGGTCGGCGGGTCGTTCACGGCCGTGATCGTGAGCGTGCCGGTGAGCACGTTGCTGTTCAGCGGCTGCGGGCCGCCCGCGTTGCCGCCGGGCTGCACGTTGTTGCCGTCGTTGAGCACGATGGTGTAGACGCGCTCGTTGTCGGTGCCGAAAGCGGTCGGGTTGTCGCTGCTGCTGCGGTAGGACAGCTGGTCGAGCACCGCGCGCACCTCGGCCACGGTGGTGTCGGCGTCGAACTGCACCACCAGCGGTGCGCCGTTGCCGCCCGAGACGGTGACGCCCGCGGGCAGCACGCCGTTGACGAACAGCTGGTCGCCCGGCTGGTAGCCGTCCAGGCTCACGGTGAGCGAGCCCGCACCGAACACGCCGGCGGCCAGGCCGGGCGTGGTCGCCAGGTCGAGGTCGCCGACGGTACCGCCGCTGACCAGCGCCACGGGCGGAATGCTGACGCCGGTGCCGGTCTGGTTGTTCTCCACCGCGGTCGCGCCGGTGGTGCCGCCGATCACTGGCGCGTCGTTGCGCGGCGCGATGGTGGTCGACACGTTGCGCAGCACCGACCACTGGCTGGTGTCGTCGTTGACGGTGGCGCTGATGTCGCCGCTGCCCGCCGCCACCGGCGCATCGGACACGCGCACGACCAGCCCGCCGGGCGTGCCGTTGAAGTCGGCCGCCGGCACGAAGCGCAGCTGTGCGCTGGTGGGCAGCAGCAAGGCGCTGGTGTCGGACGCGCCCGTCGGCACGGCGAGCCAGTCGGTGCCGTTCAGGCTGTACTCCCACGCACCCTGCGCGGCATTGGCGTTGTTGCCCACGATGGCGATGCCGCCGAACGAGGTCGATGCATCGCCGCCGCCGCTGATGGACGTCTGGTTGTCGGTCGCGTCGTCGTAGCCGCCGCCCAGCAGCGTGTCGACGCGCACACCGGCACCCGTCACGTCCTCGACGCCGGCGGGCACGGTCGCATCGGTCGCCGTCGGCCGGTCGTTCACGTTGATCACCGTGGTGCCGAGCACGATGGTGCCGGCGCTGTAGACGGTGGTGCCGCCGTTGCGGGCACCGGACACGTCGACCTGGCTGCCCGAGGTGGGGTCGGCGGTGGCGCTGTCGTTGTTGGTGTCGGTCTCGACCAGCCGCACGGTCAGCGTGGTGGGCGTGCCGTGGAAGTTGGCGGCCGGCACGAAGCGCAGCTGCGCGTCGGCCGCCAGCACCAGGGCGGTGCCGTCGGTGCGTGCGCCGACGGGAAACCAGGTGCTGCCGTTGTCCAGCGAGTACTGCCAGGCCCCCTGCGCGGGGTCCGGGACGTGACCCGTGATCGCGACGCCGAAGAAGGTGTCGGACGAACTGCCGCCGGTGCCACCGTTGCCGCTGTTGTCGATCAGGTCGGCACCGTCGTCGAAGTGCGTGCCGAACAGGGTGCCCACGGGGGTGCCGGCCGCGTTGTTGCCCACGTCTTCGGTGACGTTCGGCAGCGTCTGCGTGGTGCCGCCCACCACCACCGGCGCGTCGTTGACCGGCGCCACCGTGAAGACGAAGGTGCGCGTGGTGACCAGGCGGTTGCCGACCCCGTCCGCGTAGGCGAAGGTGCCGGTCGTGCTGTTGTCGCCGGGTGCCAGGACGCCCGGACGCCCGCCGGTGTGGCCCTCGTCGTTGACCACCACGGTCACGGTGAAGGCGCCGTTCCAGTCGGCCGGCAGCGCGGCGCCGGGGGCGTCGGGCAGCGCGATCGAGATGGCGTTGATGCGGCTGTTGATCTGCGCCAGCGTGCCGGTGATGGTGATGCTGGCGCCGCCCAACGGGCCGACCGTGCCGCCGCTGCCGCCCACGCCGTTGATGACGAAGCCGGGGGGCACCGACACCGTGGCCGTCAGCACGTCGGTGGCGGCCGCGTCCTGGTCGGTGACCGTGAGGCCGGTCAGCGTGACGCTGCCGTTGCCCTCGTCCACCGTCGGGTTGCCGGCCGCGATGTGGGCCGGGTCGTTGATCGACGACGGGAACAGCGTGCGGTAGGCCGAGGCCACGTTGGCCGTCAGCCCCGCGGGGATCAGCGCGTAGGGGTTGACGTTGGTGGTGGGCACCGCCACCGTGCCGCCGTTCGCGTTGTTGTTCTCGCCGCCGTTGGCGCCGCCCGCCAGCGCGCCGCTGCTGTTCTCGCGCAGGCGGTCGTCCACGATGACCTGCACGCGGTAGGTCTGGTCGGTGTTGGCCAGGCTGCCGCCCAGCGCCACCTGCAGGCCGTCGAGGTAGGCCTGCACCTGCGCGCGCGTGCCGCGGATGACGAGCGCGCTGCCGGTGCCGTCGAAGGTGCTGTCGATGGTCACGCCCGAGCCGGCTGCATTGCTCGAGGTGATGGTGATGGCGTCGCCGCCGCCGTCCGTGTACTGCGCCGCGCCCAGCGGCGCGCCCGTGCCGTTGGTGATGCGCACGGTGACCTGCAGGAAATCGGCTTCGCCGGGCGCGATGCCGCCGCCGTCGCCGTCGATGTCCAGGTCGCGCACGACGAAGCCCGGCACGGCCGACGGCGCGCTGCCGCCCGTCAGGTACAGCGGCGTGTTCGGGTTGGTGCCCGGCGTGAGCCCGGCCGTCGGCGCGTCGTTGACCGCCACGATGGTCAGCGCCATCGTCATGTCGGGCGGGTTGTTCGACACGCTGCCCCCGCCCGTGTCGCCGCCGATCTGCGAGCCGGTGTCGTCGAAGGACACGGTGAGCGTCACGTCGCCGGCGTCGGCGCCGTTGAGGTCGTGGTTGACGTGGGTGGCGCTGCGGTAGGTCAGGCCCGTGGCGGCGCCGCTGGTGATCAGTTCCTGGATGTCGCTGGCACGCCCGGTGAGCGTGAGCGCGCCGGTGTTGTCGCCGGCGATGGTCACGACGCGCCCGCTGGGCAGCGTGAAGCTCGTCTGGCCGCCGGTGCCGCCGATGCCCAGCGTGCCGTTGGGCACGGTCAGCCGCAGCGTGATGGGCGTGCCGAAGGCGGCCGATTCGGGGTCGGACACCACGAAGCCCGTGCCGATGTAGGTCGGCTGGTCTTCATAGACCGTGTGCACGGGCGGCACGACCAGCACGCCCGGGTCGTTCTCGCTCGACGCGCGCACCAGCACCGAGGCGGCCGCGAGGTTGCCCGTGATGTCGCCGGTGGTGGGCACCGTGTCGGCATACCAGTCGTACTCGGTGGTCGGGATCGCGATGTTCGGCCCGCCCGGCACGCTCGGCTCGTTCTGCGGGCCGCCGTTGGCGCCGGGCTGCAGCACGCCGGTGGCGGTGTCGCGCAGGCGGTCGTCCACGATCACCTGCAGCCGATAGGCCTGGTCGCGGTCGGTGTCGAAGGTGAGCGTCAGGCCGGCCAGCGCGGCGTTCACCTGCGCGCGCGTGCCGCGCAGCGTGAGGAAGTCGCCGCTGCCGTTCTTGTCGCCGTCGACGGTCACGCCGCCCATCGAGGTCGAGCCGATGGTGGCGCCCGCATAGGCCGCCGCGGACAGCGGATTGCCGTTGGCGTCCAGCAGCCGCACCGTCACCTGGACGAAGTCGGTCTCGCCCTGGATCACCGCGTCCAGGTCGGTGTCGCCCACATTGAAGCCGGGCACGGGGTTGTGCGCCGGGTTGCTGCTGTCGATGTCGATCGGGCCGGCCGGCGCCGTCACCGTGGGGGCGTCGTTCAGCGGCGTGACGTAGATCCAGAACTGGCCGCCGGCCTGTTCCTTGTCACCGTCGCTCAGCGTGAAGGTGAAGCGGTCGCTCGGTGGATCGCCGTTGGCTTCGGTGTGGCCGTCGGATTCGTCGCCCGAATTGAAATAGTAGATGCGCCCGGCGTTCACGTCGGCCTGCGTGAACGAGGAGCCCACGCCCAGCGCCACGAAGTTGACGCCGTCGGTCGAGTACATGATGCGCCCGTGCGTGGTGACGGAGGTGATCGTGTACTGCAGCTGCGTGAGCGTGCTGTCGGGGTCGAAGGCCCTGAGCATGCCCGGCGTGATCTGGCCGCGCCCGCCCTCGGCCACGGTCAGCGGCTGGTTGGCGGTGCCGGGCGGGTCGGGCTGCGTCGGGTCGGGCGCGATCACCGGTGCGTCGTTGACGTTGGTGATCTGGATGCCGACGGTGACGGGGTTCGACGCGGCGCCCCAGCGGTCCACGGCATGCACGTTGAACTGGGTGGTGCGCACCTCGGAACCGTCGCTCACGAAGCGCAGGCCGGTGGTGCCGGCGCTGCCGGTGATGAGCGAGGCGTCGATGCGCTGCCCCACGGCCACGGCCACCCAGGCGGCGCCGTTCCAGTACTGCAGCTGGCCGCCGGTGGGCAGGCTGTCGAACTCGAACTGCATCGCGCCCGGCCCGGTACTGCCGTTGTTGAAGGCGTAGTTCGGGTCGCCGTTCAGCAGCGTGGCCGAGCCTTCGAGGTAGCTTTCGCTCGCTGCGTCGTCCGCATCGACCACGCGGATCTGCCCGGTCGTGAGGTAGGCGGTCTCGCCTTCGCGGATGACCGTGTTCGACGAACCGGTGGCCACGGGCACGTCGTTGATCGGCGTGATGAAGAACGAGAAGCTGGTGTTCCAGACGTTGCGCACGCCGCCCACGGCGACACCGGCCGTCACCGAGAGCGACACGGCCGACTCGAAGTCTTCCACGTCGCCGTCGTGCTGGAAGCGGATGCGCCCGGCGTTCAGGTCTTCCTGCGTGAAGGTCTCGTAGGTGTCGATGTCGACCCAGGCCGCGCCGTCGAAGCGCTGCAGCACGCCGTTGCGCACGGGCCCCGTGGTGCCGGTGTAGTCGGTGACGGTGTAGATCACCTGCGACGGCGGCACGCCTTCGACCACGTAGCTCAGGCCCGGCACGGTGTTGAAGTCGGAGCCGGTGCCACCCAACACCACCGAGCCGCCTTCGCTGAGCGTGCCGCGCGTGGCGCCGTTCTGGTCGGTGCCCGCGTGGTTGGAGCCCGAGGTGGTGACGGTGCCGTCGATGGTCTGCAGCGGATCGCCGTTGCCCGCCGGGGTTTCGACGAGGTTGATCGTGAACTCGTAGGTCTTCAGCGTGCCGTCGGGGTTGCGGTCGGCGCCCTCGCGGATCACGGTGTTGCCGTTCGCGTCCCAGGTCGGCCCGAGCGTGTTGTCGACCACCTGGAAGCTGAAGGTGTCGGTGTCGCCCGCCGCCGCGCCCTGCGTCTGCACGTACTGCACGCGGCCCGAGCGCACGTCTTCCATGGTGAAGGTGCCGCCCGGCGGCAGGATCTTGCCGTCGAGCAGCAGGTAGCCCTGGTTCAGGCCGTTCATCGAGGTGACGGCAAAGGTCAGGTTGTCGTCGCTCGAATCGACGTCGATGGCGCCGAGCATGCCGGGCGTGAGCGTCACGGTGTAGCCGCCGCCCGCCGGGTCCACGGTCGCCTCGAGCGTGCTGCCGGGGTCGAGCACCGGGTCGTCGTTGGCCGGGCGCACGTTGATCGCGATGGTGCCCGAGGTGGACGACGGCGTGCCCGTGCCGCCGCCGGCGTCGCTCACCGTGACGCCGAAGCCGTCGGTGAACGGGTAGCTCTGCCCGTTGTTGTCGCGCTGGCCGTTGTTGCCGTAGGTGAGGCCGCCGCGGTCGTCGTAGCCGAACACGAAGCCGGCGTCGATGTCGGCCTGCGTGATCGCGCGGTTGGTGACGTTCTGGGGCACGCCGCCGATCAGCACCGTGCCCGTGAAGTACAGCGTGCCGTCGGTGGGCAGGCTGGTCAGCCGCACCGTGAGGTCGCCGCTGGCGTCGTCGCCGCCGCCGTCGGCAACGATGAAGTTGCCCACGACCGAGCTCGGGTTGCCGCTGCCGTCCACCGCATTGGGAGGCTGCCCTTCGAACACGCTGCCCCCGCCCGAGACCACCGGCGGCTGGTTCAGCGGCGTGACGTTCAGCGTGATGGTGGCGTGGTCGGAGCCGGCCAGCGGCGTGGCGCCGTCGTTGACCACGATGACGAAGCTGTCGTCCAGGTTCTGGTCCGCGCCGGTGGCCGTGTGCACGTAGGCGACGCGGCCCGCGAGCACGTCGGCCTGCGTGAAGACCGAGCCCACGCCGATGCGTTCGCCGTTGAGCGTGAGGTAGCCGTGCGCGGTGTTGGTCGCGATGCCGTAGACGATCTGGCCGGTGTTCTGCGAGCCGATCGTCACCTCGGAGTCGATGGCGTTGAGCGTGGCGCCGGTCAGCAGCGTGGTGCCGCCCTCGGAGACCGTCTGCGCCGCGTCGGCCACCGTGGTCGGGTCGTTCGACGGCGTGATCGTCACGTCGAGCGCGCGGTTGGCGGTGAGCGCCGGCGTTTCCGAATCGGTGATCGACACCAGGATGCGCGTGGTGGCCGTGGCGTTGCCCAGTTCGGTGTCGGCGGCGGTGAACACCAGCTGGTTGATCCAGGCGTTGGCATCGGCCACGCTGCCGACGAAGCGGTAGCCGCCGGGCACGGTGGTGACGCCGGCCATGCTGGCGCTGGACAGCGCGCCCAGCGCGGGGTTCTCGACGGTCACGTCGACCGTGACGTTGCCCGCGCCGTCGTCGGTGAGCGTCCAGCCGCTGAGCGTGGCGCGGTCGGCGCCCGGCGCGTTGAGCGAGCTGGGTTCGCTGACCGTGATGCGCGGCGTGGTCGTCGACACGGTGGGCGCGGCCAGCAGGCCGTCGTAGTCGGCGGCGGCGAAGGCGCGCGACTCGATGAGGCCGGTTGCGACTTCGAGCGACCAGTCGCCCTGGCGCGAGGCGGCGCCGGTCGCGTCGAGCGACGCCGCCACGTCGGCGCCCGTGGCGCGGCCCAGGGCCTGCACGAAGCGTTGCCCGTCGGCGCCCACGTCGCACCCGTAGAGCAGGATGTCGCCGTCCGCACCCAGGCTCGCGCCGATCGCCTGCCAGGCGCCGGCCGAGCGCGCCAGGCCGGCGACGTCGAGGGTTTCGTTGCCCAGCGTGATCTCGCCCGCGCTGCCGTGGCTGAGGATGTGCAGCGCCGTGAGGCCGCTGCGCCCTTCGAGCGCCTGGCGCAGTTGCTCGACGCCGGACGAGCCGGTGTCCAGCAGGATCAGGCCGGCGCCCTGCGGCACCGAGGCGGCGAGCTGCTGCCAATTGGCAACGTTCTTGTCGACGACGTAGACCTCACCGGACGAGGCCGGGGCCGGGCCGGGCGCGGATCGCGCCTCCGCTTCGGGCGTGCTTTCGCGCCCATGCGGCACGGCAACGGGCGCCGCCGCGTCGGCGGCATGCGGCGCATCCCCGTGCGGGCCCTGCGGTGCGTCCGCCGGTGCCGCCGCGGCGGCCTCCACAAAAGCGGCGCCATCAAATAGCTGCCGGCTTTCCAGCGCAAATCGATGCGCGCGTGGGCGAAGGAATTGGGGCGATTGAGACCTTGGCATGGCTCAAAGTGTGACGACAAATATGCAAATGTGTCCACCATTAACGTTCTATCTTTTCGATTCAATACCGTCAAAAAATCGCAAAAACAACGGCTTCCTTCGCTTTTCCTCTCAATTTGAAATTAATTGTTACCCGCACATCGCGATCCATTCGCCGGCTCATATGTGAGGCATATCCATTGCCGTATTCCTCTCCGAACAAGGCGATCTTCTCTCGACAGCCAAGCGATCGAAGCCTTTGCGAATTTCGTTCACTCGAATTACCCGATCTATTTCATATTTTCAACTACGGGATTCCGTAGAAAATCGGGGCGGGAATTCCCTATTCCTTGATGGCAAAGAACTCGGTCGTCAGGAATGGCGCGCCAACGCCTCAATTCATCGCAACCGATTCACAACTGAAAGAGCATGTGCATGCCATCCTGCAATGAGAACCTTTGCCATAAGAATTAATTGATGCAATGCACAAGCCGAGGGTTCGGCGGCAATTCGATCGACCGGAAACCTGGCCCCGTCCGGCCATGTCCTGCCGGCTGCCGCGCACCGCGACGGGCGGGTCTGCGGCACGGGGTTGTAACCATGTGCGTGACCGCCGAAGAGGCACGGCAGGCTGCTCGGCCGACTCCGGAAATGGACCGCAGCGCGCCTTCAGGAAACTTCGCGCGACCTCGTCGCTTCGATGTAATTCGAAAGAATCAACAACATCCGCTTGCAGATGCGAGGCCGGTCGAGCACCCGGTTCGACGGGCCATCGCGCCCCCTGTGTACGCCCGCGCAGCTTCGACTGCTTAACCCGGCAATATTTAACGATTCAAGATAATTGTTACGTTTTTGGAGCATCTGCAGACCCACGATTCCTGCCTTCGCGGGGGTCTGTTGCACAGGGCGCGGTGATACTGTTCCGGCCCCGAATCTTGCGTTCCTGGTGTGCGCACTGCGCGCCGCGGGACACGAGGCGTGGCACATCATCCAACTCGCTCATGTAAGAAAAAATGAACAAACTGCTCGCACTCATCTTCGTGGCTGCCGCCATCACCGCTTGCTCGAAGCAAGAGTCCACGCCCGCAGCGCCGGCCGCTCCCGCAGCACCTGCTGCTGCACCGGCCACGCCGGCACCCGCACCGGCCGCCAGCGCACCGGCTGCTGCCGCGCCCGCTGCCACCACGACGGCATCGGCCGACGTGCCCAAGGAATGCCAGGAGTACCTGGACAAGGTGAGCGCCTGCGTGGGCAAGCAAAGCGGCGCCGCCGCCGACGCGCTCAAGGGCAGCCTCGAGCAGACCAAGGCCACCTGGGCCAGCTACGGCGCCAACGCCGCCCAACTCGGCGCTGCATGCAAGGCTGCTTCCGACGCCTTCGCCGCACAAGCCACGGCCATGAAGTGCTGATGCACTGAGTCGCTGCCGCCGGCGAGGTTGCCCTCGCCGTGCGACGCGACACACCTCCTCGTCACCGACGAGGAGGCGCCGCTCCCACTACAGCGGACGGCGCACCAACGGTTCCTGTCAGACCGAAAGAATCCAGTCCCATGACAGACCTCCTCACCAACCTCACCTGGCACGCCCTTTCGGGCCCGCATGCGTCTTTTGCCGCCGGCACATCGACCGCACGCCGGTACGCCACAGGCTTCTCCCCCATCGTCGGTTTTGCCGACGCATTGCATCCCGACCTCGACGCGCTGCTGCCTTTCTGCACGCCGGACGAGCACTTCTATGCCATCGGCTGGTCGGGCCCCGCGCCGTCCACCTGGCAGGTCGACATGGAATCGGTCATCGTGAAGATGATCTGGGACGCGCCTGCGCCCGTGGCCGACACGCTTCCTGATGTGGTCCGGCTCGGCGCAGCAGATGTAGAACAAGTGCTGGCCCTGGCCGACCTGACGCGCCCCGGGCCCTTCTCCACGCGCACCATCGAACTCGGCGAGTACGTCGGCTGCTTCGACGCCGACGGCCGCCTCGTGGCGATGGCCGGCGAACGCATGGCCGCCGGCACGCTGCGCGAGATCAGCGGCGTCTGCACGCACCCCGATGCGCAGGGCAAGGGCTATGCGAAGCGGCTCGTCACGCGCCTGGTGGCGCAGCAGATGCAGCGTGGCGAAGTGCCGGTGCTGCATGTGATGCAGGGCAACGCGGGCGCGCGGCGCATCTATGAGCGCATGGGTTTTCGCGTGCACAGCGAACCCGTCGTTCGCGTGATCTCTCGGCGCTGAGCGGCGCCTCTACCGCCTCAGGAATTCGCGCAGCGCATCGAGCGCGCGCAGCGCACCGGCTTCGTCCACGTCCCGATGCGTGACCAGGCGCAGCCGGCCGTACAGCATCGAGACACGGATGCCCTTCTCTTGCAGGTGCTTTTGAAGTGCGTGTGCCGTGTCCTGCCCGCGATCGGCCAGATCGAGGAACACGATGTTGGTCTGCGGCGCCTCTGCCCGCACGCCGGGGCTGTCGCAAATGCCTTCGTACAACAGCCATGCCAGCCGGTGGTCTTCGGCGAGCCGATCGACATGGTGGTCCAGCGCATGCAGCGCCGCTGCGGCCAACACGCCGGCCTGCCGCATCGCGCCACCCGCCGCTTTTCTCACACGCCGCGCACGCGCAATGAAGGCCGCACTGCCACACAGCGCACTGCCGACCGGTGCACCCAACCCCTTGCTGAAGCACACCGACACGGAGTCGAAGTGCCCCGCGATGCGCCGCGCGCCGGCCTCGGGCGACGTCGCAGCGCCGGCCGTGGCCGCATTGAACAAACGCGCGCCATCCAGGTGCGTCGACAGGCCGTGCTGCCGCGCCAGGCCAGTCGCGGCGCCCAGGTACGCATCGGGCAGGCATCGCCCCCCCAGCGTGTTCTCCAGCGCAAGAAGCCGGGTGACGGCGAAGTGCTCGTTGTCCGGCTTGATCGCGTCGGCGATCGCGGCCAGCGGCAAGGTGCCGTCTTCCGCGTGATCCAGCGGCTGCGGTTGCACGCCGCCGAACATCGCCGCGCCGCCGGCCTCCCAGCGGTAGCAGTGCGCCATCTGGCCGACGATGTATTCGTCGCCGCGCCCGCAATGCGCGAGCACCGCGCACAGGTTGGCCTGTGTGCCCGACGACACGAACATCGCTGCCTCGAAGCCCAGCATGCCGGCGATGCGCGCCTGCAGCGCGTTGACGGTCGGGTCTTCGCCATAGGTGTCATCGCCCACGGGCGCGCGCTGCATGGCCTCGTACATTGCGGCCGTGGGCCGCGTGACCGTGTCGCTGCGCAGATCGACGCACGCGTTCATGCCGCACCCAGCGAGCCGCCGAGCTCCTTGTTGACGACCGAGAGCCAGTAGGCGATGCCCAGCGGCAAGGCCTTGTCGTTGAAGTCGTAGTACGGCGTGTGCACGTCGCCCTGGCCGTCGCCCTTGCCCAGGCCGTTGCCGATCAGCATGTAGGCGCCGGGCCGCTTGCGCGCAAAGAACGCGAAATCGTCACCGCCTGTCAGCGGCGCCTGCTCGGGGTTCACAGCCTGCAGGCCCACCACGTCGTGTGCGGCGCGGATCGCGTTGCGCGTCGCGTCGGGGTCGTTCACGAGCGGCACGGAGTTCCACCAGCACTTCACGTGCACCGACGCTCCCTCGGTGGCGGCCGCGTGCTGCGCATGCTCGCGCAGGCGCTTTTCGAGCAGCGCCTGCACCTCGTCCGAGAACGCACGCATGGTGCCGGAGATGCGCAGCTCCGCCGGAATCACGTTCATGGCCTCCGGGTCGCCCGCGCCGATGTGGCCCACGCTGAGGGTGGCCGGGTCGGTCGGCGCCACGTTGCGGCTGACGATCGACTGCAGGCCGAGGATGAAGTGCGCCAGCACCACGCTCAGGTCGGTCGACAGGTGCGGGTAGGCGCCGCCATGGCCGCCGGTGCCGTTGAACCGCACCTGCCATCGCCCCGACGCCGCCATCATCGCGTGGCTGCGGATGCCGAATTGGCCCAGCGGCAGCGCAGGCATGGTGTGCATGCCGAAGATGCGGTCGCAGGGAAAGCGCTCGAACAGCTGCGCCTCGAGCATCGCCAGCGCGCCGCCGCGCCCTTCTTCCGCGGGCTGGAAGATCAGGTGCACGGTGCCCTCGAAGTCGGGGTTCTCGGCCAGGGCCTGGGCCGCGCCGAGCAGCATCGCCGTGTGGCCGTCGTGGCCGCAGGCGTGCATGCGGCCCCGGACCGTCGAGGCATGGCCCAGCGTGTTCTGCTCGCACAGGGCCAGGGCGTCCATGTCGGCGCGCAGGCCGATGGCGCCCGCCCCCGCGCGCCGGCCGCGCACGACACCGACCACGCCGGTGTTGCCGACCTTCTCGTGGGTCTCGATGCCCCAGTCGCGCAGCTTGCCGGCGATCAGCGCGGAGGTGCGGACCTCTTCGAACCCCAGCTCGGGGTTGGCGTGGATGTCGCGGCGGATGGCCGCGATCTCGTCGATGTGCCGGTTGGCGAGGTCGAGGAGGCTCATCGCGCCACCTCGCTCTTCTCGGGCGGCATGCGCGAGACGATGCCCTGCATCTTGCCTTGCGTGTCGGCCACGACCTCGGCGAAGCCGGGGCGCGCGCCCGCGGCGGCCGGCATGAAGCCGATGCGACGCAGGTTCGCCGCCACCTTGTCGTCGGCCAGCACGGCATCGACGGCGGCCGACAGGCGCTGCGTGACGTCCGGCGGCGTGCTGCGCGGCACGAAGAAGCCCAGCCAGGTGTTCAGGTCGATGCCCTTGAGGTACTTGCTCTCGTTGAGCGTGGGCACGTGCTTGAGCAGCTCGTCGCGCTGCAGGCCGGTGGTGCCGAAGCCGCGCACACGGCCACTCTCGATGGCTTCGGGAAAGGTGGCCGGGGCCACCAGCGTCAGGTCGACCTGGCCGCCCAGCAGGTCGGTCACCTGCGTGGAGCCGCCCTTGTACGGCACGTGCAGCATCGAGGTGCCGCTGCGCTCCTGGATGTCGCGCATGACCACGTGCTGCAAGGTGCCGATGCCCGAGGTCGCGTAGCTCAATGCGCCGGGGTTCTTGCGCGCGAACTCGATCAGCTCGTCGGTGGTGCGCGCGGCAATGCCGGGGCGCCCCACCAGCACGAACGCGGAGTCGCCGACGCGCGCCACCGGCACCAGGTCGTCGGTCTTGTAGCTGACGGCGCGATTGACCAGCGGTGCCAGCACCACTTCATTCACCGAGCCGAGCAGCAGCGTGTAGCCGTCGGCGCGGGCACGCACCACCTTGGCCGCACCGATGGCGCCGGCACCGCCGCCGAGGTTTTCGATCAGCACCGGCTGGCCCAGCTGCTTGCCGAGCGCCACATGCAGCGCCCGCGCCATGGCATCGACGGAGCCGCCCGCCGGGTACGCCACCACGACCGTCACCGGCTTGTTCGGATAGGCCTCGGGCGGTGCCGCATGGCCGTGAAAGGCCGCGGCGCACAGCAGCGCGGCAGCGAGGAGTCGGGTTCTTCTTGGCATGGTCGGATGGATGTCGCTGGAATGAACTGGAAAAGCCATTCTTCAATGACTGCCCCACGGGGAACCAATGCCTTGTGGCCCCCAGCCATGCATCCTGCTTATAGCTTCAGGGGTGCTTCCTCGCGTAGCGGAACAGGTGCTCCTTCAGCGTGTTCGCTGCCTCGCCGCGCTCGTCGCACACGCTCAGGATGCCCAGCGGCGGCAACGCGGGCAGGTCGGTCACGTCGATCAGTGCGATCTGCCCCATGTCGATGAACTGGCGCATCGCGCTGTAGGGCGTGAAGCTGAGCAGCATCTCGCTCTGCAACTGGGCCAGCACCATCGCGCTGGAGCGGACCTCGAGCTTGCGGTAGCGCGCCGCCGTGCCGTGCGCGGCCATGAGGGCGTCGAAGGTCTTTCGCGCGTGGGTCGCGGGGTGCAGCATGAGCCACATCTCGTCCAGCAGGTCCGGCAGGCGCAGCCCGCGCTTGTGCACCAGCGGATGATTCGGGCCGGCAACGACCACGAGCCGGTCGGGCAGAAGGTCGGCGAACTCCCAGCCCTCGGGCCACACGGGCGGTTCGCGGCACAGCATGAGGTCGACCTCGCGGTTCGAGATCAACGCGCTCGACTCCGCGGCATTGGCCTCCTGCAGCTGCACGAGGATGTCGGGCTTCGATTGCCCGAAAGCCGGCAGCGCCCGCACCAGCAGGCCGTTGATGGCGCCATGGATCGCGCCCACGCGCACGATGCTGTGCCCACTCGATTGGCGAAAGGCCACGAACTGCGTGCCCGCCTCGAGCGTGGCCAGCGAACGCTGCACGAACGGCAGCAGCTCGCGCGCCATGTCCGTCATGCGCATGCCGCGCGCATGGCGATGGAACAGCGGGCACTGAAGAAACTCCTCCAGGTCGGCCACCAGGTGCGTCACCGCGGGCTGCGTGAGACCGATCGCGTCGGCCGCGCGCTGCGCGCTGCCGAACTCGGCGATGGCGGCAAACGCCTGCAGATGGCGAAAGCGCGCCCCCGTCATGAGACGCGCATAGAGAACAGCAGACGACGGAGTCATGGCACGGGAGCAGGCCGCGACGGCCTCGGCGGGAAAGCCCGGATGCTAAGCGCCCCTTGCATGCGCGGCCATGGGTTGTGTCCCTGAGGCCGGGGCACCCAGCCATAAGCAAAGCAGACCTCTCGGCCTCAATTTTCATTTGTTGTGCCCCCGCCCCAAAAGAAGAATCGCGGCCGGCAAAGCAGCCCTCAGCACAACAACGGAGACACGACGCATGAAGAAGAGATCGATCGCCCCGGCCACCCTGGTCCTGGCCCTTGCCGCCTCGGGTGCAGCGCACGCCCAGTCCACCCTCACGATCTTCGGCGTGCTCGATGCCTCGATCACGTCGACCACCAACCGGGCGCAGAACCTGTCGCCGCTCGGCGGCAGCGTCTCGCTTTCGCGCACCGAGCTGGCCAACAGCCGCAGCGCCAGCAGCCGGCTGGGCTTCATGGGCCAGGAAGACCTGGGCGGCGGCATGGCGGCGGCGTTCTGGCTCGAAGCCCCCGTCACCAACGACGACGGCGCCACCGGCATCGCCACCTTCTCGCGCCGCTCGACCTTGAGCCTGCTGGGTACCTTCGGCGAACTGCGGCTGGGCCGCGACTACATGCCGGTGTTCGTCAACGACGTGCTGGTCGACCCCTTCAGCTTCAACGGCGCCGGAGCCGCCCTCACCTTCATCGCCAACACCGGTTCGCGGCTCGACCGTGTCTCGCGCGCGAACAACTCGATCGCCTACTTCCTGCCACCGAACCTGGGTGGCTTCTACGGCCAGGCGATGTATGCGCTGCACGAAGGCACCAAGCAGACGCTGTGGACCACGCCGCCACCGCCCAACAGCACGCGCACCGGCCGCCACATCGGCGCGCGCTTCGGCTACGCCAAGGGACCGCTGGACGTCGGCGTTGCCTTCGGACGCAGCACGACCGGCGACGACTACAACGCAGGCACCACCGACGAGGTGCAACTCGCAAGCCTGGGGCTGACCTACGACTTCAACTTCGCCAAGTTCTACGCCGGCGTCAACCGCAGCAAGGCCGGCCGCGACTACGCGAGGCCGCCTGTCTCGCCGCTGCCCGACGCCACGCTGAACAGCGCCCTGATCGGCGTCACCGTGCCGGTGGGTGTGGGCGTGATCCGCGCGACCTATTCACGGGCCGTCTACGACGAGCACCTGAACGACAGCCGCCCCGACCCGCAGGCCAGCAAGATCGCGCTCGGCTACCTGCACAACCTGTCCAAGCGCACCGCGCTGTACGCCACCGTGGCCCGGCTGCGTAACAAGAACGGCGCCGCCATCACCATCGGCGGCCCGGCTTACCTGCGCAGCGCGTCGCTCGTGCCGACGACGTCGACCGGCTACGACGTCGGCATCCGGCATGCGTTCTGATCCAGCGGTCAGGCCGCCGCCGCCCCGCGCTCGCTCGTGATCTCGGCGCCTTCGCGCATCGTCTTCGTGACCGGCGTGTTGGCCACCACCTCGAGCAGCCGGCTCCACTGCGCATCGGTCAGCGGGCCGCTAGCATGCAGCACACGGTGGATGTGCGCCTTGCCGTCCGCGTCTTTCGTGAAGCTCAGCTCGGCCTTGAACTCGCCCAGCTCCCAGCCCTTGCGCTGGGCGTACATCCGCAGCGTGATCGCGGTGCAGGCGGACAGCGCGGCCAGGTAGTAGTCATAGGGCGCCGGCCCCGCGCCCTGCCCGCCCAATGACGCCGGCTCGTCCGCCACCAGCTGGAACTTGCCGACCTGGATGCGGTGGTTGAAATTGACGTCCGTGGAGACGATCGTTGCGGTGTGGCCCATGGGTGTGCTCCTGTTGACAAGCAAGCATTCTGGCGCGGCCGAACGCCCGAAAACATCAGCGCCAACGGGGTTGATCCAGACGCTCATAATGCTCGCCGGGCGGCCATGCCAGGGGTCGCCAGCCACCCGGCACAAGCGGGTGCGCCGCCTTCCTGCCTGGCATCGACGGAACGACACCATGAGCGCTTTGCACATGTTTCTACCGGTCTCCGAGCCCGCGCGCAGCGAGGCGCTGGCACTTTTCATCAAGACACACCACGTGCCGCGCCACCTCGTGAGAGGCACCTCGCGCAAGATGCCGGACGACTGCGGTCCCCCCGCGCCGGTTCGCACCTCGCAGGAACAACCGCTGGCCGCATCCGCCCAGCCATCGGCCGCATCGGCCTAGGGCGGACAGGCCGCAAGGAAGACAGCCCCCGCCGCGCCGGCCGCGCGCGGCGCGTGGTCGTGCGCCCTTCTTGACCCGCCTCCGGCGGCCGCCGGGCATCGCGTGCCACATCGCCGCGAGGCAGCCCGTCTTTCCATTCGCATACACCGAAAACCCGGGATAAAACCCACCTTCATCGGTCACACTGGCGACATCGACAAAAGAATGCGCGAGTTGTCGCGACATACTGCACGAATGCAAAAAAATCACATGGAAACGAGCCGCCCCACGATGCGCTCGTTCCGCAGCCAGCCATGACGGAGTTGAGGGTCAGCTGGGAGCACACGTTCCCCGACGACGGGACGAAGCTGGTCATCCATTCGAACTGGGTTTCCAACACCCCCGCCACGCAGGCCTACCTCGAGGCCCTGGTCGCGCGGGTCGGGCAGATGGACCCGGCGCCTCACTGCGTTTTCGAGAAGCGCCAGGCCGTCCCGTCGCGCTCGTTGCCGCCGGACCTCGGCACCTTCACCTCGGCCGAGTTCTGGCAGGTGGCCGAACTGCTGCACCTGCAGGCCACCCCGTCCCTTGCCGCCGCGCGGCTGGTGCTGGTCGAGGGCATGCGCCCGGCCAAGGCGGCGAGACAGCTCAACACGAGCCCGCAGGCGTTGACGAACACGCTGCGAAAGATCCGCACGGAGCGCGCGACCTCGTCGCGGCTGGGCAGGTTGCCCGCCGACCGGCCGCCATCCGAAGGCACCGCGCCGCAGGAGCCCTGAGCGGCCGACCGGCGCGCCCTCCCCGGCTTGCATCGGCACGGTCAATCCCGTACGCTGGCCCGGCGTCGATGCGCAGCACCCGAGCCCTTGCGGGCCGCCGGGCCGGCCTTGCGGACGCGCAAAGGAGTCCCGCCATGCCAAGCCGATCGAACGGCCTCGCGGCCGAAATGGAAGCAGTGCGAACGCTGGCGCTGGTGGGCGCGGCGGCCGCCGGCAAGACCTCCCTGGCCGAGGCCCTGTTGTTCAAGGCGGGCGCCGTCGGCGCGTGCGGCAGCGTCGAGCGCGGCAGCACCGTCAGCGACCACGACCCGCTCGAGCGCCGCATGCTGCATTCGCTCAACGCCTCGGTGATGCACCTCACGCACGCCGCCACGCGCATCCACCTCATCGACACGCCCGGCGGCCCCGACTTTCTCGGCCAGAGCCTGCCGGCGCTGGAGGCCGTCGAGACGGTGGCGGTGGTCATCAATGCCGCCACCGGCATCGAGCCGATGGCGGTGCGCATGATGAATTACGCGGCCTCGCGCCACCTCGCCCGCATGATCATCGTCAACAAGATCGACTCGCAGGGCGTCTCGCTATCGGGCCTGCTGGCCGACATCCAGGCCACCTTCGGCCGCGAATGCCTGCCGCTGAACGTGCCCGACGGGGTCAACCGGCAGGTGATCGACTGCTTCTTCAATCGCTTCGGGCGCTCCGACTTCGGGCCCGTCGAAGCGGCGCACCGCGCGCTGGTGGAACAGGTGGTCGAGGTCGACGCGGCCTTCGTCGACCGCTACCTTGAAGAAGGCGACGTGGACCCGTCCGAGTTGCACGCGCCGCTCGAGCAGGCGCTGCGCGAAGGCCACCTGATCCCGGTGTGCTTCACCTCGTCGCGCAGCGGCGCCGGCGTGGCCGAGCTGCTGGACGTGATCGTCAAGCTCCTGCCCGACCCGACCGAGGCCAACCCGCCGGAGTTCCTCGTCGGCGAAGGCGCGCAGGCCGAGCCCATGCAGGCCCGGCCCGACTCGTCGCTGCACGTGCTGGCGCATGTGTTCAAGGTCACGATCGACCCCTATGTCGGCAAGATGGGCATCTTTCGCGTGCACCAGGGCACGGTCACGCGCGACAGCCAGCTCTACATCGGCGACGGCCGCAAGCCGTTCAAGGTGGGGCACCTGTTCATGCTCCAGGGCAAGGACCATGTCGAGGTGTCACACGCGGTGCCCGGCGACATCGTGGCGGTGGCCAAGGTCGACGAGATCCATTTCGATGCCGTGCTGCACGACGCGGCCGAAGACAGCCATGTGCACCTCGCGCCGCTGCCGTTCCCGGTGCCGGTGTACGGCCTGGCCGTGGAGCCCAAGCGCCATGGCGACGAGCAGCGCGCCTGGGAAATCCTGGGCAAGCTCGCGGCCGAAGACCCGTGCCTGCGCATCGAGCATGTGGCCGCGACCAACGAGACGGTGCTCTACGGCCTCGGCGAGCTGCACCTGCGCCTCGTGCTCGAACGCCTGCGCGAGGTGTACCGCTTCGAGGTCCAGACGCGGCCGCCGCGCATCGCCTACCGCGAGACCGTGACCGCGCCGGCCGAGGGCCACCACCGCCACAAGAAGCAGACCGGCGGCGCCGGCCAGTTCGCCGAAGTCTTCCTGCGCATCGAGCCGCTGGCGCGCGGCGCGGGTTTCGAGTTCGCCGACGAAGTCCGGGGCGGGGCCATTCCGAACCAGTTCATCCCCGCGGTCGAAAAAGGCGTGCGCGAGGTGCTGGCCTACGGTGCGATCGCCGGCTACCCCGTGGTCGACGTGCGCGTGGTGGTCTACGACGGCAAGCACCACAGCGTGGACAGCAAGGACATCGCCTTCGCGACCGCCGGCCGCAAGGCCTTCATGGCGGCGATCCGCGAGGCGCAACCGGCCGTGCTCGAGCCGATCGTCCAGATCGAGATCGCCGTGCCCGAGCATGCCGTGGGCGACGTCACGAGCGACCTGTCGGCGCGGCGCGGCCTGGTCACCGGCACGTCGGGCCTGGGGGCCGGCACGGTGGCCATCGGCGGACAGGTGCCCGAGGTCGAGCTGGCCAACTACCAGTCGCGCCTCAATGCGATGACCAGCGGCCAGGGGCGCTACACCATCGCGTTGTCGCACTACGAGGCCGTGCCGCCGACCGTGCAACGCACGCTGATGGGGCAGTACCGGGTGCGCGACGACGACTAGGCGCCCACCGGGAGCATGACGCTGCCATGGCCTAATGGCCGGCATCCGTCATTCGTCCCGCACGGGCTCCCCGATGAAGAAACTGCTGCCGCTGGTCCTGTCCACCCTGTTCGCCCTGCCCGCTTCCCAGGCCCACGCCGCACCGCGCCAGCCGCACACCCCGGAACAGGCGCGGGCGCTGCTCACGCAACTCGGTGCGCACGTGATGGTCATCAATTCCGACCAGACGCTGATCAAGAAGAAGCCGGCGAGCGCGTTCGACGTACTGACCTACTACCCGCTGCCCAAGGCCAAGGTCGACGAATACAAGCGCAACGGCCACATCGTCAACACGAACGACGACATCGCCGACGCTGCCACCTACCGGATCAAGGACTACGCGCTGACCAACGAGAAGAACGAAAAGCTGCGCCTGAAGGACGACGGCGGTGCATCGTCGCTGCAGGACTTTTCGCTCTGGACCTACGACCACGCCCTGAGCAGCCAGCGGGGCTTCTACGTGAAGCTGGACAAGCCCTTCGAGCGCGTCAAGGGGCACCTCACGGTGGTTTTCGAGATGCCCGGGAACCTCCGGCACGAGACGCGGGTGCCGGTCGACCTGTCCATCACGGACAAGGACCCGCGACCCGGCACCTGATCCTGCGGTCGCTTCACGGCGATCCTGGCTCGAAGAGCTCGCGCTGCGACGTCGTCAAGGCCGCGAAGCTGTCCCCCATGGGCTGAAGAATGGCATCGGCGATCGGCTGCAATTGCCGGGTGAGGTAGTGCTCGTAGTCGATGCGCGAATGGCGGGTTTCCAGCGGCTCCGGCCCGTTGCGGGTCATGACGTACTGGATCCAGCCGCCCTTCTGGTACTGCTGGGTCCGGCCGACCCGCGCGTTGTGCTCGTCGGCGATGCGCGCGGCCCGCACCTGCGGCGGCACGTTCACCAGGTAGTCGTCGAGCCGATGGCGCAGGCGCTTGCGGTAGATGAGCAGGTCGTCCTTGGCGCCCGCCAGCGTCGCCTTCGCATAGTCGGTCACGAAGGCCTTGTAGGGCTCGCCCTGGAAGATGCGTGACAGCAGGCCCTCCTGGAACTGGCGCGCCAGCGGGGTCCAGTCGCTGCGCGCCATCTCCAGGCCGCGATACACCATCTCCTCCTTGCCCGCGGCATCCACGCTGAGACCGGCGTAGCGCTTCTTGCTGCCGACCTCCGAGCCGCGGATGGTGGGCATGAAGAACTTCTTGTAGTGGGTGTCGACCTCGATCTCGAGAAAGCTCTGCAGGCCCTGCTCATCGCGCAGCGTGCGCGCCCACCAGTCGTTGATGTCGGCCGCCAGGCGGGCCGCGACGGCGTGCGCCTCCTCGTTGGTGTGGGTGCGCCGGAGCCAGATGAAGATCGAGTCGGTGTCGCCATAGATCGCCTCGTAGCCCCGCTGCTCCACGAACTCGCGCGTGAGCTTCATCATCTCGTGCCCGCGCAGCGTCACGGCGGACACCAGCTTCGGGTTGAAGAACCGGCACTCGGACGCGCCCAGCACGCCGGCGAAGGAGTTCATGAGCAGCTTCAGCGCCTGCGAGAGCGGCTCGTTCTTCGCCCGCTTGGCCTCGTCCCGCGCGTGCCAGAGCGTGGTCACGATCTGCGGCAGGCAGTGCCTGTCGCGCGAGAAGACGGTCTCTTGCGGTCCGTGGATGAGCCCGGTCGCATCGGCGGCGTTCGAACCTTCGACGAGGCCCACCGGATCGACCAGGAAGGTGCGGATGATCGAGGGATAGAGGCTCTTGTAGTCCAGCACCACGACGGAGTCGTAGAAGCCCGGCTTCGAGTCCATCACGTAGCCGCCCGGATAGGCCTTGCTCGCAATCTCGCCCACGTTCGGCGCCACGTAGCCCAGGCGATGCATCCGCGGCAAGTAGTGGTGGCTGAACGCGGCGATGGAGCCGCCGAAGTGGTCGGCCTGCAGACCGGTGACCTGGGCGCGCTCCATCATGAACTGCAGCAGCTTCGCCTTCTCGAAGATGCGCAGGACCAGCTCGCAGTCGCGGATGTTGTACAGCGCGAGCGCGGGCTTGTCGTGCTGGTAGCGCCGCTCGATCTCCGCCATCTTGTCGTACTCGTCGCCGATGGCCTTGCCTTCGCCCAGCAGCGTCTGCGAGACGTTCTCGAGGCTGAACGACGGAAAGCTCCACACCGCGGCCCGGAGCGCCTCGATGCCATCGAGGACGATCCGGCCCGGCGTGGGCGCGAACAGGTAGCCCTGCTTGCCCGGATGCGTGCGCCATTCGATGGGCCGGCGCTCCCGCCCCAGCAGCAGCGGCACGCCGCAGTCGTTGGCGGTTTTCTGCAGCACGCGCAGGTCGAACTGGACCACGTTCCAGCCGATGAGGACGTCGGGATCGTTGCGCTCGAACCAGTCGTTGAGCTGCTCGATCATCGCCTTGCGGGTCGAGCAGTAGACGAGCGAGAAGTCCATGGGGTCGCCCGGCTCGGGCGGCGGCTCGCCGAGCATGAAGACGACGCGCTCCGACGTGCCGTCCAGCGCAATGGAGTAGAGCCCTTCATGCTGGCTCGTCTCGATGTCCAGCGACACGACCTTCAGCACCGGCCGGAACTCGGGCGCGGGGCTGAGCTTGCAGTCGACGAGCGTGGCGCCCTCGGCGCGCCCGCCTTCCACCCGCACACCGGCGGTGATGAAGCGCTCCATCAGGTAGCGGTCGTGCGGGCGCACATCGGCTTCAAGCAAGGGGATGCCCTGCGCCTGCAGGGCGCGCGCCAACCGGCCGATCTGGCGAAAGTGCGTCGCATAGACGCCGAGGACGGCTTCCTGCTGGAAATTCCGGAGCTCCAGCTCGCGCAACTGCACGCCCGGCATGGCCGCGAGGTGGACTTCCACCGCCGCCCTGTGCCGGGCGGCGACGAAAGCGACGCTGCTGCGGGAGGTCAGCACCACTTTCCTCGGCCCCGCCTCGGTGGCCAGCCAGTACTCGATCTCGGTGCCGGTCGGAGCATCACGCCAGTGGCGCGTGAGGATGAAGCCCTGGAGGTCGGTGGAGGTCACGGGCGCTGGGCGATTCGGGTGGGACGGGGAAGGCGGACGGAATCGGAGGATTCTCGCCCGGCCCGGCCAGCTGGCGCCCGGTGATCGCAACCCGTCCGAGCGGGACTACCGGATTGAACAGATGCGCAGACCGTGCCGAATCGCCTTCCCCCGTTCTCGCCCCGAGCGTCAAGTTCGGCGCTGTGGGGTTCCAGTAACGATGATCGGATCGACGGGATCCACGCGGACGGCAGCTCGCGGGAAGTCGAAAAGCTCCTCAGGATTGGAGGCAAGGATCCTCTCGATGGCGCTTGCATCGTGGTCAAACCAGGTCGCCAGAGCATTGAGCAAGACGCCAGCGTCCTGCTCAACCGAAAAGCCCACATGGGGCCAGTCGGTTCCCCAGACCATGCGAGTTGGCGCTTCCGAGTACAAGCGCTGGGCGCGGCGGGCGATGCGAGGATCTCGAAGGTCGGCCGACAGGCGATAGCCGATCAACTTGACCCACACACGGCCCGTTGAGAGCAGCGACGACAAGACGCGCTCAGCCTCGCTGGACTGTGCCCCCAAGGACAACCCGCCGAGATGGTCGACGACCAGCGTGCAGGGCAACTGCTCCAGCGTTGACTTGAGCGAGGGCCACTGATCCTCCCTGGGAAGAATCTCGGCATGCCAACCACGGTCCGCCAGTTTCGGCGCCAGGACCTTCAGGTCGTTGAGATCGACGGTGCCGCCAAGCTGGCCCGACATGATGAATCTCATCCCCCTGACGCCCATGGCGTGCCAGGCATCGAGTTGTGCATCGGTCGTGTCCGCATCACCCACCACCACGCCACGCAGCACCTGCGGCTCAGCGCGCAGCGCTTGCTCGACGGCGCGGTTGTCCTTGCCATACACGCTGGCCTGAACGACCACCGATCGCTCGAATTTGATCGATCGGCGCAGGCGGCGCAGTTCCGCAGGCGGTGCCGGTGCGGGCTCGTAGCTCGCGTCCGGCACCGTGTTCAAGAAATCTTCAGGCGTGGCATGGCAATGAGAATCGCACGCCCGCGCGGGGACCTGAAAGTCGGGGGCCGCATAGTTCTCCGGCGGCGGCAGGCAGGCTGCTGTCAATTGCATCGTTCTTCTCCAGACACAGTGAGCGGTTTCCAGGAAATCAAAGGCATTCGCTCGCCGCTGAACGCTTGTCGATGACAACGTCGGTGAGCGCCTTGCGATGCAGGTAGCAGTGCACGTTGCGCACGACGGTTTCAACCCGGCGCGTTTCCAGCGCATCCGTCCATCCCGCGGCATGCGGCGTCATCACCAGGTTGTCCAAGGTTTCGAACGCCAGGCTGCTGGGCGCGCCCACCATCGAAGACGGCGGCGGATACGTGTACCAGGTGTCAACGATGGCACCACGAATTTCGCGCCGTTGAAGCGCTCCAAAGAGTGACGCCTCGTTGACGACCGGCCCGCGTGCGACGTTGATCAGGATGGCGTTCGACTTCATGCGAGACAGCTCATCCTTGTCGATCAGGTTCAGCGTTTCTGCGCCACCCGGTACACACAGAAGAACATAGTCGCTCTGCGCAAGGAGGGTCGGCAGAGCCTCCATGCCGCGCCACCAGTGCAGCTCGCGGGAGACGCCGGGCGATCGACTCACGGCGATCGTCTGCATTCGAAACGCAGCGGCCAATTGAGCGACACGCTGGCCGATTCTTCCGTAGCCCACCAAGCCGATGGTCTTGCCTTGCAACTCGCCGTGCTTGCGACCGACAACGGAGCCACCGCCCCAGGTCCATCGGTGCTGCCGCAATTCGGCATCCATCTCCCGGAATGGAATCTCGGCGTTCAAGATGGCGCCCATCACGTACTCGGCAATGGGATCGCTGCCGTTGCTGACGTTGCAGACCACCGAGTTGGCTGGCACCCACTCGGAGCGCAACCAGTCGACACCCGAGAACGGGAGAATGGTCAGGCCGAGCCGGCGGCTGGCGGCGAAGGTCGCTTCGACACCGAGGCCTTGTGCGTGTCGCGCCCATTCGGCAGATCCGATCAGGATTTCGGCCACGGCTGCCTTGCGCGTCAAGCCTTCCGTGCCCTCCTCGGCGCACCATGACTCGGCAACCCAACCGGGACCGAGACAGGCCAGCAGAGGTTCCTTGAAGACCTGGCTGTAGCGCCCAGCCAATAGCAGCGTGCGAGGTGTTGGTGTCACGGCCTTCATACCTTCGGGATACCCAGTCGATCGACCAACTGCTTGTAGAGCGCGATGTCGGCAGCGATCAACGCCTTGGTCTGCGCTGGGGTGCGATAGACGTAGCCGAGGTCTCGGTCGCGAAGCCAATCCTGCGTCGATCGCAGCTTGGCGGCCTTCGCCAGCACCGTGGCGTAGTAGTCGACCACATGATCCGGAGTGCCTGCAGCTACCGCAGCGAGGATCCAGGATTCACCGGTATAGCCCCTGACACCGAGTTGCGCGGTCGTCGGCACACCCGGGAGCGAGGCGAGAGGCTGGCTTGCACCAAGCACAAGACCTCGCAATTTGCCCGACCGGATGAGGGCATGTGCTGCCGACACATCCAGCATTCCAACGTCGACGGCGTTTGCCAACAAGGCGGAGGCCACTTCACTGCCACCCTTGTACGGAATGGCCGTCATCTTCATGCCCACCGTCTCGTTGAGCCATTCGGCTTGCAGCTGCAAGGCCGTGGAGCCGATGCCCAGGTTCAGGGTCTTGGGACGGGCCTGTGCTTTCTGGACCAGGTCTTCGAAGCTCTTGATTCCCGAGGATGCCCCCGTCACAAGCACAACGGGCCCCGTTGCCAGGACGCCCACTGGTACAAAGTCCGTCAGTGGATCGTAGGGCAAGCTCTTGGCGATGGCAGCGTTCACTGCAAGCGTCGACGAACTCCCGATCAGCAGCGAATATCCGTCGCGCGCAGATGCGAGCACGTTCTGTGCACCGATCAGGCCACTTGCGCCAGGCCTGTTGTCAGGGACCACCGGCTGACCCGAGAGTTCTGCCAGAGCCTTGGCATACACGCGGCCGACGAGATCGGCGGCGCCCGATGGAGGAAATGGAATGACCATGCGAATGGGCCGCACGGGAAAGGCATCGCTCTGCGCCGACGCCGCCCATGCACCTGCAGTCCACACAGCCAGACCGGCGGTCACGAGCTGCATGGCGGATCGCCGACCCAGGTGGGTCGAGCGATCAGGAGCCCCTGGATGTCTCTCGGTAAGTGTTCGATTCATATCGTGTCCCGTGAATGTTCAATGCGCCCTGCACTGACAGATCAAGCGAAGGTCCAGGCTCCGCAACGCTGCGGGCCTGATGTAGAAGGCGTTCAACGGCCCTGAAACACCGGAACGCGGCGTTGTGCGGCAGCCCTCACGCCCTCCAGAAAGTCGGGATGCCGAAACTGCTCGAGTTGAACCGCGCACTCATGGCGATTCACTTGCATCACGTGGTCCGCGAATCCGGCTCGCAACGTGCGCCTCGTGCTTTGGACGGCACCGGGTGCTGAGCGCGCGATCTCTTCCGCCATGGCCAGTGCCGTGGCAAACGGGTCTTGATCCTCCGAAAGAGCGTCGATCAACCCCAGCGCCAATGCCTGTTGCGCGCTGATCCGCTCGCCCGTGTAGAGCATCCAGGCGGCCTTTTGCGCGCCCACGACGCGCGGCAAGGTGAGGCTGATTCCGAAACCGGGATGAATGCCCAGTCGGTTGAAGTTGGCGCTGAACCGGGACTGGGGCGATCCCACACGGAAGTCAGCGACCAGGGCCAGCCCCAATCCGGCGCCGATGGCAGCGCCCTGTATCGCCGCAACGATGGGTTTCCTGTTCGAGAAAAGCCGCATGGCCTGCGCGTAGAACGGCGACGGGTCGAGCGCCGTGCTGTTTTCGGCTTGATCGAAATTCGCTCCAGCGCAAAACACGCTGCCGCCACTGCGCAGAACGATCGAGCGGCAATCCTCGACAGCATCGAGATGCTCGAAACTGTCGGCCAATTCCTTGACGAGCTCGACGTCGACGAAATTGTGCGGGGGATTTTTGATTTCGAGCACGGCAACATGCTCTGTGAGTTCACAGCTGACACGACAAGCATTCATGAAAAATACCCTCGAGTGCTATTGCGCGGAAACTTCATGACGCCACAGTGCGTGCTCGTCGTGCAGCCGTCGGCGCTGAACCTTGTTCACTCCGGTGTCGCGAGGGAGGCTCGCGATCTGGATGATTTCGACGGGCCGCATGATGCTCGGCAGACGCTGAATTGCCGCGAGCGTCTTCTCCAGGTCAATACGAGGATCTGCAATCCACAAGACGACGCGTTGACCGCTCACCGCGTCCGCTCTCGACCAGATCGCGAACTCGGACAACTCCGCTTCTTTTTCCAAAGAACGTTCCACGAAATCGATCGGAACGTATTCGCCGTTGACTCGGATGGATTCGCTCATCCGCTCGATGAAGACAAGGTTTCCAAGGTGGTCAACTCGGCCTCGGTCGCCCGTGTGAAACCAGCTGTCGGCATCCGTCGAGGGGTCTAAAACTCCGTCGCGAAGGTAGCCAGAAAACAGCGTGTCCGCCTCCCGCGCTCTGACATGGATTTCACCCTCTTCGGATATCTTGAATTCGGCGTCGAAACGCACGCGCCCGGCGTAGTGGGTAGGGCCTTCTTCCGCCAAGGAGCGGTCGCCTGGGCGAACATGCCATGTGTGGCAAAGCCCACCGGCTTCGGTGGACCCATACGCCGTGATTCCGATGGGGATTCCGAACATGCCCAGGAATTCGCTGATGGCGCCAAACACCACGCGCACCTTGTGGCCCGCGCTTGCGTCGACATCCGCCTCCTTCATCAGCATCTGAAGGGGCGTGACATGCAGGACGAGTGCGGTCGCGCCGATCTGCTTCACGGTGCGCCAGAAATTCTGTGCGACAAAACGCTGCGTCCCCAGAACGCCCGCGCCTGCAGTCCAGGCCGCCACGACACCGTAACCCAGAGGGTTGATATGGAACATCGGCATCGGCGCAAAGACAACGTCATTGCGAACGTACCCGAGAGAGTCGGCGATGAAGCGGCCCAGCCTGATGAAATAAGAGTGGCTCAGTGCGCAAAACTTGGGGCGACCTGAGGTGCCCGAGGTATGCATATAGCACGCGATCTCCGAGCCGTCGCAGGCCAGCCCTGCCAGAAGCGCATTGCCCTCGACTGGCACGTCTGATTTGCCTGATCTCGGGATCTCGGCACTCTTTACAACCAAATGGCCGGACCACGCGTTCCGTGCGTCGATAGAAGCCCAGTTCGGATGAGTGGGTGCGCGGTACGTGTCATCGAAAAATGCAACGGCATCCGGATTCAGATCAAGCAGCATTTCCCTGATCAGGTCTTGAGGGTAGTGCGGATTGATGAGTGCCGTACGGACGCCGTGCAACTGGCAAGCCATCCAGAAGATCAAATAGTGCTCACTGGTGACCCCAACAAAAGCGACTGTTTGCCCCTTGAGAATGGCGCCAGACATCGATGCGCAAAGCGCCTGCGCCGTCTTGAAAGCATCTGCCATGGGGGCCGACACCTTGTCTGTGCCGAACACCGCTTCAGGCGATCGTCGAACGGCGTCCTGAATGAGGAGCGCCAAATTGCGGATATTTTGATTGAGCATTGCTTGGGTTCTCTGCAGAATATTTGAAACGTTTCGCCGCCACTCTCTTCTTCAGAAGAAGATGGGTAGTGACCTTTTTTTCAGTCGATCGATTTGCAGGCTGTTTTCAATCAGACCAACTCCATTCGACCAATGTATTTGCCAATCGTGTTCTTCAATATTTCCACCGACCCACCTCCGATCTCCGCAACCTTGGCATCCCGCCAATAGCGATTGAAAGGCGAATTCACAGCCGTTCCGTATGCGCCGCAAACCTGAATAGCCTGGGACGTCACCCGGTTGGCGACGGAACAGCAAAACAGCTTTGCTTCGCTGGCGTAGCGCTCGGGCTCGCGCTGCGCCTCCAATGCGTCAGCCGCCGAGTACAACAACAGGCGGGCTGCGTCGATGTCCGTGAGCATTTCTGCGAAATACCATTGGATTCCTTGAAAATCGAAGACGGACTGCCCGAAGGCCTTTCGGTTTTTGACGTAGGCAAGGGATTCGTCAAATGCCGCACGCGCCATTCCGATGACCATGGCCGCGTTGAGCGTGCGCGAATAGTTCAGATTGCGCAGCACGACTTTCAGGCCTCCACCCGGCTCGCCCAAAAGGTATTCGTAGGGCAACCGAACGTTCTCGAGTTTGAGTTCCACGTGTGGCCCATTTCGCCCGCCAAAGGTCTCGCTCCTCTCGCCAACGAAGGTGCTCACGCCAGGTATTTCTCGCGGAACTGCAAAAACCCCCAGTCCTTTCTCGGTTTGGGCCAGGATGATGAACAGATCGGCACCACTCCCCGATGTAATGAATGATTTTTGTCCGGACAGGATCCAATGATCATTTTCGAGCACCGCCTTGGTGTCCAACGAGCGGATGTCGCTGCCATGATTTTGTTCAGTCAGCGCATAGGCCGCTGTTAGGCCCCGTGAAAACTTCGGCAAGAACTCGCTCTTCAATTTTTCGTTGCCGGATCGCAAAATTGCGTTCTGCGCCTGAAAGTTCGAGTTCAGAGAAATCCCGACCGAGGCGCTGGCGGCACCGATTTCCTCGAAAAACGAAACCACTCGCCGGAATGAGCATCCGCCACCCCCATATTCTTTGGGGACGATCAGCGCATTCAATCCCTGTTTTGCCGCTTGCTCCACAACATCGGAGGGGTATGCGTCCTCCCGATCGAGTTGAGCCGCAGCGGGTTTTGCGTAGGTTTCAGCAAAGGTGCGAAATTCATTCACGGCTTGTGCAGGTTCAAATTCCGTCCACAGCGGCATTTTTCGTCTCCTATCTTGTCAATCAAGGGGTAAAGTTTTTGATTCCGTATCAACCAGAAATCAGGGGGCTGTAATTCGCTCGGCCCGTACGGCGGAGATCGAGAGCCGCTCGCGCACGGCTGCGTCGCGTGGCCGGCGGATTCAGCAGGGAGAGAGTTCGGCGCAAAAGCGCTGGATGCGCTTGCAGGCTTCGACCAGGCTCTGCGTGCTCGCGGCGTAAGAAACGCGGAAGTGACCGGGCATGCCGAATGCACTTCCATGCACAACGCTGACGCCTTCTGCGGCAAGAAGCTCCAGCGCGAATGTCGCGTCGTCCTGAATCGGCTTGCCGCTGGGCGCTCGTTTCCCGAAGGTTCCGGCGCACGATGGAAATACGTAGAAGGCGCCCTCTGGTCTTGCGCATGCGAGGCCAACGCAGGCATCGAGTTGGTCAACGACCAGGTCTCGGCGTTGCTTGAAGACTTCGCGCCTCGCCGCCAGAAAATCTTGTGGGCCTTGCAGCGCCGCCACAGCCGCCCATTGCGCGACGGAACTGGCGGCGGATGTCACCTGCCCCTGGACCACGTCCATCGCCTTGATCAAGGAGGCCGGCCCGGCGCCATAGCCGATGCGCCACCCCGTCATCGCATAGGCTTTCGAAACGCCATTGACGATCAACGTCCGCTCCCGCAGCCGCGGCTCGACGGCCGCAATGGTTGCGAACTCGAACGCGTCGTACACCAGGTGCTCGTAGATGTCATCGCTCATGACCCACACGTGCTCATGACGCAGCAGGACCTCTGCGAGCGCACGAAGTTCATCGCGCGAATAGGCTGCGCCGGAGGGGTTCCCTGGCGAGTTGAGAACCACCCATTTCGTTTGGGGAGTGATGTGCCGCTCGAGCGCTTCCGGTGTCAGCTTCAGGCCGTTGGTGGCGGTCGTCTCTGCGATGACAGAGGTCGCTCCGCACATGGCCACGAGCTCCGGATACGAGACCCAGTAGGGCGCGGGAATCAGCACCTCGTCGTGCTCGTTGAGCGTGGCCATGAACGCATTCGCGATGACCTGCTTGCCGCCATTGCTGATGATGATTTCATCGCGCGTGTAGACAACGCCGTTCTCCCGCTGGAACTTCTCAACGACGGCATCACGCAACTCGGGAATGCCGTGGGTCGGCGTGTACCTGGTCTTGCCGCCCGTGAGTGCGCGAATGGCAGCGACCTGAACATGCTCGGGTGTTTCGAAGTCGGGCTCGCCCGTGCTGAGCGCAATCACGTCGCGGCCTTGCGCTGCGAGCTCACGAGCCCGCTGCGTGGCGGCAATGGTGCTCGACGGTTTGATGCGAGCCAGAGACTTGGAAAGAAAATTGGACATGACGACTCCTGTGCAGCTACGCACAATCGGCTTGATCGGAATGCGGCCGGGACTCAGGGGCGCCGAACTTCGGCGATGAATTTCCGGGCGCGGGGGTGTTGTGGATGGGCGAAGAACTGATCGGGAGCGGCACGCTCGACGATCGCCCCCGCGTCCATGAACAGGATTCGGTCGGCCACTTCTTTCGCGAAACCCATCTCGTGGGTCACGCACATCATGGTCATGCCATCCAAGGCCAGCTGCTTCATCACTGCCAGGACCTCACCCACCATCTCGGGGTCCAGCGCGCTCGTGGGTTCATCGAAAAGCATCACCGGCGGACGCATCGCGAGCGCTCTGGCAATCGCCACACGCTGCTGCTGGCCTCCCGAGAGCTGTGGCGGGTAGGCATCCGCCTTGTGCGCCAAGCCAACCTTCACGAGCAACTCCATTGCGCGCTCGCGCGCCTCGCTTTGGCTCACCTTCGCCACCGTCATGGGCGCCAGCTCGAGATTGCGCATGACACTCAAATGGGGGAAGAGGTTGAAGCTCTGGAAGACGAAGCCAATGCGACTGCGCAAGCTGTTCACGTCAGTCTTCGGGTTGTGCACGTCTTCGCCGTTGACCGTGACGCGGCCTTTCGAAATCGGCTCCAGCCGATTGACCGTGCGGATCAACGTGGACTTGCCGGAACCCACCTCGCCTTGCTTGACGGTTTCGTTGATCTGGTTGAGGGCTTGATAGCCGCCGTAGAACTTGTCCACGTTGTCGAAGGTGATCATGTCGTGGCCTCTTTGGACACCAGGCGCTGGAGGGGGGTCGGCACGTCGGGCGTGCAGCGTGCTTGATTCAACTTCTTCTCCAACCGGGAAACAGCCAATCCCAGCGTCCAGCACAGGACGAAATAGGTGATGGCCAGGATCAGATACACCTGAAATGGGCGGGTGAGCAGTTGGGCGTTGATCTGGTAGGCCGAATAGGTCAGCTCGCCGACGCTGATGATGTAGCCGAGCGACGTGTTCTTGATCAGGTTGATCAACTGGTTCAGGATGCTCGGGATCATGTTGACGAGTGCCTGCGGCAGGATCACCTTGCGCATCGTTGCAAAGTAGGTCATTCCCAACGATCGAGCGGCCTCGACCTGGCCCTTGGGGACGGCCACGATGCCCGCCTTCACGACCTCCCCCATGAAGGCGAGCTCGTAGACGACGAGGGCGACGATCAAGGTGGTGATCCCGGAGATGCTGTGCCCCACGACCATCGGCACGATGAAGTAGGCCCAGAAGATCAGCATCAGGACAGGCAGGCCGCGCACGGCGTAGACGACAGCGGTCGCCGGGTACTGAACGGCCTTGATGGGGGACGTCCGGGCCACCCCCATCACGACGGCGAGGGGAAACGAAAGCAGCAGCCCGGACACGGCGAGAAACAGCGTGAGCGCCAAGCCGCCAACGGGACCGTTCGGAAATTGGCCGACCAGGAGCAGAAGGCCATAGTCACGAAGGATGTCGATCATCGGACACCTCGCAGCGGATCCAGGCGAACGCTCCAAGCGTGGCCGATGCCCATCAGCGCGAACGAGCAGACCCAGTAGAAGATCGACGCAATGGCGTAGACCTCGAAGGTGCGAAAGCTCTCGCTCTCGATCTGGTGGGCCGCGTAGGTCAGTTCGGCGAGGCCGATCGCCATGGCCAAGCTCGTCGCCTTGAACAGCCCCAGCGACTGGTTGGTCAAAGGCGGCACTGCGACACGAAGTGCCTGCGGAAGAACGACGAAGCGCATCGCCTTGGCGTAGGACAGGCCCAGCGCTCGCGCCGCCTCCATCTGCGTGGGCGACAGGGACCGCACACCACTGCGCAGATCCTCCGACATGAAGGCCGCCGCGTTCAGCGTCAGCGCGATCCAGACGAAGATGAATTCGCTCCCATGGGCGTTGATCCACGCCTGCCAGGCCTCAGGCAACACCTGAGGCACGCCGAAGTACCAGATGAAGATCTGGACCAGGCCAGGCACGTTCCGGTGATAGCCAACGAACCCTTTGGAGACGGCCTGGAGTCCGGTCAAACCAGACTGCCGCATGGAAACGACGACAAGTGCCAGCAGGAGGCCCGACACCCATGCAGCGGCGAAGAGCACGAGTGTGTTGCATGCGCCGGCGATCAACCAGTCCAGATAGCGGCCGTTCAACACGGCCCCGAAATTCAGATCAAGCATGGATGCGCTCGTGGCTCTGATTTGCGAGCTTGATCAGAATGCACTGAGCGGCGTCAGCTTCTTCTCGCGAACGATCTTCAGCTTCGTGTCGGGCCCGAACCACTTGCGCCACAACGCGTCGAGCTCCCCGGACGACTCCATGTCGCGCAACGCCTTGTTCACCGCATCGAGCAGTTCGCTCTCGCCCTTCTTCACACCCAGGCCCGTGGGCTCGTAGACGAGGGACTCGTCGAGGAAGCGGAACTTGCCCGAGCTTTCGTGGAGCAGTCGCGCGCCAGGCGCTTGGGAAATGGCATATGCCTGAACCTTTCCCTGTGCGAGCGCCAGAAAGGCCATGGTGCCGTCCTGGTAGGTCATCACTTCGGAACCCGGAAGCTTGTTGCGAGCGTTGAGCTCCGAGGTCGAGCCCTTGTTGGCGGCGATCTTCTTCCCGGCAAGGTCGGCGAACGTCCGGATGGGCGAATTGCTCGCCACGATGATCTTCAAGGGCAGCTGGTAGTAGATATCCGAAAAGGCGATCTGCTCGGCGCGCTCCTTCGTGTAGCCCAGGGAGGCCGCCACCACATCCACACGCCCCAGCGCCAACTCGGGAATGCGGGCTTCGACAGAAATCGGGCGGTGCTCCAGTTCAACGTGGAGGTGCTTTGCGAGGCTCTTGCACGTATCCACGTCGAAGCCGACGTACTCGCGGGTGGCGGGGTTCTGAAACGCAAGGGGTTCCGCCCCCGTCAGCGTGGCGCACACCAGCTTGGAGCGCGCCTTGATGTCGCTGAGACGATCGGCCTGTGCCGTGGTGGCGCAGACGCAAAGAGCGACGGCGATGACGCGAGTGAAAGTCAATCGGAACATGAGCGCAACTCCTGAAGCGGCTTGATGCCAGAGGCCAAGAAATGAGATGGAAGCCCGCATTCTGGAGACTTTGAAAAATTAAAAAAAACGATTTATTTTTATAGAATTGCATCTGTTTTTCACATATACCAAGGGGGAACCCGCAGTGCATGAAGTCCCACCGGCAGAACGAACATGATGTCGTTCAAGCAACTTGAGGCGATCTATTGGGTGGTCAAGCTTGGCGGCTTCTCGCAGGCCGCGGAGAAGCTTCACACCACGCAGTCGGCGATCTCGCGGCGAGTCCAGGAACTGGAGAGCCTCCTGGACACTTCACTGTTTGACCGCTCTTCACGCGCCGCCCGATTGACGGAGAAGGGGCAGCAGACCTTTGCGATCGCAAAGCGGCTTCTGGCTCAGCGCGACGAAGCGATGGAGCAGCTTGCACAGGCACAGGTGGTCGAGCGCAGACTGCGGATCGGCCTCACCGAACTCACCGCAATGACCTGGTTCCCGCGGCTGGTGGGCATGATGCAGGTCCATCACCCCCGCGTTGTGCTGGAGCCCGACGTCGACGGCAGCGTGACCATTCGCAAGAGACTCCTGGCCGACGAGATCGATCTTGCGATCGTTCCCGACGCGGAAGACGACAGCCGGATCACCAAGAAAGCCATCGGCAAGGTGGTCAGCGCCTGGATGTGCAAGCCCGGCATGCTGCCTGCGGACAGGACGTTGCGCCTCCACGAGCTGGCCTCGCATCGAATCCTGACCCAGGGCAGCCGCTCGGGGGCGGGCCTCGCCTCGGAGAACTGGTTCAAGTCCTTCGGCCTCACCCCGAAGCAATCGCTGCCCAGCAACAGCATCATTGCCATCATCGGCATGACGGTTTCTGGAATCGGGATCAGTCCCCTTCCTCGTGATTGCCTCGCTCCGATGGTCGACCTGGGTTTGCTGCAACCCATCAAGGTCACGCCGGCAATCCCCGACATCACCTACGTCGCAATGAGCAGGAGCGAGCAGCGAAGCACGTTGATCGACTCCACGGTGCTGCTTGCGCAGGAATGCTGCGACTTCACGCAGGTTTTCCAACCCGGCGCCATCCCCGCCGACGCCCCGGCGCCCCCCAGCTATTGATCGGACTTCGGGAAGCCGCGACGAACCCCGACGTCACCTTGCGCGTGTGGGAAGACGGCGAGCACACGATCTACAACCACGCGGCGCAGCGGACTGCCTTCGTGGCGGACTGGTTTGCCCCGGCGGCTCGCGCCGGGTTGAGGCTTCGCCCCCAGCCCCTCAAAGCACCCCAGCCTCATCCCCCTGCGCACCGTCGTCCAGCACCGGCACCTCGCTGGCCACCAGCGGTTGGCCGATGGGCGCGCCGGCCTTCCCCACCTGGACCGCCGCCATGTCGGCGTCGTTCGGGTACTGCCCTGCAATCCAGTAGTCGAACACCCGCCGCACGATCGGCGCCGCGTGCGCCGCGCCGAAGCCCGCGTTCTCGACGATCGCGGCCACCGCGATGGTCGGGTCTTCGGCCGGGGCGAACGCCATGTACAGCGCGTGGTCGCGCTGGCGCGCCTCCAGGGCCTTGCCGCTCGCGCGCGCCTTCGGGCTCAGGCCCACGGCCTGCGAGGTGCCGGTCTTGCCGGCCGAGGTGTACGCGGCGCCCGCGAACACGCGCGTGCCGGTGCCGCCCTTGGTGACCGCCACCATCGCGTCGCGCACCACCTCGACGTGCTTGCGCGCATAGCCCAGGTCCTGGGCCGGCGGCTGGACCTGCCGCACCACCTCGCCGGTCGCCGTGTCGCGGATGGCCCGCACCAGGTGCGGCTGGTAGCGCACGCCGCCGTTGGCCAGCGTGGCGTTGGCCGAGGCCAGCTGCAGCATCGTGAAGCTGTTGTAGCCCTGGCCGATGCCCAGTGAAATCGTCTCGCCCGGGTGCCAGGTCTTCATGTCGACGCGCCGGTAGGCCGCGCGCTTCCACGCCCGGCTGGGCAGCACGCCGCGCGACTCGCCCTGCAGGTCGATGCCGGTGAACTGCCCGAAGCCCAGGGGCGCCATGAAGTCGTGGATCAGGTCCACGCCCATCTCGGCGGCCAGCGAATAGAAATACGTGTTGCTCGAGAACTGGATGGCGCGGTGCATGTCGACACCACCCAGCCCGCCCCGGTGGCTGCGGAAGGTGCGCCCGCCGAAGTTGTAGAAGCCCGGGTCGTTCTCCACCTTGTCGGCGCTGCGCTTGCCGGTCTGCAGCGCCGCCATCGCCATGAAGGGCTTGTAGGTGGAACCCGGGGGGTAGGTGCCGCGCAGCGCGCGGTTCAGCAGCGGGTTGTCGGGCGACTCGGTCAGCGCCTTCCAGTTCTCGGTGTCGATGCCCTCGACGAACAGGTTGGGGTCGAAGGTGGGCTTGCTCACGAAGGCCAGCACCTCGCCGGTCTTGGGGTCGATGGCGACCAGCGCGCCCCGGCGCTCGCCGAACATGTCTTCCACGAGCTTTTGCAGCTTGATGTCGAGCGACAGCATCACCGTCTGCCCCGGCCTGGCGGGGTGGCGGGACAGGCGGCGCACCGCGTGCCCGCCGGCCGAGGTTTCCATCTGCTCCACGCCGGTCTGGCCGTGCAGCGCCTTTTCGTAGCTCTGCTCGATGCCGACCTTGCCGATGTAGTCGGTGCCCCGGTAGTTGGCGCGCTCGTCTTCCTCCCAGTCGTCCATCGCGGTCTTCTCGCGCTGGTTGATGCGGCCGATGTAGCCGATCACGTGCGCGCCCACCTCGCCGTGCGGGTAGGTGCGAAACAGCCGCGCCCTGATTTCCACGCCGGGAAAGCGGTAGCGCTGCGCCGCGAAGCGCGCCACCTCTTCATCGCTCAGGCGGGTGCGGATGGGCAGGGAGTCGAAGCTGCGCGAATCCTCGCGCAGGCGCTGGAAGCGACGGCGGTCCCTGGGCGTCACTTCGAGCAGCTCGCCCAGCTCGTCGACGACGGTGGCGATGTCGCCCACCTTCGACGGCGTGATCTCCAGCGTGTAGGCGGCGTAGTTGGACGCCAGCACCACGCCGTTGCGGTCCAGGATCTGGCCGCGGTTGGGAACCACGGGGACGATCGCGGTGCGATTGCTCTCGGCCCGGTCCGCCAGCGTTTCATGGCGCACCACCTGCAGGTAGACCAGCCGCGCGCCGATCAGTCCGAATCCGAACAACACCGCACAACCGACCACCACCACACGGCGGCGAAAAAGAGCGAGCTCGGCGGCGGCATTGCGGATTTCATTCATCGGGCGAAACGGGGTGGGGAAAGAAGCGGAGAAGCCAGATAGGAGGCCCTGCGCTCCCGAAGGTTCCGCGTCGGCGGTCGACGAAACGCGATCGTCCGCTCAGGCCCACGCCTCTTCGGCACCGATGCGAACCTGGCGGGTCGGCACCACCTGCTTGAGGCCGTACCCCGTGCGCTCGTCGCCTTCGGAGATCAGCCGCATCATGGCCTCGCGCAGTTCGGGACACACGCCTGTGCCTGCGTGCAGGTCGCGAAAGAACCGCATCGTGGCGCCCGCCACCACCTCGGCCATCTGCACGCCCGCCGCTTCGTGCAACTGCCTGAAATCGAGCGCGGCCACTTCTTCGAAGCGATGGTCGGACGGAGGCGTGCACAGCAGCTCCATCGCACGGTCCGGTCCTTCGGCCACGGCCTTCCCCTGACCCAGGATGCGCTGCACCTCGAAATTCTGGTCGTGCACCAGCCGGACATCGGCCAGGCAGTGCCGGTAGTAGAGGTGGATCCGCGCGTAGATGCGCATGAACGACGTCAGGTTCGGCAGCGTCCAGGCCTGTGTCGACGACGTGTTGAGCTCGGGCGGCGGAAGAAACTCCAGCCAGGGCTGGTGCTGGGCCTCGCTCAGCGCGTGGTACTCGGTGTTCGCCGCTTCGACGATGCGGCCGAACCCCTTGGCGACCTGCGCCGTGGCCTCTTCGTCCTCCTCGGCGGTGTGCGTGGCCAGGTCGCGCAGGCTGGCAAACGATGCGTGAAGCGTCCCGGCCTCCGGCGTCAGGCAGGACGCAACGAAGCTGTCCAGCACATGCGCATCGGCATGGGCGTGCAGGAAATCCGCGACGGCGTTCCTGAGAAAGTCGAGCCGCATCGACTCGGGGTAGCCCAGGCAGGACGGCAGCAACTGGAACGACGTGATGCAGGTGCAGATGAAGTAGCGCTTGTCGACCAGCTCGACGAAAAGCGGTGCCCGCCGGTCGAGCAAGGCGTGGATCACGGCCGCGGAGAACTCCGGCCTGGATGCCAGCGATCTGGCACCGGGTTCGCCCGCGGGAATGCGATGGCGATCGCGCAACGCCTGGAGGCGTGCATTCCACTCCTCTTCGTCCTGCAGCCCGACGCCCGCCAATGCAAAGTAGGGTTGCCGCTTGAAGTCGTAGCCCGTGCCGCTGTCGACCATGTCACCGCTGTGGCCGCTTTCGTCGATGTAGATGGTGGTCATGGTGCGGGGCGAACGCCTCGCGTCGGGTCTCCCTTCGCCCTCGCGGGGTGGTGCGGGACGTCGGCGGGACGAAGCGCCTTCAGCTCTCCATCGATGCCGAGCAGATCGTTCGGGACGAAGCGCAGTTCGCGCAAGGGTGCTTTGTAGGTCGCAGAAGGTGACATGCAAGAATGACGAGTGCGCGCGTTGGCCTTGGGTTGAAGTGAGGTTCGGGGCTTGCGGCCGCCGGCTGCCTTGGGTTGAAAGAAGTCTAGGAAATCGACCGGGCAGGCATGTTCAGTTTTCGGGACGCGCCCCGAGGCCTTGATTTCCCTCTGCAACGAGGCCCTCCTCCTTGCGTGCGCCGTCCCGGTGTTCGCTTTTCAGCCATGACGACCGCCCTCAAACCCCGACGCAAGCCCTCCCAGTCACGCGCCTGGATGACCTCCATCGCCATCCAGGACGCGTTCGTGCTCCTGCTGCTGGAAAAGGGCTACGAAAAGACGTCGATGCGCGACATCGCCAACGTGGCCGGCGTCAGCGTCGGCGGCGTCTACCAGTACTTCCCCGGCAAGGAAGCGGTCGCGGCCATGACCGTGCGCACCTGGGTGCGCAAGCTCTCGACCGCGCTGTCCAGCGCGGTGGACGACGTCGTCCAGGCGGAAGGCAAACGCACGCTGAGCGAGATCACGCGTCTGCTGGCGCAGACCCAGGTGCACACGATGCTCGAGGGCGGCGGGCGCTGGCGGGTGCTGAGCTCCATCGAGCGCCGCGTCTCGCCGCAGCTCGTCTACAACCGCCTGTACCAGCACAACGTCAACCTCTTCGGCAAGGCACTGACGAGCGCGGTGGACTGGCCCGAAGGGCTGCACGATGCGCGCGTGGCCTTCGGCGCCTACACCGTCGTCGATGCGCTGGTGAAGCAGACGCTGCTGGTGAGCGCCGTGTTGCCGAGCGCGGACATCATGGTTCAGGAGGTCCTGCTGGCATTGGACGGGTATCTGCAAGCCGTGCGCCAAAGCCACGCGCGCCAGGAATGAGCGCTGGCCCGAATATGCGAGTGGGGGTGCCCAAGCCGGTCAGTGCGGCCATGCTCATGCAGGCCGTCTCCGAATTGATGAGTACAGGCGTCACCTCGCAGTTCAATGCGACGACCACGCCAAGGGTCGTGATGTCACCGCCACCAGCCGCCATCGTCCCACAGGCCTGATTCCTCGATCGCCTGTCGCGCGAGCTTGTGCTCGCGAGCGCTTTTCAACCCCACCATCAGGCGCCTCAGAGGGCCGGGCTGACTCAGGAGACTCTGGATGTCACCGTGCGCCAGCGCTGGCATCTGAAACGTGGCCAGGCTTTCGAGCGCCGGTGCAGAGGCCACCCACCTCAGGTCCTTCAGCCCCACGTTGTTGAGGACGATCAGCGCCAGACCCTTGAGCGCAGCCAACGAGGGCAAGCTGGCAAGGTGTGGCTGATCTTGCGCGGTCAACCTTTGCAGCGTCTCCAGTTGGCTGACGACCGACAGGTCCGACAAATCCTTGATCCGCAGCAGTGCCAGGTGTCTCAGGGCACTCAGGCCCGCAAGCGTGTCCAGGTTCTGCGCGCTTCCGAATCCCAGTTGAAGCGTATGCAGGTGGGGCAGATGCCGTAGAAAGACCAGGTTCGACAGAGGCATCCCCATGAGGGACACCTCATTCAAGGTCGACAGCTTTCCAATCACCTCGAGGCCTCGCGTGTGGCCGGCAACAACGAGTTGTCTCAGACGGGAAAAGCGCTCCAGCCCGAAAAGATCGGTCTTCTTCGTTTTCGTCTTGCCGATTCTGAGTCTTTGCAGGTCTGTGGGCACTGCGCTCAACACATCCAGTGAATCTGCTTCGTACACATCAAAGACGAACTCCTTCAGCTTCGGCAAGGCTTCTACGGCACGTGCATTGCTGACCCGGGTGAGGCAGTCAAGGCTCAACCTTTCGACATGGGGCATGAGCCTCAGGCTAGAGAGATCGCACACGCGCGCGTAGCTTCCATACATCCGCCATGTGACGTCCGGCCGATCCCTGAAGAGTTCTTCGTTCAGGATTTCCAGCAGCGAAGGCGGCACCTCCTGTGCGGCGGCAAATTGCAGGATGGACACCTCGCCGTTTGCGGCCAGTTGCCGGACCTGTTTTCTTGTCCAATCAAGCTTCAGTTCGATTCGTTCCGACATGGGGTTGACGTTTTCAATGGATCAAAAGCCGGCGAGTGACCGGCATGCGCTGCCGACGACGATTCAGCGCCGCACTGACCGGCCGCGCCCGATGCCGTAGTACGCGATGCCGGCGGCTTCGACTTCGGCGGCGTCGTAGAGGTTGCGGCCGTCGAAGATCGCGGGCGCCTTCAATGTGCTGGCGATGCGCGCCAGGTCGGGGCGGCGGAACACGGGCCATTCGGTCACGAGCGCCAGCACGTCGGCGCCCTGCAATGCGTCTTCGGGCGTGTCGCACCAGCGCACGTCGGCGCGCTCGCCGACGATGGCGCGTGCATTCGGCATCGCCGCCGGGTCGTGCACCTGCACGTGCGCGCCCGCCGCCCACAGGCGCTCCAGCAGCACGAGGCTCGGCGCATCGCGCATGTCGTCGGTGTCGGGCTTGAAGGCCAGGCCCCAGAGGGCGACGGTCTTGTTCGCGATGTGGCCTTCGAAGTAATGCGTCATCAGGTCGAAGAGGCGCCCCTTCTGCTCGTGGTTCGCGGTCTCGACGGCCGCGAGGAGGCGCAGCGGCTGCCCTTCGCGATCGGCCGCATGCCGCAGCGCCCGCACGTCCTTCGCCAGGCACGAGCCGCCATAGCCCGCGCCCGCTTGCAGGAAGTCGGGGCCGATGCGCCGGTCCGAGCCGATGCCGCGGCGCACCATCTCGATGTCGGCGCCCGCATGCTCGGCCACGCGCGCCATCTCGTTCATGAAGCTGATGCGGGTCGCGAGCATCGCGTTGGCGGCGTACTTGGTGAGCTCGGCGGAGCGCCGGTCCATCACCAGCAGCTGCTTCGCCGGGTCGCGCACGAAGGGTTCGTAGAGCCGTGTCAGCAGGTCGATGGCCGCGGGGTCGGTCGCACCGATCACCACACGGTCGGGCTGGCGGCAATCGCGCACGGCCGAGCCCTCGCGCAGGAACTCGGGGTTCACGGCCACCGCGACGCGATGTGCCGCACCGCGCTGCGAAAGCGCCGCGCGCAGCACGGCCTCGACCTGCTCCGCGGTGCCGACCGGTGCGGTGGACTTGCAGACGACCACGGCGTCGCGGTCCCGGTGCTGGCCGATGCTGCGGGCCACGGCCATCACATGCCGCAGGTCGACATCGCCTTGCGCATCGGCCGGCGTGTTGACCACGATGAAGAGCACGTCGCCATGCAGGCTCGCCGCGCGCTCGTCGGCCGTGAAGCGCAACCGCCCTGCCGCAAGGCCTTGTGACACCAGCGCCTCCAGCCCCGGCTCGTGCAGCGGCATTCGGCCCTGCTGCAGCCCCTCGATGCGGCCGGCATCGGCATCCGCGCACAGCACCTCATGCCCCGCTTCGGCCATGCAGGCAGCGAAGCTGAGGCCCACATAACCGGCGCCGAAGATGGCGAGCTTCATGCGCAAGCCCCTCCCTTCAGGCACTGGCAGCGGCGGCGGTTGTGAGATAAAAGCAGGATGCAAGCCTTCAAAACAATGTCCCGACAGGAAAATTCGATGATGCCCGATCAAGTTGCCGCGCGTTGCGCGCTGGTCCTGGAGACCAACAACCTGCGCGGCGGAGCGGATGCCGAAGCCGCCGCAAGCACCAGCCTGCAGCGCCTGGTCGCCCTGTTGGCGAAACAGAAGCTGCCGATCACGGCCCTGGCCCAGGTGGTCATCACGCACGACGGGCTGAGCGCCGCATCGTGCGAGGCCGTCACGGCGCTGGCGGGCCGCCCGATCGACTTCGTGCGCATCGATGCCGCCACCGGCTACTACGACGCCAAGAACGTCGGCTTCGCGGCCACCGATGCGGCGCGCTGCGACCACGTGGTGTTCGCCGATGCCGATTGCCTGCCCGACGACGACTGGCTGCTGCAGATGCTCACGCCCTTCACTCGCGGCGCCGACGCGCCCGCGGTGGTGGCCGGCCGCACGAGCTACGCGGCCAGCATCGTGGGCACCGCGCTCACGACCATCGACTTCATGTACTTTCCCAACGCCGACCACGCGGGCGCGACGAGCAACTTCTACGCGAACAACGTGGCCTTTCGCCGCGACGTGTTCGAGCAGCACAGCTACCAGGCGCTCGACGGCGTCTACCGCGCGCACTGCCAGGTGTTGGGCATGCGACTGAAGGCGGCGAACGTTCCCATCCACTACGCGGCCGCGGCCCACACCGAGCACCGCCTGCCCGACACGCGCACCGAAGCGATCAAGCTGCGCTGGATGCGCGGGCAGGACACGTATTCGCTCACGCCGCATCTGCTGCGCAGCTACGTGTCGGCGCGCTGGCAGTGGCTTGCGAAGAGCGGGCCGATCGGGCCGCTGTGCGTGCTGTTCACGCGGCTGGGTTTCAGCGTGCGCGCGCTCAACCACCAGGACCTGCCGCCCCTGCGCGGCCTGCGCTGGCTCGCCGGCGTGGCGCTGATCGTGGGCTTCTCGGCCATCGACATGCTCGGCGCCTTCGCGCGCGGCATCGGCCTGCACACGACGGGCCGCACGAACGCGGACGCACAGGCGCTTTCGTACCATCGCCCGACATGAACAAGAAAAACATCCTCGGCCTTCTCGTGCTGGCCGGTGCATGCGCCGCGGCGGGCGCCGCCGACTTCACCGGGCGCGGCGTCTTCAATTTCAAGTCCGACAGCGGCTGCCCCTTCTCCGCGCTCGCGGGCCCTGCGAACGAGTGCAACCGCCTCGCGCTCGACGATGCCGACACGCGCGCCGCACTCGACAGCGCGGCGCACACCCTGCGCTTTGCGAACCCGCGCAGCTACGGCCGCAAGACCATCGTGGGCGACGTGCTGCTGCAAGGCTCCGGCCAGTCGCGCCACAGTGGCCAGCGCGTGCCGCTGACCTTCCATGCGCTGCTGAGCCGCTCGGGCAACGACTGGTTGGTGAGCAGCCACGCGCACTCGCCCGTCGGCGGCGAGTTCAGCGACATCCGCATCGACCCGTACCAGGTCGTGGTGATCGAGGGCGGTGCCGAGCGCGTGGTGCTCACGCCGGCGCAGATCGCCGAGACGCTCTCCAGGCCCTCGATCGCCGCGCGGCTCGCCAACGAATTCGTGCAGGTGCGGGACAACCGCAAAGGCGGCGCCACCGATGCGGACATCACTGTCGGGCTGGGGTTGAGCCGTGCCTCCAAGTCGGTGGCGCGCGCGCATTTCCACGCGCCTGCGGCCAAGGGCGGCGAGCTGTCCGAGGCGATGCGGCAAGGCGACTGGTCGCTCGAGCTGCAGGCGCTGAGCGGGCAGATTCCGCGCCAGGTGGTGCAGCGCGACCTGTTTCTCTATGGCCTCGAGTCGCAGTCGCTGCTGCTGCCGCTGATGCAGCGCGGCTTCCACAAGAACGAGAAGCTGGTGCTCGGTGCCGCGGGCGGCAAGGGCTACGTGCGCTACGACGGCCAGCAGCGCGAGTTCGCCGGTGCCGATGCATCGGCGCGCGCCTTCCTCCAAGGCAGTTTCATCGGCCTCGTGCTCGGTTGGCAGCAACTGCAGCCGCAGACCCCGGTGACCAAAAAAACCGATGGACGCTGACACCGCCCCGGCGAACGCGGCATTCGACTGCCTCGCACCGCCGCAACTGCGTGGCTGGCCGGCGCTGCAGGCCCGGCTGGTGCACCACATCAAGCGCGCCGCATTGCGCCAGATGCATGCGAGCCGCGCCGGCGAAGTGATGTTGCTGCGCCTGTATCTGATCGGCGAGGAATCGTCCGAGCAGGCGCTGCAGCGCGAGCTGCGCACCAGCGCGCCCGAGTGGCTCACGCGCCAGCTCGACCAGCACCTGGCCGACGAGCAACTGCATGCGCGGCTTTTCGCCGACGCCATCGTCGCGCGCGGCGGCACGGCGCAGGCGGCTGCATCGCCGGAAGCAGCGCCGAAGCCCGACTGGCTGAGCCAGCGCAAGCTCGCGCGCTGGCAGCGCCTCATCCAGCGTCATGCACCGCACTTCGCGCACGGTGGCCTCGTGCCGGCCTATGCGATCGGCCTCGCCGCCGAGCAGATGGCCTCGCGCATCCTGCAGCGCCACTGCGCGCTGATCGGCGCACGGCACGCGCTGCACCCGCTGCTCACGCGCGTGCTGGCCGACGAAGACCGCCACATCCGCCTGTGCAGTCACACGCTGCAGCGCTGCGTGGCGCCGCATGAGGAAGCAAGGCTCACGCAGCTGATGCGCGAGGTGCGCGACACCGAACGCGGCTTCGGCATCACCGGCGCGCTGGGCATGTACCTCGCGGGCGTGGCCTTGCGCCTGCGCCCCGGCCGTGCGCGGCCGGTGGCGGCCTGAGTCCGTCGATGCCGCCGCGCATCGTCTACCTCGCGACTGCGGACGCGCGCGGCCACCTGATGCGCGCGCAGCTGCTCGCGCATTCGCTGCGCGCCGCGGGCGCCAGCGTGCAGGTGCTCACCACCTCCGACGAAGGCGCGCGTTTTCTTGCCGGCTTCGGCATCGAGGCGCCTGTGCTCTCACGCCACTACGCGGTGCAGTTCGACTGCGAGCAGAACATGCTGCGCCGCGAAACCGACCGCAACGTGGCGCACTACGTGTTCCGCCCGGAGCGCATGCTGCGCGACATCCTTCGGCTGCGCGCGTGGTTCCGCGATGCGGACCTGGTGGTGAACGATTCCTTCCACCCCGCGCTGCTGTTCATGGGCTGGATGCCGGTCTGGCGGCGCAAGGTGGTGCATGTGTACGGCGCGAGCCTGCGGCATGCGCTGCAGACCAACTTCAGCGGGCGCATGCCGGCGTGGATGGCGAACATCTTCGGCCGCATCGTCGCGTGGCAGATCGACCGCAGCCGCGCGCGCATCGCGCACGATTTCGCCTACGGCGAGCCGCAGGCCGACGGACGCGGCGGCCACCGGCTCGCCACGCCGGTGGCCGTCGTAGGCGCCGACACGGAAGCGCACGACGACCTCGCACCGCAGGCCGCGGTGTACCTCAACCCGCATTTCAAGGAAGCCGCACTGGCAGACGGCCTGGAGCGCGGGCTGGCCGGGGCGCGCACGCCGGCGCACCTCGTCGGCGAAGGCTATGCGCAGCGCGCGGGCTGGCACGCGCAGGACGAACACTGGATCGAGAGGGCCGCGCGCAGCGCCTTCATCGTCTCCGCACCCGGCATGGCGGCGCTGTCGGTCGCGGCGGTGTACCGCAAGCCGATCCTGCTGCTGCTGACCGACCAGCCCGAGCAGGCGATCAATGCGCAGCGCGCCGCGCACATGGGCCTGCACCATCGCATCGTGGTGTGGCAGGGCCGCACCGAGGATTTCGCGCGGGCCGTGACGACGGCTGCCCACGAACTGATCGCGCTGGCCGGCGACGGCAGCGGTCCGCAAGCGGCGCAGAAAGGCCGCGAGGCCGCCATGGCCCGACTGCAGCACTGGACGGTGCTGCTCCACGGCCTCGCGGCTGCGCCGCCTGTTCGATGAATGAACCAGCGAGGAAGCTGCGCCCTTCGATGCAGAAACTCCTCGACGGAAATTGCCGGGTTCAGGGACTCAATGTCCCCTGGATTCAACGGGGGACGAGGATCGACGTTGCTGTATCAGCATCGCCGTCATGCCGCCTGTGACGATGACAAGCCCCGCAATGGCTGTGGCGCTGGGCCGCTCGTCAAGGACCAGCAGGGCGAGCAGCGTCGCTGCGCCGGGAACGAGTGCAGCGAACGTGGCACCGACGGCTGCGCCCAGAATCTGCACCGACTTGCTGAAAAAGAACAAGGCCACCGTGGAGACCATGACCCCCTGATAGAACGCCTGCACGCCGATGTCGCCCAGCGGCGCTTGCAACAGGTGCAGCCCGCGCGTCGCGAGGTAGGCGGGCAGGTAGATGATCATCGAGAACACCGAAACGATGGCGGTGGCGTGCAGCGCCGATGCAGAGAACTGCTTGGACGAGACGGTGTAGATGGCCCACAGCAGCCCGCCCAGCAGGAAGATCAGGTAGGCCCACGGCGAGGAGCGGGCGGCGCTGAAATTGTGGAAGCCGACCAACGCGACCCCGAGGATGATCAGCGCGATGCCCGCCGTCTCCCTGCGTGAGAGCCTGGCGCCGAGTCCCCAGGCACTGATGAGCGCCGAGAACAGGATCATGCTGCCAGGCGTGACCACGGCGAACTGCTCCACCGGCGCCATGCCGAGGCCGAAAGCGACCACCAGCATGTAGGGCGCGCCAATGCCGGCGGTCATGAGCGCGATGGCTGTCCAGCTCAGCCCCATGAGGCCTCGTCGTACGAGAAACGGCAACAGCATCACGCCCGAGACCGTGTACCGGATGCAGGTGATGTCGTAGACGTCCAAGGCCGTGTGGGTCAGCCCGAAGCGGGTCACGACCGGAAAGGCGCCCCAGATCAGGGCCGAAGCGAGTCCGAACAGCACACCCACCCATCGACGATCGATGCCGAGTTGGGAAATTGGCGGTGAGGCAGAAAGCCGAGTCATCGAGTGGGGTTCCTTCAGAACGATGGAAGTGTCTTGCCTGGCGCCGCGGGCATCGCCTGCGTGGCGGACGGACTATCATTGACAGTATTGTCAAGTTTGACGCTGTTGTCAAAAATAGAAAGCGCGAGGATTTCTCATGGCAGGAGTCAGGCAGTTCGATGAGGCCAAGGTGTTGGACGCGGTGCTGGACGTGTTCTGGCAAAAAGGCTGGCGGGCCACGTCCATGGCCGATCTGGCAGAGGCCGCCCATGTGCAGCGCGGTTCGCTCTATCACGCCTATGGCGGCAAGGAGGAGCTGTTCTTGCTGGCCTTCGAGGCGTACGCCACCAGGTTTCTGGACAACGCGCGCACAGCCCTCGACAAACCCCGTGCAGAGACGGCGTTGCGCGCCTTCTTCAAGGTCGCGATCGCCAACATGACGCAGGGCGTACCGCCTCGGGGCTGTCTCACCACGAAGACGGCAACGGAGGTCGATGGTGCAGGCCCGCGCATCCAGGAGCGGCTGCGTCAGTTGCTCGACGAACTCCAGGGCGTCGTCTCAGCCGCCATGTCGAAGGGGGATATGTCGACACAGCTGTCGCTGTCCCCCAAGGAAACCGCGCAGGTTGTCATCACATTCACCCGAGGCCTGGCAGTGATGGAGCGGGTTTATCAGAACGCGCCGTCTCTTCATCGGATGGCCGACGCGGTGATCAAGGCCTTGGTTCCGAATGTGAAGCGCTGAATGAACTGACGCCGTTGCACGGAGCCGCCGGGTGCTGGCGTCGACCGGAAAGGCTCAGCGGTTCGAGCATCGCCTGACTCCGCGCGAACAAACGGTCATGCGCTGGATGGCTGCCGGAAAGCGGCCGGCGGAAGCCTGCATCCAGCATGGGCCTTTCCGAACGCAACATCGAGAATCGCCTGCGGCGTGTCCGCCGACGACAGCCGAAGCCTGAAGGGGGAAAAGGCGCGCCGCCGGCCAAGCACTTGGCCCGCGAGGCGCTCACTGTCATCATCCGCTTCGCGGGCCCGGCGCCTTGGCGGCTGCGGCCATTCGGACACCCGAATGAGAGGAGTCAGCGATGGCAACCTACAGGAGCGCATTGCCGCAGCTCAGTGATGATTTCTTCATGACCGACGGCGGCATCGAGACCACCCTGATCTTTCTGGAGGGGCAGGAACTTCCCGACTTTGCCGCCTTTCACCTGCTCCGAACGCCGGAAGGCGAAAGAGTGCTGCGGAAGTATTTCCGGACCTACGCCGCGCTGGCCAGAAGCTTCGACGTCGGGCTGATTCTGGAAACGGCAACCTGGCGATCCAATCCAGACTGGGGAAGCAGGCTGGGCTACAGCCCCGAGGAGCTTGCGGCGGTCGACCGGCAGCTGGTGGGTCTGCTGGAGGACATCCGCGATGCCTACCAGACTCGCCGGACGCCGATCGTCATCAGCGGATGCCTTGGACCTCGCGGCGACGGCTATGTCCCGGACCGTGCCATGTCGGTGCGCGAAGCGCAGGACTACCATCGTGCGCAGGTCGAGACCTTCGCCGGCACCGCGGCCGACCTGGTGACCGCCATCACCATGAACTACGTCGAAGAGGCGTCGGGGATCGCGCTGGCCGCGAAGCAGGCGAGCATGCCCGTCGTCATTTCCTTCACGGTGGAGACCGATGGCAGGCTGCCGACGGGGCAGTCCCTGGCGGACGCCATCCAGCAGGTGGACGGCGCCACCGCGGGTTATCCGGCCTACTTCATGATCAACTGCGCCCATCCCAGCCACTTCCAGCAGGTGGTGCATGGCGACGCGCCGTGGGCCGGGCGGATTCGCGGTCTGCGCGCGAATGCCTCCAGGATGAGCCATGCCGAGTTGAACGAGGCACCCGAACTGGATGCGGGCGACCCGGTGGAGTTGGGGCAGGCCTATGCCGCGCTCAAGATGCACCGGTTGAAGCGCCTCAACGTCATGGGCGGTTGCTGCGGCACCGACGACCGCCACGTCAAACAGCTGGCAATGGCCTGCCTGCCCTTGTTCCGGGGCGTGGTCTAGCCGTTCACCCAGGGTTTGCACCCGCCCGCCCATCCGGCGATTCAGACGGCCCCTGCGTCTGCGATCCGGATCGTCGGCCGGTCGCGCCACGCGCCGATGCATCAAGCCTCGTGAAATCAACGTAGGCGCGGGCTCAGCCCCCTCTTGACGCCGGGAGCCGTGTGAACGTGGCGCTCAGATGTCGAGCACATGCCGCAGCATGTAGAGCGGCACCCGCCACGAGTGGCCGTTGCCGGTATCGACGGTGGCCGTTCTCTGATCGAGGCGCACGACGATGTGCTCGTACAGCTAGGACGGCAAGTGGAACAGCAAGGCGCCACCGGCCTGACTGAAAGGCACGCAGGCCGAGTTTTCTAGGGACGGCTTTGCGTATTAGCCCTTGAATCTACCCCCGAAAATCCCTGCTGCCATTCGCCGCCGACGTAGAGATCAATGCAGCCTCTCAGGGTTTTGAGAACTTCTTGTTGGGAAACCACCGGAAGATGTTGTCGCAGCGGTTGTTGGCGAGCCTCACGAACAGGTAGCCAGACTCTGCGTTGCCGAGCGCATCAACGGGGATTCCTGCGCCGCGAAGGGCTGCGACTTCGGCGTCCGCGTCAATGTCGAAGGGCAAGCTGAGAGTCACCGTCGCTGTGTGCACGAGAAGCTTGGCCATGCTACGGGCTCAATGCGCTTGTTCCGATGCAGCATGCCTTTTGGGCGTCACGCGCATCACGGTGGCCCGGACTGAACAGACGACTCGCCCACGTGGGCACAACCGGGGGAGCAGAGACTCAGCCTCGTTCAACCCCGCGCTGCGCAGCACTCCGCGCATTCGAGTCTCCTCCAGATCATCGGTCGGCACAGGCGGTCGCGCGCGGCAAAAGCGGCGGAGCAGATGCATAGGCATTGGATTTCCCGGGTCTGTGTTGGGCGGCAGCGTTGACTGCTGAGAACTTGCGGCCACCCAACCATGTGCCCGAAACCCACGCACCGGTCGGTGCAGGATTCGGGGCAATTGACGGCCGAACAAGCAAGTGCGCGCCAGGTTCTCGGTGTCGATTTCCGCGGGGCTCATGGCGTACATGGGGTTGCTCTCCAAAGCGAGGTTCCGGGGGCCCACGCTAGCCAGAAAGTGAGTCCCTGACTGTTCGCTGGCGCACCAAGCCCCCCCAAAAATGTCCCGGCGATTGGTACGCCAGCGCACAGACGCCGGATTTCAGTCGCAGAATCATGAAAATTTGGAAGCAGATCTCGCCCATGGCATTGCCTCCTCGTTCTTCTTCGTTGCGTCGGGCCGCTGCACACAACGAACTGCTGGATGCCATCCCTCTCGAGGTGATGGCCCGAATGGAGCCGTTCCTGGAATTGGTGCCGCTGCGTCTCGGGGAGGTGCTCTACGAGTCGGGGGTGGTGCAGCGACACGTTTTCTTCCCCGTCGATTGCATCGTCTCCCTGCTGTACGTGCTGGAGAACGGGCAGTCGGCGGAGATCGCGGTCGTCGGCTTCGAAGGCATGGTGGGCGTGTCGCTCCTGATGGGCGGAGGTAGCACCCCCAATCGTGCCGTGGTGCAAAGTGCAGGCAAGGCCTTCAGGCTGAGTGCCACCCACGTTCAGGAGCTGACGGACAAGGGGGGGGCCGTTGCTTCACCTCTTGCTGCGCTACACCCAATCGCTCATCACCCAGATGTCGCAAACGGCGGTGTGCAACCGGCATCATTCGCTCGAGCAGCAGTTGTGCCGCTGGCTGTTGTTGAGCCTGGACAGATTGCCGGGCAATGAACTGGTCATGACGCAAGAGCTGATCGCCAACATGCTCGGCGTGAGACGCGAAGGCGTGACGGAGGCGGCAGGCAAATTGCAGCGTCTGAACCTGATCAAGTACGCGCGAGGTCACATCACGGTACTCGACCGTCCGGGCCTGGAACAGCAGGTGTGTGAATGCTATGAGGTCGTGAAGCGCGAAACGGATCGGCTGCTGCCTCGCCAAGTGGCAAGCTGATTCGCCGCACCGACGGTCACGCTCGGTGCGCCGCCGCACAGACGTGAGCCATCGCATCGGCAACAATGCGGCGGGTCACGCATTTTCGCGCTGGCTCCTCTCAACAGGGGCTCTGTGACATCCCATCCGACCCGCCCCATTCACAACCGTCTGCTCGAAGTGCTGCCGCCGATGGTCAGGGCGCGTCTGCTCGAAAAATGCGAGAGCGTGCCATTGGCCGCGGCCCAGACGCTCTACGAGCCGGGCGATGCCATCCACCACATCCACTTCCCCACGAGCGCCTTTGTTTCGCTGGTTTCCACGGCGGACGGCCACGACGGCCTGCAAACAGGCTTGGTGGGCAACGAGGGCGCCTTGGGCTACGAACTGTCGCTGGGTGTTCAGAGCGCACCGTTGCGAGCGTTCGTTCAGGGCAGCGGTCTGGCCTGGCGCCTGACAGCGCAGTCCTTTGCTCAGGAACTGGAGCACAACACGATGCTCAGGCGTGTTCTCAACCGCTACGTCTGTGTGCTGCTGATGGAACTGGGTCGCTCGGGCCTGTGCAACCGCTTCCATCTGATCGAGGAGCGCCTGGCGCGCTGGCTACTGACCACGCAGGATTGCGCGCACTCCGCACACCTGGCACTGACTCATGAAGTACTGGGTCGCATGCTGGGGGTGCGCAGGGTCGGCATCACCAATGCAGCGACGGCACTGCACGAGCGTCGGCTGATCGAATACCGCCGCGGCGCCATCACGATCACGGATCGCCAGGGACTGGAAAATGTGGCGTGCGATTGCTATCGGGCCAACCAGCGCAACTACGCACGGTTGATCTCATGACAGGCGGCCTTCCTGCCATTCACATGGCAGGAACATGAAGATCGTTCTCCCGCAGCATCACCGGCTCCATGGCCCCCTGTGAGAGACGCCGCCGCACCGCAGCTTCAATCTCTTCGACATGGTGGCCGAAGGTTTCAAGCGGATCGGCGCTCTCGGATGTGTGAAAGTGATAGCGCAGCGCTTGGCTCCCGACGCTGGCACTCACGAACCGGTTGCCTTCCATGTCCACCCAGAAGCGGACGGAGCCAGAGGCATCATGAAAGTAGGGAGCATCGGACATTGCGAGAATCTTTCTTGGGGGCGGCTGTGCACTATCACACGCTTGGCGCTTCGCGCCCGTAAGACAACGGGAGTTGATCGCTCTGCAGGCCCAAGTGCTTGGCCTTTGCCATGAAATCCAGCGAGGTGACGGCCCGCCGGCATCGAGGTGCCGCTCTTGATGGGCGGGTGCTTAAGCTTCCTCTACCAGCGCCGGATGGCCGTCAACCAGATCATGGCGCGCCTTTTGTTTTCGGTCTGTGCGCCAGCGCACGGTCGAAAAATCTCCTGCGCGGTAGTGTGGCGGCTTCAACTTCTACAACGGAGGGGCCCATGACACCTTCCCAGTTCACCGCCGAGTCGCTGCTTCGGACTTACCTCAGTGGGCGCAGCATGCCGAAAATCCTTCGTGACGCCATTGTGTGGTCGATCGAAGTTCGACTGGCCAGGGGCGACACGCCAACGCTCGACGAGACGCTGCGAACTGACATCGACAACCATGCTGTAGAGCCTCCTGGGCAACCGACCGTATGTGCCTTGTTGCGTCGCTTTGGCGAGACTGAAGACACAACGCATGCGCGCAGTCGCCCAAGCCACAGAGCGTTTGGAACCTCCGTTTATTGACACGAGCGCACCGGCTGGTTCGTGTCTACTTCAGTCAGACGGCTCGAGCAGATTTGCGAGGCGGAAGTCCCCGCCGGGTCGCAAAGCCGCCCTCGATGCATATCGCCCCGAGCGGCAGCAATCAGTCTGGAGCGGGCGTACACGAAGGACAGCTATGCAGCGGAAGCGGGCGGCACCCAGCTGGGGGCATGTGCCCCTCCCGGCCCGCAGGAGAACTCCCAGATGGTTGCACCGGCCATGACCAATGCGGCGACGTCCGCTTCGTAGCTGACGCTGTGCATGTCCAGTTTGTCCAGAGATAGTTGGATTGGCCTGCGACGCCGCCAGGTGTTCGGCCGCAGTACTTCGCACCGTCGCCCCAGTCCCCATGCGCTGAAGCCGACGAACAGTGATCCATTGCGGCCGGCCTGGCGTAGGAGGAAGAGACTCTCTCCTGCACCCACCGCCATGCCCCAAGCCTCGAGCACCTCCACTGCCATCCATTGGGTTGAACAAGGCCTGGTGCCCGACGGCGCCGTTCGGGTGGGGGTGCGGCGGCTGCTGCGCCAGCGCCTGGTCGAGCTGGACAGCGGCGACCCGGAAGCCGTCGCCCTGCGTTCGGAGGCATTTTTCGATGAACTGCGCGAGGCACCGCTGGCCCTGCTGCCCGAGAAAGCCAACGAGCAACACTACGAGCTGCCCGCCGAGTTCTTCACAGGCGTGCTGGGGCCCCACCGGAAGTACAGCTGCTGCTGGTGGCCTGAAGGAGTGCAGACGCTCGAGCAGGCCGAGGCGGTGGCCCTGGCCGAGACCTGCGCCCGCGCCGGCCTGGAAGACGGGCTGCGCATTCTGGAGCTGGGCTGCGGCTGGGGCTCGCTGAGCCTGTGGATGGCCGAACACTTCCCGCGCGCCCGCATCACGGCGGTCTCCAATTCGCACTCGCAGCGGCTGTTCATCACGGCCGAAGCCGCGGCACGCGGCCTGGGCAACCTCGAGGTGATCACCTGCGACTTCAATGATTTCGAGACCGGCGAGCGCTTCGACCGGGTGGTGTCGGTGGAGATGTTCGAGCACCTGCGCAACTGGCCGCGCGCCTTTTCGCATGTGGCCCGCTGGTTGAAACCGCAGGGGCGGTTCTTCATGCACGTCTTCGTTCACCGCGAAGCGCCCTACCCGTTCGAGGAGCGCGATGCCAGCGACTGGATGAGCCGCCACTTTTTCTCCGGCGGCATGATGCCGAGCGACGATCTCGCCCTGCGCTGCCAGGACGACTTGCGCCTGCTGCACCGCTGGCGCTGGGATGGCCGCCACTACGCGCGGACCTCGGCCGCCTGGCTGGCGCGCATGGACGCCCGGCGGACCACCCTCATGCCCCTGCTGGCCGCCGTCTACGGAGAGCGCGACGCGCCGGTGTGGTGGACCCGCTGGCGGCTCTTCTTCATTTCGGTGGAAGAGCTGTTCGGCTACGCCGAGGGCGGCCAGTGGTGGGTCGGTCACTACCTGTTCGAGAAACGGTGATGCTGTCGCTCGCATGCCTGGGTCTGGCGATCGCCCTCGGCCTGGCGTTGCCGGTCTGGGTGTTCAGCGTCGTGGTGCGCGACGCCAGCCTGGCGGACCGGATCTGGCCCCTGATGATCGCGGCGCCGGCCCTGGCCTACGCCGGCGCCCATGCCCGCGCGCTCGACGCTCGCAGCGTCTGGATGCTCGGGCTGCTGCTGGCATGGGCTTGCCGGCTGGCGCTGCACATCGGGCGTCGCAACTGGGGCCACGGCGAAGACCGCCGCTACCAAGCCATGCGTGCGCGCAACGAACCACACTTCGGACTGAAAAGCCTTTACCTCGTGTTCGGGCTCCAGGCGGTGTTGGCATGGATCGTCGGTTGGCCGCTGCTGGCCGCGTTCGCGCACCCGTCGCCCCTCTCCTGGCTGGACGTGCTGGCCCTGCTGCTGGCCGGCGGCGGTATGGTCTTCGAGGCCGTGGCCGACGCCCAGCTCGCCCGCTTCCTGCGCGGCCCGCGCCGCGAGGATGCGGTGATGGACCGCGGCCTCTGGGCCTGGTCGCGCCACCCCAACTACTTCGGCGAGGCCTGCGTCTGGTGGGGCCTCGGGTTGGCAGCGCTGTCGGCGGGCGGATGGGCGGCGGCGTGGTGCCTGGTGTCTCCGCTGCTGATGACCGTCCTGTTGCTCAAGGTGTCGGGCGTCGCGCTGCTGGAGCGCGACATTGCCGAGCGCCGCCCCGCCTACCGCAGCTACGCGGCACGCACCAGCGCCTTCATTCCCTGGCCGCCGCGGCGCGGCGCCCGGCCATGAAGCACCGGGCCTTGGGGCTGATGCTGGCACTGGCGACCTGCCTGGCCGTGGCACAGGAAGGTGACGAGGAAGCGGGCGAATGGCACTTCACCGCCATGCTCGACGGCAAGCCGATCGGGACCCATCGCTTTGTCGTCGGCGGCACGGCGGCGACGCGCAGCGTCGACAGTCGTGCCCTGTTCACCGTGCGCATGCTCGGCATCCCTGTCTACCGCTACCGGCACCAGGCCGAGGAGCGCTGGGCCGGAGACTGCCTGCGTGAACTGCGCGCCGAGACCGACGACGACGGCACCCGCCAGCAGATCGCGCAGCGCTTCGACGGCGACTGCCCGATGAGCTTTGCCTACTGGAATCCCCGGCTGGTGAAACAACAGCGCCTGATCGATCCCCAGACGGGCAAGGTCGAGCCGGTCCGCTTCGAGCCGCTGCCCGATGCGACCCTCGAGGTCCGCGGTCAGCCCGTGCGGGCGCGCGGCTGGCGACTGCAGGCGGCGCAGCAGCGCATCCGCATCTGGTATGCCGCCGACAGCGGACGCTGGATCGGGCTCGACGCTGACACCAAGGGCGATCGCCCACTGAGCTACCGACTGACCTCTCCTGCACGGAGCACCCCATGAAGCCATCCCCGCGTACCTTGCTCGCTGCCTACCTGTGGGCACTCGTGTGTTTTCTGGTGCTGGACGCCGTCTGGCTGTCGGTCATGGGACCGCGCCTGTACCAGCCCGCGCTCGGTGCGCTGATGGCGCCGCAGGTGGACTGGACGGCGGCGGCGCTGTTCTATGCGCTCTACCTGGTCGGCCTGGTCGTCTTGGCGATCGCGCCGGCACTGGAGGCCGGCGAGCCCGCCGTCGCGTTGCGTCGCGGCGCGCTGCTCGGGCTCGTGGCCTACGCGACCTATGACCTGACGAACCAGGCCACGCTGCGCGACTGGCCCTGGGCCGTCACGGCCGCCGACCTGGCATGGGGCACGGCCGTGAGCGGCGTGTCGGCGTGGGTCGCGGTGCGCCTCACATCCCGACCAGCGCGCCGAAGAAACGCGCAATAGCCCCGTCGAAGCGCAGCCGACCGTCCAGCGAGGCCAGGCAGATGCACTCGCTGCCGTCCTGGACCACCGGCTGATGGTTGATCTCGGCATCGGCCGCATCGAAATCGCCGGGGCCGAACAAGGCCCGGCCATCGTGGAAGCGGCCGTGCAGCACCTGGGTGAACTCCTGCCCCTGATGCGTGTGCTGCGGCAGGTACTTGCCGGCCGCGATGCGCAGAAGAAAGACGTTGGCCTCCGGGGCCTCGGGCACGGTCACACGGCTCCAGCGCATGCCGGGACCGATCCAGCGCCAGGGCGTGGCACTGCAGTGAGCGAGCGCGCGCGGCCAGCGCGCACCGGGCGGCAGCGGCGGGGGCGCACTGACCCGCACCGGCGCGGGTTCAGCGCCTTCGTGCGCATCGATCCGGGCCCAGGTGCGCGACAGCGCGTCATCGGCAAGCGGGACCGCTTCCAGGTCATCGAGCAGGATGCCGCCCACGGCATCGAGTGCGCGCGCGCGCTCGCGGCACAGCGGGCACAGTTCCAGGTGGCTGGCCAGGACCAGTCGCATGCCAACCGGCAAGTGGCCGGAGGACCCGGCCAGCAGCAGGTCGTCGTCGGGGTGGTGTCGGATGTCCATCGTCAATGTTCCAGCAGGCGGCGCAGTTGGGCGACCGCCAGGCGCACGCGCGACTTCACCGTGCCCAGCGGAATGCACAGCTGGGCCGCGATGCGGGCATGCGGCGCGTCTTCAAAATAGGAAAGGTGCAGCACCTGCTGCTGCTCGGGCGGAAGCTGGCGCAGCGCGCCGCGCAGCCGTTCGTTCAGGCGCGCGTCGTGCAGCTGGTCTTCGACGGTCGGGTCATCCGACTGGAGCAGGTCGAAGTCGAACGCGTCTTCAGACGACTGCACGCCCTGGCGCCGCCGCAGCGCGTCCACACGCAGGTTGCGCGCGATGGCGAAGATCCAGGTCGTGGCAGCCGCCCGGGCCGGATCGAACAGCGCGGCCTTGCGCCAGACGGTGACCAGGGCTTCCTGGGCCAGCTCCTCGGCCTGGATGGCCGGGCTGCCGCTGTGCATCAGGTAGTGCTTGATGCGCGGCGCGAAATGCGAGAACAGCTGCGCGAACGCGTCCCGGTCCTGCCGCTGCGCCACGGCGGCCATCGCCTCGGCCCAGAGGTCGTCGGGCAAGGCAGATGGCTCGGAATCGGGGGAGACAACGGTCAAGAGGGACGCTCGACGACTGCGGGGCAACGGAGTGCCCGCAGAGGGGTTGGACGGATCAGGAGCCGCGGTCATGTGCTGTCATACGCAAGGAAGCCGCGTTCGGATCATCGCAGCGACACGGCGGTAATCCAAACGGCCATTTCCTGCGTACAGGCAGCACGACCCGACGGAGACTCTCCATGCTGCCTCTTCTTGCCCCGTCTGCCGCCTTGCCGACGCCTGCCTCCGTGCCTCCCGAGCAGCGCATCGCCGTCGTCGGCACCGGCATCTCGGGCCTGTCCTGCGCCTGGCTGCTGTCCCAGCGCCACGAGGTCACGGTGTTCGAGAGCGAGCCTCGGCTGGGCGGCCACAGCCATACCGTGGACGCGCCAAGCCGGGAAGGCCCGGTGCCGGTGGACACCGGATTCATCGTCTACAACGAGCCCGCATACCCGAACCTCACCGCGTTGTTCCAGCACCTGGCCGTGCCGACCGCGGCCTCGGACATGTCGTTCGCAGTGAGCCTGGACGCCGGCGGGCTCGAATACGCCGGCACCGACCTGCGCGGCTTGTTCGCGCAAAAGCGCAACCTGGCGCGCCCCCGCTTCTGGGCCATGCTGCGCGACCTGCTGCGGTTCTACCGCGAGGCTCCGCGCGATGCGCAGGTCGCAGGCGACCAGGCGCTCGACGACTACCTGGATGCCCACGGCTATGGCCGCGCGTTTCGCGACGACCATCTCTACCCCATGGCTGCGGCCATCTGGTCCACGCCAGCGGCGCAGGTGGGTCGCTATCCGGTTGCCGCCTTTGTGCGGTTCTGCGAGAACCATGGGCTGCTGCAGATCAGCGGCCGCCCCATCTGGCGCACCGTGGTGGGCGGCAGCCGCGAATACGTGCGGCGCCTCAGCCAGCCTTTCGCCGACCGCATCCAGCTGGACCGGGCCGTGCTCGAACTGCATCGCGAGCCGGCGGGTGTGCGGCTTCGCACCAGCGCTGGCTGGTGGCCCGAACGCTTCGACCAGGTGGTCCTGGCCACCCATGCGGACCGCTCGCTGGCGCTGCTTGACGCGCCCACCGGTGCCGAACGGGCCCTGCTCGGTGCCCTGCCCTACAGCCGCAACCTGGCCGTGCTGCACCGCGACCCCGCCCTGATGCCAGCGCGGCGCGCCGTGTGGTCGAGCTGGAACTACCTCGGCACGCGCGGCAGCGGCGCGGCCCCGACGGTGACCTACTGGATGAACCGGCTGCAGCCCCACCTGCCGCAGGGCGCGGCGGCCGAGCCGCTGTTCCTGACCCTGAACCCGGCGATCGACCCGCGGCCCGAGCACCTGATCCGCACCGAGGTCTACGACCACCCGCTGTTCGATGCCGCGGCCATGGCCGCGCAGCGCCAGCTGTGGCAGCTGCAGGGCCAGCGCCGCACCTGGTTCTGCGGCGCCTACTTCGGCGCCGGCTTCCACGAGGACGGATTGCAGGCCGGCCTGGCCGTCGCCGAAGCGCTCGGCGGCGTGCGCCGGCCCTGGCGCGTGGCGCAGGAGTCCGGGCGCATCCACCTGCCGCAAGGCGCACAGACCGTCGCATCATGAATGCGCACGGAGGCTCGGCACTCTACATCGGGCGCGTCATGCACCAGCGGCTGCGGCCGAAGCGGCATCGGCTGAGCTACCGGGTCTACAACCTGCTGATCGACATCGACGAACTGCCGCAACTGCACGCCCGGTTGCGCTGCTTCTCGGTGGACCGGTTCAACCTGTTCAGCTTTCATGCCGCCGACCATGGCGACGGTTCGGGCCGCGACCTGCGGGCCCAGGTGGAAGCGCGGCTGCGCGAGGCCGGCCTTCCGACCGGCGGCGCGATCCGGCTGCTGGCTATGCCGCGACTGCTCGGCCATGTGTTCAACCCGCTCAGCGTCTGGTTCTGCCATGCACCCGGCGGCGCGCTGCAGGCGCTGCTGTACGAGGTCAACAACACCTTCGGGCAGCGGCACAGCTACCTGATCCCGGTCGCTGACGACGGCGCGCCCATCGTCGAGCAGCACTGCGACAAGCAGATGTACGTCTCTCCCTTCAACGGCATGGACCTGCACTACCGGTTCCGCGTCGCACCGCCGGGCGAGGCGGTCTCGGTCGGCATCAGCGTGCACGACGCGGCCGGCGCCGTGCTCAACGCGCGGCTTGACGGCCAACGCGCCCCCCTGAGCGACCTGGCGCTGCTGCGCGTGTTCATCACGCATCCGTTGCTGACCCTCAAGGTGGTGGCCGCCATCCACTGGCAGGCCCTGCGTCTGTGGATCAAGCGCGTGCCGCTGCATCCGCGACCGGCTGCCCCAGAGCGCGACCTCACCATCGTTTCTTCGAACAAGACCCCATGAGCCTGACCACACCTTCCGCACCCGCTCTCGATGCCGCTCCGGTCTTCTCCCCGCTGCGCCGGCTGCTGGCCCGCACGCGTTTCGGCCGGCTGTCCTTGAGCCTTCCGGGCGGCCGATGCATCGAGGTGGCCGGCCTCGAACCCGGGCCGCACGCGAGCCTGCGCCTGCTGAGCTGGCGCCCGCTGCTGCGCCTGGCGCTGCAAGGCGATCTGGGCCTGGCCCTGTCATTTCGCGATGGCGAGTGGGACAGTCCGGACCTGCTGGCCTTGTTCGAATTCGGCCTGGCCAACGAATCGGCCTGGGGATCGCTGCTCAAGGGGCGCGGGCTGGCGCGCTGGGCGGCGCGGCTGCGGCACCTGACCCACAGCAACAGCCGGCGCGGAAGCCGGCACAACATCGCATTCCACTACGACCTGGGCAACGCGTTCTACCGGCACTGGCTGGACGACAGCATGCTGTATTCGAGCGCGATGTTCAGCGACGCCGACGACGACACGCTGGAAGCCGCCCAGGCGCGTCGCCTCACTGCCATCGCCGAAATGCTCGACACCCCGCAAGGGGGCGACGTGCTCGAGATCGGCTGCGGCTGGGGAACGCTGGCCGCGAGCCTGGCCCGCCGGCACGAAGCGCGCGTCACAGGCGTCACGCTGTCGAGCGAGCAACTGGCCTTCGCCCGCGAACGCGCGCAGGACTGGGGCGTGGCCGACCGGGTCGACCTGCGGTTGCAGGACTACCGCGACGTGCAGGGCCGGTTCGATCGCATCGTGTCCATCGAGATGATCGAGGCCGTCGGCGAGGCCTACTGGCCCACCTACTTCGCCACCTTGCGCGAGCGCCTCCAGCCCGGTGGCGTGGTGGTGCTGCAGGCGATCACGATCGCCGATGCGCAGTTCGACAGCTACCGCCAGGGGACCGATTTCATCCAGCACTGCATCTTTCCCGGCGGCATGCTGCCAAGTCCGCGCGTACTGCGGGAACAGGCGCAACGCGCAGGGTTGGTGATCGAGGCTTCCCGCTGCTTCGGCAAGGACTACGCGCGAACCCTGGCAGAGTGGCGTCGCCGGTTCCTCGCCGCCTGGCCGCAGATCGAGCCACTCGGCTTCGACGCCGCGTTCAAGCGCTTGTGGACCTACTACCTCTCCTACTGCGAGGCCGGCTTCCACGCGGGACTCGTCGACGTCGGCCTCTACCGGTTGCGCGTGGCTGAAGTCGGAACTGCCTGATCGGTCGGCGCAGTGCGAACCGCCCCCTTCCTTCTTCTTAACAGGGTGACACACCGCAATTCCGGCCGTTCTGAAATATCCTGTGCGAACGCAGCAACTGCTGCCCGTATTGCGCGGCCTGCCGGGACAATGCCGATGAGGCTGCCAGAGACGCGGTCCTGGACGCGATTCTTCTGGCTTGCGATAAGCCCGCCTTCGGCGACTGGGCGACAACTGCCGGTCGCTGTCGCTCACCCCACGCCTGCCATGCGTGTCGCAGGAAGCGGCCCACTCGAAAGCTACAGCGGCTCGTCATCCATCCGCGGCTGTGACTCTCTCGTCAGTGTCTTGGCCAGCAACCGCAAGGTGCTTGCAGAGGCTGCCGTAGCTTCGGAAAGAACAGCCCCGCGCCGGTAAGCCAGTCCCAGGTCCATCGAGGGCACCGCGCTCGACACCACTGTCCTGCGAATACGCCCACCATCGTGTGACCAGGGGCGAAACACCAGGTCCGACAGGATGGTCACACCCACGTTCTGTGCGACGAGGCTGCGCACGGCCTCGATCGATTTGGTGCGGAACACGACCTTGGGCTTGAGCTTCATCGCGCTCCAGTAGCGGCCCACGGTGTCCACGTGCTCGTCCATGTCCAGCAGCACGAAGGGCATCTGCGCGATCTCGCGCAGCGACACCGACTTCTGCGCCACCAGCGGATGGTCGAACGAAGTCCACAGACGACGCTCCGACTTCAGCAGGTTCTCGCGCCGGATGTCCGGCGCGCGCGAGAGGTTCGACACCAGGACCACGGCCAGGTCGAATTCGCCGCTGCGCAAGCCGTTCTCGATCTCCACCCGGTTGCGCTCCACAGGCTCGAACTCGACCAGCGGCAGTTGCCTGCGCATCGCGCCGATGATCTTCGGCAGCATGTATTCGGACACGGTGTCGGTGATGGCGATCTGCACCCGCCCCTCGACCGAGGACACCGAGTTGCGCGTCTCCTCCACCGCCGCATCGAGCGTGTGCAGCATGTGCTCCGCGTGCCGAAGAAAGCCCTCGCCCTGCACCGTGAGCCGCAGCCCGTCGGAGTGCCGCGTAAAGAGCTGTACCTTCAGCGTCGACTCCAGGTTCTTGAGCGAAGTGGTCAGCGACGGCTGGCTCACATAGCAGCGCTGGGCTGCCCGGGACACCTGCCCTGTGTGCGCAGCAGCCACGAAGTGCTGCAGCTGCTTGATCGTTATCGACATAGATTCATCCTATATCGCTCCATTGAAAATAGAGATTATGAATTGTCGATGGCAATTCCTAACATCCGGGCAGCACGCCATGTCAGGCGTGTGACGAGGACGCCCACAGTTCCAGCAGCAGTTAGTAGCAGGAGACCCCATGCCATCGACATCACACACTTCCGCCGGCCACGGCGCCCACCCTCCTGTACCCCAAGAGGCCTCGACCGATGCCGGGCTGTTGAGCCGCCTGGGCCTGCGCTTCACCGCCTGGGCCGAGCGCTGGTTTCCCGACGCCTTCGTGTTCGCGGCCATCGCCGTGGTGGTGGTCGCGGGCGCCGCGCTCCTGAACGGATCGAGCCCGCAAGCGGTGGCCAAGTCTTTCGGCGACGGCTTCTGGAGCCTCATTGTTTTCACGATGCAGATGGCGCTGGTGGCCGTCGGCGGCTACGTGGTGGCGACCTCGCCGCCGGCTGCGCGACTCATCCGCAAGCTGGCCGCTCTGCCCGTGTCGGGGCGCCAGGCCATCGCGTACGTGGCAGCAATCAGCATGATCCTGTCGCTCTTCAACTGGGGTATCTCGCTGATCTTCAGCGCGCTCTATGTGCGCGCGCTGGCCGGCCGCCTCGACCTGCGCATGGACTACCGCGCGGGCGGCGCGGCGGCCTACCTCGGCATGGGCGCGACCTGGGCGTTGGGGCTCAGTTCGTCGGCGGCGCAGTTGCAGGCCAACGCCAGCAGCCTGCCCAAGAGCATTCTGGACATCACCGGCGTGATCCCGTTCAGCCAGACCATCTTCCTGTGGCAGTCGGTTGCCATGGCGTTGGTGCTGATGGTCGTGTCGGTGGCCATCGCGCTGTGGTCGGCGCCCGACGCGAAGCACGCGGTCACGGCGCAGGACCTGGGCGTGGACCTCACGGAAGCCAATCCCGCTTCCGCCGAGTCCGCCGAGCGCCGCCCCGGCGAGTGGTTCGAGCGCAGTCCGCTGCTCACGCTGCTCCTGTGCGCGCTGGGCTTCGGCTGGCTGGCGCAGGAGTTCATGGCCAAGAGCCCGCTGATCGCGATCTCGGGCCTCAACACCTACAACCTGCTGTTCCTCATGATCGGGCTGCTGCTGCACTGGCGCCCGCGCAGCTTTCTCGACGCGGTGTCGCGCTCAGTGCCGTCGACGGCGGGCGTGATCATCCAGTTCCCGCTGTACGGTGCCATCGCGGCCATGTTGACCGGTGCCAAGGGCGACGCAGGCATCACGCTGTCGGACCGCATCGCGCATCTGTTCGTAAGCATCTCCAACGTCGACAGCTTCGCCGTGGTGATGGGCGCGTATTCCGCCGTGCTGGGTTTCTTCATTCCCTCGGGTGGCGGCAAGTGGATCATCGAGGCGCCCTACGTCATGCAAGCGGCCAACGACCTGAAAGTCCACCTGGGCTGGGCCGTGCAGGTCTACAACGCGGCCGAGGCGCTGCCCAACCTGATCAACCCGTTCTGGATGCTGCCGCTGCTGGGCGTGCTGTCGCTGAAGGCGCGCGACATCGTGGGCTTTACCTTCCTGCAATTGCTGGTGCACGCGCCGCTGGTGCTCTTCATGCTCTGGGCCTTCGGGCGCACGCTGAGCTATGTCGCGCCGGTGATGCCTTGAGTCACGCAGATACCGGATGCAAGTGATGACGACGACGGCGCCCACGCAAACCAAGCAGGGCTACTGCACGCTCTGCCGTTCGCGCTGCGGCACGCTCAACGAGGTGCGTGACGACATGCTGGTGTCGGTGAAGCCCGACGCCTCGCACCCCACCGGCCAGGCGATGTGCATGAAGGGCAAGGCTGCGCCCGAGCTGGTGCACAGCCCGCACCGGCTGCGCTACCCGATGCGCCGCACGAGGCCCAAGACCGAAGCGGATCCGGGCTGGGTGCGCATCGGCTGGGACGAGGCACTGGCCGAGACCGCGCAGCGCTTGGGGGCCATCAAGGCCGAGAGCGGCGCCGAGTCGGTGGTGTTCGCCGTGACAACGCCCAGCGGCACGCCATTGACGGACAGCATCGATTGGATCGAGCGCTTCGTGCGCCTCTTCGGCAGCCCCAACATCTGCTATGCGACCGAGGTCTGCAACTGGCACAAGGACTTCGCGCACGCCTTCACCTTCGGCTGCGGCATGCCCGCGGCCGACTACGCGCAGGCTGAACTGATCGTGCTGTGGGGTCACAACCCCGCGAACACCTGGCTGGCACAGGCCAACGCGATCGGCCGAGGCCGCGCGAACGGGGCGAAGATGGTGGTGATCGATCCGCGCCCCACAGCGCTTGCGCGGCAGGCCGACAGCTGGCTGCCTGTGCGGCCCGGCACCGATGCGGCACTGGCGCTGGGGCTGATCCACCTGCTGATCGCGGACGCGCGCTTCGACGAAGGTTTCGTGCGCGCGTGGACCAATGCACCGTTGCTGGTGCGCAGCGACAACGGACACTTCCTGCGCGAGCAGGACCTGTGGCCCGATGCCCAGGGCAACCGCTTCGTGGCGTGGAACGACGCGCTCGCCTGTGCAGTGCCCTATGACACCGAGCAGGCAGCGAAATCCCAGGACGCAGCCCACTTCCGCCTGCGCGGCGCGGTCGAGATCAATGTGGGCGCACATCGCGTGTCGTGCGCGCCAGCGTTCGAACTGCTGGCCCAGGGCTGTGCGGCCTACACACCGCCGAATGTCGAACGCATCACCGGCGTTGCCGAGGCTTCGTTGCGCGCGGTCGCTGACCTCTTCGGCACTTGCCGCCGCGTGGCCTATCACGCCTGGACTGGCATCGGCCAGCACACCAACGCGACGCAAGCCGAGCGCGCGGTCGCCACGCTGTATGCGCTGTGCGGCAGCTTCGACCGCATTGGTGCGAACCGCGTTCGCGTCGGCCCGCGCGTCAACGCCGTCAACTCGCTCTCACTGCTGCCCGACGCGCAGCGCGCCAAGGCGCTCGGCCTGGCGCAGCGCCCGATCGGCCCTCCCGCACACGGCTGGGTGACGGCGCGCGACACCTACCGCGCGATTCTCGAAGGCGAGCCTTACAAGGTGCGCGCGATGATGGCCTTCGGCACCAACCTGCCAGTGTCGCAGGCCGACACGGCGCTCGCGCACCGGGCGCTGTCGCAGCTCGAATTCCACGTGCACTGTGACTTGTTCGAAACACCCGCCGCCCAGTACGCCGACATCCTGCTGCCGGTCAACACACCCTGGGAGCGCGAAGGCCTGCGCATCGGCTTCGAGATCGACGACCGTGCGGCCGGCTGGGTGCAGTTGCGCCAGCGCATGGTGACGCCACGCGGTGAATCGCGCGCCGACAACGACGTGCTGTTCGATCTGGCCGTTCGCCTGGGCATGGGGAGCGACTTCTTCGGTGGCAGCCTCGACGCGGGCTGGAACCACATGCTCGAGCCACTCGGCATCACGGTCGACCAGTTGCGTGCCCGGCCCGAAGGCATGGCCTGCGCCATCGATGCGAGCGAGCAGAAGTACGCCCGCGCCACGCCCACCGGCGTGCGCGGCTTCGACACCCCGACGCGACGCGTCGAGCTCTATTCCGAAACCCTGCTGCGCCACGGCCAGCCGCCGGTCGCCACCTTCGTCGAACCGGCAGACACGCCGCGCGATGCGAAGGCCACGCGCCAGGGCCGCTTTCCCTATGTGCTGAGTTCGGCCAAGAACGGCTTCTATTGCCACAGCCAGCACCGCAGTCTGGCCTCGCTGCGCAAGCGCGCGCCCGATCCGGTGGCCGAATTGAGCCCCGCACTCGCGGCCGCCAAGGGCATCGTCGATGGCGACTGGATGCGCATCCGCACGCGCGTGGGCGAGGCCCGCTTCGTCGCCCGCGTCACGCCCCAACTGGCGGACGACGTCATCGTGGCCGAGTTCGGCTGGTGGCAGAGCTGTCCCGAGCTCGACCGCGACGGCCTGCCGATTGAAGGCGCGTTGGGCAGCAACTTCAACGCGCTGATATCCGCCGACAGCTGCGACCCCGTGAGCGGCTCGGTGCCGCATCGCTCGTTTCTCTGCGACATCGAACGCGACCCGGCCACAGAGGTGCGGCAGCGCAAGTGGTCCGGCTACCGCCCCTTCCGCATCGGCGCGCTGCGGCCCGAAGCCGACGGCGTGCTGGGCATCCACTTCGAGCCGGTCGACGGCGGCGAACTGCCCGATTACCGACCCGGTCAGCACATCGAGATGCAATTGCATCTGGACGATGGCACGCAGGTCACGCGCGCCTACTCGCTCACGGGCGCGACCGAGGTGCCGGGCCGGCGCAGCTACAGCGTGGCCGTGCGCCACCAGCGCGGCCGCTCGGCCGACGGCACGCCGCACGAGGGGCGCGTGTCGAGCCATCTGCACCGCGCGCTGAAGGTCGGCGACACCCTCGCGCTGCGGGCGCCGTCCGGCGGCTTCGTGCTGCCGCGCCACTCGCCGCAGCCGCTGGTCTTTTTCGCGGGAGGCATCGGCATCACGCCCTTCATCAGCCTGCTCGAATCGCTGCCCGACGGCGCGCAGGGGCCGGCCATCTGGCTCTACTACGCCAACCAGAACGGCACGACCCACGCGTTTCGCGAGCGCATTGCGCAGCACCGCGCGCGGCTGCCGCAGTTGCAGGTTGTCGATCACTACAACGCACCACAGCCGCAGGAGCGTCAGGGCATCGACTACCAGTCGAATCGCTTCATCGACGCGAGCGTGGTGGACGACGCGTTGATCGCGCAGCGCGCCCGCTTCTACCTGTGCGGACCGCCGGCCATGATGGACGCGGTGACCGCCGGCCTCGTGGAACGGGGCGTTCCGCGCTTCGACATCTTCAGCGAGGTCTTCCGTTCGCCCACCACGCCGCCCACCGACGGCGACCAACGCTTCACCGTCAGCTTCGCGCGCTCAGGCCGCGCCCCCGCGACGTGGACGCCCCGGCAGGGCACGTTACTGACCTTTGGCGAATCGCTCGGCGTGCAGATGGCCAGCGGCTGCCGTGTGGGCCAGTGCGAGAGCTGCGCCGTGCGCCTGTTGAGCGGCAAGGTGCGCCATCTGCACGGCAGCGAACCGGAAGACCCGGCCGTGTGCCTGGCCTGCCAGGCCATCCCGCTCGAAGACGTGGTGCTCGAGGCATGACGGCCGGCACTTTCACTCAACTGACTCCATCCGTGACCCCATGAAAATCATCGATACCGAAAGCACCCGCCGTGCATTGCCCTTCGACTGCCTGATCCCGGCGCTTAGGGAGATGTTCATCGCTGGCTGCGAGGTGCCCTTGCGGCACACGCATTCGCTGCAGGCCGGGACGCACACCTCGCCCCGCACCGTGCTGGTCATGCCGGCCTGGCAGCACGACCGCTACCTGGGCATCAAGACAGTGACCATCTTCCCGGACAACGCGCAACGCGGCCTGCCCGGACTGTTCTCGACCTATGTGCTGTACGACGCCAGCACGGGCGAGCCGCTGGCGCAGATCGACGGCAACGAGATCACGTCGCGCCGCACCGCTGCCGCCTCGGCCCTGGCCGCGTCCTATCTCGCGCCTGCCGATGCGCGCAGCCTGCTGGTCGTCGGCTGCGGACGTGTCGGCAGTCTGATTCCCGAGGCCTACCGCGCCGTGCGTCCGATCGAACGCGTGGTGGTGTGGGACCGCGACGAATCTGCGGCGAAGGCACTCGCTGCGCGGCTGTGCGCGCAGAACATCGAGGCGGCCGTTGCGCCGGACCTTGCCCACGCGGTGAACGACGTCGACATCGTGAGCTGTGCCACGCTCGCCACGCAGCCGGTGGTGCAGGGCGCGTGGCTGCGGCCTCGCAGCCACCTCGACCTGATCGGCAGTTTCACGCCGCAGATGCGCGAAGCAGACGATGCCTGCTTTGCGGGTGCACGTCTGTTTGTTGATACACAAGAGGCGTTGCAAAAGAGTGGCGAATTGCTCGGGCCCATGTCGCGCGGCGTGTTCGCCGCCGACGATGTGGCAGGGGAGTTGGCCGACCTGGCCACGGGCCGGATCAAGGGACGCGCCGATGGTGACGGGCGGACCGTCTTCAAGGCCGTGGGCACCGCCTTGGAGGACCTGGCCGCGGCAGTGGTGGTCTACGAAGCTTCCGATTCGACCTGAGACACTTGCCTTGGCGGGCCGCTAAGCGCTGGGCGCCTCCTGCACGTGTGCGGCAGGCAAGCCCCGCGCATGCGCCTTCAGGCAGGCAATGAAATCCATGAGCGTGGCCGAGACGTGCTCGCGGTTCCACACCACGGTGATGGGGCCGAAGCGGATGTTCGAATCGACGGCGACCTTGCGGAACAGCCCCAGCGAGGCCATGTAGTCCGCCATGGATTCCGCACACACGCCGACATAGTCGCCCTTTTGCAGCAGCGCCTGCATCATGGCCAACGAGGCGGTTTCTGCCTTGGGCACCAGCCACGATGCCTGTTGCTCGATGAGGTAGGCATCCATCTGGATGCGGGTGAGCGTGCCAAGGGGCGGCATCACCCATTGCTCGCGCAACACATCCGCAAAGCCGAGCGGCTGGTCGTTGTTCCAGTGTTTGCTGCCCTGGCCGATGACGATGCTCACCTGGTCGTCGAAGAGCACGTGATGCGCCAGTTGCGGCTGGTGCGCCCGCGCATCCAGAACGCCGATCACGGCATCCATGGCACGCGTGTCCAGGCCTTTGAGCAGGTCGTCGAACAGGCCGTCGTGGATGGACACGGCCACATCGGCATGGCGCTGCTGGAAGGCGGTCACGGCTTCGGGCAGGCCGCCGGCGATGCCTGCCCAGACGCTGCCCACGTTCAGTCGCGGCACGCGCCCCGCAGCCACCGCATGCATTTCGAGGCCGGTGCGGGCGATATCGCCCAGCACCGTGATGGCCAGGCGTTTGAGCAGATGCCCGGCAGGCGTCAGCTGCACCTTGCGCCCGCGCACCACCAGCGGCGTGCCCGCCACGCGTTCGAGCTCTGCCAGCCAGTGCGACATGGCAGATTGCGTCATGTGCAGGCGCGCCGCCGCTTCGGTCAGCGTGCCCGCCTCGTCCAGCACCAGAAAGGATTCCAGATGCCGGACCTTGATGCCTCGTGCCCATGACAGGCCTTCCGAACGCTCGATCATGAGTAAACCTTCATGCATCCATTTTGCATTTTCACTAGGCGGATGGCAGGGGTTGTCATGAAAATTACTTCATCTTTTCATGATGGACCCTCTGAGGAATCCCTGTGCCCAAAGCAATCACGAACGTCTACAAGATCCTGATGGGTGCCGCGGTCGCGGCCGCCACGGCCACCACTGTGTTCGCGCAAGCCTCCTACCCCAGTCGTCCCGTGCGCCTGATCGTGTCTCAGGCCCCGGGCGGCAGCAGCGACACCATCGCACGCATGTGGGCCGAACACGCAGGCAAGGCCATTGGCGCCACCATCGTGGTGGAGAACAAGCCCGGTGCGGGCGGCCTCATTGCCGCACAGAACGCGCTGAATGCGCCCGCCGATGGCTACACCCTGCTGCTGGGCAGCGTGTCGCTGATGGTGCTCAATCAGTTCACCTACAAGCCATTGCCCTACAACCCCGAGAAGGATTTTGTTGGCGTGACCATGCTGACGACGGTGCCGTTCGTGCTGTCGGCCAACCCGGCCACGGGCATCAAGACGCTCAAGGATCTGACGGAAAAAGCCAAGGCGGCGCCCGGCAAGCTGAACTTCGCGTCCGCCGGCCTGGGCAACTCCACCCATCTGGCGGTCGAGCTGGTGTCCAATGCCCTGGGCATTTCGATGACCCACATCCCTTACAAGGGCGAGGCCGACGGCATCCTGGCCACCATTGGCGGGCAAACCGAGGTGATGGCCCCGGTGTATGGCACCGCCCTGCCCCACATCAAGAACCACAAGCTCAATCCACTGGCCGTGTTGTCGCCGCAACGCACCCCTGAGCTGCCCGATGTACCCACCCTGGGTGAGCTGGGTGTGAAGGGCTTTGACAACATGGGCTGGAGTGCCGTGGTGGCACGCGCCGGCACGCCGGCCGACATTGTGGAAAAGCTCAACAAGGCGACGACGGCCTTCCACCAGAGTCCCGACGTGCAGGCCAAGCTCAAAAGCATGGGCGTGATCCCCATGTCCGGCCCTTCCGCACTGGTCATGGAAACGGCGGCGCGTGACGCCAAGGCCTGGGGGCCCACGCTCGGGGCACTGAACCTCAGCGCCAAGTAAGCCGGCGACCGCACAAGCACCGCCCCCTTTTCTTCCATCTTCACCCCTTGCCGTATCGCCGATGCAGCAAGGGGCTCGTCTTCACACCTCATGAAAAAAGAAGCAATGGTGGTCTGCCCGCAGCCGGAGGCGGCCGAATCCGGCATCGACATCCTGCGCGCAGGCGGTAACGCAGTGGATGCCGCCGTGGCCACCGCGCTGGCCCAGACCGTGGTCGATCCGCTGATGTGCGGTATCGCAGGTTTCGGCACCGCCGCCGTCTACCTGCCGGGCGCCCAGGTGCATGAATATTTCGACTTCCACTCGCCCGCGCCGCTGGCGGCCAGGGAAAACATGTGGGAGCACCTGCTGGAGGGCGAGACCAAGGACGGCTTCGGTTTCATCCTCAAGGGCCGCGTCAACGACATCGGCCCCCAGTCCATCGGTACGCCGGCCACGCTCAAGGGCCTGGAGGCCATGCACCAGGCGCACGGCCGCCTGCCGTGGCAGCAGGTGGTGGAGCCCGCCATCCGCTGGGCAGCGGACGGCTACTTTGTGCGCCCCGGCATGCACGCCTTCTGGATCGACGAGCCCACCATGGGTCGCGTCGGCAACCTGGAGCGGCTGCAGTACTGCGAGGAAAGCCGCCAGCTGTACTGCCGCCCCGATGGCCGCCCCAAGCCCATCGGTGCGCCGCTGCGCAACGAAGGCATGGCTGCGGTGCTGCGCCAGATTGCCGAAGAAGGTGCGCGCCCGTTCTACCAGGGCGACCTGGCGCAAAAAATGGTGGCGCACCTGCAGTCGCTGGGGGCGCTGATCACGCTCGACGACCTGGCTCGGTATCAGGTGCAGCGCAACCCGCCGCTGGTGGGCCGCTACCGCGACCGCACCATCACGACCAACCAGCCCCCGGGCGGCGGCGCCATGCTGCTGGAGATGCTCAACATCCTCGAGCACTTCGATCTGGCGAACCTGGAGCACAACAGCCCCGCCTACCTGCAGCGGGTGTGCGAGGCCATGAAGAAGGCGACGATCGACAAGGACCGCTGCATCGGCGACCCGAAGTTCTTCGATGTGCCGCTGGATCAGCTGCTGTCCAAGGACATGGCCCGCGAAGTGGCCGAGCAGATCCGCACGGGCCATCGCTTCAACGTGGAGCGCGTGAACCCTGGCGCACCCGTGCCGCGCGACACCACCCACCTGAGCGTGGTGGACGCCGACGGCAACGCCGTGTCCCTGACCCACTCGCTGGCCATGCCCTCGGGCATCATCACCCCGGGCATGGGTTTTCTGTACAACGGCTGCATGGGCGTGTTCGACCCGCGTCCGGGCCGCGCCGGCAGCATCCAGCCGGGCAAGAGCCGCTTCACTTCGTCCTGCCCCACCATGACCTTCAAGGACGGTGAGCTCGACGTGGTGCTCGGCGCCCCCGGTGGCACGCAGATCGCCATGGGCGTGCTGCAGGTGCTGCTCAACGTGATCGACCACGGCATGGAGATGCAGGCAGCGGTGTCGGCACCTCGCTTCTCGTCCACCAGCAACGCCATCGACGTGTGCAACCGCATTCCGCGCTCCACCACGCGCGCGCTGGAAGCACAGGGCTACGCCATTGGCCGCAACCCGTACAACTACACCATCGGCTGGGTGCACGGCGTGCAGGTCCAGGCCGATGGCCTGCACGGCGGCGCCGACCCTGGCCGCGATGGCGTGGCGTACCGGCTGCGCATGGATCCTGCGCACTGATCGGCCACCGTTTTCAGCTATCGACTGTGTGGCTTATGAGGAGCTCATTCCCATCCCGCCTTCTTTGCATGTAGCCAGCCGCGCTGGTCTGCTTTGCAGCGATTTCCGCCGCCGGACGAGGGGCCGCCGATGCCTGCTTGAAGGACGATCCCGACAGGCAAGTCCGTAGAACGGCCTGTCGTAGACCGCATTGGAACTCCCTTCGACCTGAAATTCCCTGTGCGATCGCAGCAACTGCTGCCTGCTCGCTCGGCAATGCACAACTCGATGCACTGAGCGCTCGCGGCGACGCGCCGATGATCCTGGCCATCGGCCCCGACAGCGATCTGCGTTTCGACGCGGCGATGCGCGCCTATGACTACACGCCGTCGGTGCGCGCGGACGGTCCGACCTGGGACGACGAGGAACCTGGCCGACCAGGCGGCGGCGCCGATCATTTTCTCGACTTCATCGTCGCCCAAGCGGTGCCGGCCCTGGCGGCGCGCGCACCGCTGGATCCGCGACGCCGCACGCTGTGCGGGAGACTCGTACGGTGGTTTGTTCGCGCTGCACGCGTTGTTGCGCCGGCCGCAGTTCTTCTCCCGCTGCGCGGCGGCGGACCCCTCGTTGTGGTGGCAGGACGGCTTCATCCTGCGCGAGGCCGAACACCCCGCCCCCTGCCGGCGGGGCGCGAGACCATGCTGTTGTTCATGCAGGGCGCCTCGACCGAAGGCGAGAGTCCTGCCGCGCCATCTCCTGCAGGTGTCAGCACGGCGCGCGCCGAACGCCTGCGACACCAGCGGGCCGCCGTGCCACCGCAGGCTGGCCGGGACCTGGCGGGGCGACTCGACCGCGCAGGCGTGCGTGCGCAGTACCTCGCCTTTCCCGGCATGCCTCACGGCCCGATGCTGGCGGCATCCCTGCCGCCCGATTGGCACTGGCTGCGCGCCCGTCGCCGGCTTGAGCCGAAAGCTGGAGAAAAGTCGTTTCGTCCCCCACAAGTCGCGAGGATTCTTGCGGGATCCATGGCTGCATATCCGACCCGGGCAGCCGGAATTCGGATGCATCAACCATTGCGCATGAGAAGCTCGGTGAGCTTCATCACTTTGAGAGTGCAATGGTCAAAAAGACAACTGAACAGAAAGCTGCAGAGGCGCTTCGTTACACCGCTGCCAGTGGTGCAGCCAATGCGGTTGAGCTCGAGCCCTTCTTGACTGATCCCAATCAGGCCATACGCGCCGTGGCGGCCATGAACCCGGATGCAGACGAAGAGATCCTGGATCGTTTTGCGAATGACAAGTTCTGGGGCGTTCGCATGGAAGTGGTGCGCAATGCCAATGTCAGCCAGGCCACGCTGCGCAGGCTGCTGGAGTCCGACACGCGCAAACGCGGCGTGGTGCACCACGCCGCGCGCGAGAAGCTGGAAGAGCGCGGTGTCGCATTTGGTGCTGATGGCATGCCGGAAGACGCGGCGTAGAGAACGAAGTCGCATTTCCTGAGCGTCATTTGATCGGGTCGCTTTCGATCTCGATCACTGCGGCCGGTGTTCGTGAGGGGTCCTGTTGTCGGCGCTCCGGCCTCTTGTTTCGGACGAGCAGTGCCATGGCCGCCAGCGCGACCGGAACATTCGAATCACTTATCTCAGTGCTGCCCCCCACCAGACGCTTGTCTGTCAGGTGGCCCGTCAACCCGCGGACCTGGGCGCCGGCTTTGCCTTGAGGCCCGCCTCGATGAAGTTCACCAGGTAGTCGACACCGGCCTCGATGCTGGTCTGCTGCAACTTCTCGGGCCACAGCGCCTGCACCCGCGTGTGCGTGCTGTGCGAATAGAAGAAGGCGCCGTAGACGAAGATGACGCGCCAGTAGAACTCTTCGCTGCTCAAGTGAGGAAGCTCGTGGCTCACGACATCCACGAAGCGTCGCGCGAAATCGTCCACGATGGAGGCTGTCAGCGCATGCACTTCATCGGCAGGGTCCATCAGCATGCGGCCGTAGAACGCACGGAACGACTCGCGCTCCTGGACACTGGCTCCCGCGACAAGCAGTGAGGGCGCCATGGACGCCCGCAGGATGTCTCGCAACGGGACCTTCCGACCCTCGAATGCATCCAGGCGCTCCTTGCGCTCCTTCATCACCGGCCCAAGGCGGCGCTCCAGCACTGCCTTGCACAGCGCTTGTTTCGATCCCCAGTAGTAGTGGAAGGCTCCCAGGTTGGCGTTGGCCCGCTCCGCGATCGCTCGCATGCTGGTGCCCCCGTAGCCATGTGCAGCAAACAGGGCCTCGGCGGCGTCGAGGATCTGGTTTGCGGTGGTGTCGGAAAGCGCCTGCCGCTTCGAAGAGTCGGCGGTTTTCGCTGCGGTGGGCTTGGGCATGAGGGAAGTGGCGAGGTATTGAAGTTCGTTGACAGCCAATCCTTGAAATCATACAGTTGTATATTTATACGCACGTATGACTTAAAGGAGACTTCATGAGATTGATCGATCTGTCCTCGACGCTGGACCCGCACGACCGCGATCTGCTTCCTCCCGCCATGGCCGCCGCCGCGGGCGTGGTGGCGCCCCGGGTGGACTACTCCCATCCGGCGACGCCGGACGGCCGCGACCGCTTCTGCCACTTCTTCGGCTGCACCCACGACGACTTGCCCGACGGCGAGGGTTGGGGTTCGGAGGTGCTCAACGACATGTCGTCGCATTGCGGCACGCACGTGGACGCACCGCTGCACAGCGGATCGACCTGCGAGGGGCGAACCTCACGCACCATCGACCAGGTCGAACTGAACGAGCTCTTCTGCCCCGGCAAGGTGCTCGATGTGCGCCCTTGGGCGCAGCCTGGGCAGGCCATCCCCGTCGATGCGCTTCGCCAGGCGTTGTCCGCAGTGGGCGAGCCCATCCGTCCCGGGGACGCCGTGCTGATCCGAACCGGGCAAGAGCGATATCGCCTGGGCGAGCCGGCCTTCTTTCAGTACCCGGGGATGAGCCGCGAAGGCACGCTGTTCCTGTCGGAGCAAGGCGCCACCGTGCTCGGCACCGATGCGGTCGGTTGGGATCGTCCCTTCGCCGTGATGGCCCAGGCCTTCAAGGAAACGGGCGACAAGCAGCAGCTGTGGGACGGCCACAAGGCGATCCGCGAGAAGGAGGCCTTCATCGTCCAGCAACTGTGCAACCTCGGCGCCTTGCCGCTTCGCGGCTTCCACGTCGGCTTCTTCCCGTTGAAGCTGGCGCGCGCCAGCGCCGCCCCCGCCCGCGCCGTGGCCTTCCTTTCCAACTGAGGAGCGACTTCAATGCGTATCGTGACTTTTGTGCGTGAGGGCTTTGACGCACCTCGCCTCGGTGCCCTCATCGGCGTCGACGGCGTGCTGGACCTCACGGCTCGCCACCCTGGCGAAGAGGCCTTCGGCTCTGCGTTGGCTTTCCTGCGCGCAGGCCCTGCATCCTGGGACCTTGCGCGTGCGCAGATCGCCAAGCACGGCGGCGCTGCAGACTCCCTGGCCGGCGCCGCGTTGCTTCCCCCGCTGCCCAATCCGCCGCTGATCCGGGACTGGGGAACCATGATCGAGCACCCCAGGTTCTTCCTGCGGCGACGCGCCGAGCAACTGGCCGCCCGGTCGGCCGACCCGGAGGCCGCCATGGCCGCCGCACAAGCCGATGGCTCGCTCGAGTTGCCCCCGAACTGGTTCACCGTGCCTCGCTTCTACACCGGCAATCCGCTCAACATGACCGGGCCGGATGCCGAGATCGCCTGGCCGGGTTTCGCCGAATCGCTGGACTACGAACTCGAACTGGCCGCCGTCATCGGCGTGGGTGGCAAGGACATCCCCGTGTCGCGAGCACGCGACCACATCTTCGGGGTCACGCTGTTCAACGACTTCACCGCGCGGGATACGCAAGTGGCCGAGGGCAGCCCGGCCGGCAAGAGCAAGGACTTCGATGGCGCCTACGCCATCGGCCCCTGCATCGCCACGTTGGACGAGATCCCCGACCTCTACCAGCTGCAGGTGCAGTCGAGGCTCAACGGTGTCGTGCAGACCACCCGCAGCACCGTCGACATGCAACTGACCTTCGAGGACATCGTGAGCTATGCCAGTCGCTCGTGCACGCTGCACCCTGGCGAACTCTTCGCTTCTGGCACCTTTGAAGGCGGCTGTGGCGTGGAGACCGGCCGGCTGCTGCGCGATGGCGATGTCATCGAACTCGAGGCGCAGGGCATCGGCACGCTACGCAACCGGATTCGCCGCACGGCAGCGCCCGCCGCGGCAGCGAAGGCCTGAGATGACGGTTCCGCTGTACATCGTGGGCGTGGGCAGCACGCCCACGGGCCGCTTCGCGGATGTTGCGCTGCGCACGATGGCCCGCCAGGCCATCGATCTCGCCCTGGCCGACGCTGGCGCGACGGCCGACCAGGTGGGTGCGGCGTTCTTTGCCAACGTCGGCCAATCGCTCCTGCAGGGGCAGCACATGATCGGTGGTCAGGTAGCGCTGCGCGAGACAGGATTGGATGGCATTCCGATCATCAACGTCGAGAACGCATGTGCCAGTGCGTCGACCGCCTTCTACCTCGCCTGCGCCCATCTGCGCGCCGGACTGTGTGACGTCGCATTGGCGGTGGGAGCGGAGAAGCTGTCGCATCCGGACAAGGCCCGCACCTTTTCCATCTTCGATGGCGCCCATGACGCCGAAAGGCCTGAGGCACTGCTGCGCTTTCTCGCACAACAAGCTGGTGAGGACCCCACACAAGCCCCCGTCGCACAGCAACGCAGCGTCTTCATGGACATCTATGCGGCCCTGGCCCGCGCGCACATGGCGCGCCACGGCACCACGCAGCGGCAGCTGGCCCATGTGGCCGCCAAGAACCACAGCCACTCCGTGCACAACCCGTTGGCCCAGCATCGCGTCGCGATGTCGGTCGACGAGGTGCTCGCGGCGCGCGCCATCACCTGGCCCCTGACTCTGCCGATGTGCGCGCCGATCGGCGATGGCGCGGCTGCGGCGTTGATCGTGCGCGAGGACGCCCTGGAGCGCTTCGATGCGAAGCGTGCGGTGCGCGTGCGGGCCAGTGTTCTCGTCAGCGGATCGGACCGCGTCGATGGACGCGAGACGCCCATCAGCCGCCGCGCCGCACTGCGCGCCTACGCCGATGCCGGCGTCGGGCCTGAGGACATCGACGTGAGCGAAGTCCATGACGCCACGGCCTTCGGAGAAATCGTCCAGTGCGAACACCTGGGCTTGTGCGAGCCCGGCCAGGGTGGATGGCTCGCGGAGCATGGCCACACCGCACTGGGCGGCCGCCGGCCGGTCAACCCCTCAGGGGGACTGGAGTCGAAGGGGCATCCCATCGGCGCCACCGGACTGATGCAGATCCATGAACTCGTCCTGCAATTGCGCGGCGAGGCCGGCGGACGGCAGGTGGCCAATGCGCGCCTGGCGCTCGCCGAGAACGGCGGCGGCTTTCTTGGCCATGAAGAAGCGGCCGCGACCATCACCATTCTTGAACGGGCTGCACAACGCACATGAAGCACGCCACCATGTATTCCAGACGCACTCTCCTCGGGCGATCGCTCGCCTTGGGCTTGTCCGGCCTTGCCGGCAACGCTGCCAGGGCCGCCACCGCGGCCTGGCCGTCCAAACCGATCCAGGTCATCGTGCCCGCAACCACCGGCAGCGCACCCGAGATCGTGGCTCGTCTGATCGCCGAAGCTTTGTCGACACGCCTGTCGAACCCCGTCTATGTGGAAGGCATGCCGGGGGCCTCGGGGATCATCGGCACCGACAAGGCGCTCAAGGCGCCCGCCGACGGGCACACGCTGCTCTACGCCATGAACCAGGTGGCGACGATGAACCCGCACCTCTACCCACGGCTGCCCTACAACCCGGCCAGGGACATGGCGCCGATCAGCCTGGTCGCGCGCGGCGGGTACGTGCTGCTCGCCCACAGCGGCCTGCCGGCCTCCGACCTCCCGTCGCTGATCGCCCTGGCCAAGCGCGAGCCCGGCAAGCTGGCCTATGCCTCCACGGGCAACGGCAGCGCCTTCCACCTGGGCATGGAGCTGATCAAGGCGCAGTGCGGCATCGACCTGCTGCATGTGCCCTACCGCAGTGGCGCCAATGCCAACACCGAGCTGATGGCGGGGCGCGTGCAAGTCCGGCTGGAGCCCCAGGCCTCGGCGCTGGCGCTGGTTCGCGGCGGCCGCGTCAAGGCCTTGGCTGTGACCACACCCGCGCGACTCTCCGTCCTGCCGCAGGTGCCGACGGTCCGGGAGACCCTGCCCGGATTCGAGCTGAGCGGCTGGAACGCCCTGTGGGCACCGGCGGGCACGCCCGCGCCGGTCATCGTGCGACTCAACGCCGAGGTGCAGCAGATCCTGAAGAGCGACGCATTCCGAAGCCATCTGCTGCAACTCGGCCTGACACCCGAGGGCTCGACGCCGGCTGAACTGGCTGCGCTGACGGCGCAAGAGACGGCGCAATGGAAGGCCCTGATCGACAAGACGGGCATCAAGGCAGACTGACATGACGGATTTCAAGACCCTGGCCGATCTCGTCGGCCATCACGCACGCACGCGTCCCCATGCGATCGCCCTCACGTTCGAGGCGGGCCCAGCCTTGCCCGAGCAGCAGCGCAGCTTCCTGCAACTGCACGAGAACGGCCTGGCGCTGGCCCGGGCCCTGCAAGGCCTGGGCATCCGACGTGGCGACGCCATCGCGCTGGTGATGGCGAACCACCCCGAGTTCGTCGAAGCCATGGTGGCGGCCGCGCACCTCGGGGCGGTGCTGGTACCGATCGATGCGCGGGCGCAAGGCGACAGGCTCGCCGCACTGATCGATCGCACGCACTGCGTGGGTGTGATCGCGGCGGACTATGCCGCCGCTGCGGTCGCGCAGATTCGATCGCGCGCCACCCACCTTCGCTGGGTCGTGCGTGTGGCCTCGGGCGAACTTGCGGCAGATGCGCCGCGCGCCTGCGAAGCGCTGGACTACGCCCAACTGCTGGCCCGCCACACACAGGCAGGCCACCCCTCGGCACACTTCACGCCCGTCGATCCCGATGACCCCATGCAGATTCTCTTCACCTCCGGCACGACCGGAGAGCCGAAGGGGATCGTGATCACCCACCGCCGCTTCGTCGACACGGCGGCACTGGCGGCCTCCGCCTTTGGCTACACCGACGACGATCGCCTCTACTCCGGCCTGTCGCTGACGCACGCCAATGCCCAGTTGGTCACGCTGGGTGCAGCCCTGAGGCTCGGGATCGCCTGCGTCATGTCGCGCCGCTTCACCAAGTCGCGGTTGTGGGAGATCGTGCGTCGACACCGGTGCACCGCTTTCACCCTGCTGGGCGGCATGACCACCGCCGTCTATTGCGAGCCGCCGTCGCCCAGCGACCGGGATCATGTCGTGCGCTTCGTCGTCGCCGCGGGCATGCCGCAGGCCATCTGGCGTGACTTCGAGCAGCGCTTCGGCGTCCATGTTCTGGAGTTCTACGGCACCGCCGAAGGCGGGCTGACGGTCAACCCTTTCGGGAAAGGTCCGGTCGGCAGCATCGGCCGCCCGCACCCGGCGTTCTCCGTCCGCATCGTCGCCGAAGACGGCAACGATGCGCCTGCGGGCACGCCAGGCGAACTGGCGTTCCGGCCGGCCAGCGGCGCGCCCTTCGACATCGCCTACTTCGAAGACCCGCAGGCCTCGCAGAGCAAAGGCAAGGACGGTTGGCTCTGGACCGGCGACATCGTGCGCGCCGATGCGCACGGCTGGCTCTACTTCGAGCACCGCCGCGGCCATGGCATTCGCCGCAACGGCGAATTCATCGACCCGGCGCAGATCGAGAAGGCCATCGCGGACACCGGCCTGGTCCGCGATGCGTTTGTGTTCGGCACGGCAGCGGCCTCGGGGGCACCAGGCGAACGCGATGTCGTCGCAGCCGTTGTCCCGCATCGCGCCGACCTGGACCTTTCGGTGCTCCATGCGCGTTTGCGCGAGACGCTGTCGAAGAACGCCCTTCCCGGGCGGCTGATGGCCATCGAAGCGATCCCCAAGACCGCATCGGAAAAGCCGTTGGCGCGGGTTCTGGAGGAATGGCTGCGCGACGGGACGGTCGCGACCGTGTTCGAGGCGCCCTCAGCCTAGACACAAGACCTGGGCGCAGGCGGCGGCAGGCCGTTTTTCCCCTGCGCAATCAACAACAACGAAGGAGACATTCATGCACAACCACGGGCGTAAGCTTTTTCTTCCCATCTCACTTGCATCGCTGTTCATCGGGCCTTCGAGCTGGGCGCAGTCTTCTGTGACGCTCTTCGGCGTCATTGACATCTCGGTGAGCCACTACCAGACCAAGAGCGTGCTGCCCGCAGGCCTGCCTTGGTGGTCCCTGGCAGCGCCGGCATCCATCTCGCAAGGCGCCACGAAGCTCGCGTCGGGCGCGCACACCCCTTCTCTCCTGGGCATTCGCGGACAGGAGGATCTGGGCGGCGGGCTTGCTGCAGGCTTCTGGCTGGAATCCACACTCACACCGGACGACGGAGCCCAGGGGCTTGGCGTTTTCGACCGCCGCTCGACGGTCAGCCTGTCGGGGCCGTTCGGCGAAGTGCGCCTCGGTCGCGACTATGTGCCGACCTATTGGAATCTGACGGTCTTCGATCCCTTCGGCACGGTCGGGGTTGGCGCGAACCTATGGAATCCGATCGGCACGGGGCTCACCACCAGCCACGGAAAGTCGCCCGCGAACCTGATGCCCTTTGACAACTACGTTCGCGCCTCCAACAGCGTCGGCTATTTCCTGCCGGGCCATCTTGGCGGGTTCTACGGCCAGGTCATGTACTCGCTGCATGAGAACCTGAAGCAGAGCGGCGTGAGCCACAGTCCGAGCAAGGGCGGGCGAAACGTCGGGGGGCGGTTCGGCTATCAACGTGGCCCGCTCAACCTGGCCATCGCCTACCAGGAAGACACCAAGGACGATCTCAGCGGATTCGACAAGGACCGTTTGAAGATCCTCAACGCTGGGGTCTCCTACGATTTCGATGTCGTCAAATTGTTCGGCCAGTTGTCGCAGATCAGGGATGAGCGCAGCAAGATGAACGTAGCCAACATCGGCGGCATTCCATATCCCTTCAGGAACGAGAGCAATGGGAAGTACACCGGCGGCTTGATCGGCATCACGGCCCCGGTCGGGCCTGGATTGATCCGTGCGTCCTATTCGCGCGTGAACTACGCATCTCCTCATGCGGTGAATGCCTTGAATCCCGTTGCATGGGTGCAAGACAACGATGCCAGGATCGAGAAGTTCGCCGTCGGCTATGTGTACAACCTGTCAAAGCGCACCGCGCTCTATGCCACTGTTGCGCGAACCAAGATGAAGTGGAACGGGTCCGTGAATGCGGCGATGGCCATCAGTCCCGGAGGCGGGGTGAGGTTTGCGAACGGCATTGCCGGGATCAGCGCACCTTATGTCCCCTCGAGCACCACCGCCTACGACATGGGCATTCGGCACGCCTTCTGAGGGCACTGACTCGCGCTGCGGACCTTCCAGGTGGTCGGCCCTGAACTCCCGCGTGCTGCAGCGCTGCGCGCTTGCCGGGCAAAGGGAAGGCCCGCACAGGGGCCGTCTCTTCCGGCCCGGAAGGGCAACGCTCTTTGACTCACAAGGCGCATGCGGTGCAACGGCAAGGATCCAGAGGGAGCGATGCACCACTGTCTAGCGTGCTCGATTGCGCATCGCATACAACAACACGAGCGTCGCGATGATTTCCAGTCCCGCGACCGCATAGAGGCCCGCGGCCACGCTTCCCGTCGACGTCTTCAGCCACCCCATCGTGAAGGGCGCAGCGAACCCCGCCAGGTTGCCGACCGAGTTGATGAAAGCGATGCCACCCGCCGCAGCGGTGCCCGTGAGAAAGGAAGCGGGGATCGGCCAGAACACGGGAAAGGCGGCGAGGATGCCGATGGTCGCAAAGCTCAACGCGACCATGGCGAACACAGGTTGCTCGATCAACACGCCGGTGGCCACGAGCCCGACGCCGGCGATCAGCGTCGCATAGGCGCAGTGCCGCCGCCGCTCACCGGTGGCATCCGAATGCATGCCGTTGAGCACCATCGCGACCGTTCCCAGAATGAACGGAATGGCCGACAGCAGGCCGATGTTCAGCGTGCCCTTCACGCCCAGCTCCTTGACGATCGAGGGCGTCCAGAAGGCAATGGTGGCGTTGCCGCTCACGATGCAGAAATAGGCGGCGGTGCACAGCCACAGCATGGGGTTGCGCAACGCCCGGGCGAAGCTCGATTGCTTGGGGGCGTCGGCGTTCTCCTTCTGCAGTTCGGCGGCCAGCGCGTGCTTCTCGGCCTCGGTCAGCCAGCGTGCGGATTGGGGCCGGTCCGGCAGCCAGGCCAGCACCGCGAAGCCGGCAAGCACCGAAGGAATGCCTTCGAGCAAGAAGAGCCATTGCCAGTTTCGAAACGGCGCGACGCCTTCCATGCCGCTCATGATCAGCCCTGCGAGCGGCCCGCCGACGACACCCGCGATGGCAAACGAGGTCATGAAGAGCCCGTTGATCTTGCCGCGGCGATGCGCCGGCACCCAGTACGTCAGGTACAGCATCACGCCCGGGAAAAATCCGGCCTCGAATGCGCCGAGCAGGAAGCGCAGCACATAGAAGGACGTGGGCGTTTCCACGTAGATCATCGCCATCGACGTGAGGCCCCAGAGGATCGTGATGCGCGCGAGCGTCTTGCGCGCGCCGATCTTCTGCAGCAGCAGGTTGCTCGGCACCTCGAACAGGAAGTAGCCGATGAAGAAGATGCCCGCACCCAGCCCGTAGACCGCTTCGCTGAACTGCAGGTCCTGCAGCATCTGCAACTTGGCGAAGCCCACGTTGACGCGGTCGATCCACGCCAGCAGGAACAGGAACACCAGGAACGGCACCAGCCGCCATGCGATCTTGCGGTGCATGCGGTCGTGGTCCGAGGGGGAATGGGCGCCGGCCGAAGGCCGCGCGAGGGATGAGACAGAGGTAGCGTCCACAGCAGTTTCCTTTTTCTTCAATGACAGAACTCCAGGAATGCGCCAGCCCTTCATGGTGTACGCATAATGTTTATAAATATATTTATAGGCATTCCGTCGCACATTGGTAGTTACCCTCCGTGGGATCTGTCTCCGCCGGTTTCATCGTTCGCGAATCGAGAAAGGACCTTTGCCGTCGGCGCGGTTTCCGCGCGACTTCGTTCCTCCTAAGGTCAGCACCTGGCACCGCGCAGTGCGTGCCAAGCCAACCAAGCAACCGAACGAAATGGAGCAGTTTTCAATGTCGCAATGGATACGCAGGATCGGCGCCGCGGCGTCTCTATGGGGCGCAATGAGCGTCACCCTCGCCTTCGCAGCCCCCGTCGTGGGCAAGAGCCCGTGGGGCCCGAACGACGAACTCGGCCGACTCAACCTCATGACCGCGAGCACCAAGGCCCAGGTGCTTTCCCGCGCGGACGGTGCGCGTGTGTACGACCTGTCGGTCGAGTACTTCGTCGGCATGCCGAGCTGGCACGGCATCGGCGACCCGCGCTACCAGATCTGGATGACGCACACGCCGCACGGCACCGTGGTCGATGACCCCATGGGCGTCGGCCACACGCAGAACAAGCACGTGAGCTACACCGGCGCGGCCATCTCGATGTACACCCACATGGGCACGCACATCGACGCGCTCAACCATTTCGGCCTCGACGGCAAGATCTGGAACGGCTTCGAGGCGCGCGAACACCTGGGCGACCGCGGCTGGAAGAAGACCGGCGCCGAGACCATCCCGCCGATCGTGGCCCGCGGGGTCCTGATCGACGTTGCCGCCGCCAAAGGCGTCGAGATGCTGGCGCCCGGCTACCGCGTCACCCGGGCCGATCTGCAGGAGACGCTCGACAAGCAGCGCGTGAAGCTGGAGACAGGCGACGTGGTCCTGATCCGCACCGGCCGCATGAAGCTCTACGACAAAGCCGATGCCTACATGGATTCGCCGCCGGGCATGAGCGTGGATGCCGCGCGCTTTCTCGTGGAGTCGGGTGGCGCGATGGTCGTGGGTGCCGACAACCTGAGCTTCGAGACCTTCCCGCCCGACGCCGACGACAACTACGTGCCGGTGCACACCTACCTGCTCGCGCAGCAGGGCGCGCCGATCATCGAGCTGGTCAACCTGGAAGCGCTCGCCAAGGACCGCGTCTACGAGTTCGCGTTCATCGGTGCGTCGCTCAAGCTGCGTGGCGGCGACGCCGCACCGATGCGCCCCATCGCCATCCCGCTGCGGCGCTGAGACGCTCGCGCGTGCTGCGTTGGCCTCGTCGGCTGGTACGCTCGGCGCCATGGATCGCTACGCTGCCATGCAGTACTTTTGCCGCGTCGTCGAACAGGGCAGCCTGGCCGCTGGCGCCCGCGCGCTGAACCTCTCGAACTCGGTCGTCACGAAGGCCATCCAGTCGCTGGAAGCCTGGACCGATTGCCGCCTGCTCGCGCGAACGACGCGCAGCATGCAGCTCACCGAAGCCGGCGAGCGCTTCTACAGCTTCTGCCAGCGAACGCTGGCAGACACCGAGCGCACGCTGACCGATGTCCGTTCGGTGAGCCGCGGGTTGACCGGGCGGCTGGTGGTGGCGGCGCCGGTGTCGCTCACGCTGTCGCATCTCCACGAGTATCTGCATGCGTTCCAGGCGCAACACCCGGGCATCGAGCTCGAGATGCGGCTGAACGACCGGCCGGTCGATCTGGTGCGCGAGGGCATCGATGTCGCGCTGCGCGGCCAGGCGCGGCTGGAAGATTCGAGCCTGGTCGCGATGCCGCTGATGGACCTGGCCCGCGTGGTGTGCGCCGCGCCCTCCTACTGGGAGCGCCATGGCCGGCCCACGACACCCGCCGACCTGTCGGGCCACAACTGCCTGCAGTACCTGTTGGGCGACGACCGCGATGAATGGGTGTTCGACGGACCGGACGGGCGCGCGCGTGTGCGGGTGAGCGGCACGTTCCGCGCCGACAACAGCCTGCTGCTGATCGACGCGATGCGCCGGGGCGTCGGGCTGGGCCTGGTGCCGTCGGTGATGGTGAAGGATGCAATGGCCGACGGCTCGTTGCAGACCGCGCTCGACGCCTACGTGGCGCCGCCTCGGCGCCTCTTTGCGGTCTATCCGACGCGCGACCACCTGATGCTGAAGGTGCACGCGCTGGTCACCTTCCTGAAGCAGCAGTTGCCGCCGCTCACCCCATCAGTTCCTTCGGCAGCGCCGCCATGAACGACGCGAAGTTGGTCGAGCCCTGGCCGGGGCTCATGTGCTCGACCATCAGTTCGGCCGCCGCCTTGGCATCGCGCCGCTGAATCGCGTCGAGCAGCTTGGAATGCTGCTCCCATGACGACTTGAGGCGACCGAACGCGGCAAAGGCGTGGCGCCTGTAGGCGCCGGTCTGCGAACGCATCCGCAGGATTTCCTGGCGCAGGTAGGGATTGCGTGCCCCCTGGTAGAGCGCCTCGTGGAAGCGCCGGTTGTGCTCCTGCCAGGCCTTGACGTCTTCTTTCTTGACCGCGGCGGCGGCGCGCTCGTGCGACTTGGCGAGGTCGAGCCGCTCTTCGGGCGTCATGCGCTCACAGGCCAGCCGCACGCACAAGCCCTCGAGCTCGGCCAGCAACTCCCACATGGCCAGCAGCTGGGTCATGTCCATCTTCGCGACGACCATGCCGCCACGCGGCAGGCTTTCCACCAGCCCCTGGGCCTGCAACTGAAGCAGCGCCTCGCGCACCGGCGTGCGCGAAACCTCGTAGGCCGTCATCAGCGCCTGTTCGTCCACCGTGTCTCCGGGCAGGAGCGTGCCGTCGCGGATGGACTCCTCGACCGCAAGGCGGATGCGTTCAGCGGTTTTCATGGGACGAGCTCCCGTAAACAACGATTGAATAAAACATTTTTGTGAGTTATAAATATATTTATAGACCTCATCCATCTTTTAATTTTACCTGCTCCAGAGAGAGCGCACGGTGCCAGGAGACCGCTTTGACCGACCCCACCCTCGAGCCATGGAAGACATGGGTCACGCTGAGCCTGCAGTTGCATGGCATCGATGCCGCACCCGGACTTCAGGTCCGCGCGGCGCGCACGTTGGCACGGCTGGCGCCCATGGCGAGCCGTCTGGCCGCCGGCACCACACCGCCGCTCGATATCCGCCCCGTGGAGCACGCGCATGAGTGATGCGGGCACGCCCTCCATCGCCGCGCTGCGCCGGTCGATTGCCACGGGTGCCAGCTCGGCCGACGAAGCGCTGGCCTTGCAGCGCGAGGCCTTCGAGCGCGGCGCTGCCGTCCATCACTGCCTGGTCGAGCGCGCGACAGACAGCCGGCCGGTCGCGCATGCGCCGCTCTCCGGCATCGCGATGGCGCACAAGGACGTGTTTGGCACAGGGCTGCGCGCCGCAGGGCAAGGACGACCGGAAGGCGCTGCGACCGATGCGGTGACCAGCCCTCCTTCCGCCCCGTTGCGACGCCTCTCCGAGCGTGGCGCGACCTACCTCGGCGCCCTTGTGATGGCGGAGTACGCTTGCGGCGCCACCGCGGAGAACCCGCACTTTCCCGCACCGCTGAATCCGCTGGACCCGGCGGCGGCGGTCGGCGGGTCATCCAGCGGCTCGGCCGTGGCGGTGGCTGCCGGCTTGTGCCGGGCCTCGCTGGGAACGGACACCGCGGGGTCGGTGCGCATTCCCGCATCCACCTGCGGCGTGGTCGGATTCAAGCCCGGCGCCGACGTGATCGACGCGGGTGGCGTGTCGCAGCTGGCGCCGTCGCTGGACACCGTCGGCGTGGTGGCGCGCTCGGTGTCGGATGCGGCCCATGTGTTCGCGGCGCTGCTGCCCGACGAGGCGCCGATGGCGCAGCGTCTGCTCAGCCTGGAAGGCATCGAGGAAGACCTGTCGCGCCACCGCCGCTGGCGCGTGGCGTCGGCACTGGACCAGCCCGACCTGCGCGACGACGTTGCAAGCCGGCTCGGGGCCTTCGAATCTCGCGCCACCTCGCACGCGGTGGCATGGCACCGCGCGTCCTTGCACGGGCTCGACGAACTGTCGTGTCTTGCCCAGATCGTGCTGCACGTCGAGGCCGCGGCCACGCATGCGCACAGCGTGCGCCACGCACTGGGCTCGCTGGCGCCGATCACGCAAGCAATCCTCCTGCCGGGCTGGGCCGTCCCGGCCGCCTGGTACCGACACGCCTGCGAAGCCCGCGCGGGCTGGCGAGACGCCTTCGTCGCCGGGCACCTTGCGCAAGCCGACGTGCTGCTGTTGCCTTCGCTGCCGCGCGGCGTGCCCGACGCGCAAGCGGTGACCACCACCTCCGACCGCTTCGACCCGCGCGAACTGGTCGCGCTTCACCACTACCACGCCTTCGTGAACTACCTCGGGCTCCCTTCGTTGTCGTTCCCGATCGGCACCGACGCGCGCGGCCGGCCGGTTTGCATCCAGGCCATCGGTGCGCCGGGCACCGAGGCCGAGCTGCTGGCCTTCGGACACCAGTTCGCCGCACCGACAGGCGCTCCTTCCGTTCCCGCGGCGCGCACCGCCCATCGCGCCAGCACCCCGCTTCATTGACTTCCCACGGAGAAACCATGCCCAAGATCAACGCCTCCCCTGCCCTCGCGCGCTTTCGCGTGCTCGACCTGTCCCGCGTTCGCGCCGGCCCCACATGCGTGCGCATCCTTGCGGATTTCGGCGCCGACGTGATCCGCATCGAACCCCCGGCGGGTGTCGACCCGAACGAGGCGATGTTCGCAGCCGACCGCTGGGGCGGCGACTTCCAGAACCTCAACCGCAACAAGCGATCGATGACGCTGAACCTCAAGAAGCCGGAAGGGCTCGAGGCGTTCATGCGGCTGGTGGAAACAGCCGACGTGGTGGTGGAAAACTGGCGCCCCGACGTCAAGGCGCGACTGGGCATCGACTACGAGGCGCTGCGCGCGGTCAATCCCCGGATCATCCTCGCGAGCATCTCGGGCTTCGGCCAGGACGGTCCCTATGCCTGGCGCCCGGGCTTCGACCAGATCATCCAGGGCATGGGCGGGTTGATGTCGGTCACGGGCTTCCCGGCACAGGGCCCCGTGCGCGCCGGCCTCGCGGTGGCCGATTCGGGCACCGGCGTCTATGCAGCAGCGGGCATCCTGATCGCGCTGCTGGAGCGCGAGCGTTCCGGGCAGGGGCAATGGGTGCACGGCTCGCTGCTGCACACGCAGGTGGCGCTGATGGACTTCCAGGCCGCGCGCTACCTCAACGACGGCGACGTGCCCGCCCAGGCAGGCAACGACCACCCGACGAGCAGCCCGATGGGCCTCTTCCAGGCCAGCGACGGCGTGTTCAATCTCGGCGCGTCCGGCGAAGGCAACTGGGTGCGGTTGTGCGAATGCCTGCAGGCTCCGCAGCTGAGGGCGGTGCCCGAATTCGCCACCGAGAAGCTGCGAGTCGAACACCGGCTGGCACTCAACGAAGCCCTGGCCGAGGTCTTCAAGAGCCAGACGGTTGCGCACTGGGTCGAACTGCTGAACCGCGCCGGCGTGCCCGCGGGCCCCGTCTATTCGATTCCGCAAGTCTTCGAGGACGCCCAGGTGAACCACCTGGGCATCGCGCAGGATGTGGAGGCGGGCAATGGCCGGCGCTACCGGCTGGTGTCGCAGCCGATCACGCTGGCGCGCACGCCAGCGCGCATCGCGCACGGCGCCCCGGCCTGGGGCGAGCACACCACCGAGATGCTGACCGAGATCGGCTACACGCCTTCCGACATCGAACAGCTGCAAGCGAAGGCCGCGGTATGAGCGAAGGACACATCCGGACCGAGACCGCAGCGGGGGTGGGGACCCTGGTGATCAGCCATGCGCGCAAACACAACGCGATGACGCTGGCCATGTGGCAGCAGCTCGCCGAAGCCGTACAGGCGCTGGCCGACGACCGTGCCGTGCGCGTGATTGTCGTCACCGGTGAAGGCGACGCCGCTTTCGTCTCGGGCGCCGACATCAGCGAGTTTGCGCAACAGCGCAGCGGCACCGACGCCGTGGCCGCCTACGACCACGCGGTGGCGACCGCCCAGCGCGTGCTGGCCGAATGCGCCAAGCCGACAGTGGCGCGCATCCAGGGCATCTGCATGGGCGGCGGCATAGGCATCGCCCTCGCCTGCGACCTTCGCTTCGCCGCATCGAACGCGCGCTTTCGCATGCCGGCCGCGCGCATCGGCCTGGGTTACGCGTTCGAGGGCATGCAGCGGCTGGTGAGATTGCTGGGCGCACCGGCCACCTTTGACCTGTTCTACACGGCGCGCAGCCTCCACGCCCCCGAGGCGATGCGCCTGGGCCTGGTCAACGACTGCATCGACGCCGAGATCTTCGACGCCGAAGTAGCGTCACGCGTGGCGCTGATCGCCCAGAACGCGCCGCTGGCCTTGCGGGCCGCAAAGGCCGCGATTCTCGCTACGCTGGAGCCCCCGACAGCGCAGGCCCGGGAAGCGATCGACGCGATGGTGCGCCAGTGCTTCGCCAGCCGGGACTACGCCGAAGGCCAGGCTGCATTTGCCGAGCGGCGCGCGCCGCGTTTCGAAGGGAGCTGAACCGATGACCGCCACCACGCAAGAGAACCCGTCATGAGCAATCCACGCGTCCCCTTTCAACTCTCGTCCGAGCGCCCGCCGTTGATGCCGCTGGACGGCGGCCACATCCTCGCGCACATCGTCGTGAACGTGGAGCACTGGCCTTTCGACCGCCCCATGCCGCGCACGCTGCTGACGCCGCCGCACGGCAAGGAGACGGTGCCCGACGTGCCGAACTTCAGCTGGGCCGAGTACGGCCTGCGCTGCGGGCTGCCACGCATGATCGAGGCGCTGCGCAGCCGCGGATTGCGCGCGTCCGCCAGCCTCAACGCCTCCGTGATCGATTCGCACCCGAGCGCCGCGCAGGCCATCCTGGAGGCCGGCTGGGAATTCATCGGCCACGGGGTGCAGCAGCAGTCGCTGGCGCAACTCGACGGGCACGCCCAGGCGGAAGCCATCGTGAAGTCGCTCGACCGCATCGCCGCCTTCACCGGCGTTCGTCCGCGCGGCTGGCTCTCGCCCGGGCTGCGCGAAGCGGCGGACACACCCGACATCCTCGCCGCCGTCGGCATCGACCATGTGTTCGACTGGTGCCTGGACGACTTGCCGTGCTGGATGCAAACCGAGCACCGTTCGCTGATGGCCCTGCCCTACATGCTGGAGGTCAACGATTCGGTGATCTATGCGGTCGAGAAGCACTCCTCGCCCGAAATGAAGCTGCGGCTCGAACGCACCCTGGAGGTCTTTGCGCGCGAAGTCGCCCGCCTCGGCCAGCCCCGGGTGCTGGCCATCGGGCTGCATCCGCACCTGATGGGCGTGCCCCACCGCTTCGGCGATTTCGAAGCCATGCTGGACCTGCTGCTCGCGCACCCGATGGTGCGGGTGGTGACGGGCTCATCCCTCCATGACTGGTACGCCGCGCAGGTCCCCGCGCCGGCGCCGCTCGTTGCCCGGTCCGGCGACGTCCCCTTTGTCCCGATGCCTCAATGAACGCCATCGACACCCTCATCGCCCACGTGCGCTCGCGCGATTTCGACTCCCTGCCACCCGAAGCGGTGGACGCGGCGCGGATGTTCATCTACGACACCATCGGCGTCGGCATTTCCGGCTCGCGCCATCCGCGCATGCCGGCACTCAAGCAGGCAGCGCAGTCCCTGGGCGACGGCGACGCCGTCACGGTCTGGGGCAGCGGCGAGAAGCTGCCATTCCCGTCGGCCGTGATGCTCAACGCCTACCAGGTGTTCAACCAGGAATTCGACGCGGTGCACGACGTCGCCGTGGTCCATGCCTTCGCCTGCATCGTGCCGGCTGCACTCGGCTATGCCCAACGCGAAGGCGGCGTCTCGGGCAAGGCGTTGATCACGGCGGTGACGCTGGGACTCGACGTGGCCATCTATGTCGCGCTGGCGCAGCGTGCGCCGATGCGCTTCTTCCGCCCTGCCATGTGCGGCGGCCTCGGTGCCACGGCCGCACTGTGCAAGCTCGCCGGCATGGACGCCGACACGATGCACAACGCACTCGGCCTCATGTACAGCCACCTCTCCGGCACCATGCAGGCCCATGCCGAGGGCTCGCCCGCGGTCGGCCTGCAGGTGGGCCTGAACGCACGCGCAGCCGTCACCGCCTTCGAACTGGCGCGTGCCGGCTTCCCGGGACCGCGAGACATCCTGGAGGGCCCGTTCGGCTACTTCGCACTCTATGACTTCGGCCAGTCGCGCTGGGCCGACGTGGCGAACGACGTCGGCCAGGTCTTCCAGATCGCGCGCATGAGCCACAAGCCCTACCCCACCGGCCGCGCGACCCACGCGGGCGTCGATGCGGTCGTCGATCTCATGGCCGCGCATGGCTTCGGAGCGGACGACGTGGAAACCGTACGCGTGCATGCCTCGCCGCTGATCGCACGGCTTGTGGGGCGGCCGGCGCAGCCTGGCATGGACTCGGCCAGCGCCAAGCTCAGCATGGGCTACGTGGTGGCCACGGCGCTGCGCAAGGGCCGGGTGGGCATCGAGGCCTTCGACCCGCCCGCGTTGAACGACGCGCGCACCTTCGAACTGGCACGCCGGGTCGAGGTGCTGGACGACGGCAACCCCAACCCGAACGCCCTGGGCCCGCAAGTGGTCGAGGTGGTGCTCAAACGGGGCGACACGCTGCGGCTGGCCGTGCCGCACTTTCTCGGCAGCCCTGGCCGGCCGCTGCCCGCGCCGGATCAGCAGGCCAAGTTCATGGCCTGCTGCGCCTCGACCAAGCCACGCCTGCCGCCATCCCAGGCCGAAACACTGGATTCGGCACTGCGCCGGCTCGAAGAACTGCCTGACGTGCGCGAACTCATCCCACTGATGACGGCGCCCGCCTGACACCCCGGGGCCGCCCGGCCCCCTTCGCTTCTTTCCGTTCCCTGCATCGGTCGTTCATTGCGCCCTCTTGGCCGCAAGGAATGCGCGCGCTCGCGCGGCCGATGCCCCACTCACCCTGCCATCGAGATACACCATGAACCGTTCTTCCGACAACTACCAGGACATCCGCGACGCCGTGCGCGCGCTGTGCGCCGAGTTTCCCGACGAATACCATCGCAAGATCGACGAGCAACGCGCCTACCCCGAAGCCTTCGTCGATGCACTGACTGCCGCGGGCTGGCTGGCAGCGCTGATCCCGCAGTCCTACGGCGGTTCCGGCCTCGGGCTCGCGGAAGCCTCGGTGATCATGGAGGAGATCAACCGCTGCGGCGGCAACTCCGGCGCCTGCCACGGCCAGATGTACAACATGGGCACGCTGCTGCGCCACGGCAGCGAGGCACAGAAAAGCCGCTACCTGCCAAGGATCGCCAGTGGCGAGCTGCGGCTTCAGTCGATGGGCGTGACCGAGCCCACCACCGGCACCGACACCACGAAGATCAAGACCACGGCCGTGCGCAAGGGCGACACCTATGTCGTCAACGGGCAGAAGGTGTGGATCTCGCGCGTGCAGCACTCCGACCTGATGATCCTCTTGGCGCGCACCACGCCGCTGGCCGAGGTGAAGAAGAAATCCGAAGGCATGTCGATCTTTCTGGTCGACCTGCACCAGGCCATCGGCAACGGCCTGACCGTGCAGCCGATCGCGAACATGGTGAACCACGAGACCAATGAGCTGTTCATCGAAAACCTGGAGATTCCGGCGGACAACCTGATCGGCGAGGAAGGCCAGGGCTTTCGCTACATCCTCGACGGGCTTAACGCAGAGCGCACGCTGATTGCCGCGGAATGCATCGGCGACGGCAAGTGGTTCATCGACCGCGTGACCGGGTATGTGAAGGACCGTGTCGTGTTCGGCCGCCCCATCGGTCAGAACCAGGGCGTGCAGTTCCCGATTGCCGAGAGCCACATCGAAGTGGAAGCCGCCGACCTCATGCGCTGGCGTGCCTGCGAGCTTTTCGACGCCCGACAGCCTTGCGGCGCGGAAGCGAACATGGCGAAGTACCTGGCCGCCAAGGCCAGCTGGGAGGCCGCCAATGCGTGCCTGCAGTTTCATGGCGGTTTCGGCTTTGCCAACGAGTACGACGTCGAACGCAAATTCCGGGAGACCCGGCTCTACCAGGTGGCGCCGATCTCGACCAACCTGATCCTCGCGTATGTCGCGGAACATCTGCTCGGTCTGCCGCGCTCGTTTTGAAGAAGCCAGGCTGGGGCTGCAGCACAAGTGGAAGCGGACACTCAGGCGGGCCAGGTTGAGTGTCGGCAACCCGTCTGGAGCCGCCGTATGCGAAGGACTGCCATGCAACGAATGCCAACGTCGGACTTGCAGCCACCGACGTCAAGCTCGAGAGCCTGATTGCTTACTGGGAGCATCGCGCCGTCAGTCCCACGTCCGATTCCCCCCTCGCTGAAATTGCCGCCGGTACGCGGAAGGCGTCGCCCCCACGATCTGCCCGAAACGGCGCGCGAACTGCGTCGGCTCTCCGAAACCGGTGCTTTCGCCGATCTCCGCCGCAGAGGCGCCGGTAAAGACCAGCAGCGTCTTGGCGCGCTCGATCCGGCGTTCGGTCACCAGCTCCAGGAAGGTCTTGCCCGTTTCGCTCTTCAGCAGGTGGGCCAGATGCGTTGGCGACACATGGCTCGCATGCGCCGCATCGCCCAGCGTCAGCTCCTGCGCGAGGTTGCGACTGATGTAGCGGATGCAGCGCAGCACCGCCGGCCGGTACGACTGCAGGGCCATCCCCTGCGCCTCGCAGTTGCGAAACTCCTCGCCGTAGCGCCGCCACACCATGCCGATCAGGTGAAGCAGATGGCTGCGAATCAGCAGGTGGCTGGCGGTGTCTTCGCCCGGCGGCCGCTGCGCTTCCTGCGCCATGTGTTCGCACAGCGCTTGGAGCTGGTGGGTCTCGGTTTCATCGAAGCGGAAATCCAGGCAATGCTGGAACCGGAAAGGCGCGAGCTCGGGCGCGCGTGACAACGGCACCTCCGACAGCTCGAACACGTCGAGGTCCAGCGACGGCAGCAGGTAGTCCTTGCTGATGTTGATCACATGGAACACGCCGTCGGCCGCGTTCGGGATGTAGTGAACCAGGAAGGGCAGCACGAAGCTCACCGTGCCTGCGCCGATGGCGCGCTGGTTGCCGCCGATGTAGTGTGTGGTCTCGCCCCGCGTGTTGACGTAGATCTGGAAGTACTCGTGCCGGTGCGGCACCGGATTCGGCAAGCAGTTGCTCTGGTCGTGAATGCCGAAATAGGCGCGCTGTGCCCGCGCCGCCATCGTGTAGTTGCTGATGGCGGCACGCGCGGCACCGGCGCGGGGCGGCGGCACGAATTCGTCGAGGGAAGGCGTGGGTGGCATGAAGAGCTGATCTCAAGATCGCAAGGATTGCATATCTTTGCGCAAGCCTGCGCGTTGAGGTGAGAAGGCCTCGTTCCTAGACTCTAGCCACTCCTTTCCAAACCTTCCAGAGAGACAAACCCATGTCCCCCCACCCGACGGCCGAGCGCGCGACCGATATCCGTACCGACGCCCTTCAAGTCCAGCCCATCTCCATCGACATCGTGGACAGCGACCAACGCTTTCCGGTGCGCCGCGTCTACTGCGTGGGCCGCAACTACCTGGCCCACATCCGGGAGATGAAGGAAGGCGACGAGCGTGATCCGCCGTTCTTCTTCCAGAAGCCGTCCGACTCGGTGGTGACCGACGGGCGCGTGCCCTACCCCACGCTGACGGACGACTTCCAGTTCGAGTTCGAACTCGTCGTGGCCATCGGCAGCCATGCGTCGAACGTGACGCCCGAGGATGCGCTGGATCACGTCTTTGGCTACGCTGCGGGCCTGGACATGACCCGGCGTGACCGCCAGCGCGAATGCAACAAGCGCGGCCTGCCGTGGGAACAGGGCAAGTCTTTCGATCACTCGGCGCCCTGCGGCCCGATCCATCCGGTGGCGAAGGTCGGGCACATCCGCTCGGGAACACTCAATCTCTCGGTGAACGGCGCGGTGCGGCAAGACTCGGTGCTCGAAAAGATGATCTGGAATGTCCACGAGATCGTCAGCGAGCTGTCCAAGCAATACCGCCTGCTACCCGGCGACCTGATCTTCACCGGGACGCCCGAAGGGGTCGGCCCGGTGCAGCGCGGCGACAGGCTCACCGGCCGCATCGACGGGCTCGCGCCCCTGCAGGTCGAGATCGTCTGAGCCCGCAACAGCACACGGAGACACCATGAAACCACTCGAACGCATCTCGTACTCGTCCATCGCGGACCGTCCCGCACTGAAGTTGCCCGGCGGCAAACGATTGGCCGTCTGGGTGATCGTCAACGTCGAGGAATGGAACATCGACGAGACCATGCCCCGCACCGTGCTGACACCACCGGCCGGCGGTTCGCCGATGCCCGACATCCCGAACTGGGCCTGGCACGAGTACGGCAACCGCGTCGGCTTCTGGCGCATGCTCGAAGTGATCGACGCACTCGGCATCAACGCCACGCTCGCCATCAACGGTTCGGCCATCGGCGCCTACGAGCCCATCGCCAAGGCGGCGAAGGAACGCCAGTGGGAGTTCATCGGCCACGGCTTCGGGCAGCGCAACATGCAAAAGGTCCCCGACGAGGTCGAGGACATCGCCAAGACCACCGAGGCCATTCGCGCCTACACCGGCAAGCGCCCGCGCGGCTGGCTCGGCCCGGGGCTCACAGAGACCTGGCACACGCCCGACATCCTGGCCGAGCAGGGCTACGAGTACGTGTGCGACTGGGTGCTCGACGACCAGCCGGTGCGGCTGAAGACGCGCGACGGCGGCACGATCGTGAACGTGCCCTACACGCAGGAATGCAACGACGTGGCAATGATGCTGATCCAGCACCACAAGGCCAGCGAGTACCGCGACCGCGCCATCGACCAGTTCGAACAGCTCTACGCCGACGCGAAAGACTCGGCCCGCGTCATGGCGCTGGTGGTGCACCCCTACATCATGGGCGCGCCGCACCGTCTGCGCTACTTCCGAGAAGCGCTGGCGCACATCCAGCAACATGAGGACGTGGCCTTCCTGACCGGCGAGCAGATCCTCGACTGGTACGGCGCGGCAAGCCCCGCTGCGTGAACCCTCGCCGGCACAGCGCCGGCGATCCCGTGCAACGAACGAACAACAAACAGATTTCTCGCTCGGCGAGAAGGAGACAACACGTGCATTCCTCAACCTCCGTCATTTCACCGGCGGTCGGTGGCGCGCGCCGCGAGGCGCCCATCACCGCACTGGAGATCGGCATGTTCCTGGTGCTGCTCGCCTCGTACGCGCTCAACGCGATGGACCGGCAGATCTTTCCGCTCATCGCCGCGGACGTGCGCAAGGAGTTCGGCTTCAGTCTGGCAGACACCGGTTTGCTGTCCACCATCTTCACGCTGGGCATGGCCGTGGCCGGCATTCCGACCGGCTATCTGCTGGCGCGGCTGTCGCGCAAGACGGTGCTGCAGATCGGCATTGCGATCTTCTCGCTGGGCACGCTGCTGGCGGCCTATTCGTACGGCTTCGCCGACATGATCGTCTACCGGGCCGTCACCGGCATCGGCGAAGCGATGCAACTGACGGTGGTGATCGCCATCGCCGCGAGCTACTTCGCGCGCTACCGGGCCACCGCCGTGGGCGCCATCAACTTCTCTTTCGGCATCGGCGCGATCCTGGGGCCGCTGCTCGGCGGCCACCTGATCGGTGTCGAGCGCGATTGGCGCCTGCCGCTCATCGTGTTCGGCGTCGCGGGCTTCGCGGCCATGGCGATCATCGCGCTCACCGTGAGCAAGCGCATGACCGAGAACGTGGCGGCCACCGGCGGGCGCGCCGACCAGCGCGGCGCCACCACGCTGTGGAACCGCAACACGGCCCTGCTGACTGGCATGAGCGTCATCGGCGGGCTCTGCATCTATGGTTACCTGGGCATGTACCCGACCTTCCTGCGCGAGCACCTGCACTACACGCCGTCGGACACCGGCCGCGTGATGAGCATCTTCGGTTTCGGTGTGTTCGCATCGATCTTCGGCGGCTGGCTCGGTGACCGCTTCCATCCCAAGCTCGTGCTCTCGGCGAGCTTCATGGGCACCGGCCTGCTGGGCTTCCTGATGTTCTCGGGCCCCACCGACATGGTGGTGCAGTCGGCGCTGTCCTTCGCGTGGGGCTTCGTGGTGAGCGGCGTGCTGTACGTGAACCTGGCGGGGTATCACATCAAGGCGGTGCATGCCTCGCTCACGAGCCGCGCCACGGGCGTGTTCGTCACCACGCTGTACGGCGCGGGGGCAGTCGCGGGCTTCATCATCGGCGGCATCGCCTCGCGCTTCGGCTGGAGCACGGCCGGGCTGGTGCAGATCACGCTGCTGGCGGCTGTCGGCGTGCTGCTCACGCTGCTGCTGCACACCGACCGCATGTCGCTGCCGGCACGCAAGCCGTGATGCTGCTCGACGGGGCGCTGCTCGGCGGCGCCGCGGCCCTGGCCGGCGCACTCAATGCCGTGGCGGGCGGCGGCAGTTTTCTGACCCTGCCGGCACTGGCGATGGTCGGCGTGCCGCTGGTGTCGGCCAACGCCACCGGGACCGCCGCGTTGCTGCCGGGCTACCTGGCCGGTGCCTGGGCATTGCGCAAGGAGCTGTCGGGCCCGATGTCGCCTTCGCTCCTGCGGCTGGGCGTGCTGTCGGTGCTCGGCGGCGCGGGCGGTGCGGCGTTGCTGCTGTCGACGTCGAACCATGCCTTTGCCCGCATCGTGCCGTGGCTTCTGCTGGCCGCGACGCTGCTCTTCGCGATCGGGCCCGGCCTGGTGCGCCGAAGGCTCGCCGCCGCCGACAACAACCACAAGCCGCGAGGCCGTTGGATCGCCGACCTGGGCATCGTCGCGGTCGCCGTCTATGGCGGCTACTTCAACGGCGGCCTCGGCATCCTGCTGCTCGCCGTGCTTGGTGCGCTGGGGCACACGGACATGGGACGCATGAACGGCATCAAGAACTTCGTCTCCGCGATCCTGACGCTGATCGCCGTGGCGATCTACGCGGCCAGTGGTGCGATCGTCTGGACCTACGCGCTGTGGATGGCCCTCGGTGCCACGGTGGGTGGCTATGCCGGCGGCATGCTCGCACGGCGACTGAAGCCCGAGGTGGTGCGCGGCTTCGTCGTGTTGACGGGGCTGGCGATGACTGCGGCCTTTCTTCTCAAGGCGTATTGAGCGGGCTTTCGTTTCTTTCTTCTTTCCGTCACTTCAATCACTCGGTCGACCCATGAAAACAACCAAGAGAGACTTCACCCGTTTTGTCGGCGCCTTGATGGTCGCCGCCACGGGTGCGCCGGCGCTCGTCGGCTCGGCATCGGTGTCGGCCCGCACAGCGCGTGCGTCCACATCGCCCGGCCTTCGACGCGGCAACTACCTGATCCGCAACGGCGCGGTCATCACGGTCGACCGCGCCAAAGGCGTGCTGCCGCGCGCCGACGTATGGGTCCGCAACGGCGTGATCGAGAAGATCGGGCGCGGCCTGAGCGCACCGGCTGGCGCGGAGATCATCGATGCGACCGACATGATCGTCATGCCGGGCTTCGTCAATTCGCACTATCACATGTGGAGCGCCATCGGCCGCAGCTTCACCGCGCGCGACGGCGGCTTCTCGTACTACCCCGCCAAGAACGCGACCTCGACCCTGTACACGCCCGACGACTTCTACAACAGCGTGATGCTGGGCTGCGCCGAGCTGGCGAACGGCGGCACCACCACCGTGCACAACTGGTCGCACAACACCCGCTCCCCCGCCCATGCCGATGCCGAGCTGCGTGCGCACCAGCACGCGCTGCTGCGCGCCCGCTACGCCTACGGCCACGTCGACAAGATGCCCGTCGACGAACTCAACCGCTACGACGATCTGGCCCGCGTGCGACGCGAGTGGTTCGGCGAGCGTTCGCCTTTCGACGGGCTGGTGCACCTGGGGCTGAACCTGCGCGGCCCGCAGCAGAGCACCGACGCCGTGTTCCATGAAGAGATGAAGGCCGCCAAGGCCAGCGGCTTGCCCGTCGCGATCCACGCGCCGCAGGAGGCACCGAACAACGTCGATGCGGTCGACTACGAACGTCGTGGCTACCTGGGCCCGGATTTCATGCTCGCGCACTACGTGCCCGCCAGCACGGCCGACCTGGCGGCCATGGCACGCACGAAAACGCCGCTGTCCTTTGCCACGCACTCCGAGCTGCGGCTCAGCAGCACCGGCGATGCACGCGCCGCGCTCTTCGCGATGCGCAACGCGGGCCTGACCATTTCGTTGTCGAGCGACGCGACCTCCATCGCGCCGCCCGACATGTTCGAGGCGATGCGCTTCACCTGGAACCTGGGCGTGCCGTGGGCCGGCACGCCCAGCGCGCAATCGAAGGCGATCGGCGTGCCCGAGGCGATCGAGATGGCGACCCTCAACGGCGCCATCGCCATGGGGCTGGGCGACGTCACCGGCTCGATCACCGAAGGCAAGCGCGCCGACATCATCCTGGTGCGCACGCAGGACCTGAACATGGGCCCGGTCGGCAACGTCGAGACCGCCATCGTGCAAAGCGGCAGCGCCGCCAACGTCGACACCGTGATGGTCGACGGGCGGATCGTGAAGCGCAACGGCAGACTGCTGGCCTACGACACACGCAGCATCATGCGGCGCGCGCGGCAATCGGCGGACCGGATTCGCGCTGCGGCGAGCGAGGCCCTGAAGGCCTGAAGCTCCTGCGGCCATTCGCACGCGGCGTACACGCCGGCGGTCGAGCGGTTGGCGCCCCGCTGGCCGCCGGAGCCGGCCGACACCGGAAAACCGAGTCACAAAGGCCTGCAGCGGACGGCGACGCGCCCGCCGCAGGAACTCAATGCCCGGCGCCGAGCCTCAGCACCTGCCCGGTCAGAAACTGCGCGCGCGGGCCGGCCACGTAGTCGAGCAGCGGCAGGCAGGCCTGCGGCACCAGGCCGTGCGTCAGCTCCAGCGCGTTGATACGCAGCCCGTGCGCGCCCCATTCGGCGGCCAGCGTGGCCACCAGCATCCGGACTGCATCGGCGTCGCCGGCCAGTGGCCAATCGAGCTCCGGTTCGGACGCAGGCAACAGCAGCGTGAGGCTGGCCAGCGCGGCGTGGCTCGAACGAAAGCGGCGCGCCGCATCGAGCACGGCATCGAGCCGCGTGCCGGACTGCGCATCCAGCGCGCGCGCGTCGATGACCGCCGGACAGCCCGCGCGCTCGAGGTGGCCTGCATGCGCACGCACCCACACGCCCAGTGCCGCATGCCAGGCCGGCTCGCGCACGGACTCGAGATGCGGGCGCAAGGGCGCATCGAACGGAAGCGGCAGATGCGCGCCGGCCGGCAGCGACTGACTCCCTCCGCACACGGACGAGCCGCCGTCGAGCACCAGCAGTTGTCCGGTGAGCACGCGCGCGCCGGGACTGGCCAGGAAGCACAACGCGTGCGCCATGTCCTCAGGCTCGGCCATCCGGCCCATGGGGATCTTCGACACCGCCTGCGCCGGATTCAGCCGGCCGCCCTCGATCAGGCGCTGAACGAGTTCGGTTCGCACGAAGCCCGGTGCCAGCGTGGTCACCGTCCAGTCGGGCCGGGCTTGCGCCAACGCGCGGCTCTGCCCGATCAGGCCGGCCTTGCTGGGGCTGTAGAGACCGCGCCACGGAATGGCGCGTAGGCCTGCACCAGACGCCACGTTGACGATGCGCGCCCCGGGGCGCAGGTGCGGCGCACAGGCCTGCACCATGCGCGCCGGCGCGGCCAGGTTGAGCGCAAGAAGGCGAGCCGCCGAGCCGTCGTCATGGCCCGACGTGGCCTCGGCGCCACCGGCCGACAGGCCCGCGTTGTTGATCAATGCATCGAGCGGCGGAATCTCGTGCCCCAGGCGCTCGATCCGGGCTGCATCCGTCAGGTCGGCCACGAGGTGCATCGGTGGTTCGGCATCGGCCGGCCACGCAGCTCCGAGGCGCTGCAGCGCCTGCGCATCGGCGTCGACCAGAACGCAGCGCCATCCTGCGCGCGCCAGGGCCAACGCCGTGGCGCGCCCGATGCCTGCAGCGGCGCCGGTGAGCAGAACGGTGGGCATCAGGTGCCGCGCACGTCGCGCAACAGCGCGTACACGGCGTCGTGCGGCGCTGCCCTGCCGACCGGCTGGCGCACGCCGAACAGGGCAGCGTCGTCCTGCGCCAGCTCGGGCCGTGTGCGCTCCTCCATCCAGTCGTAGACCACGGTCCGCGCGGCCACGCGCCACTCGCCGCCGCGACGCTCGAAACGGTCCACGTAGCGGCCGCAGAGAAAGGTCTCGCGATCCGGCTGCGTGGCCGTGGCCTGCAGCGCGAAGAAGCTGCTTTCCACTCCGGCAGCGTCACCATGCAGCTCGATCAGCACGTTGGTGATCTGATGGACGCGGCGTCCGCCTTGCCGCAACCTGGGCAGCGCCTGCGCGATGAAGCCGTCAGCACTGCCGTTCCACGCGCCGTGGCAATCCGTGGCGTCCTCCCAGTAGGCCGAACGCAAGGCGGCCTCGTCGCAGCGGTCGATCCCTCGGCAGTAGCGCAGCAGGCAGTCGCGAATCGCCTCGCGGTCCAGCAGCGCCTGCAAGGCTGCCGGCATCGGCTCCGACGCGCTCATGCGGCGGCGGGCGCGGCGCGCCGAAACAGCTGCACCAAGTTGCCCTCGGGATCGCGCAGCGACAGCACGGCCCCGTGATCGCCCATGTCGCGCAGGCCCAGGACCTGCCCGCCGGCGGCAACGATGCGTTCCTGCGCGCCCTCGAAGTCGTCCACCTCCAGCACCATCACCAGCCCGCTGGTGGCGGGCGCCGCTTCTTCAAGGCAGGCCAGGGCCACGTTGGTGTTGCCCACGCCGTACTGGATCCAGCGGTCGCCATCGCGAAACTTCATCGGCAGGCCGAGCGCACCTTCGTAGAAGGCATGCAGACGGGCCGGCTCCTTCGCCACGACGAACACGTTCTGCACGCGCTTGGGCGATGCAACGGCGCCGCTCACAGCGAGGTCTCCGAAGCGCCGCCGTCCAGGCGCAGCACATCCGCATTGAAGAAACGCGAGCCGTCGCCGGCCAGGAAGCAGATGGCATCGGCGATGTCCTCCACCGTGCCCAGACGGCCCAGCGGTGTGCGCCCGATGCGCCGGGCATCGAGTTCGGCGTTGCGATGCTTGGCCGTGCCCTCGGTGGGCACGGCGCCGGGCGCCACCGCGTTCACGCGGATGTTGCGCGCGCCCAGGTCGGCCGCCGATGCGCGGGTGATGCCCAGCACGCCGGCCTTGATGCCGCTGTAGACCACCGAGCGCATCGGCGACTTGAAGGCCGCGATGGACGCCACGTTGATGATCGAGCCACCGCGCTCCGCGTCCATGACTTCCGCTGCGGCCTGGATGCCCCAGATCACCGACTTGAAGCCGATCTCCACCATGCGGTCCATGACCTCGGGCGTGATCTCGGCGAGCGGCTGGTAGCGCACCCAGGCGGCGTTGTTGACCATGATGTCCAGCCGCCCTGCATCGCGCACGAACTGCGCCACGGCCTCGCGCATGCCTTCGCGCGTCGACACATCGCAGGGCAGCCCGATGGCCTGGCCTCCCAGCGCGCGGATCTCGGCCACGGCCTCTTCCACGAACTCGGGCTTCAGGTCGTTGATGCCGACCGTGGCGCCCAGGCGGGCCATGGCGCGTGCGGTGGCGCGACCGATGCCGTGGCCGGCGCCGCTGATGAAGGCCGCTCGGCCTGAAAGAGACATGGTCATGGGTGGGCTTTCGTGAGGGGTGGCTCGGGCACCAGCAGGGCGTCCAGCGCATGCGCGCCACGCCCCTGGTCCAGCACCACCAAGGGGTTGATATCGATCTCGGACACGCTGTCGGCATGGCGCACGGCAAATCGCGACAGCGCCACGATGGCCTTCGCCGCCGCCGTCACATCGGCCTTCGGCCGGCCACGCGCGCCGTCGAGCAGCGGGAAGGCCTTGAGCGACTGCAGCATGGCGGTGGCCTGCGCCTCGTCGACAGGCGCCGGCTGCAGTGCCACGTCTTTGAATATCTCGGCAAAGATGCCGCCCAGGCCGACCATCACCATCGGGCCGAACATGGGGTCCTTCTTGGTGCCCAGGATCAGCTCGACGCCGCCCTGCACCATCTGCGCGACGAGCACGCCGGCGATGCGCGCCGCGGGTGCCTTCTGCGCCACGCGCGCAAGCAGCTGGTCGTACTCCTCGAGCAGTTGCGCTTCGGACCGCACGCCGACGAACACGCCGCCGACCTCGGTCTTGTGGGCGATGTCGGGCGAGACGATCTTGAGCACCAGCGGAAAGCCCATCGCGCGCGCCGCGGCGAGCGCCTCGTCGCGGTTGGCGGCAATCGCCTCACGCGGCACGGGCAGGCCGGCTTCGGCCAGCACGGCCTTGGCGCTCGCCTCGGTGGCGAAGGCCTGCGCAGCCAACGGCACGCGCTCGATGGCCGGCGCTGCAGCCCGTGCGACGTCGCGCGCACCGAAGCGCAGCAGTGCCGCCACCGTCGCGCAGGCCGCATCGATGCCTTCGACCACGGGGAAACCCATCGCGTTGAGCGTGGCCCGCACGTCCTGCGGCGCGCGGGCACACAGGAGGATCAGGCGCGAAGGATGGTCCTTGCGCACCTGTTCCAGCGCGGCAAGAAACACATCGCGCAGCCGGGGCACATGGAAGGCATTGGCCGATTGCAGGATCAGCGCATCGCAACTGTCGTCGCGCGCCACCGCATCGAGCATGCGGGCCAGCACCTCCGGCCGGCTCGACACCTGCGCCGTCATGTCCACCGGGTTGGAGGGCGCGGCGAAGGGCACGACCGACAGGATGCGTTCCTGCGTCTGCGCGGCGAGCTTGGGCAGCGCCAGGCCTTGCGCACTGGCCGCATCGGCCAGCAGCACGCCGAAGCCGCCGGAGGCCGTGAGCACGGCCACGCGATGGCCGCCGGGCACATACGCCGGGCCGACGACAGACAGCGCATGGCCGACTTCGAGCAACTGCTCGATGCTGGGCACGCGGATGGCGCCACCGTTGCGCAGCACGGCGTCAAACACGGCGTCGGAGCAGGCTAGGGCGCCGGTGTGCGAGGCCGCCGCCTCGCTGCCGGCCTCCGAGACGCCGACCTTCAGGACCACCAGGGGTTTGCCCGCCTCCCGGGCCATGGCCATGGCCTGCATCAGCTTGGCGCCGTCGCGGCAGGTTTCCATGCAGCAAAGGATCACGCGCGTGCCGGGGTCGGTCGCCAGCGAGGCGATGGCATCGGCGATGTCCACGTCGCATTCGTTGCCCGTTGTCAGCATGCGGCTGACGCCCAGGCCGCGCTCGCCGGCCAGGCGCAGGGTGAAGCTGCCCAGGTTGCCGCTTTGCGAGACGATGCCCACCGCGCCGGCGACGGGAAAAGACGACTCCAGCGCCACCGAGAAGGTGGCGATGCTCTTGTCGGGCACGCCGATCGCGCCCAGGCAGTTGGGGCCGACCACGCGCAGGCCAGTGGCGCGGGCGACGTCCCCGATCTGGGCCTGCAGGCGGCTGCCCTCCTCGCCCATCTCGGAAAATCCGGCCGACAGGATGACCGCGGCTTTCACGCCGCGCCGGGCGCAATCCTTCACCGCGTCGAGCACGCCCGCGGGCGGCACGGCGATCACGGCCAGCTCGGGCACGGCGGAAACGTCGTCCAGGGTTGCGTAGGCCGGCAGCGACTGCACGAGGCCCGCCTTGCGGTTGATCGGATAGATGCCGCCCGCGTAGCCGTACTTCTGCAGGAACTGCAGCGGCCGGCCGCCGATCTTGGTGACGTCGTCCGACGCCCCGAAGATGGCGATCGAGCGCGGCTTGAACAGCGCGTCCATGCCGCGCCCCACTTCCACGACCGGCATCTCAGCGCCCCTTGTAGATGGGTTTGCGCTTCTCGAGGAAGGCCTTGCGGGCCTCCTGCGCGTCCTCGGTGCGGGCCAGCGCCATAGTGAAGTTCTGCTCGAAGCGGTAGCCGTCGCGCTGCGGCATCAGATCCATCATGTTGGCAGCCTGCTTGGCATAGGCGATGGCAAGCGGCGCTTTGGAGGCGATCTCCTGCGCGATCTCCATCGCCAGGGGCATCAGCTGTTCGGCGGGCACCACCTCGTCGATCACGCCGCGGCGGTACAGCTCGGCGGCAGGCACCTTCATGCCGGTGAAGAACATGCGGCGCGTGAACGACCGCCCGACCATGGTGCGCAGCATCGAGACACCGCCTGCGAGCCCGACGTTGATCTCCGGCATGGCGAAGGTGGCGTCCTCGCTCGCCAGGAAAATGTCGCAGGAGGCCATGAGACCGAAGCCCGCGCCCAGCGCGGGGCCGTTGACGGCCGCGATCACGGGCTTGGCGCATTCGCGGATGGCATTGCCCGTCTCGCGCGTCCATCGGTTGTGGTCGAGGAAGTCGCCGGCCTTCTCGGCATTGGGACGGTCCTTCAGGTCCGCGCCGGAGCAGAAGAACTTGCCGGTGCCCGTGAGGATCGCCACGCGCACGTCAGGGCGCTCGGAGACTTCATCAAAGATCTCGATCAGGCGGCGGCGCGTGGCGCGGTCCAGCGCGTTGACCGGCGGTTTATCGAGCCGGACGACGGCGATGTAGTCGGAAACTTCCAGATTGATGCTCATCGCACACTCCCGGTTTGGTTGGAAAAAGAAACTTGCGGTGCACACGCCTGTGGCGCCAGCAGCTGGGCGACATGCAGGAGGCGGTCGCCGTAGCGGAACTCGGAGGCGATGAGGCGCTGCGCCGTGCGCGTGGCCAGCACTTCTTCGCTCACCCCCATGCCGCCATGCATCTGGATGGCCGCTTCCGCACAGGCGCGTGCCGACTCGGCCAGCGACACCTTGGCCAGGCGCAGGGTGCGGCGCAGGTCGGGCGCGTTCTGTTCATGGGCGTGGAAGCAATGGATCACCAGGCCCTTGGCGCCAAGGTACTTCACGTACATGTCGGCCACGCGATGGCGCAGCACCTGGAAGCTCGACAGCGCCACGCCGAACTGGCGCCGCTCCTTCAGGTGGGTGACCGTCTGGCGGATGAGGGTGGCCAGCGCGGCCACCGTGTCGGCGGCCGTGAGCAGCAAGGCGGCATCGGTCGCCTTGGCGCGCGCATCGCGTGCAGCAGCGCCACGCGCGATGCAAGCGCTCTCGGGCGCGGCAAGCTGCGTCAGGACGAAGTCCGCGCCCAGGCGGCCCTCCATCGTCCGGTAGCGGGCCTTCGGTGCGCCGATGCGTTCGGCATCGACCAGGAAGATGGCGTCTTCGCCATCGACTTGCGCAGGCACGAGGTAATGCGTGGCAGGCAGCGTCGCGTCGACGCCCTGCACAGTTCCGCTCAACTCGTAGCCGATGTCGAGGTGCCTGGCCGTCACGGCATGGACGTCGGGCGTGGCAGACAAGGCGGTCAAGGGTGCCATCTGCACGCTGCCCTCGGCCACGGCTTCCAGCCAGCGCCGGGCCGTTTCGGCACCCGCGGCCTGCAGCAGCAACGGCACCACGGCGCAGGTCTCGACCACCGGCAGTTGAAGGCCATGCGTGGCGAGCCCCTCCACGATGGACGCGAGATCGCTCAGGCTGCCGCCGACACCGCCGGCCTCCTCGGGCACGAGGGTGGCCGTCCAGCCCAGTTCGCGCACGGGGTCGCCCTGGATCGCGACGGCGATGTGGTCTTGCGCATAGCGGCTCGCCGCGTCCAGCAGCATGCCGGGAAAGAGCGACGGGAAAGATGTGGACATGGCTCAGGCTCCCAGGAGTTCGTTGGCGACCACGTTGCGCTGCACCTCGGAGGTGCCGCCGGCGATGGTGCGGGCGCGCGTGAACATGTAGTTCTGGATCCAGGTGGCGTCGGGCACGTCGTCCCCCACCTCGGCGAGAAAGCGATGGGCGGCATCGGGACCGACCGCATCGAGGGCGATGGTCGTCAGGCGCTGCGCGACGTCGGCGCAGGTCATCTTGATGACCGAGGGCTGCACGCCCAGTGGCCGCTGGTGGATCAGGTCGTCGGTGGCCTGCGCCATCATCACGCGCGCACCCTTCACGTCGGCCTCGCACAGCAGCAGCTTGTGGTGCAGGCCGTCGAAGTCGCGCAGCCCCGCAGTGGCACGGCTCGCCTCTTCCACCAGTTGCGTGACCTGGCGGCGCATGAGCTCCAGCCGCGCCACGTTGGCCGGCGGAAGGCGTTCACGCTCGAGCAGGAACTTGGCGCAGGTCCAGCCCTTGCCGACCTCGCCGACGAGGTTGTCGGCGCGCACGCGCACCTCGTCGAAGAACACCTCGTTCAGATGGTGCCAACCATCGATGGTCTGGATGGGACGCACGGTGATGCCCGGGGTGTCCATGGGCACCAGCAGCAGCGAGATGCCTTCCTGCTTCTTCGCTTCCTTCGACGTGCGCACCAGCATGTAGATCATGCTGGCCTCGTGGGCATGCGAGGTCCAGATCTTCTGGCCGTTGACGACCCACTCGTCGCCGTCCCGCCGTGCGCTGGTGGACAGCGAGGCCAGGTCGGAGCCCGAGCCGGGCTCCGAATACCCCTGGCACCACCAGTCCGAACCGTCGAGGATGCGCGGCAGGAACCGCGCCTTCTGCTCGGGTGTGCCGAAGCGGATGATCACCGGCCCGATGTGCCCCAGCCCATGGTGGTACAGGGGCGGACAGTCGTTCTCGGCCATCACCTCCTCGAAGATGAGGCGCTGGCGGATGTCCCAGCCCATGCCGCCGGCTTCGCGCGGCCAGCTCGGCGCACCCCAGCCCTGGGCGTTGAGGATCTTCTGCCAGGCCTGGTACTCGCGCTTCGTGATCTTCTGGCCGGCCGCGACGACGGCGCGGATCTCTGGCGGGCAGGCGCTGCGCACGAACGATTCGAGTTCGCGCCGGAAGCCGGCGTAGTCGATGGACATCTTGTCTCCTGTGGAATTTCGGAAAGGCTCAACCCTTGCGCAGCTGCGTGATCAGCTCGTCCAGGGCGGCGGTGGCACCGGCGGCGTCGCGCTGGCGCAGGTTGTGCGCCACCTTGCGGCGCAGCGGAAACAGGTCGGGACGCGGGCGCACCGAGAGCACATGCGTCATGCGCTCGCGCAACACGCTGGTCATGGTCTGCGCCATCAGCGTGAGCGCTTCGTTGTGGCCGGCCGTAGCGATCGAAGAGAAGAACGCACTGGCGGAGGCGATGCGCTCTTTGAGCGGCGCGTCGTCGGGATGGGCCTCAATGGCACCGGCGGCTTCATGCACGGCGTCGAGCTCGGCCTCGGTGGCGCGTTCGCTGGCCAGGCGCAGCAACGTGCCATAGAGCGTGCGATAGGCCTCGTCGATGTCGGCATCTCCCAACCGCCCTTCCACGACCAGCTTGCGCAGCGACTCGGCCAGCTTCATGTAAGCGCCCTTGTAGAACACCAGCGCCTGGTCGGCCGCGCCGGCGCTCAGGTGCCGGACCTCGCCGATGAAGATGGTGTGGTCGCCGGCTTCGTGGGCCGCATGCACGCGGCACTCGAAGCTCGCCAGGCAATCGTCGATCAGCGGCATGCCCAGCGCGCCGGTGCGCCACGGCACGCCCTCGAACTTGTCCTCGATCTTGCTCGATGCGAACCGGCCCGACAGCGCATCCTGCTGCTCGGAAAGGATGTTGATGACAAAGCCGTCCGCCGCCTGGAACGTGCCCAGCAATCGGCTCGCATTGCGCAGGCTGAACAGCACCAGCGGCGGGTCCAGCGAGACCGAACTGAAGGAGTTGCAGGTCAGGCCGGCCGGCTGGCCGTCCGGCGTGCAGGTGGTGATGACCGCCACGCCGGTCGGAAAGCACCCGAGCAGCTGACGGAACTGGGCAGGCTCGATGGCGCCGCGGGTGCTTTCTTCTTCAGCGACTTCGGACATGGCGTCTCCTGGCGCTCGGCCTCAGGCCGCAGCAAGTTCGCTCTGGGCCACGGGCCGGTGCGGCGGATCGTTGGCGATCTCCTGCTGCACCGTCGGAATGATGACCTTGCCCCAGACCTCGAGCTGGCGCAGCATCGTGGCGTGATCGAAATCGCCCATCTGCGTCTGGAAGCAGTAGTGCACCGGCTTGAGCGTGCGGATTTCGTTGACCACGCGCTCGATCACGGTGTCGATGTCGCCCACGGGCAGCAGCGCGCGCATCTCGTCAAGCGTGGGCTCGCCCTCGACGATGCCCTCTTCGACCTGGTAGTCGTCGGCGATCTGCGCGGTGCGCCGCTTCAGGCTCACGGCGATGCGGCGCTGGTAGCGGGCGCACTCGAGATAGCTCTCCACCTCGTCCTTGTTGTTGCTGGCATAGGCCGCGCGCAGCAGGCCGACCTGCACGCCGGCCGGGTCCTTGCCCTCCGCCGCAGCCACCTTGTCGATGAGGGCCCGGGTGCCCGCCAGCTTCTCCAGGCCGCCGTCGCCGCCGGAGACGAACACATGGTGATCGGACTTCACGGCGCGCGACAGGAACGCCGGATCGACGCTGGTGATCCACATCGGTGGCATGGGACGCTGCACTGCCCGCTGGCTGATGGCGCTCATCGGCTGCTGGTAGTACGCGCCGTCGTAGCTGAATTTGGGCTCCTTCAGGCCCGCCTCGAGCATGTCGAGCATCTCGAAGGTGCGGCCCTTGGCGGATTCGAGCGACACGCCGAAGCGCTCGAACTCGAACTGCTGGTAGCCCGAGCCGATGCCCAGGTTCAGCCGGCCGTTCGACAGCTGGTCGACCATGGCCACATCCGCGATCAGGCGGGCCGGCGTGTACAGCGGAGCGACGACAATGCCGGTTCCCAGCCGGATGTTGCGGGTGACTGCGGCGCAGTGCGCGATCATGGTCAAGGGCGACGAGCACATGCCGTAGTTGCTGAAGTGGTGCTCGGCGTACCACGCGGCACCGAAACCCAGTTCGTCCGCCAGGCGCGTCTGCTCGATGGCGTCGCGCAGGATCTGGTGGGAGGTCTTATGCTTGTTCCGCTGCTGCATCAAAATGAAGATTCCGAAATCCATCGCTGTTGCTCCTGGTTGGCTGGTTTTGATCGAGGTCCATCGTAGGAACTCAATGCCTGCGTGGATCACCAGCGAACGCACAGCTTCTTTGCGTCTTTCGAAATGAAGGCCCTCGACTCGCTGCGCATCTTTGTGGCCACCCAGCGCAAAGGCAGCCTCTCGGCTGCGGCCCGCAGCCTCAGCCTTTCGCCCGCGACCATCTCGCGGCGCATCAGCGCACTGGAAGAAGAACTGGGCGTGCAACTGGTGGACCGCACCAGCCGCAACCTCAAGGTGACGGAAGCAGGCCAGGCCTTCCTGGAGCGGGCCGAGGCGATGCTGGAACTCATGAGCGAGGCCGAGCAGGCCGTGCACAACGCGCGCCAGCGCCCGGAGGGCCGCCTGCGCGTGCATTCGCGCACGCACATCGGCCTGCGGGTGCTCGCGCCGCTGCTGCCGCGCTTCGCGGAGCTCTATCCGGACATCCGTGTCGAGCTCGAACTCTCCGAGCATCCGATCAACCTGGTGGAGCACGACTTCGACGTCGACATCCGCACCGGAGAGTCCAACGATTCAGGCTTCGTCATCAAGCGGCTGCAGTCCAGCGACGAGGTGCTGGTGGCCAGCCCGGCCTTCGTGAAGACCTACTCGCGCATCCGCCATCCCAGCGACCTGCCGCACGTGCGCTGCCTCACCTACCGGCGCGAGCGCGAGGTCATCACCTGGAAGTACATCGACGCGGCGGGCGAACCGCAGGAGCTGGCCATCCAGGGCGTGCTCAGCGCCAACAACGGCGAGCTGCTGCGGCTGGCCGCCATCGGCGGCATGGGCGTGGCGCTGCTGTCCGAGGCCACCGTGCGCGACGACCTGCGCGACGGCACGCTGGTGCGGCTGCTGCCCGAATACCGCTTTGCCGTGCGGGCGTTCTCTAACGGCGTCTTCGCCGTCTTCCGGCAGAGCCGCGTGCTCCCGCTGAAGGTGCGGGCCTTCGTGGACTACGTGGCGGATGCGCTCAGAAGCGAGCCCCGCTAGACGTCAGCGAAATGATGGGGCAGACGCCCCGTGGCCGGCAGCCCCTCGATCCGGAACAGCCCGCCATCCTGTGCCTTGTCGCCCTCCAGCCGGGCGCTGCGTGAAATGCTGGTCAGGTACATGTGCTCCAGGCGGGGCCCGCCGAAGCAGATGCTCGTGGGGTAGCTCACCGGCAACTCGACCAAGCGCTCCAGCGTGCCGTCCGGGGCATAGCGCGCCAGCTTGGCGGCGCGGGTCAGCACCGTCCAGAGGAACCCTTGTGAATCCACCGTTGCCCCGTCGGGCCCGGAGTCGAACGCGTGCGTCTTCGCGAACTCGCGCTTGTTGCGCAGGGGGCCGTACGGGTCGTAGTCATAGGCCCAGAGGGTTCTCTCCAGGCTGTCGGCCAGGTACAGCACGCGGCCGTCAGGGCTGAAGCAAGGCCCATTGGCAAAGCCGATGTCGTCGGCCAGGTGCTCCACACGAAGGTCGGGGCGCAGCCGGTAGAGCCCGCCCTTCACGGCCTCGTCGGCCTGGCGATCGACGTGCATGGTGCCCGCCAGGAAGTTGCCCGCCGGATCGCATTTGCCATCGTTGAAGCGGACCTTCGGATCGTCCACGGGAATGCGGGCCAGGTGCTCCAGTGTCCGCGTGGCGAAGTCATAGCGCGCAAAGGTGTGGCGCAGCGCCACCACGACAGCCTGACTGCGGCATGGCGCGATCGAGCCCACGGGCGCAGGCAACGGGTGCGGCTCGGGCAGCCCGGCCTCGGGGTTCAACCGCCACAGCGTGCCGGCCAGCGCGTCGATCCAGTTCAGGGCCTGTGCATCGGCATCCCAGCAGGGGCTCTCGCCCAGTTGATCTTTGGTCGTCCCGACCCGGGTGATCTTCACGGTCATCGGGCAAGTGTGCGGGCGCGCTGGCGCCCCTGTCGGCGCATCCCGCAAAGCTGCTTTTCATTCCTTGCAGATCACTGCTGTGAGCTGCGCCCTAGACTGAATCCAGCGTTCGATTCGAACCAGAACAGGAGACAAGAATGAGCTATCGAAAACTCGTCATGGGGTTGGCGCTGGGTGCCTGCGCGCTCGCCCCGGCCCTCGCCCTTGCGCAACAGGTGACCCGCCTCGTCGTGCCCTTTGCGGCCGGCGGCGGCACCGACCAGTACTGCCGCATCCTGGCCCAGGAACTCGGCAAGCAGGGGCTGAACGTCATCATCGAGAACAAGCCCGGCGCCAGCGGCATCCTTGCCGCCGACTACGTGGCCCGCGCCAAACCGGATGGGCAGACCGTGCTCGTGTCGTCGCTGGGCACGCTCGCGAACAACAGCGTGCTCTACGAGAAGCTGCCCTACGACCCCGTGAAGGACTTCGCACCGGTCACGCAGATCGCATACCAGCCCGCCATCGTCGTGGGCCGCACCGACCTGCCCTACAAGAACATCAAGGAAATGGTGGCCTACGCCAAGCAGAACCCCGGCAAGATCAACCGCGGTTCGCCCGGCGCAGCCATCCTGACCAACCTGGCACCCATTGCTTTCGAAAAGGAGCAAGGCTTCAGCACCTTGCACATTCCCTTCAACGGAGACGCCCCCGCGCTGCAGGCCCTGCTGGGCAACCAGATCGACATCCACGGCACGTCCATCACGGGATCGCTGCCCTATGTGAAGTCGGGCAAGTTGCGCGTGCTCGGCGTGATGGATTCGCGGCGCCTGCCGCAGGTGCCCGACGCCCCCACGTTCAAGGAGCAGGGCTTCGACATGGAAGCCACGCTGTGGTACTCGCTCTCGGTTCCCACCGGCACGCCCAAGCCGGCGATCGACCGGCTGAACAAGGCCGTGAACCAGGTGATCGCCGACCCCGACTTCGTGGCCCGCGCCCGCGCCATCGGCATGGAGCCCCGCGGCGGCACGCCCGAAGAGCTGGCCCGGTTCATCAAGGTCGAGGCGGACCGCTGGCTTCCGATCCTGCGCAGTTTGAATCTGCCGAAGCAATCGCACTGATCCTCAGAGCCCCATGCACAACGCCCCGGAACTCAAGCCTCGAAGGGCTTCGGGTTCCGGGGCGTTGCTGCGAGGGCGTCGGCACCCGAGGGTGCCAACCCCAAATCAGATCGAGATGTCCTTCTCCGACGCCACCTTGTTCCAGCGCTCGAACTCGCTGGCCATTCGGCGCTTCATGACTTCGGGCGGCTGGTAAGCGCTGAGCGCGCCGATGTTTTCGAGCCCGCGCTTCGTGTCCGCTTCGGCCAGGATGCGGCGCAGTTCCGAGTCGAGCCGGGTCACCACGCCGGCCGGCGTGCCGTTCGGCACGATCAGGCCGCTCCAGCTGCTCACATTGAAGCCGGCGAAGCCTTGCTGCGCGATGGCCGGCACCTCGGGCAGGAAGGCCCGGGCATCGGCAGAGCCGAGCGCCAGTGCCTTGAGCCGCCCGCTGCGGATGTGCGGCATGGCCGCGACCAGGTCCACGAACATGGCGCCGATCTGCCCACCCAGCAGATCGGTGATGGCCGGCGCACTACCCTTGTAGCCCACGTGCTGCATCGGAAAGCCGCCCATGTCCTTGAGCTGCTCCATCGCCAGGTGGCCGATGCTCCCCGACCCCGCGGTGGAGTAATTGACCGGCTGCGCCTTCGCGGCCGCGATGAAGCCCTTGAGATCGTTCACGCCCGGCAGCACCAGCGGGTTGATCATGAAGACCAGCGGCAAGTCGTAGACCGACGCCACGCAGGTGAAATCCTTGCGCACGTCGTACTGGTTGTTCCTGTAGACGATCGGCGCCACCAGCGCGGGCATGCCGAACATCGACACCGTGTAGCCGTCAGGCGCCGACTTGATCAGCGACGTGGTGCCGATGGACCCCGAGGCGCCGGGACGGTTGTCCACGATGACGGGCTGGCCGAGCGCGCCGGTCAGCTTCTGCGCGATCAGGCGCGCGGTCGCATCGGTCGGGCCGCCGGCCGGAAAGGCCACGACCATGCGAACGGTTTTTTCGGGCCAGCGGCTCGCCGCGTTGGCGCCGGCGGAGAGCGACGCCAGCCAGGGCGCTGCGCCGGCCGCGAGGCACGACTTCAGCAGGAGCCGGCGCGGGGCGGCTGATTCGGTTTCGCGCATGCGGTGTTCGTTCATTTGATGACGCTTCTTTGGCTCAGGGAATCAAGTTGGCCGTCGCCCATGTCGAGCAGCTCACGCAGCACTTCGGCCGTGTGCTCCCCCAGGTGCGGCGGGTGGTGGCGCACGCCCGCGCGTGCGCCGTCGATGATGTAGGGCGGCGCGTGCACGGCCTGCGGCCCCGCCTGCGTGTCTTCGAAGCGGTGCCAGACCCGTGTCTGCGCCGTGCGGTCGGACTGCAGCGCGTCGTAGAGACCAAGCACCTCCCCGCAGGGAATGCCCGCCGTGCTCATGCGTGCGATGAGATCGGCGCGCGAGAACTGCCCGATCTTCGCGAGCAGCAGCGGCAGCAACTCGTGCCGGTGCTTCGAGCGTTCGGTGTTGGTGGCGAACTTCGGATCGACCGGCAGTTCGGGGCAAAAGATCACTTCGTCGCAGAACTTCTTGAACTGTCCGTTGTTGCCGACCGCGATCACCACCGGGCCGTCCGCGGCCTCGAACACGCCGTAAGGCACGATCGACGGGTGCGAGTTGCCGAACTTGGCGGGGTCGCCCTTGTTGAGCCAGGCGGTGAGCCCGTAGTACGAGGTGATCATCATCCCGCTGTCGTACAGCGACATCTGGATGTGGCGGCCCTCGCCGGTGCGCGTGCGTTCGTAGAGCACGGCGAGGATGGCCTGGGCCGAATACATGCCGGTGAACATGTCGACCGCGGCAATGCCGAACTTCAGCGGGCCCTGGCCTTCTTCGCCGTTCATGGCCATCACGCCCGTCTCGCCCTGGATCACGAGGTCGTAGCCCGGCCGCGCCTTTTCCTGGCTGAGCACCGAGTAGCCCGAGATCGAGCAGTAGATGAGCTTCGGGTTGAGCTTGCGCAGGTCTTCGTAGCCCAGGCCCATCTTCTGCGCCCCGCCGTACTTGAAGTTCTGGATGACCACGTCGCTCTGCGCGGCGAGCTGGCGCACGATGTCCTGGCCCTCCTTGTCCTGCAGGTCCACGCAGATGGAGCGCTTGTTGCGGTTGCAGCTGTTGAAGTAGGACGTGTTGTGGCTTCCGATGCGCACGCCCCAGTCGCGCGTGTCGTCGCCGCGCTCAGGGTGTTCGACCTTGATCACGTCGGCGCCCAGGTCGGCCAGCGCCATGCCGCACAGGGGGCCGGCCATGACGCGGGACAGGTCCAGCACGCGCACGCCGGCAAGGGGTTGCATGAAAGTTGGGTTCATTCGATGGTTCTCGGGTCTTGTCTTCGATGCGGTTCGCCTGTTCGCCCGGGCGATCACCGGACGACCGCGCACGGCGCAGCCGCGCGGCCTCCATCAGTTGGCGGTGTAGCCGCCGTCGACCGGCAGGATGGTTCCGGTGACGTAGCGCGCCTGCTCCGAGGCCAGGAACACCACCGGGCCCGCGATGTCCTGCGGATCGCCCACGCGACGCAGGAACGTGCGGCGCACCATCCGCTCGTGACGCTCCGCGTCATCGGCGATGTGGGCGGTCATCGGCGTCATGACCAGTCCGGGGGCCACGGCATTCACGCGCACGCCATGCGGTCCGAAGTCGCGCGCCAGGAATTTCGTGAGCTGGCCGACCGCCCCCTTCGAAGCGCCATAGGCCATGTGGGCCGAGGTCGCCACGAGCGAGGTGATGGACGCCACGTTGACGATGGCACCCCGCGTCTTGCGCAGGCCTTCGGTGCAGGCCACCGTCAGGTTGAGCACGCCCTTGACGTTCACCGCCATCACATGGTCGATGTCATCCGAGAGCGACTGCGCCTCGAACGCCGCGCTGCGGCCGCCGACGCCCGCGTTGTTCACGAGCACGCCCACGCGGCCCCAGGCTTGCTGCAGGTCGGCGACCACGGCCTCGCATTGCGCGGCGTCGCGCACGTCCAGCGCATACGGGCGCACGCGGTCCGCCGCATGGCCCGTGCGCGCGGCGGCCTCGCGCGTTTTGTCGGCGTCGATGTCGGTCAACGCGACGCGACAGCCGGCCTCCAGCAGGCGGGTCGCAATGGCGAAGCCGATGCCCTGGCTCGCCCCGCTGACCAAGGCCACCGTGTCATCGAACAACGGACGCATTCAATGCCCCTGCTTGGGCAGATCCAGGCGCTGAAGCAATGGAACCCAGCGCTCGGTCTCGGCCTTCACATAGGCGGCCAGCGCCTGCGGCGTTCCGCCTCGCGGCTCCATGCCGATCACCTGGGAGCGCGCGATGAAGTCCGGATCGACCAGCACCTGGTTGACGGCGCGATTGAGCTTGTCGATGGTGTCCGTGGACGTGGCGGCCGGCGCGGACAGCGCGTACCACAGCAGTGCCTCGATGTCGTAGCCCTGCTCCTTGAGCGTGGGCGCATCGGGCACCTGGGGCAGGCGCTTGGCGTCCATGACGCCCAGCACGCGCATCTTGCCCGCCTTGACGTGCTGCAGCGGCCCGGTGATGGAGGTCCCCTGGATGTCGATCTGGCTGCCCAGCAGCGCCTGCAAGCCGGGCGAATCGCCATTGAACGGAATGTGCGTCGTGCGAATGCCGGCCATGCCCTCGAAGGCCAGCGGCGCCAGGTTGGTCAGGATGGAGGCGCCCGGCGAGCCGCGGTTGATCTTGTCCGGATGGGCCTTGGCATAGGCCACCATTTCCTTGATGTTCTTGTAAGGCAGGTCCGCGCGCCCCACGATGATGGTCGGCTGGTAGGCGATCTGCGTGACTGGCGCGAAGCTCTTCACCGGGTCGTAAGGCAGCTTCTCGTACATCACGGTGTTGCTGGCCAGAATGCTCAGCGAGCTCATGAGCACGGTGGTGCCATCGGGCTTGGAGCGCGCGACGTTGTCGGCTGCCAAGATGCCACTGGCGCCTGGCTTGTTGTCGACGATGGTCTGGGTGCCGCGCCGGGTCAGTTCGGCGGCCAGCAGCCGCGCGTACTGGTCGGTGCCGCCGCCGGCCGCAAAGGGCACGACGATGCGAAGGGGTTGCTGGGCCTGCGCCGTGCCGACGGCGAGGACGAGGCCGAGCAGAAAGCCGCCGAGGCGCTTCCGGGATTGCATGGCGATGTCTCCTGAATGGGGTGCCGAGATGGCTTTCCTCAGTTTAGGAGCGCGGGCTCGGCGGCATGCATCAAGGGATGAAAAGGTGCTTTGTAGTTTCGGGAGGAACGTCCGAGAGGTGTCCACCTACAGTGAACCGCCCTCGGAGGAAGCCACCGGCGCTGCACAGAGACGAAACGCAGCTTCATCTTCGCAAGATTTCACAACCTCACATCCATCAGAAGGAAAAGCGACATCGTGAACGTCCTGAAACCACTCCTGTGTGCAGCGGCAATCGCCATTCAAATGGCCACCGCTTCCGCGGCGACGCCGCAGCCCTTGCTTGAGCGCGCGCTCGCCTTGTCCGATGCAGCCGAGCCCGACGTCATCGCGTGGCGTCGTCATCTCCATCAGCATCCAGAACTTGCGTACGCGGAAGTCGAGACGGCCAAGTACATTGCTGCCGCGTTGGGCAAGATCCCAGGTGTCGAAGTCCAGACCGGCATTGCCAAGACTGGCATCAAGGCCGTATTGCGTGGCGGCAAGCCCGGCCCGGTGGTTGCATTGCGCGCCGACATGGACGCCCTGCCTGTCGAGGAACGCAACGACCTGCCGTTCCGTTCAACGGCCAAGGCCCTGTGGCGTGGCCAGGAAGTTTCGGTGTCGCATGTCTGCGGCCACGACACACACGTAGCCATGCTGCTGGGCGCGGCTCAAGCCCTTTCGGCCATGCGAGAGGATCTGCCCGGCACGGTGGTCTTCCTGTTCCAACCAGCCGAAGAGATCGGCCCCGGCGCCGAAAACCCCAGCGGCGCGCTGGCAATGGTCAAGGCCGGCGTTCTGGACAATCCCAAGGTCGATGTCGTGTTGGGCCAGCACATTGGCGCACAGGCGCCCAAGGGCTCCATCTCCTATCGACCCGGTGCCATGCTGGCCAGCATCGACGTGTTCAACATCAAGCTCAACGGCGCTGGTGGGCACGGTGCCGCGCCATGGGCGGCCAACTCTCCCATGTTGGCGGCGGCGGAAATTGCCCTGGGCTTGCAGAACATCGTCAGCCACCGCACCAACCCGACGATCGATGGAGGTGCCACCGTGGTGACGGTAGGCATGCTGCAAAGTGGCAACCGCTTCAACATCCTGCCCGAGACCGCTGAACTCTCGGGCACGGTACGCGCGCTGTCGGCGCAAAACCAGAAAGTCGCCCACGAGCAGATTCGCATGAAGGCCGAGCACATCGCGGCCAGCTACGGCGTCAAGGCCGATGTGCGCATCGATACCGGTGGGGGCTACGGCGTGCTTGTCAACGATGCGCCGAGCACGATGGCGCTCGTCGATGCATTGAAGGCTGCCGCAGGAAAAGACAAGGTCGCGGAGATCTTGCCGTCGATGGGATCGGAAGACTTTGGCGCCTTCGGCGGCACGGGCGTTCCGGTGGTGTTCTGGATTTTGAACGCCTCGCCGTACCCCGATCGCGCTGGCCCGACAAATCATTCGCCGCTGTTCACCGTCGATGAGTCCGCGATGCGCATCGGGGTGAGAGCCTTGACCAGTGCGACCCTGGCGCAAATGACACGTGCAAGGACAGGCACGCCCTGATGAATCGGATGGTCCAAGCCGCGCGGCACATGCCCTTGAAACTTCGCCCACAACTCGCGGAAGGATTTGCGCATCAGGAAACGCGCCTCCACTGGACGCATAAAGAAAAAGCCGCCGCTCAAGTGAGCAGCGGCTTGATGTGTGTTTCTGTTGGCGCCACTCCGATTCGCCGAGCGAGCGCCGCTCGGCTCTTAGCCTGGCCCCAGTAGTTGGTCCATTTCCTTGGGGGAAATGTCTTCGCGGTCTGGCGGTCGTGCCGACACCTCGGCCAGATCGAAGCGTCGCAATTGAGGGCACCTCTAGGATACGGACACCCAAAATGACGAAGGGGTTAGCAACTACTACGTTGCTAACCCCTGTCAATTTTGGTCGGTGTGAAAGGATTCGAACCTTCGACCCCTTGCACCCCATGCAAGTGCGCTACCAGGCTGCGCCACACACCGAAGCTCTCGATTATAGCGGGCTAAATTCAGTGTCCGACAGTCAGAAGCTCACGAATTTCAAAGAGTTCGCGGCGAAGGTGCAACAACTGCGACAGATCGACGCTCTGCGCGGCCGCCGAGGGCCTCGGTTCCTCGTGCACGGCGGCGTCGAATTCTTCCTGGCCGATCTCGATGGCCTCCAGGCCTTCGAGCGGTACTTCGCCCGCCTTGCGGCGGTCGCGCTCGCCCTGCGTGAGTTCCTGCAGCTTGTTGCGCGCACCGCTGATGGTGAAGCCCTGGTCGTAGAGCAGGTCGCGGATGCGGCGGATCATCAGCACTTCGTGGTGCTGGTAATAGCGGCGGTTACCGCGCCGCTTCATCGGGCGCAGCTGGGTGAACTCCTGCTCCCAATAGCGCAGCACGTGCGGCTTCACACCGCAGAGCTCGCCGACCTCACCGATGGTGAAGTAGCGTTTGACGGGAATCGGCGGGAGCGTTTTCTCCATTGAAATCAAGACTGTGCGCGGGAAACCTCATAGATTACTCTACGCGGCCGCACAGCACCAAGCACTATTCCGCGCCCAGGCTCCACTCGACTTCGGAAGTGCCGCCCTGCGGCTCGACGCTGCCCTGGATCTGCTCCTTGAGCTTGGCGCTGGCATGGAAGGTGGCCACGCGGCGCTCGCCGATCGGAATGGCTTCGCCGGTGCGCGGGTTGCGCCCGGGACGCGGCGCCTTCACGCGGATCTGGAAATTGCCGAAGCCCGAGATCTTCACGTCCGTGCCTTCGATCAGGCTGCTGGCCACGAGCTCGAAGAACGCCTCCACCATGTCCTTCGACTCACGCTTGTTCAGGCCGATCTGCTCGAACAGCAGGTCGGCCAGATGCGCCTTGGTGAGCGCCGGTGTTTCGAGGGCTTCGAGCGTGAATTCGGCGGCGTTCATCTTCATCCTCTCAAGCGGCCGCCCAGGGTGGCGCCCAGTTGTTCGACGATTGCACGGACAGCGGGTTCGACCTGCTCGTCCGTCAGCGTGGCGGCATCGCTCTGGAAGGTCAGGCGCACGGCCATGCTCTTCTCGCCCGGTGCCAGCGCACCCGGCGCCGCCACGGCGCCTTCGCGCAACGGCTGCGGACGGTAGATGTCGAACAGCGTCGCATCGCGCAGCAGGCCCGAGGCGGACGCGCCCGCGCGGATGGCCTGCATCAGCGCGTCGTGCGACACCGCTTCGGCCACGACCACCGCGATGTCACGTTCGACGGCCTGGTGCTTGGGCACCGGCTGCGCCACGGGCACGGGCCGCGCCGTGACGGCGTCGAGGTCGAGTTCGAACAGCACGGGCGCCTGGGTGAAGTCCCACTTCTGGCGCCAGCGCGGATGCAGCTCGCCGATGAAGCCGATGGCCTGGCCGTCCAGCAGCACACGGGCCGAACGGCCGGGGTGCAGCGCGGGGTGCTCGGCCGCTTCGAAGGTCGGCACGCGCGGGGCGAGCAGCGCTTCGACATCGCCCTTGACGTCGTAGAAGTCGACACGCTGCGGCTTGCCGTCCCAGCGCGACGCCTCGGCGTCGCCCCAGGCCAGGCCGGCCACGCGCATGGGCTGGTTCACGCCGCGCACGGTGCTGTCGGTGGTAACGACGCTGTCGTCGCGCAGGAACACGCGGCCCAGCTCGAACACGCGCACGCGCGGTGCCTTGCGGTCGAGGTTGAACTTGAGCACCTGCAGCAGCGAGCCGAGCAGCGACGAGCGCATCACGCTCATCTGGCTGGCGATGGGGTTCAGCAGCTTGACCGGGTTGGCGTTGCCCGCCAGGTCCTGCTCCCAGTGCGCTTCGACAAAGCTGAAGTTGATGGTTTCCTGGTAACCCAGCGCTGCAACGCTGCGGCGCACCGCGAAGCGGCTGCGCTGCGCCTCGGGGCGCACGCGGGCCGTGATGGGCGCGAGCGGCGCGGTGGTCGGCAGGTTGTTGAAGCCGATCAGGCGCGCCACTTCTTCGATGAGGTCTTCCTCGATCAGCAGGTCGAAACGGTGCGGCGGCGGCGTGACGGTCAGCGTGCCTTCGCCTTCGGTGATTTCGAAACCGAGGCGGTGGAGTGCGTCGGCGCATTGCGCCTGCGTCAGCGGCATGCCGATGACGCGCGCGGCACGGGCCACGCGCAGCGTGACGGGCGCGGCCTCGGGCAGGCGCAAAGTCTGGTCGTCCATCTTGCCGGCTTCGCCGCCGCAGATCTCGACGACCAGTTGCGTGATGCGTTCGATGATCTGCACCGTGCGGCTCGGGTCGACACCGCGTTCGTAGCGATGGCCGGCGTCGGTCGAGAAGTTGAAGCGACGCGAGCGGCCCTGCACGGCCTCGGGCCACCAGAACGCGGCCTCGACGTAGATGTTGCGCGTGTCGTCGGTCACCGAGGTGGCGTCGCCGCCCATGATGCCGGCGAGCGATTCGACCTCGCGGTCGTCGGCGATCACGCCGACCTTCTCGTCGACGGTGATCGTCGTGCCGTTGAGCAGCTTGAGCTGTTCGCCCGCCTTGCCCCAACGCACCGTGAGGCCGCCGTGGATCTTGTCGAGGTCGAAGATGTGGCTGGGCTGGCCATACTCGAACATCACGTAGTTCGAGATGTCGACCAGCGGCGTCACGCTGCGCTGGCCGCAGCGCGCGAGGCGCTCGACCATCCACGCGGGCGTGGCGACCTTGGTGTTCACGCCGCGCACGATGCGGCCCGAGAAGCGGCCGCACAGGTCGGGCGCCTCGACCTTGACGGGCAGCACATCGGAGAACGACGTGGCCACGGCCGCGATGGCCGGCGTCTTCAGCGGTGCGCCGGTGAGTGCGGCGAGTTCGCGCGCCACGCCGTACACGCTGAGGCCGTGCGCCAGGTTCGGCGTGAGCTTGAGCGTGAGCAGCGCGTCGTCGAGCTTGAGCACGTCGCGCACGTCGGCGCCGATGGGCGCATCGGCGTCGAGTTCGAGCAGGCCGCCGTGGTCTTCGCTCAGCTTCAGTTCGCGCGCCGAGCACAACATGCCCTGGCTCTCGACGCCGCGCAGCTTGCCCAGCTTGATGAGGAAGGGCTTGCCGTCTTCACCCGGCGGCAGTTCGGCGCCGACGAGGGCGCACGGCACCTTGATGCCGACGCGCGCATTGGGCGCGCCGCACACGATGTTCAGCAAGGCGCCCTGCCCCACGTCGACCTGGCACACGCGCAGGCGATCGGCATTCGGGTGCTGCTCGGCTTCCTTGATTTCGCCGACCACGATGCGCGTGAAAGGCGGCGCCACCGGACGGCGCTCTTCGACCTCGAAGCCGCCCATGGTGAGCGTTTCGGCCAGTGCGGCGCTGTCGAGGGGCGGGTTGCAGAACTCGCGCAGCCAGGATTCCGGGAATTGCATCTCTTCGATCTCGATCTGGTTTTTCTATCTGTGGAAAGGACGTGCTTACTGGAACTGCGAGAGAAAACGCAGGTCGCCGTCGAAGAACAGGCGCAGGTCGTTCACGCCGTAGTGCAGCATGGTGAGCCGATCGGGGCCCATGCCGAAAGCGAAGCCGATGTAGCGCTCAGGGTCGAGGCCCATGTTGCGCACGACGTTCGGGTGCACCTGGCCGGAGCCGGCGACTTCGAGCCAGCGGCCGGCCAGCGGGCCGCTCGCGAACTGGATGTCGATCTCGGCGCTCGGCTCGGTGAACGGAAAGAAGCTCGGGCGGAAGCGCAGCACGAGGTCGTCGCGCTCGAAGAAGGTGCGACAGAAGTCGGTGAAGACGACCTTCAGGTCCTTGAAGCTGACGTTCTCGCCGAGCCACAGGCCTTCGCACTGGTGGAACATGGGCGAGTGGGTGGCGTCGCTGTCGACACGGTAGGTACGGCCGGGCGCGATCACGCGGATCTCGGGCGCCTTCACGGTGCCGGTGGTGTCGGCGGCAGCAGCGGCGAACTCGGCCGCGTACTTCTTGGTGTGCTGGTGAGCGTAGCGCACCTGCATCGGGCTGGTGTGCGGACGCAGGTTGTAGGGAATGCCGTCGTCGCCCTTGAGGTCGACGTAGAAGGTGTCCTGCATCGAACGCGCCGGGTGGTTCGGCGGGTTGTTGAGCGAGGTGAAGCTGTGCCAGTCGCTCTCGATCTCGGGGCCGTCGGCCACGTCGAAGCCCATGCTCGAGAAGATCTCCTCGATGCGCTCCAGGGTGCGGCTCACGGGGTGCAGTCCGCCGCCGGCGCGGTGGCGGCCGGGCAGGCTCACGTCGAGCGCTTCGGCGCGCAGCTGCAGCGAGAGTTCTTCATCGGCGAGTTGCTGGCGGCGGTCGGTCAGTGCGGCCTCGATGGCCTGCTTGCCGACGTTGATCGCGGCGCCGCGGGACTTCTTCTCTTCGACACTCAGCGCGGCCATGCCCTTCATCAGCTCGGTGATGCGGCCCGACTTGCCAAGGAACTGGGCCTTGGCGTTTTCGAGCTCTGCGGGCGTTTTCGCTTCGGCGAAGGCGGCGCGTGCGGTGTCGACCAGGGAGTCCAACTCGTTCATAGCAACAAAAATCTTCGAGGGGAAATAAAAAAGAGCTGGAGCCTTTTCAAGCGCCAGCCCTTGAGCCGTGGGCGCAAGAAGCCGTCCGGAGACGGCAACCTGCTGTGCAAAATCAAGCAGCCAGCTTGGCCTTGACCTGCTCCACGATGCCGGCAAAAGCGGCCTTGTCGTGCACGGCGATGTCCGCAAGCATCTTGCGGTCGATCTCGATACCGGCCTTGCGGATGCCGTTGGCGAACTGGCTGTAGGTCAGGCCCAGTTCACGCGAGGCGGCGTTGATACGCGCGATCCACAGCTGACGGAACACGCGCTTCTTGGTACGACGGTCACGGTAGGCGTATTGCCCAGCCTTCATCACCGCCTGTTTGGCGACGCGGAAGACATTACCGCGGCGACCGCGAAAACCCTTGGCGAGTGCGAGAACTTTTTTGTGGCGGGCGCGAGCCGTTACACCACGTTTGACGCGAGGCATGTGTTTACTCCTTGTTCGTCTGAATTAAATGCCACGGCCGGGCAGCATGGCGGCGACAGAAACCATGTTGGTTTCATGCACTGCGACTGCACCACGCAGGTGACGCTTGTTCTTGGTGGTCTTCTTCGTCAAGATGTGACGCTTGAAGGCTTGACCGCGCTTGACGGTGCCACCGGGACGAACGCGGAAACGTTTTTTCGCGCTGCTCTTGGTCTTCATTTTGGGCATGTAAATGCTCCTTTAGTTTGTGCTCGTGAGGCGCCGCGGATACTCCACGGACTTGTTGGCCCCGAGACACTTCTTTATCTCGCCCCCGCCTGCACTTCTTTCGAAATGCGGGCCTGGGCGAAATCCCTTCAAAACCCGTCTACTGCAAATGCCTCAGGCGGTTGCCGTGGGCGCTGCTGCCGGCGCAGCATCTGCTGCCGGCTTCGGCGCCGCGCCGCCAACCTTCTTGCGACCCGGTGCGATCATCATGATCATCTGACGGCCTTCCAGCTTCGGGAACTGCTCGACCATGATCGTGTCGCCCAGTTCGTCGCGAATGCGCTGCAAGAGTGCCAGACCGAGCTCCTGGTGCGTGATCTCGCGGCCGCGGAAGCGCAGCGTGATCTTGCATTTGTCGCCCTCTTCAAGAAAGCGCCTGATGTTGCGCATCTTGATGTTGTAGTCGCCATCGTCGGTACCGGGCCGGAACTTGATTTCCTTGACCTCGATGACCTTCTGCTTCGACTTCGCCTCGGCTGCCTTCTTCTGCTCGTGGTACTTGAACTTTCCGTACTCGATCAGGCGGCACACGGGCGGATTGGCCGCCGCAACGACCTCCACCAGATCCACGTCGGCCTCGCCCGCAAGGCGCAAGGCTTCGGAAAGGCTCATGACACCCAATGGCTCGTTTTCCGGGCCGACCAGGCGGACTTCCGGGGCCATGATTTCCCGGTTCAGGCGGTGTTGGCGTTCCTCGCGGTGGCGGCGGTCGCGAAATGCAGTAGCGATGGTCAGAATCCTTCAAAGTTTGCTACAAAATCTGTAGCGATCGCCGCTCAGTCTTCGCGGACAGGCGGCACGATGTGGCAGAGAAACATATGGGGTGTTTCAGAGACAAATCAACGCTTGTCAGCAACGTCCTGGACGAGCCGTTGCGTGAACGATTCGAGGGACATTGCACCGAGGTCTTGATTGCCCCGGGCGCGCACTGCGACGGCACCTGCTTCCTTTTCCTTGTCACCCACGACGAGGATGTAAGGGAGCTTTTGCAACGAATGCTTCCGTATTTTATACGTAATCTTTTCGTTGTGCAGATCCAGCTGAACTCTAAGCCCTTGATTTTGCAGCGTTTTCGCAACTTGCGCCGCGTAGTCGGCCTGTCCTTCGCTGATATTGAGCACCGCCACCTGCACCGGAGCGAGCCATGCGGGCATGGCGCCAGAGTGGTGTTCGATGAGCATGCCGATGAAGCGCTCGAGGCTACCGACGATGGCGCGGTGCAGCATCACCGGGTGGGCGCGACCGCTCGATTCCGTGACGTACTCGCCGCCCAGGCGCTCGGCCGTGTTGAAGTCGACCTGCATCGTGCCGCACTGCCAGTGGCGGCCGATGGCGTCGCGCAGCGTGTACTCGATCTTCGGGCCGTAGAAGGCGCCGTCGCCGGGCGAAATGACGAAATCCACGCCCGAGCGGCGCAGCGATTCCATCACCGCGTGCTCGGCCTTGTCCCACAGCTCGTCGGAGCCGACACGGTTCTCGGGCCGCGTCGCGACCTTGTAGAGGATGTCCGTGAAGCCGAAGTCGGCATAGACCTTCTGCAGCTGCGCCGTGTAGGCGATGCATTCGTCGAGGATCTGGTCTTCCGTGCAGAAGATGTGGCCGTCGTCCTGCGTGAAGCCGCGCACGCGCATGATGCCGTGCAGCGCGCCGCTGGGTTCGTTGCGGTGGCACTGGCCGAACTCGCCGTAGCGCAGCGGCAGGTCGCGGTAGCTGCGCAGGTCGCTCTTGAAGATCAGCACGTGGCCCGGGCAGTTCATCGGCTTGAGCGCGTACTCGCGCTTCTCCGACTCCGTCGTGAACATGTTGTCGCGGTAGTTTTGCCAGTGGCCCGTCTTCTCCCACAGGCTCTTGTCCAGGATCTGCGGGCCCTTCACTTCCCAGTAGCCCGTGTCGCGGTAGATGCCGCGCATGTACTGCTCGACCTGCTGCCAGACCGCCCAGCCCTTGGGGTGCCAGAACACCACGCCCGGCGCCACTTCGTCGATGTGGAACAGGTCGAGTTCCTTGCCCAGCTTGCGGTGGTCGCGCTTCTCGGCTTCCTCGATGCGCTGGATGTACTGGTCGAGCTGCTTCTTGTCGGCCCAGGCCGTGCCGTAGATGCGCTGCAGCTGCTCGTTCTTGGCGTCGCCGCGCCAGTAGGCGCCGGCCAGCTTCGTGAGCTTGAACACCTTCAGGAAGCGCGTGTTCGGCACGTGCGGGCCGCGGCACATGTCGACGTATTCCTGGTGGTAGTACAGGCCCATGGCCTGCTCGTCGGGCATGTCTTCGACCAGGCGCAGCTTGTAGTCCTCGCCGCGCGACTTGAAGACCTCGATGACTTCCGCGCGCGGCGTCATCTTCTTGATCACGTCGTAGTCCTGCGCGATCAGCTCGCGCATGCGCGCCTCGATGGCGGCCATGTCCTCAGGCGTGAACGGGCGCTCGAACGAGATGTCGTAGTAGAAGCCTTCGTCGATCACCGGCCCGATGACCATCTTGGCCGTCGGGTACAGCTGCTTCACCGCATGGCCGACCAGGTGGGCCGTCGAGTGGCGGATGATCTCCAGGCCCTCGTCGTCCTTGGGCGTGATGATCTGCAGCCTGGCGTCACGGTCGATGATGTCGCTGGCATCGACGAGCTTGCCGTCGATCTTGCCGGCCACCGTCATCTTGGCGAGGCCGGGACCGATGGACTGGGCCACTTCGGCCACCGAAACCGGGCCGGGGAACTCGCGGCGCGAGTTGTCGGGGAGCGTGATCTGGATCATGTGAAAACCTCGGGGAGAAAAACAAAAAAGCGCGGTGGATGCCGCGCTTTGCTTGGTTGGTGCGCTGGAAAAACCAGCGAGCGCGGGGCTACCGGCCCTTTCCTTCGAAGAAGAAAAAGCCGCTGAATCCTTGCGGGGTAGTTCGCGGTGTCATAACCAAGGTGCCTTTCTCGCTCTTGTTGAGTGCAGAGTGGGCGATTCTAGCCGCTGCCCGCTTCAGCCGCGCGCCTCGAACAGGAGGCTGGAAACGCACTGCCCGACCAGCCCGTCGCGGTCGTGCAGCTGCCCGACGGCATAGCCCGTGCCCATCGGACCCACAAGCGTGAGGGCGTCCACCAGCATCCAGTCGCCGCGCGGCGCCCGCCGCAGGTTGATCGTCAGGTCGGCATTGACGAAGCCCAGCCGCGCCGGATGGGCCCATTGCGAGATGCCCGCCACGAGATCGGCCGCCGAGGCCACCTGGGCCAGCGGCGATGCGGCCTCGGCGTCGACCAGCGGCCGGCCCAGGCGCAACCATGCCGCAGCCGGGCCGGGCTCGAGGATCTGCCCGCGTGCCATGCGCACGTCCACGCCGGCGAAGAACGGGCTCATGCGGGACGCCGCCGCGGGAATGGGCGCGCCCTCTTCCGGCGGCGCGAACGTTGCGGCGGCGAAGGCGTCGGCGGCCGGCAACGCGGGCGTCTGCCCGCTGCGCAGCAGCAAGGCGGCGCATCGCAGCACGGACTTACCGTCCTGGACCATGTCGAACGCCACCGTGCGCGCCTTGGTGCCGTCGCGCAGCAGGGTGAACTCGAGCGTGATTGGCGCCCGGCTCGCAGGGCGCCAGAAATCGAAGCTCAACCGCGCCACCTCGCGGCCGCGGCTCGCCTCATGCGCCTGGAGCGCGCGCACGAGCAGCGCGGCGGTCGCGCTGCCCTGCAGAGCATCGGCGGACCACGGGCCGATGGCCGCCTCGGTGGGCACGAAGCGTTCACCGTCGCTGACGAACACCGGGTCGCCGACGGGTGTCGTCATGGGCTGCGCCTGCACGCTCACGACGCCGCGGCCGCCACGTTCTTGAGGCCGAGCACTTCGATCGGCTCGATCGAGGGCGGCCCCGCGAACAGCTCGGGCGCCTGTGCCATCAGGGCTTGGGCGATCGGGCCGGTCAGGTGGGCCTGGCGGCCGGCTTCGTCCTCGAACGCATCGAACACACCGAAGGTGCTGGGCGACAGCCGCAGCGCAAACCAGATCGGCGTGGTCTTTTCCTCGCGCGCCATGGCCAGGCCGGCCTCGAGGAATTGCTGGACGGCGGCTTCCTTGCCGGGCTTGGCCTCGAGGCGGGCGAACAGTGCGAACTTGATCATGGGACATCTCCTGGGGTGGACAACAACGGCGCACGGGATTGCGCGGCGCTGGCATGGACTCTAGGCAAGCCCCGCCCTCTGGGCCATTGGCTTTTTTGACATCTTTGGTATCGTTATTGCCATGAAACTCGATGTCCTCGCCCTCGACGGCGTGTTCGACTCCGGCCTGGCCACGGTGCTCGACGTCTTCACCACCGCGAACGAACTCGCCGCCATGCTGCAACTCGACGTGGCGCCTTTCGACGTCACCATCGTGGGCACCCGCAAGCGCGTGCGCACCGCCCAGGGTTTCACTGTGCCGGTGACGCACACGCTGGCCGACACCGGCGCCGCCACCGACTGGCTCATCGTCCCGGCGCTCGGCTGCAAGATGCCCGAGACGCTGGAGCCCGCCCTGCAACGCGCCGACGTCCGCGATGCCTGCGCGGCACTGCGCGCGCGTGCCGAAGACGGCGGCTGCATCGCCGCCGCGTGCATCGGCACCTTCGTGCTGGCGGAAGCCGGCGTGCTCGCGGGCCACAAGGCGACCACCACCTGGTGGCTGGCCACCCTCTTCCGGCAGCGCTACCCGGCGGTGCTGCTCGACGATTCGCGCATGCTGGTCAGCTCGGGGGCGCTCGTCACGGCGGGCGCGGCGCTGAGCCACGTCGACATGGCGCTGTGGCTGGTGCGCCAGGCCAGCCCCGAACTCGCGGCGCTGGTCGCGCGCTACCTCATCGTGGACTCGCGCCCCTCGCAGTCGGCCTACGTGATCTCCGACCACCTCTCGCATGCCGACCCGCTGGTGGAGCGCTTCGAGCGCTGGGCGCGCGGGCGGCTGGCCGAGGGTTTCTCGCTCGACGAAGCGGCGCAGGCCGCGGGCACCAGCAAGCGCACGCTGGCCAGGCGCATGCAGCAGGTGCTGGGCAAGAGCCCGTTGTCATACGTACAGGACCTGCGCGTCGAACGCGCCGTGCACCTGCTCAAGACCAGCAACAAGAGCCTCGAGCAGATCGCGGGCATGGTCGGCTACGCAGACGGCGTCACGTTGCGCACGCTGCTGCGCCAGCGGCTGGGGCGCGGCGTGCGCGAGGTGCGGCTCGAAGCCTGAGCCTCGCCCGTCGAGCGCCCACGAAAAAGCCCGGCACGGGGCCGGGCTTGGGGGCGACAGCGCAACGCGCCGTCACTCAGCGATCAGCGAAGGCAGCTCAGTGGAACTGTTCTTCTTCGGTCGAACCGGTCAGCGCCTTCACGCTGGACGAGCCGCCCTGGATCACGGTGGTCACGTCGTCGAAGTAGCCGGCGCCGACTTCCTGCTGGTGCGACACGAAGGTGTAGCCCTTGTCGCGTGCGGCGAACTCGGGTTCCTGCACCATGTTCACGTAGTGCTTCATGCCTTCGCCGTTGGCATACGCGTGGGCGAACTGGAAGGTGTTGAACCAGTTGATGTGGATGCCGGCCAGCGTGATGAACTGGTACTTGTAGCCCAGCGCCGAGAGGTCTTCCTGGAACGAGGCGATCTGCTTGTCGTCCAGGTTCTTCTTCCAGTTGAACGACGGCGAGCAGTTGTACGACAGCAGCTTGCCGGGGCAGGCGGCATGCACGGCTTGCGCGAATTCACGGGCGAAGCCGATGTCCGGCACGCCGGTTTCGCACCACACCAGGTCGGCGTACGGGGCGTAGGCGACGCCGCGGCTGATGGCTTGCTCCAGGCCGTTCTTGACGCGGTAGAAGCCTTCTTGCGTGCGCTCGCCGGTCAGGAAAGGCTTGTCGTTGGCGTCGTGGTCGGACGTGATCAGGTTCGCGGCTTCTGCATCGGTGCGAGCAAGGACGATGGTCGACACGCCCATGACGTCGGCGGCGAAACGCGCCGAGATCAGCTTCTCGCAGGCTTCCTGCGTCGGCACGAGCACCTTGCCGCCCATGTGACCGCACTTCTTGACGGCCGCCAGCTGGTCTTCGAAGTGCACGCCGGCAGCGCCCGACGCGATCATGTTCTTCATCAGTTCGAAGGCGTTCAGCACGCCGCCGAAGCCGGCTTCAGCGTCCGCGACGATCGGCAGGAAGTAGTCGATGAATTCCTTGTCGCCCGGGTTGATGCCACGGCCCCACTGGATTTCGTCGGCGCGCTTGAAGGTGTTGTTGATGCGACGGACCATCGTCGGCACCGAGTCGTAGGCGTACAGCGACTGGTCGGGGTACATGGTTTCAGACGTGTTGCCGTCGGCGGCGACTTGCCAGCCCGACAGGTACACGGCTTCGAGGCCGGCCTTGGCTTGCTGCATGGCTTGGCCAGCAGAAATCGCGCCGAAGGCGTTCACGTAACCCTTCTTGGCGCCGCCGTTGATCTTGGCCCAGAGCTTCTCGGCGCCGCGCTTGGCCAGCGTGTGCTCGATGGGGAGCGAACCGCGCAGGCGAACCACGTCGGCCGCGCTGTAGCCGCGCTTCACGCCCTTCCAGCGCGGGTTGGTGGCCCAGTCCTTTTCGAGGGCGGCAATTTGCTGTTCGCGGCTCAGTTGTTCGTTCAGGGTCTGGGGCATGGTCACTCCGTGAGGTTGATTGAAGGTTGGCGTTGCGGCCGTGGGGTTACTGTAATCCGATTGCGGACTCTTATGTCTTATAGAAGACATATTTTTGAGTCAACAAAATCAACAACTTACGGAGATATTTCTCAATGAGAAATTATTTTTCTCATATCGAGAAAAAATATTGCGGCGCAGCAGTTCGAGTTTTCGCGATGCGGAATCACTCTTTCGGTTGTGAAAACGAACGCGCTTCCGCTGCAATGCCCGCCGCATGCGCAATCCAGTCGCCGCCGTCGATCACGCAACGGCCCGCGATGCGCGTCGGATGGATCTCGTAGACCAGGCAGTCGATCGACTGCGTTCCCACCGCCACGCGCACGCGGCGCCGGATGTACTCGCCCGAATCGTCGTCCGCCACTTCTTCGAGCCGGTCAAGTTCGCGCTCGACCTCCGGTGCGACGCGATAGACCTCGCCCTTCACGCGCCCTTCTCCGCCGAGCACCACGCCCGGGTACGCACCCAGGTCGTACAGCGTGCCGGCGATGAAGGCCTCGCCGACGAACACCGGCGCCGGCCGGTAGCGCGCGATGTCGTTGCGCCCGCCGCGCCGCAGCGTGCCGTAGACAAGAACGTGGGGCATCATCGAATCCATCCGATCAACAACCAGCACCCAGTCTATTGAACCCCGCCGCTCCCACCTCCGGCCGCCTCGTGGCCTACGGTTGCCTGGCCTTGAGCATGTCGCTCGTCGGCAGCTACGTCGCCCTCTCCAAGCCGCTGGTGGCAGCCTTCCCCGTGCTGCTGCTGGCGTGGCTGCGTTTCGGCATCGCGGCGCTCGCCATGCCGCATTGGCTCCAACCCACGCCCGACGAGCCGCCCATGAGCGCACGCACGCGCGGGCTCGTGTTCCTCGAGTCCTTCCTCGGCAACTTCCTGTTCTCGATCTGCATGCTGTTCGGCGTGAGCCTCACCAGCGCGGTGTCGGCGGGCGTGATCATGGCGTCGATCCCCGCGGTGGTTGCCGTGGCCAGCTGGCTCTTCCTGCGCGAGCGCATCACGGTGCGCATCGGCCTGGCCATTGCCTGCGCAGCACTGGGCATCGGCCTGCTCGCGTTCACGCCGGCGCATGCACCAACCTCCACCAGCAGCACGGCCGGTGCGCCGTCGATGCCCTGGCTGGGCAACCTGCTCGTGTTCTGCGCGGTGCTCTGCGAGGCCGCCTATGCGGTGATCGGCAAGTCGCTCACCGGCAAGCTGGGGCCCAAGCGCATCGCGTCGCTCATCAACCTGTGGGGCTTCGTGCTGTCGATGCCCTTCGGCATCTGGTTCGCGCTGCAGTTCGACTTCACCGCCGTGCGCTTCGGCACCTGGGCGCTGCTGGTCGCCTACGCACTGGCCGCCAGCATCTGGACCGTGTGGCTGTGGATGACCGGACTTCGCCACGTACCAGCGGCACAAGCGGGTGTCTTCACCGTGCTGCTGCCCGTCAGCGCGGCCCTCGTGGGCGTGCTCGTGCTCGGGGAAAACCTCACTTCGCCGCAGCTGCTTGCGTTCGCAATCGCCCTCGTGGGCGTGGTGCTGGCGACGTGGCCGGGGCGACGAACGTGAACAACGTCCCTTCTCCCCTCTGAAAAAACAACAGCTCCCAATGAAAAAAGCGCTTTTTCCCTTGGAAACGCGTTTTTTCTCATTTAGCATCCGCATTGCCACTGGAGACGCAAGTTTTTCATTGGTGAACGTTCAACCAAAAAAGGAAATCAACCATGGCAACTGCAAAGAAGGCTCCGGCCAAGAAAGCTCCGGCAAAGAAGGCCGCTCCCGCAAAGAAGGCTGCGGCTCCTGCAAAGAAGGCCGCACCGGCCAAGAAGGCAGCGGCGCCCGCCAAGAAGGCTGCTCCTGCAAAGAAGGCTGCACCGGCGAAGAAGGCTCCTGCAAAGAAGGCCGCTCCCGCCAAGAAGCGCACCCCCAACGCTGCGTTCATGAAGGCCCTGACCCCCAGCCCGGCCCTGGCCGCTGTGGTCGGTTCGACGCCTCTGCCGCGCACCGCTGTGGTGAGCAAGCTGTGGGACTACATCAAGAAGAACAACCTGCAAGACAAGGCCAACAAGCGCAACATCAACGCCGACGCCAAGCTGAAGGAAATCTTCGGCAAGGCCCAAGTTTCGATGTTCGAACTGGCTGCGCTGATTGGCAAGCACGTCAAGTAAGCGTTCGGGGGCCTCGTGCTCCTGAGTCAAAAAGCCCGCGTCATGCGGGCTTTTTTTTCGCCTGCAGCAAGCCCTCACCCGCCTCGAAGAAGCGCGCGGGCGTGCAGCCGAAGTGCTTGCGGAAGGCCTCGATGAAGGCGCTCACCGAGCTGTAGCCCACCGTCAGCGCCACCGCCGTCACTGGCTCGCGCAGGCTCAGCAACTCCACGGCCTTCAGCAAACGCGCCTGCTGGCGCCATTGCGTGAAGCTCAGTCCGGTCTCTGCGGCGAAGCGGCGCGTGACCGTGCGCCGGGCCATGCCGATGCGATCCGCCCAGTCGTCGATGCCGTCGGCCAGCGCCGGATCGTCTGCCAGCGCACGCGCCATCGCCACCAGCCGCGGGTCCTGCGGCATGGGCAGGTGCAGCGACTCGCGCCCGCCGGCCGCCAACTCGTCGACCAGCACACCCACCAATCGCGCGCGGCGGGGCTCCAGCAGTGCGCCGGATGGCGCCAGCGACATAAGCCGCGTCACCAGCTCCCGCACCAGCGGCGTGGCGGCAAAGACATGCGGCCCCTCCGGCAAGGCCTGCGCCACCGACGCATCGATGTGCAGATGCCATCCCGCCGTGGCCCCGAAGCTTTGCGCCGCATGCGCGCAGCGCGGCGCGATCCAACCGATCCATCCTGGCGGCTGCACCCAGCGCCCCGCGGGCGTCTCGATGACCTGCAGGCCTTCGCGCAGTGCGAACAGCTGGCCGGTCGCGTGCGCGTGATAGCCCGTGACGCGCGGTGCCGCGTGCGCGTAGCGCCAAAGCGTGGCAGGCGATTCAGCCGCCATGGTTGGCCCGCGAGCGGTATCGATTGGCCCCGCGCCGCAAGCCGGGCACGGCCCTGCTGCCTAGCATCGAATGCACCTCCACCCGACTCACCAAGGACCCGCCATGAAAGCGCAAGACATCATTCCCGACGGACAGGACTTCACCGTCATCGACGGCCACACCGTGCGCAAGGGCTCGGTCGGCGCCTTCCTCGCCAATGCGCGCGTGCTCGAAGACGCCAACGCCACGGCCGACGAACGCCGCGTCGCCCGCGACGACCTCGCGGCGCTGATTCCCACGCTCGACGCGCTCGGCCTGTTCGACGTCTTCGAACTGCGCTCGCCCGCGCTGCGCGACGAGGTGGCCCGCCATCGCGCAGCGCTCAGCCCTGCGCCTGTTGCTTCGCCGCACGTGTGATCGACGCCAGCGTGCCACGCGTGGTGATCACTTCGGGGTCGAGCGGGATCTCGATCAGCGTGCCCGTGTCGGCCGCCAGCGCGCGCAGCAGCGCGGCCTCGAACTGCGCCGTCTCGGTGACGCGCTCGGCCGCGTAGCCGTAGGCGCGCGCCAGGCCGCAGAAGTCGGGATTGCGCAGCGCGGTGCCGCTGGTGCGCTCGGGGTATTCGCGCTCCTGGTGCATGCGGATCGTGCCGAACATGCCGTTGTTGAGCAGCACGACGATGCTCTTGCCGCCGTGCTGCGAGGCCGTGGCCAGCTCCTGCCCGTTCATCAGGAAGTCGCCGTCGCCCGCGATGGTGAAGACCACGCGCCCGGTGGCGATGCTCGCGGCAATGCCCGCCGGCACGCCGTAGCCCATCGCCCCGCTGGTGGGCGCCAGCTGCGTCTTGGCGCCCTTGGCGAGCCCGTGGTAGCGGAAGTAGCGGTGCACCCAGCTCGCGAAGTTGCCGGCGCCGTTGGTGATGGCCGCATCCGCCGGCAGGTGCTTCTGCAGCAGCGCCACCACGGCCGCCATGTCGACCGCGCCGCGCGGCGTCTCGGCCGGCATGCCGGCGAGCGCCTGCGGCTGCAGCCAGGCTTCGTAGTCGGCGTGCAGCTGCTGCGTCCAGGCTTCCCACGGCAGCGAGGGCGGCGCGCTCAGCACCTCGAGGCTGCGCGCCGCGGCGCTCATGCCGGCGTTGATCGCCAGGTCGGCCTGGTAGACGCGGTTCAGCTCCTCGGCGCTCGCATGGATGTGCACCAGCGTCTGCTTCGCCTTCGGCGCTTCGAGCAGCGTGTAGCCGCCCGTCGTCATCTCGCCCAGGCGCGGGCCGATGGCCAGGACCAGGTCGGCGTCCTTCACGTGCTGCGCGAGCTTCGGGTTGATGGCAATGCCCACGTCGCCCGCGTACTGCGGGTGGTGGTTGTCGAAGGTGTCCTGGAAGCGGAAGGCGTTCGCGACCGGCAGGCGCCAGTTCTCGGCGAAGCGCTGCAGCGCCTGCGCGGCCTGCGGCGTCCAGCCGCCGCCGCCGGCGATCAGCAGCGGGCGCTGCGACTTCAGCAGCAGTTCGCGCAACGTGCGCAGCGCGCCCGGGTCGCTCCACGGCTGGACCGCCTCCACGCGCGCCAGAGGCCGTGCCGCCGTCTCGGTGCGCAGCATGTCCTCGGGCAGCACCAGCACGACCGGGCCCGGCCGGCCGTTCATTGCGGTGGCGAAGGCGCGCGCGATGTACTCGGGAATGCGGTCGGCGTCGTCGATGCGCTCCACGCGCTTGGCAAAGCCCTTGGTGCTCGGTCCGAAGAAGCTGGCGTAGTCCACTTCCTGGAAGGCCTCGCGGTCGCGGAAGTCGCTGCCGACGTCGCCCACGAACAGCACCATCGGCGTCGAATCCTGGAACGCGTTGTGCACGCCGATCGAGGCATTGGTCGCACCCGGCCCGCGCGTCACGAAGCACACGCCCGGGCGCCCCGTGAGCTTGCCGTGCGCCTCGGCCATGAAAGCCGCGCCGCCCTCCTGCCGGTTCACCACGAAACGCGCGCGGTCGCGGTAGGCATGGAAGCCGTCGAGCACCGCCAGGAAGCTCTCGCCCGGCACGCCGAAGGCGAGTTGCATGCCTTGTTCGACCAGGCACTCGACGATCAGGTGGCCCGCAGGTTGTGATGTACTCATGGAAAGTTCGAACCTCAGTTGCAAATGTCTCCGGCGATTATGTGTGCCTGCCTTCCACGCCTTGTCTTAATTCCCCAATTGGTTAAATTCGCGTCATGAAGGCCCCCAAGGACTCTTTGCCCGAAACGCTCGAGCCGCGCTCGCGCGACGCCGACCGCTCGCAGCTGGCCATCCTCGCGTCGGCGCGCGACGAGTTCGCCGCACGCGGCCTGGCCGGTGCGCGCATGGACAGCATCGCCGAGCGCGCAGGCCTGAACAAGCGCCTCATCTACTACTACTTCGGCAGCAAGGACGACCTGTTCCTGGCCGTGCTGGAGCGCGTGTACGCCGACATCCGCGCCGCCGAGCAGCGCCTGCACCTGGACGAGATCGAGCCCGTCGAGGCGATCCGCCAGCTGGTGTCCTTCACCTGGCACTACTACCTGGAGCATCCCGAGTTCATCACGCTGCTCAATAGCGAGAACCTGCACGGCGCGGCGCACCTGAAGCGCTCCGACCGCATCCAGGAGATGAACTCGCCGCTGGTGCAGCTGCTTGACACCGTGCTGGAGCGCGGCAAGAAGGACAACCTCTTTCGCGCCGGCGTCGACCCGGTGCAGCTGTACATCTCGATCGCCTCGCTGTGCTACTTCTACCTCTCGAACAACCACACGCTGTCGGCCATCTTCGGGCGTGACCTGCGTGCGCCCAAGGCGATGGCGCAACGCCTCTCGCACATGACCGATCTCGTGCTGGGCTACGTCCTGCACTGAGCCTTCGGGCACTGCAGGCGCCCTTTTCCACGCCTCCGGGTTTTCACCAAGCAGCGTCGGTTGACGCTGCGGCGCAGCCGTTCCTACAATTCAATAATTCACCCACTGGTGAATTGATGACTCAAGAACTGCGGCCCGACCGCGCGGAGACAACCTTGAAGCAATTTGCACGCACCACCCTCCTGGCCTCGCTGACCTGCCTGGCCGCCCTGCTGCCAGGCCTGGCGGCCGCGCAGAACGGCTACCCCACCAAGCCGATCCGCGTGATCGTTCCCTTCGCCGCCGGCAGCACGACGGACATCATTGCCCGCGCCATCGCCGACAAGATGGGCACCAGCATGGGCCAGGCGCTGGTCATCGAGAACCGCGGCGGCGCCAGCGGCACCATCGGCCAGCAGGCGGTGGCCACCGCCGCGCCCGACGGCTACACGGTGATGATCCATTCGTCGTCGCACACGGTGAGCCCGTCGACCTTCGCCAAGCTGCCCTTCGACACGGTGCACGACTTCGCGGGCGTCACGCCGATCTCGTCGCTGCCCAACGCGCTCGTCATCTCGCCCAGCAAGAACATCAAGACCCTGCCGCAGCTGCTGGCCGCCGCGCGCGCCAAGCCCGGCAGCATGAACTTCGCCTCGGCCGGCCAGGGCAGCGCCACGCACCTGAACGCCGAGAAGTTCAAGATGGCCGCGAAGATCGACGCCACCAACATCCCCTTCAAGGGTTCGGGCGAAGCCGTCACCGAGGTGCTCTCGGGTCGCGTCGACTACTACTTCTCGCCCATCGCGCCCGTCATCGGCCAGATCAAGGAAGGCCAGTTGCTGGCGCTGGCCGTGGGCTCGCCCAAGCGCGCCGCCGCCCTGCCCGACGTGCCCACCACCACCGAGGCCGGCGTGCCCGGCTCCGAGTTCAACTTCTGGATCGGCATGATGGCGCCCGCCAAGACGCCGCGCGACGTCGTCAACCGCCTGCACGACGAGGTGGTCAAGGCCCTGGCCACGCCCGAGGTGAAGGAGCGTTTCCTCAAGCTGGGCGCCGACGCCTGGACGCTCAAGCCCGAGCAGTTCGACGCCTACATCAAGGACGAGATCACCAGCAACGCGCAGCTCGTGAAGGCCGCCGGCCTCGCGGTCCAGCAGTAACAGCAGACACGCCGAGGTCTCGCGCCGCGTCGTGCACGCGGGGCAGCCCGGCCTGCCCCGGCATTGCCACGCGCCACGCCGATCGAAGACCCTTTCTTTTTTCCCCTGCATCTCCCCAAGGAACCCACGATGGCCATCCAACGTCTCGGAATCATCATGCACGGCGTCACCGGCCGCATGGGCATGAACCAGCACCTGATCCGCTCCATCTGCGCCATCCGCGCCCAGGGCGGCGTGACGCTGTCGAACGGCGACAAGGTCATGCCCGACCCGATCCTCATCGGCCGCAACGCCGAGAAGATGGAAGCGCTCGCCAAGGCCCACAACATCGCGCGCTGGGGCACCGACCTCGACCAGGCGCTCGCGAACAAGGACGACACCGTCTTCTTCGACGCCGGCACCACGCAGATGCGCCCCACGCTGCTGGCCAAGGCCATCCGCGCCGGCAAGCACGTGTACTGCGAGAAGCCGATCGCCACCAACCTCAACGAAGCCGTCGAGATCGCCCGCCTGGCCGACGAAGCCGGCAAGGCCACGGGCCTGAAGCACGGCGCGGTGCAGGACAAGCTCTTCCTGCCCGGCCTGCGCAAGCTCGACATGCTGCGCCGCGCGGGCTTCTTCGGTCGCATGCTCAGCGTGCGCCTGGAGTTCGGCTACTGGGTGTTCGAGGGCGACCTGCAGCCCATCCAGCGCCCGAGTTGGAACTACCGCAAGGAAGACGGCGGCGGGATGATCCTGGACATGATGTGCCACTGGCGCTACGTGCTGGACAACCTGTTCGGCGAGGTGAAGTCGGTGTCGTGCATCGGTGCCACGCACATCCCCACGCGCTGGGACGAAGCCGGCAAGCCCTACGAGGCCACCGCCGACGACGCGGCCTATGCCACCTGCGAACTCACGGGCCACAACGGCGAGCCGGTGATCGCGCAGCTCAACATGAGCTGGGCCACGCGCGTGCGCCGTGACGACCTCGTGACCTTCCACGTCGACGGCACCGACGGCTCGGCAGTGGCCGGCCTGTCGAGCTGCCGCGCCCAGTCGCGCGTGGCCACGCCGCGACCGGTGTGGAACCCCGACGAGAAGCAGACGATGAACTTCTTCGACCAGTGGCAGGAAATTCCGGACTCGCAGGTCTACGACAACGGCTTCAAGATCCAGTGGGAACACTTCATCCGCCACGTGGTGGAAGACGCGCCCTACAAGTGGACGCTGCCCGAAGGCGCCAAGGGCGTGCAGCTGGTCGAGGCCGCGCTCGCGTCGTGGCAGGAGCGCCGTTGGATCGACGTGCCCACGCTGAAGGTCTGAGGAAGAAGACAAAGCCATGGCCCTGTCGCTGACCCTCCCCACCGCGAGCGGCGCGCTCGCGTCCTACGCCCTGCGCGGCACCGCGCCGGTAAAGCCCGATGCGGGCGTGAAGTTCAACCGCATCGCCTACTCGGCCGCCCACGTCGTGGCCGACCCGCTCGCCGCCATCGACCCGTGGCTGCAATGCGCGGTCGACTGGGACACCACCATCGCCTACCGCCGCCACCTGTTCTCGCTGGGCCTGGGCGTGGCCGAGGCGATGGACACCGCGCAGCGGGGCATGGGCCTCGACTGGCCCACGTCGCTCGAACTGATCCGCCGCTCGCTCGACGCCGCGAAGGACATGCCCGGCGCGCTCGTCGCCTCGGGCTGCGGCACCGACCACCTGAACATCGACGACGTGAAGAGCGTCGACGACGTGATCCGCGGCTACGAAGAACAGATGGCCGCCATCGAGGCGCTCGGCGGCAAGCTGATCGTGATGGCGAGCCGCGCACTGGCCCGCGTGGCCAGGAGCCCCGCCGACTACGAGCGCGTGTACGACCGCATCCTGAGCCAGGCGAAGCAACCCGTGGTGCTGCATTGGCTGGGCGACATGTTCGACCCGGCGCTGGCGGGCTACTGGGGCACGAAGGACGTCGACGCGGCGATGGACACCGCCGTGGGCATCATTGCGGCGCATCCAGACAAGGTCGATGGCATCAAGATTTCGCTGCTCGACAAGGACAAGGAAATCGCCATGCGCCGCCGCCTGCCGAAGGGCGTTCGCATGTACACGGGCGACGACTTCAACTACGCCGAGCTGATCGCGGGCGACGGCTTCGGCAGCGAGCCGACGCACGGCAAGAGCGATGCGCTACTGGGCATCTTCGACGCCATCGCGCCGGCCGCGAGTGCCGCGCTCGGCGCACTGGCCCAGGGCAACACCGAGAAGTTCCACGCGATCCTCGGCCCCACGGTGCCGCTGTCGCGCCACATCTTTGCGGCGCCCACGCGCTTCTACAAGACGGGCGTGGTGTTCATGGCCTGGCTCAACGGCCACCAGAAGCACTTCACGATGGTGGGCGGGCAGCAGAGCACGCGCTCGCTGCAGCACTTCGCGGAGCTCTTCCGTCTCGCGGATGCGGCCAACCTGCTGGAGCAGCCGGAACTCGCGGTGCGGCGCATGAAGACGCTGCTGGCGCTGCACGGCGTGGAAGGCTGATGGCGACCATGCGCGATTTCTCGCAGAACCACGACTGGCTGTCGATCAACACGGCGACCATCCGCAAGCAATCGGGCGCCGAGGTGCCGCTGGACCGCCTCATCGACCAGTGCGCCGAACGCGGCATCCGCGCCATCAGCCCGTGGCGCGACCAGGTCGCGGCCGTCGGGCTCGACAAGGTGGCCAAGCAATTGAAGGCGCACGGCATCGGCCTCTCGGGCTACTGCCGGGGCGGCTTCTTTCCCGCGCCCGATGCGGCCGGCCTGAAGGCAGCGCTCGACGACAACCGCCGCGCCATCGACGAGGCCAAGACGCTCGATGCGCCCTGCCTCGTGCTGGTCGTCGGCGCCCTGCCCGGCGCGCTCGACGGCAAGGCGGCGTACAAGGACATCGCCCGCGCACGCAACGAGGTGCGCGACGGCATCGCCGCCTCGCTCGAGTACGCGCGCGAGGTCGGCATGCCGCTGGCCATCGAGCCCCTGCACCCGATGCAGGCGGCCGACCGCGCCTGCATCAACACGCTCGAGCACGCGCTCGATCTCTGCGACGAACTCGATGCGGGCAAGACCGGCATGCTGGGCGTGGCACTCGACATCTATCACGTGTGGTGGGATCCGAAGCTGCAGCAGCAAATCGCCCGCGCCGGCCACGAAAGGCTACTGGCGTACCACGTCTGCGACTGGCTCACGCCGACGCGCGACCTGCTCTCCGATCGCGGGATGATGGGTGACGGGGTTGTCGAGCTGAAGAAGATCCGCGGGTGGGTCGAGGATGCAGGCTTTGCGGGTTTCAGCGAGGTCGAGATCTTCTCGAACCTCGACTGGTGGCAGCGCCCCGGCGCCGAGACGCTCGACGTCTGCATCGAGCGACACCGCAGCGCGGTCTGATCGATCCGGCCGAAGCGGAAGGCAGCCGCTTGTGCTGCAATTCGCCCCATGGCTGACCCGACCCTCGACGACCTGCGCCGCTATGCCGTCGCGCGCACCCTCTTCACGCCGACGACGCTCCCCGCCGCCATCCGCAAGCTCGGCTTCGTGCAGGCCGACCCGATCCGCGCGCCGGCGCGGGCGCAAGACCTCACGCTGCGCCACCGCGTGAAGGACTACCGCGCGGGCGATCTCGAAGGCCGTTACGCGCGGCTCGCGATCGAGGAAGACTGCCTCGTCAACTACGGCTTCCTGCCGCGCGAACACCTGGCGCTGATGCATCCGCGCGAGGCCAGGAAAGCCTGGGACGCCGACACGCGCCGCAAGGCCGCCGACGTGCTGGCCTACGTGCGCGAGCACGGTCCGGTGCATCCGCGCCAGGTCGAGCAGCACTTTGCGCACGGCCGCATCCAGAACTACTGGGGTGGCTCCAGCAACGCCACCACGCACCTGCTCGACGGCATGCACTACCGCGGTCTGCTGCGCGTGGTGCGGCGCGACAGCGGCACGCGGGTGTACGAAGCGGTGAGCCACCCGCCCGCCGACGACAGCCCCGCCGGGCGCGCACAGCGCGCGGCGGCGCTCATCGAACTGGTGGTGCGCAAGTACGCACCGCTGCCGGCCACGAGCCTGACCTACCTCGTGCGCCTGCTCGGCTACGGCGCGCCGCACCTGGCCGCGCAGACGCAGGCTGCGCTGCGGCTGGCGCGCGAGGAGCTGGCCAGTTGCCGCATCGACGGCACGACCTGGTACTGGCCCGCTGACGAGAACCCCGTCTCGCGCCGCCATGCGCCCGACGACGCGGTGCGGCTGCTCGCGCCCTTCGACCCGGTGGTGTGGGACCGCCGCCGCTTCGAGCTGCTGTGGGGCTGGACGTACAAGTTCGAGGCCTACACGCCCGCGCCGAAACGGCAGTTCGGCTACTACGCGCTGCCGATGCTGTGGCACGACCGCGTGATCGGGTGGGCCAACGTGAGCGCACCTGAAGGTCGGTTGCAGCCGGCCTTCGGTTATGCCGATGCGAAGAAGCCGCACGGCGCGGCCTTCCGCACGGGCCTCGACGAAGAACTGCACCGCATGACGCAGTTCCTCGCGGGCCGCTGATGCGGCCTTTTATAATCGCCCGCCTCAGCCAGCCGCCCGCGCCCGCCGCGAGCCCGCCAGCCGTCTTCGAAGGAACGAAGACGCAGCAGCCCGAGCGACGACACATCCCGTCGTCGCCCCCGGCCACTGCCCCCACGACGCCGTAGACACACAACACAAGCCGGATGCGCTTTCCTTTCGGAATGCGCCACGGCACGCGCTCGTTCGTTTCCGTTTTTTTCGATCGCACCCGAGAAGCCATGGCGCGCCTGACCGCGCCGCAGCCACTCCCCCGCCCTAGACACACCTGACGCAGGACACAGGAGAAGCTGCACATGACATCCAAGAATCGTCGCCCCGGAACGCCGCGCACGCGGCGGGGCTATGCCACGCTCGCGGTCACCGCCGTGGCGCTTGCCGCCAGCGCACATGCCCACGCGCAAGAAGCCGCCGCTGCCGACACACGGCAGGCCCTGCCCACCGTCACCGTCTCGGGCGATGCGGGCGAGACCGCCACCGGCCCCGTGACGGGCTTCGTCGCCAGGCGCGGCAGCACGGCCACCAAGACCGACACGCCGCTGATCGAAACGCCGCAGGCCATCTCGGTCGTCACGCGCGACCAGATCGAAGCCCAGGGCGCGCTCACCCTGCGCGAGACCACCAACTACACGGCCGGCGTGGTGTCGAGCTACTTCGACAGCCGCGTGGATTCGTTCAAGGCCCGCGGCGGCGACGCCGTGCAGTACCTCGACGGCCTGCAACGCACCTACGGCACCTACAACGCCAGCCGGCCCGACCCGTACATGCTGGAGCGCGTGGAGCTGCTGCGCGGCCCTTCGTCGGTGCTGTACGGCCAGGGCGGCATCGGCGGCGTGCTCAACCTCGTGTCGAAGCGCCCGCAGGCCGAGACGCAGCGCGAAGTGCAGCTGCAGCTGGGCAACAACGCGCGCAAGCAGATCGCCGCCGATTTCACCGGCTCGCTCGATCCCGAGAGCAAGTGGATGTACCGCCTCGTGGCCGTGAACCGCGACAGCGGCACGCAGGTCGACCACGTGTCGGACGACCGCATCGCGATCGCGCCCTCGCTCACCTGGCGCCCGAACGCCGACACCTCGCTCACGCTGCAGGCCTCCTACCAGAAGGACAAGAGCGGCTCGCTGATCGGCTTCTTCCCGTGGCAGGGCACGCTGCTGCCTTCGCTGTACGGCCGCATCCCGACCTCGACCTTCACCGGCGAGCCGGGCTTCGACCGCTTCGACACGCGCAGCACCTCGCTGGGCTACCTGTTCAGCCACCGCCTCAACGACACCTGGACGGTGCGCCAGAACCTGCGCTCGACCGAGAGCAAGGTCTGGTACAACACCTCGTACACCAGCTTCACGGCCAACCGCCTCACGGGCCGTCCGGCGCGCCCGGTGTTCAACGCCGACCAGCGCACCATCGAGCGCGACCTGAGCAGCGACATCAACGGCGGCAAGATGCTGCTGCTCGACAACCAGGCCGAAGCGCATTTCAAGACCGGCGAGGTCGAGCACACGCTGCTGCTGGGCGCCGACTTCCAGCGCAACACCACCTCCAAGCTCTCGGGCCGCGGCCGTGCGGGCGCGCTCGACGTGTACGCGCCGGTGTACGGCAACTACACGGCCCCCACCAGCTACACGCGCGCGCCCGAAGTGGTGCAGAAGCAGGCGGGCCTGTACGTGCAGGACCAGGTCAAGTACGGCCGCTGGATCGGCCTGCTGGGCCTGCGCCACGACAAGGCCACCACCGACACCGAAGGCCGCCCCGCAGCGGCGGCCGACGACAAGGCCACCACCAAGCGCGCCGGCCTGGTCTACCTGGCCGACGGCGGCTGGGCACCGTACCTGAGCTACGCCGAATCGTTCCTGCCGCTGGGCGGCGTCGACACATCGAACAACCCCTTCAAGCCGCAGCGCGGCAAGCAGTGGGAAGCCGGCGTGAAGTGGGAGCCCGCGGGCCAGCGCACCTCGTTCCTGGCGGCCGTGTACGACCTGCGCGACACCAACCGCAAGACCACCGACCCGACCAACCCGCTCAACAGCGTGCAGCTCGGCGAAGTGCACGTGAAGGGCCTGGAGCTCGAGTACAAGGGCAGCATCGCGCGCGACTGGGACTGGATCGCCTCGTACGCCTACACCGACGCGCGCGTGTCGAAGAGCAACGGCTCCGACCTGGGCAAGCGCATCTCGGGCGTGCCCAAGCACACGGCCTCGGCCTGGGTGACCAAGCGCTTCTCGATCGGCGGCCTGCACGGCTTCTCGGCCGGCGGCGGCGTGCGCTACCTGGGCAAGTCGTACGACGGCATGGACAGCAACCCCGCGCCCGCGGTCACGCTGTTCGACGCGATGTTCGCGTGGGACAACGGCCCGCTGCGCCTGGCGCTCAACGTGGCCAACCTGACCGACAAGGTGCAGATCACCACCTGCCTGGCACGCGGCGACTGCTTCTACGGCCAGCGCCGTACCCTGACCGCGAGCGCGACGTACCGCTTCTGAAGCAAATCCCCGCGCGCTCGAAGGTCTGGCGCGCGGGCGACAACCGGCCCGGCGACGTGCTTCTAGAATCGCGCCGTCGTCCGGTTCGCCGGACGGCAAGCGTTCTCAGGGCGGGGTGCAATTCCCCACCGGCGGTGATGGCAACGAAAGTTGCACAAGCCCGCGAGCGCCTCGGACCTGCCACAGGTTCGAGGGTCAGCAGATTTCGGTGCGATTCCGAAGCCGACGGTCACAGTCCGGATGAAAGAGAGCGCGAAATGCGGGCATGCCCGCGCGCCTTGCTTTGCTCTTTTTGGGCAAACCGGCGCGCGAGCGAGCCTGTGGTTTCGTGCGCCCTGATTCAGGAAACCTGCTTTCAAGAGGCACACCATGAGTCAGATCAACGACCTTCCCCTTTCTGCCGTCACCGCGTCGGGTTCGCCGCGCGGCCAGCGCATCGCATTCGTCGAGGCGCAATGGCATTCCGACATCGTCCACCAGGCACGCGACGCCTTTCTCGAAGAGATGGCGCGGCTCGGCGTGGCGCGCGAGCTCATCGACATCTTCGATGTGCCCGGCGCCTTCGAGATTCCGCTGCACGCCAAGCGCCTGGCCAACTCGGGCAAGTACGCGGCCATCATCGGCTGCGCGCTGGTGGTGGACGGCGGCATCTACCGCCACGAGTTCGTCGCCAACACCGTCGTCAGCACGCTGATGTCGCTGCAGCTGGAGACCGACGTGCCGATCTTCTCGGCCGTGCTCACGCCGCACCACTTCCACGAGCACGTGGAGCACCGCAAGTACTTCCACCGCCACTTCGCGGTCAAGGGCACGGAAGTGGCCGAGGCCTGCTTCAAGACGCTCGAGGCGCTGGACAAGGTCGACGCCCTGCTGGCCGCCTGAGCGGGTTGGCAAGAGGCGCAAGCCTGCAGTAACCTGCGCGGATGGCCTCTCCATCCGCCCCGGCGGTCGCAGCAGCAGCCGCCGACCGCTACACCCTCTATGGGGCGCCCGGCTCGGGCGCCACGCCCATCCACGCCGCGCTGACGCTGATCGGCGCGCAGGTCGACACGGTCGACATCGCCCCCTGGGAGGGCGAGTCCGAACGCGAGCGGCTGACCGGCGTCAACCCGATGCAGCAGGTGCCCGCGCTCGTGCTGCCTTCGGGCGAAGTCATGACCGAGAGCGCAGCCATCCTCATCTGGCTGGGCGACCGCTACCCCGAGGCCGGGCTCTGCCCCGCGCCCGGCGATCCGCGCCGCGCGCAGTACCTGCGCTGGATGGTCTACCTGCCGGCCTCGATCTATTCGATGTTCTGGGTGCGCGACGAGCCTTCGCGCCTCGCGGCCGATGCCGCCGCGCAGGCCGTGGTGCTCGAACGCACGGCCGCGCGCATCGCGCACTGCTGGCACCTCATGGACACGCAGATCGACGAACCTTCGCCCTACCTGCTCGGCGACAAGATCAGCATGCTCGACCTGTACGTGACCGTGGTGTCGCGCTGGACGCCGACCCGCCGGCGCTTCTACCGCGTGGCGCCGCGCATGGCGCGCGTGGTGCGGCGCGTGGACGCCGACCCGCGGCTGGCCGCGTTCTGGGCGGCGCGCTTTCCGTTCTCGATGGATGCGGACGAAGAGACAAGCTGAGGCCCGTTCTTCTCTTCTCATAATCGACGCCATGACCGCACGCACACCGACCACCGCCTACCCGATGACGATCTACCACAAGCCCAACTGCAGCACGTCGCGCAACGTGCTGGGCTTGATCCGCGAAAGCGGCGTGGAGCCCGAGATCGTCCTGTACCTGGAAACGCCGCCCCCGAAGAAGAAGCTGCGCGAACTGGCGAAGGCCATGGGCCTGACGGCGCGCGACCTGCTGCGCACCAAGGAAGCGCCCTACGAAGAACTGAAGCTGGCGGACGAGAAACTGACCGACGACCAGCTGTTCGACGCGATCGTGGAGAACCCGATCCTGTTGCAGCGCCCGATCGTCGTGTCGCCGCGCGGCACGCTCATGTGCCGGCCATGGGAACGCGTGCGCGAGATCCTTCCCGCTTAAGTCGGTTGATCTCCGGGCTGCTGCGCCAGCCCCCACGCGACATGCTCGCGCACCAGCGCGCTCGGATGTCCGGCGCGCGTGGCCAACGCTTCCTTCGCGCCGCCCTCGCCTGAGCGCACCGCATTGCCCAGCGCCACCGCGATGTTGCGCAGCCAGCGCTCGTGGCCGATGCGGCGGATCGGGCTGCCTTCGGTGCGGCGCAAGAAGTCTTCCTCGCTCCACGCGAACAGCTCGGCCAGCGTGCGGCCCGTGAGCCCCTCGCGCGCATCGAAGTCGGGCAGCGTGCTCTTCTTCGCGAACTTGTTCCAGGGGCAGATCAGCTGGCAGTCGTCGCAGCCGTAGATGCGGTTGGCCATCAGCGGGCGCAGCTCCACCGGAATGGCGCCGGCGTGCTCGATCGTCAGGTACGAGATGCAGCGGCGCGCATCGAGCCGCTGCGGCGCGACGATGGCGCGTGTCGGGCACACGTCGATGCAGGCGCTGCAGCTGCCGCAGTGCGCGCTGACGGGCTCGCTCGGCGGCAGCGCCATGTCGACGTAGATTTCGCCCAGGAAGAACATTGAGCCCGCGTCGCGGTCGAGCACCAGCGTGTGCTTGCCGCGCCAGCCCTGGCCGCTGCGCGAGGCGAGCTCGGCCTCGAGCACCGGCGCCGAATCGGTGAAGGCGCGGTGGCCGAAGGGGCCGACCTCTTCGGCGATCTTCTCGGCCAGTTTGGCCAGGCGGTTGCGCAGCACCTTGTGATAGTCGCGGCCCCGCGCGTACAGCGACACGATGGCCTCGCCGGGTCGCCGCAGCCGGTCGAACTCGATGGCCTGCCACTCGGCGTCGGTGTCGCGCGGCAGGTAGTCCATGCGCGCGGTGATCACGCTCACCGTGCCCGGCACCAGCTCCGCCGGCCGCGCGCGGCGCGTGCCGTGCGTTGCCATGTATTGCATTTCTCCATGGAACCCATGGGCCAGCCATTGCATCAGACCGTCTTCGGCGCTCGACAGATCGACGCCCGCGATTCCGATTTGGGAGAATCCGAGTTCCCGGGCCAAGGCCTGAATACGAGCAACGAGTGGATGGCTGACGATCACTTGCCGATTGTAGAAACGCGCACCCTGCGCTGGCAGGGCGAAGACGACACCGACGCGCTGGCGCGCGCGCTCGCCGCATCGCCCGCGTTGCGCGACGCTTTCATCGCGCTGCAGGGCGACCTGGGCGCCGGCAAGACCACCTTCGTGCGTCACCTGCTGCGCGCGCTCGGCATCACCGGGCGCATCAAGAGCCCCACCTACGCGGTGGTCGAGCCGCACGAGGCGCCCGACGGGCTGGCCATCTACCACTTCGACTTCTACCGTTTCGCCGACCCGCGCGAATGGGACGACGCGGGCTTCCGCGACATCTTCGCGGGCCCGGGCCTCAAGCTGGCTGAGTGGCCGGAGAACGCCGCGGGGCGCACCCCACCTGCCGACCTAGCTATTAAAATAGAAGCAATGACCGACGACACCCGCAGCGTGACCCTCCTGGCGAACACCCCTCGCGGCAGCGATCTGCTGGCGTGCCTGGCCGCATGAAGGCGACCGGCCTGAAACGGCGCGTGCTGCTGCAAGGCGGCAGCATCGCGCTGATGCTGGGCGTGCACCAGATCGCGCGCGGCGCCAGCATCCTCGCCGTGCGCGTGTGGCCCGCCGCCGACTACACCCGCGTGACCATCGAGTCCGACGCCCGCCTCAACTCGCAGCAGCTCGTGGTCGGCAGCCCGCCCCGGCTGGCCGTGGACATCGAGGGCATCGACCTGAACACCGAGCTGCGCGACCTGGTCGGCAAGATCAAGCCGGGCGACCCGTACATCAACGGCCTGCGCATCGGGCAGAACGCACCGAAGGTGGTGCGCATCGTGTTCGACCTGAAGCAAACCGTGCGCCCGCAGGTGTTCTCGCTGGCGCCCGTGGCCGCCTACAAGCACCGGCTGGTGCTCGACCTGTACCCCGAGCAGGCCATCGACCCGATGGAAGCGCTGATCGCCGAGCGGCTGCGCGATGCGCCCAAGAACGGCAGCAGCACCACCACCGCCCCGAGCAACGGCCCCGTCGTCGCCACCGCTCCGCCCGCCCCCGCCGCACCGTCGCCGGCCCCCGCACCCGTGCGCCCCGCGATGCCGCCCGGCGACCCGCTGGGCGACCTGATGGCGCAGCAGGCCGCGCGCCCCGCGCCGTCCGGGCCCGCACCGGCCTTGCCGCCCGGCGGCATGCCGCTGCCGCCGGCACCGCCGCCCGTGGTGGCCGCGGCGCCCCCGGCCCGGCCCGTGACGCCGCCCGGTCCGCCGCCGCGCGCCACGGCCAGCCGCACCGACCGCATCATCATCGTGGCGCTCGACCCCGGCCACGGCGGTGAAGACCCCGGCGCCATCGGCCCGAACGGCACGCGCGAGAAGGACATCGTGCTGCAGGTGGCGCACCGCCTGCGCGAGCGCATCAACGCGGCCAGCGTCAACGGCAGCCCGATGCGCGCCTTTCTCACGCGCGACGCCGACTTCTTCGTGCCGCTGGGCGTGCGCGTGCAGAAGGCGCGGCGCGTGCAGGCCGACCTGTTCGTGAGCATCCACGCCGACGCCTTCACCACGCCCGCCGCGCGCGGCGCCAGCGTGTTCGCGCTGAGCCAGAGCGGTGCCTCCAGCAGCGCCGCGCGCTGGCTGGCCAACAAGGAGAACGACGCCGACAAGGTCGGCGGCGTGAACGTGGGCAACCACGAGGCGCAGGTGCAGCGTGCGCTGCTCGACATGAGCACCACCGCGCAGATCAACGACAGCCTGAAGCTCGGCGGTGCGATGCTCGGCGAGATCAAGGGCATCGGCGCGCGGCTGCACAAGGCGCAGGTCGAGCAGGCCGGCTTCGCGGTGCTGAAGGCGCCCGACATCCCGAGCGTGCTGGTCGAGACCGCCTTCATCAGCAACCCCGAGGAAGAAGCCAACCTGCGCCGCGCCGACTACCAGGAAAACCTGGCCGACGCGCTGATGCGCGGCATCCAGCGCTACTTCGCGCAGAACCCGCCGCTCGCGCGCAGCCGGCAGCTCTGACCTAGAAGCCCGCCACGCGGGCGACCCACGCGGCCAGATAAAGGCCGACGCCGAAGACGCTGTGCGTGACCACGCTCTGGAACCGCGCCATCGCAGGGCGCGGCGTGCGGCGCGCGGCAAAGCCCGCGCCCATCGCAGGCTGCATCACGCAGAACGGCAGGAGCACGGTGCCGATACCGACGATCAACGCAGGCACCAGCGTCGGCTGGCGCGCCCATTCCAATCCCCAGCCTGCGAGCAGCACGGCCGCGAACGCGATACCGAGCAGGTAGTGCGCGCTCCAGCCGATGACGCCCTCGCCCGCCGCGCGCGGCGACTTGCCGATGGGGTGGTGAAAGAAGCGCCCGCGCGTCAGGTGCACGAGCCAGCGGCCCACGAGCGCGTAGTCCAGCGAGGGAATGCCGAACAGGCGCTGGCGCAGCACGGCCCACAGGTCCATCACCACCGTCGCGCCGGCGCCGATCCACAGCGTGCGCAGCGCGCATTCGACGGCCTCAGACATGGCCACGCCCCCGCACCGGCGCGCGCGCCGCGATCATCCAGCAGGCCGCGACAAAGCGCACGTCGTCGCCCTGCACATAGGGCGCAAAGGCGGCATGCAGCGTCTCGACGACCTGCGCGCGCGTCGCGGCATCCACCTCCTGCAGGACCAGGCCGACCGGCCCGAGCCGCGTGAAGTAGTCGGCCAGCGCCGTCGCGGGGAACGCGCATTCGACCTCGAAGGGCTGGATGTCGACCTCGCCCCAACCGCTCGCCTCGAGGATGCCCGCGACCCGCGCGCGATCGGCGAACGCGAACTGGCCCGGTGCGTTCGGCAGGCGCGGCGGCAGGCCGGGCAGCAGCGGCGCGGCGGCGCGCTCGGCCGTGGTCATGAACGGGTTGTCGGCCCCGCCGCGCCAGGCGATGCAGCGCAGGGCCGCGCCGTCCGTCGCCGCGCGCCGCAGGTTCACGAAAGCCCGCACCGGGTCGTCGAAGAACATCACGCCCAGGCGCGAGATCACCGTGTCGAACGCAGCCGGCTCGAAGGCATGGCCCTGCACGTCGGCGCAGACGAAGCGGGCCGATGGGAGCGCCTCGCGCGCGGCGCGGGCCTTCGCCGCCTCGATCATCGGCGCAGAGATGTCGACGCCGAGGCACTGGCCCGCCGGGCCGAGTTGCCGCGCCACGGCGAGCGTCGTGCGGCCGGTGCCGCAACCCACGTCGAGCACGCGGCGGGCGCCCACGGCGCGCACCGCGTCGCTCAGCCGCGCTTCGAGCGGCTGGAACATCGCGTCGAGCACGGCCTGCGTCCGGACCCAGGCGCTGCCGGCGTGGCCGTTCCACAAGGCGGCCTGTTCGGCATTGGCGGGAGATGTGTCGTCCATGATCGTTTTCCTTCAGATGCCTTCAAGCGGCGAGAGCTAGACTGTGCCAATTCAAGTCGACTTGAAGTCAAGAGGGGGCCGGCACATGGACATTTCGGAAGTCGCGCAACGCGCCGGCGTTCCCGCCTCGACGCTGCGCTTCTATGAAGAAAAAGGGCTGATCGCCTCGACCGGCCGGCACGGCCTGCGCCGCGTGTTCGCGCCCGAGGTGCTGGAGCGGCTCGCGCTCATCGCGCTGGGGCGCGCCGCCGGTTTCTCGCTGGAGGAAATCGGCCACATGTTCTCGCCCGAAGGCAAGCCGCGCATCGACCGACAGGTGCTCGCGGACAAGGCACAGGACCTCGACCGCACGATTCGCCAGCTCACAGCGATGCGCGACGGCCTGCGGCATGCGGCGGTCTGCCCCGCGCCCAGCCACATGGAATGCCCCACCTTCCGCCGCATCCTGCGGGCCGCGTCGTCGGGCGCGCTGGAAGCCCCGAAGAAGAAGGCGCCGAAGCCGCGAACCCCCTAGCCACACGTGCTTTCAGGCGTTGCGTTCCGCAACACGCGCCCCTGCGCACAGGCAAGCGCGGCAGGCTCCTACACCGCGAAATGCATACTTTTGACCATGATGGGCCATCACTCTCGAAAGGTGGACCTCATGTTGAAGACACGTCTCTGGATCGCCGCTGCAGCTGCCACTTCGGTCATGACGCTGGCAGGTTGTGCGAGCGGTCCGAACCAGAACCTCGGCACCGGCATTGGCGCACTCGGCGGCGCGGCGGTGGGCCATGCGATCGGCGGCAACACGGGCAGCACGCTCGGCGGCGCGGCCATCGGCGGCATCATCGGCAACCAGGTGGGCCGCAACGTCGACGAGCGCAACTACTACAACCAGCAGCGCTACCCGCGCGGCAGTGGCTACTACCCGGACAACGGGCCGCGCTACTGATTGATCCTTCCAACCCTCAACGAAAAAACGCGCCCTCGGGCGCGTTTTTTCTTGGGGCGAGCGGAGGGCCGCTCAGGCCTGCGATGCCGCCGCCCGTGCCTTCTCGGCCTTCGAGGCGCGCCACGCGCCGAAGATCGCCAGCAGGCCGGGCACGAAGATCAGCGCCCAGATGATCTTGTCCAGGTGCAGCCGCACGAACGGCAGGTTGCCGAAGAAGTAGCCCGCGGTGGCAATGCCCAGCACCCAGAGCAGCGCGCCGCCCACGTTGTAGGCCGTGAACTTCGCGCGGTTCATCTCGGCCACGCCGGCCACGAAGGGCGCGAAGGTGCGAATGAAGGGCATGAAGCGCGCGAGCACGATGGTGATGCCGCCGTAGCGCTCGTAGAAGCTGTGGGCCTGGTCGAAGGCCTTGCGGTTGAAGAAGCGCGAGTTCTCCCACTGGAACACCTTGGGCCCGAAGTAGCGCCCGATCGAGTAGTTGCACTGGTCGCCCAGGATGGCCGCCACGATCAGGATGCCGCAGGCCAGCGGGAAGCTCATGAGCCCCACGCCGCACAGTGCGCCGACGATGAACAGCAGCGAGTCGCCCGGCAAAAACGGCATGACCACCGCACCGGTCTCGACGAACACGATCAGGAACAGCAGCGCATAGACCCAGGGGCCGTAGGCGACCACGAAGGCCTCGAGGTGTTTGTCGACGTGAAGAATGAAGTCGACGAGAAAGCTGATGATTTCCATGGGCGCGGATTATCCTTGTTGGCATGCTGCCCCCTTTTCGAATCACCCCATGATCCAGATCCGCGAAGCCCTCGACGCCGACTGGCCCGCCCTCTGGGCCGTCCTCGAACCGACGTTTCGCCGCGGCGACACCTACACCTACCCGCCCGATGTCACGGAAGAAGAGGCCCGCCACTCGTGGATGAAAGTGCCCACGCTGACCTTCGTGGCCTGCAACGACGAAGGCGCCGTGCTCGGCACCTATGTGATCCGCGCCAACCAGCCGGGCCAGGGCGCGCACGTGAGCAACTGCGGGTACGTGGTGTCCGAGGCGGCGCGCGGCCTGGGCGTGGCCTCGGCGCTGTGCGAGCACTCGCAGCAGCAGGCCCTGCGCATGGGCTTCCTGGCGATGCAGTTCAACTTCGTCGTCTCCACCAACGAGCGCGCGGTGCGGCTGTGGCAGCACATGGGCTTCGCCATCGTCGGCACCTTGCCGGGCGCATTCAGGCATCCGCAGCAGGGCTTCGTGGACGCCTTCGTCATGTACAAGCAGCTGCAGCCTTTCCCCGGCGCGGCATGAAGAAGATCGAGCCCCGGCTCCTGCAGGCCTTCGTGGCCGTGGCCCGCGAGGGCTCGGTGTCGCGCGGCGCGCAGCGCCTGTTCCTCACGCAGCCGGCCGTGAGCCTGCAGCTCAAGGAGCTGGGCGCGCTGGTCGAGCTGGAGCTGTTCCAGCGCACGCCCACCGGCCTGCTGCTCACGCGCGACGGCGCGGCGCTGCTCAACCACGCGGAGCATGCGCTCGAGAGCCTGAACGATTTCGCGGTGGCCGCCGAGCGGCTCAAGGGCGGCGTGCGCGGCTCGCTGCGCATCGGCACCATCCTCGACCCCGACTTCACCCGGCTCAGTCCCTTCCTCACCGAACTGGTGGCGCTGGCGCCCGAGCTCGAGACCGAGCTGCACCAGGGCACGAGCGGCGACGTGCTCGCCCGACTGCTGAACAAGGAGCTCGACATCGGCTTCTACCTCGGCGACCCCGAAGCCACCGACCTGCCGCAGGCCAGCGCCGCCTCACGGCGCCACGACGGCGAGCTGTTCCATTCGCAGGTGCTGGCGCGCTTCAACTACCAGGTGATCGGCCCGAGCGGCTGGGCGCCGCAGGTGCTGGGCCGCGACTGGCCCGAGCTGGCCTACCTGCCGTGGGTGCTGGCACCGCCGACCTCCTCGCATTCGCGGTTGCTGGCGCCGGTGCTGCAGGCCCACAAGCTGGTGCTGAAGAAAGCCGCGCAGGCCGACCAGGAGATGTCGATGCTGGCGCTGGTGCGCGCCGGCGTGGGCATTTCGCTGGCGCGCGATGCGCTGGCGCTGCAGGCCAGCCAGCGCGACGGCCTGGTCATTGCCGACCGCGTGAGCATCGGCTGCGACCTGCGCTTTGTCTGCCTGGCCGGCGCGCTCAAGCGGCCAGAAGTCGACTGCGCATGGCAGGCGCTGTCGCGCGTCTGGCGACAGGCCTTCTGACTGACTAGGCGCGCGCCCGGCCGTCGAGCACGGCCGCCGGCGCCGCCGCAGCCCCGCTCTTCTTCGCCACGCGCCAGCCCTTGGGCATGAGCGCCAGCATCAGTGCGGCCAGCAGCGCCGCGCTGCCCAGCGTGTACAGCCCCGCGGCCGATCCGCCGTGGTTCTGCTCCACGTAGGTCCGCAGGTTGGGCGCCACGAAGCCGCCGAGGTTGCCGATGGAGTTGACCAGCGCGATGCCCGTGGCAATGCCCAGGCCCGACAGCCGCTCCGACAGGAAGGCATAGAAGATCGGCGTGCCCGACAGGTAGGTCGACGCACCGATGGACAGCGCCGCGATCGCGAAGATCGGCGAGCCGTGCGCCGACAGGCACACGCACACGCCGAAGATCGTGTAGAGCGTGGCCACGGTGACGCGGCGGCGGTCGTGGTGCCGGTCGGACCAGCGCGTGACGAAGTACACGACGAACAGTGCCAGCAGCCACGGGATGCTGGTGACGAAGCCGACCAGCAGGCCGATCTTCTGGCCCAGGATCTGCCCCACCTGGGTCGGGAGATAGAAGATGAGGCCGTAGGCGGCGATCTGCACGATGAAGAAGTTCAGCGCGAAGAACATGACCCGCGGATTGCACAAGGTCTGCCACACGGTCTGCGGGCTGTCGGCCGACTTCTCCGCCGCTTCCTGGTCGAGCACGGCCTGCAGCGCGTTCTGCTGCGCGCTCGTGAGCCAGGGTGCGTTGTGCGGCCGGTCGACGATGACGAAGAAGGCCACGATGCCCACCACCACGGCCATCAGGCCCTCGATGAGGAACATCCACTCCCAGCCCTTGAGGCCGCCGATGCCGTTCATGTCGAGCAGCGCGCCGGAGATCGGCCCGCCGATGACGAGCGCGCCCGCAAAGCCGAACAGCAAAATGCCGTTGGCCTGCGCACGCACCTTGGCCGGGAACCAGTAGGTCAGCGTGAGCAGCACGCCGGGGTAGAAGCCCGCCTCCGCGATGCCGAGCAGGAAGCGCAGCACGTAGAAGGAGGTCTCGGTGGTGGCGAACATCATGGCCGAGGCCACGAGTCCCCAGGTGACCATGATCCGGCACAGCCAGATGCGCGGGCCGACGCGCGACAGGATCACGTTGCTGGGCACTTCGAAGATCGCGTAGCTCACGAAGAAGATGCCGGCGCCGAGCGCGAAGGCGCTGTTGCTCAGGCCGGTGTCGATCTGCAGCGCCTGCTTGGCGAAGCCGACGTTCACGCGGTCAAGGATCGACATGATGTACATGACGATGAGCATGGGCAGCAGGCGCCAGCGCGCCTTGTGGATGGCGCCTGTGACCAGCTCGCCGTAGGGACTCGTGGTTGTCATTGTTGTTGTCTCCTGAATAGGTATGTCTGTCTGAAAGCCGCCGAGGCTAGCCCCTTGCGACCGCGCCGTGGACGGGGTTCGTCACCGAACCCAATCCATCGATCTCGACCGAGACCACATCGCCGCGCTTCAGGAAGCGTGGCGGCTTGAGGCCCAGGCCGACGCCCGCGGGCGTGCCGGTGAGGATCAGGTCGCCGGGTTCGAGCGTGATGGCGCGCGAGAGGTACGCGATGAGAAACGCGACCGAGAAGATCATTTCGCTGGTGTTGGACGACTGCACGGCCTCGCCGTTGACGAGGCAGCGGATGCCCAGCGATTGCACGTCGGCCACTTCGTCGCGCGTGACGACGGTGGGCGCGAGCGGGCAGAAGCCGTCGAGCGACTTGCCGCGCACCCATTGCGCCTCGCCCAGCTGCACGTCGCGCGCGCTGACGTCATTGGCGGCGACGTAGCCGAACACATGCGAGAGCGCATCAGCCTCGCTCACGCCCTGTGCACGCTTGCCGATGACGACGCCGAGTTCGGCTTCCCAGTCGACCTTCTCGGTGAAGCCTTCGGGCCAGGTGATCGCGTCGCCATCGGCGGCCAGCGTGTTGCTGAACTTCGCGAACACGACGGGCTTCTCGGGGATGGCCAGGCCGGTCTCGATGCAATGGTCGCGGTAGTTGGCGCCGATGCAGATGATGTTTCTCGGTGCGAACGGCAAGGCGGGCTTGACGTCGGCGAGGGGGATCGGCTGGCCTGCGTCGCGCCAGGGCTGGCCTTCGACGATGTCCTGCATGCGGGCTGCATCGACGGGCTGCAGTGCGCCGTCCTTGATGTAACCCACGCGGGGGCCCTGCGGCGTTTGAACGCTCATCCACTTCATGTCTGACTCCTTCTTTTCTGATTTAAAAAATTCTGGGTGCGGGTTCATTCAGGGCGTGTGCACAGGCCACCGGGTACTTCCCTCCGCGAATGTCCCCCGGGGCTTCGCCCCTCCTCCTTGATTTCGCTGCGGGA